>JBJMHA010000034.1:0-108518 GCA_045807625.1 Thermoanaerobaculia bacterium | reverse complement strand
GTCCAAAAAAGACGAGGGGTCTCCCGAAAAAGACGGAGCCCCGTCTCTTTGGGGAGACCCCTCTCCCTAAAAAGACGAGGCCTCTCCCCAAACGGACGAGGGGCCTCCCAAAAAAGACGGACCATTCCCCCAAAAATGGGAGAGGCTCCCCCCAAGAGACGGACGGCGTTTCCGTGCCGCCGCGCGATCCCCCGGCTCAGCTCCAAGGCTCCCCTTTTCAGAGGGACGTAGCCCTAGAATAGACGCATGCCCGAGCTTCCGGACGTCGAGGTCTACTTGGAGGCGCTGCGCCCCCGGATCCTCGGCGAGCCGCTGGAGGGGGGCCGCCTGGCCAGCCCCTTCCTCCTGCGCACGGTCGAGCCGCCGCTCGCGAGCTTCCTCGGGCGGCGGGTCACGGACCTCCGCCGGCTCGGCAAGCGCATCGTGATCGGCTTCGAGGGGGAGCTGTTCATGGTGCTCCACCTGATGATCACGGGGCGGCTCCACTGGAAGCCACGCGGTGCCAAGATCGCGGGCAAGATCGGCCTCGCGGCCTTCGACTTCCCCACCGGCACCCTGCTGCTCAACGAGGCGGGAGGGAAGAAGAGGGCCGCCCTCCATCTGGTCCAGGGAGAGGCCGCGCTCGCCGCCTACGACCCCGGCGGCCTGGAGGTCCTGGACGCCGGCCTCGACGCCTTCCGCGAGGCGCTCACTTCGGAAAGCCATACCTTGAAGCGTGCCCTGACCGATCCCCACCTCCTGAGCGGCATCGGCAATTCCTACTCGGACGAGATCCTCCACCGGGCGCGGCTCTCCCCTTTCCGTCTCACCGGCCCGCTCACGCCCGAGGAGATGGAGACCCTCTATCAGGCCACTCGCGACGTGCTGACCGAGTGGACCGCCCGCCTGCGCGCCGAGGCCGGCGAGGGCTTCCCCGAGAAGGTGACCGCCTTCCATCCCAAGATGGCCGTCCACGGCCGTTTCGGCCAGCCCTGCCCCGTCTGCGGCACACCGGTGCAGCGGATCGTCTACGCCGACAGCGAGGCCAACTACTGCCCCACCTGCCAGACCGGGGGGCGGCTGCTGGCGGACCGGGCCTTGTCGCAGCTCCTCAAGAAGGATTGGCCGAAGACGCTGGAGGAGCTGGAGGCGAAGAAGCGGCAATCTCTAACCCCGTAGAAAATCCGCCAGCCGCTCCACCCCCATCGCGAACCGATCAGGTTTCGGGAGGAGCGACAGCACCAGAAAATCATCCGTCAGAAAATCGAAGAAATATCCCGGCTGGACGAGTGTGCCGGAGCGATCGAGAAGCCCCAGCGCCAGTTCCTCGTCGGCGACCGGCAGCGAGACGCGGAGCAGCGCCGCCCACCCTCCCGCGGGCTCGAAGAGCTCGGCCGACGGCACGCCGGCCAGTGCCGCGCGGAGCGTGGCGAGATTGCCGCGCACCCGCCCCAGGATCTCGGCCCGGATGCGCGGCGCGAGGGCGAGCACCCCCGGGAGGGCCCGCTGGACCGGCGTGGCTACCGAGAGATAGCTGTCCGCCACCATTTCGAGGGCCTCCAGGGCCCGGCGCCGGAGGTCGGGAGGACCGCCCACGCGGATCCATCCCAGCTTCCAACCCGGCAGGCCGGCGCTCTTCGACAACCCCCCGAGCGAGAACGCCAGAGCCTCCCCCGAAGCCGCCGCCGGACCGGCCCGCAGCGGATCGTCCACAAGCCCGAAATCGAAGAAGACCTCGTCGGAGATCAGCGGCAGCCCGCGCGACGCGCAGAGGCCGAGCACCGCCGCCTGCTCCCGAACCGAAAGGAAGGTTCCGGTGGGGTTCCCCGGATGGATCAGCGCCAGCATTCGCGTCCGCTCGGAGAAGACAAGCTCGACCCGCTCCGGATCGAGCGCGAACCGCCGCCCGGGCTCCAGGTAGACGTGACGAAGGACGAGCGAATCGAGCGCCGCCAGGCTGTCGAGCAGCGGATACGACGGTGCGGCGGTCAGCACCTCGTCTCCGGGATCGGCGAGCAGCTTGAACAGAAAGGAATACGACTCGCTCGTCGAAGCGGTCAGCACCAGATCGTCCGGTGATACCGGATCACCCGGCGTGGAGAGATGCTCGGCGAGAGCCTCGCGGGCCGCGGGAATCCCCCGCGGGTGAGGCTCATACGTGGTCTCCGCGCCCCGGCGGAGCAGTCCGCTGAGCTCCTCCACCGGAACCACGAGCCCTACCCGCGTGGGGTTCGTCTCCGTGAGATCGATCGTCTCCATCCCGCGCGCCGCCCGCTCCTCCACCGCCATCGTCAGCCGGTTTTTCGGGTGCTCCCAGGGGAGGCGGCGGGAGAGGCGGAGGCGAGTATCAACGGCAAACATTGCCGGACTGCTTCAGAAGGCCCGGCGCGCTCTCGCTGACACATCCATCCGCGTTGGCGATGAGCTGCGAGCCGACCAGCGAGTTGTTGACGCAGGAGGGATCGTTGACCCGGATGCCGGACCTCTTCGACCCCTTCACGACGACGCCGTTGAAGGTGTTCCCGGCCGCCGGCTTGGTCGCGTCCGTCTCCACCTGGGCCAGGAAAATACCATGCTCGCCGCTGTTCTGGATCTGCATCAGCCCGAATAGATTGTCGATGGAATAGCGCATGAAAATCCCGACCTTGCCGCTGTCTCGGATCACAATGTTGCTCAGGATGTTGTGATTGAACCCGAGGTCGAGCGACAGGCCGGCGGCGAGGTTGCCGGTCAATTCGAGGCCCGAGAAGATGCTGTCTTCGGTCTCGTACGACGCCACGCCGTCGAACTGGTTTCCGGACGAGGTGAGATCGCGGATCGCCAGCCGCCGGCAGACCCGTTCCGTCACCAGCCCGCCCGAGCGGGCGTTGCGGATGGTCACCCGCTCGATCGACACGTCGTTGGCGCGGCGGATCGTGATCCCGTTGTTGCGGATGGGATTGCTCGCGCAGCTCGGGCTGCAGTCGTTCCAGCACTCACAGGTCTGGTTGGCGCGGTTGCCGTCGATGGTGAGGTCGGAGACGCGGATGCTCTGCCGCGTCGCCGTGGGCGCGGGCGCTGTCTGACCGACGATCAGCACGGGCGCGTTCGCCCCGTTCGCCAGCCGGATCACGGTCGCCGCTCCCGCCCCTCGGAGGACGACGTTGTTCCGGTCGATGACGATGGGAGTCGAGCAGACGTACATGCCGGCCGGGATCACCACCTCGCCCCCGCGGACGGGCAGGGCGTTGATCGCCTGCTGAATGGATGCGCAGGTGGGGCTCTGGGCGAGCGCTCGCGCGGGGAACAGCATGAGGCCAAGGGCGAGGAGGACGGGGCTCTTGACGATCGATCGCATCGAGATCCCATGTCGAGGAACTTGCATATCCATGTTCCTTTCTGGTTCGATGGTCCGACGGCTCAAGGAACGTGGCGGCGCGGCGGGCCGCTCCACCTACCCCATTATAGCTGTGAACCCTCGCCGGCTGGCCAGGACCAACGTCTTGTCGTCGTCCGTCCGCTCGTTGACCGGCGGCGAGGAGAGCCAGGCTTCGAGCCGGGCGGAGAGAGATTCCAGCCCGTCCTCGGGCATGGCGCGCAGGGTAGCCAGCATGGGCTTGAAGAAGGCGGCGTGGGCGGTCCGGGTCTGGTAGTGCAGGGCGAGGCGCTGCAGGCCGTCCGAGAGGAGCGCGACCTCGTCGATCCGCCGCTCCAGGAGCTCGAATTGCAGGTGGCTGACCGCCTCCGGATCGGTGGCGAAAAAGGTTACGTTCTCGTATTCGCCATGGTCCGGCCAGAAGATCCAGCGATAGGTCTCCTCCTCCTCGCCGACAACGATGGCGCCGTCCCCGATCTGGAAGAAGGCGGCGCAGTCGGGGCCCACGGCGGCGGCGAGGAGGGTGCAGGCGAAGTCCCGCGGCGTGTGCTCCTCGGCCTCCGCTCGCGCCGCGACCTCGGCCTGGAAGCGGCCCAGCCGCTCTTCGATCCAGGCTGGGGTAATACCGCGGACTCCGAAGCCTTCGGCACCCAGGGCGGCGGCGATCTCGTCGTGGATCATCTGGCTGGCGAGCTCGGCCCCGGCGTCCGCCCGCGCCGCGCTGCCCGCGCCGTCGCAGACCACCGCGATCAGCACCGGCTCACCGCCGGACGTCCGCTGGACGCTGCAGCGGTGGGCGTCCTGGCACGGCAGGCCCAGCTTGACGTGCGCGGTGCCGAGGGTGGACGCGGCGGCGAGCCGCCAGTCCGGCGGGCTCATCCGGCGGTGGCCCAGCCGCCGGGAGCGGTGGGGTTCTGGAGCGGCACCTGCTCGCCCATCTGGGAGCGCGAGACCGAGCCCAGGGAGTTCGAGAGCCAGGAGAAGAGGTCGCGGAAACGCAACCCTTTCAAGCGCAGCGGCTCGCGGACGGCGATCTGGTTGAGGATCTCCAGGTTTGCCTGCGCGACGCCCACCGCGAAAAACATGAACGCTTTCGCGGTCTCCCCCTCGTGCACGTGCTGCGCCGCCGGACGCCAATCGTCGGTGGGCGCGCCGTCGGTGATCAGGAAGACCCACGGACGGTAGTAGGAGATCCCGTTCTGCTTGTAGATCTCCTTGCGGTCGTGCAGCAATTCGAGCCCGCGCTCGATCGCCGCTCCCATCGGCGTATCGCCCGTGGTCTCCAGCTTCGGCGGCTGGAACACGTCGGCGGTCTGGAAGCCGGTCATCTCCTGGACCGGGCCGAAGGTGACGATGGCGACCTCGACCCGCTTGGCGGCCATGGCATCGGCCATCAGCTCCTCCTTGAGTTGGCGGAGCCCGTCGTTGAGCTCCTGGATCGGCGCTCCCGACATCGAGGTGGAGGTGTCGAGCAGCAGCAGGCAGGGGCAGCGCGGCTCGGGATTCTCGGCGAACTGGGCGTCCGCGAACGGGACCTGGTCGAATTGAGACATGTCGGCCTCCAGAGAGGGCTGGGTGGATCGGGCGGCATCTTAGCACTCCCGGCGTCACGGTCAGGAGAGGAATTTGCGGAGGTCCTCCATCGCCTCGTCGCGGACGATCTGGGCCTCCGTGAGCCGGGGCAGCAGGTCATTGCGGCGGTGCAGGAGGCTGTCGGCCATCTTGCGCAGGCGGTCCGGCCCCGAGAGGAGCTCCTGCTCGAGGGCCTTCCGCACCTTGCCGAGGGTCTCACTGACCGCGATCAGGTCGTCGGCGTCGATCCCCCGGCTGGCGTCGAACACGAACCCTTCCTCCAGCGTCCGCCGCCATTCCCGGAGCCGGTCGATCAGGCCCTGGGCGAGGGCGGGGACCTTCAACAGGCTCATGGCCATGGCGTCGGCCGCGGTCTCGATGCCATGGGATTGCAAGGTCGCCAGCACGCCCGGCGTGAGCCCTTCGAGCCCGGAGGAGTCGATGCGGTGGGAGTCCAGGTACTGCTCGAGCTGCCGCTTGCGCAGCCCCTCCGTGAGCTCGGTGGTCCGGCGCTTCCACAGGGCGGGCAGGTCGAGATGGGCCTTGACGGCGTTGTCCAGGCTCCGCAGCAGGACCTCGAAGGAATTGTCGACCGGAGAGGGGTGCCAGTCCTCCCGGATCTTCTCAAGCTTCCTCTGGGCTCTGGCCGCGGCGATCAGCTTCACCAGGCAGACCAGGGCGGCGGGGCCGATGGGAAGGGTCAGAGGGACGCCGAACACCAGGCTCTCTGGAGTGGTCAACAGGGCGAGGCCGACCAGAAAGGTGAGCGTGAGAAAAAAGATTTTTTTCACGCCGCCCCGCAGCACGGAGGAGTAATACGCGGCCGGCCGAGGGTCGGAGAGGAGCTGCGCCGGCGGCACCGGCGGCGGGACGGCCTGGATGTCCCGCCATGCCGCGGCGACGTCAAAGGCGTCCTGCACGGCGGTCTCCACGTCCGCCCCCTTGAACAGCAGCGTGCCCGTGGTGACCTCGATCGGGCACCAGGGGCAGGACTCCAGGGCGTCGGCGAAGACGTGGACCTTCCGGCGCTCGCAGGCGCGGAGCGGCAGGCTCTCCAGGATCTCGACCCACTCCCGCGGCAGGGGGCGCACGCCCTCCTGCGCGCTCCCCGGCGAGAAGGCCCGCTCGAACAGCGCGGCCACCTGCGGCGAAGCGACGGCGAGCGTCGGCGTGTGCGGCGGCGGCTTCATCTTGCGGGTCGCCGCGGCGCGCCCATAGGCGAAGCGGAGCTCCCGGATCGCCTGCTCCAGCGGCATGTCCCCCCGTCCCAGGTAGGTGCCCGAAAAGGGGTGGCGGCCCAGGAACAGGAGCTGGAAGATCACCACCGCGAGCCCGAAGGCGTCGTGGTTCGGCGTGCGCGCCACCGTGCGGAGATTGCGCCCCTGGAGCTCGGGCGCCGTGTGGGTGGGGACGCCGACCTCGCAGAGGTACCGCCGCTCGCCGGCCTGGATCTGGAAGCTGTCGCAATCGATCAGTTTTATGACGCCGCGGGAGGAGACCAGGACGTTGCCGTGGTTGATGTCCCCCACGACGTTGCCGCCCGTGTGCAGCACGGCCAGGGCGCGGGCCAGGTTGCCGGCGGCGTGGAGGAGGAAGGCCCAGGTCGCCCGCGGGAACTCGGCCAGTCGGCTCTTGGGGCCGTAGAGGAGGTGGACCGGCTTGAAGCCGGAGACCTTCGGCATCAGCAGGCCGACGGGGCGGGCTCCTGGAGCGCGGGAGAGGGTACCGACCGGCCAGGCCGCCACCTCCAGCAGCCCCTCGCTCTGCTGGTGGACCATGGCCGCGAGCTTCTTGGCCTTCTGCGGCGCGACCGGCTCGTGGTAGACCTTGGCGGCCAGCTTCGGAGCGCCGGCCACGGCGAAGACCGACCCTTCCCCCCCTTTCCCCAGCTCGGAGCCGAGGCGGACGGGCCGGCCCTCCTGGTCGTAGAGCGTCGCCCCGTTCATCGATCCCTGGAGGCCTGTCGGCGGTCCTATGCCACCGGTCCCCGCCGCACCAGATCGCGGGTGACGTCCGCCACGGTGGGAGCCCCGGCCAGGGCCATGGCGAGGTCGAGCTCGTCGCGCAGCATACGCAAAGCCAGAATGGCGCCGGCCTCGCCATCCGCCGCCAGCCCCCAGAGGATGGGCCGGCCCACCAGCACCGCCCGGGCCCCGAGGGCGAGCGCCTTGAGGACGTCCGTTCCCCGCCGCACGCCGCCGTCCATCAGCAGCTCGATGCGGTGGCCATGAGCGCTCAGGGCGTCGGCGATCTCCGGCAGCACGTCGAGGGTGGCCGGCGAGGTGTCGAGCTGCCGGCCGCCGTGGTTCGACACCACGATGCCGGCGGCGCCGGCCTCGGCGGCCCGCAGGGCGTCGTCGGGCCGCACGATCCCCTTGACCAGCACCGGCAACGAGGTGATCGATCGCAGCCAGGCCACGTCCCGCCAAGTCAGTGCCGGGTCCAGGAAGGAGGCGACGTAGGCGGCGAGCCCGGAATCGGCGGCGGCCGGCGGCAGCTCGCCGTACCCCTCCGGCAGCAGGTTGGCCACGGCGAGGCTCGGCGGCAGGCGGAAGCGGTTGCGGACGTCGCGCTCGCGCCGGCCGAGGAGCGGCGCGTCCACGGTGAGCACCAGCGCCCGGCACCCTGCGGCCTCGGCGCGCCGCACCAGCCCTTCCGTGGCCTTGCGGTCCCGGTAGACGTAGAGCTGGAACCAGACCGGCCCGGAGGCGGCGGCCACCACCTCCTCGATAGGCGTGGTGGAGAGGGTGGAGAGGATCATCACCGTGCCCGCCGCTCCGGCGGCCCGCGCCGTCGCCCGCTCCCCCTCGGGTGTCGCGAGGCGGTGGAACGCGGTGGGCGCGACGAGGATCGGCATCGAGACCGGCTGGCCGAGCACCGTGGCCGCCAGGTCCCGGCGGGAGACGTCCACCAGGACCCGGTAGGCCAGCGAGAGGCGGTCGAAGGCGGCCCGGTTCTCGCGCAGCGTCACCTCGTCGTGCGCGCCGCCCGCGTAGTAGTCCAGGGCGTCCCGGGAGAGCTTCTCGCGGGCGACCGCCTCGAGATCGAAGACGTTGACGGGGTCCATGCTGGAGGATTCTATACTCGCCCCATGCTCTTCACCCTCCACCCCACCCTCGCCCGCGACACCGCCGAGGTGGCCCGGCTGCCGCTCTGCCGCGTGCTGCTGATGAACGACCGCCGGTTCCCCTGGCTGATCCTGGTGCCGGAGCGGGAGGCCGTGCGGGAGATCCACGAGCTCTCTCCGGCCGACCGGGGAGCTCTCATCGAGGAGATCGCCCTGGCGAGCGAGGCCCTGGCGCGCGCCGTCCGTCCGGACAAGCTGAACGTCGGCGCCCTGGGGAACATCGTGCCGCAGCTCCACGTCCACGTCGTCGCGCGCGCCATGGGAGACCCCGCCTGGCCCGGCCCCGTCTGGGGCTCCGGGGCCGCCGTGCCTTATGAGGAGGGAGAGCTCGCGGAGATCCGGGCAAGGCTGGCGGCGGCGCTCGCACCGGCCGGCTGAGAGGGGCGGTCACCGCCCGAAATGGACGAGCGCCAGGATCTCGGTGGGCAGCCGCTGCCCAAATTGGGGAAGGCCTCGTTCCCGGTGGGCAGCCGCCGCCCAATTGGGGCGAGGGCCCGTTCCCGGTGGGCGGCGGCTGCCCGGTGAGAATCCGGCGCGCGGCGAACAGGATGGACGGTCCGGAAGGCGCCGGAGAGCGGAAACCCTAACCGCCTGGTACTCCCCTTGCAGCCTGAGAAGCTCGCAGGACCTGCCGCGCCGCGCGGCGGGCTGGAGGTTTTCAATGCGACGCCCAGCCCTCTATCTCCCGCTCCTCCTGATCTCCTCCCTGGCCCTCGCCGCTCCGCCCAAGGCTCAGGAGACGAAGAACCCTTATCTGGAGCGCTTCAAGCAACTGGACCGCAACGGCGACGGCTACGTCTCGCTCGCCGAGTGGCCGCTCGATCCGGCCAGCTTCCGGATCGTCGACCGGGACCAGGACGGCCGGCTGAGCCGGAGCGAGCTCCTGGAGCCGAGCACCCCGCGCGACCGGCCGGAGCCGTACCAGGTCCCGCGGCTGGAGATCCGCCGCGAGCGCCCGCGCGACCAGACCTTCCAGGGCCGCTCCCCCGAGAGCCTCTGGAACCCCAAAGCCACTCCCAGGGACCAGATCCGCTTCGAATTCCTCGACCGCAACCACGACAACCGGCTGAGCCGCGCGGAGTGGACGGGCCTGAGCGCCACCTTCGACCGCCTCGACGTCAACCGCGACGGCGCCATCACCCCGAACGAATGGCCGAGATAACTCTTGACCTAATATATCTGCACCCAATATAGTCGTCGTCATGGCACGCTATGACGACGACCTCGAGAGCCTGCTCCCCCTCCCCCCGGCCACCTTCCACATCCTGGTCGCCCTGTCCGACGCCGACCGCCACGGCTACGGCATCATGCAGGAGGTCGCCCAGCGGACCGGCGGCCGGACGAAGCTCAATCCGGGGACGCTCTACACGACGATCCAGCGGCTGCTCGAGAAGGGGCTGATCGTCGAGCTCAACGAGCCGCGCGACCCGGACGAGGACGACGAGCGCCGGCGCTACTACCGGCTCACCCCGCTGGGCCGGCGCGCGGCCCAGTTGGAGCTCGGCCGGCTCACCGAGATGGTGGCTCTGGGGCGGCGCGCCGGCCTGGCGCCGGAGGAGGCGTGAGGCCATGGCCACCACCCGCCCCCGCGTCCCCGCCTGGGCCGACCGCCTCTACGCGGCCCTCCTGCGCACCTATCCGGAATCGTTCCGCGAGGAGTACGCCGGCGAGATGCGCGCGGCGTTCCGCAGCCGCTGGCGGGAGGAGCGCCAGGCACACGGGCTGCCGGGGGTGGCGGGCCTCTGGCTCGCGGTGCTGTGGGACACCCTGGCGACGGCCGTCCGGTCCCAGGGGGAGATGCTGAGCCGGGACCTCCGCTACGCCTGGCGCTCGCTCACCTCCCGGCCGAGCTGGCCGTTCACCGCCGCCTCGCTGCTGACGCTGGCGCTCGGCATCGGCGCGGTGACGGCGATCTTCACCATCGTCCACGCGGTGCTGTTCGCGCCCCTCCCCTACCGTGAGCCCGACCGCGTCGTGAGCCTCTGGGAGACGGATCTGGCGCACGGCCTCGACAAATTCCCGGCGTCGATGCCCAACTTCCGCTCCTGGCAGCAGAGCTCGCGCAGCTTTTCTCATCTGGCGGCCCTCCGGGGGGCCAACGCGAATCTGACCGGCGGCGGCGAGCCGGAGCGGGTCAACAGCATCGCGGCCTCCGCGAGCCTGTGGGACCTGCTCGGCGTCCGTCCCGTCGCCGGGCGCGCCTTCAACCCCCAGGAGGACGTGCCGGGCGGCGCGCCGGTGGCGATGATCAGCGAAGGGCTCTGGCGGCGCCGCTTCGGGGGTGATCCATCCATCCTCGGCCGCGCGGTCGACGTCAACCTCGTCCCCCACGTCGTGGTGGGAATCGTGCCGCAGGACGTGGGCTTCGCCATCGACGTCGACCTCTGGCTGCCGCTGGGCTACGACCCGGAGGCGGACGAGAGCCGCGGCGACCGCCGGATCAATATCCTCGCCCGGCTGGCGCCGGGGGTCTCTCTCCAGCAGGCGCGGGGGGACCTGCGGCGGATCGCGTCGCAGCTCGAACGGGAGTTTCCCGACAGCAACAAGGGGTGGGGGGCCCGGGTGATCCCGGTCCGCGATTGGATCGTCGACGCCGAGGTCGGCCAGCGGCTGCGCCTCCTCCTCGCCGCGGTGGCGCTGCTCCTCCTGGTGGCGGCCGCCAACGTGGCCAGCCTCCAGGCCGCGCGGGCGACCGGCCGCCTGCGGGAGATCGGCGTCCGGCTGGCCCTGGGGGCGAGCCGCGCGCGCCTGGTCCGCCAGATGCTGACCGAGACCCTGCTGCTGGCGGCGGCCGGAGGAGCCTTGGGCCTCGCGCTCGCCTGGGCCGGCGTCCGCGCCGCCGCCTCCCTGCTGCCGGCCTCGCTCCCCCGCCGCGGCTCGCTCTCGCTCGACCTGCCGGTGCTGGCGGTGGCCGCGCTCTGCGTCGTGGTGACGGCGCTGCTGACCGGGCTCCTCCCCGCCCGGGTGGCCCTGCGCTCGGGGCTGCGGGACGCGCTCCAGCGGGCCGGCCGCGCCATGGCGGGCGGGGAGACCCGCGGCCGCCACGCCCTGGTGGCCGTGCAGCTCGCCCTGGCGACCACGCTGGTCGTCGGCGCGGCGCTGCTGGCCCAGAGCCTGTTCCGCCTGCAGGCGGTGGCGCTGGGCTTCGCCGATCCGGACCACCTGATCACGACGCGGATCACCCGCTCGGACGCGAGTGAAGAGGCCTACGGCCGCAACCGCCGGTTCTTCGAGGCGGTCGAGCGGGAGGTCCGCGCGCTGCCCGGGGTCGCCGCCGCGGGAGTGAGCAGCGAGGTCCCGTTCGGCGACCTGGACACGGAGATGACCATCGCGCCGTCCCAATCCTCCGCGAGCCTGCCCCGGGGGGGCGCCCAGGCCTCGTGGCGCATCGTCACGGGGGACTACTTCCGCACCCTGCGGATCCCGCTCCGCCACGGGCGGCTGTTCGCGGCCCAGGGCGAGCCGCACCGGACCATGGTGCTGAGCGAGGGGCTGGCGCGCCGGCTCTGGCCGGGCGGCGAGGAGCCGGTGGGCCGCCAGGTGCGGCTGGGCAACCACCAGGTCTTCACGATCGTCGGCGTGGTCGGAGACGTCCGCCAGATCGGGCTCAAGGACGACCCCACGCCGACCATGTACATGTCCCCCGCCTGGTCCCTGTGGCCGACGATGACGCTGGCCGTGCGGACCCACGGCGATCCGGCCGCTCTGGCCCAGGACATCCGGCGAGTGGTGGAGCGCCTGGACCCGCAACAGCCGATCTCCGAATTCCGGACCCTGCGGAGCGCCGTCGCCGCGAGCGCCGCCACGCCACGCCTCCACACCGTCCTGCTGGCCTCGTTCGCCGGCCTGGCCCTGCTGCTGGCGGGAGTGGGCGTCGCGGGGGTGGTGGGGTACTCGGTCGGCCAGCGCACCCGGGAGATCGCCGTCCGCCTGGCCCTGGGGGCGGCGCCGGGGCGGACCGTCTGGCACGTGATGAGCGGCAGCCTGGAGGTCTGCGTGCTGGGGATCCTCTGCGGCCTCGCCGCCTCCCTGGCCCTCGGCCGCGCGCTCTCCGGTGTGCTCTATGGCGTAAAGGCCCAAGATCCGCTCACCCTCCTCGCCACCGCCACCGCGCTGCTCGCGGCCGCCGCCCTCGCCTGCTGGCTGCCGGCGCGGCGGGCCACGCGGATCGACCCCTGCGTGACCCTGCGGGAGGGGTGAGGAGCCGGCTACCCCTCCGCCTCCCTCTCCCGGGCCCGGCTGCCGAGCCAGAGCAGGAGCGCGGCGAGGGCGCAGGCGGCGGGGCAGATGAGGAGCGAGAGCCGCATCCGCCCGGGATCGGCGAGCACGCCCAGGCGGTCGTTGAGCTTACCGATGAGCGGCGAGCCGAGACCGTAGGCGACGATGTTGACCGTCGAGAAGAAGATGCCGATGCCGAGCCCGCGCAGGTGCGGGCCGGCGATCTCGTGCAGGTCCGCGGCCGCCGGCGCCAGCCACATCAGCGCCAGCCCGAACAGCAGGACGTTCAGGAACACCAGCAGGCCGATCCGGTCGCTGTACAGCAGCCCGAGCCAGAGCGGGATCGAGGCCAGGGCGGCCCAGGCGCTGAAGGCCATGCGGCCTCCCCGTCCCCACCGGCGGAAGCGGTCGGACGCATACCCGCCCAGGATGGTGACCGGCACGCCGACCGCCACCGCGAGGATCCCCGCCGCGGCGCCGATGAGCGCCAGGCTCATGTTGTGGGCCCGCACGAAGAAGGTCGGCACCCAGATCCCCAGGTTGTTGGAGGCTAGCCCGAAGAGGGCATACCCCACGTACAGGTAGCGCAAGGGCACGGAGCGGAACAGGATCTTCCAATCCTCGCGGCCGTAGCGGACGGCCGCCACCTCCGTGCGCCCGCGCGGCGGCTCGCGCAGGAAGAAGACCACGGCGGCGAGCGCGAGCCCCGGGAACCCCAGCAGGTAGAAGGCCCACCGCCAACCCCAGCTCTGCCCGATCCAACCGCCGAGGAAGAAGGCGATGCCGCTGCCGAGCGCCACGCCCGAGGAGTAGACCCCCTGCACCGTGGCCCGCATGCGGGGCGGGAAGTAGTCGCTCAGCAGCGAGAGCGCCGCGGGCCCCAGCGTGGCCTCGCCCACCCCGAC
This sequence comes from Thermoanaerobaculia bacterium, assembly GCA_045807625.1. Taxonomy (GTDB): domain Bacteria; phylum Acidobacteriota; class Thermoanaerobaculia; order Multivoradales; family UBA5704; genus DATARR01. Next base: position 95,362 of record JBJMHA010000034.1, on the reverse strand, counting down.
CATCACCCGGCAGAGGAAGAGGGCCCAGAAGCTGTGGGCGAAGCCGGTCAGGCCGGAGAAGAGGCTCCAGACCGCGAGGCCGCCGGCGATCAGTCCCTTCCTCTCCACGCGGTCGGCCAGGCGCCCGAACGGCACCCCGAGCAGCGTGTAGAAGATGACGAAGGAGGTCGTCCCCAGCAGCGCCAGTTGCAGGTCGCTGAGCTTCATCTCCGCCTTGATCGGCGTGAACAGGATGTAGATCAGCGAGCGGTCGAGGAAGTTCAGGACGTAGACCAGGGTGAGGACGAGGAGCGCGTACCAGGCGTACGCCGGCACCTTCACAGGAATCTCGGGCGAGACCTCTTGGACGATCGCTGCCTGGCCTTTCGGCATCGCGTGCTCCTCTCCGTGTCGATCGGGGGACCGTGGGCGGAGAAAAGCATAACGAGCGTTCGGTTTTTTGGGAAGCCTTTGGCGCGCCGCAGGCGGCACGGAAGGAGTAGACTTGCTCCATGAGCTCGAAGACCGCGCGCCGGACCGCCGTCGCGCTCCTGGCCGCGGCCCTCCTCGCGCCGCCCGTCCGGGCGGACCGCAACGCTCTGCGGGCCGAGATCGACCGCACACGGGCGGAGATCGGGCGCTCCACGGAAGGCCTGTTCCACAATTACGGGAACCCGGAAACCGTGCGCGCGCTCGGCCGTTTCTGGGCCCTGATCCAGGCGTGGACGGGCGAGTATCTGGACGCTCACCCTCGGGCGTCCGCCCGCGAGATCGAGGCGGACCTGGCCGCTCTGGCCCGGAAGGGCGACCTCAGGCCCTCGGCCGTCCGCCTGACCGGCGACGCCGCCGTGATCGCGATCGATTGGGATTTCCACGGCACCGTCTTCGCCCTCTCCCGGACTCCGCCGCAGCCCTACAAGGTGGCGTGGGACCTCCGCGCCGTGGCGGAGAAGAGCCCGCCAGACTCCGCGCTCGCCGCCTGGGCCGCGACCGTGCCGGGCGTCCACGGGGGCCCGCTCGGAGGGAGCGTCCTGGCGCTGCCGCCCTCCCGCTCGGGCCGGCCGCGGTTCCTCACCGACGCCATCGAGCACGCTGGCATGGGGCTCTCCGTGCCGGGACAGATCGGCGTCTGGGAGTGGACAGGGAAGGAGGCCGTGCCGGAATTCCTCCAGGGCTACTCCACGACCGGCGGGCTCGCGAAGCTCCAGGGCGACCGGGTGCTCATCCCCACCAAGGAGATCACCCGGATGTTCTACACCTGCGGCTCGTGTGAAGATCCCGAGGGGACCTGGACGCTGCGCGTCACCCCCGACGGCTTGACCGACCTCGGCCACTCCTTCGCCGACCCTCTCATGCCCTTCATCGACGATCTCCTGGACCGCGTGGCCCACCACCGGGACGCCACGGCTCTGGCCTCCCGCTCCGCGAGCGCGCGTCTGGCGAAGATCCTCGCCGAGCTCCGCGAGGAGGAGAAACCGGAAGATGACCTCGGCCTCGGCATGCTCATGGGTTGGAAGGTCCGCGGCCACGGGAATCACCGCACCGTCGACCTCGAGACCGACTGGGGCCACCTCCTCTTCACCGTCGGGCGGCGGGCCGGAAAACCCTATGTGACCGCGGTGGAGGAACCGGTAGAATGAGGCATGTCCGAAGACTTCGCCGGCCGCGTGGCCCTCGTCACCGGAGCGTTCCGCGGCTTCGGGCTCGCCACCGCGGAGCGCCTGGCGGCCCGCGGCGCCTCGGTGGCCGTCCACGTCCGTGACGCCGGACGCGCCGAGACCGCGGCGCGGCGGGTGGGAGAGCGCGGCTTCCCCGTGTCCGGCGACCTCGGAGACCCCGCCGACCTCCGAGCGATCGCCGGCCGCACCCTCGACCGCTTCGGCCGCATCGACGTCCTGGTCAACAACGCGGCCGTGGCCCTCCCGACCCGCTTCGAGCAGATCGCCGAGGAAGAGTGGCGCCGCACGTTCGAGGTCAACGTGACCGCGGTCTTCCTGCTCATCCGCGCCGTGTTGCCGTCCATGCGAGAGCGGGGGTACGGGCGGATCGTCAATCTCTCCTCGACCGCCGGCAAGACCGTGAGCACCCTGGGCGGCGCCCATTACACCGCGTCCAAGGCCGCCCTCCAGGGGTTGACCCGCGCCGCGGCCAAGGAGCTGGGGCCCTACGGCATCACCGTCAACGCCATCTGTCCGGGGCTCTTCGACACCGAGCTCACCCGCGAGAACGCCACCCCCGAGCAGCTCGCGGCCATCGCTCAGACGTTCCCCGTCCGCCGCCTGGGCGAGGCGGTGGAGGTGGCCGACCTGATCTGCTTCCTGGCCTCCGAGGCCGCCGGGTACATCACGGGGGCCTCGCTCGACATCAATGGCGGGGATTTGATGGTTTAGCATCGCCCCGGAGGTGACCCATGCGCCAGACCGCGTTCCCGTTGCTGCTCGTCCTCTTCGTCGCCGGCTCCCCCGCCCCGGCGCAGACCGAGGTGGGCGAGGTGTCGTTCGCCAATTCCGGCGCGCCGGCGGCGCAGGAGCCTTTCCTGCGCGGGCTCGCCCTGCTCCACAACTTCGAGTACTCCGACGCGGCGGAGCAATTCCGCAAGGCGCAGGCGGCCGATCCCGATTTCGCCATGGCCTACTGGGGCGAGGCGATGACCTACACCCATCCGATCTGGATGCAGCAGGACCTCGCCGCCGCCCGCGCCGTGCTGGCCCGGCTCGGCGCCAACCCTGAGGCGCGGCTGGCTAAAGCGAAGACCGAGCGCGAGCGCGACTACCTCCGCGCGATCGAGGGCCTCTACGGCGACGGCGGCAAGGAGGAGCGCGACTTCCGCTACGCCGACGCCATGGCCGCGCTCCACCAGCGCTATCCGGACGACGTCGACGCCACCGCCTTCTATGCCCTCGCGCTGCTCGGCACGGCGCACCAGGGGCGGGACTTCGCGATCTACATGCGGTCCGCGGCGCTGCTGGAGGAGGTCTTCCCCACCCACCAGCATCATCCGGGCGTGCTGCACTACCTGATCCATTCGTACGACGATCCCATCCACGCTCCGCTCGGCGTGCGGGCGGCGCGGCTCTATGGCAACGTGGCCCCGAACGCGGGGCACGCTCTCCACATGACCTCTCACATTTTCGTGGCGCTCGGATTGTGGGACGACGTGATCGCCGCCAACGAGCGCGCCATGCGCGTGGTCGACCAGCAGCGGGCGGCCCACGGCCAGCCGCCGAAGAGCTGCGGCCACTATCCGACTTGGCTGCACTACGCCCTGTTGCAGGAACGGCGCTTCGACGAGGCGGCGCGGAATCTCGAAGCCTGCCGGCGGATGGCGGCGGCCGAGCTCTCGGCCGCTCCGGCCGCGCTCGATCCGGACAATTCGAGTGCCGGCTCCTACGTGGAGATGCGCGTCGTCCAGGCGCTCGAGACCGGGCGCTGGGACGCCACAGGCTCTCTCGCCGTGCCGGCGGGCCACGCCGCGGCGCGGTTCACGGAGGCCTACGGCCAGGCGCTGCTGACCCGGGACCCGGCGGCGCTCCACGCCGCCGCCGGGCGGCTCCGCGAGATCCAGAAGGATCTGCTGGCGGAGATCGCGAAAGAGAAGCAGGGCAGCCCCGCCGGCCGCCAGCGGGCGGAGATCGCGGTCTTGCAGATCGACGCCCTGGAGCGGCTCCGCGCGGGGAAGGCGGACCAGGGGATCACCATCCTGCGGCGGGCGGCGGCCTCGGAGGACGCGATGGCGCTGGAGTTCGGGCCCCCCGCGATCGAAAAGCCGACCTCCGAGCTTCTCGGCGACGAGCTCCTGGCCCTGGGCCGCGCAGCCGAGGCAGAGCAGGCCTATCGGGCAGCGCTCGCCCGCGCTCCCGGCCGCACCCTCTCCCTCCAGGGCCTGCTCCGCGCCCAGCAGGCCCTCGGCGAGAGCGACGCCGCCCGACAGACCCAGGCGCAACTCTCGCGGTACGTGCGCGCCGCGGCCGTCTCCCGTTAGATTGGCCGTGGTACTGTATCCTCCCTGTAAAGAGCAGAGGGAATTTTCAGGAGGGTCCATGAGCGTCCGATCTCTGGCTGTCAGCCTGCGCGGAACGGCTGTCCGCGCGCTCGCCGCCGTGCTGTTCGTCCTGCTGGCCCGGCCGGCCGGTGCCACCGTCATCACCGCGTCCCCGGTCGATTTCACCGCCCCCGAGCAGTCGCTCTTCAACGGCACGGTGGCGACCTTCACCGACGACGACCCCGCCGCCACCCCGGACTCCTTCGTCGCCATCATCGACTGGGGGGACGGCACCTCGTCGAGCGTCGGCACCATCACGGACAGCGGCGGCGGGAGCTTCGTCGTCACCGGCCAGCACACCTACGACGACGAGGGCACCTTCGCCGCGACGGTGAGCATCTTCGACCAGGAGCCCGGCGAGGGCTCCGCCTCCGTGACCGACACCGCGACCATCACCGAGGCCGACGTCCTCTCCGGCACGCCGGTGACCTTCCCGGCCCCCGCGAGCGTGAGCTTCACCACGGCGGTGGCGAATTTCTCGGACACCCTCACCTCGGCCGTGCCCGGCGACTTCACGGCCACCATCGACTGGGGGGACGCGACGGCCTCGGCCGGCACGGTCAGCGGCGGCGGCGGCTCCTTCCAGGTCAGCGGCACCCACACCTACGCGAGCCCGGGGAATTACCCGGTGGTGGTGACCCTGAGCGACGATCCGCCCGGCACCGCCACGGCGAAGGTGACCAGCACCGCCCAGGTCACCGCCGGCCTCTTCGTGACGGCCGGCGATTTCTCGACCCCGGAGGCCGCGGCCTTCAACGGCCCGGTGGCCACCTTCGCCGACTCCGACCTCTCGAAGACGCCGGCGGACTTCACCGCCACCATCGACTGGGGGGACGGCGCCTCGTCGGCCGGCACGGTCAGCGGCGGCCCCGGCTCGTTCACCGTGACCGGCCAGCACACCTACGCGGATGAGGGGGCCTTCGGCTTCACCGTGACGGTCACGGAGACCGGTCCCGGCGGGCTCACGGACAACTCGTCCGCGACCGCCACCGTCACCGAGGCCGACGCGCTCACCGGCTCGCCGGCCACCATCAACGCCACGGCCGGCCTGCCGTTCTCGGGCCCGGTGGCCACCTTCACCGACACCAACACGGCGAACGTGGCCGGGGACTTCACCGCCACCATCGACTGGGGGGACGGCACCACCACCGCGGGCACGGTGTCGGGCGGCGGCGGGACCTTCACCGTCTCCGGCACCCACACCTACGCCTCCCCCGGCTCCTTCCCCGTGATCGTGACGCTGACCGACGACCCGCCCGGCACGGCGACGGCCACGGTCACCAGCACGGCGAACGTGGCGGCCGCCCCGGTGCCCGTCCCGGCGCTCGATCTCCGCGGCCTGCTGGCCCTGGGGGCCGCCCTGGCCGCCGCCGCCCTCTTCCGCCTGCGGTCGCGGTCCGGCGCGGCCTGAAGCCTTGAGGGCGGCCCGCGGGGCCGCCCTTCTCATCTCCGGACGGGAACGTCGAGGAAGCTGCTCCCCAGCCACCGGATCTCCAGCGGCGCCCCGGCGTCCGCGACCGTCTCGTCGCTGACGTCCTTCCCCGTTCCATAGTTGATCTGAGCCCCGGGCGATTTGAGGATCCGGAGCACCGCGACCAGCCGGCTCCCCGGCTGGAATCCGCGGGCGGTCAGGCGCCCGTTTTTGAAATCCAGTTGCTGGCGCCGGGCCGGCGTCAGCAGATGGCGATGGCCGCGGTCCTTCAGATGGCTCGCGCGCCCCAGGAAATAGGAGAGCTCGAAGTATTCCCCCTGAGCGTTGCGCTCGTAGAGCTCGACCGTGAAATCAAAATCCTTTTTATTGGTGATCAGGTCGAGCCGCCCGGAGAACAGGCCGCTCAGCTCGAACGGCTGCGGGAACGGATCGCTCACGAAGAAGACGGCACCCGCGCGGTCCAACTCTTGATCGACGATGCCGCCTCCTGGAACGATGCGGTCGGCGTCCGTGCGGTCGGCGAGATCGACCTTCTGCGGGACGAAGTCGCCGGCCGAAGGCTTCCGCGCGCTGAGTCCGTAGTCGCCGCCGTGCCGCGCCGGGCTGAGGTGGAGCCTCAAGGTCTGAGTCCCCATCGCTTCGAGCGAGGGAACATGCCGCCATTCGTTCGCCCCCATCACCTCGTAATTCACCTTGTTCTTCAGGATGGCCGGCCTGGGCTTGCCCTTGAAGATGGAATCGAACCATTGATAGCGGAGCTCCCCGAGATCGATCTGCGCCACCGGATCGATCTCGTAGCCGCGCAGATTCGTCTGAGGACCGCCAAGGCGGCCGAACGTCCCCCGCTGCCCCCAGACGTGATCGTAGGGACCGACCAGCAGGTAGTGCTCGGCGCCCGGACGGAAAAGGTTGTGCTGAGTGAAATAATAGAGGGCGCCGATCTGGCCGCCGTCGTAATAGCCGGTGGTGGTCAGTACCGGGATGTCGATGCCGGCGAAATCCTTTCGATAGGGGATCATGCTTTGCCAGTAGGCGTCGTAGCTGGGATGGTCCAGCCAGCGGGCGAAGAACGGATTGGGCGTGCCATCGATCTTCTCCATCCCGCGATAGGCCGTACCGGCGGCGTACCACGCGCGCTCCATCCGCCACCAGCGCCCCCGGTCGTTGTAGGGGCCGTCGTCCAGGGTCTTGTTCGTGGTGGTATAGAAAGGCCAGTAGTAGACGAAGCTTTGGAACACGTTGCCTTCCATCGGCACGTCGATCCCGGGGGCCACCGTCACCGACGGCATCAGCGCCTTCAAGGCCTTCGGCCGGTGCTTGGCCGCGGCCCACTGCGTGAACCCCTCATAGCTCCCCCCGTACATGCCGACCCGGCCGTCGCTCCACTCCTGGCGGGCGATCCAATCGATCACCGCCGCCGCGTCGGCGCCGTCCTTCTCGTAGGGGACGGGCTGGTCCGGGCTGCACCCCTTGCCGCGGGTGAGCCCCACGACGCCGGCATAGCCGTTCGACGCCGTCCGCCGGGCCTCGTCCATCATTGTGCCGGGATTGGCGTAGATGGTGAAGTTGAGCAGCGCCGGCAGGCGGCCCGGGCCGGACCGCGGGCGGACCACCAGGGCGCAGACCGTCGCGCCGTCCGGGGTCCGCACCGGCACGTCCCGATCGATGAGATAACGCCGCTGGTCGTCCTCGGCGATGAGGGAGGCGGCGAAGGGCGCGAAGCTCCGGAAGACCTGGTCGGCCAGGGCGGCGCGGACCAGGGCCAGCGCGCCGGCGAGCGGGATGGAGCTCTTCCCCTTCTGCGGCTCCAGAGCGCCGTTCAAGGTCTGCTGGAGCGCCGTGAGATCGACGCCGAGCGCGCGCATCACCAGGGCCGCGGTGCGGTCGTCCAGCCGGCCGAGGCTCTCGCGAAAGGAGCGCTGAAGCTCCGCGTCGAAAGCCGGTCCGCTCTCCCCCTGCCGGGTCCTGGCGTTGGCGAAGACCTCGTAGAGGACCCGCGTCGCGCCCGCCTGAAGAGAGAGATCCCCCGCTCCGAGCTCGCGCAGCGACGCCAGGCTCCAGACCGCCTCCCCGTACTGGCCGGCCGCGATCCGCAAGCGGAACAGGTTGTCGAGAGCCCTGCGCCGGTCCTCCTCCCGGTAAACGGCGATCACCTTCTCGGCCAGCCCAGGCAAAGCCTGAGAGAGCACCGCGGGATCCTCGGCCGCCGCGGCCGGAAAATCGAACGTCTGCGCCGCCGCGCGGGACAGGGTCATCAAGGACAGGCAGATCAGCCAGACCGGCTTGAGCATCAGGGCTCTCCTCCGTGAGCACGCGGAGCCTATCAACTCCTCCGCCGGGAGGAGCGATCGGGCCCGGGGCTCCTCAGCCGAAGGCAGGCCCGCCCTGGAGGGGCGGATATTCACCAGCCTGGGGTTTCAACCCCAGGTGAGGGCGCCTCCGGCCCGCCTGCGTTCAACCCCCGCCGAGGGACGCCTGCCACGTTTCCGCCCCACCCCCCACCCGCCTGGGGTTGAAACCCCAGGCTGGCGAATATCCGCCCCTTCAGGACGGGCCGAGGGACCACAGCCCCCCCACCTCCGCTACAATCCTCCCCGCCCATCATGAGAGTCGCCGCCCTCTACGACGTCCACGGCAACCTCCCCGCTCTGGAAGCGGTGTTGGCGGAGGTCCGCCGGACCGGCGTCGACCTCGTGGTGATCGGGGGGGACGTGCTGCCCGGCCCGATGCCCCGCGAGACCCTGGACGCCCTGCTCGACCTCGACATCCCCGCCCGCTTCCTCGTGGGCAACGGCGAGGCCGCGGTGCTCGCCGAGAAAGCGGGCGCGGAGGTCGCCCTCCCCGAGGCCGTCCGGGAGGCCCTGCGCTGGACGGCGGAGCAGCTCCTCCCCGCGCACGAGGTATGGCTGGCGGGCTGGCCCGGGATCCTCCGCGTCGAGATCCCGGGATTGGGCGAGGTCCTCTTCTGCCACGCCACGCCGCGCAGCGACACCGAGATCTTCACCCGCCTGACGCCGGAAGACCGCGTCGCCCCGGCCTTCGCGGGAATCGACGTCCCCCTGGCCGTCTGCGGCCACACCCACATGCAGTTCGACCGCACGGTGGGGGCGATCCGGATCGTCAACGCCGGCAGCGTGGGGATGCCCTTCGGCCGGCCCGGCGCCGACTGGCTCCTGCTGGGTCCCGGCGTCGATTTCCGTCACACCGACTACGACCTCCGCCGCGCCGCTGCCCGGATCCGCGCCACGAGCTACCCCCAGGCCCAGGAATTCGCCGACCGCGACGTCCTGAGCCCCCGCTCCGAGAGCGAGACCCTCGAGCTGTTCGCCAAGGCCGAGATGCGGTAGGAGCCGGCCACGGATGTGGGTATTGTCTTCACGAATTGCCTCTCGCCAGGGTTGAAATGAGGCCCGCCACCCCTGGCACGCTCCTCGCCAGGCCTGGCACGCCACATTTCAACCCTGACGCGCCATGTTTCAACCCTGGCGCGCCTCGTTTCAACCTTGACACGCCACGTTTCGACTCTGGCGCGCCTCGTTTCGACCCTGGGACGCCACGCGCCGAGGGTGGCACACCTTGTTTCAACCCTGGCGAGCGTCGTGCCAAGGCTGGCGCGCCCAGTTTCGACCTTGGCGGCTCATCCGCCGGGCCCTCCTGTAAGGCTCCCTCCCCGCCGCTCAGCCGTGTCGCTTTTCGAGCTTCTCGATCCTGCGGCTACGCCCTGGGAGAGGTGCCTGGCACCTCTCCTCGGGTCGAGGAGGAAGATGCCGCCGGGCATAGGAGCTCAGACTATGGAAGAGATGGTCCGGCAGGCAAGACCCGCGGCCATCCAAATCCCAGCGGGGATGCCTGGCACTTCTCCCCTCATCCAGCGTCGATATTCAGCCTACAATCATCTGAGTGCCGAGCACGAAGAATTTGCCTCGTGCCGCCGCCGCCCCTGAAGTGGGCCGAAGTCGACCTCCGGATTTGGAAAAGCAGATCCGAAGAAGGTCAGGAAAGAAGCCTTGGCACATAGCGCATCTCGACAGTTTGGAGTATCCTCTCCAAGCAAAGACTCTGAGCCTCCTCGCTCTGGCGAGCTGCCGTCGGCGGCCACGCTCAGAGAGGCTTGACCTTGTACTTGAAGGGGTATGAATGTCGCGGCGCAGGATGGGAAAGGTGAAGACAAGGCGGAAGATGGAGCAATCTCAAACAAGTAATCCTGGCTGGCGTCAGAGCGACTTCACTCCATCGGTTGATAGCCAAAGTTCATATACCTTCTGGTGATCGTGTCGAAGCAGTCAGCTGTCTTTACGCTCTCCTCTCAGCAGCTTGCGGTGGTGGCAAGCCGTGCCCAGCACCTGCAAGTCATCGCCTGTGCCGGGTCAGGGAAAACTGAGTCGATCTCTCGCCGCATTGCGGCGCTCCTGGCCGAAGGCTCGCCGCCCGAATCGATTGTCGCCTTCACTTTCACCGAGCGAGCCGCAACCGAGCTCAAAGAGCGTGTAGCCAAGCGAACGGCAGAGGCTCTGGGCGCCAACTACCTCGACCGCCTCGGCCCTCTCTTCGTCGGCACCATCCACAGCTACTGCTTCCGGCTGCTGCAGGTCCATGTCCCGCGCTATGGCAATTTCGACGTGCTCGACGAACATCGTCACGCGGGGATCCTGTCGCGCGAAGCCCGCCGATTGGGTCTCGACAAACTCGGCCGACGCGGACATTGGCAGCCGGTACGAGACTTTCTGCTAACGGTCGACGTCATCGCCAATGAGCTCATCGCACCCGAGGCACTAGCGGATACGCCTCTTGGCGACTGTTATACCGCCTACCGGGCCATGCTGGACCGGTACCACTTTCTATCTTTCGGCCAGATCATCGCGCTGGCAGTAGAAGCGCTCGGAGATCCCCAGATCCTTGCCAGAGTGCGACAGCCGCTGCGACACTTGGTCGTCGATGAGTACCAGGACATCAACCCAGCGCAGGAAGAGCTGATCCGCCGCCTCGCTCAACCCCCGATCGCACTCAGCGTCGTCGGCGATGACGACCAGTCCATATATCAATGGCGCGGCGCCGACGTGCGGAACATCCTACAGTTCGCCCAGCGCTATCCCGACGCTGTAACCTTGCCCCTAGAGACCAACCGTCGCAGCCGCCCCTACATCATCGAGGCGGCCAATCGCTTTTCCGAGGGGATCGTGCCGCGGTTGTCCAAGACGATGCACGCCGACCGCGCCGCCGGAGAGGCTGAGATCGTCGCCTGGCGGGCGCAGACACCGGAGACAGAGGCCGAGGACATTGCGGCGACCATCGAACGGCTCCACGCTCGCGGCTTTGCCTACCGTGATATCGCCGTGCTCTTTCGGTCCGTTCGTACCTCGGCTCCCCCACTGCTCGACGCGCTTAACCGCCACGGCATTCCGTTCTCCGCCGCCGGACGAACTGGCCTTTTCTTGCAGCCCGAGGTTGATCTCTTCGGGCGCATTCATGCGTGGCTCGCTGACGGTTCGTGGCGACAGGATCGCTGGGAGGAGCTCGACCCCGTCACGCTCGATCCTCTGGTACGCGATCTCTCCTCTCTCTTCCCTCAGCGCCAGCCCGCCGACATCGAGCGATATCTCGAGCACTGGAAAAGGGAGCGGTTACGAGGAAGCCGCCCGGTGAGCTTGGTTGGCGACTTCTACCGCCTGCTGCGGTTCGTTGGCGCACAAACGATCGATCCCGACACGCCGACAGGCGCAGCCCGGCTTGGTGCTTACGCCCGCTTCTCGCGTGTGCTTGCCGATTTCGAGCACGTGACCCGCCGCGGCCGCTTCGTCCAGGAGGGAGGCGAGCGCGTTTTTCGTGGCGGCCGGGACCGCGGTAAGCCCTACTACCAGGCGCTGCTCAACTATCTGGTCTTTTATGCCCGCGACCAGTACGAAGACTTCCCCGGTGAACCAACCGTCGACCTCAACGCCGTAGATGTTCTCACCGTTCATCAAGCCAAAGGGCTGGAATGGCCGATCGTCTTCCTGCCCGCACTCGTGGCAGGACGGTTCCCCTCGCGGCGCGCTGGCCAAGCGCAGGATTGGCTGCTGCCAGAAACTGTATTTCCACCCGCGACCCGAGCTCGCTACGAGGGTGGTGACGCTGAGGAACGGCGCCTTTTTTACGTCGCTATAACGCGGGCGCGCGACACCCTCTTCCTTTCCTGCTTTGCCCGCAAGACGAACCGCTTCCGTCCCTCACCCTACCTCCTTGAGGTCGCCGGGGCGAACCTGCCCACCGCCGTCGGGACCGTGCTTCCTGTTCCCATCCCCGTATCACCCAAAGAACCACTACCGCTCTCGGTCGGCTTTTGGGAGGTGGCGCGCTATGACGAGTGCGGCTACCGTTACCGCCTCGGCTCCGTCTACGGGTTCGAGCAGGAGTTGGCGGTCGAGCTCGGCTACGGTAAGGCCATCCATCATGTGCTGCGGCTGCTTGCCGAGGGCGCCCGCACTGCCGGTCGCCTGCCCAAGCCGGCAGAGGTGGAGGCTCTGCTTGCCGCCGAGCTTTACCTGCCGTTCGCCAACCAAGCTACCGTCGAGCGGATGCACGCTTCGGCGCGGCGGCTGGTCGACCGCTATCTCGCCGCGTATAGCGACGACCTAGAGCGGGTGTGGGACACTGAGCGGCCCTTCGAGCTTTACCTGCCCAATGGTCGCTTGGCCGGCCGCGCCGACGTCATCCTCGATCGCGAAGGCGGCACTCCTGGCTCCCTGGCAATCGTTGACTACAAAACAGCCACCGACGATGCGCGAATGGATCTCTTCGAGTTGCAGCTCGCCGTCTATACGGCCGCCGGACGAGGCGAGAAGCTCGATGTTCGCGCCGCCTACCTGCACGAGCTATCGGCAGGCGACCGCAAGGCAGTCGACGTCACAGAAGCACGCACCATCGTCGCAGTAGAGCGAGTGGGCGAGCTCGTCGGTCGCATCCGCTCAGGAGAGTGGACGCCGCGCCCCGAAGCGCCTAAGTGCCGCCGCTGCGACTTCCGCCAGCTCTGCAGCCATTGCAACTGGGACGAAACTTGGATGTGGTGACCCGGAACCACGTCGTACCCGGAGCCAACTGATGCCCCGCAAGAAATCCAGCCCCGGAATCGAAACAACCGACTACCGCCACGACGAGCGGCGGAAGAATATCCCGCCAGCGCAGATCGCCGGCGAGGGCGAGGTGCCACGTGCCCGGAAGGTGCGCTACGCCTACAATCCGCACCTGCCGCCGGTCCTGCGCTTTGACGATAGCGGCAAGACCGACAGGAAGATCGAACGCTTGCGCGCGTTGGTCGATAAGGCCGGTACCGAGCCCCTCTCGGCCGAGGAGCAGAGCGAGATCCGCGAGGCATTCGAGACATACAACCCATGGCTCGAATGGTCTGGCAAGCACGAAGAGCACGAGCGCGGCTACTTCGAGGTCGAGCCGGTCGCACTGCACATCCATGAAAGGGTGAGCGCCCAGGCAGTCGTGCGGGCGGCAATGCGTGAGGACGTGCAGCGCGACTTGTTCGCAGACCCGCAGCAACCGTACCGCGAGGCGGTGCAGTTCTATAAGCACGATGTCGACTGGGCGAACCGGCTGATCCTCGGGGACAGTTTGCAGGTGATGACGTCGCTGGCGCGGAGGGAGAACTTGGCGGGGAAGGTCCAGATGATCTACATGGACCCGCCTTATGGAATCCGATACGCAAGCAACTTCCAGCCATTCATTCATAAAAGGGAAGTCTCGGATAAGGACGTGGACCTCACGCGCGAAGCGGAGACTGTTCACGCTTATCGAGATACCTGGTCAATGGGAGTGCACTCCTACCTCAGCTACCTAAGGGTCCGTCTCGAAGCGGCAAGAATGCTCCTCGCCGCCCCAGGAAGCATGTTTGTTCAGATCAGCGACGTCAACATGCATCGGGTGCGCGCGCTCCTGGATGAGATCTTCGGTGCCGCCAACTTCGTCAAGATCATTTCGGTGCAGAAGACCGGCGGGCTCAGTCAGAGCTTGGTGCCCGGGACCATGGACTATCTCTTGTGGTATGCCAAGGACGCTGCTCGCGTCAAATATCACCAGCTATATGTTGACAAGGCATTTGAAGAAGGTTCGCTCTACAGCATGGTGGCGCTGCCGAGTGGGGAGCACCGCAGGTCCACTCCCGCGGAACGGAGAGGGGAAGCAAGTCTACCTTTAGGTGCCAAAGTATTTCGCGACACGTCGCTCGAGTCGGCCAACCCAACCTGGGAATTCTGTTACCAAGACCGCACCTATCGACAGCGCTGGAAGACTAACTCTAACGGGCTCGAACGGATAGCCCGAGCCGAGCGCATTTTTCCCCGTGCTTCCACGCTGCAGTATCAACGTTTCTTAATCGATTTTCCTGTGATGCCCATCACAAACAATTGGACAGATACCGGATCAGGTAGCTTTGTCGATCCGCAGATCTTCGCCGTACAGACACCGACGAAGGTGGTGGCTCGCTGCATCCTGATGACCACGGATCCCGGCGACCTCGTCCTGGACCCCACCTGTGGCAGCGGCACAACTGCGATTGCCGCCGAACTTTGGGGAAGGCGATGGATCACGATCGATACCAGTCGAGTGGCCGTCGCGCTCGCCCGGCAACGCCTGATCACCGCTCGGCATGAGGCGTACGCAACCAAACGTCCTCCGTCCCGGGAGAGTTCGGCAGATCCGGGCGGCGGCTTCGTGTACCGATCAGTTCCGCACATTACTCTCAAGTCAATAGCACAGAACGCGAACCTCGATCCAATCTTCGAGCGGCACGAGAGTCGCCTTGACAGACTTCTTTTTGAGTTGAACCGTGTTCTCAAGATGGTTACTGCAGCGCAGCGAGCCGAGCTGCTCACCAAGTTGCACTCGAAGCAGAGAAGTGAGGGCAAACGATCGGTTTCGGAAGCAGATCGGCGACGGTGGCAGCTGCCCGACCGGTTTGAGCACTGGACTGCCCCTTTCGATGTAGATCACAACTGGCCACAGGCTCTGCAGGATGCTGTAGCCAGATATCGTAGCGCTTGGCGCGAAAAAATGGAGGAGGTCAACGCCTGCATCGAGGCGAATGCCGAGCAGGAAGAACTGGTCGATCAACCTGAAGTGCTGAAAGGCATCGTGCGCGTCAGTGGTCCCTTCACCGTCGAGGGCGTACGCCCGGAAGAGCTCTCCCTGGGCGAGAACGGCGCCTTCGACCCCACCCCCAACGCCTTCGAGGACGACCCCGGCGCCGGCCTCGCCACTGGCCTCAGGAACCTCAATGCCTATCTGACTCGCATGGTGCAGCACCTGCGCGCCGACGGTGTCACCTTCCTAGACAACAAGCGCCTCCGCTTCGCCCGCCTCGACCCCCTCTTCGAAACCGCCACGGCCAGCCTTCTCCACGCCGAGGGCGTCTGGGAGACCGGCGATGCCGATGGCCGGGCCACCGTCGCTGTCGGATTCGGTCCGCAGTACGGCCCTGTCACCGCCGCGCAGGTAGAGGACCTTATCCGTGCCAGTCGGCGCTACGACGAGTTGGTGATCGCCGGCTTCAGCTTCGACGCTGAAGCCACCGCCCTTATCCAAGAGGATGCCCATCCCAAGCTGCGTATCCACGCCGCCTTCATCCGCCCGGACCTCAACGAGGCGATGGAAGGGCTGCTCAAGGACACGCCTAACAGCCAGCTCTTCACCGTCTTCGGCCAGCCGGAGATCAAGGTCAAGCGTACCAAAGGCGGCGAAGTGGTAGTCGAGCTCGTCGGCGTCGACATTTACGACCCAGTCGAGAACACGGTGCGCTCTTCCGCCGCCGACAAGGTCGCCGCCTGGTTCCTCGACGGCGATTTCGACGGCCGCTGCTTCTGCATCACTCAGGCGTTCTTCCCCGACCAAGATGCCTGGAGCAAGATCGCGAAGGCGCTAGGCTCGGCGGCCGACGAATACGCATTCGAGGCATTCGCCGGCACCGTGTCGCTTCCTTTCGTGCCCGGTAAGCATCGGCGTATCGCCGTCAAAGTGATCGATCCACGCGGCAACGAGGTGATGGCTATCCATCGCCTCGACGCCTGAGGCAACCGTCATGGCACGCCACCGTCACCAGGACCAGCCGCCACCGGCCGACTGGACACCGACTCAGGCAGTTCCCGACCCGATCCTCAACAATCCCTACGAGGAGCCGGGCGAGCACTGGGTCTACCAGAACGGCCAACCGTACCGGATGCCCGGCCGCCGGCCAGCGAGCTACTGGTACAAGACCGAGCGTCTTGGCAGCGCGCAGGGAGAGATCTTCGCTGAGGAAGAACGCGATCCGCTGCCTCTGGTCAACGCACTTCGCGAGGACGTCCGCCGCTGGCGCCGGACCGGATACCGTGGCGCTTCTCCCATCACGCGCGACCTACTGGCGCATTGGACCCGCACCGACCTACCCCGCCCTCTCTTCTTCTGCCAGCGCGAGGCGGTTGAGACGCTGATCTA
Organism: Thermoanaerobaculia bacterium; assembly: GCA_045807625.1. Taxonomy (GTDB): domain Bacteria; phylum Acidobacteriota; class Thermoanaerobaculia; order Multivoradales; family UBA5704; genus DATARR01. The sequence continues at coordinate 79,454 of JBJMHA010000034.1, read as the reverse complement.
CCTGCTCGAGCTCGCCCTGCCTGGACAGCTTGGAAGGACGCAGTTCAAGAACTTCCAAATCTCGCCCGATACCCTCAAGGCCCTTCGCCGCGGCGAGCGACCTCCTCTCGACCTGCCGCCGCGCTCAGAGGTCTGGCCGACTCTGATCGACATACCTCAGGACCCCGAGTTGCTGCCGCTGACTCGCCTCGGCTGCAAGATGGCGACCGGCAGCGGCAAGACGGTGGTTATGGCGATGATCGTCGCCTGGGCATTCTGCAACCGCGGCCGCAATCCGGCGACAACAACCTTCCCCAACGCTGTGCTGATCTGCGCCCCGAATCTGACGGTGAAGGAGCGCCTGCAAGTCCTCCGTCCGGACCACTCCGAAAGCTACTACGACACCTTCGACCTGGTGCCGGCAAAGTACCGCGGGCTCCTAAACACTGGTCGGGTGCTAGTCACCAACTGGCATACCTTCAGCAAGACCAGCGCCCACGACGAGGGCGGCACGTCGTATCGCGTCGTCGACAAGGGTGAGGAGACTCCCGAGGCTTTCGCCAAGAACCGCCTCGGCGAGCTCGCAGACCGCTCCCCCATCCTCGTGCTCAATGACGAGGGGCACCACTGCTGGCGACCTGCCCCCGTCAACAAACGCAAGAAGCGGATCGGGGAGGACATCAAGGGCATCTCCCGCGAAGAGAAGAAGGAACTCGAGGAAGAGGAGGTCGAGGCCCGCGTCTGGCTCGCCGGCCTGGACATGATCAACGCATCGGGTTTAGCGGGCGCTGGGATACCCTCCATTCTGTCTTGCATTGATCTCTCGGCGACGCCGTTCTACCTCGCCAATAGTGGCTTTCCGGCCGGCAGCCCGTTCCCCTGGCTGGTTTCCGACTTCGGCCTCGTTGATGCCATCGAGAGCGGCATTGTCAAGATCCCCCGCCTACCGGTACGCGACGATCTCGGAGCCAAGGACGACGCTGGCCGGCCCGATCCCAAGTACTTCCGACTTTGGGAGCACCTGCGCGAAACCGCCAAGCCGAGCCACAAGCTCGCCAACGGAAAGCTCAAACCCGAGTACGTGTTCAAGCAGGCACAGGGCGCGCTTGTTACCATCGCCAGTCAGTGGAAGGAGCGCTTCCACCAGCAGCGCGATGCAACCCGCGGCGACGTTACCCCGCCGGTGCTGATCGTCGTCTGCGACAATACCGACCTAGCACAACTGTTCTTCGAGAGGATCAGCGGCGAGCACGTTCAGGAGGTCAGAGAGGGCGGCAAAGTCGTCGAGCGCACCGTCTACGGCGAGAGCGAGGTCCTCCCCGAGCTCGCCAACCACGAGGGCCAGCCGCGACGCACCGTACGCATCGACACGCAGCTCCTCAAGAAGATCGAGAGCGGCGACGGCGAGACCAAAGACCAGGCTGCCAAGGCTCTGCGCGAGGTGCTCAACACGGTTGGCAAGAAGGGCGGTCCCGGCGAGCACGTGCGCTGTGTCGTCTCAGTGTCGATGCTCACCGAAGGTTGGGACGCCTCGAATGTCACTCACATTCTCGGCGTCCGCGCCTTCGGTAGCCAGCTTCTTTGCGAGCAGGTCGTGGGCCGCGGGCTGCGGCGTATGAGCTACGTCCCAGACCCAACCACCAAGAAGCTCTCGCCGGAGTACGTTGACGTCTATGGCATCCCCTTCTCGCTCATTCCGTTCAAGGGCCGTCCCAAGGACCAAGAGGTTGTCGATCCGATCTATCACCACATCTATGCAGTGCAGGAAAAAACGGAGCACGAGATCCGGATACCCATCGTCGAGAGCTACACCTACTCGCTTGGCGGCACCGGCCTGGAGTTCGATCTGGCCAAGATGGACCCGCTCTACGTCGACGAGGAGCCGACGCAGGTCTACCTTGCCCCGACGCGCGGCTACAATGACGATCCAACTGCGCAACCCGATGTTGCCACCGTGCTACAAGACCGCGCTCTCTACCATCAGACCGTACGCCCGCAGCAGGTGATCTTCCGGCTTGCCCAGCGCATCCTTGAGCACCTCGTCCAGGGTGCGGCCGCCACTACCGATGCCGAGCGGGTAGCAGCTCAGGGCTTGGCGCGGCACCTACTCTTCCCGCAGCTGGTGGCGGTCGTAAGGCGCTATGTCGAAAGCAAGGTAAATTACGCAACGGGGATCCCCGAGCCGCAGGTCGTCGAATTAGCGCTCGAGAAATACGCAAATCTTGTGCGAGAACGCATCCTCGATGGTGTCCTCGCGCAAAGTGGCCCGGAGAAGGGAAGCCTCGCCAATCTGCTACCGGTACCAAATTCATTCAGGCCGGTGCAATCGACCGCCGACGTCGATTACCGGACGACACGAAAGGTAGTACCTCTGACCCATAGCCACCTCAATCTCGCCGCGTTTATAAGCACCGACGAAGTGCGTGCCATCGAGTTGCTCGACAGCCACCCTGCGGTCGAGAGCTTCACTGCCAATGGCAGCCAGATCGGTCTACGCGTCCCGTATGAACATGACGAAGAAGAGCGCACCTACGAACCCGACTTCGTCGCTCGACTACGCGGCGGCAAGTTGTTGCTGATCGAGATCAAGGGTGGTAAGGGCGAGATCTTCGACAAGAACCTTGTCGGTGCCAAGAACGATGCGGCCCGCAAATGGGTGGCGGCAGTGAACAATGCCAAAAGCTTCGGCGAGTGGGCATTCTGTATCTGTCGGAACCTGAGGGAGCTCCGTGAGGCAATCGAGAAGCACGCCGCGCCCGAGCTGCCCGTGGAGGCGAAGGTGTTGCCGTTCCGTTTCGTCGAGTCGCGGCGTGAGGAGCGTTTCGTTACCTGCGTACCATTGGTCAGCTTGAGCGCGGCTGCAGGGTGGTGGAGCGAGGAGCAGGAGTCCATCCCGGAGCTACTCGAGAGCGAGGAGTGGGTGTCATTCGACCGCACTCGACCTTTTGAGCCCGGAATGTTTGTGGCTCGCGTGGTCGGGCGGTCGATGGAGCCGAAGGTACCCACCGGGAGCTACTGTCTCTTTCGTGCAAACCCAAAGGGATCCCGCAAAGGTCGCGATCTTCTGGTGTGGCACCGAGGCGTGACAGACGGAGAGACCGGAGGTGAGTTCACACTCAAGCGATATACCAGTGAAAAGACCACCGGAGAGGACGGTTGGCAGCATGAAACCATCAGGTTGTTACCTCTGAACCCGGAGTTCGCACCTATCGTGCTCAAGCCTGATGAGGAGGGCGCCGTCCGTGTGATCGCGGAGCTAGTTGAAGTGGTGGGGTGAACGAAAAACTACGAAGAACTCTTCCTTTCGAGGCGAGATCGAAGGCCAGACCGATCGTGCCGGACGGGCCTGGCCCAGGCCTGCTGGCCGGAATAAACCCTCCCCCGCCCCCGGGTTCCAGGGGAGAGACGTTGCAGGACCCAGACGGCTTCATGTCCCAAGGAGCCTCTCATGACGGCAAAATCGACTCTCGGCCGGCTCTTCTTCGCGGTCTCCATGCTGGCCTTCGGCATCCTGTAGCTCGTCTGCGGGCAGCTCGTGCGGCTGGTCCCCCCGCTGCCAGCCTGGATGTCGTGGCCCTAGGTCTGGGCGTATCTGGTCGGCGTCGTCCTCGCGGTGTGGCGATCGCCACCGGCCGCGGCGCGCGGGTGGCGCTGGCCCTGCTGGGGGGCGTGATCCTGGTGGCCGCCACCCTGCCGGACGCGGCGGCGGACCGCTCGGCACCGGCCCGGCTGTTCCGGCGCGCGACGCCCTTGGACCCCTGTTCCTGGCCCTTTTCCTGGTCCTCGCCGGAATCCAGCACTTCGTCTACCAGGATTTCGTCGCGACCCTGGTGCCGGCCTGGATTCCCGGAGCCCGCTACTGGGTCTACCTCACCGGCGTCGCCCTGATCGCGGGTGAGGTGGGCATCCTGGTCCCGAGGACGGCGCGGCTGGCGGCGACCCTGGTGGGGATCATGATCTTCCTCTGGGTCCTCCTCCTGCACATCCCCGGGCCATGGCCGATCCGCATCTCCCCGGCGAGCTGGCGGGGGTCTTCGAGGCCTTGGCGCTGAGCGGCGTCGCCTTCATCCTGGCGGACCACCCGCGCGCCATCGACGGCATCAGCTCCCCTCCGCCTCGCTCTTGACCACGGAGCCTGCCGAGGGCTCCGCTATACTCCCCGCCGGGCCGCACCGGCTCTGCCTTCGAAGAGGAGACCCATGAAGAGCATCATCCGCCTGGCCCTTCCCGTCCTCTGCCTTCTCGCGGCAATCTCGCTCCCGGGCCCCACCACCGTCTCCGCGAGCACCCTCTGCGGGTCCTGCAGCTTCCGGGGCTGCGCGGGGGCCACGGAAGGGGGGCCTGCACCACCTTCACCGGCGCGCCGGGCGTCTGCGTCAACACCGGCAAGCTCTGCGGAGACCACTCGGGGTACTGCGGCTGCTACGGGAGCTGAGGACGGGAATCGAGCAGTAGCACAGGGATTTTCAGCAGACCCCAGCGGCGGGCTCGCGCCTGAGCCCGCCGTCCCGCCGCTACGGCCGCGTGAACGTATAGACGCCGTTCTCCTCAGTGGCCGCATATAGCTTGCGCGGGTTCTTGGGATCGAGGAGAAGCTGTACCACGTGGCCCGGCAGGCCGTCCCGGAGGCCGGTGAAGGTCCGCCCGCCGTCGCGGCTCCAGTAGACGCCGCTGCGGTCCTCCCCGGGATAGCCCGCATAGATCTGCTGCTCCACGGCGGCGTAGAAGATCGAGGGGTCCTGCGGGTCCATCAGCAGCCCGGTGACCGTGGAATCCCCGGGCATGCCGCTCCCCCAGGCGCGCCACGAGCGCCCGCCGTCGTCGCTGCGCCAGACGCGCTCGGGACGGTCGTCGAGAGCCCCGCGCCCGGTCCCCAGATACAGACGGCCTGAATGGGCCGGATCGATCAGCAGCGCTCCCGGCTCTCCCGCGTGCTCCAGCCCCTGGGGACGGATCCTGGTCCAGCTCGTGCCGCGGTCGGCGCTCTTCCAGAGGCGGTCCCGCCGTTCCAGCAGCCAGAGGCCGCCGGGCGACGCCGGGTCGGGGACGAGCCGCGTGAAGAAAGGAGACGACAGGTCGTTGGCCGGCGGCTGGATGCATTGGCGGGTCGCGCCGTAGTCGTCGCTGCGCGACCACTGGCAGGGATACTTCGCGGCGCCGTCGCCGGCGAAGTAGACGACGCCGGGCGACGTGGGGTCCGTCACGAGCTGGTCGAGATAGAAGCCTCCGTCGGTGGCGGAGTCGTGGGCATCGCGCAACAGGGTCCAGTGGGCTCCGCCGTCGTCGCTGCGCGCCAGGCCGTGCTCCGAGTCATGCCAGGCGAGATAGACGGTCTGCGGCCGCCGTGGATCGAGCGCCAGGAGATAGTACGGGTAGAAGGATAATGCGTCGATGGGCAGGCCGGCGTCCATGGACTGCCAGCGCTGGCCGGAGCTCAGGGTCTTGCGCACGCCGGACTTGCCCGCTCCGGCGTAGAGGATGCGCGGCGTCTGGGGATCGATGGCGATCGAGGTCACCGCGGTGGCGTGGAGGCCGCCCGACGAAGCCTGCCAGGTGGCGGCGCGGTCGCGGCTGCGGAAGACGCCGGACCGTTCGGTCGAGGCCCAGAGGATCCCGTCGGCGGCGGTGCCGGCGGCGTAGCGCGTGGCGAAATCCGGCGGCACGGCGGCGGGCTGCCAGGTCGCGCCGTGATCGGTGCTGCGCCGGTCCCCCGCGTAGACGGCGCCGTTGCGGTCCACGGCGAGCGGATATCCCCCTTCGGTGGCGGTCCAGTGGATTCCGTTGTCCGTGCTGCGATAGGTGACGTCCGGCCGGGGGCCGCCGGGCGCCGGGTATTCATAGAAGGAGGCGTAGACCACGTTGGAAGATTTCGGGTCCACGGCCAGCCGCACGTGGTCCTGCCAGGGGTACGCTTCCTCCAGACCGCGGGTCAGCAGCTTCCAGGTCGCCCCGCCGTCCGTGCTCCGGAAGATCCCGTCGGCGCCGGAGTCCTCCAATCCCGCGCTGGCCACGTAGAGGGTGTCGGGGTGCGCGGGGTCGAGGGCCAGGTCGACGACGCGGGCGATCTGGCCCGAGTCGACATAGCTCCAGTGGGCGCCGGCGTCGCGGCTCCCATACAGCCCGTTCGAGGTGCCGGCCCAGACCCGGCGGGCGTCGCGCGGATCGACCGCTATCACCAGGACGTTGCCAGCGTACCAGGGGGTACCGGTCCAGGTCGCGCCGCCGTCGCGCGATACGAACAGGTCCCGGTAGGTGCCGGCGTAGACCGTCGAGCGGCTCGAGGGCGCGACGGCGAGGCACAGGACGGTGCTCCCCATCAGGCCCCGGCTCGACCGGCTCCAGGTGGCGCCGCCGTCCGTGCTCTTGAAGACGCCGCCCGCGGTGCCGGCGTAGACCACGCCGCTCTGCTGCGGATCGGCCGCCAGGGCGAGGATCTCGCCGCCGTCGGGCCCGATCGGGCTCCAGAAGTTGAGGCCCGCCCACGAGGGCGCGGCCAGGCAGAGGGACAGGACGAAGAAACCCAAGATGGCTCGCGGCATGAGGACCTCCCGGGGGAATTTTAGCTCAACTGGCACCTTTGCGGAGCGGCTGGCACCTCTCGCTGGAGGAAAGAAGCTAGGCCTTCGGGCGCTTCCTGTACCGCGAGATCTCGTCGTGCGTGACGACGTCGATGAAGAAGACCGTCCCCTCCGCGAGACGGAAGATGATGCGGTCGCCGCTGTTGATCCGGGCTTCCAGGTAATACTTGGCGGGTTGGATCGGTTTGATTCTCAGACCTGAAGAGGAGGTTTGTTTGATCAGTGCCATGGCGGCCCGTCGCAAGCGGCCTGCCGCTCGGCGCTGAGCTTGGCATAGCTCTCCTTCCAGACGTCCGGCCAGACCGCGGCGAGGAGGGTCTGCTTGCGCGCCATGCCTCGGTCAATGCCGCTGGCGCGGCTCAGCCTTCAGGCTATCCAGAAAGGCCTGCGCCTCTGCGGGAGTCTCGGTCCGGGCCGAGCGGCCGGAGGCGATCTCCTCTTCGGTACGGCGCACACGGGCCTGCACCTCCGGATGGTGAAACCAGAGCTGATCGTTGGGCACGAGAGTCGCCGGCACGAGCTCGTAGGTTCCGCGGTCCGTACGCTCCAGGAGGAGGAAATCGCCAACCCCCACCCCAAGGGCCTGACGAACCTCTTCCGGAAGAGTCGTGCGGCCCTTCTTGTCCAGAGTCAAGAACGTCGTCGTAGCCATGGAGGGAAAGTACCACTCCCTCCAGCCAGGTCAAACCTTGGGCAGGCTCACCGCTCCCCGCTTCAGTGCCCGGCCTGATCCTTGACCACCTTCCCCCCCTGCATCACGAACGTGACCTTCTCGGTCTGCCGGATGTCCTGCAAGGGATCGCCCGGGACCGCCACGAGGTCGGCGAGCTTGCCGGGCTCGAGGGTGCCGATCTGGTCGGCGAGGCCCAGGAGGTCGGCACCGGACGCGGTGGCGGCGAGCAGGGCATGGGCCGGGGTCATGCCGTTCTTCACCATGAGGGCGAATTCCTGGGCGTCGAGGCCGTGAGGCTCCACCGCGGAATCGGTACCGAAGGCCACCTTGACTCCGATCCTCACCGCGCGCTGGAACATCGACTGCATCTGCGCCGCCGCCGCCCGCGCCTTCACCGCGATGGCCGGCGGAAAGCGGTCGGCCTTCTCCCCCACCCAGTAGCCGGCGAAGAGGGTCGGCACGAGGTAGACCCCCTTCTCCTTCATCCGCCGCAGAGTGTCGTCCTGCAGGAAGGAGCCGTGCTCGATCGAGTCCACCCCGGCCGCGATGGCCATCTTGGCGGCCGCGTCGCCGTGGCAGTGGGCGGCGACCTTGCGGTGCCAGGCGTGCGCCTCGGAGACGACGGCGTTCATCTCCTCCTGGGTCAGCTCGGGGACGTCCACCGGATCGGACAGGGAGAGCACGCCGCCCGAGGGCATGAACTTGATCACGTCGGCGCCATACTTGATCTGATACCGCACCGCCTCGCGGCACTCCTCGGGGCCGTTGCAGACCCCCTGGATCGTTCCGGCCGGCTTCACGCGGTCCGGCGGGAACGGCGCCTGGTCGGCGTGCCCGCCCGTCGAGCTGATGGCGTAGTTGGCGATCAGCATGCGCGGCCCTTCCGCGATCCCGGCGTTGATCGCGTTCCGCAGCCCCAGCGCCACGTAGTCGACCGAGCCGACGTCGCGCACGGTGGTGAAGCCGGCCTCGAGGGTCCGCCGGGCGTAGAGGGCGGCGTAGTGCGCTTGCTCGGCGGGGAAGCGCATGACGGTCTGGAAGAAGTCGCGATACCAGTCGTCCGACATCTCCATGTCGAGGTGGACGTGAGCGTCGATGAAGCCGGGCAGGAGCGTCGCGTCCCCGAGGTCGATCACCCGCGCGCCCGGCGGCGGCGCCAGGCTCTGCCCGACCCGCGTGATGTGATCCCCCTCGACGATCACCATCCCGGGCGCCAGGGGGCGCTCCGAGGTGGAGGTGAAGACGCGCGCGGCCTTGAGCACGATCGGGGCGGGGGCCGGGCCGGGGGCCGGAGCGGCGGCCCCGGGAAGCGCTGCTCCGGCCAGAGCCAGCGCCCCCGCGACATAGGGCAGCATTCTCATCCTCATCGGTTTTCTCCTCTTCGCGACTGGAGCTTACGGCTTGGTGAAGAAGGTCACCGTCCCGGTGCCGGTGTTGCCGGTGCTCTTCTGCACCGCGGTGATGGCCGCCTGGTAGAAGCCCGGAGCTTTCATCTCGAACGACCCGTGGAAGATGCTGGGGTCATGGAACACGCTGAAGACGACGGGGGCCGGGGGCTCTCCCGACCCGATCCGCTCGACGGCGGCGGTCACGGTGAAATCGCCGGGGATCCAGGCCAGACCTTTGCCGATCGGGCAGCCGCACATCATGGTGACATTGACGAGGAACGGCACGGACGCGGGGGCTGTTGAATATTCCAGATGGGTGGACGGCTGTTGGACCTGGACGATGAGCCCGGGGAGCTGGACGACGAAACCGGGCCCCTGCGTGATCGGCTGGTCCGGGACGGCCCAGGTGTACGTCACCACCCGCTGCGCCGACTGCAGGCCGCCCAGCGGTCCGTAGACCTCGACCTCGAGCAGCGTGGGCTGGTTGATGGGGAGGTGGACGGTGAGGCCGGAGGTCGTGGGTCCCGGCACCAGCCACTGCACGAGCGGCGGAGCGCCGGGCGTCACGACCGCCGACCGGGAGGCGCTCGGGTCATAGCCCTGTTGCAACGTGCCGGAGTCCGGCCCCTGGACCCGGCCGCCCTCCAGCCAACGGCCGGTGCGCGCGTCGCGGACCGTCACCTCCGCGCCGCCGATGTCGTCGGCCAGAAACTTCCCGCCGTTCGCCTGAACCCGGATCATCATGGGTGTGGTCGCCGCCATGGGATCTCCTTTGAGTAGGGCGGGTTGAAGTCTACCCGAGAACCGGGGCGCGAGCCGAGGGTGAGGGGAGCCGGGGGCGCGAAGCGTTGGGTACCTGGCAGGGCCGGTAACAGCCCGCTTCCGACGCGATCCCGCGCGGCGCGCCGATCGCTTATCAGGATTTCATCAGTAACCACAGCAGAGGAGAACAACATGTCACAGGACAGCATTCTCACCGTTCAGGACCCCACCGAGCACGCTTCCCACAGCCGGAAGCACTACGCCGAGCTCGTCGACAAGTATTTTGAATACGCGCACAGCAACCGTCTGGAGGAGGTCGTCGCGATGTTCACCGACGACGCCTTCGCCACCTTCGTGGTGGCGCCGGAGCCCTTCTCCGGCAAGGAGGCCATCCGCGGCTTCTACGCCAAGCTCTTCCAGGACTACCCGCACATCGAGCCCGAGATCTTCGCGGTCATCATCGAAGACAACCGCGCGGTCACCGAGCAGAAGATGACCATCGTCAGCCCCGACGGCTCCCGCATCGTCATGCCCTTCAACACCAACCACTTCGAATTCGAGGGCGACCTCATCAAGACCCTGCGGGTGATGGGCAGCCCGGCCTGAGCATCAGCGGAGCCTCACCTCCTCGCGAGCGGCCCAGGGGGCTCGCGAGGAGGCCCAGGTCACGAAGCCGCCAGGCCGTCTTTAGGATGGCCGCTCCCGGCTTGACGAAGGAAGAGCGGCGAAATAGACTTAGTCCGATCAGCTTAGTCCAGGAGATCGGAATGGTCACAGTCAACATCCATGAAGCCAAGACCCAGCTCTCGAAGCTGGTCGATCAAGCCGCCAAGGGAGAAGCGTTCGTGATCGCCAAGGCGGGCAAGCCGCTGGTGAAGGTGGCGGCGCTGGAGGCTCCCGCGGAGCCGCGGCGGTTGGGTTTCCTGGCCGGCGAGATCGCCGTGCCGGAAGATTTCAACCGTATGGGCGAAGCCGAGATCGCCGCTCTGTTCGGGAGCGGAGCGTGAAGCTCCTGCTGGATACCCAACTCCTGCTCTGGGCGGCCGGCCAGCCCAAGCGGCTCTCGGCGGCGGCGCGCAAGCTCCTGAACGATCCGCGGAACGAGCTCTGGTTCAGCGCCGCCAGCCTGTGGGAGATCGCCATCAAGAGCACCCTGGGGCGTGAGGACTTCCGCGTCGAGCCCCGCCTGCTGCGCCGTGGATTGCTCGACAACGGTTACGTCGAGCTGCCGGTCACCAGCCAGCACGCGGTGAGCATCGACGTCCTCCCCCCCTTGCACAAAGATCCCTTCGACCGCCTGTTGCTGGCCCAGGCCCTCAGCGAAGGGATCACCCTCCTCACCAGCGATGCGCAACTGGCCCAGTATCCCGGGCCCGTGCGCAAGGTATAGACGCCGGCTCCCCGCCACGAGCGATGGAACCGGCGGGATCAGTGCCTGTCTGGACGACGCTCAAGACATACCGGGGCTTCACTCCCCCTCCGCGAAGTACCGAACCGCCTCCTCGTCGTACTCCACCGTCCGCTCCCGAATCCCCTCCGTCCTATTGACCGCTTCTCCTCGCCCATACCCGATTGCCTGGTATGTCCGCAGCCGCCGCTCGAACATCCGCGCCAGCACAGGCACCTCACGGTCTACATAGTCGAAGATCCGCACCTCCGACTTCCTCGGGTGGAGCCGGTGCAGACGCCCCGTGTATTGCACCAGCGTCCCCTTCCACGACACCGGCATCGCCAGCACCAACGTATCCAGCCTCCGATCATCGAACCCTTCGCCTATGTAGCGCCCCGTCGCAAGAACGAGCCGCTCCTCCTCGTCGGGCACCGCCGCCAGACGGGTACCCAGCTCACGCCGCTTCTTCGCCGTCATACCACCGTGAAGGACCACCAAATGGCGGACGAATCCGCGCAACTGCTCCGCGAAGCATTCGAGGTGGTCCCTTCGCTCCGTCAGGAGGATGGGCGAGCGGCCTTCCTCCAAGGCATGGAGCACATCGTCCAGAATCAGGCGGTTCCGCGCCTCATCCGCGGTAAGCGCTGCATAGATCTTCTGGATGCCGGCCTTCGCGTCGCCGCCCTCCAGTCGGAACGAGGTTTCCCGGACGATCAGCCGATGGTCGAACGGCCGCCGTGCCGCCTGCCCCTTGGGATCGACGGCAAAGCGAACCGGCCCCAACTGCATCTCCAGAATCGGATGATGTCCATCCCGGCGGTGCGGCGTGGCCGTCAAGCCGACCACATACCGGGCCTTCACCTCCGAGAGCACGCGCTCGAACGAAACCGCCGGAACGTGGTGGCACTCGTCCACGATCACATGGCCATACGTCTCGATCAGGTCCTCGACGCGGCCTTGCCGGACCAAGCTCTGGATCATCGCCACGTCAAGACGGCCGTTCGGCTTGCGCTTGCCACCGCCGATCTGGCCGATCTCTTTCTCGTCGAGGCCGAGAAACATCGAGAGCTGGGCCACCCACTGATCCAGCAGAGGGTGCCGATGGACGAGCACGAGAGTGCTCCGTGCCCGCTTCGCCACGAGGTACGTTCCCAACACCGTCTTCCCGACTCCAGGCGGCGCGATCAACAAACCGATGTCGTGCCGGAGAAGAGCCTCCGCCGCCTCTTGCTGCACCGCCGTGAGCTCGCCCTTGAATTCGACCTGCAGAGCCTCGCCCTCCTGGCGCTGATCCTCCACCTGAAGCTCCACTCCATGTGTCTGGAAAAGCTCTTCTAAATCGCCGAGACACCCTCTCGGCAGCGCAATGTGCTGCCCAAGCTCCTCGGCACAGGCGATCACTCGCGGCGTCATCGCCGTCGAGAGTCGCAAGCTCTGCTTCTTGTAAAACTCGGGATTCTGAAACGCGGCGAGGCGCTTGATCTTGTTCAGATGCGGAGGAGAGAGGCCCGCCTTCTCGACGAAAAGACGCTGCGCGAGCACGGCGCGCACCGCACGCGGCAGGGGACCCGGCATAGACACCTGCCGAGAACGGCCCGAAGGCCTGCGCCTCCACGGAGCGCCCTCTTCGTCGTCCGCCGGATCCGCGAGACGGACCCCGATCACGAGCCCACGCTGCATCGCCTCCGCCGCGAGGCCCTCCACGAACGCAGGAGAGATCCGCGACAGAGAGGCGAGATAGCTCCACTGATCCTCGTAGGGCTGGAATGACGTGTCGACGAATACGGTGTTCCCCTGCTGCCGCGGCTCGTACTGAAGCGGCAGCGCGATCAGGTTCCCGAAGCCGCCGCGCGGCATGGTGTCCTGGTTGGGAAAGAGCCGGTCGTACGACCCCATGCTGAGCTCGTGCCGTCGGGACATCGTCTCCGTCAGGAGATAGCACCCCGTCTTGCGGGCGAGGCTCGCCGCCACCGGAGCCTCGAAGAAGAACCAGACGTGAGCACCGTTGCCAGACCGGGAGCGTTCAACCGCCACCGGGACGTCAACTGCCCGGCAGGTCTCGACGAACGCTCCAACGTCCTCCTGCCAGGAGGACTTGTCGAAGTCGATGGCGAGGAACCAGCACGTCTCATCCTCCAGCAGCGGGTAGACTCCCATCACGTGACGGCCTCGCAGGTGGTCGAGAGCCATCCGGTCGTCCACCGGTGCGAAAGCCTGGTTCGGGCACTCGCTGCACTTGATCTTCGGGAGATCGCAGACCCCACGAACGAACTTATTCGCACAGGCAGGGGCATAGCCAGCCTTCCCGGTCTTCCGGCTCTGAAACCGCGTCGGAAAGATGTCATCGCGCCCCCTGAACAGAGCCCGGAAGAGCCGGACCTTCGCTGCGGGCGTCGTCAGCGTGGGGGGGACCGTTGCGACTGGCAAGACCGAGTGGGCCGGCTCCTCTGGAGAGAGGGTTGCCAGCTTTGCCCGTAGAGCCGCCGTCCGGGACCGCGCCGCTTCGTGTTGCCGCGCGAGCTCAGCCAGACGGGCTTCTTCCCGGGCAATTTCGGCGAGAAGCTCCTGTTTGCCTGGCACCATCGAATCTTCCGGCCTGGGATTACTACAAAGCGTCTGAAAGACTCTCTTCTCGGGCCCACATGGCATGCCCGACGGCAAATGGTACCGCAATTGGAGACTGAGAGTGGCGGTCGAAATCGCCCGGGATTCGGCCGATTCGATGGGCCTCTTGGGGAGGACCGGCGGCTATTCCGTGCTGGAGGTGCCGGTCGAGCATATCCGCGGTCGGCCGCCAGGGCGAGGATCTCCTCGCGCACGAATACCTCTTAGCGAAAAACGATAGCTCAATCGATATCTCAGACAGCCGCCCTCCTCAAGGAGCGCTATATCGAATAGGGTTGTACCTGTTCTCGGGGCGCTCCGCGAAGATAGAATCCTCCCGAGAAAGCACAGATCCACTCCGCATGTCCCAAGAGCTCCCACCCCCAACCGGCGAGATCATCCTCTACTCGACCGAGGACGGCCGCGCCCGCGTGGAGTGCCGCTTCGCCGGTGAGACGGTCTGGTTGACGCAGGCCTTGATGGCGGAGCTCTTCGACATCTCCGTGCCGACCGTCAACGAGCATCTCCACAACATCTTCGAAGAAGCGGAGCTCGACCCGGAGGCAACCATTCGGAAATTCCGAATAGTTCGCCGGGAAGGCACGCGGGAGGTCACCCGGCTCATCGACCACTACAACCTGGAAGCGATCCTGGCCGTGGGCTACCGGGTCCGTTCACCCCGGGGTGTCCAGTTCCGGCGCTGGGCCACGACCCGCCTGAGCGAGTATCTCGTGAAGGGCTTCACGATGGACGACGAGCGGCTGAAGAACCCGCCCGTCGAAGACTCCGGTATTCCCGACTACTTTGACGAGCTCCTGGAACGCATCCGGGACATCCGGGCGAGCGAGCGCCGCATGTACCTGCGGGTCAAGGAGATCTTCGCGCTGGCCGCCGATTACGAACCCTCGGCGCCGGAGTGCGTGAAGTTCTTCCAGATCATGCAAGGGCGCCGCCGTCGCTTGGCACCTGAGGGGTCTCAAGTTGAAGTCGGCAATTCCGGCTGGATTTTTGCCTGAGAAACACTAAGAGGGTGCGGAACGACTCTCGGAGAAGGTCGCCTGAGCATGCGAGGGTGGAAAACAGGCGCTTATCGAGACTTGCTATATCGAGTAGGGTGGCGACTGTTCCCTCCTGAGCCACCACCCCGATCTAATTCTATTCTAACTGCAGAGCCTGCTGGAGCCGAAGGAAGCGTCAGTGACTTCGCACGTCTGAGTTTCACCCTTTGCAAGCAGGAAGCTTGTCCTCAACTCGGGCCCATCCGGTAAACGCTTTATAGAGATGCTGTAAAGCCCCACGTCGAGACCATGGAGAGCGCACTCACCCGACCTTAGCTCTGTCTGTCGCGAAATGAAAGCGGGAGGAAAAAAGAAGTCAACGTTGATTCTGGCACTGGCCCGATTGATGACCTTGAAAAACTGGGAGTACTGTGCGCCGATCACTAGAGGGCATCGTGTCACCGGCTCAGAAGGTGTATTGCCGCCGCAAGAGTTGAGCGAAATAGCCAGAATTGCGAGAAGAGATCTCACAATGGAGATCCAAGTTCTTCTAGAGACGCAGATTAGCCCCTTTCGCATTTCGCACCTCCTGACGTCCGGAGTCACAAACGCCTGGCCTACTGGGTTCCCGTGTACTTGCACTGCTTGATTTCGTTCATCGCCACATCCGGATCCACGACCTGACCATACACGTGTCCTACGAAAAAGCCCATGCTTACCGCGAACCGGATGTAGCGCGTATGCCCCTTCTCGAGGACGAAGCTCACTTTTCTCTTCACCTCAGTCTCAGTGATAACCTCGTACTCTCCCGGCGGGCGATCAACGTAGAAAAATCCTTGGGCCACGGCCTTACCCACACTCTCTCCATTGAGCTTCACGGTGGGCCGGAGCGCCGCACCCAAAGAGGACGGCCGATAGAAGAAAACGCGTCCCGATTCGAGGCGCTCGGGGGCCGTCTTGGGCTGGAGGTCGGAGAACCTCGCACCGCTTGCACAGGAAACTACCGCCGTCAGCACTACAGCAAGGACACACAAGAACAGGATTCGGCGTTTCATGTCAACTCTCCTTTACTGATCAATAGGCAGGTGGAGCGGCTTCGAAGCTGCCACGAATCCTTTCTCCACCGGAAGGTAGAAGCCGATCAACTGTCTTCCGGATACAACCAAGTAAGCCTCGAAAACGTTCGCGCACTCCAGCGTCAGGACCTGATCGTCGGATTTGAAGACCTCACCTTGAGGAAGGGCGCCCACAAGCTTCCAACGAGTACCCTTACGGAGTGTGCGACGGTACCCGCAGGGCGCGTGCTGAAGGGAGATGTCACTCGTGAGTACCCACGATCGCCCTTCTTCCTGACGGCTCTGCTCAAAACCGACCGGTGCGTAACGAATGTCCATGATGTCGAATGCACAGCCCGTTAGCACCATCAGAGTTAGGAAGAGGATCGCCACCGTCAACCGTATCGAAGACATCATCTCCTCCGTAGATCGGGCTCATTCAATCTTCTTCATCTTCGCCTGAAGAGCCGGCGGGACGTCACCGATGAGGGTGATCCGTAATGCGCTGTCGCCGCCCGCCGCGCCGCGGAGCGAAGCGAGGTTGGCATTGACGTCCTCCTGCAAGGTCCACATCGCTCCCGTGGCCGGGTCCACGATCAGCCATCCGACGAGCCCACCGAAGACCAGACTGCCGAAGATGTACCATTTGCTGGTGCCACGCCGTATCTCAGCGGTATGCTTGGCGTAACCGTTCTTCGTGAAAGTCACCGTATAATCCTTGCCCCTGAAGTAGCCAGCCTTGGTCTTAAGGGTTACTGTGGTGGGCGTCTTGCCGGTGAAGACCGTCGCCCCTGTCTCGTCCGTAATGGTGATGTCGGCCTGGTCAGGCTGGCTGGTTACCCTCACCGGATATTGCGACTTCCCGATGATGGAAGCACAACCCGTCGTGCCGAGCAGGAGACAACACAACAGGCATACCGTCGTTACTCTCATTCTTTCCTCCTTGATCAAGGCTCGTGGTCGGCGACGCAGCGGCAGAACTCCAGAGATTCGCCTTCGGTCGTTCATTGCACGTCCCCATTCTTGGACTCTATCGATCAGCAATTACCGTGCCATTCTCCCAATCCTAGAATCTCTGAGGGAGAACGTCCCCACAGGCCTTCGCGCCTGTAAAACGCGTCTGACAGAGTTGTCAGGTCGATCTTGCACTCAAGAGAGGGGTGGAAGAGATCAGATCAACGAGACGATGCGCAGCGTGATCAGAAAAGAGGCGCCCCGGGTCTCACCCGGCTCCAGCACTATGCTGCCACCGAAGTGTCCGAGAATCTCACGGGACCGAGGAAGCCCATAGCCCTTCCCTCCGGGGCGGGTGCTGAAGCCATATTGGAAGATCTGATCTGCGAGACCCATTGGGACACCCGGCCCATTGTCCCTGAACCGTAGAACGACTTCCTGATTTGTTTGCCGGGCTTCGATCTCGATGCGAGGATCTTCTTTCGCCGCGAGGACCGCGAGCGCGTTGGTGAAGAGGTTGTCGAGAATCAACAGTAAGGATTCCTGGGTAATCAAGACACGAGAGACCACCCCTTCTGCTGTGATCTGGAGGGCGACACCTATATGTTGAAGTGCTTCTGCCCGAGCTGCGCAGGCTTCTTCGAGGACGGCCCGGACATCGCATGAGCAGAGGAGATCGAGCCGGCCGAGGAGGGCTTTAAGAGCCTCTCTAGTTGTCTGTAGAGCGAGGAGAAGCTGGCCTTGCCAACGACGCAAAGGCTCCGGCTCTCCGCCTAGCCTGGCGAGTTGATCAAGGAGATTTTCCAGGCGGCGTTCGGACTCTGCGAGTCTGGCGCCCTCGGCTAGACCCGGGAAGGCGGCCTGGCTGAGTGCGAGCAGGGCATGTAGCCGGGCACCAGTAGAGCGAGAATAACTGGTAGCCAGTTCCCGCAAAGCTGAAAGAAAGGGGGGATGCGGCTCGCCAGAGTAGAACAGGTTCTGGGCCCGGCTATGGATCGAGATGAGCGCGCGTTCCTCGATGCCAGCGTGTCGGAAGTCGTGAGTGAACCGGATGAGCTCTTCGCGTTGGGGTACGGAGTTGCGGCTTCGCCGCCGGAGGGAAGTGGTCAATTGCCTGAAGCCTAGAACGCTCCCTGGAACAGCTACACCAGCCAGAGCACCGAGAGCCCAGAGAGTCGATGGCGATCCGCTGATGCCACGGCCTGGAATCGAGCCGAGGCTTATCGAAAGGCACGTTCCCCCGATGAGAATGAGAAGACAGAGTGTCCGCAGGGACTTTGCGGCCAGGGACAGCCCGGCGAGAAAAGCCAGCCCGGCGATCATCCATGCCGCGCTAGGACGCGTCGACAGATACCTTCGGAAGGTCCGCACAGCAGGAAAGAGAGCTTCGGTCAAACGCCCTCGGCTGGAGCTTAAAAGCCCATCTCCTTCTTCATTCACCACGCGAGTCGTACCCGCGCGTACACCCTTCAGGAGTCGGGTCTTTCCCGAAGGAAAGCGGATGTCGAGATCGACGAGCTTGCGATTTCCCAATCCGAAGCGCAACTCGCTTGGCCCCACAGGACCGAAACCCTGGCCACGGCGAACCCACCGGACCAAGATTGGTTTTCCACTCTCCAGATCTAGGATTCTTATCCTTGTGCCGACGGCATCGGTGCCAGGCTTGCCATGGGCCACAACCCCCACCCAGTTGCCGCGCTTGAGCCGATTGTAGAGAATGGCGGGTGGGGCGCCGTAACGCAGGATGATAACATCCATGGCGCCATCACCGTTCAAATCTCCTGCGAGGGCCGCATCACATCCTCCAACTTCCGTAAAACCGGAGGCTTCGGTGGCGTCTTCAAAGTGCCCCCGCCCGTCGTTGAGGAGCAGGTATTTGAAACGGTTCCGCTGGCAGAGGTAGAGATCGAGATCTCCGTCATTGTCGAAGTCCTCCACCAGCGCCACCTCCGCCGATTCCAGTGGTGGCAACCCCGATGAGCTCGTTATATCTAGGAAGGCCCCATCCCCGCGTCCCGCGAGCAATCGGGTAGGGCCCTTGGTATTTTCGGTCACATCTCGCAAAATCAGCAGGTCGAGCCTTCCGTCGCCGGTTAGATCGGCCCAGACTCCCCCTTCCGTTTGTGCCCGGTTTGTCGGCCTCCAAGGCTCGGGGGCAAGCGCGAACCGTCCCAATGAGTTGCGAAAGAGAAGCTCACGGCCGAGGAAGAAGTCGGGCCAGCCATCCTCATTCACATCCGCAAAAGAAGCGGAAAAATTAAGCTCCTGGTATTCTCCGAGGCGCCGGGAATCAAAAAGCGGCTCGCTACGCAGCCGCCAACCGCCCAGGTTGCGGAGAAATAAGAAATGGGGTGCCGAAGGACCTACAAAGAACAGGTCCACGTTACCGTCGCGGTCGACGTCATCGGCCGCGACGCCATACCAAAATGAAAGGTAGCGATCATCCAGCAGGCGGCGCTCCTGAAATCGTAGCCCGCCCACGTTCTCAAAGAATCGTGGAATGTCGAATTCCGAGGTCAAAATCAGATCCTCATCGCCATCACCATCGAGGTCGAGGAACATCGCCCCCGTTCCCATCGTCGCCGTCATGAGACCCGCTCCTCGCGTGATCTCCTCGCTGAAAGGTACCTTCCCGCCTCCTCGGTACAGGTGAGCATATCCTTGCCTCTCAAGCACCAAGAGCTCAGGTAGGCCATCACCATCGAGGTCTTCGAGAGCACCAGCGGTCGCATGCTGAAGTTGGGCGAGAGGAATTTCCTGGAAAGGCCGTTCCGGAGGTGGTGCCCGATGAGGAAGGAGAAGCGGCTCTGGTTTGAGAGACCCGTGAGGCCACTCCTCCACCTTCAACGAAGCGAGACTGACGACCTCGTGCACCGGGCTGAGGAACTCCAGCGTCAGACCGGTCAGATGTCTTGGGTGTCCTGGCTCTATAGGACAGAGATCACGCAAAAGGGCGTGACGATGGTGTGTCCACCGGTCAGCGGGTACAAAGAGTATAGGCCATCCCAAGGTGAAACGCGTATGGCTAATAAGCCCATAACATGGAAAGTCAAAGACGCTGAGTGTGATCGCGTCAGATACCTCAGTATCACCGATCATCCATTCCCATTCAACGACAAGATCGTTGTCGGGATTCGGTTGAAACTCGGGAGGAAAGGCTCGAAAAAGCGTGAAATACGTCTCGACCCCAAGGCCTACCGTAGAGGAAATCTGGAGGATATTGCCGCGGGCCGGTTCCGAGGCATTGCGAGGGACGATCTTCCACTCGATCTGCTTCGCGTGATTTAATGGATCCTGCAATTGCCATCGACCCGCTTCGGCAGGGTCGTTGAAGTCAATGAACCAGGTCCTGATCGGACCAGCCTGAGCGATCGTCACCAACCAGAGCAATGCAATTCCACCCGTAAGGAGAATTCGCCGACAACTCGCGGTGCCCCCGGACCTGTGTTTACTTCTGGTCATATCCTTCCGGCTTGTTAAGACCGAGCTTCTTGAGAAGGGTGTGCAGATGAGGACGGGTCAGACCGCATTCACGGGCTGCTTGCGATATATTGCCGTGGCACCGATTCAAGAGCCTTTGGAGGTAGTCTCTCTGGAAATCTTCCCTGGCCTTCTCGGCTGCCAACGCATAAGGCATCTCGAACAGATTGGTGTGGGCCTCTCCTTCTTCGGTCAGGGACGTTTGTCGCAGGGCCCGCCTCACCTGTTCCACACCAACTACACCTTCGTTCGCAAAGAGCCTCGCCACTTGCAGGGTGTGTTGCAATTGTCGGATGTTCCCAGGCCAGCGCTGCCGGGTCAGTAGCTCCTGGGCGGAGTCGGTCAATTCCTCTTGGCCGCGAAGGAAGGATCGAGCCAGCGGAGCTATACTCTCCCAGCGCTCTCGGAGGGGTGGAATCCAAATTACCAGGTTAGCCAGTCGATAGTACAGATCGGAGCGGAATGCACCTTGGGCGATCATGGAGCGAAGATCCTGGTGCGTGGCGGCGATAACTCGCGCGGTGGTATGGAGATCCTCCTCACTGCCTACTCTCCGGAACCATCCCTTCTCAACTACATGGAGCAGCTTGACTTGGCACTCGCGAGGCAGATCGCCGATCTCGTCGAGCAGGATAGTGCCTTCCGCAGCCAATTCGAACAACCCCCGGCGGCGACGGTCAGCCCCCGTGAACGATCCGCGCTCATGGCCAAAAAGCTCGGAATCGAGGATCGCAGGAGGAAGAGCAGCAATATTGACTTCACGGAAGGGACCTTGCCGCTTCGCGCTCCGCTGATGGATGCGGCTCGCAAGAAGGCTCTTACCTGTACCTGTTTCTCCAAGGATCAGGATAGGGAGATCCGTTGTAGAGGCAATCTGCGCCAACTCACGAACCTCTTCCATAGCGGTTCCTGAGCCGAAGACCTCGGTTTCGGGGAGTCGGTAGGACTCTATTTGAAGGGCCCGCTGACGCTCTTCGACCGCCAGGCGCAGCCTCTCCCTCAACTCGTCAAAGCGCGGCGGCTTGCCTATGAAGTGAGAGGCACCGGCCTTCATTGCCCGCACGACCGTATCGGTATCCTGAGAGGCCGATAAGATAACGACGGGGAGACTTGGCTCGCGAACCCTCAACTCCTCCAGCACGATGAAGCCATCGGGCCCGGCCCCCAGCTTGAGGTCCAGGAGGACGACATCGGGATCGACGGAATCGAGCTTATCCAGAGCTCCGGCCGCGTCAGCGGCGTAAATCAAAGTGTGGGCAGGACGAAGGAGCTCCCCGAGGACGGAATGAATGTCCGGATCGTCGTCGACGAGGAGTATCTTGTAACCCTCTCCAGAAGTACGAGGCTTCTTGCTCATAGAGATACTGAGATGATAGCTCAATGCGGAGGGCACTGGGTACTGCACTAGCCATGTCCCTAAAAACGGCCTAAGCGAAGAGACCCAGAGAACCCTTGCGATAAGGTATTTGGAATCTGTAGGTTACGCAGGTCATGCGGAGGTATCCCCAGCCCAACACGGTGCCATAAAAACGCGCTAAGCACCTGACGGATCAATGGCTTGGAATCCTTAGCCCGGAATTAGGGCAGGTGAAGGCAGGGTGGCGAAGACCAACCTCACAGGACGACCGAATTCTGCGGACTCGAACTCAGTTGTCTATCAGGGGCCCGTCTCGATACTCAAGAGGGCGTAGATCTCCGACGTCCTGACGAGTCGCTTAGTGGCCGGAGGTACTGATGGCGCAGGCGCTCATGGCCGCGCCGGCGGCAAGGACGGAGTGACGTCGGTCTGACCGAAGTCCTCCCCTTTGTACAGGAGCGGCTCACCGCGCAACAGCGCCAGCGTATAAGAGAAACAATCCCCGTAGTTGAGCCCGGCAGCATGACGCCCTTGCCGAATCGGCTGAATGCCCGGCGCGCGCCGAATCGCGACTCGATCACGATCGAGACCTCTACGAGAGTGGCGGTCGACATCGCCCGGGATTCGGCCGACTCTATGGCCTCGTTGAACGCGCGGCGCTCAGGCTCGTTGTTAAGGATCGCCAGGAGAGCGGAGTTGGTCGATGACCATCAGCGCGGCATCCGTGCTCGTCATATCCGAGGATCTCGTCGGGTGTCCTCGAATCTCGCACGGGCAGCCGGGAGCAGTGCAGGGCGATCTTGTCGAGCTCGTCGGCCAGCGGGCGAACGGACCGCTCCCGGTCCTCCGGAACCAGGACGATCACCTCGGCTGGACCTTCCGCGACATCTTCGGGCAGCCGGAGGCTGAGGGTGTGATCCTTCTCGACGCGGCTGTGGAGTTTGATGGCTCGCATGTCACTTCTCGAGCCGGCCCGTAAGGAGAAGAATGGTGCCCAGGGACGGAATTGAACCGCCGACACCGTGATTTTCAGTCACGTGCTCTACCAACTGAGCTACCTGGGCATAGGAGCCGGGCGGCTCCGAGGGAGCGAGATTCTGGCAGGACGCCGGGCCCGAGTCAAGAGCCCCCGGCCGTGGGAGGTCCCCGCGCTCTGCGACACAAGGCGGCTTTGCGTAGCAGTTCCGCGTCGCAAAGATGCGACGCGCGAAGCCTGGCGGCGGATCTTCGGCGCGGGGCCCGCCTGCCTTCCGCGAGGGCCTGTCCCCTTCCGCTTCCGCGCCAGGAGATCCGGCCCCCACGGAGCCGCGGAGCCCTTCCGCGTGGGGGAGGAACCGGGGGCTCGGATCGGCCCCCGCCGTCCGCTACTCGGCGTCCGGCTTCCGCCACAGGCTCAGCGCGAACGGCGAGACGACGGAGGACCTCCGCCATGGGACGCAACGCTCCGGAGACTCCGAGCTCGCCTCGCGCCATGCGAGCCCCTCGGATTGCCTGGCCATCCCCTCGAATTGCCTCACCGGCCCCGCGAACTGCCTAGCGATCCCCACCGAGCGCCAAGCGACGCAGCAGCCCAGGGACTGGCGCAACGTCGCATTCCATCGGCTCCAGAGGAGGATTGCTTGGGAGCTCGCGGGGACGGCATGGAATCTCGAGGGGACGGCCAGGCAATTCGAGGGGCTCGTCAGGCAATCGGAGGGGCTCGTATGGCAATCCGAGGGGCCGGTTTGACGACACGCGAACGCCGGAGGGCGGCTCGCGGGGACCCCATGGCGATCGGCGAGGGCCCGTAGGCGCCCGGGGAGGGCCCGGACGGCGGAGCCCGGTCCGCTGTGGCGCGCCGCGGAGCTTGCCGCGGCGAAGCCCTCCGTCTTGAGCAGCCCCCTGGAAGCCGTGGCGCGACTCTACGGGCTCGTGTGCCGCGCCGGCCGCGGCTCCCCCTTCTCCACCAGCGAGCGGAGACGCCCGGGCTCCTCCTCCGTCATCTCCAGCAGGCGGTGGCCGGCCCTGTCGCACCAGACGGGCATGTCCTCGCGGATGCCGGGATCATCCCCCACCACCTCCAGGAGGTCTCCGGGCCGGAGCTTCCGCATCACGCGCGCCGCGAGGAGGATCGGCAGCGGGCAGAGGGCTCCGGTGACGTCGAGGCGGCGGATCGGCTTGGACAAAGCGATTTCCCGTTTAGAATAGGTTGGAAATGCGCACAAGAGCTTACACCCGTCTCGCCGGGGGGCTGGCGGCGATCCTCGCCGGAGTCTGCGCGGCCTCCCCGGCGGCCGCCTGGACCCCCGCGACCCAGATCGTTATCGCCCGCGAGGCGGCCCGGCTCTCGCCCCCCGACCTCGCCCGCCAGATCGAGAGGCACCAGCGCGCCTTCGAGGAGGGGGTCGCCGCCCCCTTCGGCGATACGGACTCCGCCCGCCACATGAAGAACCCCGACGGCTCGGGACAGCTCGACCGCGCCGCCGAGGAGGCCATGCGCGCGGCCGTGGAGGCGATCCGCGCCCATAAGCCGTTCGAGGAGATCGTCCGCCGCCTGGGGGTGGTCGCCCACTATGTGGCGGACGCCAACAACCCGCTTGCCGCCTCAGGGGACGATGCGGAGGAGCGGCGCTATTTCGTCGACTATCTCCGCTACGCCGAGAGCGCCGAGCCCCGCTTCCCCCTGGTCTTCTACGGCCTCCAGCCCAATCTGGACCGGGCGCGCGACCTCTCCCCCCTGCTCGACGCGGCGTTGAAGCGGGGACGCGAGCTCTATCCGGCGGTCGGCGGCGAGTACCGCCGCATTGATTTCGCCTCCGGCCTCGACCGCTTCGACGACCGCTCGACCGCCTTCGCGGTGGCCTCGGTCTCCTTCAGCCACGCGGTGACCGACGTCACCCTGGCGCTGCGGTATATTTGGCTCGCGGCGGGCGGCATCGACGATCGCGCCAACCTGCCGGCCGGCGGCTCGCGCCTGACGCTCCTGCCGCGGACCGGCCACGCCCGCTGACGCTCCCTGATTTCCCCGAAGGAGATGACGATGCTCCCCGCACGCCGCGCCCTGGTGTCCGTGTTCGACAAGACGGGCCTCGATGAGCTGGCCCGCGGCCTCACCCGTCTCGGCATCGAGATCGTCTCGACCGGCGGCACGCTCAAGGCCCTGCGGGAGAAGGGGATCCCGGTGGTGGCGGTATCCGAGGTCACCGGCTTCCCCGAGATCCTCGACGGGCGGGTGAAGACCCTCCACCCCAAGGTCCACGGCGGCATCCTGGCCAGGCGGTCGGAGCAGGAGCATCTGGACGCCCTCGCCGAGCACGGGATCGACCGCATCGACCTCGTGGTGGTGAACCTCTACCCCTTCCGGGAGACGGTGGCCCGCGGCGCCTCGTTCGCGGATACGGTCGAGATGATCGACGTCGGCGGTCCCACCATGGTCCGCGCCGCGGCCAAGAACTTCGAGGGGGTCGCGGTGGTGGTGGAGCCCGCGGACTACCCCCGGGTGATCGCCGCCCTGGAGCAGGGGCGCGGGGTGGTCCCCGAGCCGCTGCGCCGGGAGCTGGCCCTCAAGGCCTTCCGCCATACGGCGGCCTATGACGCGGCGATCTCGGAGTGGCTGGGATCGCAGTCCGCGGCGCCCGAGCCGGCGAAGGAAGAGAAGGATGGCCCGTTCCCGAGGACGAGCTCCCTCGGGCTCCGCCGCGAGATGGTCCTCCGCTACGGCGAGAACCCCCATCAGGGTGGCGCGGTCTACTCGGACGCGAGCGGGCCGGGGGTGTTCGGCGGCTTCCAGGCGCTCCAGGGCAAGGAGCTGTCGTGGAACAACCTCCTGGACGCCGACGCCGCCCGCAAGATGGCCGGGCTGTTCTCCCCCGGAGAGCAAGCGGCCGTGATCATCGTCAAGCACAACAACCCCTGCGGGATCGGCCGCGGCGCCGACCTCGCCGAGGCCTACGCCAGAGCGGTCGCCACCGATCCGGTCTCGGCCTTCGGCTCGGTGATCGCCCTCAACCGGCCGGCGGACGGCGCGCTGGCCGAGGCGATGGCCGACCTCTTCGTGGAGGTGCTGCTCGCCCCCGGCTTCGACGAGGCCGCCCGCGCCCGCTTCGGCGCCAAGAAGAACCTGCGGCTGATCGAGTGCCCGCTCTATGAGCCCTCACCGGACGCGGTGGAGCTGCGGGCGGTCGACGGCGGCTTCCTGGCCCAGCCGCCGGACGCCTTCCCGGACGATCCCGCCGGCTGGACCTGTCCCACCCGGCGCCAGCCCACCCCCGAGGAGCGGCGGGCCCTCGAATTCGCCTGGCGGGTGGTGCGCTACGTGAAGTCGAACGCCATCGTGGTCGCCAACGCCGACCAGACGGTGGGGATCGGCGCCGGCCAGATGAGCCGGGTCGATTCCTGCCGCCTGGCCGTGGAGAAGGCGCAGCTCCCCGTGGCCGGCTGCGTCGCCGCCTCGGACGCCTTCTTCCCCTTCCGGGACGGATTGGACGTGCTGGCGCAGTCGGGGATTGTGGCGGTGGCCCAGCCGGGTGGGAGTAAGCGCGACGACGAGGTGATCGCGGCGGCGGACGAGGCGGGGATGGCGATGGTGTTTACGGGGGTGCGGCACTTCCGGCATTGAGCCCTCACCCTACCCTCTCCCGACCCCTCCCCCCTCCCTCACCGGGAGAGGGAAAAAGAAGCAAAGACAGCTCAAATCCAGGCTGTGTTTGGTTTTCTCCCTCTTCTCCCGGTGCGGGAGGGGAGAGGGGTCGGGAGAAGAGGGCCGGGGTGATGAGGATCTTGGGTGGGTGGGCGGCCCTCCCGGGAAGCTTCCCCCCACCCATCCTGTTAAACCGCCTCAGGAGGACCGCCTGCTGATGAGACACCCGAGACGACCGCACCTTCTCCTCGCCGCCCTCGCCCTCGCCGCCCTGCCGGTCCTCGGGCAGGAGGCCGATCCCTGGGCGACGCTGAAGAGCGTGCGCCAGAGCCTGGTCGAGTCGGGTCCCACGGGGGCCGATTTCACGCAGACCTTCACCGCCGCCGGGTTCTCCTCGGGGGACAAGGAGTCGGGGCGGCTCGCCCTCTCCCTGCCGGACTGCATGCGGTGGGACTACACCAACCCCTTCCCCAAGAGCTTCCTGCTCTGCGGCGGCACCGTCCACGCCTGGAACGAGGGGGACCCGACCGGCCATCGCTACCGGGTGGACCGCAAGAACGAGCCCGGGCTCGACCTGCTCCTCCTGGGGGTCGACGAGCTGAAGTCACGCTATCAGGCCAGCGCCAGGGCCGCCGAGGGGGGGAAGGTCGAGATCGCGCTGGTCCCCAAGAAGAAGGACGTCTCCACGCTGACCGACGCGACGCTGACCGTCGATCCCCAGAGCCGCCGGGTGGTGGCCGTGGCCTATCACGACCGGGAGGGGAACCTCACCCGCTTCGAGATCACCGGCTATCAGGGGCTCTCCCGGCAGGGGAGCTTCTCCCCGCCCGGCAACGTCCGCTGGGTGGAGGGGACGCAGTAGTCCCCGCCCCCACCCAAAACCCCTCATCACCCCGGCCCTCTTCTCCCGACCCCTCGCACCCTCCCGCACCGGGAGAAGAGGGAGAAAACCCCGATGGGGTTCTTTGGGCGGGCGGTTCCCCTCTCCCGGTGAGGGAGGGCGGGAGGGGTCGGGAGAGGGGCCAGGGGTGAGGGCTCGGGCGGGCGGCGGGGAGAAGAGGCTGATAGTCGCCCAGGCCCGGTTTCCATATAATGGCGCCAGCCGGGGATCTCCCGGATCGTCCTTGCCGTCTTTTTGAAGAAGATCTGATTGACGACACACATGGCCGCCGAGAATTCGTTCGACATCGTCTCCACCGTGGACCTCCAGGAGGTCCGCAACGCCGTGCAGCAGGCCGAGAAGGAGATCGGCCAGCGCTACGACCTGAAGAAGGCGGCGGCGGAGCTGCGGCTGGAGGGGGAGGAGATCGCCATGGAGGCGGCGGACGACTACTCGCTCCAGCAGTGCGTGGACGTGCTGCAGTCGAAGCTGGTCAAGCGCGGGGTGAACCTGAAGTCCCTGCGCTACGGCAAGGTCGAGGCGGCGAGCCACGGCCGGGCCCGCCAGAAGATCACCCTGCAGCAGGGGATCCCTGTCGAGACGTCCAAGAAGATCGTGGCCGAGATCAAAACCAGGAAGCTCAAGGTGCAGGCCGCCATCCAGGGGGACTCGGTACGGGTCTCCGGCAAGAACCGCGACGACCTGCAGACGGTCATCGCGGCGCTCAAGGCGCTGGACCTCGACGTCCCGCTCAACTTTACGAACTACCGCTCCCAGTGAAGATTCACCACCGAAGGGCACCCGTCCTCGCGGCCCTCGCCGGGCTGCTCTGCCTGCTGGCGGCGGGCGC
Organism: Thermoanaerobaculia bacterium; assembly: GCA_045807625.1. Lineage (GTDB taxonomy): Bacteria > Acidobacteriota > Thermoanaerobaculia > Multivoradales > UBA5704 > DATARR01. The sequence goes on along the minus strand of JBJMHA010000034.1, from coordinate 51,888 downwards.
GCTCAACGTCGCCAGCGCCGCGGTCCGCTACGACCAGGGGCAGCGCATCCAGGTCACCGGCGTCGTCGCCGACTCCCAGGGGCAGCCGCTCAAGGATCTCCGCGTGGTCCTGGAGGTCTCCCGCACCTACTTCAGCATGCGGAGCCTCCGCCGGACCGCCGATCCGGACGTCCGCCGGGTGAGCGCCACCACCGACGCCCGGGGCAACTACACGCTCGAGTGGCCGTGGGACAACTACTTCAACCACTTCGAGCTGGTGGTGGGGGTCCCCGTGCATTCTCGCCTGGAAAACGGGCGCACGGGGGAGACGGTGCAGGAGCTGGCGCGCCAGGAGATCACCCGCCGCGTGGAGGCGGGCTCGCCGGCGGTGGTCGCGGTCACCGTCGAGAGCCGGGTGTTCCTCGACAACCTCCGCCAGTTCCTGGCCTCGATCAAGACCGACGACCAGCGCAAGGTCTATCAGGAGATGGGCAAGCCGGACCGCGTGCGCAACGTGCAGTATCCGGGCTACCTGGAATCTTCCTGGTGGTACTTCGAGGCCGGCCGGGTCTACCGGTTCCGCGACGGGCGCCTGGAGCAGGTCACCCCCTTCGATCCGGTCCGCGGCCTCTGAGCCCCTCTTGAAGAACAAAAGGACCGACCCCGTGCCCAATCACCCTCTCGCGGACTCCCCCAGCGGCTCCGGCCCCGCGCTCACGGCGGCGGCCCGCTCGGCCCTGGCGTCCCGGTTCATCGACCTGGTGGCGGACAAGCTGATCGCCACCGAGGCGATCTTCCGCCACCACCTCGGCTCGGACGTGCCGTTCATCGACAAGGCCGGCCGCTATCTGGCCGAGGGGGGCGGCAAGCGGGTGCGCCCCGCCCTGCTGCTGCTCGCCGCCCGCCTGCTGGGGCACGACGGCGAGGAGGAGGTCACCTACGCCGCCGTGGTCGAGCTGATCCACACGGCGACGCTGATCCACGACGACGTGATCGACCACGCGGCCCTGCGCCGGGGGCAGAGCACGCTCAACGACCTCTGGGGGAACAACCTCACGGTGCTCCTGGGGGACTGGATCTACACCAAGGCGATGCAGATGGCCCTCGCCCACGGCCAGGTGGAGATCATCCAGCGGCTCTGCGGCGCCACCCTCAAGATGACCGAGGGGGAGCTGCTCGCCTTCCAGCGGCTGGGCGCTCCGGACCTCTCGATCGAGGAGTACTTCGAGATCATCGACCGCAAGACGGCCCACCTGTTCGCCGCCGCGGCGTCGATCCCCAGCCTGATCCCGCCGCAGCGCCCGGAGGCGGGGCAGGTGCTCACCCGCTATGGCCGCTCGCTCGGCATCTGCTTCCAGCTCGTGGACGACCTGCTCGACTTCACGGCCCGCGAGAGCGATCTCGGCAAGCCGGTGCTCTCGGACCTCAAGGAGGGGAAGCTGACCCTCCCCCTGATCCTCCTGCTGCCGCGGGTGCAGGCCGCGCAGCGCCGGCGGGTCGAATGGGTGCTGGAGGACCGCGCCTTCAGCCGGGTCTCGCCGCAGGAGATTTTGGATCTCGTCGCCGCGGAGGGGACGATCGAGGAGGTCACCGCCATGGCCGAGGAGTACGCGGCCGAGGCGAAGCGCGAGCTAGAGGTCTTTCCCCCGAGCGGCGCCCGGGAGGCGCTGGAGTTTGCTCCAGACTTCGTCCTCCACCGGCGTTCGTAGCGGCGGTCCCTGGATTCCGAACACCCGGTCGGGCAGCGGCCGCGGGGGGCGCGCCCGCCCCGGCGGCACGGGCCGGACCGCGGCCGCGGCCGGCCGTTTCAATCCCACCAGCAGCGCGTAGCGGAAGCGGCGGGGGCGCGCGTCCAGCCACTCCGGCTGCCCCGGCATCACGAGGACGGCGGCGGTGGGGCGCGCCGCCAGCGGGTCGGGGGGCGTCTCGCCGGTGAAGAGCAGGGCCATGCCAAGGTCTTTGGCGGGAGGGACCGCCAGCGTCAGGTACCCCTCGACCGTCCGCCCCCAGTCGTAGAGGATGGGCGAGCCCGGGGGGCGCCCCTCGGCCAGCCCGTTGGGGAGCGAGAGCGGCAGCATGGAGGCGGCGGGCACGGGGGGGCCCATCTCAGCGCCGAGCAGCGGCCGGGGGGCTCCCGGCCGCTGCCTCCCCCAGCGGCCGATCGGCGGATAGCCCCAGGCGAACGCCGGCCCGCCGTCGCCGGCCGGCGTCCAACCCCGCGCCAGGCCGAGTTGCCAGGCCGGCAGCACCCGCCAGCTCTCGTCCGTCCCCACGATCTGCCGGCCGGTCGCCTCGTCCACCAGGCTCGCGAGCAGCCCGCCGGTGCCGTCGCCGCTCCGCAGCTCGACCAGCAGGCGGTTGCCGCCGGGGAGGAGCAGGGGGCCGACCTCGTAGACGTCGAGGGGGCCCCCCGGCTCGAAGGCGCCGGCGCCGATCCGCTTGCCGTTGAGGGTGGCGACGTACTCCTCGTCCGCGGTCATCATCAGCCGCGCCCGGGGCGGCGGGGAGCCGAGATGGAAGTCGCGGACGGCGTAGAAGGCGGTGGGGTTGTGGTCCAGGTGATCGACCGGCTGCTTCCAGATCCACTGCGCCCCGGCAGTGGGGAGCGACCGCGCCCGCAGCCTCGGCCGCAGGTGGGCGGCGGCCGCCAGGAGGGCGACCGCCAGATAGGCCACGAGCCACGCCCGGAGGCGGCGGACCGAGGCGGGGGACGGGGCGGCGGCGGGCACGGCGTGACTGTATACGAACGGGCCCGCCCGGGCGTCAAGGCCCGCCGGTCCGTTGACACCCCCCCACCGATCCCATTAGATTAGGTCGTGCACCCCTCCGCGTCCCCAACCCTCTCTCCCCTGGCCGGAGCTTCGGGTATCGTGGGCGCGATCCCGGCCCGCTACGGGTCGACCCGCCTCCCTGGAAAGCCGCTGCTCCCGATCGCCGGACGGCCGATGATCGAGCACGTCTACACCCGGGTGGCGCGGGCGCGCGGGCTGGACCGGGTGGTGGTGCTGACCGACGACGAGCGGATCGCCCGCGCCGTGGAAGGCTTCGGCGGCGACTGCGAGATGACCCCGGCCGACTGCGCCAGCGGCACCGACCGCATCGCCTGGGCCGCCCGCCGGTGGGATGCTTCGGCGGTGATCAACATCCAGGGGGACGAGCCGCTGATCGACCCGGAGGAGATCTCGCGGATCGCCGGGCACCTCGCGGCGCACCCCGAGGATCCGGTGGTGACGCTGGCGACCCCGGCCGCCCCGGAGGAGATGGGCAACCCGAACGCGGTCAAGGTGGTGCTGGCGCGGGACGGCGCGGCGCTCTACTTCAGCCGCGCGCCCATCCCCTATCCCCGGCAGGAAGGGGGGTTCGCGCCGCTCAAGCACCTCGGGATCTACGGCTACCAACGGGACGCCCTGCTGCGCCTGGCCGCGCTCCCCCCCTCGCCGCTGGAGCGGAGCGAGTCGCTGGAGCAGCTCCGGGCGCTGGAGAATGGGATCGGCATCCGGGTGCTGATCGTCGAGAGGGCGTCGATCGGAGTGGATACGGCGGAAGACCTGGAGCGCGTGGAACGAATCCTGACGGAACGGATCTGACGGAGAAGGAGAGATTTTCATGGCGACCAAGTACATCTTCATCACCGGCGGAGTCGTCTCCTCCCTGGGCAAGGGGGTGGCCGCCTCCTCCGTCGGAGCGATCCTGGAGGCGCGCGGCTTCACGGTGACCCTGATGAAGTTCGACCCCTACATCAACGTCGATCCGGGCACCATGTCCCCGTACCAGCACGGCGAGGTCTTCGTGACCGACGACGGCGCCGAGACCGACCTCGACCTCGGCCACTACGAGCGCTTCACCCACACCCACGGGAGCAAGCGCCACAACTACACCACGGGGAAGATCTACTCCTCGGTGATCGACAAGGAGCGGCGGGGGGACTACCTCGGCAAGACCGTGCAGGTGATCCCCCACATCACCGACGAGATCAAGGAGGCCATGCGCAAGGTGGCCGACGAGAACGACGTGGTGATCGTCGAGATCGGCGGCACCGTGGGCGACATCGAGTCCCTCCCCTTCCTGGAGGCGATCCGCCAGCTCCGCCAGGAGCTCGGGCGCGGCAACGCGGTCAACATCCACCTGACGCTGGTCCCCTACATCGCCGCCGCCGAGGAGCTGAAGACCAAGCCGACCCAGCACTCGGTGCGCGAGCTGCGCGAGATCGGCATCTCGGCCGACATCGTGCTCTGCCGCGTCGACCGCGCCCTGCCCGAGGAGATGAAGAAGAAGATCGCCCTCTTCTGCAACGTCGACCCCCGGCAGGTGATCGCGGCCCGCGACGTCTCGACCATCTACGAGGTCCCCCTGATGTTCTCGCGCGAGGGGCTGGACGACGTGGTCCTGGAGCTGCTGAGCCTCCCCCACTACGACCGCGACCTCTCCCGCTGGGAGAGCCTGGTGTCGCGGGTCAAGAACCCCCACCACCACGTGCGGGTGGGGATCGTGGGCAAGTACGTCGACTTCCCCGACTCCTACAAGAGCCTGAACGAGGCGCTGATCCACGGCGGCATCGCCAACGACGCCAAGGTGGAGCTGGTCTACATCGACGCCGAGGAGATGGAGGGGAGCCGGGTGGGCTGGCCGCACGAGCTGTTCGAGGTCGACTCCCTGCTGGTGCCGATCGGCTTCGGCCATCGCGGCACCGAGGGGAAGATCCGCGCCATCCGCTACGCCCGCGAGCACAAGGTGCCGTTCTTCGGCATCTGCCTCGGCATGCAGTGCATGACCATCGAGTACGCGCGCAACGTCTGCGGCATCAAGGACGCCACCTCCTCGGAGTTCGATCCCGAGACCGAGCACGCGGTCATCTACAAGCTGCGCGACCTGCTCGGCGTCGAGGAGCTGGGGGGCACCATGCGCCTCGGCGCCTACCCCTGCCGGCTCAAGGAGGGGACGCTGGCGCGCAAGATCTACGGCGCGGCCGAGATCAGCGAGCGCCACCGCCACCGCTACGAGGTCAACCAGAAGTACCTGCAGACGCTGACCGAGCACGGCCTGGTGGTCTCGGGGCTCTCGCCGGACGGCAAGTTCGTGGAGATGGTCGAGCTGCCGGACCACCCCTGGTTCCTCGGCTGCCAGTTCCACCCCGAGTACAAGTCGAAGCCGACCGAGCCGCACCCGCTCTTCGTCTCCTACATCGCCGCCGCCCTCGCCCACCAGCAGCGCGAGCGCGGGAAGGAAGAGGCCGCCGCTCCGGGGCCGCGCGTCCTCTCCGAGGGACCGGGGGTGACGGTGAAGGACCACCCGCCGGAGGTCCCCTCCGAGGTCCAGGTCCAGGGTTGATGTCGATCGAGACCGTCGAGCTGGCGCCCGGAGTCAGGATCGGTGATGGCGGGGCGCTGCCCGTCATTGCGGGCCCCTGCGTGATCGAGAGCGAGGACCTAGTGGTCGAGATGGCCCACACCCTGGCCGCGATGGCCGAGCGGCTCGGCGTGGCGCTCGTCTTCAAGTCCTCCTTCGACAAGGCCAACCGCAGCTCGCTCGACAGCTACCGCGGCCCCGGCCTTAAGGAGGGACTGCGGGTGCTGGGGATCGTCAAGGCCGAAACGGGGCTCCCCGTGATCACCGACGTCCACGAGCCGGGCCAGTGCGGGCCGGCGGCCGAGGTCTGCGACGTGCTCCAGATCCCCGCCTTCCTCTGCCGGCAGACCGATCTCGTGGTGGCCGCGGCGCGGACCGGCCGGGCGGTGAACGTCAAGAAGGGGCAGTTCATGGCGCCGGACGACATGCGGAAGATCGTCGACAAGGCCCGCGCCGCCGGCAATACCAAGGTGACGGTGACCGAGCGCGGCGCCTCGTTCGGGTACCACAACCTGGTGGTGGACATGCGCAGCTTCGCCATGCTCCACGAGGACGGCATCCCGGTGATCTACGACGTCACCCACTCCCTCCAGCTCCCCGGCGGCGGCGCCGAGAGCGGGGGCCTGCGGCGCTACGCCGAGCCGCTGGCCCGGGCGGCGGTGGCGGCCGGCGCCGACGGCGTCTTCCTGGAGGTCCACCCCGACCCCGGGCACGCCCGCTCCGACGCCGCCGTGCAGCTCGATCCCGAAAGGGCGGAGCGGCTGCTGAGATCGCTGATTGCGGTGAGGAAGGCGTTGTGAACAGCCCTCAACGCTCGCCGGAGGCGGTAGAGACGTCCCAGTCCGTTCACCTCAACGCTGGCAGGCCACCCAAAGGCGGGACGTCTCCCTCCCGAAGCCACAGCAGGCCTACTATCCTGCACACTGGACCGAAGGCGTGCCCCATCTCTTCGGAGGCCTCGGCAGAACCTGCCCTCCGAGGAGACGTCCCGACGCCGAGGGCCTGCGGTCGTTTCCGTAAACGGACTGGGACGTCTCTACGGTTGTACCCGGAGCGATCATGAGCGGCTCTCCCGCAAAAATGAACCCCGCCGTTTCCCCCTCTCCCGGTGAGGGAGGGGGGAGGGGACGGGAGAGGGGGCCAGGGGGTGAGGGTTCGAGATCCCCCCGCGCCGTCGCCGCCGAGGTCCTGGAGACCGAGGCCGCGGCGATCCGCGGGCTGGTGGGGCAGCTCGACGAGCAGCTCGACCGCGCGGTCGAGCTCCTGCGCGCCTGCGCCGGCCGGGTGGTCTGCACGGGCATGGGCAAGAGCGGCATCGTGATGAAGAAGGTCGCCGCCACCCTCGCCTCGACCGGCACCCCCTCCTTCTTCCTCCATCCGGCCGAGGCCGTGCACGGCGACCTCGGCATGATCGTGCCCGGCGACGTGGTGCTCGCCGCCTCCTACTCCGGCACCACCGAGGAGCTCCTGCGGCTGGTGGAGACCCTCAAGCGCCTGGGGGTGCCCCTGGTGGCGATGACCGCCAACGCCTCCTCCCCACTGGCCCGCCACGCCGACCTCCATCTGTCGGTGGCGATCGACCGCGAGGCCTGCCCGCTGGGGCTCGCTCCCACGGCCTCCACCACGGCCACCCTCGCCATGGGGGACGCCCTGGCCATGGCGCTCGTCGAGGCCCGGGGGTTCACCCGCGAGGACTTCGCCCTCCTCCATCCCGCCGGCCAGCTCGGCAAGCGGCTGCTCAAGGTCGAGCAGCTCATGCACGCCGGGGACGCCCTCCCCAAAGTCCTTCTCGACACGCCCATGCGCGAGGCGATCTACGAGATGTCGAGGAAGGGGCTGGGGATCACCGCCGTGGTCGACCCCGAGGGGCGGCTCGCCGGCTGCATCTCGGACGGCGACCTCCGCCGGCTCCTGCAGACCGACGACGGCACCATCCTCAACCACACCGCCGGCGAGCGCATGACCCTCCATCCGCGCACCATCCCCGGCGGCGAGCTGGCGGCGGCGGCCCTCAAGATCATGGAGGACCACCGCATCACCTCCCTCTTCGTCTGCGACGAGGCCGGACGGCTGGAGGGGGTGGTCCACGTCCACGACCTCTGGGGGCTGGAGCTCTTCTGAATGAGCTTGATCCCATGAAAATCGCCGACGACGATCTGGCCCGCCGGGCCCAGAGGCTCGAGTGGCTGCTGTTCGACTGCGACGGCGTGCTCACCGACGGTGGACTGGTCTACGGCGCGGAGGGGGAGATGTGGAAGGTCTTCCACGTCCGCGACGGCGTGGGCCTCAAGCTCGCCAAGGAGGCGGGGCTCAAGATCGGCATCCTCTCCGGCCGGGGAAACGCGGCGCTGGAGGCGCGGGCCCGCGAGGTGGGATTCGACGCCCTGATCCAGAACCACCATGACAAGGACGCCGCCTTCACCGCCTTCCTGGCCGAGCACGGCGCCGCCCCCGAGCGCGTGGCCTACGCCGGGGACGATCTGCTCGACCTGCCGGTGATCCGCCGCTGCGGCCTCTCCTTCGCGCCGGCCGACGCCGTGCCCGAGGTGCGGCACCGGGTGCACCGGGTCCTGTCGATGCCCGGCGGCCGGGGAGCGGTGCGGGAGATGTGCGAGCTGGTCCTCCATGCCCGCGGCCACTGGGATCAGCTCGTCGCCCATCTCCTGGTCAACTGGTAGGGTGCGCTGTGCGCACCGTTACCGATCCGACATGGAATCAGCGAGGTGCGCGCAGCGCACCCTACGTCCTATGCCACGGCGAAAGAAAAATCCTCTGAAGGCCCGGCTCGAGCCGGCCCTGCTCAACGCCGCCCTCTGGCTGCTCGCCTCCACGCTGGGGCGCCTCTCCTGGCGCGCCTCCCAGCGGGTGGGCCGCGCGATCGGCTCGCTCGCCTGGACCCTCTCGCGCCGCGACCGCCGCCGCGCCCTCGACCACCTCGCCCTCGCCTACCCGGACCTCGCCGGACCGGAGCGCCGCCGCCTCGCCCGCGGCTGCTTCCGCCATCTCGGCACCGTCCTCGGCGAGTGCCTCCACCTCTACCACCGCGACTGCGCCTTCGTGGGCTCGGTGGTGGAGATCCTCGGCTTCGAGGAGATCGAGAAGGTGCGGCGCGAGGGGCGCCCCCTGGTCCTCTTCACCGGCCATTGCGGCAACTGGGAGCTCCTCGGCGCGGCGGTCAACTGCCGCGGGGTGGGGATGGTGGTGGTGGCCCGTTCGCTCGACGAGCCGGAGCAGCAGGAGAGGCTCGCCGGTCTGCGGGCCCGCTTCGGCACCCCGACGATCGAGCGCGGCGGCGAGGGGGCGGTCCGCCAACTCCTGGGCACCCTGCGCCGGGGGGGCGCGCTGGGCATGCTGATCGATCAGGACAGCGGCAAGATGGACGGCGTCTGGGTCCCCTTCTTCGGCCGCCCGGCCTTCACCCCGGTCGGCGCGGCCAAGATCGCCCTGAAGCAGAAGGCGGCGGTGGTCCCCGTCTTCATCGAGCGTCTCCCGGACGGCCGGCACCGCGTCCGTTTCCAGCCTCCGCTCGACCTCCCGGACGATCCGGAAGAGGCCACGGCCCTGATGACCGCCAAGATCGAGGAGCAGGTGCGACGGCTCCCGGAGCAGTGGGTGTGGATGCACCGGCGGTGGAGAAGGCAGCCCAATCCCGCTCCATAGCCCCTTGCCCTCTGGGCGTCCTGCCCTCCGAAGCCTCACCCCCTGGCCCCCTCTCCACTTCGTGGAGAGGGGGAACGTAGCTGAGACGACCTTGCCGAATCTGGAAGATTTCGCTCTCCGGGCCCTCCCTCTCCACGAAGTGGAGAGGGACCGAGGGTGAGGCTTCGGAGGGCAGGACGCCCAGAGAGCACAGCGGCCTCGAACCAGCTCGCCCCCCGGTGCTAACATCCCCCGCCGTGCGCCGACGCCTCACCCTTCTCCTTCTCGCCGGTCTCCTGATCCCCGCCTGCCGCCCACGGTCCGAATCCGCGGGAGCCTGGGACCACCTCGACCTCTGGGCCGTGAATCCGGAGGTCGAGTCGACCCCCGCCGAGTGGAAGGAGGCCACGTTCCGGCAGGTCTCCTACCTCGGCGCCGCGGAGGTGCGGGACATGCGGTTCGTGCCGGCCCAGCAGCTCGCCGCCTTCCCGAAGCGGTCCGCCGGACAGGTGAGGGCCCTGGAGCAGCGGGCCAGCTCGCGCGTGCGGTGGACGGTCGAGCCCGGCCGCGACGCCTACTTCTCCTTCGTCCCGCTGGGCACCGCCAACGGCTGCCAGTGCGCCTACCGCGTCGGCCTCCGCGAGGGGGACCAGATCAAGGAGCTCGCCAAGGTCGAGGCCGAGGCGCCCGGCCCCATCGCTCCCGCGGCGGTGGAGGCCGACCTCTCCCCCTACGCCGGCCACAAGATCGACCTGCTCCTCCAGATCGACGGCTCGGCCGCCCACGCTCCGGACCAGCCGGTCCCCAGCGTGCTCTGGGGGAGCCCCGCCCTCTACAGCCGCCGGGACCTCCCCGCCGCGAGGCAGGGGAGCGCGGGGGACCGGCCCAACATCCTGCTGATCGGCATCGACACCCTGCGCGCCGAGGCCCTGGGCGCCTGGGGCAAGGACCCCAGCCCCACCCCGTCGCTCGACCGCCTGGCCGGCGAGAGCGACGTCTGGCCCGACGCCTACACCGCCTTCAACGTCACCAACCCGAGCTTCATCTCGATCCTGACCGGCCTCTACGGCAAGAACCACGGCGTCTACGACCTCAAGACGCCGCTGCCGCCGAGCCACACGACCCTGGCCGAGAGGCTCTCCGCCGCCGGCTACGACACCCTGGCCCTGATCTCCGCCAGCCATCTGGGGGACCACAGCTCGGGGCTCGGCCAGGGGTTCGCCGAGGTCCGCACGTCGACCGAGCAGTCGGCCGCCGAGATGAACGTCGACGCCACGATGGACTGGCTGGCGTCCCGGTCCAAGCGGACGCGGCCGTTCTTCGTCTGGCTGCACCTCTTCGATCCCCACACGCCGCACACGCCGCCGGAGCCCTACGCCCTGGGCTTCCGTCCCGGCGAGGCGATGGGGCTCGGGCCGGTGCGCGCCTGGGTCCCCTTCCGATCTCCGGGGCCGCGCGGGTTCGAGGAGCAGGTGCTGGGGGCCCAGCGCGACCTCTACTACGGCGAGGTGGCCTACCTCGACCGCCAGGTGGGGCGCCTGATGGATTTCCTGGCGAGCCGCGGCCTGCTGCGGAACACCGTGGTGGCGGTGGTGGCCGACCACGGCGAGAACCTGGGGGAGCACGGCATCCGGTACCGCCACGTCGGCCTCTTCGAGACCACCACCCACGTGCCGCTGATGATCCGCTGGCCGGACCGCGGCGAGGGGCAGGGGCGGCGCTTTCCAGGGCTGGTGCAGACGATCGACCTCTATCCCACCCTCCTCGCCGCCGCCGGCCTCAAGCCGGACCGCGTCGACGGCCAGGACCTCCGGGAGCTGACGGGCAACGGCCGCACGGGCCGCCGGGCCGTCTTCTCCGAGCACGCCGGCCGGCTCGGCGTCTCGGTGCGCACGCCCGAGTACCGCTACGGGCTGAATCAGGGGAACGCCCCCTTCATCCCCGACGGTCCCGTCCTCTACGACCTGAAGGCCGATCCCCAGGAGACCCAGAATCTCGCCGGCCACGGCCTGCCCGTCGAGAAGGAGCTGAACAACCTCCTCCTGCGCTGGCTCGCCGACCGCCGCAAGAGCCCCACCCCGCAGTCGCGGGACCTCACGGAGGAGGAGGCTCAGAGGCTGAAGGCGCTGGGATATGCGGGGGGCGGGTAGGCCCTCATCACCCCGGCCCTCTTCTCCCGACCCCTCCCAACCTCCCTCACCGGGAGAAGAGGGAGAAAACCAACAACGACTGGGATTTAAGGTCTTATTGCTTCTTTTCCCCCTCTCCCGGTGAGGGAGGGCGGGAGGGGTCGGGAGAGGGGTAGGGGTGAGGGTTTACTCCGCCGCCACCGCCGCCTCCACCTCCCGCTGCTTGCGGAACCGCACGGCGAAGAACGCGGCGCCGACGCCCAGGAAGTAGAGGCCGATCGCGGGCAGGGCGAAAATGCAGAGGTTCACATAATCCGGCGTCGGCGTGATGATGGCGGAGAGGATGAAGATGATCACCACCGCGTGCCGCCAGAAGCGCAGCAGGAACCGGGGGGTGATCACGCCGATCAGGGAGAGCAGCAGGATCAGGATCGGCAGCTCGAACATCAGGCCGAGCCCCAGGATCACCGTCATCAGGAACCCGAAGTACTTGTCGACCGTGATCACCGGGTTCAGATCGATGCCGATGCCGAGCAGGAATCTCGCTCCGGCGGGGAAGGCGACGTAATAGCCGAAGGCGCCGCCCGAGAGGAAGAACAGCGTGGTGAAGAAGATGAAGGGCGCGGCCAGCTTCCGCTCCCGGCTGTAGAGGCCGGGCGCGATGAAAGCCCAGAGCTGGTAGAGCAGGAACGGGGCCGCGAGGAACACCGCCGCCAGGGCGGCCATCTTGAAGTACAGGATGAACGGATCGGTCAGTCCCAGGTACGCGAGCTTGAAATTGGGAGGCAGGTTGGGCATCCGCTTGAGCGGCGCGACCAGGAACTGGTAGATCTGGCGGTAGTAGGCCCAGCAGGGGATGAACGCGACGGCGATCGCGAGGACCGACCAGACGATCCGCTTGCGCAGCTCCTCCAGATGGTCCATGAGCGACATGCGCGCCAGATCTTCCTGCTGGCGGGCGGTCAGACGGGGCGCGGAGCTCGGATCGGGAGGGATCATCCGTCAGCGGGGGTCCGAAGCCCGGGAAGGCTCAGCGGGGGGGCTCCGGCAGGTCCGGAGCGGGGACGGCGACGGGCTCGGGAGCGGCGGCGGCTTCAGCGGTCCCGGCGGCCACGGGCTCGGCGGCCGGGGGGAAGGCGGCGGCCATCCGCGGCTCCGTGAGCTGCGGCGCCTCGCCGGGGACCGGAGCGACCACCGCCGGCTCCGCGGGGTCGTCGATCCGGCGCGTCCGCAGCACCGGCGGCACCGGGCTCTCGTCGAGCGCCAGCTCGGTGTTGATGGTCCGCTTCAGCTCGTCGGTCGCCCGGCGGAACTCGGCCATCCCGCGGCCCAGGGTGCGCCCGATCTCGGGGAGCTTCTTGGGGCCGAAGATGAGCAGGGCGACGATGACGATGAAGGCGATTTCGGGTAGACCCAACGAGCCCATGGGACCCTCCAGAGCCCCGATCATCAGACCAGGAGCCCGGCAAAGTCAAGACAGCCCCTGGAGGCGAGGCCTTGCCGGGATGGTACACTCCTAGGCATGAGACGTTCCTGGCGCATCGCAGCAATCACACTGTTCACACTCGCGCTGGCGCTCGGCGGGCTGCTGGGCGACCGGCTCCTCGCCGTCACCGACGAGACGCGGGACTCCCTGCGCCTCTACACCGAGCTGATCAATCTGGAGCACGACCGCTACGGGGCCGACGTGAGCTACAAGGACCTCGTCTACTCCTCGGTCAACGGCATGCTCCGCTCTCTCGACCCCCATACCGCCTTCCTGAATCCGGAAGCCTACGAGGGGATGCGCGAGAAGCAGCAGACCAGCTTCTACGGGCTGGGCATCCTGGTGGGGGTCCGCAACGGCCAGCTCACCGTCATCTCCCCGCTCGAGGGGACGCCGGCCGCGCGGCTCGGCATCCAGGCGGGGGACGTCATCAGCACCATCGAGGGGGAGCCGACCGAGACCATGACCCTCGACGAGGCGGTCGGCAAGCTCAAGGGCCCCAAGGGAACCCAGGTCAAGATCTCGATCACCCGGCGGGGCCTCCCCCAGCCGTTGACCATGTCGGTGACCCGGGCGGAGATCCCGCAGACCACCGTCCGCCAGAGCTACATGCTCAATCCGACGACGGGCTACATCCAGCTCACCGAGTTCGCCCGCGGCTCCGGCAAGGAGATGGCCGACGCGATCGAGAAGCTCCGCGGCTCCGGCATGAAGCAGCTCGTGCTCGACCTGCGGAACAACGGCGGCGGCCTGCTCGACCAGGCGATCGACATCGCCGACCAGTTCCTCCCCGAGGGCTCGATGATCGTGCAGACCAAGGGGCGGACGCGCGACTCGTTCCAGTCCTACCGGGCCGACGGCAAGTATCCGGCGCTGGAGGCGCCGGTGGTGGTGCTGGTCAACGAGGGGACCGCCTCGGCCTCCGAGATCCTCTCCGGCGCCCTCCAGGACCACGACCGGGGGCTGATCGTGGGCACCCCGAGCTGGGGCAAGGGGCTGGTGCAGACGGTCTACAACCTCTCCTACGGAGCGGGCCTCGCGCTGACCACGGCCAAGTACTACACCCCCTCGGGCCGCCTGATCCAGCGCGACTACACCTCCTACTTCGACTACTACACCCACGCGGACGCGGGCTCTCCCGAGGTCACCGGCAAGACGGTCGATCCGAAGGACGTCTTCCACACCGATCTCGGCCGCAACGTCTACGGCGGCGGCGGCATCACGCCGGACGTGATCGTGAAGGACCAGGAGCTCTCCCCCTTCGAGCAGTTCCTGATGGCCCGCAACGCCTTCCTCAACTTCGCGGTCGACTACGCCAGCCGCAACAAGGTGACGGCCAACTGGAAGCCGGACGCGAACAAGGTCCTCGCCGAGTTCAGCCAGTGGCTGATCAAGGAGAAGCTGGCCACCCAGGAGGAGATCGACAAGAACCTCCCCAAGCAGGAGGTCCGCGACGGCGCCATCCTCCAGATCCGCGCCGAGGTCGCCAACTCCACCGGTGGCCAGGAGGCCCGCCACCGCGTGCTCTCCGAGGGTGACACCCAGCTCCAGCAGGCCATGAAGCTCTTCGACCGCGCCGCCAACATGTACGCCCAGCGCCGCGAGAAGGGCCCCAAGATCGAGCAGGGGTCGCAGACGAAGGGGATGTAGGGCGGATTCCAAAGCCCCAGAGAACGGAAAGGCCGGCGGGGACGCCGGCCTTTTTGTTTTCCCCCACCCGAGCCCTCACCCCCGGCCCCTCTCCCGACCCCTCTCCCCTCCCTCACCGGGAGAGGGGAGAAGGACCCGTTCCGAGATTGTCTTGGTTTTTCTCCCTCTTCTCCCGGTGAGGGAGGGTGGGAGGGGTCGGGAGAAGAGGGCCGGGGTGATGAGGGCCTACTCCTCCACACCGGCCCCCGCCAGATCGATCTCCTCGAAGTAACCCGGCTTGACCAGCACCTCGCGGGGCTTGCTCCCCTGGGAGGGGCCGAGGAGACCGTCGCGCTCCATCATGTCGATCAGGCGGGAGGCGCGGGAGAAGCCGATCCGCATGCGGCGCTGGAGGAAGCTCGCCGAGGCCTGGCGCTCGGCCACCACCAGGCGGGCCGCCTCCTCGTAGAGCTCGTCGTCGTTGTCACCGCCGTCACCCCCATGGGCGCCGTCCCCCTCGGGGGCCTTGAGGACGTCCGGATCGAGCTCCGGCTTGCCCAGCTTCTTGAGCCAGCGGATCAGCGCCGCCGTCTCCTGCTCGGAGATGTAGGCGCCGTGCAGGCGCATCACCCGCGAGGAGCCGGGGGGCATCATCAGCATGTCCCCCTTGCCCAGGAGCTTCTCCGAGCCCACCTGGTCCAGGATGGTCCGCGAGTCGTGGCGGCTGGCCGTGGCGAAGGAGATGCGGCAGGGGAAGTTCGCCTTGATGGTGCCGGTCAGCACGTCCACCGACGGCCTCTGGGTCGCCACGATCAGGTGGATGCCCACGGCGCGGGCCATCTGCGCCAGGCGGGCGATCGAGGTCTCGACCTCCGAGGAGGAGACCATCATCAGGTCGGCCAGCTCGTCGATCACCACCACGTAATAGGGGAGCGGCTTCAAGTCCGCGGCGGTGAACAGCCCCGCGCCTTCCTCGGACAACGCCAGGCGCTGCTGCGTCTCCGGGTCCGAGATCGCCCGGTTGTAGTAGGCGATCGAGCGTACGTGGACCTCGGCCAGCAGCCGGTAGCGGCGCTCCATCTCGGCCACCGCCCAGCGCAGCGCGTTGGCCGCCTTCTTGGGATCGACCACCACCTCGCACTTGAGGTGCGGGATGTCGGCGTAGACCCCCAGCTCGATCCGCTTGGGGTCGATGAAGATGAACTGCACCTCGTCCCGCGTGGCCTTGTAGAGGATCGAGGTAATCATGCTCTGCAGCCCCACGCTCTTGCCCGCGCCGGTGGCGCCGGCCACCAGGAGGTGGGGCATGGTGGCGAGGTCGGCATAGTAGGGCTCGCCGTGGATGTCGGTGCCGATCGCCATGGTGAGCACGGAGGGCGACTTGCGGAACCGCTCGTCGGCGAGCAGGTTGCCGAGGCGGATGATCGAGCGCTGCCGGTTCGGCACCTCGATGCCCAGCGTCGAGCGGCCGGGCATGCGGTCGATGCGCACCGACTCGGCCTTGAGGGCGAGCGCGAGGTCGTCCTGGAGGTTGACGACCTGGCTGACCTTGACCCCGGGCGCCGGCTGGAGCTCGAAGACGGTGATCACCGGGCCCGGGCTGATCGCCTCGACCGTCCCCTCGACGCCGAACTCGGCGCAGCGGCTGCGGATCATCTCGCCCAGCCGCACCAGCTCGACCTCGTCCTGAGCGCTCCGGCCCTCCCCCATCTGGAGGAGGTTGACCGGCGGCAGCGTGCCCGGAGCGATCTCGGCCACGAACGGCAGATCCTTCTGCGGCACCGGCCGCCTGGCGGGAGGAGGGGCGGCGGGGCGGGGCATCGGGGGCGCGACGGGCGAGCGGCTGAAGACGCCGTCGTCCTCATCCTCCAGGACCGGGGAGCTGGGCGCGGGCACCCGGCGGACGGTGAGGTCCGGCTCCCCCCGCCTCTCGGTCGCCCGCCCGCGGAGCGGCAGGTCGATGCGGTCCGGCGGCGGCGAGCCGACCGACACCGCCGACGCGGCCATGGACGGCCGGTGCGCCTCGGGGGCGGGGGGCGGCGCCTTCTTCTGCTTCTCCTCGGCGACCCGCTGGAGGTGCTTGGTGATCACTCGACGGCGGTTGCGCTCCTTCTCCCGCCGCTCCCGCCGGCGCTCGCGGGCGAGGGTCCACCCCTGCCAGAGCTGCCGGACGCGGTCGCGCCAGGAGGCGAGCACGTCCCCCAGGGTCGACTGCACCACCAGGGCCGTGCCCACGGCCACGCCTGAGCCGAGCACCACCAGGGTGCCGGGGAAGTTGAGCCGCGACTGCAGGAAGTCCGCGAGCAGCATGCCGAAGGCGCCCCCGGCGGCGATCGAGCCGTCCAGCCAGACGAGACGGCCGAAGCCGATCTGGAGGAGGGCCGGGGTGGAGGCGAGCAGGAGGATCGCCCCGAAGCCGCGCCCCACGACCCGCGGAGCGCCCCGCCGCCGCAGCCGCCGCCAGCCGGAGACCAGGAGGAAGAACGGGATCAGGAAGCAGGTCAGGCCGAAAAACCCGAACGCCATGGCCGAGACCTGGGCCCCCACCGCGCCGGCCCAGTTGTGGGCGCGCGCGTCCGCGGGGACGCTGTGCAGCAGGCTCGGGTCCTGCGGATGGTGGCTCCCCAGGCTGAGGACGAGGAACGCGGCCGCCGCGAGCAGAAGGATGCCCAGCAGCTCGTTCCCCTTCTCAGGAGAGAGGGTAGGCCGCTCCGGGGTCGAGCTCTTCTTGCGGACGACGGCGACGGACATGGCTAGAAATTGGATTAAAAAAACGCTCCCAAATACCTTTGAAGTCTAGCACAACGGGCCCGGGAGACCTTGGAGGGGAAGAAAGGACTCCAAGGACTGCAAGGACTCCAAGGACAGCAGGGACTCGCCGGGTCCTTGCAGTCCTTGGAGTCCCTTGGGTCCTTTGAAGTCCGGGGAATACGGCGGCTCAGGCTCTGGAAGCGGCATTCCCCGCAGGCAATGCCGCACCAAGAATAGGGAATGCCGCAAGATCTCCTTGCCGCCTTTTCCAAAGCCTCCTCGCGGAAAAGCCACAGCCAGGAAACACCGCTTCTCGCAGAGATCGCGCCTCATTCCCCGCTCCTGATGCCGCAATAGGGCGGCTCATTGCCGAATCATACCGACAATGCGCCGCAGAGTGGCGCCACGAGATAAAGAACTCCGGCTCGTTGCCGATTGAAGCCGGCGGAACACCGCTCCAAGGCGATACTTCGCCGTCTCCCTGAGCCAAGCCGCGCCACTTTCTTCACGCCAGTCTCCTTCAAGAGGAGGGAATGCCGCTTCACAAGCTCTCGTTGCGGCTTTTTGCCGACCTCTCCTGAGCCTGGGCGTGCTACCATCCGCGCCGAGAGCTATTTTCACCGCAATTTTGGCGCACATTGCGGCGTTCTGAGGAGACCTGATGAGCTCGAAGCTATCCGTCGCGGAAGTTCTGGGGAGCCTGGAGGCGCGAGCGGCCTTTCACCGCGAGCGGGAGGCCTTTCATGCGGCACAGGAGGAGCAGCACCGGCAGGAGCGCGCCCGGCACGCGGCGGAGCTCGAGAAGGTGCTGCACAATCTGGAAGCCTTCCGGACCGTCTCCGCCTCGGCGGTGGAGCTCGTCCAGCAGGCGTCTCCCCAGGAGCCCGCCGAGCCGCCGGTGAAGGCGCCGGCCTCGGGCCGGCTGATGGCGAGCCGCTTCATCCGGGCCGTGGTCGAGAGCCGGCCGGAGGGAGAGCCCTTCGGAGCCAGCGCCGTGGCCGCCGAGGTCAACCGCCGCTTCGGGGACCGCCTCCGCAAGCCCATCGACACCCGCGCCACCTCGGACGTCCTGAGGAGGATGAACAACGCCCGGCGGATCCACCTCATCAGGCCGGGAAAGGCGTTCTCGGAGGCGCTGTACGCGCGCGGGGCCCGGCCGGCGCCGTAGCCTATACTCAGCCCATGGACCTGGCGGCCCTCCCCGGCGGCGACCTGGTGCAGGAAGGTTTGGCCGACCTGGACCGTGGAGTCGAGTCGGTCCCGGCGCTCCTCGTCTCGATCGGCGCTCCCCGCCTGCGCCGGATCGGCCTGCCCGTCCCTGACACGACCTTCCCCTCGTCGGAGCGCCGGCTCTACGACAAGCTGGCCGAGACCGACCCGGACTCGGCCCACTCCGGTACAACGCCCTGGTGCGGCGGCTCGTCAGCTTCGAGAACACGGCGGAATGCGTACAGTCGGCTGCTATGCGGGAAACAGCTTATTTGTTGTCGATCCCAGGTATGCGAGAGTCGATTCATGAGGGCATGGAAACTCCTGTAGGGCGGAAGAGATCGGCCGGGTATTTCGAGGAGAAGATGAGTGATCGCTCGGCCCGTCGTCAGCCTGGATCGCCTGGAAATGATGTTTCGTAGGGGCGGCCCTATGTGGCCGCCCTGGGTGGGGGAATTACGACCGGACCAGCCCCCTCCCAGGGCGGCCACATAGGGCGCCCCTACAGGGAAGCGCGTGGCACTACGGGATTCCCCTGGTGCCGACCTGAAGCGTCCGGCTCCGGTAGATCCCCAGAAACTCCCCCAACCCCAGCTCCTCCGCCCGCGCCCGCTCCTGAATCCCGGCCGCGGCGAGCACCGCCTCCGCCTTCTCCCTCCCCCACCCGGCCGCCAGCGAATTTTTCAGCGTCTTCCTCCGCTGGGCAAAAGCGCGGCGCACGAAGGCGACGAATTCCGGCATCTCCTCCTCCGGCAAGGGGGGTGATACGAGCTCCAGGCCCACGAAGGCGCTGTCCACCTTGGGGGGTGGACGGAAGCTGCCGGGGCGAACCCGGCCCAGGAGACGCGGCTTCGCCCAAGCGGCCACGATCACGCTGAAGGAGCCGTAGGCTTCCGTGCCGGGGGCGGCGACGATGCGGTCCGCGACCTCCTTCTGAACCAGGAAGGCGGCGCGGGGGATCCGGGCGTGGTGCGGCAGGAGGTCTTCGATGATGGCGGTCGCGACGTTGTAGGGGAGGTTGCCGGTCACCAGGGTCGGGACGGGCAGGCGGTCCCAGGCGATCTGGAGGGCATCCCCCACGACCAGAGCGAGCTCCGGGCCTGGAAAGCGGTGGCGGAGGATGGCGGCCCAGGCGGGGTCGAGCTCCCAGCCCAGGACCCGGGCGCCGGCGGCGAGGAGCTCGGCGGTCAGCACGCCGCCGCCGGGGCCGATCTCCAGGACCCGCTCGCCCTCCGGCGCCAAGTAGTGGATCAACGGCCGGCAGAGGGCCCCGTCCACGAGATGATGCTGGCCCAGGGCCTTCTTCAATCTCGGTTTCGAGGGGGGCTTGCGCACGCGGGGAACGGTATCAGAGGATGTCCGGCGCCGTGCCAATTTGGCCCGCGCGCCCGCCGCGATCGGCGGTGGAGAGAGGCCTCGCGCGGGCCTTTCTCCTGGGAAGAAAGGGATTAGGAGCCATGGCACCCCCCTTGCAGCCTGAGGGGCCGGAGAGCCTATGCAACTGGATGTCGCCACCCTGAACCGTGACGTTGAACGTGAAACCCTGACCCTGAAGCGGGTCGAAGCCGAGCTCCGCCGGGTCATCGTGGGGCAGGACTACCTGCTCGACCGCCTGCTCGTCGGCCTGCTCTCCCGCGGCCACGTGCTGATCGAGGGGGTCCCCGGCCTCGCCAAGACCCTGGCCGTCAAGACCCTCGCCCAGACGCTGGCGATCGATTTCCAGCGCATCCAGTTCACCCCCGACCTGCTGCCGGCCGACCTCGTGGGCACGCTGATCTACGACCAGCGGACGGCCGAGTTCCTGGCCCGCCGGGGCCCGGTGTTCACCCATGTCCTGCTCGCCGACGAGATCAACCGCGCGCCCGCCAAGGTGCAGTCGGCGCTGCTGGAGTCGATGGAGGAGCGGCAGGTCACGCTCGGCGACCGGAGCTATCACCTCCCCGAGCCGTTCATGGTGCTGGCGACGCAGAACCCGATCGAGCAGGAGGGGACCTACCCGCTCGCCGAGGCGCAGATCGACCGCTTCATGATGAAGCTCAAGGTCACCTACCCCTCGCGCCAGGAGGAGGCGGAGATCCTCGACCGCATGCTGGTCGCCCGCGACCTCAAGGCCGCGCCGGTGCTGGAGCGCGAGCGCCTGCTGGGACTGCGCGAGGTGGTGGACGCGGTCTATCTCGACGCCAAGATCAAGACCTACATCCTCGACCTGGTGCTCGCCTCGCGCGATCCCCGCTCGGCCGGGCTCCCCGACCTCGTCGACCTGATCTCCTTCGGCGCCTCGCCGCGCGCCACCCTCTTTCTGGCCCGCGCCGCCAAGGCGCTCGCGCTGGTGCGGGGGCGCGGCTACGTGATCCCCGAGGACGTCAAGGAGCTGGCGCCCGACGTGCTCCGCCACCGCATCGTCCCCACCTACGAAGCCGAGGCCGAGGAGATCACGACCGACGCGCTGATCGCGCGCCTGCTCGACCGCATCCCGGTCCCGTAGACGGGAGGTTTGGCGATGCTGGGATTTTTGCGCCGACGCGAGCCCCCGAAGAGCACCGCACCGGCGGCGCGCCCCCGGAGCTCCGCCCTGCCCGCGGACCTGATGCGCAAGGTGCGGCGCATCGAGATCGCCACCAACCGACTCGTGGATCAAGGAGTGGCTGGGGACTACCACTCGGTGTTCAAGGGGCTCGGCATGGAGTTCGCCGAGGTGCGCCCCTACCAGCCGGGGGACGACGTCCGCACGATCGACTGGAACGTCACCGCCCGCATGGGGACGCCGTTCATCAAGAAGTACGTCGAGGAGCGGGACCTCACGATCTTCCTGGTGGTGGACGTCTCGGGGAGCCTCTCTTTCGGCTCGCGGGCGATCCTCAAGCGGGAGCTGGCGGCCGAGATCGCCGCCCTGCTCTCCTTCGCCGCCCTGCGCAATCAGGACCGGGTGGGGGCGGCCCTGGTGAGCGACCGGCTGGAGCTGTTCTTGGAGCCGCGGCGGCGGCGGACCCACGTCCTGCGGCTGGTGCGCGAGATCCTCGACCGTCCCGCCGCCGGGGGGACCGACCTCGAGAAGGGGCTCGACGCCGTGCTGGCCACGCTCAAGCGCCGCGCGGTCCTCTTCGTGATCTCGGACTTCCTCGCCTCCCCCTGCACCCGCGCCCTCAAGGCCGCCGCGGCCCGGCACGACCTGATCGTGGTCGAGATCGTCGATCCCCGCGACCAGGAGATCCCGGCCGTGGGACCGGTCGTGCTGCGCGACGCCGAGACCGGGGAGACCGCCCTGGTGAGCGGCAAGCGCCTGGCCCGCCGGCACGCCGAGCAGCGGCGGCGCGAGCGCGGGGAGCTGGCCCGGCTCACCCGCAAGCTCGGCGTCGACCGCCTGGAGCTGCGGACCGACCGGCCGTACATCAATACGCTGCTGGCGTTTTTCGAGCAGCGGCGGAAGAGGTTGCGGCGGGTATGAGGAGCGCCCACAGAGCTCCACACATCTTTGCCCGCCCTGGAGGGGCGGATATTCACCCGCCTGGGGTTTCAACCCCAGGCGGGGGTGGCGGCCGCGTCTCCCGCCTGGGGTTGAAACCCCAGGCGGGTGAATATCCGCCCCTCCAGGGCGGTTCCCCCTGTCTCACAAAGACGTGTGCGCCTCTGCGGGGCTGGCTGCTGGGACTCCTCCTCGCCCTCCCCGCCCTCGCTCAATCCGCCCCCTCCCCCGTCACCGTCACCCTCACCCCACCCAACCCCACCGTGGGCGACCGGGTGCAGGCCACACTCACGGTCCAGGTCCCCACGGCGGGCCTGGTGGCCGAGCCGCGGTTTCCGGCCTGGGGGAAGACCTGGGGGGAGGCGGAGATCGTGAGCAGCCCCAAGCCGGTGAAGGTCTCCGAGCAGGGGGGGACCGCCGTCTGGGAGCAGCGGCTGACGATCGCGGCCTTCAACACGGGGAGCGTCCCGCTGCCGCCGGTGGCGGTGGCGATCCCCTACAAGTCCGGGACCGTGCAGACGGCGACCCCCGCCGGGCTCGCCCTGGCGGTGCGCTCGGTGATCCCGGCCGATGAGAAGAACCCCGAGCCCAGACCTCCCGCTCCTCCCCGCTCGCTCTCTCTCGGCGCGCGCTTCTGGTGGACCCTCGCCGCGCTCGCGGCCGCCTGCGCCGGCCTCTTCCTCTGGCTCCGGCGGCGGCGGCGTGAGGGGGCGCCGGGCGCGCGTCCGGCGCTGGAGCCGTTCGCGGAGCTGGCGGCCGAGCTCGACCGGCTGCTGGGCGAGCCCTCGATGCTCGCCTTCCACACGGGGGTGAGCTTCGCCCTCCGCCGCTATCTGGGACGCCGGCTCCCCTTTCCCGCCGTCGAGAGCACCACCAGCGACATCCAGCGGCAGCTCCTGTCGCGCCGGATGCCCGGCCCGCTGACGCGGCAGACGGTGGAGCTGCTGCGCGCCTGCGACCTGGTCAAGTTCGCCCGCCTGGAGGTGGGGGAGGCGCAGGGGCGCGCGCGGGCCGAGGCGGCGCGCCGGATCGCCGGCGAGTGGGAGTCCCATCTCGCGCCGAAGGAGACCGAGGCGCTGGAGGCCACGGGCTGATGGACAGTCTCACCAACGCCATCCCCCATCTGGCGAGCCCGGCCTGGCTGCTGCTGCTCCTCGCCCTGCCGCTCCTCGCCTGGGGCCACCACCGCCGCTCGTCGCTGGGGGCGCTCACCTACAGCCGCCTGCCCGCCGCGGGCCAGCGGCCGCGGGGGGCCTGGCGGCTCCATCTGCCGTTCTACGCGCGTCTCCTCGCCCTCGCCTGCCTGGTGCTGGCGCTGGCCCGGCCGCAGCTCGGCTATGCCTGGGAGGAGAGCCTGACCGAGGGGATCGACATCCAGCTCGTGCTCGACGTCTCGGGGAGCATGGGCGCCGAGGACTTCAAGCCCAAGGACCGCCTGACGGTGGCCAAGCAGGTGGTCAAGGAGTTCATCGCCGGCCGGCCGGGGGACCGCATCGGAGTGATCGTCTTCTCCGGCGCGGCGATGATCCGCAGCCCCCTCACCACCGACCGCGACATGCTGGGGCTGATCGTCGACTCGGTCGAGCTCAATTCGCTCCCGGACGGCACGGCGATCGGGGTGGCCCTGGCGAGCGCCGCCGCCCGGCTCAAGGACAGCCCGGCCAAGAGCAAGGTGATGGTGCTGGTCACCGACGGGGTGAACAACGCCGGCGCGATCGATCCGTCCTACGCCACGGTGCTGTGCAAGGGGCTGGGAGTCAAGGTCTACACCATCGGGGTGGGCTCGGCCGACCGGGTGCCGGTCCCCCTGCCGGTGAAGGACCCGGTGACCGGCGAGGTGGTGACCCGCCGCTACATGATGAACGTGCCGGTGGACGAGGCCCTGCTGCGGCAGATCTCCGGGCACACGGGCGGCCAGTTCTACCGCGCCACCGACCGCGAGAGCCTGCGGCGGATCTTCCAGTCGATCGACCAGTTGGAGAAGACGCCGCTGCAGGTGAAGCGCTACGTCCGCTACCGCGAGGCGTTCCCGCCGCTCGTCTGGGCGGGGCTCGCCCTCCTCCTCCTCCCCCTGGCCACCGCCGGCCTGCAGGTGACCGCCGAGCCATGACCTTCGGCGCCCCCTCCCTGCTCTGGCTCCTGCCGCTCGCCCCCGCGGCGGCGGCGGCGGCGGTCTGGCTCTGGCGCCGGCGGCTGGCGGCGGATGCCGCGTGGGCCTCCCGCGGCCTGTGGAGCCGCCTGCTCCCGGCCTTCGCCCCCCGGCGGCTGACGCTGTCGGTGGCGGCGCTCGCCCTGGCGGTGCTCGGCGCCTCCTTCGCCCTCGCCCGGCCGCGCTGGGGGAGCGGCGAGCAGAAGGTGGAGCGCCGGGGGGTGGACGTGGTCTTCCTCGTCGACTCCTCGCTCTCGATGGGGGCCGTGGACACGCCCCCCTCCCGGCTGTTCGTCGCCAAGTCGCTGGTGCGGCGCATGGTGAGCGACATGCCCCAGAACCGGATCGGGCTGGTGCAGACCGAGGGGGACTCCCTGGTGCTCTCGCCGCTCACCCCCGACGGCGCCGTGATCGACCTGCTGCTCGACGCGGTCGATCCGGGCTCGCTCCCCACGCCGGGCACGGAGCTGGCGCCGGGGGTCGAGACGGCGCTCCGCCTGTTCGGCCAAGGGGGCGAGAAGCACCGGGCGCTGGTGATCGTCTCGGACGGCGAGGACTTCGGCGGCGGCCTCGACTCGGAGATCTCGCGGCTGAAGGAGAACGGGGTGATCGTCTACGCCCTGGGGGTCGGCACCACCCAGGGGGCGACGGTGCCCATCCCGGGCAACCCGGCCGAGGTCAAGCGGGACCAGGACGGCAGCGTCGTGATCAGCAGGCTGCATGAGGAGACGCTGGAGCGGCTGGCCCGCGCCACCGGCGGCGACTACCTCCGGGCCACCAGCGCGGCGGCCGACCCCAGGCCGGTCCTGAAGCGGATCGACCGCCTGGAGAGGCGGACGATCGAGAGCCAGAGCCTGAGCACGCTGGAGGAGCGCTTCCAGTGGCCGCTCGCCCTGGCGGCGCTGGCGCTGCTGGTGTACCTGGGGGTGGGCCCCTTCCTGCCGGAACGCGTTCTTCCCCTTCCCCCCGTGAGGGGCTCGCGGGCGGCCTTCGCCCGCTCGTACGTCCTCCCCCTCGCCCTCCTCGGCGGCTTCGCCCTCCCCTCCTTTCCCTGGCAGCCGCACCTCCCCACGTGGGCCGAGCGGTGGATGTACAACCCGCGGGAGCGGACGGAGCGGTCGATCGCGGAGTACCGGCGGGGGAACGCCAAGGCGGCCGTGAGGCCGGCGGACACGGCGGCGCGGCTGGCGCCGGACGACCCAGAAGTCCAGTACGACGCCGGCACGGTCCACCTGGGGGCCGGGGATTCGCGGAAGGCGGTCTCCCTGCTGGAGAGGGCGGCCAAGGGGGCGGAGCCGCGGCTCTCGCCCGCGGCCTACTACAACCTGGGGAACGCGCGGCTGGCGGCCGGCGACCCCTCCGGCGCGGTGGAGGCCTTCAAGGAGGCCCTGCGCGAGCAGCCGAAGAACGTGGACGCCAAGCACAACCTGGAGCTGGCCCTGCGCCAGGCGGGGAAGCCGGGAGGCCAGGGAGCTCCCCCCGGCTCGCGGGGGCGGCAGAAGCGGAATCCGGATCCCTCCCCGAAGGGAAAGGGGGATCCGCGGCAGGATCAGCAGCAGAAGGGCAAACAGAGCGCCGACTCGCCGCAGCAGGCGCGGCCGCAACAGGGGCAGGGGGAGCCGCAGAAGCCGGGCGAGGGGCAGGACGACCGCCTGCCGCAGTTCCGCAACCAGCCGGACATGAACGCTCGCCAAGCCGCCCAGGTGCTCTCGGCGGTCGAGGACATGGAGCGCCAGCAGCGCCGCCAGCAGGCCGCCCAGCGGGCCCGCGCGCGCGCCGCGAGGGGGAAGGACTGGTGAGGGCCCTGCGTTTCCTGCCGCTGCTGCTGCTGGCCCTCCCGGCCGCCGCCGCCGTGGAGGTCAAGGCGACGCTGGAGCCGGAGACGATCGGCATCGACCAGACGGCGACGCTCACCATCGAGGTGCGCGGCGAAGGCTTCTCCAGCCCGGGCTTCCGTCCGGACTTCGAGATGGACAACCTGGAGACGGTGGGGAACGCCGCGCGCTACGAGGACATGACTTTCAGCAACGGCAGGCTGTCGCGCACCCTGCGGCTCTCCTGGCAGGTGCGCCCCCTGGGGCTCGGCAAGGCGCGGGTGCGCGCGATCGTGGTCCGCCTCGACGACCGCGAGGTGCGCCTGCCGGCCGCGGAGATCAAGGTGCAGCAGGAGCCCACGGGGCGGATCGAGCGCCTCCCCCGCGGCGCCCAGGACGAGGACGACCCCTTCCAGCGGTTCTTCGGCCGCATGCCCAACCCGTGGCGGCGGGAGCCGCAGCAGCCCGAGGTCTTCCTGCGCGCCGAGGTCCAGCCGGCCCGGCCGGTGGTCGGCCAGCAGGTGCTCTACACGGTCTATCTCTACACGCGCGAGGACATCGCCTCGATCGCTCCGGCCGACATCCCCTCCTCGCCGGGGTTCTGGGTGCGCGACGTCCCTCTCCCCCAGCAGCTCCCGACGGAGATGGTGGACATCGACGGCCGGCGCTACGGCCGGGTGCCGCTGCTCAAGAAGGCGCTCTTCCCCTTCAAGCCCGGCCCCAACCGGCTGAAGCCGGTGACGATCGACGTGACGGTGCAGCGCTACGACCGCTCCTTCTTCTTCGGCCCGCCGGTCGCCCGTCCCGAGCCGGTGCGGCTGCAGACCGCGCCGCAGACGGTGGACGTGCAGCCGCTCCCTCCCGCGCCGCCGGGGTTCGGCGGGGCCGTGGGGCAGCTCGCGGTCGCGGCGCAGCTCGAGCCGAAGGAGGTCCAGGTCGGCGAGGCCGCCACCCTCACGGTGCGCCTGTCGGGGGTGGGCAACCTCCAGGGGATCCGGGAGCCCCGCCTCCAGCCGCCGCCCGGGCTCAGGCTCTTCCCCGGGGACCGGGAGGGGAAGGACGACCTCAACGGCTCCGCCGTGCGCGGCACCCGGATCTGGCGCTATGCCGTGGTCCCCGACCGCGCCGGCCGCTTCACCCTGGATTCGCCGAAGGTCACCTACTTCGATCCCGCCGAGAGCCGCTATCAGGTGGCGGCCGCGCCGGACCTGGCGTTGACCGCGCTCGCCCCGCCACCCACGGCGGCGAGCCCCAAGGCCGGCGCGGCCGCCGTCCGGACGGCGGCCCTCCCCGGCGGCCGCTGGTCCCCGGTGCTCCCCTGGCTCCTGGCCCTCCCCTGGGGGCTCGTCCTGGTCGCCACCCTGGTCCGCCAGCGGTCGGCGCGCCAGGGGGAGGGGCTGGGCGAGCAGGGCCGCCGGCTGGACGAGGCGCTCCGCCAGGCCGAAGCCGAGGAGCGCCCGCGGCAGATGGCGATCCGGATCGAGGAGGCCTGGCGCGATCTCCTCCACCGCCAGTGGGGGGTGCCCCGGGAGACGCCTCCCTCGCGCTGGCGCGGGCTGCTGGCCGGGCACGGGGCGGACGAGGAGGCGTCGGCTGAGCTCGACCTGCTGATCGAGGACCTGCAATACCTCCGCTCGGCCCCCCAGCTCTCGACCACCGACGCCCTGCGGGCCGACGCCCTCGCCCGCAGCCGGCGCATCCTTCGCAGGTTGTCGCAGATTCGGTAGAACCCCGGCCCAAACTCTGCTATCGTCCCTCTCATATCGTCTTCTGTTGGAGTCTTCATGTGGAAGGAAGGGATCAGAACGGGGCGTCGCCCATGAACGAGGCGCTCGTACGGGTCAGCATGCTGCCGGAAGAAGCCTTCAGCACACCGGACGCCTACCACAGCCTGGAGCCTGTCCAACTCGAGAGGTTCCTGGAGAGACGGCGGGCGAACCCCAATTTCCCGCTGGAGCTCAGCCTCGCCGAGAACCTGGTCGAGGTGCTGCGCCGGGCGAACGGCTTCGTCCCCTCGGCCGCCGGCTCGATCCTGCTCGACGACCCTTCCGACAAGAAAGAGGACCGCCGGCAGAACACCCTGACCTTCATCGCCGCCTTCGGCGAGAAGTCCTCCTGCCTGGTGGGCGCGACCATCCCCGCCGACCAGGGGATCGCCGGCCGGGTCTATCTCACCGGCGAGGCCTACTCCACCCCCTACGCGCCGAGCGACCGCTTCTTCTACCGGGCGATGGACGAGCAGACCCGCTACCAGACCGAGTCGCTGGTCGCCATCCCGATCCGCATCGGGCAGGAGGTCTGCGGGGTGCTGGAGCTGATCAACCGGCGCGACGCCCCGGGCTACAGCCAGGAGGACCGCAACCTCCTGGAGATCTTCGCCGGCTACATCTCGATCTCGATCCAGAACGTGCTTGACGGCCGCCAGGCGCAGGAGATCGCCAAGCGGGACAACCTGACGGGCCTTTACAACGACCGCTACCTCCATATCGCCCTGGCGGACAGCATCCGGCGCTGCAAGGCCGAGGGGAAGGACATGGCGGTGCTCTTCCTCGACCTCGACTACTTCAAGCACGTCAACGACACGCACGGCCACCTCGCCGGCAGCCAGGTGCTGCGCGAGGTGGGACACCTGCTGCGCCGCAACGTGAAGCGCGCGGGAGGGATCCCCGCCCGCTACGGCGGCGACGAGTTCGTGCTCCTCCTCCCCGGGGCCGACCTGGAGAAGGCGATCGACGTGGCGGAGGAGGTCCGGGCCGAGATCGTCGCCACCTCCTTCTGCGACGGCCCGGGGGACATCCAGCCCGATCCGCTCGGCCTGAAGGGGATCACCTGCTCGATCGGCGTCGCCACCCTGCGGCAGCACATCGAGCCCGATCTCACGCTGGAGGCGAGCAAGAGCACCCTCCTGCGGCTGGCCGACGCGGCCATGTACGTGGCCAAGGAGACGGGGCGCAACAAGACCGCCCTCGCCGGCCAGCCCGTCCGGCGCCGGGCCGGCTCCGACGTCCGCTGAGCCCCTTTGACCCCCGGATTGAGGGGGTGTTAGGATGCCGCGGCTTCCTCCTGGGGGCGTGGCAGGCGGCCCCCCGACAGATTCCAGACCCACTGAAGGGATCGAATCAGCAGGCCGCTCCAACGCGGGCGCCTGGACAGGATCGCGTGCGGATATGAGCAAGAAACACCAGGTCGTGATCGCCGGGGCCGGCGGCATGGGCAGCGCCGTGGGCCTCCTGCTGCGGGAGCTGGGGGACTTCGAGGTGGACCTCTTCCTCGGCGACGCCGACGGCGAGCGGGCCATTGCCGCCGCCGCCTGGATCCGGGAGGGGTCGCTCAAGCCGGGCGAGGTCCACCCCTTCCACCTGCCCCTGGAGGGGACGAGCCCGGCGCTCGACGAGGCGCTGGCGAAGGCCGACATCCTGCTCGACTGCCTGCCGGGCAAGGAGGCTCCCCGCATGGCGCGCCTCGCCCGCCAGCACGATCTCCACTACGCGAACCTCACCGAGCACGTCGAGGAGACCGAGGAGATCCAGGAGATCGCGCGGGGCGCCTCGCGCGGCTTCCTCCTTCAGACCGGCCTCGCCCCCGGGTACGTCAACGTGCTCGGCCACAGCCTCTACCAGCGCTTCTGCCGCGAGCAGGGGACCGACCGCGCCGACCGGTTGGAGATGCGCGTCGGCGCCCTGACCACCACGGCCCGGCCACCCCACTACTACGGCTTCACCTGGAGCCCCAGCGGGGTCGCCACCGAGTACGTCAAGCCCGCCACCGTCCTGCGCGACGGGCAGCGGACCACCCGGCCGTCGCTCTCCGAGCGCTACAGGGTAGTCATCGACGGCATCACCTACGAGGAGGACCTCACCTCCGGCGGCGCGGCCGACCTGCCGGCCGCCCTCGCGGGCAAGGTCCGCCACCTCGACTACAAGACCCTGCGCTACCCCGGCCACTACGCCTGGGTCGAGGAGCTACTGTCCGGGGTGCCGGCGGGCCAGGAGCCGATCCTCTATCTGCAAGAGCGGATGGAGGCGATCGTCCCCTTCATGGAGGAGGATCTGGTGGTGGTCTACGCCGCCGTCGAGGGCCTTGGGACCAATCGTTCCCTGCGCCGCCGCCTGGAGAAGTCCCTCCTCATCCGCCCCAGCCGGGTCGGCGCCCGCACGCTCAAGGCGATCCAGTCGACGACCACCGCCGGGCTCGCCGAGTCGGCCCGCTTCCTCCTCACCGAGGCGCCCCAGGGGGTCGTGCTGCAGAGCCAGATCGACCCCGCCCACTTCATGGCCGGCCCGTTCGTCTCCGCGATCTACCACCGCTGAGAGACGCGCCCGCGGCGGTGGAGATACTTCTCACGTCTCCAGGTATTTCCGACAAAAACGCCCGTCCTATATAGGAAAAATTTTTCAACCCTTTGATCCCGAACCACTTATCAAGCTTGCACAAGAAATTGGGCAAAGTGGGACAAACCGCTGTCACACCGAAGGTTTTTCTGTGACGAACCGGTTTTTCCCACAAGGTTTTCCACAGGCTTTGTGGAGATCGGGAGAGGGGTCCAAATTCGCTCAAGGAGTGAGCAGAGCCTGCCCAGAGAGTGAGCGGCGGCGGCAGGGGGCGGCTTCGTAGAACCGGGGGGAGGTGCCCTTCGAGGCCGCCGCGGAAGGCAGGTCCGGGCCCCCCTTCCGCACCTGGACGAGACTCCACCCGGCAGGCCAGGGGCGGCGGCGGAAGGCGGTCAACGAGAGCGACTCCGATTCCACGGCGTCGATCTCCAGCCCCACGGCCGAGATCGTCCCACCGGACGGCGGAGCCGCCGCGAAGAAGGCCTCCTTCCAGCCCGCGTCCACCCCCGGCCAGCCGCGGACGGTCGCGAGCGCCCCGGCGAACAGATCGGGGTGGCGGTCCCAGAAGACCGCCTCCGCGAGCCCGGGATCGTTCAACAGGGCCTGGGCTCCCTCGGCGGGAGCGGCGCTTCCGGTACGCCCCACGAGCATGGCGTAGAAGGGTGGGAAGGGGTCGAGCGGATCGAGCGCGCAGGCCTTCTCCAGGGCGAAGCCGGCCCAGGAGGCGTCCGCCGCGTAGCCGAGGACGCCGGCCACCAGCCAGAGCGAGGGGGTGGCGCCGCCCAGCTCCGCGGCCCGGCGGGCGAGAGCGGCCGCGGGCCCGCGCTCCCCCGGCCGGCGGGCGCGCAGGAGGGCCAGCCGCATCGGATAGAGCGGGAACTGGGGATCGAGCCGCATCGCCGCCGCCAGATCCGCTTCGCCATTCCTGGCGGTCCGCGCCCGGTCGTAGCACGCGCGGGCGAGCTCCAGGGGGGCGAGGGCGGCCAGCGCCACCAGGGCGTAGATCCGCACCGGCAGCCGCGAGCTCCGGACCTTCCCCCGGCCGCTCCCCGCAAGCGCGGCGCCGGCGGCCACCGCGGCGGCCAGGGGGAGCGCGGTCACCGCCACCGCGCCGCTGCCGAGCGCCGCCACCGCGCCGCCACCGAGGCCGAGGAGCCCGCCCAGCAGCAGCGCGGGGTCACGCCCCTCTTCCCGCTCCGAGACCCGCCGCACGAAGAAGAGCACGGCGAGCCCCGCCACCAGCAGCAGCCCGGTGGCGCCCGTCTCGTAGCCGATCTGCACCGGCAGGGAGTGGAGCTCCCCCACCGACTCCCCCCAGGGATTCACCCCCGGGACCGGCTGGAGGAACGCCGCCGCCGTCCAGGGCACGGACCCCGGGCCCCAGCCGAGCAGCGGGCGTGCCTGGAATCCCCGCACCCCCGCCGCCAGGTACGCGCCGCGGGCCTGGGCCGAGGGGTCCGCGCCGGCGGCGATCCGCAGCACCCGCGGAAGCTGGATCAAGGAGACGAGCAGCGCCGCCCCCAGGAGCGCGAGCCAG
The DNA here is from genome assembly GCA_045807625.1 of Thermoanaerobaculia bacterium. Classification (GTDB taxonomy): domain Bacteria; phylum Acidobacteriota; class Thermoanaerobaculia; order Multivoradales; family UBA5704; genus DATARR01. The sequence continues at coordinate 20,426 of JBJMHA010000034.1, read as the reverse complement.
GCCCGCCATGGCCGCGAGCGCTGGGAGCGGCCGGCCCGGAAGCCGAAGGCGAGCAGCGCCACCACGCCCAGGGCCGCGCACCCCGCGAGCGAGCGGCTGGCCAGGACCGCCCCCGCGGCGAGCCCGCCGGCCGCCAGCCCCAGGAAGCGCCAGGGACCCGGCTCCCGCGCCGGCAGCACCGCCAGCGGCAGCAGGATCACCAGCCAGGCGGCCAGAAGGTTGTGATGGCCGAGGGGCATGGCCGGCCGGGGGGAGCCGAGCGCCAGCCAGTCGACCAGCGCCCAGAGCGAGACTCCGGACACGGTCAGGCTCAGCGCCCGCAGCCCCCACCGGCGGTCCCGCTCCCGGCGCCAGCAGCGCTCGGCCACGCCGGGCAGGGCCAGGAAGGCCGGCAGGAGGATCAGCGCCACCCACCCCGCCCGCGGCACCGGCGAGGCCCAGGCGCTCGCCGCCAGGACGATCCAGAGCGCCCAGGGGAGCAGGCGCCCCGTGGGGCCCAGCCGCAGGGGGTCCCGCCAGGGGGGAGCGATCCAGAGCAGGGAGCCGAGGAGAGCCAGCGCCCCGGCGGCGCTCGCCTGCCAGGAGGGCCCCCAGGCGAACGTCCCGCACCAGGCGCCGAAGAGGGCGAGGAGCAGAGGGGGAATCAAGCCATACATCGTGCGGCATTCTAGGCGATGCGATATCCTGTCTCGTCCAGCAGAACCTTCCAGGAGACATTCCCGATGATTGCCCCAACTGAAAATATTGATAGCAGCGTGTCCCAGATCCTCGACTCCTTAGGAGTCGAAGCCGAAAACCCCGGCGCCTTCGACGGCGCCTGGATCCAGACCCACGGCGAGCGGCTCGAGTCGTTGAGCCCCACCACCGGCGAGCCCATCGCGGCCGTGCGCATGGCCACCCTCGACGACTACGAGCGGGTGGCCGCCGTCACCGCCGAGGCCTTCCGCGAGTGGCGCGCCTGGCCGGCGCCGCGCCGGGGGGAGGTCGTGCGCCAGCTTGGCGAAGAGCTCCGCCGCCACAAGGAGGAGCTCGGCCGGCTGGTGAGCCTGGAGGTGGGCAAGGTCCTCTCCGAGGGGCTGGGCGAGGTGCAGGAGATGATCGACATGGCGGACCTCGCGGTCGGCATGTCGCGCCAACTCTACGGCCTCGCCATGCACTCCGAGCGGCCGCGGCACCGGATGTACGAGCAGTGGCACCCGCTGGGTCCGGTGGGGATCATCACCGCCTTCAACTTCCCCGTCGCCGTCTGGGCCTGGAACGCCACGGTGGCCGCGGTCGCCGGCGACTCGATGATCTGGAAGCCCTCCCACCAGTCGCCGCTCACCGCCATCGCCGTCACCCGCATCGCCGACCGCGTGCTCAAGGCGAACGGCGCGCCGCCGATCTTCAACCTGGTCTTCGCCGGCCGCACCGGCGTCTCCGAGCGGCTGGTGGCCGACCCCCGCTTCCCCCTGATCTCCGCCACCGGCTCGGTGCGCATGGGGCGGGAGGTGGGCAAGGTGGTCGCCGGCCGCCTGGGCCGCACGCTCCTGGAGCTCGGCGGCAACAACGGCATCCTGGTGATGGACGACGCCGATCTCGACCTCGCCCTGCGCGCCGTGCTCTTCGCGGCCGTGGGCACCGCCGGCCAGCGCTGCACCACCACCCGGCGGCTCTTCCTGCAGAAGGGGATCGCGGCGGAGATGAAGCGCCGGCTGGTCCAGGCCTACGGCTCGATCCCGATCGGCGATCCGCTGGAGCACGGCACCCTGATGGGGCCGCTGATCGACCAGGCGGCGGTGGACAACATGATGGCGGCCCTGGAGCGGGTAAAGGCCGAGGGGGGCCGCATCCTCTACGGCGGCAGGCGGATCGACCGGCCGGGCTTCTTCGTCGAGCCCACCCTGGTCGAGGTGCCGCGCCAGCTCCCGATTACCTGCGACGAGACCTTCGCCCCCATCCTCTACGTGATGGAATTCGAGGACCTCGACGAGGCGATCCGCGTCCACAACGACGTGCCGCAGGGGCTCTCCTCGGCTATCTTCACCCTCAACATGCGCTCGGCGGAGCGGTTCCTCGCGGCGACCGGGAGCGACTGCGGCATCGCCAACGTGAACATCGGCACCTCGGGAGCGGAGATCGGCGGCGCCTTCGGCGGCGAGAAGGAGACCGGTGGCGGCCGCGAGGCCGGCTCCGACTCCTGGAAGGCCTACATGCGCCGCCAGACCTGCACTCTCAACTGGGGGAACGACCTGCCGCTGGCCCAGGGGGTGGAGTTCAAGGTGGGGTCGTAACCACGGCCAGCCCGCCCGGCACCACCTCCACCATCACCGGCTCCCCCGCCCGCACCTCGCGGAGCGGCTCTCCGCCTCCGTACATCGTCATGGCGCGGTCGAGGGTGATCTCGGCCCGGGCGGTGCGGGCCATCCGCACCGCCGGATGGCCCACGTGCTTGCCGTTGTAGACCTTGGGGAAGACGGAGAGCAGGGTGCTCTTCGGGATCTCCTTCACGATCACCAGGTCGAGCAGCCCGTCGTCGATGCGCGCGTCGGGGGCGATCCGCATCCCGCCGCCGAAGCGGGGGAGGTTGTTGACCACGGTGAACATCACCTTGCCCTCGAATTCGCCGCCGTCCCAGACCACCCGCATCCGCGGCGGCACGAAGGTGATCAGGGTGTGGATCACGGAGTAGAAATAGATCAGGGGGCCCCGCAGGATCTTCGTCTCGTTGGCATAGCGGGTGACCTCGGAGTCGAAGCCAACCCCGGCATAGCTCACGGAGACGGTCTCCCCCACCCGGATGAGGTCGATGCGCCGGATCTCCCCGCTCACCGCGCGCTCCACGGCGGCATCGAGGTCGGGCGGAGCGCCCAGGGTGCCGGCGAGGTCGTTGCCGCTGCCGAGGGGGATCACCCCCAGGGCGCAGGAGGTCCCGGCGAGCCCCTGGACGGCATAGTGCATGGTGCCGTCCCCGCCCGCCACGAGCAGGCGCTCCACCCCGTCGTCGGCCGCCCGCCGGGCCTGCTCCCAGAGATCGGAGACCTTGCGCGAGACGCACAGGCCGGCCCCGAGCTTCGAGGCGAGGACGCGCAGGCGGTCGAGATGGGACCTCCCCGTGCCGCGGCCCGAGGAGGGGTTGACCAGGAAACGGACGTTCGATTCCGCCATCGATCAGGCCTCCATCACCGCCGAGATGTCCTCGGGAAGAGCCGGCTCCCGCCGCCCGGTCCAGGCCGTCACCGTGAGCAGGACGGCGAAGGAGGCCGCCAGCGACACCGCCGTGGGGAGCGCTCCCGGCGGCAACGGCGGCTTCGGAAGGGCGGGAAAGAAGGTCTGGCGGGCGAGGAATTCCAGTCCCAGGTTGAGCACCGTGCCGGTGACCACCGAGGCGGTCGCCGCCGCCGCCGTCACCCGCCGCCAGTTGAGCCCCACGGCCAGGGCCGGCGCCAGGGCGGCCCCGAAGGTGCCGAAGGCGAAGGTTCCCAGCAGGGCGATGAGGTCGTCGTAGCCCAGCGCCAGGGTCGCCGCCGTCACCGCGACCCCTGCGGTCGCCAGCCGCCCCCAGAGCAGCTCGTTGCCCACCTTCCGGCGACAGGCCCGGGGGAGGTCGCGCACCAGGACCGCCGCGCCCAGGTTCATGAAGGAGTCGGCGGTGGACATGATCGCCGCCAGGATCGCCGCCACGGCGAGCCCGGCCAGCGGCTCCGGGGCGAAGCCGAGGAGGAAGGCCGGAGCGGCGTCGTCCGGCTTCGCCAGCGGCGCGAGCTTCCCCTGCGCCACCAGGGCCGGCACGGCGAGCCCCAGCCCCAGCCAGATCAGCAGGCAGAGGGTCTGGGAGAGGCCCAGCACCAGCGGCAGCCAGCGCAGCCGCCGGGGGTCCCGGATCATGTAGAGCTTGTTGAGCATGTGGGGCTGGCCCAGCACGCCGATACCGAAGACGAAGAAGAAGCCGAAGGCGGTGAGCGCCGGGGTCTTGCCCAGCGGCTCCAGGAAGGGCCGCCCGAACCGGGGGGAGGCCGCGACGCTGTGCACTACTTGCCGGAATCCCCCTCCCGCGGACATGGCGTAGCCGAACACCGCGACCGCCGCCACCACCATCAGGGCCCCCTGGAAGACGTCGGTATAGACCCCCGCCATCATGCCGCCGGCCACGCTGTAGAAGAGGAGGACGGCGAGGCCGATCCCCACTGCGGCCGGCAGGGTCACCCCGAGCACCGCCTGGAGCAGGGTGCCCATCGCCAGGAGCTGGGCCCCCAGATAGCCGACCACCCCGGCCAGGATCGCCACCGCCGCCGCGCCCGAGGCCGCCCGGCTGCCGTAGCGGGCCAGGAAGGCGTCGGGGATCGTGTAGACCTCCCGCACCTCGGCCAGCAGCCGCAGCCGCTTGGCCAACGCCCAGGCGAGGAGCGCGGGGGTGAAGCCGATCGACAGGTTGATGAACAGCGACGAGAGCCCGATGCGGTAGGTCAGCCCCGGGCCGCCCAGGAAGACGAAGCCGCTGAACGCCGCCGCCATGGTGGCGAGGCCGGTCACCACCACCCCCAGCCCCTGGCGGGCCACCCAGAAGTCGTGGGGGCTCCGGGTGCGGCGCAGGGCCCAGACCCCCAGCCCCAGGCAGGCGGCGAAATAGAGGAGCGTCGAGACGACGATCAGCGGGCGGTCGAGGAGGGGCATCATTTGTCCCCCTATCAGGCCCCTCCGGCACGGCGCAACCGCCGCAGCCGGTCGAGATCCTCCTCCCGGACCCCGAGCCGGCCGAAGGAGAGGGCGTAGAGCAGGCCGAGCCCCAGGAGGGGGACGGGGACGAGCACAAAGATCATCAGCGCCGTGGCGAGCGGCAGCCCGGCCACGTCCGGCCCACCCTCAGGAAGAGTCAGGATGGCGGCGAGCCCTCCGGCCAGCAGCAGCCAGAGCAGCGCCAGCGGCAGGCGCAGGGCCCCGGGCCGTCCCCGTTGCGCCGCGCCGAGGCCGATCAGGGCGACGGGGAACGTGGCGCCGCCGAACGCCGCCAGCCAGGGGGCCAGGGGGGCGCCCAGGAAGGCGGCGAGCGCGGCCAGGGTGGCGAGCGCCAGCAGGACGAGGGCGGACGGTCGGGCCAAGCGGTCTCCTCAGGGGACCCGCGCATTCTATCCGCTATGATCCCCCTCATGCCGCACCCCCAGATCCAGATCCTCGTCTGCCTCAACGAGCGCCCGCCGGGGAGCGCCAAGCCGAGCTGCGCCCCCCGGGGGTCCCTCGAGGTCTACCACCGCTTCAAGGACCGGGTGAAGGAGCTCGGGATCCGCGACCGCGTCATGGTCACCCGCACCGGCTGCCTCAAGCACTGCAGCCAGGGGATCACCGTCGCCGTCTGGCCGTTCAACCTCTGGTATCGCGGCGTGACGGTGGACGACGTCGAGGAGATCCTGCAGCGCACCGTGCTGGAGGACGGCCGCGAGGTCGAGCGGCTGCGGATGCCCGACATCCCCTGGGAGTAGCGCATCCATATCTAGAGGTTGAGCGCGCTCACCAGCTCCGGGACGCGGGCCGTGGTCAGCCGCTTCACCTCCCGGGGGGACATCCCCAGCTCCTTGCGGAAGGCGGCGGTGAAGTGGCTGTGGCTGGAGAAGCCGAGCCCGGCCGCCAGCTCGCTCAGATCGGCCTCCCCCTCGGCGATCGGCTCCAGCGCCTCCCGCAGCCGCAACCGGTTGAGGTAGCTGTGGATCGGCACTCCGGTCTCCTCCCGGAACAGCCGGCAGAGGTGATAGGGGGAGACGTAGAGCGAGCGGGCGATGTCCTCCAATTGGAGCCGCTCGCGGAAGCGCTGTTGCAGCAGTGCCTTGGCGTCCTCGGCGTAGCGGCGGCGGGCCCGGGAGGGCTCGCGGCGGACGGCGCGGTGCTTGAGAGCCTGGGGGGAGTCCCCCTTGAGCACCTCTCGGAGCACCTTGAGAGCGGCCTCCTCGATCGCCATCGGCTCCCGCGGCGTCCCGTTTCCCAGGCTGCGCACCAGCAGGCGCTGGAGCAGTTGGGCGCGGAAGAGGCCGTGGACGTGGGTCGCCGGGAACTGCCCGTCCGGTCCCAGCAGGTCGAGCAACAGCTCCCGCTGGACGACGATGGAGCTCCCATGGTCGTGGCAGCCGAAAGGGTGCTCGGACCGGAAGGGCTCGCCGGGATTGTGGAGCAGGACCGAGGTGGCGTCGATCACGGCGGACCGGCCGCGGGTGTGAAGGACGAACGCCCCCGAGTGGATGAAGCTGATCACGTGCCAGGGCTGCCGGCGCTCCTCGGAGAGCTCCCGGTTCCTGTGGGAGCAGTCCCAGAGGGTGATGCCCAGGCGTGGGCTCTTGAACAGCCATTGGATGTCGGCACCCGGGCTCTCGCCGGGGTTGGTGTTGAGGGTGGGCTCTCTCCAGTCGCTCATGGCTCAGGACCTCCGTAGTCGCGGTTTTCACGGTACGGCCGGCCCGGGAGAGAGGCCATGAGCGGGGGGTGAGCCCTCGCTGAGCCGGCGCTGAGGAGCGGGAGAGGTAGAACAGAAGGGCAGGAGGAACGTAGAAGAGGTATGGCTTCGCCTTCGCGGCTTTTCTTTGACGACTTCGAGCTCCGGCTGGATAGCGGCGAGCTGCTCCGGGACGGTGAGCCCGTGGCCACGCTCCAGCCCCAGCCGGCCCGGGTGCTGGGGCTGCTGGCGGGCCGCTCGGGCGAGGTGGTGAGCCGGGAGGAGATCCGCGAAGCCGTCTGGGGGGAGTCGTTCGTCGACTTCGACGCCAGCCTCAACTTCTGCATCAAGCAGATCCGCCGGGCGCTGGGGGACTCCGCGACCTTTCCCCGTTACCTTGAGACTCTCCCCCGGCGGGGGTACCGCTTCCTGCGGCCGGTGCGGATCGAGATGGGGACCAACGGGAACGGTGTCGCCGTGCCTCTCCCCCTCCCTCCACCTCCGGCAGAGCCGGCGGGCTGGCGCCTGCTGACGGGGGTCGCGGTCACGGCGGCGGCCCTGATCCTGCTGGTCTTCCTGATCGCCAGCCGTTTTCCCACCGCCTCCCAGAACGCGCGGCTCGCCGTCTTCCCCCTGGCCTGCCGTGGCTCGAGCCCTCCCGACCGGCAGATTTGCGGTGGGACCACCGAGGCGCTCACGGCGGAGCTGATCCGGCAGCTCCCTCACGAGGTCGAGGTGATCGGCCCGACGTCCGTTCGGGCCTATCAGGGGAGCCACAAGAGCCAGAGGAAGATCGGGGAGGAGCTCGGAGCCAGCTATCTGCTGACGGGAGAGGTCGATGCCTCAGGGGACCATCTCCGGATCGACGCCCGGCTCGCGACGGTTGAAGGGAAGGCGCTATGGCATCAGGAGGGTCTCGCGGCGGAGCTGGCGGAAGCCCCCCTGGTCTATGGGGAGATCGTCCGCGGGGTAGCCGGGGCGCTGCGGCTCCCCCTTTCCGCCACGGTCCCGTTGCCGGCCAAGCCCGGGAAAGAGGCCTACCAAGCTTATCTGCGCGGGATCTTCTTCTTTCGCTACAGGGCCTTCGACCAGGCGGTCGCGAGCTTTCAGAAAGCGACCCAGCTCGACGGCCATTTCGCTGGCGCCTATGCGGGGCTCGCCCGCGCGCGGGTGGGCCTGGGCCATCCGCCTCGGGAAGACAGGCCCGCCAGTCTGGCCGCCGCCCAAAAGGCCCTGGAGATCGATCCCCAGCTTGCCGAAGGCCATCTCGCCCTCGGGGACGTGCTCTTCAAGGACCGTCTCGACTGGCAACGCGCCGGGGCCGAGTACCGGCGGGCGGTGTCCCTGGCCCCGGGGGACGCCGAGACCCACTATGCCTACGCACGCTATCTGACGGCTCTGGGACGGCTCGACGAGGCGATCTCGACCATGGAGCGGGCCCACGAGCTCGATCCCGCTTCCATGGCCGTCACCTCCGAGTATGCCTGGTTCCTCTACATCGCCGGCCGCTATGACGAAGCGATCCGCCAGGTGCGCGCGACGCTCAAGCTTCTGGACATGACCCAGGGCTCCCTGCCCGCGGTCGCGCAGTATGGCCGCTCCTGGGCGTACTGGGTCCTCGTGCACAGCTCCTTGAAGAAGGGGGACGAGCAGACGGCCCTGGATACGTTCAGAGAGAAGATGCGCGAGCTCGGGGAAAAAGCCGCCGCGGACCGGTTGCGGTCGCTGCCGGAGATCCTGGCCTGGCGGGTGCAGCTCGTCGCCGGAAAGGCCCCGGAGGATTCTTACGGCCTGGCCGCCGTCAACGCTGACGCGGGGCGTACGGACGAGGCGCTCGGCTATCTGGAAAGGCTGTGCCGGAACGGCGGTGAGAGCTCCATGCTCAACTTCGTCCCCGTGGAGCCGGCGTTCGAGCCTCTCCATGGAGATCCTCGCTTCGCGCGGATCGTCGACTGCTCCGGCCTTCCCCACGACTCCCCGGCGTACCGGACACTCCACGAGGGGAGGTAGAGATCCTGGACGCGCACGAGGAAACGCCGGCCGCCGCCCTCCTCTTCGGCGATTTCGAGCTCCGGCTGGACAGTGGCGAGCTCCTCCGGGACGGCGCGCCCGTGGCCACGCTCCAGCCCCAGCCGGCGAAGGTGCTGGAGCTGCTGGCCCGCCGTTCCGGAGAGGTGGTGGGCCGGGAGGAGATCCGCGAAGCCGTCTGGGGAGAGTCCTTCGTCGATTTCGACGCCAGCCTCAACTTCTGCATCAAGCAGATCCGCCGGGCTCTGGGGGACTCCGCCACGGCCCCCACCTACGTCGAGACCCTCCCCCGGCGGGGATACCGCTTCCTGCTGCCGATCCAGACCCGGGCCGGAACGAATGGAACGGGGATCCCCCTCCCGGTGGTGGCTCCGGAGGAGGCCGCTCCCGCGCCTCCCCCCTCGCAGCCGGCGCCGCGATGGCCCCTCCGGGCGGGGATCTCGGCCGCCGCCCTGGCTCTGGTCGCGCTGGTCTTCCTCATCGCGAGCCGCTTCCCGCTGTCTCCGGAGCACCCCCGCCTCGCCGTCTTCCCTCTGGCCTGCCATGCCGACCCGCAGATCTGCGGTGGGATCACCGAGGAGCTCACGGCGGAGCTGACCCGGCAGCTCCCCCGGGAGGTCGAGGTGATCGGCTCGACCTCCGTTCTGACCTATCAGGGGAGTGGCAAGAGCGCGAGAGAGATCGGCGACAAGCTCGGGGCGACCTACCTGCTCACCGGGGATGCCGACGCCTCCGGCGGCCATCTCCGGATCGACGCGAGGCTCGCGGCGGCCGACGGCAAGATCCTCTGGCGGAGGGAGGGCCCGGCGACGTCGCTGGCCGAGATCCCCTTCGTCTACGAAGAGATCGTCCGCGGCGTGGCCGGGGCTCTGCGGCTGCCCCTGCCGGCCGCCGCCAGAGCCGCCGTCAAACCACGGCCGGAGGCCCACGAGGCCTATCTGCGCGGGCTCTACCTTCTGCGGCAGAGAAATTATGACGACGCGGTCGCCCCTCTTCAGGAGGCGACGCTCCTCGACGACCGGTTCGCGCCCGCCTTCGCCGCACTCGCCCGCGCGCGGGTCGGCCGGGAGGTCATGCCCCAGGAGGACCGCCCGGCCAGCGAGGCCGCCGCCCGCAAGGCCCTGGCGCTCGATCCTCAGCTCGCCGAGGGTCATATGGCCCTGGGGGACGTGCTCTTCCAGGACCGGGTCGACTGGAAGCAGGCCGGGGTCGAATACCGCCGGGCGGTCGCCCTGACCCCTGGCGACGCCGAGGCTTATTATTCGTATGGCAACTACCTGGTAGCCCTCGGGCAGATCGATGAAGCCATCGCCGCCGTGGAGCGGGCCCGCGAGCTCGATCCCGCCTCGATGGCCATCAACTCCGACTATGCCTGGTTCCTCTACCTCGGCCGCCGCTACGACGAGGCGATGCGGCAGGCTCACGACACGCTCAAGCTGGTGGACATCACCCAGACGACCCTCCCCGGGCTCGTGCAGTACGGCCGCCAGTGGTCCTACTGGGTCCTCATGTACGGCTCCTGGAAAAGGGGAGACGAGCCGATGGCCTTGAGCTACTTCCGGGAGCGGGCGCGAGCATTCGGGCAGGTCCTTCCCACGGAGAATGTCCAGTCCCTGCAGAAGCTCGTCGACTGGAGAATCGGGGGTCTCGAGGAGAGGGCCCGGAAAGGGGAGAACGTCAGCCTCCTCAGCCTGGCGGCATTGAGCTCCGCCGGCGGCCATCCCGGCAAGGCGCTCGACGCCCTTGAGCAGGAGTGCCGGAAGGGAGCGGACGAGCACCTGTTCAGCTACACGGCGGTGGAGCCGGTGTTCGACTCCCTTCGCGGGGATCCCCGCTTCCTCCGGATCGTGGAGTGCACCGGCATCCCCCGGGACGCTCCCGCGTACCAGGCCCTCCAGAAGGAGCAGAAACGTTGAGCCGGCGAGGATACGAGGGGCCGCCGGCCGCCCTCCTCTTCGGAGGCTTCGAGCTGCGGCTGGACAGCTCCGAGCTCCTCCGGGACGGCGCGCCGGTCAAGCTCCAGCTCCGGCCGGCGCGGGTGCTCGCGCTCCTGGCCCTCCGCGCCGGGGCGGTCGTGTCGCGCGAGGAGATCCGGCGCGAGGTCTGGGGGGAGGAGCACGTCGATTTCGACCTCGCCCTCAACTACGGCATCCGGCAGATCCGCCGCGCCCTGGACGATTCCGCGGAGGAGCCCCGGTTCGTCGAGACCCTCCCCCGGGTCGGCTACCGCTTCCTGGCTCCCGTCGAGGTCCGGCGCGACGAGCCGCAGACGCTGCCGGTGGCCCAGCCCGCTCCCCCGCCGGCACCCGCTCCAGCCCCTTCCAAGAGGAGCTGGAGCGACTCGCGGCGGCTCTTCGTAGCCACTCTCGTCCTGCTGCTCTCGCTGGTGGTGGGACTGATCGCGCTACGGTCGCGGGGGTCCGAGTCGAGTTGGCCATTCCATCACTCCAACGGCGCGGACGTGCCCCCGGTCTCCGAGAAGGCCATGCGCGCCTATCTCAGGGGGCAGTACCATTCCGCGCGCGCCGAGTCCGACCAGGCGATGCAGGCCTTCCGCGAGGCGACCACGCTGGCGCCGCGATACGCGCCCGCCTGGGCCGCCCTCGGCCACGAGCTCCTGGAAGAGGAGGGGCCCGAACGAGAGATGGCGCCGCTCCTCGAGGTCGCCGAGCGGCAGGCGCTGGATCTCGATCCTCGGCTCCCGCTCGCGCATCTCAACCGGGCCGAACGGCTGTTCCGGTTCAAATACGACTGGACGGGGGCGGAACGCGAGATCCAGAAGGCGATCGATCTCGATCCGCAGCAGGCCGAAGCCCACTTTCAATACGCCCGGCTGCTCGCCGCGCGCGGACGCTTCGACGAGGCCCTGGATCAGATGGAACAGGCGCGGTATCTCAAGCCCGAGCAACAGCTCATCCGCTCGCGATCCCCCTGGTTCTACTATCTCGCCCGCCGGTACGGCGAGGCGATCGCCCAGGCACAGAGCCTGATCGATCTGGCGCCCGGCAAGACCAGCGAGACGAACCCCACCCAGCCCGAGCTTTTCTGGGCTTTCCGCACCACGACCCTGGCCACGCTGGCCAAGGGGGACCGGAAGGCGGCTCTGGTGGCAGCCCGCGCGGAGGCCCGCTGGCTGGGAGATACGGAGCCCGACAGTCTCGAAGGGTATTGGCAGTACAAGAAGGCCCGCTTCGCCAAGCTCGGCGCGGTGCGGCCCTGGTCCCTGGTCCTGCCGGCGATCGAGCTGGGAGAGCGCGAGCGCGCCCTCGACCTGCTCTTCCAACAGTGCCGGGAGCGCTCGGACTCGATGATGGCCTATTTGCGGGTCGACCCGCTCTACGACAGCCTGCGCAGCGATCCACGTTTTCAGGAGCTGCTGCGCTGCGCCAACCAGGCGGACGGGCCGGGCTAGCCCAGCACCGGCAGCAGCGCCGAGGAGACCAGGTCCCGGTTCTGCGGGGTCAGGGAGTGGCGGTACTTCTTCGCCATCTCGGCCGTGTCCGCCCGGGTGACGATCCGCTCGTAGAGGTTGGTCCGCTGCTTCGGGATGTAGCCGGCCGAGGAGATCAGGTGCTCCATCTCGTCCTGGCTCATCCGGTAGGAGGTACCGGCCGAGGCGACCACGTTCTCCTCGATCATGATCGAGCCCATGTCGTCCGCCCCGAAGGCGAGGGCGGCCTGGCCGATCTTCTTCCCCTGGGTGACCCAGCTCGTCTGGAAGTGGACGACGTTGTCGAGGAAAAGCCGCGAGACGGCGAGGGTCCGCAGGTACTCCTCGGCGTAGGTCTCGGGGACGTCCGGCATGTCGGTGTGGTCGTGCTGGAAGGTCCAGGAGATGAAGGCGGTGAAGCCGCCGGTCTCGTCCTGGAGGTCGCGCACCCGCTGGAAGTGCTCGACCCGGGCGGTGAGCGGCTCGCCCATGCCGTACATCATCGTGGCCGAGGTGCGCAGGCCGTTGCGGTGGGCCTGCCGCATGACGTCGATCCACTCCTCGGCCGAGCACTTCGGGTAGGCCAGCACCTCCTTGCGGGTGACGTCCGAGAGGATCTCGGCGCCGCCGCCGGGGATCGACATCAGCCCCGCCGCCTTGAGGCGGGAGATGACGTCGTAGAAGCTCATCCGCTCCTTGCGGGCGATGAACTTGACCTCCGGCGGCGAGAAGGCGTGGAGGTGGCAGGCCGGGTAGTTGGAGCGCAGGTAGCGCAGCAGGTCCTCGTAGAAGGAGAGCGGCAGGTCGGGGTGCACGCCCCCCTGCATGAGGATGCCCGTGCCGTTGAGCGCCAGCGTCTCCTCCACCTTGCGGCCGATCTCCTCGAACGGCAGCAGGTACCCCTCGGGGTCCCCCGGCGCCCGGTAGAAGGCGCAGAAGCGGCACTTGTAGACGCAGATGTTGGTGTAGTTGATGTTGCGGTCGACGTTGTAGGTGGCGACCTTGGGGTCGTTGAAGCGGTTCCGTACCTCGTTGGCGGCCATGCCGAGATCGAGCAGGTCGCCTTCGAGGAGCAGGGTATGGGCATCGCCGGCCGAGATGCGGCGGCCGGCCACGGCGTCGTCGAGGATCTGTTGGACGGGTCGTCCCGAGGGCTCCAGGTTCATAGCCCTCCTACTTTACCCTACCTCGCCGGCTTCGCGCTCCTCTGGAGATCCTTGAGGGCCGCGTGGATCCGGCTGGAGAGGTCGCGCTCCGTCCCCTGCCCCCAGCCGCTGACGACGCGGAGGATCTCCCCCTCGGGGCTGACCAGCACGTAGGTGGGGAAGCTGTGGATCCCGCACTGGCGGGTGAACGCCTGGCCCTGATCCCAGACCTGGGGCCAGTCCATCTCGTTCTTGGCGACGAACTCCCGCAGGGCCTTTTCGTCCTGGTCGGTGCTGATGCTGACCAGCTTGAACGGATCGTCCTTCAGGCGATGGCTCAAGGAACGCAGGCTGGGGACCGAGGCCACGCAGGGCGGGCACCAGGTGCCCCAGAAGTCGAGGAGCAGGACCTTCCCTCGCAGGTCCTCTGCGGTGAGGTACTCCCCCGACAGGGTCGTGAGCTCGAAATCGGGAACGATCTTCTTCCTCGCCCGCACGGGGTTGGCGATGAGCTTCCTGGCGATCTCGGCGTCCGCCGATCCCGGACCCTTCTCCAGGTACTCCTTGAGGAGAGCCACCCCCTCCGCGTCGCGCGACATCTGCAGCAGCGTGACGCCCAGGCTGAAGCGGATGGCGTTGACCTTCCCCTCGCTCAGCTCCAGGGCCTTGCGGAAGGCCTGCTCCGCCGGCTCGAGCTGCTTCGGATCGTTTTCCGCCAGGCCGACCAGGGCCACCCCCCGCTCGTTGTAGGCCCCGACGAGAAGAGTCGGGTTGGGGGTCATCCCGAGGACGGAATCGGCGTTCTTCAGGGCGTCCTTGTGGGCGCCCACCTTGTCCAAGGCCTTGGCCAGCCACAGGCGGCACTCCGCGCACGAGCCGTTGGCGAGCTTGTCGGCCTCCTTGAAGGTGCGGACGGCGTCCTTGTACTTGCCCGCGTCGTACTGGCCGCGCCCCTCCAGGAGCTTGTCCGTGGGGACTTGGGGCTGGGGTGGATCCGCGAGAAGGGGGGACGAGAGAAGGATCAGAAGGGTGGCGGCGAAGTGCCGGTGCCTCACTTTCATGAAGCTCTATTGTACCGTACCCCTGGAATGGAGGAGCTGCGGGTGCTGGTGGTGAGCGACGATCCCCTCGCGCGGACGGGGCTCGCGCTGCTGCTTCGGGAGAGCGAAGGGTTGACCCTGACGGGTCAGGTCGGGGTGGACGACGACTGGCCGGAGCCCGGCCCAGACGCCATCGTCTGGGATCTGGGTTTCGGCCTGCGCTCCGGGTTGGAGAGGCTGCGGACCTTGAGCCCCGCGGCTCCGCCGGCTGTGGCCATCGTGGCCGACGAGATGGACGCCCGCGAGGCCCTGGCCGCCGGGGCCCGCGCCGCCCTCCCCCGGGACGCCGGCGGGGAGAGCCTCGCGGCCGCGATCCGCGCCGCCGTCCAGGGGCTGGTCGTGCTCGACGAATCCTTCGTACCCGCCCTCCTCCGGGACGCTCCTCCTCCGGCGCCGGACCTCGTCGAGAGCCTCACCCCGCGGGAGGCCGAGGTGCTCCAGCTCCTCACCCAGGGGCTCCCCAACAAGGGGATCGCCCAGCGGCTGGGCATCAGCGATCACACGGTCAAGTTCCACGTCAACGCCATCCTCGGCAAGCTCGGCGTGCAGAGCCGCGGCGAGGCGATCGTCCAGGCCGTTCGGCTGGGGCTGGTCACCCTGTGAGCTAGCCGAAGGTCTAGGCCTCTCCTGGCCATCCGGGCGATGCGGGCTCTCCCCGCCGGGGTCTATCGTGCCTCCCCATGAATGGGGATCAAACCGAAGGAGGAACGATGAACGATTTCGCCTGGCAGTTTTCCGAGAGTCTCGCCGGCGCCGTGGACAAGGCGTCGGCCGGAGTCGTACGCATCAACGGGCGGCGGCGCCGGCCGTCGAGCGCCGTGATCTGGTCGAGCGGCGTGCTGGTGACCACCCATCACGTCCTGGAGTGGGAGGAGGACATCGAGGTCGGCCTCCCCGACGGCAACACCACCACCGCCTCGGTCGTGGGCCGGGACCCCTCGACCGACCTCGCGGCTTTGCGCGTCGCCGGGTCCACTCCGGAGCCGCCCGAGTGGGGGGACGCCGGAGAGGTGAAGGCCGGCCATCTGGTGATGTCCCTCAGCCGGCCCGGCCGGAAGATCTGGGCCAGCCTCGGGCTCGTGGGCTCCATGGGTGAATCCTGGCGCACCCCCCTGGGCGGCCGGATCGACTCCGAGATCCAGACCGACCTCGGCATCCACACCGGCTTCTCCGGCAGCGCCCTGGTGGACATGCGGGGGCGGGTGATCGGCGTGAACACCGCCGGCATCTACCGGGCCACGGCCAGCGTCCTCCCCACCGAGACCGTGCGGCGGGTGGTCGACGCCCTCCTCGCCCACGGTCAAGTGCGGCGCGGCTACCTGGGGATCGGCACCCAGCCCGTCCGGCTCCCCCGCGACCTCGCCGAGCGGCTGGGGCAGCCGAGCGGCCTGCTGGTCATCTCGGTCGAGCCGGACAGCCCGGCTGGCCAGGGGGGGCTGGTCCTCGGCGACACCATCCTCGCCTTCGAGGGCACCCCGCTCCGGCACCCCGGAGAGCTGATGCCCCTGCTCGACGAGGAGACGATCGGCAAGGAAGCCACGCTCAGCATCCTGCGGGCGGGCGAGGTCCGGGAGCTCCGCGTCACGGTGGGGGCCCGCAACGGCAAGAAGGAGCGCTGAGCCTCAGGGCGCCTGTGGGACCGGCGTCTCGTCCGTCTTCTCCTGGAGGTAGAAGTTGAGGTAGGTGAGGAGAAACTTGACGAAGCTCGGGCCGAAGATGTCGCTGTGCCCCGGGATCAGGTTGGCGTTGGCGTGCACCACGAGGTAGGGCGAGGACCTGTCCCAGTCCTTCCGGATCTCGGTCAGCCGGATCCCGCCCGGCAGGGCGCTCTTGAGACCGTTCGCGTCCAGGTTCCGGAGAGCCGCGCAGGGTCCCCGGTCCGTCGAGGAGGTGGCCTGCACGGCCTGGTCGACCGCCACCCGGAGCTTCCGGATCTCCTCGGGCGAGGCGAAGGGGCAGCCGCACGATCCGGGCTTCCCTTCTCCGGTCTCGGGCCGGCCGTCGTAGGTGAGCTCATGGGTCCACTGGGGAGAGTAGTGCCCCGCCCCCGTGAGCTCGGCCTTGAAGCGCCGCCAGCGCAACGGGTGCCACAGGAGCCAGAGGAAACGGCCGGCGGGGAAGGCCGCGCCCACCGCGGCGTCCCCCTGCGAGGCGACCGTCACGAGGACCGGGCACTCGGGCGCGTAGCGGCCGGGCAGGGCCAAGTCCTCGTCGAACAGGCGGTAGCGGTTGGCCTCGAAGGCGGGGTTGATCAGCAGGACCAGATCGCCCAGCTCGCGGCGCTCCTTCTTGATCCCGTCGGGACCGGCCAGGGGGCCGACGCCGTCCCGCCCGTTCCACTCGCTGACCAGGGCGTTGTCGACCGCCGAGAAGACCAGGGCGCCGCCGAAGCTGTGCCCGGCCGTCACCATGGTCACGAAGCCGGGGGACCGTTTCTGGTCGAGGTCGGTATTGATCTCGTCCTCCAGGGCGGCCAGCTCGAGGAGGATCTTGGAGCCGGCCTCCTCTCCGATCCGGTGGGCGGTCCGCTTGCGATTGTAGAAGGTCGCCCCCTGGAGGAGCCCGATCCGGCTCGACTCTCCGCGCCAGCCGAGATAGATCCCGATGACCGGCCCCTTGTTGATCCGGTCGGGGTCCTCGCTGATCCCCTGGAGCACGTTGCGGAAGCAGGCCACGTTGGAATCGCACACGCCCGCCCCGTGATGCCAGCCGTGGACGAAGGTCATGATGACCGCGCCCTTCTCCCCAGCGATCTGGCGCACCCTGTCGAAGACCTGCTGCTTCTGGACCTCGTCCTTGACGTGGCCGTCGTCGGACAGCTCGATGATCCCCAGAGTGAACCCCGGATACCGCTCGATCGACCTTTGGGCCACCTCCGCCCGGATCGGGTCCCCCGGCCGGCTGCCGGCGAGGGCCTTGAGGTCGAGCAGCTTGTCGGAGGGTCCGGTCCCGCGGACCTGGGCCTTGGGGGTGCAGGCGCAGAGGAGCGACAGGGCGAGCAGGGACGAGAGGAATCGCGGCATACGGAAATCCTTTCGAAGATCTTGAAGATCTCCTCCCGATCTTTCAAGAATCGGGACGGACGCCAGTGATTTGCCAAGTATACCCCTGCCCTTGTGTTTTCTAGGGCTGCCAGGTGGTAGACTGTGCACAGTGTGCACACTTTGGAGAAGGTATGGCAGCCACGAAAGCAAAAGGCATCCGGATTCCAGCAGCGCTCGACGAAGAAATCGTCCGGGAATCAGAGACTCGCGGCAAGTCCTGGGCGGCAATAACCACGGAGCTTCTGGAAGAAGGGATTCGGGCTCGCCGAGCTCCGGGAGTGACTTTCGTCGACGGCTCCACCGGACGGCGAGCCGTCGTGGCTGGAACCGGACTGGACGTCTGGGAGGTCATCGCCACCTGGAAGGAGGGGGGCAAGCGCTATCAGGCGCTACGACAAAACTACCCGTGGCTGAGCGAAGCCCAGCTCCGCGCCGCACTCGGCTATTACGAGATCTACCCATCCGAGATCAATGCACGCCTGGAGCGCGAGGCGCGGTGGACGCCGGAAAGAGTCCGGCGGGAGCTCCCCTTTTCGCGGCCCCGCAACGACTAGCAGACCTCCATGCGGTTCCTGCTGGACGAGGATCTCAATCCCGCGGTCGCTGAGATTGCCCGAGGGCTGGGCCTCGATGTGCTCTCCGTCCACGAGATCGACCGGCGTGGATTTCAGGACGAAGACCAGCTCCGGTTCTCAACGTCCGAGCGGCGGATTTTCATTACCCGCAACCGGGACGACTTCCTGCAACTGAGCCTGAGCTTTTTCCAGACCGGAGAGCCCTACACCGGCATCCTCATCGTCCCTCGCAGCTTGCCCAACCACCGGCCGGAGAGGATCGCCCACGCGTTGAAACGGTGGCAGGAGGGGATCAGCGATCCGGGTCCCTACTTCATCGACTTCCTGTCACCCTGATCACTTCCAGAAGATCCTGAAGATCTCCTCCCCTTTCCGGGGGTCAGGCCTTGCCTGCGAGCAGAGCGCGCAGACGCTTGAGCTCGGCCTCCGCCGTGTCGGCACGCTGGCGTTCCGCGTCGGCGCGCTGGCGTTCCGCCTCGGCCAGCTCTTCCGCCGTCGGGACGAGGCGGCCGTCGGAATGGAAGAGACGCACCCAGGTCGCCTCCTGATCCCTCCGTCGACCGTACCAGAGACCGATCTCCAGCCCGAGCTCCTCGCTCCAGAGCCGGCCCTGCTCATTGAGCGTCAGAGGCTGATAGAGGTCTCCCTTGAGACGGAACCCTTCGAGCTTCCGGGTGCGGGGCTCGTAAAGGAAGTACTCGTGAGTATGAAAGACGCGGGAGTAAAGGTCTTTCTTGACCGTGCGGTCGATCTTCGCGGTCTTGGGGGACAGGAGCTCGACGATGAGATCGGGGAGGCGGTCCCCTTCCTCCCAGGCCACCCAGGCATCGCGCTCGGTCCCCCCCTCGACGTCGCCGACGTAGAAGACGTCCGGGCCGCGGAAATACGGACGGCCGGCGGCGATATCGCGGGCCTGCTCGTAGGAGTAATAGACGAACATGTTGCCGCCCGCGAAGAAATCGGTGCGCCCACGCTCGCTCATCGCCTGAAAGATCAGGTCGATGAGGAGGTTCATCTGGATGACGTGCCAGTTGCTCTCCAAAGGCTCCCCGTCGCTGGTCACGAGCTCGAAGGGAAGGGGCGCGAGCGCAGAGGCTGGCTGGCTCATAGAAGTCTCCCGTCGGAGTCGTTCGTTCCCGGAATTTTATCCCAGTTAGCGTTATACGGGAAGCGGGGCTCCTCTCGGAATCAGGATACCACGCGCCGCGAGGTCACTTCCAGAATTCGATCGGCCGCGGCTCCAGGATCATGCCGTGCTTGTAGGCGCGGCGGTAGAGCTCGTCGAGCGTCTCGGTCATCTCCTCCTTGCTCAGGAAGAAGGAGAGGTTCTCCTCCAGATAGGCGCGCACCTCGGAGGTGTCGAGCCCCATCTCGGCCGCCGCCTCGCGCACCAGGGTGTCCATTGACGACAGGCCGTAGCGCAGGCTGCTCTTGAAGTAGAAGGGGAGGTCCGGGATCTCGACCTCCGGCCGCACCGCCCAGACGGCGAAGACGAACGGTAGCCCAGTGAGCTCCTTCCACTCCGCCGCGAGGTCGGTGATGAGGTAGCGCTCGCGGTCGACCCGCAGGGCGGGATCGCCAATCACCAGGGCCGCGTCCGCCTCGGCCAGCATCCGCTCCGGGTCCGGCCGCTCGTGGATGTACTCGGGATCGAGCCCCCAGCGCTCGCGCAGCAGGATGCGGATCAGCGTCGCCGAGGTGCGGCTGTTGGTGTCCAGGGCGACCCGCCGGATCTCGGGGACCGGCACGCGGGAGACCATGAGCACGCTCCGCACCTCGTGGTGGGCCGCCACGCACATGTCGGGGAGCACCCGCAGGTTCGGGATACGCTGCACCTCGATCGACGGGATGAGACCGATGTCGAGGTTCCCCTGCGCCAGCAGCCGCGCCACCAGAGCCGGCGGATGGTAGCTGGGCGCGAACAGGTCCGCGTGATGGCCTTTGAGGAACCCCCAGGCCAGCGGCTTGCTGTTCAGGAAGTTGACGATGCCGACGCGCAGCTTGGGCAAGGGCTCGCCGCCTCCGCTACTTCGACATCGCGTTGAGGAAGTCCTGATTGGTCTTCGTCTTCGAGAGCTTGTCGAGCAGCAGCTCCATGCTCTCCACCGTGGACAGCGGGTTGAGCACCTTGCGCAGCACCCACACCCGGTGCAGCTCGCTCTCGGGCATCAGCAGCTCTTCCTTGCGGGTGCCCGACTTGTTGATGTCGATCGCCGGGAAGACCCGCTTGTCGACCAGCTTGCGGTCGAGGTGGATCTCGCAGTTGCCGGTGCCCTTGAACTCCTCGAAGATGACGTCGTCCATGCGGCTGCCGGTGTCGACCAGGGCCGTGGCGATGATCGTCAGCGAGCCGCCCTCCTCGATGTTGCGGGCGGCGCCGAAGAACCGCTTCGGCCGGTGGAGGGCGTTGGCGTCGATACCGCCGGAGAGCACCTTGCCCGACGGCGGCTGGACGGTGTTGTAGGCGCGCGCGAGACGCGTGATCGAGTCGAGCAGGATCACCACGTCCTTCTTGTGCTCGACCAGGCGCTTGGCCTTCTCGATCACCATCTCGGCCACCTGCACGTGGCGCTGCGCCGGCTCGTCGAACGTGGACGAGATGACCTCGCCGCGCACCGAGCGCTGCATGTCGGTGACCTCTTCCGGCCGCTCGTCGATCAGCAGCACGATCAGGTAGACCTCGGGATGATTCGCGGTGATGCTGTTG
>JBJMHA010000033.1:0-11255 GCA_045807625.1 Thermoanaerobaculia bacterium | reverse complement strand
GCCCTGGGTGGGTGGGGTCGCAGGGCCGGAGCAGGCCCCCCTCCCAGGGCGGCCACATAGGGCCGCCCCTACGGAATTTTCACCTCTCTCGGGTGCCACTTGCGGCATGAGGGTCTCTCCCGGACGGCGGGAGGGCGATGGCAGGGTGGCGGGGGCCCTACACATGCGGAAACTTCGGATTCCACGCCACCTCCCACAAAAACCCGTCCGGGTCGGCGAAATATCCGGCGTAGCCGCCCCAGTCCGTCTCATGTCCCGGCTTGACCAGGCGCCCGCCCCCCGCCGCGGCCTCGGCGAGGATCCGGTCGACCTCTTCCATAGAGCGGACGTTATGGGCGAGCGCGAACCCCGGGAACCCGCTCCCCTCGGCGGACACGCCGGCGTCCGCCGCCAGATCCTCCCGGGGAAACAGCGAGAGCCAGGTCCGGCCCATCTCGAAGAACGCGACCACCCCCGGCGGCGAGGGGAGCTGCGGCAGCCGGAGCACGTCCTTATAGAAAGAGGTCGCCCGCTCCAGGTCGCGGACGCCGAGCGTGATGAAGCTGACGCGGGGCTCCATGGGCGGCCTACCCTTTCCCGAGCTCCTTCACATACCGCAGCATGTCCACCTCAAACCCGTCCTTCTCATAGAGCGCCCGGGCGCGGACGTTGCCCTCGAACACGTTGAGCGACAGCAACCGATAACCCCGTCCCACCGCCCACGCCTCGACCGCCGCCATCAAGGCCTTGCCGGCGCCCCGCCCCTCCCCCGCCTCGGCCACGGCGATGATCGCCAGGTGCCCATGCGCCTCCCGGGTGAAGTAATCGGTCTGCGTCACCGCGTAGGCGAAACCGAGCGGTTCGTCCTCCGGATGCTCCGCCACGAGCAGGACGGCATCCTCTGATAAATGATCGAACGCCGCCTCCAAGGCCTGCCGCTCGGCGCCGTCCAGATCCTCGGTGGAACGCAAAGACGACGGGCCGAACGCGCGCAGACGCGGAACGAGGCCGAGCGCGAAGGCGCGGTCGGCCTCGGTGGCGGGACGGACGTAAAGCCGTCCATCCATCTACTTCATCCCCAACTTTTTCCCCTGCTCCAGCAACCCCACCGCCTCCGCCAGCCGTCTCCGCCGCGTCTCCTCCTTCTTGGCGTTCTCGATCCAGCCGATATAAAGCCGGCGATAGGAAGGGGCGAGATTGGAAAAATTCGTCCACGCCGCGCCGTTGGCCCGCAACGCCTCCTCGATGTAACCCGGAACGAAATCGCCCAGCCGTTGGGCCGGGGTCTTCGCCACGGGGCCGTGCTCCTCGGGAGGAGGCGCCTTGGCCATCCCCGCCGGGGTCATCTTCCCTTCGCGGACCATCCGCGCGAAACGCTCCCGGTTGAGCGCCGACCACTTGCTCTTCGCCTTCCGCGGCGTGAACTTCTGGGCATACCGGTCCTCATCGATCGTGCGGACGATGCTGTCGATCCACCCGAAGCAGAGCGCCTCCTCGACCGCATCGTCATACTCCACCCGCGGCTCGCCGGTGTGGCGCTTGTTGTAGACGAGCCAGATCTCGGTCTCGCGGTCATGGTTGGCCGCGAGCCAGGCTCGCCAGGCGGCGCGGGTGGTGGGGTGGAGGGTGGTCATGATGTTGGCTTACTCAGAATGGTTGCACGCGGAGACACTGCAGGATTTCCGTCCAGAAGCACTCCGACCTCAACGTTTTCCCTGATCTCTATTTGTATATCCGCAGCACTGCAGCCCCAAGCTTGCGCAATAGACCTTTCTAGCAAATCATAAAGCCTTTGCTCTGAAGATCTACTGGTGGAATCAGGAGATAGGCCCAACACGTGGCTGAATAGTGAGACATCGGAGAACGTGAATGGAGCCATATCAATCGGACACAAGACAACTTCATTTGGGACAGATTTCCACCTTGCTAGATCTTTATGGCTTACATATACTTGACCTCGTTTTGCCACATACAGATCACCTGGGTCCCCCTGAAGCTCCAACACTGTATTAGAGCAGAGCAACTTATGGTAAGGGTCAAAATTTCCCTTTGCCACTAGGGATGCTTGCTCAGATGCCCATTCGGCCAAGGAATCGTCATCCACCAATGGCATAGCTGCATCCCGAGAGGCACGATCCCCAGAGCCAAGAAGCACCCCCAGCAACCCCAACCTACTGGTACTCGCGCGAAATCCACCAACCGTGATGAGTGCTTGTGGGGAATAGAAAATAGCTGCCCTTCCTTGGTAATGTTCAGAGGAATCTTTGATAAGCTGCAAAAAAGGAGAGAATATTTGCATGTGTGGCTCAATTTGGCCATGACTCAATCTAGCGAGCAGCTTGGCACCATCCATTGTTGCCCAGTCAGAGGCCACCACGACACAACGAGACCCATCTTTACCATCTACGTAAAGATCCACGTCCAGGGTCGGAGCCAGCCAAGAGCACAGCAGGCCAATGTCTACCGCCCGGCCCTCTCCCTCTGAGTAAAGAAACCCGCCTTTCTCCTCAGGCGCTTTAGTCAACCAAACTCGCACCCGAGTTCCGCCATCCTGAAGTTGTTCTACATCTTTGGCTGGTCGCAAAAGGGGATGAGCATGGAGTTCCGTCCGGAACTCTAAAATCCGAGTTCTACTCTGGGATTGTTTGTATAATCTTGTGCTAACACGGACACGATGCCCCCACATAAAGACTGAGAAAAAGCCAACGCCAAAGTGACCTGTTGGTACAAATCCCGTAGCCCAGAGCCCTTCGTGCTCCTCTCGCATCAAGGCGGAGCCCCAGTAGGTTGTTCCAAAGTCGAGAAGTGGACCGCAAAGCACCGCTTCGGACATACCAATACCAGTATCCTCGACCTCTACCCAAACCCCTTCACCGTCACTCCCAAGTCGCACGGTAACTCGCCCAATTCCAGAGTTGTTGTCTAACAATCGCCGAGCTCGAACAGCATCTGCTGCGTTCTGTATGAGCTCTCTGAGGGGAACGTGAGGATCCTTACCGTATAGTTGATCACCCCCTAACCGCCTCACTAGATCAGCAGCATTTGAGACATGCACCTTTGCGGCCATAGGAATCCATTCAAAGACTCCAATGTAGTCTTTAAGGCGATAAGGACTCTCGATTCCAGCTACACTCCTAGACCTAAATCTAGGACGCCTTAAGTCAGCGAGCACCGCATCGACTTGATGAAGCTCGCGATCTACCATGCGAAGAGTTTCTTCACATAGCCACCAAGCATCGACCTCCTCAGCCGTGAAGGGTTGAGCTGTTGTGTATACAAGTCGATCGTCTTCGACTCTGGGTTTTAAAAGATGATTTTGAAACCGCCAGTGATCCTCAGAAAACCCTTCTGGTCGTCGGAGTGCGAGTAGAAAACCAGGGGCACGGCGAGAATCAAGGTGAGCGGCGTCAGCCGTACGGAGCAGGGCAGCAACTTTGAGCGGATCGAGAGTCCAATCCCCGGGACAATTGGGGAGAGCCCCAAATATTATACCAAATTCAGAGACCAAGCGAGAGGCTGGCCACCAGTGGCTATGAGCAATCCTTCCGAGGAGCCGTCCGAGCCCCTCTCGCAGGTCGGGATCTTCGATCAGGTGATATTCGGGCCCTCTATTATGGCGCCAAGAAATGCGTGCTAATCGTTCGGCCTGCTCGGCGTGCAGGACCCTCAATCGCTCCTGGACCGCCATGCGCTCGACCTCCGGCGGTGGGCTCGCCAGCTCTTCCGCAGTGGGGATACGCTCCAGGAGCTTCCTCAGATAGGTGGACAGAGCGTCCTGCCAGCCACGGCCTTTCTTAACCTCGTCCAGACCGCCGGGATACGCGGCGAGGCCCAGCCCCAGGTCGTGGAGCAAGAAGACCGCTCCGAGCCCGAAGGCTTCCAGCGGGTTGAGCGGATAGTCCGGACCGGCGATCAGGTCCGCCATCTCCCACAGGGCGTCCAGATGGGTGATGTCGTGGACGGTGAAGTCGGGCAGGTCGCGGTGGATCTCGCCGGCGAGCACCTTGGCCCGTTCCCGCATCTGGAGCAGGGCGTCGAGCAGGCGCTTGCGGGGCTCGGCGTGCGGGTCCGGGCCGGGTTGCGGGGCCAGGGTACGGCGGAGCAGGGGGTTGTCGAGGAGGTCCATGGTTCCTGAAGTTTATTGCATCCCGGAGCGGAGCGGCGGGCCCGGACGGACCGCCCGCAGGGGAGGGCTCTCCCACCTGGGGTTGACACCACCCTCTTATACACAAATCGTGCGTCTTGGATTTGGCTCCGTAGGAGCCCAGGCATGTAGCCTGGGGCGCGAGCCCCAGGAAGGAGGCCTCTCGAATTCCCGAGAGCCCCGTAGGGGCGACGGCAATCTCCCTCGGAGCGCTGAGCTGCCGTCGCCCCTACGGGGCTCTCGGATTGATTTTGGCCTCTGTCCCTGGGGCTCGCGCCCCAGGCTACATGCCTGTGCCCCTGACGGGGCAAATTCACGGGCTCTCGAAAAAAGACGGGCCCCCCGGGCGCACCGCCCCGGGAGGCCCGGCAAAGGGCCCCTGCTTTCGATTCAGTTGTCAAAGAACCCGATGAAACTACTGCCTGCTACTGCTGCTACTACTGCGCGGCCGGTTGCGGCTGCGGCGCCGGAGTCTCCGCCGGCGCCTTCTTGCGCGGCCGGCGCGGCTTGACGCCGAAGCCGAGGAGCGTCTGGTTGTCGAAGCCGAGGCTGCCCCGGAGGAGCGCCGCGAGGAGGGACCGCAGAACCTTCCCCCGCTTCTCGAGCTCCTTCCGCTGCCGCACCGTCTCCTGAAGCGTGCCGCGCAGGCCCTGCTGCTTGGTGTCCATCCCCTTGGCCTCGGCGATGAGCCCTTCGAGCTCCGTCGCCTTGTCCTTGAGGAAAGGCATGTCCGTGAGGTGGGGCTGGAGAGCGGTGTCGAGCAGCTCCCAGTCCGAGATCAGTTTCGCCAGAGTGATGGTAGCCATGAGTCTTTCTCCCTTTCTTGGGTTGTTATTTCGAGGGATTCCCGCCCTCGACGGGTTTTCGGTGCTTAGGGTCACAGGTCACTATGAATGCACATCTACTCTCAGGTCATGGGAGACCTCCTTTCCATAGCTCTCCAGCCCGCTATGGGCCGGAGAGGTGATGTCTGGGGTAAAGCCGGGTGAAGCTCGACGACGGCGCCCATGGTAGGCCGGCGGTTTTCCGCCTGTCAAGGGGTCTATGCACAGAATCAGGAGAATTTTTCGAAAATTTCTCCCATCTATCTGATTCCAAAAGAAATTTTCAATCCGCTTTCATGTTGGGTACTACCCATGCGCACGAGACATGCTGGACTTGGGCTCCGTCCCAGGTGTACCTTGTGGCCTCCTGGCTCCCCTGAGGCTGCCGGGCCTGGAGGGGACGCTCCGGAAGCCGGATGCCCGCTTTTCACACTACCCGGCGACCTGGGTCATGAGGATACCGGCTGGGAATACGAGATGGCGCCGCGGGAACGTTGGATGGTCTCTCGGCAGCGTTGGACAGCCGCGCGGGAACGCTGGATGCCCTCTTAGCAGCGTTGGATAGCCGCTCGGGAGCGTTGGATGCCCTCTTGGCAGCGTTGGATGCCGGCTCGGGAACGTTGGATGGGCGCTTGGCAGCGTTGGATAGCGTCGCGGGAACGTTGGATAGGCGCTCGGGAACGTTGGATGGGTGCTCGGGAACGTTGGATACCCGCGCGGGAACGCTGGATGCCCGCGCGGGAGAGCAAAAAAGCCGCTCGGGAACGCGGGACAGCCGCTCGGGAAGACTCGAAACGCGGTGGGGAACACAAAAAGGCCGTCGGGATCCTGAAAAACGGCGGCCGGGAAGAGTAAAAAGGCGTCGGGGAGCTCCAAAGTCGGACGCGGGAGCCCCGGAGCCGGAAAAGGGACTTCAGGGACTCCAGTCCCTGGAGTCCCTGAAGCTTTCCTACTCTTCCGCCCGCACCTCGGCCGCGTCCTCGTTGCGGCGGAGGACTCCGGCGACGTAGTCGATGAGGGCGGCGTCCACGATCCGCTGCTCGGCGGCGCGGCGGAGGAGGAGCACGGAGGCGCTCGCCTCACGGCCGATGCCGAGGGACATGAAGATGTCCGCGGCGGCGAGGATCTCCCCGGCGGCGGCCTCTGGCCGCTCCTGGCGGAGGAGCACCGCGCCGAGCTCCAGCCCGGTGAGGGCCGCCTTGTAGACCAGCCGGGAGTCCGCGAAGCCCAGCTTCACCTCGCGGAACGCCGCCTCGGCCCGTTCGAGCTCGCCCAGGGCGAGGTTGATCCGCCCTTCCAGCCAGCGGACTTTCAGCTCGTTGACCCGGCCGCCGGGGTCGAGACCGCGGGCGCGGGCCTGCCAGAGGGCGATGCGCGCCTCCCGGAGCTGGCCGGTGTCGAGCAGGAAAAGGGCCTGGTTGTGCAGCGCCATGTGGACCAGACGGGGGTCGCGCTCCTCGTCGAGCCCTTCCAGACCCCGGGTGATGAGCTGGAGGGCATCCTCGGGGCGGCCCTGATAGCCGACGACGATCCCCTTCTGGAGCAGCGCGCGGCCGGCCTCGTGCGAGTCGTTCCGCCGCTGGTGGATGCCGATCACCAGGTCGAGGGCGGTCTCCGCCAGGTTGAAGCGGCGGCCGTCGCTGAGCAGCGAGGCCTGCACGGAGAAGAGGCGCGCGGCGAGGAGCTCGTCCTGGCTCCCCTCCAGGTAGCGCTCGGTGGCTTGGCCGAGGGCCCGCTCGGCGGCGGAAAGGTCGTCCGCCACGCGGTAGGCGTTGCCCAGCTCGATCCAGGCCCGGCACTGGAGGTCGGCCAGGGACTGAGGGGAGAGGTCGCTCAGCCGCATCGATTCGGCGAGCCCGCGCGCCCGTTCGGCGAGCCGCACCATCTCGGCGGGGTTCTCGTGGCGGAGGGCCCAGCTCTGTTGCAGGAGGGACTCGAACAGCGGCACCCCCTGGAGCGGCTCCGGCACCCGGGGGAGCGCCTCGAAGCCGGCGTCGGCGGCGACCTCGCGCTTCCGGGCCTCGCGCAGCTCGCGCGCCCGGGCGAGCACAGTGGCGCAGGCGCGGCCGACCGCCGCGTCGTACCGCCCCTCTTCCTGGGGGGTGAGCACCGGGGCGGGGGGCTCGGCGAGGCCGAGCAGCGCCTCAAAGTGGGGGGCCAGGACGGCCTTGCACGAGGCGCAGCCGTTGAGGATATGGAACAGGATCTCGCGGACGCGGCCGGGGGATACGCGGTTCCAGGCAACGCCTTCCAGCTCTTCCGGAGTCGGGTGATCGTTCACGCGGGTATCTCTCACGACAGCACCTCCGAAGGCAACGCATTCGGGGTGGGGATCCCCCCACCCCGGTAAAAGAAATTACTTCACTCCATTAGGGTCGATCGCCGGCCCCTGCTCAGGGGGCGGCGGCAAGGGGGCCGGCGTCGTCATGACATCCTTCCGCGGCTGCGGCGGGGGAGTCGCCGACTTGAGGCCCACCCATCCTTCCAGCCAGGACCAGACCTGGGCCATCAGGCCGATTTCCACCTTCTGCGCGGGCTTGCGGGCCTGCGCGGCGTGAGAAGGCGCGGGAACCGCCAACAGCAGAGCCAGAGCGAGACTGGCCGCGACAACGATCCGCCGAATCACCTGAGACATCTGAACACCTCCTTGGGGGTTAGCGGAGCGAGCCAGGACCGCCATGGTCAGGCGCCCGCGAGCGCACCTCCCCGGAACCCCCTCCAAAGAGAAAACCCGGGCGGGGTACGGCTCGCCCGGGCTTCTCTCTCCCCTCCCTCCCCCAGAAAAGAAGAACTACAATTAAGAACCAGCTCCCCTCAAACAGACCTGCAAGACCTGCAATAGATTTGGAGCGCTCCCTCCGGTGCTTCCCTCTCCCGCCCTTGTTCGTGCTCCAGACAGGCGAAGTGTAGGCCGATCGCGGTTAAGTGTCCTCAAGACTCCCCAAAGACTGGATCAAAGTTCCTCAAAGTGCCTCAAAAAGGGGGTAAAAATGGAGAAAATGGGGCGGGAGTCATCGTAAAAACTTCCTAAAAACGTTCTCTCACCCTCCCCAAGCGTGTACAAGGGGGCACACGGCACACCCCGCGCCCGGTACAAAGGGAAGGCGGATCGAGAGGGGATGAAAGGAGAAATCAGGGGGAGGGAGGGGGAGAAGCGAGGGGGAAGAGCCTAGCTCTTCGCCGTCTCGCTCTCGGGGCTCCACTTCCGGACCGGGGCCTTGACGATCTTTCCGCTGCGCAGGCAGCGGGTGCAGACCCGGACCCGGCGCACGCCGCCGTCGATCATCGCGCGCACCCGCTGGAGGTTGGGCTCCCAGGTCCGCGAGGTGACGTTGTGGGCGTGGCTGACATTGCGGCCAAAGGTCGTTCCCTTGCCGCAGATCTCACATTGCTTGGCCATGACAGTCGTTCTCCTAGCAGCTGCCCCGAAGGGCAGGTAAAGATAGCAGAAGAGGGGGGGAAGCTCAAGGGGTTTCTACGACTCGGGTCGTCCTGCCCTCCGAGGCCTCACCCCCTGGCCCCCTCTCCACTTCGTGGCATAGGCGCTAACTTAGACGGACTTTCCGAACAAACGAAGCCCCAGATTTGGTATAGATCCTCAAAATGGGCATTGAATCCATCAACAAAGTACCTTCTACCTGCAACACAAGACATTAAGTTAGCGCCTATGCCACTTCGTGGAGAGGGGGAACGTAGCTGAGCCGGCCTTGCCGAATCTGGAAGATTTCGCTCTCTGGGCCCTCCCTCTCCACGAAGTGGAGAGGGACCGAGGGTGAGGCTTCGGAGGGCAGGAAGGACCGAGGGCACCCCCCCTAATTCAGCGCTTCCGCCTGGCTCGCGCCGCCGCCGGTGGCGCGACGGCCGACCCGGAGGACTCCGGAGATGGCGCGGACCTCGCGCAGGAGCTTGTCGAAGTGCTTGCGGTCGCGGAGCTGGCAGACCACGCTGATGGTGCCGCGGCCGGTCTCGCTGTGAGTGTCCGCCTCGATCGCCGTGATGTTGCTGCCGGCGCGGGTGATCGCCTCGGTCAGCCGGGCGAGCAT
Source organism: Thermoanaerobaculia bacterium (assembly GCA_045807625.1). Lineage (GTDB taxonomy): Bacteria > Acidobacteriota > Thermoanaerobaculia > Multivoradales > UBA5704 > DATARR01. The sequence continues at coordinate 2,265 of JBJMHA010000033.1, read as the reverse complement.
CCCCTGCTGGTCCTCGACCTCGATCAGCAGCGAGACCTGGTAGACCTCGTTCTTCCCCTGCTCCCACTGCACCTCGATCTCCCGCTCCGGGTTGTAGAGCAGGTTCTGCACGTTCGGGCAGTCGACCCGGTGCACCGAGACCCCCCGGCCGCGGGTGATGTAGCCCACGATCTCCTCGCCCGGCAGCGGATTGCAGCACTGGGCGAGGTAGGAGAGCATGTCGCCGTGCCCCTTGATGGTGAGCGGGCCGGTCGCCGTGCCGAAGGGGAGGATCTTGTTGACCGCTTGGCGCAGCCGCCCCGGTTTTTCCGCCGTCCCCTCCTCCAGCTTGTCCAACCCCACCACCCGCTCGAGCACGTGGCGCGGCTCGGTCTTGCCGAAGCCGATCCGGCTGTAGAGGTCCTCGGCCTTGGAGAGCCCCTCGGACTGGAGGAAGCTGGCAAACTCGGGCCCGTCCGTCACCTTGCGGTAGGAGAGGCCGTACTTGCGGATCTCCTTGTCGAACAATCGCCGGCCGATCTCCATCGCCCGCTGCTTCTGCTGGGTGTTGAGCCACTGGCGGATCTTGCTCTTGGCGCGCGAGGTGGTGACCAGGTTCAGCCAGTCGCGGCTGGGACTGCGCGACGGGTTGGTGAGCACTTCCACCATGTCGCCGTTCGACAGCGCCGTGCGCAGGGGGACCAGCTTGCCGTTGACCCGCGCGCCGGCGCAGTGGTGGCCGAGGTCGGTATGGACCCGGTAGGCGAAGTCGAGCGGCGTCGCCCCGCGCGGGAAGGAGAAGACCGCCCCCTTGGGGGTGAAGACGTAGACCTCGTCCGGATAGAGGTCCACCTTGAGGGTGGTGAGGAAGGTGCGCGGGTCCTCGACCTCCTTCTGCCACTCCAGGAGCTGGCGCAGCCAGAGGATGTTGGGATCGCTCTCCCGCGGCGCCTCGACCCGCCCCTCCTTGTAGTGCCAGTGGGCGGCGATGCCCTCCTCGGCGACGACGTCCATCTCGCGGGTGCGGATCTGCACCTCGAAGGGTTGCCCCTGGTCCCCCACCACCGTCGTGTGCAGCGACTGGTAGAGGTTGGGCTTGGGCATCGCGATGTAGTCCTTGAACCGCCCCGGGATGGGGCGCCAGTTCTGGTGCACCACGCCGAGCGCCGCATAGGTGTCCTTGAGGCTGGCGGTGACGATGCGGAAGGCCAGGAAGTCGTAGAGCTGGGAGATGTCGATGTCCTGCCGGCGCAGCTTCTCGTAGATCGAGTAGAAGCGCTTGACGCGGAAGCTGATCTCGGCGTCGATGCCCGCCCCGTCCAGGCTCTTGGCGAGGCGGCCGCGGATGCGGTCCATGGCCGTCTGGCCGAGCTTCATCTTCTCGGCGATCTTGGTGTGGAGCTCGGCGAACTGGTGGGGGTAGAGGTGGAAGAAGGCGAGGTCTTCCAGGTCCCCCTTGACGCGGGCCATCCCCAAGCGGTGGGAGATCGGGGCGTAGATTTCCAGCGTCTCGCGCGAGATCCGGCGCCGCGCCTCGGCCGGCATGTGCTCCAGCGTCTGCATGTTGTGCAGGCGGTCGGCGAGCTTGACCACGATCACCCGGATGTCCTTGGCCGAGGCGAGGATCATCTTGCGGAAGGTCTCGGCCTGGGCCTCGTCGCGGCGTACGTACTCGTGGCGGCCGATCTTGGTGACGCCGTCCACCAGGCCGCAGATCTCGGCGCCGAACTCCTTCTCCAGGGCCTCGCGGGTGATCAGGGTGTCTTCGAGGACGTCGTGCAGCAGCCCCACCGCCACGCAGGTCTGGTCGAACTTGAGGTCGGCCAGCAGCCAGGCGACATTGAGCGGATGGACCATGTAGGGCTCGCCGGAGCGGCGGACCTGGTCCTTGTGCATCTCGGCGGAGAGGTCGTAGACGGAGCGCAGGAACCCCGGATCGGCCGGCCGGCCGTGCCCGGCCATGCAGGCGAGCACGTCGTCCAGGCGCGAGACGCCCGGAGTCGGCACCGGCGGAGAGAGGCTCTTCGAGTGGGGCATAAGGGCTTCCCGTGCGAGGCGGTAAGTCCGGATGAGAGAGCCTTCGCTACGGGTACATCATTATAAGGGCAAGTGGGGGGTGGCGGATTCCCGAACCCTCACCCTACACCGCATCGTGCCAGTCGGGGCGTCCTGCCCTCCGAAGCCTCACCCTCGGTCCCTCTCCACAGACTGCGTGGAGAGGGAGGGCCCGAAGAGCGAATCTTCCTGATTCGGCACGTTTCCCCCTCTCCACGAAGTGGAGAGGGG
>JBJMHA010000032.1:0-25299 GCA_045807625.1 Thermoanaerobaculia bacterium | reverse complement strand
CCCGGCGGCTCGTCCGCCGGGGTTATTGTTTGGACCGCCGCGCCCGGCGGGAGGCTCGCCGGGGTGATTTGTTCATCCGCCGCGCGCGGCATGCCCACCGCCGGGGGCGGCGGTTGAACCGCCGGGGGTGGCGGCAGGACCGCCGGGCGCGGCGAGTGAACCGCCGCGGTAATTTGTTGACCCGTCGCGCGCGGCGGAAGAACAATTCTCCGCGGCGAGCCTTCCGCCGGGCGCAGCGGACCTCCCGCCGGGATCGGCGGACGGACTTGGAGGCTTCAGTCGGGGACCTGACCGCCCAGAGCTACCCTTACCCGGGCCGGCGCCCCCTGCCCCACCGCCTCCAGGACGTCCGCCGGCGCCTCGGGGGGCCGCGCCAGACAACCCACGACGTGCCGCGCCTCAATCAGCCGCTCGTCGAAGAGCTCCAGATGGACCACCAGCTGGCTGTCGTTGCTGGTCTCGACTGCGAAGCCGTCCAGACCCGACTCCTTGTGCAGACAGAACGCCGCGTCGCGGCTTGTACGGGAAGAAGGCCCGACGCAGCAGCAGAGCGAGACACCGTTCTTCTTCGTCTATTTGGGTGGTACCTGTTTCGTGCCAGACCTCAGGGAGGTGCGGCCTCCCTTACGGCCTACATGGTTCCCTGTGTACGCTTCAGACCTTTCGTTCGGTTCGTCTCACGACTCCCCTCCTACGGATCTGCAACACTCGGTACGGGTGGTTGGTTAGACCTTACCCGGCAGGGTCTTGCACCCTGCAAGAAGCGCCAAGCTTGTCTTGGCGCACACGCTCAAAAGGTGAACGGCGGGACCGTGCGAAGCGCGGTATCCGTCCGCTCGACCGTGGGGAGTTAGGCGACCAATCTGTCATATCTGAATGCTCCTCCGTCGGAGTCAAAACCGCTGGCATTAGCTTTGGCTTCGGTACTAGCCGCGCCGCCCACACGGGCAGCCAGGGCAGTCTTCGGCGGTCTGGATATAGAGTGATAGCGCCTGTGCGAACCAATATGCAACCTTGCTAGCCATCGAGTTGCCCGTCACCGATCGTACATTGAACCGCCAATCGCCATTGTCGAGCTTTTCCCGAGAGACGCTGTAGCCCATGTGAACTGCGGCTTCCGACGGTGGGTTGTACGTCTCCAGCAATTCTGTATCAACGGTCTGTAGCTTGAAATCGCTGCACTGTGCGAGCCATGCCTTCGCGCGGGACCATGCTTGATCGCCTTTCTCGGCTGAGACCACGAACGTGGTGGAAGTCGCATCGCGCCGCTGGTACCAAGCCTCCTGAATCGGAGAGGCAGGCGGTGGAGGGGGCCCCATACAACCTGAAAGCAGTAGCGAGGAGACTCCAATAGATACTAACAAGACAATCGCTTTCATATTCTTGTCTCTCTCCTTATACAAGATCCCTTGGCTTGGTCGCATCGACGCTGCGGGCCTAAGCGGCGGGACCGCGCGATGGCGCGGTATCCGTCCGCTTGAGGCTCAGGGTTGGGCGCCGAATTCGCTTCCTCATGTTTGCACTCAGCCGTTGCTTCTGCTCAAGGATTGAATACTACATGGATAGCAGTGTAGCAGCAAATACGTACGCTACAGCAGCAGCGCCTCCCACGAGAAGAGCTGCTGCTGTCAGCAGAACACGATTGCAGATGTGGAGGATTCGAATCTGATCCTCACGCTCCTTCTTCAGCAAGACCTGGTCAAGCTCGCGCTCTTGCTCTGTCCATTGCGGATTCCCCGCCCTCTTTAGCGTTCTTAGAATCTTGATCTGCCGAGCTAGGCAACCCGTAGAGAAGAATCGATGTGCAAGGGCGAGAGCGGCCGATAAGCCAAGGAGCACCACTCCCAGACCTAAGGATTTTGGATGCTCCGCTAAGCGGGACAGGTTAGATGTCCCTCCTTCACTCTTTACAAGTACTTCTGATATCAAGAAGCCATAGCCCGCGATACCAAGAAGCGCAAGCCTAACGAGTTCAGTTGAGAACGCCTGATAGCGATCCGTCAACTCGAAGTCAGCCTTGAACAAAGACTCAGGCAAATCTATATCTGAAAGGCTACGAGCTGGAATACGATCCATAGCACTCCTCGCTGTTCTGTAGTCTCGCGCGCCCAACGCTCAGGCAGTGAGCGGCGGGACCGCGATTTCTGCGGTTCCGTCCGCTCGACTGCCTTGGTTCGGCGGATGCTCGCTACCACCACGGCCCGCTGACGGGCCTCGAAATCAGCTTCACAGCAGTATATGACAAGCCTCGAGCGAGCACTTCGATGCAGTTAGATCCTTTACGAGAATCAGACCGTACTTGTTCGAGGCCGTCTTTATAGACAGCGTCATTCCCTTAGATACCCGCACGGCAGATTCGCTCGCGCCAGAACCTTGGAAGGCGTCTACCAACATCAGACCGCTTCGCGCATCAAAACAACGCCGGAACCTCTCGGCGGGGACACTCGACAGCCGTATCTCTGTCTCGTTGAGCCTCCGCAAGTTGGCTCCTTTCACTACGCTGCTGAGTAAGCCGATGGAGGGTCCCGAGTTCGGCGAGCAGAGAAGGACTTCATCACCGAAGATGAAGGTTAGGTCCAGCTCCTGAAGCAGTTGCTCGACATCGACCGTAATGGACCGCGCCTTGTTGGCCTTGCAGTCCATCAGAAAGTACAACGGCCGCTCCAGCGAGAAGTCGGAGGTATACGCATAGAACTCTCCCTTTATGGCGGGCATGATCTGCTCTGACGGCAGGGCAACATCTTCTACTTGCAGGGCGGTAGTCGTCATGGTCTCTTCCTTTCCTTTGATCCATTCGGCCCGGAGACTATCTCCAACATGCAGCGGCATCGATTCCTATTGGAATGCCAGCTAGCACGTTCTGGCTCGTTTCGCTTATCGTTCACATCCCGAGGTCCCGACTTCTCGCGTCCGCCGGTAACTTGCTGGTGCCGCCGAACGGGATGGCGGTGAGCGGCGGAATCGCGCAGTTTGCGGTTTCCGTCCGCTCGACCGCATGGGTTCGGCGGCGTCCTCAACATACTCTCGGCTCCATTCATCGCGCTTGTCCGCATGGAACCCGCACCGTTCTGTGGGTCGTCAAGTCTGTACGCGTACACTCCTTCGATTGATACGCCCTTCCGTCGAATCGATACCGCGTCTCAGATAGAGCGACTGCTGTCGCCGAGCTCGCCTTTAAATCGTGGTACCCACCGGCTACAGGACTGAGTATCGAAATCCCAAGACTCCGCGTAAAGAAGACCAACTCGTACCCATGTGCTTTCCTTGTGAAGAGCCAAAACGGCCCAAGATTAGCACCATTCAGGCGCGAGTTCCGGATCACGAGATCCTCCACCCCATCCGTGTTGATATGAGCGGGCGCTGCCTCGAACGCACCGAGCACTTCGGCTGCCGACCCGCTCTGACCGTCTAGGAACTCCCGCACGTCGTGGTGGGCGGCAAGTTGGTGAAGCACTGCCGGAGGCACTCGGACCATCCGAGTCATGGGCGACTCCAAGTCGAAAGCGGTCTGTAGTTTGATCTGCCTCTGCGCCATGGAGGTAACTTGGGTCATCGCGGTCGACCCGAAGATCACTACGGCAAGAACAATTAGGTGCTTTCGGCTAATCACTGGTCGTGAACTCTCATTCTGGCAAGCCGCCGAACCGCCTTTGAAGCTCACCGTGCGGCAAGCGCGCAAAGCGCGGTTGCCGTCCGGTGCAGCGCTGGTTTCCGTCCGCTCGATCGCCGGTGTTAGGCGATGCTCACAACCGCTCCTTAGTTGCCTATGGGTATAGAATGATAGTGTATAAGTTCTTTCACTGCACCAACTATCGGTATTGCCAGGGTCCCGCCTACGTTGCCAACCTTGCCCGGGATGGTTGCGGAAAACCGAACTGTTGGAAAAGTCAGGTGATCAATAGAAACTTCAGCCTGCCATCCCCAATTGAATCACCTTGACCGATAAGCCCAGAGGGTCCATATATTTTTATTGAACAACCCTTGATCGCGGTGCCGTCCTTAGTGCATTGGAATTTGAGCTTTGCGAACGGGCCATCACGAGACAACCTTCTCAAGTCTGTCGGAATCACCAAATGGTTCTTAGTGAAATAAACAATAGGATCATGCTCAGCATGTAGGGCTATATAGTATTCAATGCCATTGTTCATGTTCACGGACGCAAAGGTTATGACGCGATGGTCGCGCGGAACCTTCTTGAAGTTGAAGATTGTATTTCGGAAGTCTGCGGTAGCCGCGAAAGAGAAAGATGTAAAATTACTGCTGGATGCCAACTGTGCCCTGTCGGTTTTTGTGTCGAAGGCAAACTTCTCTCCTATCATTGGAGAGTTATCCGCTGCGCCAAGATCGCCATTTTTATAGACGAACTCAGTCGCAGTAGCGTCCTTTGGAATCTCAACAGCGACGCCACCACCCTTTTCGCAGGCCGCTGATACCAAGAGCAAGGAAGCTGCAGCCAACATAGTCCGGCTAATGCTTAAGCTCATGATAGGCTCACCTCCTACGTCACGGCTCGCTCGCATTCTCCTTACGCCTAACGCTGATGGCAGTGAGCGGCGGGGACCGCGCTGTTTGCGGTTTCCGTCCGCTCGACTGCCCGGGTTAGACGCCCTCTACCCACCGCTACCTCCTCGGGTGAAACATTGTTCCTACTAGATGGCCGTCATCGAATACGCGTCCATTGTTATCGAAGGTGAATGTGTGGCCAAAGATCACTAACCGATGAGCCTCGGGCGTATCGCCACAAACACTTGGAACGTTGGCACACGTGTATGTGTCGCTCGAGGTACGCTCGCGTGTCTTTGGTGGGCACGTGCCGTCACCATGATCCCCATCGACGAGCCACCCATGCCGCTGATAGCTGTAGCTCACCGTGTAGACACCGTCGGGGAGGATCGTCCCAATGCAGGTGCTAAGATGATCAAGCTTGAGGGTGACAGGTTGGCCTTGACGAAGGTATGTTTGAAACGAAAAGGGTTGAGATGTTGGCAAAGCTGGAACGTAGAAGGCAACACTAAAGGTCGCTTTGTTCTCCCCAGCCTCGCCGCTTACCGTGCCCCTCACGGCTCCGGTGGGACTGCCTCGTTCTATGGCAAATGTCTTTTTTCCCTGTGGCAGGTTGTGTAGCTTATTGAGAGACCTGGACCGCCCACCGCGTAGGTCGACTGTGATGTGCCGAAGCTCGCCATTTCCGGGTGCGGGCTTCCAACCTAGACCAAGAGTGGCACCATTCTTGTCGACAGCATCAAGCCAATAGAAGAAGTCGGACGATTCGCGTAATACACAATCTCGCCAGGCAGGGACCGCGTCTTTTGGGAGTTCAACTCGTACCTCTTGGCGACTATCCGAGGCGTCGACTGAGTGCTCATTCCGCGAGAGATAGTCGCGACGTTTACTCTGAAATTCGTCATAGGACCCGGAAAAGAAGTTGCTGAAGGCACTGCCTGAAGCGTTGCGCTTCAAGTCGTCGTAGTTCGATTCGGTAACGAGGTTCAGCCATGCCGCGCGGAATCTGGAGTCCTCGGTTGTGACAGAAATAGTACGCTGAAGCAGGGGCGTGTCGCACACCGGGCCCTGTGCCGCTACAGGATGTGCTAGGGTGAGGGAAGCAACGAGCAGCGATAACAGAAGCATGAGCCGATCAGATATGTAATGGACCGTCATGGTGTTCTTTCCTCCGTTACCCCATTCTTTCTAAGGGCGTCTAACGCTTCGGGCCTAACCGCGCGGCACCGCGCTAGCGGTGTCGTCCGGTTGAGGCCTGGGTTGGCCGTTCGCGTTCGAGCGGCTCCCAGCTAGGCTCCGTTTCTCAGCTCTACTCCCAGCTCTCGGGCAAATGTATCCATCATGCTCCAATATCCTTGGAGCAGGTTATCTCTTTTAGTGACTTCATCGGAAGGCGCAAAATATGAATCCCAGGCTGCATTCCACTGCTGCCCTCGGTTGGCAGATATGTCCCTTCTAATGGCAATATCGGTTTTGAGCTTGGCACTCGCATCATACTCTTCCAAGGGGCCTGGAATGAAACAAAGGTTAATGAACTCGTGATATGCATCCCTGAAGCTTTGTGAGAAAAGAGGTGCATTCACATAGAATTCCCTATCTGCGCAGCGCTTGAGACTAAGCACTGAGACAGGGTCCTTGTACTTCCAATCGCCGATATAGTCTAAATAGCAATAGATGTCGTTGAGCACTGGAGACAGCTTCGAATACACTTCTAAGCGTTTCTCGATTACCTTTTGGCTTGCCCACTGGAGATGCTCAAGCCTCTTCAAGTAGCGATTGAGCCACAAGCCCAATACCGCGACGGCGACCGGGGTCAAGGCAGCCACTACCAGCTTAGTGATCTCCAAGCTGTTCCACGGAGATGGCGGGGGTGGCACTGGAAGCAAGGGAATCATAGGTTACCATTTATTGACTGACATTTGTTGACGGCCAACGCTATGGGCCTCAGCGGCGGAACCGCGCATTTTGCGGTTTCCGTCCGCTGCAGGCCGGGGTTAGGTGCCACCCTCCGCCACGCCTACTTCTAAGTAGGAGTGGACTTCCGGCTCGATGAAGCCGATGACTGTGGCGTAGGTACCGCCGTTCCGCTGACGCCATGTGTAGCCCTCTTCTGCGAAACCAGCCTCCTTCAGGGTGGAAGGTGCCGAATGGCTGTCGATTTGAACGCCGTTGACGGTCAGTTGCACGGTACCCGGGTTGCACCAATGCCGCTCGTTAGACTCTCCGTGGAGTTGTAATCCTATCGCGTGAATAGAGCCCTCTCCGGCCCGTGAATAGCCGAAAAGGCCCCTGCTTTCCCACTCGTAGACATCGTTGGAGTAAGCGTCACCCCTCGCGGGAATGATCTCCGACGGCTTCCCAAGGACCGACTCGAGAGTCGCGATAGGAGCGGGCAAAGGAACCTTGGTTTCTTCGATGTAGAGGTCTGACCCACGCAATTCAACGTGCGCGCCGACGAGCACCGGCGACAAAGTGAATTGCTTCGGGTTGTAGTCAGTCGTCGCCATGTCGCAACGTGCTTGGAGTCGGAGTGGTCGAGAGCCCTTTGATAATGTGAGGTCCAGCTTTTCGCAGCTCGGTACGAGTAGCGTGAGCTTCAACGATTCCACGGTGTGCCTCTCTACGGCCTTGCCATTTAAGCAATACCATTCTGTATCGGTGGTAAGATTGAACGTCGTCTCGAATTGACCATTGGCCGTAAGATCTAGCTGTCGGGGGCGGTTGTGGGAGCAAGGCACCTCGGCAAGCGCAATAGCTGCCACAGACGCCGGCTTCAGTGTCCCGTCTTTAAACCGAAGAGAGAGGCTGCCGCGAAGAGGGACGCCAACCCCCCCGCTACTTCCACCAACAAATCTACCTTCGAGCTCAGGTGTGCATTGAATGCGAGGTGGCCATTCCGAGCGCGGAGATGTGCTACATGCGACGGCCGCAAGGATGACGAGCAGGAGGACTGGACGAAGATTCATGCGATTGCCTGGGCACCTAACGTTCATAGGTGAGCGGCGGGAACCGCGCCTTTTGCGGTTACCGTCCGCTCGACCGTTGTGTTAGCCGCTCCTCACCTCTCCAACTCACTGTAGAAGGTCGTGAGCCCCGGCGGGCCCTGATCTTGGTAATATAGCCTGTTAAACGCCTTAGTCCATATGTCAGAGACAACACTTCCTCCTATACGCTGATCTTCAACTAGTGCATCAAAGATCGCTACATGGAGATAACGTCTCACAAGATCTAAGGCTTCTTTCCTAGTTTTGGTGACCGTCCTCTTGTAAGCACCTAAGTAGCGAGAAGATTTTGTGCGAGGGTTCAACTCCTTTGGAATAGCGGTTACAGTGATTTGATTTACAGATGTATGGATGAATGACCTGTAAACGCCGTAGATAACCGCCCGCTTGACCTCGGCGTCTATCACATCCGGGAAGTCACCAGGGAAGACCATCGGTGAGACCTGGATATGGAGAGGCTCTCTTCTGAGAATCTTGAACGTTCCATTCTCCTGCGTGTAATCATTGAGGCTGCTCATCATTGCTGACACCGAGGCGAACTTACTCGGCGTTGCTCCATAAGATGGCAGCGCCACGAACAGCAGCGAGCCACAGAGTAGAGATCTCATTATTCTCAGAGGTGTCATACCACCCTATCCTTCTTCTACGGCTAAACGCGCGGGCGGTGAGCGGCGGGACCGTGCGATAGCGCGGTCTCCGTCCGCTCGACTGCCAGTGTTATACACGCCCAGCCACCATCTCCATCGTCGCCATCCTCGCTGTCGTCTTCACCATCCTCCTGGCCGCCGCCAAGCCACAACGAAAGCAAGACCCATGGGCTCATAAGGTCCTCACTTTCTTTTCGCCCGCTGATCTTAACTCGATTAAGTATTGCTCTCCAGGCTTGAGATCCTCGATAACAAGCCTATATTCAGAAATCTTCGCCCCTGCTCGCTTTCTGGTTGCGGCAATAGTACGCACACCTTTTCCGCTATTATTCACAGATAACCGTGGGATACTCTTCGGAACGGCAAACCTAAATTCCAAGCGCTTCACCGCTGCTGAGGCATTGGGGCGACCGCGCCAATAGTCTGACTTACCCTCGACAAGACTTTTCCACATACCTGGCCATCTCCAGCTAAGCGAAAACTCCACCTTTTCACCAGACAACAAAGGCGGCAAGAAGAAAAGTAGAAACTTCTTTTGGTTTTGATTATTGTATGCAGGGAGTAGCACAATTTGGCGTCCGCTGTCATGAGAATTTACAGAAATTTCAGCAGCTTCAAAGCTCTCGAGAGGCACATCGCCACTAATTCCTAGCAGGTCAAGGGCAAGCTCGTGTTCTTGAACCATATATGTTCTCTCTTCCCTGCAGGCGCAATTACCCTTCGTGTCTATATTGAACTCATAGAGGTGATTGAGGATTTCAATCTTCGGCTGACATGTATAAAACCCATTATAAATTTGCAATGCAGATGCATGAATCTCGCTTAGGGCAGAGCCGTCGCGAGGAGCACAAACTGATGGAGCAATGTACTCCCGCAACCGACTTCGAATAGAGTTGCAGGCTGTTGACATTGCAGCAATTAAATTGCCGTCACTTCTGTTTTGCTCATAACCCAAGTATATCATGCCGGAAAGGTCAGAAGGTAAGCGCAATGACTTGGTGCCATTCGGCACAAGCACAAAGGTATTCAATCTCCCCAGTCGGCCGATGAAGAGGCCTAGCTCAAAGACCACATTGTCGCGAGCAGACTTCAGCTGCTTACCTCTGATTCTAACGATGTCATCAGGAGAAAAAACAAACAACCCAAAATCAAAGTTAGGTAACTTTTCCACTAGACTCTCGAGGATGAATTTGGAAGGCCCGAAGAGCCCCTGATCCCACACTGTCACCTCTGCATCGTCTTGGAGGTTCTGCTGAGCTGCGCGTGCATAGTCAATGCTTTCCGTAGATGAGCCTATGAAAACACGTGGCTTCATGACTCAGCTCCCTCTTGTATAACGTTGCTACGCTAACCGGCGTCGACCGCGCTTTTTGCGGTTGGCGTCCGGTTGAGCGGAGGGTTCGGCGCCCTTGGTGGCTTGGGTAGGAACAAAGCACGTTATTGTGCTTCTCTCCCCGTCCAGAACGAGCACTAGTTCGTCCGGCATTTTCCTGGGCCTAGCCGAGCACCAACGCGGAGGACACTCTTGGTCGTGCTTGCCTAGTGGTTGCCGGGACGGCGGGGCCTCTTTGGCCATTGCAAGAATCTCGACTGTTTCGCTGTATTCCTGCTCCTGAAAGTCACTCATTAAATGTCTGGCGTTCTTAGAGTACAGACGTTCGGCTAACGCTGGTGCCAGCAGTCGTAGATCCGGGCCTTCGATGCCGAAGTCAAGGAAGTGGTCGAATGTAATTTCCGGGCCACGTTTGTTAGGTGCGGGAGTCCTATGTGGACCAATCCCGATCCAGTTCACCTTTCCGGCAATTCCATAGGCCTCTACATCGGCTCCAGTACCACCAACGCCAATGACAGCATCGAAGCCTCGCTTTCTTATAGATCCCATACAATCCTCGACTCCAAAGCACCCATTTGAGTCTGGGTCGCCGGTGTGAGTTCGCTTGTAGATTAGCACCCGCATGATGCTTGCCTCTTAATGTGCGCCGCCGAACGTCGTTGGAACTCACCGAGCGGCAAGCGCGCAAAGCGCGATTGCCGTCCGGTGCAGCGCGAGGGTTGGCCGCCCCTCTCCAGGCTTGTGAGAGCGCGTCTTGGCGTCGCGCCTTCTCCCCGTCAGCACTGACAGCAGTGTGCATACACAATCGTAAAGTAGGAACTGGTCGGGCCATTACAGGTCGTCACGCCATCACAGTCATGTAAACAGGTACTGAGGTACTGCGTCTTGCCAGGATCGGAATAGTAATCGACCCGGCTAACGGAGCCGCACTCAACGCAGCAGGAGGGGGGACGACACGCATGTAGCGGCCTCGGCGCAACGCTGAGAATTATCGCGGCGAGGACCAGCAAGGCGAAACCGAGTTTGAGCAAAGGGGAGGTCGTTAGCAATTTCATGGCTTGTCTCCTTGTTTCAAGAGTCCTTTTACTAGTGCCCGAACGAAGCGCGAAAGGGTGGTCGTCGAACGGGATTGGGTCTCACCGGCAGGCGACACGCAGAGCGTGTTGACTGTCCGGTGCAGGCCCTGGGTTGGCCGCCCACTCGTTACGGCCATGAGGCTGCTCCTGTGGAATCTTCACCACTCTCATAAACTCTCTCTGCTTGATCTGTGTCACGGCGAAGCAGTCCGAGTTGGATTCAGAGACTTTGACAGTGACATCGATATTCGGGTCGGCACCGGGGCTCAAGAACGTTATTGGTTCCTTGGTCCAATGAAGTGCTCCTTTGGAGTCAAACGTGACCGTTTCCTCCAAATCCACGCTTCCGCTGAAAGTTGGGTATTGCGAAATGCTTATCTTCGCCGCTGCATTGGGGTGAAAACCTGAGGCGTTGATCTCAAGATAACGATGGGCACCGCCACCCGGGGGAGCGGTGATCGTTGTTATGACCACCCTCGCAGAGACGTTGGTACTGGTTAGCTCGCACGTACAACCAACTATGCTCAGAGCGATAACAAGCCCAGCTAATCTTCTTGTAAGCTGCGAGTATTTCCTCATGCCTGTCTCCTACTCCTTTGTATCGCTGATGTCATAGCGCACGGCCAACCTATGGATTAACGTTTCACCGTCCTGCCTCCGGATTCCTTATCGCTGACTGCCGAGTGCATGAGAGATGGCATGGCGGAGGCGCTATGTCTCTGATTCCAGATTGCTTATATCTTACATCCTTTGACCAGGATCGTCAATACCGCAAGACTAGGACGAGTTTGATCCCGACAGAAGACCGTGGCCCCTTCCTGCTGTCTTGCCTTATCCAGACCGTCTTGAGGAAGAGCTATCTACCGCCAGGAATTGATGTTTGCCGATGGTAATGAACGTATAAGCGCCGCGAGAATCGCGGGGTTGAGGATGCTTATACGTGCCGATATGCACGCCCGGGCGCCGAGGCGGCCCGCCGATGTGGTGTCGAATGAGAGAGTTGCCACCAACGAAGAACGGGCGGCGAGAGTCTTATACGCTTCCAAATGAACGGATAAGGTGGAGCGGACAATCGGGCCGGCAGGGCGCCGGAGCCGCAGAGGCTCCGGCATAGGCCGCAGGCGAAGCCGGCAGCTCCTTCAGCCAAGCCCAGCGAGCCGAACCAGGTGCCACCCGAACCGTTAAACCCCTACCCCCGCCGCCATCCCCTTGGAATACAGCGCCTCGTGGGCCGCGCTCCCGGGCCGGACCTGGTGGAGCTCGCCGGCGTCTCGGCGGCGGCGGAGGACGGTCGAGACGGTGCGCACGTCCACCGGCTTCTTCAGGGTGCGGTGGTAGCGGCGGTTGGTCTCCGCGGCCACCCGGCTGGCTCCGAAGGTCTCGTCCTCGCCGAGGCTGTCGATCACGCGGGCGATCAGCTTGCTGGTCATGAGCCGCTTGCCGACAAACTCACGGAGGTCCTCCGGCTCCTCCTCTTTCGCCGGGGCGGGGGCCACCGGGACCCCGGCCAGATCCGCCGCCGGGAGCGCCGCCGCCTTGAAGGAGTCGAAGTGCTGCCTCACCTTGTCGAGCTCGGCGGCGTGCGCGGCGCTCTGCTCGCGATGATGGGCCTCCTGCTGCTTGTGGAAGGCCTCCTGCTGCTCGTGATGCGCGATCCTCGCCTCCAGCTTCGCCAGGATCTCCGCCACCGAAAACGCCGTGCTCATCTTCGTCTCCTCGTAGAGATACACCGGTCAGGGCTCTCCTTGCAGGCCCGCGACATCGCGACATCTTGCGCCAACACTAGCCCGCGGCGCGGCAATCCGGAGATCGTCCAGGAAGAATAGCATGACAACGGTGCAATCTCACCTTATATTGTCGCAATGCAGAAGAATCTGGTGACATTCTACGGCAATCGATTCCGCTGGGAGGAAACAATGGCGCAAGGCCGTTCAACAAGAACCCGGCCTTCGGACCTTCCGCGGCATCCCAGGTCCAGGTCGTCGCGACGCAGGATCACGATGTCGCAATACAAGAGAAGATCGCCGCAAGATGGCGCCATGTCACAACACCGTTCCACACATTGCCGCAACATCTCCTCACCTTGCGTCGATCTCGGTCTGCCGCGATGCAATACGGGCCCATGTCGCGCCTACGCATCGCAGAATGGTGGCAGGACAAGCCGAGGTCGCGACAACGTATCGCGGCTTTGCGCCGATTGGGCCAACAATGCCGCGTTACAGTGCGATCTCGCGGCGATCGATCGCGGCGAGAAGACGCCTCGCTGGAAAGGGGTAGCGCCATAAGGGTGTGTCGCGCCAATGTAACGCTACAATGCACCAACGCAAGCTTAGGTTGCGACATTGCAAGGTTACATGGGCAGGTTGCGGGCTTATCTCGCGTCAGCCGCGCTCAGATTGCGACTTCTCGGGACGAGGTCGGGACGTTTTCAGCCGATGACGCGAGCAAACCGAGGGGAACGGAGCTAGCGCGCCAGGGCGGCGGCGATCCGCTCCAGACCTTCGGCCAGCGTGGCGCGGGAGCAGGCGAAGGAGAGGCGGATGTGGTCGTCGGCGCCGAAGGCGGCGCCGGGCACCACGGCCACGGCCGCCTCTTCCAGCAGGTATTCGGCGACCTCGATCGAGCTCCGCCGCCCCGGGCCGAAGCAGCCGCGGACCTCGGGGAAGGCGTAGAAGGCGCCGTGCGGCGGGATGCAGCGGAAGCCGGGGATGCGGTTCAGGCCGGCGGCGATGATCTCGCGCCGCGCCGTGTACTCGGCGATCATCATCTCCACGTCGGGCTCGGCGTGGCGCAGCGCCGCGAGGGCTCCCACCATGGCGAAGGAGGTGGGATTCGAGGTGGCGTGGCTCTGGATGCTCTCGACCGCGCGCACGATGGGCGCCGGCCCCAGCAGGTAGCCGATCCGCCAGCCGGTCATCGCGTAGGTCTTCGAGAACGAGCCGACCACGGCCACGGTCTCGGGATACTCGGCGGCGAGGGCGGCGGCGCTGGCCGGGGGCGCGTCGTAGACGAAGCGCTCGTAGGTCTCGTCCGAGATCACGGCCAGCCCCCGCTCGGCGGCGAAGGCGACCACCCGCCGCAGGTCCTCGGGGCTGATCACGCCCCCCGTGGGGTTGCAGGGGGAGTTGAGGAGGATCGCCCGAGTACGGGAGGTCACCGCGTCGAGGAGAGGTCCGGCGTGGATGCGGAAGCCGTCCTCGACCGACGTGGGCACCGTGACCGGCCGGGCGCCGGCGAAGAGGATCTGCTCGGGGAAGCTCACCCAGCAGGGGGACGGCAGGACCACCTCGTCCCCGGGCTCGAAGAGGGCGAGCGCCAGCTCGAAGAGGGCCGCCTTGCCGCCGACGGTGACCACGCAGTCGCCTGCCTGCCAGGGGGAGCCCCAGCGGGCGGCGCAGGACTCGGCGATCGCCGACCGCAGCTCCGGGATGCCGCTGCCGGGGGTGTAGCGGGTGAACCCTTCGGCGAGGGCCTGGCGGGCCGCCTCCACCGCCACCCGGGGGGAGGAGAAGTCGGGCTCGCCGGCCCCGAAGTCCATGACCTTGACGCCGCGGGCCTTGAGCTCGGCGGCGCGCCGGGTCACACGCAGGGTGGCGGATTCCTGGATCGCGGCGGCACGGGCGGATAGTTTCACGGGCGCGGATCGTATCATCGCCAGGGGGGTGCGAATAAAATTGTCCCGAGCTCTGTTCCCGGGGGTGGTGACGATCCCATGACCCTAGGGCAAAGCAAGACCCGGCTCCTCCTGATCCCGGCCCTCCTCACCCTGGCGCTGGCCGCGCGGCCTGGCCGGATGGAGGCTCAGATCCAGGCGCCGCAGAAGGCGAAGCTCGTCCTCAACGCCGACCGCACGGCCTACGATCCCGGCGCTCCCGCCCGCGTGGCCGCCCTGGTGACCATCGAGCACGGCTGGCACGTCAACAGCCACAAGCCGAGCTTCGAGTACCTGATCCCCACCGTCTTCGACCTGGAGCTGCCGGCCGGCTGGCCCGGGGAGACGGTGCGCTATCCGGCGGCGAAGATGAAGACCTTCTCCTTCGAGCCGCACCCGCTGGCGGTCTACGACGGCGACGTGGTGGTGGTGGCCTCCTTCCAGGTGCCGAAGGGGGTGAAGCCGGGGGCCTATCCGCTCCAGGGCTCGCTGCGCTATCAGGCCTGTAACGACCAGCAGTGCCTGCCGCCGGTGACCGCGCAGGCGAAGCTCGAGCTGAAGGTCGGCCCCGGCGGTCAGCCGCGGCACGGCAACCTCTTCGCCCAGGGCGCGGCGGGCGGCGGCAGCGGCGAGGAGGCGGAGGCACCCCCGGCCGCGGAGGCGCCGCGGGGCTCATCCGCCAAGCCTCCCGCCGGGAGCCTCGCGGTGACGCTGCTGCTGGCCGTGCTCGGCGGGCTGATCCTCAACGCCATGCCCTGCGTGCTGCCGGTGCTCTCGCTCAAGATCTTCGGCCTGGTGCGCAGCGCCGGGCACGGCCGCGCCGAGGTGGTGCGGGGGACGCTCGCCACCTCGGCCGGCATCCTGGCTTCGTTCTGGGCCCTGGCGCTGGCGGCCATCGCGGCCCACTCGGCCGGCGCGGCGGTCGGCTGGGGGGTGCAGTTCCAGCATCCGGGGTTCGTCGCCTTCCTGGCCGTGGTGGTGGTGCTCTTCTGCCTGAATCTCTGGGGGATGTTCGAGATCCCCCTGCCGCGGGCGCTCGCCGAGATCGGCGGCACCGGGCCGCGCGAGGGGGTGGCCGGCCACTTCGTCTCCGGCCTGTTCGCCACCCTGATGGCGACCCCCTGCTCGGCGCCGTTCCTGGGCACGGCGATCAGCTTCGCCCTGGCGCAGAAGGCGCCGGTGATCTTCGCCGTGTTCACCGCCCTGGGGCTCGGCATGGCCCTCCCCTACCTGCTGGTGGCGGCGGTGCCGGGCATCGCCCGTTTCCTCCCCCGGCCGGGGGCGTGGATGGAGACGGTGCGCGGGGTGATGGGCTTCCTGCTCGCCGCGGCGGCGGTCTGGCTGTTCTACGTGCTCTCCTCGCAGGTGGCGCCGGAGCAACTCGCGGCGATCCAGCTCGGGCTGCTGGCGGTCGCCCTCTTCACCTGGATCCAGCACCGGGTGGCGGGAGGGAAGGCCCTGCGGGGTGTCGCGGGGGCGGGGATCGTCGCCGCCGTCGCCGTCACCCTCTTCGCCGCGGTGGGCGCGCGCGGCGAGGCCAGGCAGAGCCTGACCGCCGCGAAGCCCGCCGGCCTGATCCCCTGGGTCGATTTCGACCGCGCCCGCGCCGAGTCGCTCGCCCGCGGCGGCCAGCTCGTGTTCGTGGACGTGACCGCCGACTGGTGCTTCACCTGCAAGGTGAACGAACGGCTGGTGCTCGACACGCCCGAGGTGGCCCGGGCGTTCGACGAGCACAGCGTGGTGCCGATGCGGGCCGACTGGACGAACCGGGACGACCGGATCGGCGCCTTCCTGGCCGAGCACGGCCGCTACGGCATCCCCTTCTATCTCCTTTACCGGCCGGGCCGGGAGCCGTACGTATTCAGCGAGCTGCCGAGCAAGGACCGGCTGGTAGAGCAGGTCCGTCAGGCGGCCGGCGGGCGCGCCTCTATACCCGCAGGTGCCGGCTCGTGAGCCGGCCGTCGCCGTCGTAGCAGACCGGCAGCGTCACCGTCATCACCGCTCCGCCTTCGGGGCGGTTGGCGGCCACCACCTCGCCGCCATGCTGCTCGGCGATCCGCTGCACGATCGAGAGCCCCAGGCCGGTCCCCCCGCGGCGCCGGGAGAAGAAGGGCTCGAAGAGGCGGTCGAGATCCTCGGGCCGGAAGCCGGACCCGCAATCCTCCACCGAGAAGCGCACGGCGCCGCCGTCCTCCGGGGCCTGGGCCCGGAACAGCACCCTCCCTCCGGCCGGCGAGTGCTGGATGGCATTCTCTAAAAGATTCTGGAAGATCTGCACCACGCG
This sequence comes from Thermoanaerobaculia bacterium, assembly GCA_045807625.1. Taxonomy (GTDB): domain Bacteria; phylum Acidobacteriota; class Thermoanaerobaculia; order Multivoradales; family UBA5704; genus DATARR01. The sequence goes on along the minus strand of JBJMHA010000032.1, from coordinate 8,802 downwards.
GTGGCGGTCGACCACCAGGCGCGGCAGGCTGAGATCGGCCTCCTGGGCGATCTCGACTCCGGCCTGATGGGCGAGCGGCGCGCAGCCGACGATGGCCGACGTCATCACCTCCCGCGGGCAGGCCTCGCCGAGGTCGAGCCGGGAGGGCTTGCCGTAGTCGAGGAGCTGGCGCATCAGACCGTTGAGCCGCTCGACCCGCTCGCGCAGCACGTCGAGGTAGCGCCGATACTCGGTCCGCCGCTTGAACTTGGACTCGAAGGCGTCGAGGGTCGCCGAGATGCCGAACAGGGGGTTGCGGACCTCGTGGGCCACCCCGGCGACCAGCCCCCCCATGGCCGACATGGTCTCGCTGCGGCGCAGCCGCTCCTGGAGGCGGACGGTGTCGGTGACGTCGACGATCACCACCACCGCCCAGCGGTCGCGGTCCGGGCCGACCACGGGGCTGACCGAGACGTCCCAGGTCCGCCCGTCCTCGCCGCGCGTCTGGGTGCTGGCCCGCCGGTCGCTCTGCGCCACCTCGGCCAGCAGCCAGCGGACCGCCCGCCAGGGGTGCCCCTCCCCCAGCACGGCGAGGGGGTGGTGGATCGCCCCCTCGTAGGAGACGCCGCCGAGATCGCGCGCCGCCTCGTTCATGCGGAGGATGCGGCCGTCCAGCTCCACCAGCAGCAGGGGGAAGGCGATGGCGTCGAAGGTCAGCCGCCACTCCAGGGCGGAACGGCTGATCAAACGCTGGAGCTCGGCCTGGGGCTCCTGGTCGGTCGTCATGGCACCTCGTCTGTGGACCGGTTGGCTCGCGTAGTATATCCCCAGGGGAACGCGCGATGAGGGATGAGGACGAGGACGGCGAGGAGGATTTTTCCCCCGGGCTGGAGCCGGTCGAGCTGCCGGTCACGGACGTGCTCGACCTGCACAGCTTCCGGCCGGCCGAGGTGCCGGACGTGGTGCGGGAGTACCTCGACGCGGCTTATGAGAAGGGGTACCGGGAGCTGCGGATCATCCACGGCAAGGGGACCGGCGTGCAGCGCCAGACGGTGCGCACCCTGCTCTCGCGGGATCCCCGGGTGGAGGCGTTCGGCGACGCCCCCCTGGAGGCGGGGAGCTGGGGGGCGACGTGGGTGAGGATGCGGGGATGAGATGTAACGCGTTTCCTGTAGGGGCGGCCCTATGTGGCCGCCCTGGGCGGGGGCTGGTCCGGTCGGCGATTTTCCCCCACCCAGGGCGGCCACATAGGGCCGCCCCTACAGAACGCCTTTCGATTCCAGGCTGACTGTGCACTCGAAAACCATGCATCCCTCCCTCCTCAAGGCCTGGCGCCGCGGACAGCGGCGGCTTTCGCGGCACCCCCGGACGCGGGTCCAGCTCGTCTACAGCCGGGGGTACCAGGCCGACCTGCCCGGCGTCGCCTACGACTTCCAGCGCGGCGAGCGCATCCTCGCCTTCCTCGACGGCGCGGGGCTGATCGAACGCGAGGACGTGCACCCGGCCGAGCCGATCCCCTACCGCTACCTGCGCCGGGTCCACGACGACGAATATCTGCTCTCACTGACCCGGCCGGGCGCCCTGCTGCCGATCGTCGGCTTCGAGCTGCCGGAGGCGCAGGCCGAGCGGGTGCTGGAGTCCCAGCGCACCATGACCGGGGGGACCCTGGCCGCCACCCGCCTGGCTCTCGCCTCCCGCCAGACCGCCGTCAGCCTGGGGGGCGGGCTCCACCACGCCTTCGCCGCCAAGGGGGAGCGCTTCTGCGTCTACAACGACGTGGCGACCGCCATCGCCGACCTGCGCGCCCACGGCAATCAGTCTCGCGTCCTGGTGGTCGATCTCGACCTCCACGACGGCGACGGCACCCGCTCGCTCTTCGCCGCCGACCCGTCCGTCCACACCTTCTCGATCCACAACTACACTTCGGACGACGTCCAGGCATCCGAGGAGTCGACGGCGGTCGCGCTGGGGAGCGGCGTGGAGGACGAGGCCTACCTGGAAGCCGTGCGGACGAGCCTGCCGCCGGTGGTCGAGCGGTTCGAGCCCGAGATCGTCTTCTATCTCGCCGGCTCCGATCCGGCGGCGGACGACCAGATCGGGGACTGGCGGATCAGCCCGGAGGCACTGCTGGAACGGGACCGTTTCGTCCTCTCCCGCGTCCGCCAGGAGGCCCGCAAGCTCCCCCTGGTGATCGTGCTCGCCGGCGGGTACGGCCTCAACGCCTGGCGCTACAACGCCCGTTTCCTCTCCACCCTGTTCAACCGCGGGCGCCCGGTCGAGCCCCCCAGCACGGAGGAGCTGCTGCTGAGCCGCTACCGGAGCCTCGCCCGCGAGATCCAGGAGCACGAGCTCACCGGCGAGCCGCAACGCGGCGACGACTGGGGGCTCACGGCGGAGGACCTCGCCGGCGCCCTGGGCGGCCCCCGCCCGCCGCGGCGCCTGCTCGGCTTCTACTCGGCGCAGGGGCTGGAGCTCACCCTGGAGCGGACCGGCCTGCTCGAGCGGATCCGCAATCTGGGCTTCCTCCACCCCACCCTGGACTTCGAGCTCGACAATCCCGCCGGGGACACCATCCGGCTCTACGGCGACCGGCGGCGGCGGGAGCTGCTGATCGAGACCCGGCTGCGCGTCGACCGCCACACCCTCCCCGGCCTGGCCATGCTGCGCGTCGAGTGGCTGCTGTTGCAGAACCCGCGCGGCCACTTCACCGCCGAGCGCCCGCAACTGCCGGGGCAGGCCCATCCCGGGCTCGGCATGCTCCAGGACCTCATCGCCCTCTTCGTGCTCGCCTGCGACCGCCTGCAGCTCGACGGCCTCCTCTTCGTGCCGTCGCACTACCACATCGCCGTGCACGGCCGGAAGACGATGCGCTTCCTGAATCCCGCGGACGAGGGGCTCTACCGCGCCCTGGAGGCGCCGCTCCAGGGGCTCTCGCTCGCCGCCGCGGCCGAGGCCGTGGCCGCCGGCCGGGTGGTGGACGCCGCCGGCCAGCCCTTCGTCTGGCGGCCCGTCCCCATGGTCTTCCCGGTGAGCGAGCGGCTGCGCGAGCAGGTCACGGGGGAGGAGTACGAGAGGTTGGCGGCGGAGGGGGCGGGGGGGCATGTGTTCGCGCTGCGCTGAGGCTACACGGCTCCTTGCCCTCGGTCCTTCCTGCCCTTCGAAGCCTCACCCTCGGTCCCTCTCCACTTCGTGGAGAGGGAGGGCCCAGAGAGCGAAATCTTGCTGATTCGGCAAGTCGCCCCCGCTATGTTTCCCCCTCTCCACGCAGTGGAGAGGGGGCCAGGGGGTGAGGCTTCGAAGGGCATGACGCCCAGAGGGCAAAACGCCGATCGTCAGGGCGACGCCCGGGGCACCGGCTCCACGGCCAGCCCCACCAACGTATTGGCCCGCGCCAGGATCTGGATCGCCCGCTCCGGCTCGCCGCGGTCCTGCTCCACGATCGCCAGCTCGACGATCGACTCGGCCGCCTGCAGGGGCTCGCCCACCGACAGGAAGATCGAGACCGTACGGCGGAAGAGGACCGCCGCCTCGTCCAGCCGGTGCTGGGCCTGCCGCAGGAAGGCCTTGTAGACCAGGAGCTGCGCCTTCTCCGTCAGGTCCCCCGTGCCGCGGTCCAGATCGTCCTCCGCCTGGAGCAGGGCCTCCTCGGCGCCGGGGAGGTCGTCGGCGATCCGGCGGGCGTTGCCGATCAGGCTCCAGCACCGCCCCCGGGTGTCCGCGAGCACCCGCTCGCCGTACCACCCGCCGTCCAGGAAGCCGGCGAGCCGGAGCGCCAGGGCGGCGAGCTCCTCCCCTTGCGCGGGATCGTCCACGGAGACCTCATGGCTGCGCTGGAGGAGCAGCCCGCACAGGGCGAGGCTGCGGAACCGGCGGCTGTTGCGCGCCAGGATCTCCCGGCGCTCCGCCCGGTGCCCCAGCAGCGCCGAAAACAGGGCGGGCGCCTCGGCCCGCTCCCGCGCCACGGCCAGGACGCGCGACCGGAAGCCCTCCAGCACGCCGTCGACGGCGCGGCCGGCGGCGGTTTCCGAGGGGCGCCAGGAGAGGATCTTCCCCTCTCCCCGCCCGGCGGGCTCCCTCCCCTCCAGCTTCCGGCGGCAGGAGGGGCAGCCCTGGATGTGCCTCAGGAGACGGTCCTGATCGCCGGGCAGGAGCTGAATCCTCCCCGTCAGGACCTCCGGATTCGGATGAATCCTCGGCATCGGTCCTCCTCATTCCCGTTCTTTCGCAGAATCGGCTCTTCAATAGAGAAGTTGCCGCAGAGGTCGGATCGGTGACAACGAATTTGAAGAGATTCCCCTGAAAGGGCCCGGGCGGGGCCTGCTATGATCTCCCGCGAGCCCTTATGACCCGCCTGATCAGCCTCCCCCTCTGGCTGGCGCTCGTGCTGTTCCTGCTCGCCGCCTGGGCGACGCTCGACCGCCTGCTGGTGCCCGGCGTCCGCTGGTATCTTCGGCGGCGGGTCAACCGCGTCATCGACGAGCTCAACACCCGGCTGCGGCTGAAGATCCCCCCCTTCCACCGCACCAGGCGGCGGGTGCTGATCGACCGCCTGGTCTACGACCCCGCGGTGGTCGAGGCGGTGGACGCGCACGCCCGCGAGCAGGGGGTGCCGCGCGGGGTTCTGGCCAGCCGGGTGGAACGCTACGCGCGCGAGATCGTCCCCGCCTTCAACGCCTACTTCTACTTCCGGATCGGCTACTGGCTCTCCAAGCGGGTGGCCCAGCTCCTCTACCGCGTACGGCTCGGCTTCTCGGACGAGACGGGGCTCGCCGCCATCACCCCCGACTCGACGGTGGTCTTCCTGATGAACCACCGCAGCAACATGGACTACGTGCTGGTGGGCTACCTGGCCGCCGACCGCACCGCCCTCTCCTACGCCGTGGGGGAGTGGGCGCGGATCTGGCCGCTCCAGACCCTGATCCGCTCGACCGGGGCCTACTTCGTGCGCCGGAGCTCGGGGGACCCGCTCTACCGCCGGGTGCTGGAGCGCTACATCCACATGGCCACCGCCGCCGGAGTGCCGCAGGCGGTCTATCCGGAGGGGGGCCTGTCGCGGGACGGCCGGCTGCGCCCGCCGAAGCTGGGCATCCTCGACTACATGCTGCGCTCGTTCGACCCCGTCCACGGCGACCGCGACCTCGTGTTCATCCCGGTGGGGATCAACTACGACCGGGTCCTGGAGGACCGCACCCTCCTGCTCGACCTCCAGCCGGAGCGGCCGCGGCGGGACCGCCTCTTCGCCGTGCGGACCACCCTGCGTTTCCTCGGCCGCAATCTGGCGCTCATGCTGCGCAGCCGCTGGCACCGGTTCGGCTACGCCTGCGTGAACTTCGGCACGCCCATCTCGATGCGGGCCTATCTGGGGGAACGGGGCCTGGACCTCCGCCACCTTCCCAAGGAGGAGCGCGCCGTCCACCTGGAGCGCCTGGGGGCCGAGCTGATGGAGAAGATCGGCGGGGTGATCCCCGCCCTGCCGGTGCCGCTGGTGGCGTCGGTCCTGGTCGAGAGCGCCGGCGAGCCGCTCTCCGAGCTGGAGCTCAAGGCGCGCACCTTCCGATTGATGACGGAGCTCGAGAAGGCGGGGGCCCACGTCTACATCCCTCGCCGGGATCAGGACTACGCGATCGTCGCCGGCCTGCGCATGCTCACGCTCCGCCATCTGGTCGAGGAGAAGGACGGCCTCTATGCCGCGGTCCCGGAGGAGATGACTCTGCTGCGGTACTACGCGGGGTCGATCGCGCATCTGATGCCAGGGCCGTAACCTGAGCCCCTCCTTTTCGTATCAATCGACCATGAGCCGCCGCCCAGGGACCGTCCAGCGCCTTCGGGGCTTCTTCCAGGAGTACACGCAGGGGCTCGAATCGCGCGACTTCAAGCGCCTGTTCGACCGCGACGCGGCCCAGGCCTACGCCGTGCTCACCCGCGACCACAGCCAGGAGCAGGAGCCCGAGCCGGAGAAGCGGCTGCGCCGGCTCTTCTTCCGCGCCAGGATCGCTTTCCTCGGGCTCTCCTACAAGCTCTCGCCCCCGCGGCGCCTGCTCTTCGGGATCTCCGTGGTGGCCCTCTTCTTCGGCCTCTTCACCGGCACTCTGGTCATCCACCGCGGGAAGACGCTCAACATCCAGCTCGACTACTCCCCCTTCTGGTTCGTCATCAGCATCGGCTGCCTGCTGTTCCTCCTCGCCCTGGAGCTGGTGGACCGCGTCCGCGTGCGCGACGAGCTCGAGATCGCCCGCGAGCTCCAGCGGGACCTGCTGCCGCGCGACCTGCCGATCGTGCCCGGCTACCTCTTCGCCCACTCCTACCGCACCGCCAACGAGGTGGGAGGGGACTTCTACGGCGTGATCGGGCTCCCCGACGGCCGCCTGGCGCTGATGGTGGCCGACGCCAGCGGCCACGGCATGGCCTCGGGCCTGGTGATGGCGATCGCCAACGCCACCTGGCGGACCGCCCTCGACCTCGACCCCAGCCCGGAGCCGGTGATCGCGATGCTCAACCGTACCCTCTGGCGCACCGGCACCACGCGCACCTTCATGAGCGTCTTCTATGGCCTGCTCGATCCGGAGACCGGCACGATGGAGTACGTCTGCGCCGGCCACCCCTTCCCCCTGCTCCGGCGCGCCGGCGGCCGGACCGAGGAGCTCGGCAACGGCGGCTACCCGCTCGGCCTGCGCGACCCCCTGCCGATCGCCAGCCACAAGGTGACGATCGAGCCCGGGGACCTCCTGCTCCTCTACACGGACGGCCTGCCCGAAGCCCTCGACGCCCAGGGGGGAACGGCCTTCGGCTACGAGAAGGTCCAGGCCGCGATGCAGCTCGGCGGCACCCCGCAGCAGGTCCACGACGCCATTCGCCGCAGCTTCGACCTCCACGTGGGGGACGAGGTGCTGCGGGATGACTTGACGCTGCTGGTGATCGCGCGGGGGGAGGCCCTCGCCCGAACCCTCACCCCTGGCCCCTCTCCCGACCCCTCCCACCCTCCCTCACCGGGAGAGGGGAACCGCCCGCCCCAAAACAACCCCGAAGGGGTCTTCTCCCTCTTCTCCCTGTGCGGGAGGGTGGGAGGGGTCGGGAGAAGAGGGCCGGGGTGATGAGGGGTCTTGGGAGGGGGGAAAGCCTCAGGACAGCATCTTCCTCAACCACCTCTTGAAGCTGAAGCGCCGCCCCACCCCCGGAGATCCGGCGAGATCGGCCGCGCCGAATTCCGCGAGCACCGCCTTCGTCTGCTCCCCCAGCTCCGGCACCTTGCCGCCGGGGGCGGGCCGCTCGCCGTCGAGCCGCGCGGGGAAGGCGAGCCGGGGAAGGCGGTCCGGCCCAGACGCCAGAACGCCCCGCTCCAGCACCTGAGGATGCTCTTTCGCCTCGGCCGCCGAGAGCACGGGCTCGACGGGGACGTCCTCGCGGCCCAGCAGCTCCATCCACTCCCTCAGGGTGCGGCCGCGGAGGAGCTCGCGCATCACCCGGCGCACCCGGAGCGACGGGCTGTACTGGCGCCGGAGCAGGTCCGGCCTCCCGGCGAGCCGGCAGAAGCGCTCCCAGAAGTGGGGCTCCAGGGCGCCGAGCGCCAGCTTGCGGCCGTCCGCGGTCTCGTAGACGTTGTAGCAGGGGAGCGCGCCGGTCAGGGGGAGCCGCTCCCCCACCGCCTTCCGGCCCCCCGCCTCGGCGGCCCAGGCGGTGAGGTTGGCGTGCAGGCCGGCGTCGAGGAGGGCGACGTCGACGGTCTTCCCCTCCCCCGTCCGCTCCCGTTCGAGCAGCGCGGCGAGGAGGGCGGTGACCAGGCTCCAAGCGCCGATCAGGTCGGCGGTCTGCACCCCGGGCATCGCGGCGGTCGAGGCGAGCGTCCCCGCCACCGCCTGATAGGTGAGGTCGTGGCCGGCCCGCGCGGCGTAGGGGCCCGTCTGCCCCCAGCCCGAGAGCGAGCCGATCACCAATCGGGGGTGGCGCGCCCGCAGCTCCTCAGGGGGGAAGCCGAGCCGCGCCAGCGTCCCCGGACGGAAGCTCTCGATCAGGACGTCGGCCCGCGCGAGCAGCTTCTCCAGCGCCTCGCGCCCCGCCTCCGACTTGAGGTCGAGCGCCACGCTCTCCACCCCGGCGAGGAGGATGGCCCCGAGGGCGCCCACCCCCTCGCGCACCGGAGGGGAAGACCGCACCGGATCGCCCGTCCTGGGCTCCTCCACCTTGACCACCCGCGCCCCCAGGTCCGCCAGCAGGCGCGCCGTGAGCGGACCGGGGAGGTGGCGGGAGAGGTCGAGGACGAGGAGGCCGGAGAGCGGGGCCACCTACTCTCTTTCGAGCACCATGGCGAAGCCGACGCCGCCGGCCGCGCAGACGGTGACGAGACCCAGGTTCTGGCCGCGGCGGCGCAGCTCGTAGAGGAGCTGCGTCACCACCCGCGCTCCGGTGGCGCCGAAGGGGTGGCCGATCGAGATCGAGCCGCCGGTGACGTTGAAGCGGTCGAGGTCGACCACCCCCAGCGGCTCGCTCCGGCCCAGCTCCCGCTCGGCGAACCTCTTCGAGGCGAACCCCTTCATGTTGGAGAGGATCTGCGCCGCGAACGCCTCGTGCATCTCCACCAGGTCAATGTCGGCGAATTTCACCCCCGCCGCGTCGAGGGCGGCCGGCGCGGCGTAGGCCGGCCCCTGGAGGAGCTGGTCCCCGGGGTTGAGCGCGGTGAAGCTGTAGGAACGGATGTAGCCGAGCGGCGTGTAGCCGAGCGCCTTGGCCTTCTCCTCGCTCATCAGCAGCACCGCCGAGCCGCCGTCGGTCAGCGGGCTCGAGTTGCCGGCGGTCAGCGTGCCGTAACGCTTGTCGAACACCGGCTTG
>JBJMHA010000031.1:0-80026 GCA_045807625.1 Thermoanaerobaculia bacterium | reverse complement strand
GGTGGCTCTTCGGCTCCCCCTTCGAGAACGGCGCGGCTTGGCGTTTGCCGCCACGTCGCAACTCCTCGATGATCTTCTCCAACTGTCCGATCCGACGCTCCTGCTCCGCAATCCGGCCTCGGAGCTCAGAGTTCTCTTGAAGGAGTTCCTCGTAAGTCGGCATGTCTGAAAAAGATTAGACCATGCCTCCAGGGAAAGAACAAGTCTCTTCCAGACGTGCCGTCAAGGCGGAGAGTATGCTTCAGCACCCCGAAAGGGCGGTAAACAGATACGCCGCTCCTTGCCAGGCGCATCTCCTTCCTTGAAACCTTTCCCGGGAGCCGGCATCCAAGCTGGAGAACGACTAGGAAGGAAAACGATGAAGCTTTCACGCGGACGGCTCACCCTGACCTGTGGAGCGCTCGCCCTCGGCCTGGCGGCCCTGCTCGGATACCGCTGGCTCGCGCTCGGCTGGAACGCCTGGCACTACCCCGCCGCTCCACGCTCGGCCCGCACTCAAGTCCTCGTGGCCGGCGGCCTGGCCTATCTCGCGGCGGGCGCCGGCGGCATCGAGGTCGTCGATCCGGCGACCCACCAGCGGCGGGCGCTCGTGCCGCCCGAGGCTCCGGCCGACCGGATCGACGACCTGGCGATCGCCGACGGCTGGCTGTTCGCGCTGGATGCCACGCCGCCGGGTCATTTGATGACCTATTCGCTCGCCGATCCGGCCCTCCCCTCCCCGTCCGGAGAGATCGCGCCGGTACCGGTCGGGCCGTTCTCGGGGGTCTCGGCGGCCGCGGGCGTGGTGGCCGTGTCCGGCGGCACCTCGCAGCTCACGGTGCGCGAATACGGCCGCGACGGCCGTTTCGGGACCGCCGTCGCGACCGGGGATTTCGGCCGCGGCCAGCCCGACATCGTCCTGCGCGCGGATGGGAAGGTCGCGGCGATCTCCACGCATCTCTACGGCCCGGAATTCGCGATCACCTGGATCGAGATCCAGCGCCGGCCGCTCGCCTTGAAAACGCTGGGCCAGCTCCGGTTGCAAGACGCCGGTTTCACCGCCGGCGGCTTCAAGCCCGCGCACTTCCCTCTGGTCACAGCCTGGCGCGGCGACCGCGTATATGTGGCCGACGGCGGCGGCCTGGCCGTGATCGACGTCTCCGATCCGCGGCGGCCGCGCCTCCTGCGGCGGGACCGGCGCCCGCAGCCCGCCATGGACCTGGTGGTTTCCGGCGGCGAGCTCGACGTCCTGCGCGCCGGCTCCCGGCCGGCCCTGATCCGCTATCGACTGGATGAATCCGGTATGCCCTCGCCGGCCGGAATGTATCAGATCCCCGCCGGCAGCCGTCCGGCGGCGATCGCCCGCGACGGTGCCAACGTTTTGATCACCCGGCTTGAGGGGGACTGGCAGACCGTGCCCCCCAGCAGGCTTTCACCGCTTCAACCCGACCCACACTGACTCATCGAGTCAAGGAGCCATGTCATGCAACGTATGACCCAGAGACTGATTTTGACGATGCTGACCGTTCTGTGTATCGGCGCCTGCAAGCCGCAGGCCCCGGAACAGGACGCCTCCACTCCCGCCGCGAGCGCCGAGGCCACCGCGCCGGCCGCCGCACCCGTGGCGCAGACGGCTCCGGTCAAGTATCGCGTCGAGCTCACTCCGCTCTGGACCAAGGCGAATTTCCCCTTCGAGTATCCGGACACCTCGCTGATCCACAAGCCGCACTTCTCGGGGCTGATCGGCACCGCTCACAACGCCGGCTATCACATTTTCGCGGAAGGCCAGTTGCCGACCCCGGGCCTGGAGCGGCTGTCGGAAGAGGGCAAGCACGATCCCCTGGACAAGGAGATCAACGCCGCCGTCGCCACCCACACCGCGCTGGCGCTGGCGGAGTCCGATCCTCTGAAGGACTTCTCCCAGACCGCCAGGACGGAGATCCTCGTGGACGACGCGCACCCGATGGTGTCCCTGGTGGCCATGATCGCCCCCAGCCCGGACTGGTTCGCCGGCGTGTCCGACCTCAACCTGATGGAGAACGGCTCCTGGGTGACCAGCAAGAGCGTGGACGTCTATGCCTGGGATTCGGGGGGTGACGACGGCACGACCTACCTGGCCGACGACAAGGACAACAACCCCAAGAAGCCCACCACCATGAACAAGAGCCGGCACTTCCTGAAGGATGGGAAGCCCATGCCGGTGGCCCACCTGACCTTCACCCGCCTCTGAGCCCGGCGGCTGGCGCGACCGGCGGCCTCGTCTTGCGGCCGGTCGCGCGTGTAGACTTTTGATCCCGGATGAGCGATCCAGATCTCCAGAGCCAGGTCCTTCAGCGGCGCAGCTACGAGCTGTCGGTCCTGAACGACGTGGCGCGGGCGCTGAACGCGTCGGTGGATCTGCCGGCTCTGCTCGCGCGGGCGCTCGAAAAGGTGGCCGAGCTCCTGGGCCTGAGCACCGGCTGGGTGCTCCTCTTCGACGAGGCTTCCGGCGAGCCGTTCCTCGCCGCCGCCCAGAACCTCCCCCCGGGCCTGCGCCAGGAGCCGGAGCGCATGGCCGGATGGTGCTACTGCCTCGAAGCGTTCCGCGATGGCGAATTCGACGGCGCCGCCAACGTCGGCGTCGTCTCCTGCAGCCGGCTCCGCAAGCTCGCTCCGGCCATAGGCAAGACGGCCGGTCTCCGCTATCACGCCAGCGTGCCCCTGGAGGTCTCGACCGGCGACGGCGGGCTCAAGCGGCTCGGCATGCTCAACGTGGCGGGCCCCGAGTGGCGCGAGCTCGACGGCGAGACCTTGAGGCTCCTGCGCACGATCGGCGACATGCTCGGCGTCGCCGTGGAGCGGGCGCGCCTCGACGCCCGCCGGCTGGAGTCCGCGCAGACCGAGGAGCGCAACCGCCTCGCCCGCGAGATCCACGACACCCTCGCGCAGGACCTCTCGGCGGTCATCTTCCAGCTCGAGGCCGCCGAGGCGCTGCTGGCTCAAGCGGCGGAGCCGGAGCGGGTCCAGCGGAGCGTCACGGCCGCGCTCGGCCTCGCCCGCAAGGGGCTGGACGAGGCCCGGCGTTCCGTCCTCGACCTCCGCGCGGCGCCGCTCGAAGGGCGCACCCTCCCCGGGGCTCTCGCCGCTCTGGCGGCGGAGGCGGACAGCGGCAACGCGCCCGCCGTTCTCTTCGAGATGGGCCCGGGGCTGCCGCCGCTGCCGCCCGCCGTCGAGGTCGGGCTCTACCGCATCGCCCAGGAGGCGCTCCAGAACGCGCTCCACCACGCGGACGCCACCCGCGCCGTCCTCCGCCTGGAGGCCCCGCCCGGCCGGGTCCGCCTCACGGTCCAGGACGACGGCCGGGGGCTCGCGATGGATGCCCCTGAAAAAGACGCCCCCAGCCGCTTCGGGCTCGTGGGGATGCGCGAGCGGGCGCGCCTGCTCGGCGGCGGCTTCCTGATCGAGAGCTCCCCCGGCGCCGGCACCTGCATCACCGCCGATATCCCACTCATGAAATCCCATGGCGACCCTTGAGACCATCCGCATCCTCCTGGCCGACGACCACCCGGTGGTCCGTGACGGGCTCGCGGCGATGCTGGGGACGCAGCCGGACTTCCAGGTGATCGGCGAGGCCGGCAACGGCGCCGAGGCCGTGGCCGAGGCGGCCCGGCTGCGGCCGGATGTCGTGCTGATGGACCTGGAGATGCCCTCGCTCGACGGCATCGAGGCGATCCGCCGCCTGCGTGCCGCCGATCCGGCCGTGCAGGTGGTGGTGCTGACGGCCTTCGACACCGACGAGCGGATCCTCGGCGCGCTCCAGGCCGGCGCCCAAGGCTACCTGCTGAAAGGCGCGCCGCGGGCGGAGATCTTCGCCGCCATCCGCGCCGTGAGCTCCGGCGGCGCCCTCATCCCGCCGGTGGTCGCCTCGAAGCTGCTCCGGCAGGTGCGCGCCGCGGAGAGCCCGGACGCCCTCACGGCGCGCGAGCGCGAGGTGCTCGGGCTGGTGGCGGCGGGGCTCGCCAACCGCGAGATCGCCGCCCGCCTTTCGATCAGCGAGCGCACCGTGAAGTTCCACGTCAGCTCCCTCCTCGCCAAGCTCGGCGCGCGGAACCGCACCCAGGCGGTACGGCTGGCCCGCGACCGCGGCCTGATCCCTTCCTGAAGCCCTCCTGACCTGTCCTTTCGTCCAGGAAAAAACCGTTCCTCCGCCGGATGTGCCCGGCGGCGCCGGTCTCTATCCTGGAGGTCATGACGAAAGGAAAGGATTTCCCATGAATCGCACAGCATTGATCACAGGCGGCAGCCAGGGGCTGGGCCGCGCCGTCGCCGAATTCCTGGCCGCGCAGGGTTATGAATTGATCGTCACCGCCCGCAACGAGGAGGATCTCGCCGCGGCGGCCCGGGAGCTGCGGCGTCACGGCGGACGGGTGATCGCCCTCGCCGGCGACGTGGCCGATCCCGCGCACCGCCACCGCCTCGCCCGCGCCGCGCGCGACCTCGGCCGGCTCGACCTCCTCCTCAACAACGCCTCCACGCTGGGCGCGACTCCCCTGCCGCCGCTGGCCGAGTACCCGGCGGAGGAGCTCGAAGCCGCCTTCCGCGTCAATGTGATCGCTCCCCTGGCGCTGGCCCGGGAGGTGCTGCCGCTGCTGGAAGAGAGCGGCGGCCTGATCGTCAACGTGTCGAGCGACGCGGCCCGCGGCGGCTATCCGGGCTGGGGCGGCTACGGCCTCACCAAGGCCGCTCTCGACCTCGCGAGCCTCACCCTCGCCAACGAGCTCAAGGAGCGCGTCGGCGTCGTCGCCGTGGACCCGGGGGACCTGCGCACGCGCATGCACCAGGAGGCCTTCCCGGGCGAGGACATCTCCGACCGTCCGCTGCCGGAGGTGACGCTCCCCTTCTGGGCCTGGCTCCTCGGGCAGCCGCGCCCGGCGGTGACCGGCCGCCGCTATCAGGCGCAGTCCGACCGCTGGGAGGTGAACGTCCCTGCGGAAGAAGCGCTGGCGGAGGTGGCGGTATGAGGCGTGCCGAGCTCGACTTCGACCGTCCGCGGGCGCTCCAGGCGACAGGCCCTCCCGAGCGCCGCGGCCTGGAGCGCGACGGCGTGCGCCTGCTGGTCTCGATGTCCCAGGGGCACGAGCACGCCCGCTTCCGCGACCTCCCCCGCTTCCTGGCCCCAGGCACCCTTCTGGTGGTGAACGCGAGCGCCACGCTGCCCGCGAGCCTGCCGGCCCGGCACCCGTGCGTGGGGCCGCTCCTCGCCAACGTCTCGACCGGCTACGGCGGCGGCATCTACCTGATCGAATTCCGCAAGAGCGCCGCCGAGCCCGGCCCGCTGCCCGTGGAGGTGGGGGACGTCCTGGAGATCGCGGGGCGCCCGGCCCGCCTCGTCGCGCCCCATCCGGGCCTGCCCCGGCTCTGGTTCGTCCGCGTCGAGAGCGACCTCCGGTGGGCCATGGAACGGGTGGGCGCGCCCATCCGCTACGGCTACCTGGAGGCGCCCTACCCGCCACTCGCGGCCTATCAGACCCTCTTCGCCCGCGCGCCGGGCAGCGCCGAGATGCCCTCCGCGGGGCGCCCCTTCACGGCGCGGGTGGTCGACTCTCTAAGGGCCCGGGGGATCGAGCTGGCCGAAGTGACCCTCCACACCGGCGTCTCCAGCCACGAGGTCGAGGCGGACGAGGTCGAGCGGCAGCCCCTCTACGCCGAGCCCTTCGAGGTGCCCCGGCGGACGGCCGACCAGGTGACCGCCGCCCGGCGGGAGGGGCGTCCGGTCGTCGCCGTGGGCACCACCGTCGTCCGCGCCCTGGAGTCGGCCTGGGACGGCGAGCGGGTCCGCGCCGTCGCGGGATTCACGCGGCTCCTGATCCATCCCGGGCGACCCGTCCGCACCGTGGACGGCCTCCTCACCGGCCTGCACGATCCGCTGGCGAGCCACCTCGCCATGCTCTATGCCCTGGCCCCGAAAGAGCTGGTGCGCGCGGGATACGAGGAGGCCGTGCGCGAGGGCTATCTCTGGCATGAGTTCGGGGACAGCCACCTGCTCCTCCCCGGGGCTCGCCTTGACGTCCCCCGGGGGTCAGGCGTCATCATGCGGCCATGATTCAATCGCGGCTCGAACGGATGCACCAGGTGTTGTCCGGATACGTCGAACGCAAAGAGATGCCCGGGCTCGTCGCCCTCGTCAGCCATCACGACGACGTCCATGTGGAGGCGCTCGGCACGCTGTCGTTCGACAATCCGGCATCCATGAGGCGCGACACGATCTTCCGCATCGCCTCGATCACGAAGCCCGTGGTCGCGGCGGCGGCGATGATCCTGGTGGAGGACTGCAAGATCCGGCTCGACGAATCGATCGAGCCCTGGCTGCCCGAGCTCGCCAACCGCCGCGTGCTGAGGTCCATCTCCTCGCAGCTCGACGACACGGTGCCGGCGCGGCGCGCGATCACCGTCCGCGACGTGCTGACGTACACCCTGGGCTTTGGCAGCGTGATGGCGATGCCGGACACCTATCCGATCCAGAAGCTGATCCGTGAATACCGGATCGGCGGTGACGGTCCCATGCTCCCCACACAGGCGCCGGACATGGACGAATGGCTGCGCAGGCTCGGCTCGCTGCCCTGGCTGGCGCAGCCGGGCGAGCGGTGGATGTATCAAGTGAGTGGCGACGTGCTCGGAGCTCTGATCGCGCGGGTGTCGGGACAATCGTTGGGCACCTTCCTGCGCGAGCGCATCTTCGATCCGCTCGGTATGAAAGACACCGGATTCCACGTGCCTCCCGAAAAAACCGGTCGCATGCCCGGGTTCTACTTCCTCAATCGCCAGACGGGCGCGCTGGATCTCTTCGACAGCCTAGTGGACAGCGCATGGTGGCATGATCCGCCGTTCGAGTCGGGAGGCGGCGGGCTCGTCTCGACGATCGACGACTATTTCGCCTTCTGCCGCATGATGCTCGACAAGGGCCGGCACGGCCGCGAGCTGATCCTCTCCCGCGCCGCCGTGGAGCTGATGACCTCCGATCAGCTCACGCCCGCGCAACGCGTGGGGGCCGAGATCTTCTTCGGCGAGCACAGCACTTGGGGCTTCGGAGTGGCGGTGGACATCCTGCGCCGGGACCTCTTTCACACCCCCGGCCGGTTCGGCTGGACCGGCGGGTTCGGCACCACGGCCTACACCGATCCCGCGAAGGAGATGATCGGCATCCTCTTCACCCAGCGCATGATGGATTCGCCCGAGCCGCCGAAGGTCTTCGTCGATTTCTGGACGTTGGCCTATGGAGCCATGGAATAGACAACGAGGGTGGCGGCGCGGCCTATCCGGCCCGATAGGCCCCTGTATCTGTTCCGATAGCGCGGCCACCCGCTCGATCGATTACTCCCTCGCCGGAGCACAGACCCTCCCGAGCACGCAGTCGTCCGGCAATCCCACGATGATCAACCTGATCGCCGAGGGAGTGACCACCGTGTCGTTCCACGCCGTCGACAACGACGGCACGGCCGAGAGCGCGCAATCGATCACCGTGCGGATCGACGAGACGCCGCCGGTGATCACCCCGGGCATCAGCCCACCACCCAACGGCTTCGGCTGGAACCGGGCTCCGGTCACCGTCTCCTTCACCTGCAGCGACGCGCTCTCCGGCCTGCTTTCCTGCGCGGGCCCGGTGGGCCTCTCGGCGGAGGGCGCGAATCAGAAGGTTTCCGGCGCCGCCCAGGACCAGGCGCTCAACACAGCCTCCGCAACGGCCTTCGTCAACATCAATGTGACGCCTCCCACGCTCCAATTCTCCGGCAACCTCGGGACCTACACCGTCGACCAGACCGTCGCGATCCAATGCACCGCGGCGGACAACCTGTCGGGCATCGCGAGCAGCACCTGCGTACCGATCAACGGGCCGGCCTATGCCTTCACGATCGGTCTCAACACGTTCTCCGCCGAGGTGGTCGATCGGGCCGGCAACGCGAATTCCGCTCAGACGTCGTTCCAGGTCAAGGTCACCTACGACAGCCTGTGCAACCTGACCACGCGTTTCAGCCACGAACGAGGTCAACGCCCAGAGCGGCAAGGCTTTCACCGCCGGCGAAGCGGCGATCCTGAGCAGGCTGGTCACGTTCCTTTGAGAAGCGGCCGCCGTACCGGTGCGGGGATCTGCCCCGTACCGGCTTTCCAACTCCGGCCAGGACCCGGCTGAGCTATAGTGGCGCGGTGACGGACATGAACGCCGCCGCGTACCTCGAACGCATCGAAGACCACGGTCCGCTCTCCCCCACCGCCGAGACCCTGCGGCGGCTGCACGTGGCGCACCTGTGCTCCGTCCCCTTCGAAAACCTGAGCATTCACTGGGGAGAGCCGATCGTGCTGGACGACGAGGCCCTCTTCGAGAAGGTCGTGACGCGCCGGCGGGGCGGCTTCTGCTACGAGCTCAACGGCCTCTTCGCCGCCCTGCTGCGCGCCCTGGGCTTCGACGTCGCGATGCTCTCGGCCGGCGTGGGACGCTCGGCCGGAGAATTCAGCCCGGACTACGACCACATGGCGCTCCTGGTCACCCTGGAGGACCGCTGGCTGGCGGACGTGGGCTTCGGCGACTCCTTCCGCGAGCCGCTGCGGCTGGACAAGCGCGGCGAGCAGCCGGAGGGCGGGCTGGCCTACCGCCTCGAGGAGACCGGGGACGGCCGTCTGCTCCTGGCCCGCCGCGAAGAGGGTGGCCCTTGGCAGCCTCAATACCGCTTCGGCCTGGAGCCTCACCTCTACGCCGACTACGCCGGCCGGTGCCACTTCCACCAGACCTCCCCCGACTCCCACTTCACCCAGGGCCTCGTCTGCTCCCTGGCGACTCCGGACGGGCGGGTGACCCTGAGCGGGAGGAAGCTGATCACGACCCGGGGCGGCGAGCGGCGGGAGCGGGAGTTGGCGGATGAGAGGGAATACGCTGAGGCGCTCCGGCAGATCTTCGGAATCGTGCTGCCTTCACAAAGCCCACGAGCCTCAGCGGGTGATGCCTAACGCTTTGCGTCCGCTTCCCATTTCGAAACGTCGACGCCCTTCACGAGCAGCCACACCGTCAGCGACACTACCGCGAGAAACATGGGCAGAAGGAGAAAGTCCGAGGCATAGGCCGGCGCCAGGACGAGCAGGAAGTTCTTCGCGATGAACCCGGCACCGGCGAGCGCCAGGAGAACGCCGAGAAACCTGGGGAGATAGCCGGATCGAAAGATCAAGTATCCCCGGAGAACGGCGGCGACGCCGTAGAACACCATGAAGATTCCAGCACCATATCCATAGAGCTTGAGCGAGAGCAGGGCGAGAGAATTCAGTTGGTCAGGCGAGAACGTCCTCAGGTACTCAGAGCCGCCCAGCACGACCGACGCCGCGAAGTAGAAAAGCTCGGCGAAGCCATAAAGGGCGGTGGAGATGAGCCCGAAGAACGCGGCGAGAAGCGCGAGCTCTCTTTGGACGGGCCTCAGCAATACGTAGAAGATCAGCGTCAGCGAGACATCACACAGAGCTTCCACGAGATAGCTGGCGAAGCCGGCGCGGAACAGCAAGCTGGACGCCATGATATTTCTCGCCGTGGCCGTGGCATCGGCTGACACGATGAGCTTGGATGGAACGTAGACCTCACCGAAGAAACCCGCCACGATCGACAACAGAAGCAGGGCTCCGGCCATCCTCGCGTACGTCTGGACCGACGAAGCTCGCGCCCGCGTGAGACGGCGGTCGTCGTTCGCTTCCGGTACACCGTCCATATCTCCGTCCTCCGGGTCTGCCGCGGTATCGCGGAGAAATATACAGATCGACCCTGCTTATCGTCAACGTGGCGCCAGAGTGACGGCCAAGCTTCCCGGCGTGATGATCCCCAGGCGCTCTGGGTTACCGCATCGAAGAGATCGGGGACGGCCGCCTGATCCTGGCCCGCCGCGAAGAGGGTGGCACCTGGCCTCCCCGTCGCCTCTCCGGCCGCTGAGGAGGTATTCTTAGGCGCATGGAAGCGCATAAGCTCACAGCCCACAGCCATGCTCTCTACGACCGGGAAGCCTCCAGGAAACCCACGAGCCTCAGCGTGAACAGCGATCTCCTGGAGAAGGCCCGCGAGCTCGGCGTCGACGTTGCCACCACCCTGGAGGAGGCTCTCGCCTCCGAGGTCCACAAGAGGCAACGGGAAACCTGTTGGCCGAGAATCGGGAGGCGATTGACGCCTACAACGAGCTCGTCGCACGAGATGGCGTATTTAGCATCGGCTTGCGGGGCTTTTGATGCCCCAGTTTACGGTCTACCGGAACAACAATCCCCAGACTCTTCAGCCGTCCCCTTCCTGCTGGACGTTCAAAATCACCTGCTCAGCGACCGGAGCAATGCGGCCTCGGCCTGAGGCAGCCTTACCTCTACGCCCCCTTTTTGGCGGCGGCCTTTTTGGCAGCCGTCTTTTTGGCAGCCATCTTTTTGGCAGCCGGCCTTTTCGGGGACGCCTTTTTAGGGGCGGCTGAGCGATATAAACCTCCAAGCCCTCTTTCGTACGTCTGAGGCCTTCGAGCTATCTGATCCTGCTTTTTAGCTTGTTTCTCAGGTCGCGAAACCGGGAATGCAAGCTTTGCGAGCGCCTCCATCGTCGACCTGGGCTTTAGGTCTCTCGTTGGGCATTTGGATGCCAGAGCGACAGTGACCACCGCATCGCCGTCTTCCACTTCTGGAGTATAATTGTCAAATTTGAAAGAAAAATCTTCCACAGGCTCATAATATATAACTCGAAAAAGAGGAGCCTGAATAAGCTTCTCTCCTTTGACGATGGTCTCCCTGACGTCAGGCCAGAACAAATTCTTTCTATATTCGAGCCGCAGGTAATCCGTCCTGTAAAGATAGATATCCCAATAGAATTGGCGAAGCTTGAAATATATGTACAGGAGCCGCGTACTAGGTTTCCCATTTTGAGCTGAAACCTTGATTTTTAACTTACGCCCACTTTCAGTCGTGGTCTCCACCGAGTAGGTGCTCGTGCCTGACAGACTGTTCTGCAGTGACTCGGTCAGCTCCGTACCAATCTTGGCCTGCACCTCAGAGCTTATGGTCGCCTCAAGCTTGTCAACTCCTACCCCCAGGTTGGAGCCAATCTTAGAGAGAACCTCTTGGGATAGCTTTGAAGCTACAATTGAGGTGATAGATTCTTGGATCGTGTATGTATATTTGGTGACACTGGTTATTTTATCTTCGATTTCCAGCTCTGCATCAATAGGCCATTCCACGGGTCTGTGCACTGGCCCATTTTTCGCTTCGCTCTCACGGCGAGGAACGACCAAAAGATGGTGCCGAATTGCCGCGTATTCATTCTTACCGAGCTGCGCCCAACTCCGCATATCCGATAAGGCATTATCAGAGGGCGTCTGTATCCAAAAATGTGACATGATTTCCTTTCAGTGTGCTCTATCTATTGCTTACCATCCTCTTGGTTCGCTGGCTGTGCCATAGAAAAATACGTATGCACAATTTTTCCTCTTAATTATTCTACGCCCGCCCTCATGGGGCGTCAATGAGGTATCCAGGTAATCGTTACGTCTCGTCGCAGGTGGGCGACCGTTTCTGGCGCGCAGGCTCTCAGAGCTTCCTCCCCTATCCAGAGCGCAGGTGCCGTCCTTAAGAGCGCCTGGCGTGCGGCCGCGTCAGCCTGCACGTCTGCACCCCCGCGTGGGAATCTCGGGGCGCCGGCTCCGGCCGCGCCCCGGGGTCCGCCAGCGGCCCAGCGCTCCTGGCCCCAACGCCGTCAGCGCCAGTTGTCCTGCTCCCTGCCTTCCCATAGATGCTCCAGCCCCCAATTTCGTAGAAGTCAAGGCAGTACGATGACAATCTTGATGTCTTGGAGGGCCGGCCTATGCGATCGAAGCTCATCGAGGTCTACCGGCGGCAGCGAGGATACGCGAAGCTCCCCTGGGGGATCGACCTCCTCCTGACCGACGCCTGCAATTTGCGCTGCAGCTACTGCCCGATCTGGGGGGAGAATTCCAAGCTCCCGGCGCCCGCGGCCTTCATGGACACCGACGCCGCCCTCCGCCTGGTCAGCGAGGTCGCCGCGTTCCGCCCCATGATCCGCCTGTTCGGCGGCGAGCCGTTCATCCATCCGGAATGGCGGAAGGTCGTGGCGCACGTGCGCGCTCAAGGGCTCCACTGCACGGCGGTGAGCAACGGCATGCGGCTGGTCCGGGAGGCGGAGGACGTCGTCCGCTCGGGTCTCCTGGCCGTGGGCATCTCGCTCGACACCAGCGGCGCCGTCAACGACGCGGGGCGGGGCAAGGGGGTGCTGGAGACCGTGCGGAGCGGTCTTCAGGCCGTGAGTGAGGTGAAAAGGCGGCTGGGATCGGACACGCCGCAGGTCGAGATCTACACCACGGTGACGGCGGCGACCTACGAGCATCTCTCCTCCTGGGCCGAGGAGCTCACCTCCTGGGGGATCAATAAGCTCCGCCTCCAGCACCTCATCTGGTTCTCGTCCGACCAGTTGCACACCTCCATGGAGCTGCTGCGGGGGGTGATGCCGGACCCCGCCTTCTTCCGCGCGGAGGACGCGTCGTACTGCCAGGACGAGGTCCCGAAGATGGACGTGGCCCGCCTCGCCGAGGAGCTGCGGGCGATCCGGAGCCGCGAATACCCGTTCCAGATCGAGTCGCACCCGGACCTCTCGGTCGAGGAGATGATGCGCTACTACGGCGAGGCCGAGTACACCCGGCACGACAAGGTGACCTGCACGACGATGGAGAACTACGCCTTCGTCGATCCGCGGGGGCGCCTCTATCCGTGCCTCACGCTCGACATGGGCAACGTCTTCGAGTCGTCGTTCCTGAAGGTCTGGAACGGCGACCGGTTCCGCGCCTTCCGCCGGCTGATCCGGCGCGAGAAGCGCCTGCCGCTCTGCCACCGCTGCCCGGATTCGTAGGGCCGGCCCTCCTCCGGCCCGATTTTTGCTGCCGCGTATCCTCCATGTTGAGGATCGCGCTCCATCCCATGCAGCGTCTCGCCCTCGCCGCGGCCGTCCTGGGTCTCGCCGGCTGCGCCTCTTCGTCCCACGTTCCTGTCTCCGCGGGCACCGGCCCCCACCCGGAGTTGCCTCCCCCCGACAAATCGCTGATCCCGGTGGTGCACGTCGTCGACGCCGGTAGCTGGCCGGAGGGGCGCACGCCGGTGGCGGCTCAAGGCTTGGCGGTGGCCGCGTTCGCCCGCGGGCTGGACCATCCGCGCTGGCTCTACGTGCTGCCGAACGGCGACGTGCTGGTGGCCGAGACCAACGCGCCGGAGCGCCCCCAGGACAACCGCGGGATTAAGGGGTGGTTTTTCAAGCATTTCCAGAAGAAGGCCGGCGGTGCGGTGCCCAGCCCGGACCGCATCATCCTGCTGCGGGACGGCGACGGCGACGGGGTGGCGGAGACCCGCTCGGTCTTCCTGTCCGGCCTCCACTCCCCCTTCGGCATGGCGCTCGTCAAGGACTCCCTGTACGTGGCCGATACCGACGCGGTGATGCGGTTTCCCTACCATGAGGGGGAGACGAAGATCACGGCGCCCGGCGTCAAGGTGGTCGATCTTCCCGCCGGGCCGATCAACCACCACTGGACCAAGAGCCTCGTGGCTTCCCCCGACGGCTCGAAGCTCTACGTGGGCGTCGGCTCCAACAGCAACGCGGCCGAGAACGGCATCCCGGCCGAGGAGGGGCGGGCGGCGGTCTGGGAGGTCGATCCCGGCACCGGCCGCCATCGCGTCTTCGCCTCCGGGCTGCGCAATCCGGTGGGGATGGCCTGGGAGGGGGGCGCCCTGTGGGTGGCGGTCAACGAGCGGGACGAGCTCGGCAACGACCTGGTGCCGGACTACATGACGGCGGTCCGCGACGGCGGCTTCTACGGCTGGCCGTACAGCTACTTCGGCCGGCACGTGGACTCCCGGGCCAAGCCGCCGCGGCCCGATCTGGTCGCCAAGGCCCTGGTGCCCGACTATGCCCTGGGGCCGCACACCGCCTCCCTGGGCTTGGCCGCCTCGGAGGGGGCATCCCTCCCCTCCCCCTTTGGCCACGGGATGTTCGTGGGGCAGCACGGCTCGTGGAACCGCCGGCCCCGCAGCGGCTACAAGGTGATCTTCGTCCCCTTCACCGGCGGCGCGCCCTCCGGCCAGCCGCTCGACGTGCTGACCGGCTTCGTGGACGATCAGGGAGAGGCCATGGGGCGGCCGGTGGGCGTCGCCATCGACAAGCGCGGCGCCCTGCTGGTCGCGGACGACGTAGGGAATACGATCTGGCGGTTGAGCGGCCGTAAGTAATCGCTTATTTCAATTTTGGAATAGATCTTGCTTTCTGAATCTCCAGCCTGAGGGAGGTACGCCTCTCTCAGGGTGGACGCGTTCTTTGAGCGCACAACAGCGGAGCCGCGCTGCGGCTCCCAGGAGATCCCACCATGAAACGCAACTTTGTCCCCCTCCTCCTTGCGATCCTGCTCCTCTCCCCTGCCGCCCCTACCCTGGCACAGACCACCACCCACACGGCGGAGACGGCGAACAACACCAGCGCCTGCAGCGGCGTCGGGCTCCCCGGCGCGTACTGCCAGGGAGCCTTCACCGGGGTGAGCAGCAGCGCGAGCGGAACCTACGACCCGGCGCCGGCCAACGTAAGCGACGTCCCCCTGCGCCAGCTCCTCTACTCCGGCAGCACGACCAAGGTCTACGCCGCCCTTATGCCCTGGTTCACCGTCTGCCATAACAGCTCGACCTATCCGGTCCCCTCGGGAACGGACTACCAGCACTGCAACGGCCATTTCGAGGTCGGCTACAACTCTAACGACACCGCGACCGTGGACGCCCAGATCTCGGACCTGCTGCGCCGGGGTTTCGACGGCATCTCGATCGCCTGGTACCACTCGACCAGCCGGCCGGAATACGACGGCACGACGGCGAAGATCCGCGACAACCTCGACGGCCGCTGCACCGGCCTTTCGCAGTGCCCGATGAGCTTCCTCCTGCGTCTCAACTCGGGCGCCTATGACTTCTGCGCCCACGACGGCAACGAGCCCGACTGCGTGCTGACCAATCTGAAGGCCAACCTGGACTATGCCAACACGAACTTCCTCGGCAGCGCCTCCTACCTCAAAGTGAGCAGTCGCCCGGTGATCTCGTTCTTCCTGGACGAGGGCAATTCGGTCATGGCGCAGTGCGGCAGCTTGACCTATCCGACCTGCAACCTGAACGGCGGCACCTGCTCCAGCCGTTCCGACTGCTGGACCAAGATCTGGGCCGCCGTCAACAGCCACGTGCAGAGCTACTCGCACGGCGATCCCATGCTGGTCTTCCGCAACTCGACCGGTTTCTCCCACACCCAGAGCGACGGCTCGTTCGCCTGGGTGAAACCTGATGATTCAGCCGATCCTTACGGCCTCGCCTACCTCGACCGCTTCTACACGGCGGCGACCTCCAGCGGAAATCTCGCGAAGCTCGACATGGGCGGAGGTTGGAAAGGTTTCGATGGCACGCACAACTCCTGGAACAACAACGTGATGGCGCAGCGCTGCGGCCGCACCTGGCTGGACGTGATCGCCAAGGCGAATTCCTATTACAGCTCGTCGCAGCAGCTCCCCTACCTGCTGGTCTCCACCTGGAATGACTATGAGGAGGGGACCGAGATCGAGACCGGGATCGACAACTGCTACGCGGTGAGCGCCTCGGTCGCCGGCTCGACGCTCTCCTGGTCGCTCTCGATCTCTAGCGATCAGCCGAACGCCGCGTCCAACGCCACTGAAAACACGATCGATCACTATGAGGTTTTCGATTCCGCGGACGGCGAGGATCTGACGCGGGTGGCGACCCTGCCGCGCGGCTCCCGCTCGGCCGACCTGTCGACGCTCGCGATCGGTTGCGGCAGCCGGACTCTCTACGTCAAGGCCGTGGGCGTGGCGTCGATCCGCAACAAGATGTCGGGGGCCGTCTCCTACGCCGCTCCGGCCTGCGCGGCCGTGACGATCACCGCGCCGGCGGACGGTGCCACGGTGGCCGATCCCTTCCAGGTCACGGCGACCGAGAATACGGCGAAGAGCACCGACTCGATGTTGATCTATCTGGATGGCACCTCGATCTACAAGGCCTATAAGACCGAATCGATCGACACTGGCGCCAACGTCAGCGTCCCGGCCGGCACCCACACGCTTCTGGTAAAAGCCTACTACAGCGACGGCAGTAACGCCTCGGCCCAGGCGAGCGTGACGCCTTCGAACCCGGGGGCGGTGACGGTATCTTCACCCGTGGGTACAGCCACCTACAACTCCCCCGTCTTGGTGCTGGCCGACGAGAATACCGGTGCGAGCGTCAGCTCGATGGAGATCGACCTCGACGGCGCGGCCGTGGCGACGGTGACCGGTACGGGCCATGTTGATCAATCGATCGACGCCGCCCCCGGCTCGCATACCGTCACCGTGAAGGCGACCTACGCGACTGGCGGCTCGAGCACGGCGTCCCAGACCTTCAACGTGCGGGCGGGGACGGTCACGATCACCAGCCCGGCCGACGGCGCGACCGTCACCTCACCGATCCACGTGGTGGCGAGCGAGAGCTCCAGCCTCTCGGCCACGGCGATGAAGGTCTACCTCGACGGCGCGGGCGTCTATACGATCAACAACAGCGACACTGTGGATACCAGCGTCACCGCCGCCTCCGGCCCGCACCAGATCACGGTGAAGGCCTGGTACGCGGATGGCACGGTCTCCCAGCGGAGCGTGAGCGTGACCGTGCCGTAGCGGAAACCGGCGGGGAAGATGCTGGCTTAGTGGTGAGTCTTGTCCCCCGCCTGGTCCGGCATCTTCTTCGTCATGCTGTTGTAGATCGTCTCGATCCAGGTCTTGGTATCGATGAACCCGCTCCCCCACTCCTTCCATTCGGCGGGGAGACCCGCGGCCTGGATCTGCTCAAGGGTCTTCCTGGCCTTGATCTGCTTCTGGACGATCGCCGCCGTCTCCACCAGCATGTGGTGGTAGGCCTTGAGGTCGTTGACGGTCGAGAGGGCGCCGTGGCCGGGGATCACCTTGGCGTCGGCCGGGATCTGGGCGAGCACCTTCTCCACCCCGGCCGTCATCCCCTGCACGCTGCCGCCGCTCTCCAGGTCGACGAACGGGAAGCGGCCGGCGAAGAAGTCGTCCCCCATGTGCACCACGTTCGACTTGTTGAAGAAGATCACGCTGTCGCCGTCCGTGTGGCCGTGGGGGTAGTGGATGACCCGGATCTCCTCGCCGTTGAAGTGGACGGAGACCGAGTCCTGGAAGGTGACCACCGGCAGCGCCTCGGCAGGCGAGGGGGCGATGTCGTTGCCGCGCACGTGCTGCGGGGTCGAGAGCCGCTTGCGCACGTTCTCCTGGGCGATGATCGTCGCCTCGGGGCCGAACGTGGCGTTGTTCCCCGTGTGGTCGCCGTGCCAGTGGGTGTTGAGCACGAGCTTGAGCTTGCCCTGGTTGATGCCCTTGAGGGCGGCGCGGATCTTCTCCGCCAGCGGGGCGTACTGGTCGTCCACGATGAGGATGCCGTCGTTCCCCGCGGACACCCCGATGTTGCCCCCGGCCCCTTGCAGCATGTAGATGTTGCCGGCGGCGGGGACCACCTTGATCTCGACCTTCGAGAAGTCCTGCTGCTGCGCCGCGGCCGGCGCTGTCAGGGAGACAACCGCCACCAGGGCGAGCCCGGCGAGGAGCCGGACGCACGTCGCTCGAATCATCGCAACCTCCTTGGGATTTCGGCTCAAATACGGCGCGAGGACTTTAGCACGGACCTATCGGCGCCGGTGTCGGCGCCCCTTCGGGGCGAGCCCTCACTCCCCCAACCCCCTCTCTCCCGGCCTCCCCCCCACCCTGACGGGAGAGAGGGGGTTGGGGGAGTGAGGGCTAACCTGCCAAGGACGCCGAAGCTGACGAATCAGGCCCTACCCGCCCCCCACGATCCGCAGGAACTGGCTGACCACACGCCCCAGCAGCCTCCCCACTTCGGGGAACTGGGTGGCGACCAGCCCGAGGACGGGGATGCCGGCGTAGGTGATGATCTTGGTGACGAAGGCGGTATCGAAATTCACCTGTCCGGGTGTGGTGCCGCCGATCCGGCTCAGGGTGGGGTTGCGGTCCATCTGGAGGAAGATCCAGAGCGTCAGCACCACCGCCAGGGCCAGCGCCAGCCAGCCGCCCAGCGAGACGAGGTGCTTCGGCTCGAAGGCGTAGAGGGTGACCGCGATCAGGGCGAGCAGCCCGGAGGTGAGGGCCGCGATGAGACAGCTCCGCAGGTGGGCGAAGACGAAGCGCAGATAGGCCGCCACCCGCAGCGCCAGGAACTTCTTCACCTCGGGATCGTCGATCTCGGGGCGCAGGTCGAGACAGGCCTGGGAGAGGATCCTCTCCAGCTTGTTCCGGTTCTCGATCTCCTGCACGGAGCCCTCGCTCCGCTCGCCGTCGAACATCCCCTGGAGCGCCTGCTCGAGCGCGCCCGGACCTCCCGCGATGGTCACCTTGTCCGCGGCGGCCAGCTCCCGCAGCTTGTGGACCGAGAGCATCAGGGAACGGAACGGGGGGATCCGCCAGCCGAACGACTTGATCGGCCGCCAGTCGAGCTCCTTGGAGATCGCCTCGAACGCGCCCGCCACCTCGGGCGAGGCGTTGTCGAGCCGGTGCAGGACATGCCGGGTCTCCCACCAGAGGCGGACGAAGCGGTAGAAGGAGAGGGCGCTCAGCGCGTAGGCCGCGAAGACGAGAAGGATGAACAGGCGGCCGAAGGGGCGCGCCTCGCCGATCGGCTGCACGGTCCCCCAGAGCAGGATGACGGGGGGGACGAAGGCGATGGCGGGGAGGAGCCAGGGGGGCGTCTCGCCAGCCGCCAGCCGCCGGGGCCAGGTCCGGGCGAGGAGATGGCGGAGCGCCCGCATCATCGGCTCGTACCCCTTGACCGCCGGGTCGCCGAGCGATTCGAGCGGGCAATCGGACGCCAGGCGGACCATCAGCCGCCGCCGTTTCAGCTCGCTCCAGATCCAGAAGTAGATCGCGCCCGCCACGACGCCGAGCGGCACCAGCGGCGACAGGCCGCTGGAGAACGCCCGCACCCGCAGGTAGAACAACTGCATCTGATCGCCCGGCACGCCGAGCCAGAAGACGGCGAGGATCAGCAGCACGAACGCCGCCAAACCGCCGACCAGCCAGACCGCGATGCGCCGGGGACCCGGGCGGTCGCCGTGAGCCGCGCGGGCCGCGCCGAGCACCAGCCACCCATAGGCCGCCACCAGGGCGAGCAGGTAGATCCACCGGAAGGGCGCGGTGCTCAGGGCGACGTCGACGGTCTCTCTCCAGCGATGGGCCCAGAGCGGGACCGTGGCCACGGCCAGCAGAATGCCGGTCGCCGCCGCCAGCAGGCCGGTGCCGGCCATCAGCAGGGCGCGGTTGCCGCGCGCGTCGTGGATCGGCCTTCCGTCGTCGGGATCGATCGGAGCTCCGGGGATCTCGTCCAGCAGTGTGGCGCGGTGGAGCCCGGCCGCCAGCAGGCAGAACAGGCCGGCCAGCAGGAGGATCTGAAGGTCGTCCTTGTCGTCGAAGCCGTTCCCCGTCGAACCGGCGCCGGCCTTCGGTGGGTCCTTCGGTGTGCCGTGGGGGCTCCTCGTCTCCGGCTCGCAGAACCGGTAGCCCGCGTCTTTCAGCCCTTGGGGATCGACCCGCAGTTGGGCGATCGGCCAGAGCGAGCCGTTGCCGACCGCGGCGATCCAGGCCTGCGGCGCCGGCAGAGACGAGGCGTCCAGCAGATAGCGGGCCGCCTGGTAGACCCCCTCCTGGTATTCGCTCCCGAACTGCCTCCGTTCGCTGCGGATGAATTTCCGAAGCTCGTTTCCAGACGGCCTCCCCTCGGGGCTCGGGAACCCGGGCGCTCCTTCCGTGAACAGCGGATAGCTGCCGAGGACGAGCATGCCGTCGAGCTCCACGGCGTGGTCGGGATGGGCGTAGAGAAGGTTGCTGTCGAACGTGAACAGCACCACGTCGGGGGCGAGCACGCGGAGCTTCTCGGCCAGGAAGAGCTTGTCCATGGGGTCGGTCGACACGATGCCGACGTAGCGGATCCCCTCGCGCGCGATCGTCTGCAGCAGGTTGGCGAGCAGGAGATCGTTGATCGAGGTCGTCGTCGAGCTGAAGGTGGGCACCAGGTTCAGCTCCTGCTCGCGGCCGGAGAGGTCGAGGCCGAGGACGCGGCGGGGGGTGGGGAGGGCGTTGGCCTCCGCCGCCTTCTCCGCCTTCTGTTCGTCCTCCCAGGCGGTGCGGAGGTCGGAGAGGTGGCTCGGGAAGGTGAAGAGCACCAGCTTCTGGCCCAGCGCCTCCCCGCCCACCGGCGTGGACGTGGGATTGACGAAGCTCTGGCCGTACTGGGTGTCGTCCTCGACCAGCAGGCCGACCTGGCGGAGCTTCCAGCCCATTTTCCGCTTCAGGAACCGCAGCGCCTTGGCCTGGAGCACGGAGTCGGGGAGGGCGGTACGGCAGAAGCTCACCTTCTTCTCGCGCGGCTCGTCCGTCTTCTCCACCTTGTCCGTCTCGCCCACGCTGTCGAGCTCGTCGAAGACCTTCTCGAGGCCGTCCGCCGTCGCCGAGCCCGAGGCGACCCTGAAGTTGAGCAGGCCGCTCCGGGCCTGACGCCAGCTCAACAGAGCGTGACGAACGGACTCGACCGAGCCGGAGAACGAGGGACCGAGGATCGCGACCCTGGGCTCGATCGCGGCGTCCTGGAGGCCGGCGATCAGCTCGAGGGCCTCGCGGAAGGTGTCCTTCTGGATCCCCATCTTGGACGTCTCGGGGACCAGGAAGACCACCTCCAGGGAGCGGGGCCCGGTGCCGCGGAAGAGGAGGATCCCGGGGGCCGCCGGCGCCGGTTTCACCGCGCCGGGCGCGGCGCTCACCCAGGGGAGCCAAGCCCGGTCGAGCAGGTAGTTGTCGGGCGCGGGCGGGAAGCCTCCGGGAAGCCGGTTCTTCGAATTGGCGAAGGCGCGCTGGATGGCGTCGAGCGCCTGGTCCATGCGGGGATCGGGCAGGGCCGGCACCAGCGCCACCAGGAAACGCAGGTCGTATTGCGTCGCTTTCGCCTGGGCGACGATCTCCTTCAGGCTCTCGCCGCGTGGCTTCTCCACCGCCACGGGAAGGCTGAAGAAGTCGCGCAGGAGGCGGACCGGCATGCACCAGGGATGGAGGGGAGCCTGCGCCGCCTCCGGCTTGCAGTCCTGGCGGTCGAGGGAGGCCTGATCCGCCACCGCCGCCGGCTCGATTTTGGCAGGCTCGGCCTGCGCCGCGGGCCCCGTCTTCGCGGACGGCTCGGGCTTCGCCGGCGGCGCGGTCGCCAGCCGGGCGGCCGGAAAGCCGACCAGCAGGCCCAGGATGAGCAGGAGGAATGGGGACGTCTTGTTCATGGCGGCTCCCCGGGGACGCAGGCCCCAGCAGCAACTTAGGCGCGAGTAGTGGAGCCTATGTTACTGAAAGACGGACAGAGGGGAGCTTTTCACTCATACCGCAGCGCCTCGATCGGATCGAGCGAGGCGGCGCGGGTGGCGGGGTAGATCCCGGAGGCGAGGCCGACCGTCATGGCGACGCCGGTGGCGAGGAGGATCGAGGCGCCGGTGACGATCGTCTGCCAGCCGGCGTAGGCGGCGACCCCGCGGGCGAGAGCGAGGCCGGCCACGATGCCGGCGACGCCGCCGATCAGGCTGATGGCGAACGACTCGACGATGAACTGGAAGCGGATGTCCCCGCGCCGCGCCCCCACCGCCCGGCGGACGCCGATCTCGCGCGTGCGCTCCAGCACCGTCGCCAGCATGATGTTCATGATGCCGATCCCTCCCACCAGCAGGGAGATGCCGGCGATCGCCCCCATCACCACGTTGAACAGCCGTTGCGTGCGCCGGCTCTCGGCGAGCAGCGCCTCGGGGACCACCAGCTCGTAGTCCCCGGTGCCGGCGTGCAGCCGGTCGAGGAGGTCGCGCATCACGCCGGCCGTCTCCTCGCCGCTCACCCCGTCCTTCAAGCGGACCACGATCTCGTCGAGCGGCGAGGCGAGCACCGGGTGCTCGAATTTGCGGTCGGCGGTGGAGAGCGGGAGGTAGATCTCGCGCGAGGAGAGGCCGGAGCCGCCGGCTCCGCCGGAGGATGCCGAGGCGGGCTCGCCACCCTCGCTCCCCTTCCCCGGGCCCCCCGCGCCGCCGGCCCCGGCCGTGGAGGCGGGGGCGGCGTCGGCGGCGAGCACGCCCACCACCTCCAGCCAGACGTCGTTGACCTTCACCACCTCTCCCAGGGCCTGCCCGTAGCCGAAGAGGTCGCGCCGCACCTCCGGGCCGATCACGCAGACCTGGGCGTGGGTGCTCTCGTCGAGCGGATCGAGGAAGCGCCCCTCGGCCAGGGCGAGGTGGGCCAGGTCGGCGTAGCGGGGAGGGACTCCGTAGACGGCGGCGCCGTCGGTCTTGCCGGAGGGGGAGATCACCTTGTAGGGGTCGATGTGGATGCGCGGCACCACCAGGTCGACGCCGGGGACCGCCTCGGCGATGGCGGCGGCGTCGCGCTGGGAGACGCCGAGCGACTGCTGGCGGATCTCGCGCAGCTCGTCGTCCTTGAAGGTCTTGGCGCGCACGAGGACGTTGCGCAGGCCCAGCCGCTCGATCGAGGCGAGGGCCTGGCGCTCGGCCCCGGCGCCGATCGACATCATGGCGATCACGGCGCCGACGCCGAAGATCATGCCGAGCATGGTCAAGGCCGAGCGCAGCTTGTGCGCCGCCAGGTTGTCGAGCGCCGAGCGGAAGGCTTCCTGGGGGGTCATCCGATGATGATCATCCCGCCACCCCGCGGCGCGCGCCGCGGCGGCGCGGAGGGCTTCTTCGGCTTGACCTCGGGGGCCCCGGCGGGCCGCGTGGGGTCGCGCAGGGCGAGCACGTCCCCCTTGGAGATCCCGGAATCGACGACGATGCGGCCCATGGTGGAGGCGCCGAGCTTCACCTCGACCGGCTCGAAGCCGCGCGCCCCCTTGCGGTAGACGACCGAGCGCCCCTCGCGGTCGAAGACCGCCTGCCGGGGGACCATCAGGGCGTCCTTGCGCTGGTCGAGCAGGAGGGTCGCCTGCACCCGCTGGCCCGGCTTCATGACCTGGGGGTCGGTGTGGCCGAGCTCCAGGGTGACGGCGAAGTACTGCACCGGCGAGCCGGGGATGCGCGGCTTGGCGAGCGTGTCTACCCGCTGGATGCGGGCCGGATAGGTGACCCCGGGGGCGGACTCGACGGCGACCGTGGCCGTCTTGCCCGCCTTGAGCCCGCCGGCGTCCGCCTCCAGCACGTAGACCTCCGCCTCCATCGTGGAGAGGTCGGGGATCTCGGCCAGCGGCTGGCCGTTCCAGACGTTGTCCCCCACGCGGGTGGTGTCGCCGCGCCAGTTGCGCTTGAGGATCAGCACGCCGTCGTGGGGCGCGGTGACGGCGAGCGCCTGGAGCCCCGCCTTGGCCTGCTGGATCTTGGACTCGGCCTGACGCACCTTGATCTGGAGCAGGGCGACCTCGGTGCCGGTGAGCCGCTCATGGGTGTGCTGCGACCCCTCGGCGTGCTTCTTCCGCTCGGCCGCGAGCTGCTGGTCGATGTCCGACTCGATGATCTCGCTGCGCGAGAAGATCTCGGCGTCCTTCTTCTGGAACTGGCTCGCCTGCTCCAGCTCGACGCGGGCCATGGCGGCGTCCTTCTCCAGCTTGCGCACCTCGGAGAGGCCGGAGAGCTGCTCCTTCTCCATCTGCAGCCGGGCGGAGCGGAGATCGTCCTGGGCGTCGATCAGCCGCTTCTCCAGGGCGCTGGGGTCGAAGCGGATGACCACGTCCCCCTGCTTGACCAGGGAGCCGTCGGGCGCCAGCCAGCCGATGCGGAAGGGGCCGGGCACACCGGCCGGGACGGAGACCGGGGTGGCCCGCACCGCCCGCAGGTCCCCCTGGGCCGGCACGCTGCGCACCAGCTCCGCGGGCTCGATCTTGAGCGTGGGCACGTCCTCGCCGGGGCGCGAGAGCGGCAGGAAGGCCGCCAGGGCGACCAGCACGGCCACTCCCACCGCCACAGCGATCCCGATCCGGGAGGCCCTGCCCTTGCCGTCCTTCATCAGCGCCCTTCCTTTTCCGAGAGATCGCGGCGGGAGACCAGGTCGCCGGCCTTGAGGCCGCCCCTGATCTCCACCAGCCGGTCGTTGTGTCGTCCGAACGTGGGATGGACCTCCTCGCTCCGCCAGCCGGCCTTGCGGTAGACCACGGGGCCGGAGGAGTGGTTGAACACCGCCTCGACGGGCGCCACCAGCGCCTTGGCGATCTTCTCGGTCTCGACGGTGCCGAGGAAACGCATGCCGGGGCGCATGCGCTGGGGGTCGGTGCGGTCGAGGTCCATCTGCAACCGCACCACCTTCAGGGGGTTGAGCTCCGAGCGGCTCTGCACGGAGCCGCCGATCGACCGCACGCGGCCAGTGAAGACGTCGTCGGGGTGGGCGTCGAGGCGGAAGGTCACGCGCTGGCCCACGGCCACGCGGCCGGCGTCGGCCTCGTCGATGTCCCCCTCGGCCTCCATGCTGCGCAGGTCGGGGATCTCGAGTACCGACTGGCCGCGCCAGCAGGAGTCCCCCACCTTCTTCTTCTCGCCTTCGTCGGTGGCGATGTAGACCACGGTGCCGGCGCGGGGGGCGGTCACGGTCATGCGGCGGACGGCGTCCTCCATCTCCTGGACGCGGACGGCGGCGCGGTCGCGCTTGCGGGCCAGGGCCGCGGTCTCGGTGCCGCTCTGGACGGACTCCAGCCGGAGGCGGTCCTTGAGGTAGGCGACCTCGCGGCGGGCCAGGTCGAGGTCCTCGCGCGCCTTGGCGAGGTCCTTGGAGGCGATCAGCTCGGGGGGCACGTCCACCTTGAGCTGGGCCTTGCGCAGCCGCGCCTCGGCCTCGGCGAGCTCGAGCTGCCGGTCGCGGCGCTCGATCTCCAGGTCGGTCTGCTTCTTCTCCAGCTCCTTCTGCGCCGAATCGCGCTCGGCCCGCTTGTCGAGGAGCTGGCGCTCCAGCTCCGAGGTGTCGAAGCCGAGCACCGGCTGCCCCTCGCGCACCTGCATCCCCTCGGGCGCCAGGAAGGAGATCTTGTAGTCCCAGATCTCGGAGACCTGCGGCGGCCCGATGCGCACCGACTGCACCGAGGAGAGGGTGCCCCCCACCGGCACGCCGATCACCAGGTCGTCGCGCCGCACCTCGGCCCAGTTGCCGGTCGCCGAGGCCCCGGCCCGGCCGGCCACCAGCCAGAGCCCCAGGACGGCGGCGATCAGCAGCACGCCGCTGGCCGCGAAGCGGGTGATCCGGCGCCGCCGGGGGCTCATCCGGCCCTCCCGTCGCGGGAGCGCAGCCGGGTCCCCTCGGAGATCCCGGACTCGACCACGCACTGGTCCGCCGAGCAGGGGCCGAGCCGCACAGGGGCCGAGCCGCCGGCGGCGAGCAGGGCCCGCGGCCCGCCGGCGGCGAAGTCGAGGGCCACCCGCGGCACCAGCAGGGTGTCCTTCGCCTCCGCCCCCAGCACCTCGACGCGCACCGACATGCCGGGGCGCATGCGCTGGATGTCCACCTTCTCGAGATCGATCCGCACGGGGAAATAGTGCAGCAGGGGGCTGCGCCGGGACTCCCGGGCCACGGGCGAGATGTCGGCCACGCGGCCGCGGTAGGTGGTGGTGGGATAGGCGTCGAGGGTGCAGAGCACCTGCATGCCCGGCTTGATCCGGCCGTCGTCGACGTCGGAGAGGCTGGCCTGCACCATCATCGACGAGAGCTCCGGCAGGGTCGCCACCGGCATGCCGGGCCAGACGGAGTCCCCCACCTGGAACTTGCGCCCCTCGAAGGGGTGGGTGCCCACGAGCACCATGCCGTCGCGGGGGGCCTTGAGGCTGAGGGCGTCGATCGCCTCTTCCGCGGTATGGATCTCCCGCCGCGACTTGTCGAGCGAGATCCTTTTCACCTGGACGTCGGTGTCGCTCACCTTCGACTCGGTCCGCAGCACCTCCTCGGCCTTGGCGAGGTCGGTCTCGGCGTGCTTGAGGGCGAGCTGGCGCTCCTGGTACTCGCGCAGGGAGATGAGGTCCTTCGGGATGGAGGCGGCGATCCTGGCCTTCTCCAGGTCGGAGCGGGCCTTCTGGACGTTGAAACGCCGCTCGGACGCGGTGGTCTTGACCTCGGCCTGGGCGGTGGCGAGGTCGCTCCCGGCCTGAGAGGCACTGAGCCGCTTCTCCTCCAGGTCGGTCGAGAACTGGGAGTTGTCGAAGGCCACCACCGGATCGCCCGCCTTGACGGGGACGCCGTCCGGGGCCATCCAGCGGATGGTGAGCTGGAAGGCGTTGGTGCGGGGCACGTTCATGGCCTCGCCGCGGGCGGCGGCGAGCTCGCCGGAGAGGATCAGCCGCTGGCGGAAGGAGCCCCGGTGGACGGTCAGCCCGGCCTCCCGGCCCGACTCCGCGCGCGCCCCTCCCCCCGAGCAGCCGGCCAGCGGGGCCAGGCAGGCCAGGAGGAGACAGACGGCGGTGGTCGTTCGAGCTCTCACCATTTCCTTTAAAACGTATACGGCACCCGGACATTCCTGTCTAGGGGGTAGAGTGCCTGGACCAAGAGTATACGGAACAGCCTTGTAGGAAGTTGGGGCCCTCGTTTGATCCTCATGGGCCCGGCCCTCTTCTCCCGTCCCCTCTCCCTCCCACGCCGGGAGAAGAGGGAGAAACCCCTGCGGGGTGGTCTTGGGCGGGCGGTTCCCCTCTCCCGGTGAGGGAGGGTGGGAGGGGACGGGAGAGGGGCAGGGGTGAGGGCTCGGGAGGGCGGCCCTCGGTCACCGCCACCTCAAGCCCGACCCGTTCACCCGAGAACGGGAAGCGGCTTGGCCTTGACCGCCGCCACGGCGGATTCGATGTCGTCGTAGACATCGAACACCGTAATGAGCTGGGTGATCGTCAGATGGTCCCGGACCTTCTGAGGCATTCTGGACAAAACCAGACGCCCGCCCCTGCTGGTTACTGTCGTATAGGCGCTCACCAGCTCTCCGGTGCCACTCGAATCGATCGTCGTGACACCTCCCAGGTCAAGGACAATCCTCCTCACGCCCTCATTCAAGTGGTGCAATACCGTACCGCGGAGCGCTTCGTCCCCCACGCCTATAGTAATCTTTCCCCGCAGGGACACGACCACAACATCATCGATAAATTGAGCGGAATAATGCATAGCTAACCCTTCCTCTCCGAGCGCTGCGGGCTCTTCTTATTGACCTGCTCCAAGAGGCGCTGATAATCGGAAAGCACTTGAGAGATGGTCTTCAGCAGGGCCGCTTCCGCGTCACGGCGGTCTTTGATCAACTGGCGGTTCTGGAGGAACATACCGACCACGAGGAATAGAGCAAGGGCCGGTATCACCCCCAATTCCAAAGCCGCCTTTACAACCTCGGTATAGACCATGGGAATGGCTCTCCAGGAGATTTGTCTCCGCTGAAATAGCTGGCCCTACTCTACCACGCCCTCCTCGCCAGCTCGCCTGGAGGCCTTGAGGTGCATACTTAGGGGTATGGCTCGCATGCACGTTTACCTCCCCGACGATCTGTACAAGCTGGTGAAGGCCCGAGGTCTTCCGGCCTCGGAGCTGCTTCAGAAGGCTGTACATGCGGAGCTGCGGCGGCAAGAACTGCTCGCCGAGACCGATCGCTACGTCGAGGATCTGGTCACCGAGGTGGGGCCACCCACCAAGGCTCAGCGCACGCGCGCCACCGCTACTGCGAGGCGGCTCAAACACCGGGTGGGCTGACCGCCGACGCCCGTTCACACCCCCAACAAATTTCCCCGCACCTTCTCATACCCCTTCTCCGCCGCCCACAGGCTGAGGGGGATCGCCGCGATCTCGTCCACCACCGGCACCGCCCGGCCCTCTTTCGTCATGTCGATCGTCTTGATGTAGGAGTGGCAGGTGTCGCAGGCCTCGACCCGGACGTGGGGGAGCTCCTCGGCGACGTAGACGGGGAGCTTCTCCACGCTCTCCTCGCCGCAGGCGGCGCAGACGATCCGGCGGAAATCCCATTCGTGGGCGCAGAGCGAGCAGATCAGCGATCTTTTACCGCCATCCCCCTGGGGCCTCAGGACCCCGACCAGGGGCGGGGCGCCGCAGAGCGGACAGAGCGAGGGGGTGGCGTGGATCTCCTCGGGCTTGATCCGGTCGGCCAGGTGCTCGGCGTAGGGTTGCAGGAAGGCCCAGGCCAGCAGGCCCTCGACCGGGTCGAGATCCGCCGGGCCCTCCCGCCAGAACTCTTCCAGCAGCTCTGCCCGGCGCGCCTCTCCCGCGGCGCTCAAGGCGGCGGCCGGTTGCGCCAGCGGGGGCGGCGCGATCTGTTGGATCAACTCGAGGAAGGGCGGGAGCCAGGGCAAGAGGGCGGCCCGGTCCAGATCGCCCTCCAATGAGCCCATCCCGGGCTCCAGCCCCTCGTAGAGCGACTTCTGGAAGCTCGCCAGGGCCGCGTAGAAGCGCAGCCCCTCGGCCGCGAACGGATGAGCCGCGGCCAGCTCATCCGCCCGCTGAATGCGGCGGTCCCACTTGGAGCCCCTCATTCCTTGGCCGAAGACTCCCGGGCGACCCTTTCATACCAGGCCCGGTGGAACCGTTGCGCCCAGGTGCGCGAGACGTCGCCGCGGATGACCGACCCGAAGGCCCCCCGCTCTACCGCCGTGCCCATGTAGACGTGGATGATGAACAGGGCGATCGTGAAGAGCGCGGCGATGGGGTGCAGGATCACCGAGATCAGCCGCAGGAACCGCAGGCTCCACGGGAACCAGTGCGGAACCCAGAGGACGAAACCGGTGAGGAGCAGCACGATGCCGCACCAGAAGAAGCCCCAGAAGAGCGCCTTCTGGCCGGCGTTGAAGCGGTCCTCGTCCGGCACCTGCGAGTCCTCGTTGCGGATGTAGTGCGGCAGCGCGCGCCACCAGGCGCGGTCCTGCGCGGTGAAACGCATCTGACCGGCCCAGAGGCCGAACATCCACAGCACCCCCAGGAAGAAGATCACGCCGACCCAGGGGTGCAGCTCGCGCGAAATCGTGGGCCCGCCAAAGATCAAGGTGATCCAGAACAACCACGGGCTCCAGAAGGCGAGACCCGTGAGCAGGAGATAGACGTAGGAGAACCCCGCGATCCAGTGCACGAGCCGCTCGCGGTAGTTGTAGCGCAGGACCCGGCCGTTCGGCAGCAGATAGGACTGGCTCATGGCTCTTTACCCTCCCGGGGCTCTTCTTTCCCCTCCTCGACGATCTTCGGACCGAAGCGCAGATAGTGGACGAAGACGCCGATCAGGCCGCCGGCCATGGCGAGGTTGCCCAGCCACTTGAGCGGCCGTTTCCACAGCCAGACCGTCCAGGGGACGTGCGGGTTGCTGGGCAGGCCGCCGTAGGCCTCGGGGTTGGTGGCGTCGTGCAGCACGTAGAGCACGTGGGTGCCGCCGACGCCCGAGGGGTCGTAGACCCCCGCGTGGGCGAACCCGGAGTGCTCGCGGAGCTGCTGCGCGCGGCTCTCCCCCAGCTCTTTCATCTCGGCCTTGGTGCCGAAGTGCAGGCAGCCGGTGGGGCACGCCTTGATGCAGGCGGGCTCCAGCCCCTCGGCCACGCGGTCCGAGCAGAGCGTGCACTTGAACACCTTGCGCGAGGTCGGGCTGAACTTCGGGATGTTGAATGGACAGCCCGTGATGCAATAGCCGCAGCCGATGCACTGGTCCTGATTGAAGTCGACGATGCCATTGGCGTACTGCACGATGGCGCCGTCGGCCGGGCAGGCGATCAGGCAGCCCGGCTCCTCGCAGTGCATGCACTGGTCCTTGCGCATGAGCAGCATCAGGTTGCCGCTCTCGGGCTCGTATTCGTTGAAGCGGATCAGGTTCCAGAAGTTCCATGCCGTGTCTGGCATGGTCTGATAGCTGTTCTGGAACGTGGTGTCGCTGAACGAGAGGCCGTTCCACTCCATGCAGGCGACCTCGCAGGCCTTGCAGCCGATGCAGGTCGTGGTGTCGATCAGCTTGGCGACCTCGAGGTCGCGCTTGAGGCCGGCGCCGGGGACGGAGCCGGCGTGCGCTGAGATGCGGCGGATTTCCAGGTTGGTCTGGCTCATGGTGTCCCCCTAGGCCTTCTCTACCTTGACCAGGAAGCCCTTGAACTCGGGCGTGTAGGCGTTGGGATCGAAGACGGTGGGCGACAGCCCGTTGACCAGCGTTCTTGCGTTCCTCTCCTTGTCCTCCTGGATGCCGCGGAAGCCCTGATGGATCGGGATGCCGATCTGGTAGACCTTCTTGCCGTCGATCGTCATCGGCTTGATGCGTTTGGTGACGAAGGCCTTGGCGATGTAATGGCTGCGGATGCTCGTCACCTTCACCGTGTCGCCGCCCTTGATTCCCAGCGACTCCGCCAGCTCGACCGGCATCTCGACCCACGGCTCGGGGATGAGTTGCACGTTCACCGGATTGTTCTTGGTCCAGTAGTGGTAATGCTCGGTGAGCCGGTAGGTGGTGCAGATGACGTTGAACTCGCCGCCGGTCTTGGCGTACTTGTCGGCCTCGGTGGTGAATTTCTTGACCACCGGGTTGTTCGACTGCTGCGGATGGAAGGCGTTCTGCACCGGGCTCTCGATCGGCTCGTAGTGCTCGGGGAACGGGCCGTCGGCGAAGAAGGCCAGCGGCGCGAAGAGGCGCCCCACCCCCTCCGCGTTCATGATGAATGGCCCCATATGCTCCTGCGGGGGGGAGTCCGCCTTGAAGTCGGGAACGTCGTTGCCCACCCATTTCTGGGCGGCCTCGCTCCACCAGATCTGCCGTCGCTCGGGGTCCCACGGCTTGCCGGAAGGATCGCAGGAGGCGCGGTTGTACATCACGCGGCGGTTGACCGGCCACGACCACGCCCAATTCTGATAGATGCCGAGGCCGGACGGGTCCTCCGTCCCCCGGCGCGCCATCTGGTTGCCCGCCTCGGTCCACGAGCCGCAATAGAGCCAGTTGCCGCAGGAGGTGGTGCCGTCGTCCTTGAGCCAGGAGAAACCGGGGAGCTGCTGGCCCGCCTTGATCTGCTGCTGCGTCTTCGGGTCCTCCAGGTCGGCCAGCGCCTTGCCGTTGACCTCCTTGGCGATCTCCGAGAGCGACGGATGCCGCGGATCGGTGTAGGGCCAGGTGAGATTCAGGATGGGATCGGGGAATTTTCCGCCCTCTTTCTTGTACAGGTCGCGGACCTTGAGGAAGATCTGCGCGATGATGTCCTGGTCCAGCCGCGCCTGTCCGGGCGGCGGCAGCGCCACGTTCTTCCACTGCAGCCAGCGGGACGAGTTGGTCATCGAGCCGTCCTTCTCCGCGAACCCCGCGCAGGGGAGGCGGTAGACGGTCGTGTTGATCTTCTTCATGTCGTCCCTGCTGATGCCGGGGGCCATCCAGAACTCGCTGGTCTCGTCCGGATAGATCTCGCCCACCACCAGCCAGTCGGCCTTCTTCAGGGCGTCGATGTTCTTCTGCGAGTCCGGGCCGATGGCGACGCCGTTCATGCCGAAGGCGAGCATCCCCTTGACCTTGCCGCGGTACATGTTGTCCCAGATCTGAGTCCACGAGTAGTTGCGGTCCACCTTCGGCAGGTAGTTGAAGGCCCAGTCGTTCTCCTGCTTCGCCGCGTCGCCGTACAGCGCCTTGAGCAAGGAGACGGCGAACTTGGGGGTGTTCGACCAATAGTTGTACGAATTCCACTCCCCGGGCTTCGAGGCGGTCGGCGTGGTGCGCTTCATATAGGCCGCGAAGTCGGTATCCGCGGGGGCGGGCACCTTCAGATAGCCCGGCAGGTTGTCGAAGATGCCGGCCATGTCGGTGGCGCCCTGGATGTTCGAATGCCCGCGCAGGGCGTTCACCCCGCCGCCGGCCCGGCCGACGTTCCCCAGCAGCAGTTGCAGGATGGCCGCCGTGCGGATGATCTGCGAGCCGAAGGTGTGCTGCGTCCAGCCGACCGCGTAGATGATCGTGGCGACCTTCTTCATGTCGCCGTCCTTGCGGACGGAGGTGAACAGGTCGGCGGCCTTCAGGAACTGGTCCTTCGGGATGCCGGTGACGCGCTCGACCATCTCCGGCGTGTAGCGCGAGTACTGACGCTTGAGCAGTTGGAAGACGCAGCGCGGATGTTGCAGCGACAGGTCGTAGGCGACGTTCGGCGGCAGGGTGGCCGGCGGAGCGCCCGCGGTCCCCTTGCCGCCGACCTCCTTGCCGGCGGGATAGAAACCTTTCGGTGCCTCTCCCCCGCCGCCGGTGCCCGTAGCTCCCTTCGCGGAGGCGCTATGCGC
This sequence comes from Thermoanaerobaculia bacterium, assembly GCA_045807625.1. Classification (GTDB taxonomy): domain Bacteria; phylum Acidobacteriota; class Thermoanaerobaculia; order Multivoradales; family UBA5704; genus DATARR01. The sequence continues at coordinate 47,729 of JBJMHA010000031.1, read as the reverse complement.
CGGCGAGCCGGCGCTGGCACCAGGACTGGCAGCCGGCGCGGGCTTGGCGGCGGCGGCCGGAGGGGCGGGAGCGGGCGGTGGAGACGCTGCCGGGACCGCCGCGGGCGCGACCGGCTTACCGGTGACGTTGCTCCCCTCCTCGTAGTTCCAGGTCGACTTGTCGTAGACCTGCGTCTGCGGGTTGTACCCCGAGTAGAGGCCGTCCTCCGGCAGCTTGAAGCCTTCCTTCACGATGAAGGCGGCGTTCGTGTAGTTGACCAGATAGTCATGGGCCAGGCGGTTGTTGGCGATGGCGTAATTGACCATGCCACCGAGGAAGGCGATGTCCGAAGCGGCCCGGATCTGGAGGAAGAGGTCGGCGGTGGCCGCCGTGCGGGTGAACCGTGGATCCACCACGATCATCTTGGCGTTGCGGACCCGCTTCGCCTCGATGGCCCACTTGAAGCCGCACGGGTGGTTCTCCGCGGGATTGCCACCCATGATCAACATCATGTCGGTGTTCTTGATGTCGGTGTAGCCATTGGTCATGGCCCCACGTCCGAACGATGGTCCCAAACTTGAGACCGTGGGGCCGTGTCAGACCCGGGCCTGGTTCTCCAGGTAGCAGACCCCCAGGCTGCGCATGGTCTTGACGACCAGAAAATTGAATTCGTTGGTGTCGGTGCAGCCGCCGGTGAAGGCGATCCCCTCGCAGCGGTTGGCCGGCTTTCCCTGAGGGTCGACGTCCACGAAGGTGGCGTCGCGGGTCGTCTTCACCTTGCGGGCGATCTCGTCGAGGGCGGTGTCCCAGGAGATGTCCTCCCAGTGGTCGGAGCCGGGCCGGCGGACCTGCGGCTTGGTGAGCCGCCGTTCGTTGAGGATGTCCTGCTGGAGCGAGGCACCCTTGGGGCAGAGCGTCCCGCGGTTGATCGGGGCGTCCGGGTCCCCCTCGACGTGGACCACCTGCGGGGTGACGTTCTTCGCCTTGTCGCCCAGCGTGTAGATGATCACGCCGCAGCTCACCGAGCAGTAGGGGCAGATCGAGCGCGTCTCGGTGGCGCGCGCGATCTTCAGCTCGCGCATCTGGGCGTAGGCGGGGGCCAGGTCGAAGCCGAAGACCGTGATGCCCGCACCTCCAACCGCTCCGATTTTCAGGAAGTCCCTACGGGAGAGATTCATCAGGCCAACCTCCTTCGACGCGCCGGGGCGTCACCGAAACCGAGGTGGATCTGGCCGCGCGGCCCCGCCGGACTAGGGGGGCCGAGGAGAGACCGCACGGGGGCGGGCTCGGCGAAGGCTCCAGGACGGGCCTTCGGGGGGTCCGCTGGAAAGAGCTAGTTGGCCTGTTTACCACAGAGGGGGGACGTTTGCAAGATGCTTGACGCGTCAGGTACTCCGGAAGAATGCCGCCCCTTCGGGGCGGCCCCTCATCTGATCCCCCTTGGCCCGGCCCTCTTCTCCCGCCGCCCTACCCCATGAGGCCTAAATCCGGGTTTCCCGAACCGCCCCAGATTCGTCAGCACCAGCGGCAGGTCGCTCACCGAGCTCTAGGGTTCGTCCACATAGTCGTAGATGGGAGTGGTGTCCTCAGCGAAGCCTACCGGTTTGTATGTCCTTGCCGCACCGGCCACTCCCTGCAACTCTGAATCTTCGAGACGTCGGAGGGTCTCTTTGTGAAAAGCGAACCGACTCGACTTCTTGGTCTTCAGTTGGTTTTTTTCCATGACTCCTCCTCCGTTGGTTGTCACGCTAATACGTGAAGTAAACGTCTGCAAAGAAGTTGCTACAGCTTCCATGAGTAGGGAATTTGCCAGGGCTATTGGCATCCGAGTAGGCGCTGCCCCAAGCCGTCAGCGGACCATTGGTGATCGGCGGAGAGATGCCGCAGCCGGTCTTCGCTTGCAAGATGTTCTCGTTGTACGTCACCCAATACAACGTGCCCGCCGTTATCTTGACGCGGTATGGCAGGTACTCTTCCTGCCAGCCGCAGTCGGTCTCGTTCTTGAAGGGCACGGATATCAGAGGCTTGCTTCTATTCGCGTCCGTCCACAGGTTGCCGGTGTGCGCGTTATAGGTCTCGCCACAAGCCTTCCAGAAACGCAACGCCGTGATGTAACCGTCCTGACTCGAGCTGAACTGGTGTCCCGCCTCATAGCCGGTGCCAGAAACTGAGGTCTCTGGTATCTGATTGGTTATAATCGTGTAATACGTCATCGGCAGCCGGTCGAGACAGATGCCGTAGTTTCTGACGAAGTTTGTGATGGTTTCCTTCGAGACGTCCGAGAAGGAGCTGGGCCCATTGATCTGGACCGTACCGCACATGATTGGGCCTGTGCCGTCGCAGCTAACCCTAGTCGGAGCGATCTGGTCGTCATGTTCTGCACCGAGGGTGTGAGCGATTTCGTGAGCCGTGAGCTTAGTCATGAGAGTACGATTACGGGAAAGGGAATACGAGCTACTGGGGTCGTTGCAAACTTTCCCGGGGTATGCGACGCCGTCCTTCAAATTACCAAACTGATCCACGAGAACCTTGCCTGTAAAAAGGTGCGCTAGATCCCGAGCTATATTGGCATAGTTGCTGTTCCAGTAGTTCTTAAAGCTTTCGAGCAAAGTCTCATGGATGTTCGAGGTATATGGATACGGTGGATGGGGATATGGAGGCTGGGTGGTGTCCCAGTAGCACTGGAACACAATCCGCAGTGTCACTGCGAAGTCGGCTTTGTAGATGCCGTCCACAGAATTGAGGATGCCTTCGATCTGGCTGTTGGTGGTAGCGCCGTAAATCTGATAATACTCATAGTCCGCGTCAGTGGCGATGTCGGCCCGCGCCAGAGTCGGAGGCGAGATAACAGCCTTTCCCGTCGTGCTCGTGAGACGCGGAACCTCCTGCGATTTCATCAGATCGTGTACGCGATGCATCAGATCTCCGGTTCCACAGAGAGCCGCGGCCTCGGGTCGCACATCGTCATTGTCGAACAGGACGATCTCGGTCGGTGCGGAGGACCTGGCATACTTCCGTAGCGGGTCGATGAAGATCCACTCGTCGGCCGTATGGATATATCCCTGGAAGAGGTCCGGCTGAATGAGGAGCCTTACAATGCTATCCGGGTCCCCCACGACGTATCCTTTGAACGTGGCGACTGGCGTCGGCTTTTCCTCCACCGGTCCACGGCTGGTTTGGCGTACACGCTTATAGCCGGGTGCTCTCAGGTTGTTCAGCTCGAGCTCCAGGTCGAAGACTCGGCCGCCGGAGTGCAGCGTGACACGGCCGGTGTTACGGGCTTGACGCGCGAGAGCCGGCAGGTCCAGCTCATAGGTCTCCCACCGATAGAGCAGCCCATCGAGCCGCTTCTGAACCTGAGGGGCCGGCATCTTGGAGATCGCCACGAAGCGCGTCGGCTCCTCTCCGAGGGGTCCTCTGGCGAGAACCGGCAGAGAGCAGAGAGCCAAAATCAATATGGCAAGAGACGACTTCCCGGTGGGGAACATACTTCCTCCTTGTCTGTCGGTCGTAACACTGGAGAGGCGAGCCTCTCGGTCACAGCGTGCTGCTGCGCTCACCCAAGAAAGACCCCGAATCGTCGTACCGGTTTACGGTTCGGTGAGAGCTCGGCTGAAAGGGAACTTCGACGGCGGTCATCTATAACCGAGGGACGCACGGCGGCGAGTTGCCGTGGTGCGGCACTACAGGCGTTCGGCCCCCGCTTATAATCATCTAGCCATGAGCTTCAGGCAGCAGCGAGCGCTTTCCATCATGGCCCTCTTCTTCCTCGGGCTTGCCGGTGCGGCATCCCCACAGGATCGCGCTGGTAGCGTTGTGGAAACGGGCGGACCCGGCGTTGTCGTCGAGGAGGTCAGCACAGGATCAGCCCTGGAGAAAGCGGGGCTCCGTCCCGGAGATCTTCTTCTCACGTGGGAGAGGGCGCCCGATCCGCCGGCCAATCCCGAAGGAGACAAGGGGGAGATCCAAACGGTCTTCGACTGGTTGTGGGTGCAGACCGAGCAGGCGCCACGGGGGACTGTCCGGCTCCACGGCGAACGGGACGGCGTGGCGACCTCCTTCGAGATCCAGAAGGGTCCCGAGTGGGATGCAGAAATGCGGCCCCGGATGGCGGCGGATCTTCTCCAGATGTATACGGAGGGGCGCCGGCAGGTCGAGGCCGGAGACGTGGAGGGCGGCGTCGCCTTGTGGAATCAGTTGGCTCAACGCGCCGAGCCGCAGGCCGCGCCGGGTCTGCGATCCTGGGTCCTCCTTCAGGCCGGCGAAGCCTGGGCGAAGGGCGGGCAGGGGGCCAAGGCGCGATCGACTCTGCAAGCGGCCCTGGCGGCGGCGCAAGATCCGCAGACCCGGGTCGCGGTCGGGATGGCGCTGGGGGAGAGCTACCGGTTTGCGAATGAGATGCGCCGTGCGGAAGAGAGCTTCCGTGCGGCCCTGGAGGTCGGCGAAGCGGCCTGGGGAGAGAGCCTCCAGGTAGCACGCACGACCGCGAAGTTGGGAACCATCCTGCTTCTGCAGAATCGGCTGGACGAGGTCGAGAAGCTTCAGACGCATGCCCTTGCGATCCGGCAGCGTTGGTCGCCGGATAGCCGGGAAGTCGCCGAAAGCCTGATCAGCCTCAGTGATTTGGCGTGGGCGCGAGGCGACACGGAGGAATCGTTCGACTATGACCAGCGTGCCTTGGCCATCTTCGAGCGGTGGTCCCCGGACAGTCTGGCGGTCGCCTGGACCCTGACCCGTCTGGCCCTCGATGTCGAGGCGCGCGGTCTCTACGAGCAGGCTTCGGCGGACCTCCTACGCGCTCTGGCGATCCAGGAGAAAAAGGCTCCCGGCAGTCTTGACATGTCCTCGATCCTCATCAATCTGGGAGGGTTGGCGAGGGCTCGCGGCGACAGCGAGCTCGCGGCGGAGGTGCTTCAGCGCGCGCTGGAGATCCGGCAGAGGCTGGCTCCCGAGAGCCCGGGGACCGCGGCCATCTTGACCAATCTCGGCTTGATCGCCGAGGAACGCGGCGATCTCACTGCAGCGACGAAGCACTTTCAGCGTGCGATGGAGATCTGGGGAAAGGCCGCTCCCGATGGCATCCGTGTGGCAGAGAACCTGGACCTGCTCGGGACGATCGCGAGGCTGCAGGGCGATCTGAGCCGGGCTTGGGACCACCACCGCCGCGCCTTGGAGATCCACGAACGGCTGGACCCCGGAAGCCTCTATACAGCCTACAATCTGAGCCATATCGGGAGGGTCGCCGAGGCGCGCGGCAACTTCGATCTGGCGCGGGATTTTCAACGTCGGGCTCTGGCGATCTTTGAGCGCCTGGCGCCGGGAACGATCGAAGAAGCCGAGACGCTTCAACAACTCGGGCGACTATACCGCCGCATGCATCGGTCCACCCAGGCGGCGCAATACCTCGCCCGAGCCGTCGACGCGCTGGAGTCCCAAGTCGGCAAGCTTGGGAGCTCTCAGGATTTGCAGGCCACGTTTCGGGCAAGCTACGCGGAGATCTACCACGACGCCATCGAGCTCGCGCTCGAACGGGGACACGCCGCCGAAGCCTTCCACCTGATGGAGCGTTCCCGGGCACGGAGCTTTCTGACCCTGTTGGCCGAACGCGATCTCACCTTCTCCGGCGAGATCCCCGACGCGCTCGAGCGCTCCCGGCGGGACAACGCGGCACGCTACGACCAGACTCTGCGCAAGCTGGCGCAGTGGACCCCTGCGGCCGGCGAAGCGGCGCGGGAGGCCCTCCACCACGAGCTGAGCCGCCTCCGCCGGGAACGCGACGAGGTCGCTGCCGAGATCCGCAAGGCCTCGCCGCGTCTCGCCGAGCTGCGCCAGCCGCAGCCCCTCGATCTGGCCGCCGCCCGGAAAGGTCCTCGATCCCGGTACGCTGGCCCTCTCCTACAGCGTCGGCGAGAAGCGGACCGCCCTCTTCGCTCTGACCCGCGAAGGCGGTCTCCGGGTGAAGGTCCTGCCGGTCGGCGAGAAGAGGTTGCGCCAGGATATCGATCGTTTTTTGGAGAAGGTCAAGCAGCCCCTGGCGGACGCCGAATCCGCCAGCCTCGCCCGGGCGCTCTACCGTACCCTGATCGGTCCGGTGGCCGACCTGGCCGGGAAGAGCCGGCGGGTGCTGATCCTTCCGGACGGCCCTCTACACCGCCTGCCGTTTGGCGCGCTCCGCCGTGACCCGGGCGGCCGCAGGCAATTCCTGGCGGAGTGGAAGCCTTTGCACACGGCGCTCTCACTGACCGTCTACGGAGCGCTTCGCGCGGCCCGCAGCGATCCTTCGCGGCCCGCCGCAGCGGGTCTCGTCGCTTTCGGGGACCCCCACTACCCGCAAGGTCTCGCGCCGAGCCAGGACACCCGCGCTCCAACCCTGCGCAACCTGAGAGACCTGCGCAGCTTCAACTGGACGCCCCTGCCGCATACCCGCCGCGAGGTCGAGCGCATCGCCGGGGTCTACCCGGAAGCGCGTCTCTTCCTCGGCGAGCAAGCCACCGAAGAACGGGCCAAGACCGTGGGTCGGGACGCGCGCGTCCTGCATTTCGCCACCCATGGATACCTCGACGACCGTGCGCCTCTCGACTCCGCCCTGGTCCTGACCATCCCGGAGGAGCTCCCCCCCGGCCGCGATAACGGCCTGCTCCAGGTCTGGGAGATCCTTGAGAGCGTGCGGCTCGACGCGGATCTCGTGGTGCTCTCGGCCTGCGACTCCGCTCTCGGACGGGAGCTGAGTGGTGAGGGACTGATCGGGCTTACGCGCGCCTTCCAGTACGCCGGCGCACGCTCGGTCGTCGCCTCCCTGTGGAGCGTCTCCGACCAGGCCACCGCCGAGCTGATGGCGCGCTTTCACCGCCATTATGCCGCCGGGCTCTCCAAGGACGAAGCCCTGCGGCAGGCTCAGGTCGAATTGATTCGCAAACCGATTCAGATCACCACCGTGAATGGCCGGACGGTGGAGATGGATGCCTCGGCTCCGTTCTTCTGGGCCGCCTTCCAACTTTTTGGAGACTGGCAGTAAGCGATGAGCCAGCAGGGAGAGTCGATCGAGGCGATCTTCCAGCGGTTGCGGCACGGCCCCGGCCGCGAGGAGAGCTATCGGCTCCTCTTCGACCGTTTCTACTGGCCGCTGTTCCGGTTCTTCGAGCACCGGGGATTTTCCACCGAAGAGTGCCAGGATCTGATCCAGGAGACGTTTCTTCGGGTCTATCGTGGTATCGAATCGTTCCGCGGCGAGGCTCGGTGGGAGCACTGGCTGTTCCGGATCGCCTCGAATACGGCCATCAAAGCCGTGCGCCGCCGCACCGCCGGCAAGCGCGCCGGTCGTGAAGTACCTTTGGCGGAAGGGGAAGCCGTGGGCTCGCCGCCCGCGGCGGCCGGCGGCAGCCCGCGCGGCGCGGAGGCGCCTGCGCCGTTGCGGCAGTTGTTGGGCAAGGAAATGCGGGAGCTCCTGGCCCAGGCCGTCGCCGGCTTGCCGGCTCAGATGCGGCGCTGCGTGCGCCTGCGGGTGTTCCAGGACCTCGACTATGACGAGATCGCCGAGATCCTCCAGATCTCGCCCTCAACGGTCAAGGTCCAACTGTTCAAAGCCCGCAAGCGCCTCCAGATGGAGTTGGGAGAAACTTTTGCGGACTTCGATCTCTGAGGGGATCCCATGGACGAGAACCGCATCGACCTGAAAGCGGCGCTCCGCGAGCTCGCGTCCGAGGAATCCGAGGACATCGGCCCGCATGCCTGCCTGAAGCGCCTGATCGCCTACCGCCAGGGCACGCTGCCGGCGGCGGAGCGCGAGGTCCTGCAGGAGCACTTGTCTCTCTGCGACCGATGCGCGGGGCTGCTTCTCGAGCTGCGGGATTTCGAAGCGGCTTCCACGGAAGGAGGGGCTGCGGGCCCAGAGTCACTCCGGCAGGAGGCCTGGGAATCTCTCGCCCGGCACCTGCCGTGGAAGGCGTCGACGGTCCGGCCGATCGCCGGCGCCGCCCAGCGCCAGACGCCGCAGCGGGCTTCGCGCTTCCTGTTGGGGCTGGCGGCCGCCCTGCTGCTCGCCGTCCTCGGTCTCACCGTGTGGTCGGCGGTCACGATGCAGCGGGATCGCCAGCGGCTGGCCCTCCTCGAGCAGCGGCTGCAAGAGCGGGAGGCGGTGCTCGCTGCTGCCCGGCGCTCCCTCGCCGAGGCCGAGCGCGAGCTCGAGGCCCGGGTCGCCGAGCTGACCTCCGCGCTGGACGAGCTCCGCCGGACCCGACCGGCGCCGGAAAGGCAGGGCCAGACCGCTGTCGCCTCCCGGGAGATCGTGGTCTCCGTCGCACCCCGGTTTGCCTTGCGCGGGCAGGAGACTCCCAAGAGCGGTTTCCTGCGCGGAGGGGGCGTGGTGAATACCGTGCAGATTCCGGCCCAGGCGAAAGGCTTCAAAGTGGCGGTCAGCCTGGACGATCATCCCGGCTACGACGAGTATCGCCTCGAGCTGCTCGATCGAGACCGCAAGGTGCTCTGGACCACCCGCCGGCCAGGCAAGACCCTCCTGGGCGACGAAGGGACCTCGGTTTCGGTGTCCGGGCTCGGCCCCGGGCGCTACCGGCTCCGGATCGAGGGCCTGCACCCGCGCGGCAGCGATCTCCTCGCCGAGTATCTCCTCGAGGTCGTCACTGCCAATCCCCGGTGAGCGGGAACGCCGGTGTCTCATGCGTCCCAAATTAAACCCGTCGCGTACCTCCTACCCCATGAACCCAAGATCCGGCGTCCCGAACCGCCCCAGATTCGGCAGCACGAGCGGCAGGTCGCTCTGTGCCACGCCGAACCAGCGGGCCAGGGTCGCCGCGTACTCGTCCACCGAGGTGGTGGGGATCCAGCGGCCGTCGCCGGCGTCGTTCGGGCCGCTGAGGGCGAGCGTGGGGAGCTGGCCGTAGATCCGGCCCCCCCGCACCGAGCCGCCGACCACGAAGTGGTGGTTGCCCCAGCCGTGGTCCGAGCCGTCGCCGTTGGAGATGAAGGTGCGGCCGAAGTCCGAGGCCGTGAAGGCGGTCACCGAATCGGCCACCTTCAGCTCGGCGATGGCGGCGTCGAAGGCGGTGACGGCGCCGTCGAGATCGGCGAGCAGGTCGGCCTGGGTGCCGTCGAGCGGGGTCGTGCCGATCTGGCCGCCGTGGGTGTCGAACCCTTGGGCGGCGCAGAAGAAGACCTGCCGGCGCAGCCCCAGCGCCTCGCGCACCGAGATGAGCTGCGCCACCATCTTGAGCTGGCTCCCGAGGTCGGAGTCCGGGAATTGCGTGGTGAGCGTGGGCGCCCCGGCCAGCGTGCCCGCGAGCAGCTCCTGGTTGTCGATGGCGCGCTTGAAGATGCCGCCGTAGCCGCGCTCGAAAAGGTTGACGTAGGTGCGCGAGAGCAGGCTCCGGATGGCGTTCGAGGAGGGGTCGGAGCCCTGGTCGGCGGCGACGTAGGAGGTCAGCCCCACCGGCCCCTCCGGCGACACCTGATACTGAGTGACCACGTTGCCGACCTGGAAGGTGTTGGTGCCCGCGACCGAGATCGACATCGAGATGCGGGAGCTCTCGTTGAGTGAGCGCAGCAGGTCGGCGGTGCGCCCCCCCCAGCCGCTCTTCGCCGGCTGGTCGGGCAGCGAGGTCTGCCAGTGCACCGTCTGGTCGCTATGGGAGAAGAGCTGCGGCGGCACCGCCACGCTGCGGTTGAGGTACTCGTCGCGGGTGAGCGGCGCCACCAGCGGCCCCACGTTCCCCACCAGCGCGGCCCGGCCGGCGTTGAACAGCCCCTGGACCCCCTTGAGGCTGGGATGGAGCCCCCACTGCCGCGAGTCCCCCGGGGTGGGCGCGAGGAGATTCAGCGGCAGCAGCGCGCTCTGCGGCAGGGCCAGGCCGGAGCGCACGGCGGCGTACTGCGCGTAGTCCCCGGCCAGGGTCGGAACCACGACGTTGTTGCCATCGTTGCCGCCATAGAGAAAGATGCAGACCAGGGACTTGGAATCGACCAGCGGCGCCGCGGCGGCGATGCGCTGGAGGTCGAAGATGGTGTGGCCCAGGGCGGTCATGCCGACCGCGGCGCAGGCGGTGCGGCCCAGGAATTGGCGGCGGGTGGTGCCTCGAATCTCGCTCATTGCAGTCTCCTCCTACTTCTGGACCACGGATTCGGGAGCCAGGCTGGCGAGCCACAGGAGCGTGATCACGCGCGGGTTGGCCTGACGGGGGAAAGCGGGATCGGCGAGGGCGCCGCGCAGGGTGGCCCGCGTGGCGTCCGACATCGCGCCGGCGAAGAGCAATTGATTGACCCGGTCCAAGAGAGCTTCGTCACTGGCCACCTGCGGCGTCTGGAACGGCGCCAGGTTGAGGACCAGGAGGCTGGTCGGCCCTCCCGCCCCCAGCACGGCCTTCAGGAAGTTGCCGGCGCCGACGACCGTCGTCTCGGTGGCGATCTGGAATTCCGGCGAGACCAGGCCCGACTGCGCGATCTCCCCCGGCAGGGCATAGCCGGGCTCGAAGAAGTTGAACACCGTGGGCGAGCGCAGCGGGGTCTGGCCGGTGCTCCTCCCCGCCTGGTCGAACGACCGGGCAAAGCGCCAGCGGCCGTTGCGGGGCCTGGCGTCGAGGGTGCGCAGCAGCCCGGCCACACGCACCACCGGCTCGCGCAGGTGTCCCTCGTCCGGCCGTGTGGCGAGCGACGCCGCCCGCGCCTCGTAGTCGAGGAGGATGGCACGCAGCACCGCCTTGAGGTCCCCGCGCACCCCGGCGCCGTTGTCGGCGAACGCCTGCCCGCAGCGGTAGACGTAGCCCGGGCTGGGGTTGCCGGTCACCAGCTTCTGGATCAGGCCGCGGCAGAAGAAGGGCCCGGTGTTGGGGTGACGGACGATGAGGTCGAGCGCCTGCTGGAGATCGGTCCGCGCGCTCTGCCCCGCCGGCAGGACGGCGCCGTCGAGCAGCCGCTTCTCGTCCGTGGCGTGGTACAGGGTCCAGGGCTCCATCGGGATGCGGAAGTTGCGCTCGGGGCGGAAGAACTTCCGCGGATCGGCCTGGTTCTGGCCCCCCAGCGTCCAGCCGGTAAAGGCGCGTGCGAACGCCTTCACCACGTCCTGGTCGTAGGTCGGGATCGGCTGGTTGGTGGAGTCGAGGCGGAGCGAGCCGTCGGGGTGGAGCTCGTAGAGGCCGATCGAGAAGAGCTGCAGGATTTCCCGGGCGTAGTTCTCGTTGGGGTTGACCCCCCGCTCGAGGATCGACTTGCTGCTCCCGGCCATGTCGAGGTAGATCCCCATGGCGGGGCTGAGCGTCACGCCCTCCAGCAGATCCCGGAAATTGCCGAAGCTGTTCCCCGCCAGCAGGTCGAGATACGAGGCCAGGGCCTCCGGGTTGTTGCGCAGCACGGCGTCCTGGTCCGAGACGACGAACAGCTCGGAGAGGGCGAAGGCGACCCGCTGGCGGAGTTGGTCGGGCCCCTGCACGGCCTGGGCGAAGAAGGACTCCCGCACCAGCCCGGGACTGGACTGCTCGCCCGAGGAGGCCAGCAGTTGGTCGTAGGCCGCGAGATGGGAGGCCGTGGGCATGGCGAGCTGCTCGTCGAGCCAGCTCGCGAAGCCCTTCTGCTGCAAGGCCTCTACCTCGCCGGGCCGCGGCCCGTAGGTCGCCTGGAAGAGGAAGCGGGCGGCGTCCTGGGAGGTGGGCGTCCCTCCGGGGAGGGCTGGCGGCGGGGGCGGCGGCATGAACGTCTGGCTGCCGCTCGACTGGCGGAAATAGCCCTTGATCTCCCCCGCCGGGTAGGCCGCGGTGTGGAGGTTGAGATAGCACCCGCCGTCCCGCAGCGAGGCGAGGATCTTCGCCGTGTCATAGGTCCCGGCCGGCTGGATCCGCCAGACCCGTGAGCCGTCGGCCTGGGGCGCCGTGGTGTCGAGGTCGAAGAGGATCGCGCCGTCCGGGCCGTGGATGTGCTGGCTGGTGATCGGCCCCGTGAGGCTGGAGTACGAATAGCGGAGCACCGCCGCCTTCTGGTCCTGGGTCAGGGTCAGGCTCGCGGAGCCGGACCCCGAGCTGGCCGCGCCGACCTGGGGCGTGAGCGAGGCGAGGAAGAGCGTGCCGCCGGTCTCCGAGGGGGGAGGCGGCGCGTTGATGGTATAGACGCCGGAGGAGATGGGGCTGGCCCGGAATCCGCTCTTGAACGCGATCGCCTTGAGGGTGGCGGTGGCGCCGAGCGTGAGAGGGCCCTTGTAGACCGGGCTCTTCTGGCGGGACGGGCTGGACCCGTCCGTCGTGTAGTAGATCGTCGCCCCGGCCGTCTTCGAGCTGACCGTGACCGTCACCGGCGCCGAGAACGTCCCGGGAGCGGGAGCGAAGGCCGGCGCCGCCGCGATGGTGGCCCCCAACCCCAGCCCCGGCATCGTCAACCCGAGCAGAACCGCCAGCATCCCTGCGCTTCGTCGTGCCATCATGCCGCCCTCCTGATGTCGCGCCCCGGTCCGGGTGCCGTTTGGGGGATGGAACCCCCGGGGTGAAGGTTTCCTGCGGGTGTGAAGATAGAAATGTAGAAAGCCACGCATCTATCTTCGCACGGAAGGCCCACCGGATCAGGAGGACTCTGCAAGGGAGACCGCCCCCAGGGCGGAATTTGCTCGGCCTGGGGTGTCAACCCCAGGGCCCGGCGGCGTGAGCCCCGGGTCGGCGCATTCCCCCACCGCCTATAGAGCCCCGCCGGGGGCGGCAGGAGGGCGGCGGCCTGCGGAAGGGTCAACCCGTGCTCTTGGTTCCGGCTGGCGTCGCGTGCAAGCGCAGACCGAGCGCACCTACGATCTTGAGGAGGGTGGCGAGCTCCGGGTTGCCCGAGGGGGAAAGGGTCTTATACAGACTCTCTCGCCCAAGCCCTGTGTCGCGGGCGAGCTGCGTCATGCCCTTGGCGCGCGCAATGTCGCCAAGCGCCGCGGCGACCAGCGAGGGGTCTCCCTCTTCCAGGGCAGCCTCCAGATAGGCAGCCATATCTTCTTCCGTCTCAAGGTGCTCTGCCGGGTCCCAGGGAAGCGTCGTCGTCTTGGCCATGTGCTTCTCCTACAATTCTCGCGCTAGCGCCTTGGCCACGCGGATGTCGGCGTCTTGCGACGACTTGTCGCCGCCTGCCAGGAGGAGAATGAATTCGCTCCCTCTCTGGACAAAGTAGACCCGGTACCCTGGGCCGTAGTCGATCCGTAACTCGGAAACGCCTTCCCCCACCGCCTTGACATCGCCGAGATTACCAAGGGAGAGCCGGCGAATTCGCACGTCGATCCGAACGCGGGCCGCGCGGTCCCGGAGCGAGGCGAACCACCTTGCATACTGCTCGGTCTGGCGCACCTCGATCACGCTGGGAGTGTATCACATAGGATACGATAGCGCTGATCGTCGCCCGGATTGAAATCCCGGGCGGGAGAGGCCACCGCGCCCTCAAGCCAGCAGTCTCGCCAAGATGAAGGAGTCGTCGTTCCAGACGTCGCGTGGCTCCGCCGCCGAGCGTGCGAACATCCACAACCGGACCCGTTCGCCATCAACCCCGAGGAGGTCGGCAACGCGGTGGATCGTTGCGTCCGGAGCGGTGAGCAGCCGGCCCTTGCAGTTGAAGAGATGTTGCGTCGCGTCGTAGGCACGATCACCGACGAAGGGTTTGGGGTCGATCACGAGCCACGGCTCTCGCTGGGCCCGCAGCACATTGCCTGCGTGCAGATCCGTGGCCAGCAACACGTCCTCGGCTGACGGACGAGACAGCTCGTCGAACAGACGGAGACCCTCTTGGACGAGCCCGGCATCAGACCACTTATGCGCGGCCGCGATCGTCTCGTCCGCCCAATGCGCCGTCATCACAGAGAGTGGACGGAAGGGGTGCGGCGCCGAGGGCCTGTTCCAAAGACGGCGGAGCAACCCGGCCACGATGACATCCTGTTCTCGCTCCGGCAGCTCTCGGAGCGCGGTCCCGGGCTGACACGGTTCCAACAGCATGGCGTTGAGGTCGACATCGGCTTCGAGCAGGCGCACCGTGGGGCTGCCGTCCCAGAAGCGCAGTGCCTGGATCTCGTGTGCCCCTTCGAAGTGGGGCATGCCGAGCTTGAGCACGGCGCGGGTACCGTCAGCACGCACGGCGCGCGCTACCCAGGAGCAGCTCACGTCATCGCCATCGAAAGGGGCTTCCAGCGAGAGCGACCACCTGTCTTGTAGCTCGTGGATGGCGTCCGGAAGCCGTTCGAGCCAGGCCCTGCGCTCCGGCGTTCGATCGCAGGATTCCGCGAGTGGCTCAGGGATGATCACCATCGCCGTTTCTGGAGACTCCCAGATCACCGTCACCGCGGCGTGCAGATCCCCCCGTACTCGCCGCACGTGACCGGCCCGCCCTTGCCCGGGTCGTATCCGCACTCAGTGTCGCACGGCAGGTCCCACGTGCAGTCGTTGCAGTTGGGGAGATAGGTTTTGAAAACCGGCGCCGGCGTTCCCACTTTCGCGCCGGGGACCTCGAAGAAGAGGGGTTGCTCGGCCGCCTTGGGCTGAGCACAGATGGGCCGGGTCTGACTCTGGGCCGACAGGGGAAGAGCAAAAAGGGCGAAGGCTACGATCCACAAACAGCTACGACGCATTTTCCTTCCTCCTTTACCGTTAAAGCCTGGACGCGTTGTATATCGCGGGTGAGGAGGGTGTCAATTGAAATGGCGCTACGATGCGCGCATGACCGACCGACCCGCCGACTCCCCCACCCTCCTCACCCCGCTGACCCTCCGCGGTATGACCCTCCGCAACCGGATCGCCATGTCCCCCATGTGCCAGTACAGCGCCGAGGAGGGGATGTGCAACGACTGGCATCTGGTCCATCTCGGCAGCCGGGCGGTGGGCGGGGCGGCGCTGATCGTGGTGGAGGCCACGGCGGTCACGCGCGACGGCCGGATCTCCCCGGCGGACATGGGGATCTGGAGCGACGCGCACGTTGAGCCCCTGGACCGCGTCGCGCGGTTCGTCCACGGCCAGGGCGCGGTCGCCGGCATCCAACTGGCCCACGCGGGACGCAAGGCGAGCACCCTGCCGCCGTGGAAGGGTGGCGGTCCGATCCTGGCTCCTGAGGAAGGAGGCTGGACCGTGGTGGGCCCCAGCCCCATCCCATTCGCCGAGGGGAACCCGGTGCCGGTAGCGCTGGACGAGGCGGGGATCGACGAGGTAGTCGACGCTTTCGAGAGCGCCGGCCGGCGCGCGCTGGCGGCGGGCTTCCGGGTGATCGAGATCCACGCGGCCCATGGCTATCTGCTCCACCAGTTCCTCTCGCCGCTGAGCAACCACCGGGAGGACCGCTACGGCGGCAGCCTGGAGAACCGGATGCGCCTGGCGCTACGGGTGGCCGAGCGGGTGCGCGGGGCGATGCCGGAGGAGCTGCCGCTCTTCGTGCGGGTCTCGGCCACCGACTGGGCGGAAGGAGGCTGGGACGTCGAGCAGTCGGTCGAGCTGGCGAAGCGGCTCAAGGAGGCCGGCGTGGACCTGATCGACGCCTCCTCCGGCGGGACCCTGCCAAGAGTGAGGATTCCGGTCGGCCCGGGTTATCAGGTGCCGTTCGCCCGGCGCATCCGCCAGGAGGCCGGCATCCGGACCGGCGCCGTCGGGATGATCACCGAGCCGCGGCAGGCCGAGGAGATCCTCAGGAACGGCGACGCCGATCTGATCTTCCTGGCCCGGGAGCTGCTGCGGAATCCCTATTGGGTCCAGAAGGCCCAGCGCGAGCTCGGCGAGCCGGTCGCTCTCCCGGTGCAGTACGAGCGGGCGCGGTGACTTTATGGAGCTGCGAACCGCCGCATCGACTTCTCCCGGGCCTTCGCGGCCTCGGTCTCCCGGTCGCGCGGAGCGACGTTGGTGACCAGCGAGGCGAGCAGGGTATGAGCGGCCTCGGAGATCTGCTCCACGGCGGCCTCGAAGGCGGCTTCGTTCGCCTTGGACGGGCGGGTGAAGCCGCTGATCTTCCGCACGAACTGCAGGGAGGCGTCGCGGATCTCCGCGTCGGTGACCGGCGGCTCGAAGTTGAAGAGGGGCTTGATGTTTCTGCACATAGCCACCGCATTCTACAGTGGGCGGCGAAATCGCTGAGACGTCCTCGAAACAGGACAGACCGCCTCCGGACAAAATCCCTGCTCCTCCCGTAAATCACTTCAGGTGAAGGGCTTGGCTGAAGAAGGCCCTCCTGGTATGGCTCTTGATCTAGGGTGGGACGACTGCCACGGAGAAGGCTCTCCGTGGTCAGAAAGGAGACCGAGAGATGCTCAGCAAGTCACACCGGCGGGTCTTCATCCCGATGATGTTGATGGGGCTCCTGCTCTTCGGCGCGGCGTCGGCTCAGGCCTATGACCACCGGGGCGGAGACAAAACTGCGAAGGGGGCCGCCGTCGGCGCGGCCGTGGGGACCCTCGTCCAGCTCCTCCAGGGCAGGACGGAGGGGCACCAGCTCTTGAAGGGCGCCATCGTCGGCGGCACGCTCGGAGCCGTCGTCGGCGCCGCCAAGGACCGGCACGACCGGTACGATCGCTATTACGACCGGGACGGGCACTACGTCCAGGATGGGTACTACTACCAGGACGGCGGGTATCCGCAGGATGGGTATTACCAGGACGGGTACTACCAGGACGGCTACGGCTACGACGGCCGGAACGGGGGGCACTACGACTCCCGCGGGCAGGGTCGCTACGACGGCCGGAGCCGTCATCGCCACGACAGCCACTGCCGGCACCAGTAATCCCTGCCGAAAGCAACGCGAGAGACCCGCCCGGCCGGAATCGATTCCGGCCGGGCTTGGTTGTACCCTGGCATCGTGGAGCTCGACTCCACCCTGGAGGGTCCGACATGTCCATCCGTCCGGTCCATCGCCTCGTCAAGGCCAAGCCGACCCTAGAAGGAGCCGGCGTGCACCTGCGCCGCGCCTTCGGCTTCGGCGATCCGTCCGAATTCGACCCCTTCCTCCTGCTCGACGACTTCCGCAACGACATCCCGGAGGACTATCTGGCCGGCTTCCCCTGGCACCCCCACCGCGGGATCGAGACCATCACCTACGTCCTCGCCGGCACCGTGGAGCACGGCGACAGCCTGGGGAACCGCGGCGCCATCGGCGCGGGGGACGTGCAGTGGATGACCGCCGGGCGCGGGATCATCCACCAGGAGATGCCGAAGGGGGACCCGGCCGGCCGGATGCACGGCTTCCAGCTCTGGGGGAACCTCCCGTCGTCGCTCAAGATGACGGCGCCCCGCTATCAGGAGGTGAAGGCGCCGGACATCCCGGAGATCACGGACGACGACGGCACCCACGTCCGCGTCGTCTGCGGCAGCTTCTGGGGCCGCACAGGCCCGGTGGACGGCATCGCCGCCGATCCGGTCTACCTCGACGTGTCGCTGCCGCCCGGCCACCGCAAGTCCCTGCCCGTGGAGACGACCCGTCACGCCTTCGCCTACGTGTTCGCGGGCTCCGGGAGGTTCTGCAACGCCTCGGGCCCGCTGGCGGTACCCACCGAAGGGGTCGGCTGGGCCGACACGGCGCCGCCCGCGGAGGCGGACGACCGCTCGCTGGTGCTCTTCGACCGCGGCGACGAGGTCACGGTGCAGGCGGGAGAAGAGGGGCTCCGCTTCCTGCTGGTCTCGGGCAAGCCGCTCGCTGAGCCCGTGGCCTGGTACGGGCCGATCGTGATGAACACGCAGGAGCAGCTCCAGCGGGCCTTCGAGGAGCTTCGGGAGGGGACGTTTTTGAACCCGGCGGGATCAATCCCATAACCGAGGATTGCACCCTCGGGTCGTCCTGCCCTCCGAAGCCTCACCCCCTGGCCCCCTCTCCACTTCGTGGAGAGGGGGAACGTAGCTGAGCCGATCTTGCCGAATCTGGAAGACCTCGATCTCTGGGCCCTCCCTCTCCACGAAGTGGAGAGGGACCGAGGGTGAGGCTTCGGAGGGCAGGCGGCTCAAAGGGCAAAGACGCTTAACGGCGCCCCTACCCCACCCCAAAATCCACATCCCGGTCGATCTGTGCCAGCAGCGCCTTGTCCTCCCGCCAGTCGGGCTCCAGGCGGACGTTGAGCTCCAGGTAGACGCGGCGGCCGAGGTACTCTTCGAGGTCGAGGCGGGCGGCGGTGCCGATGGCTTTGATCATCGACCCCTGTTTGCCGACGACGATCCCCTTCTGCCCCGGCCGGTCGACCAGGATCGAGGCGTAGATGCGGAGGATCTCACCCTCCGCGGGCTCCTCCCAGCGCTCCAGGACGACCGCGGTCGAGAACGGCAGCTCGTCGGTGGTCAGCTCCAGCACCTTCTCGCGGATGCGCTCGGTCACCAGGAAGCGCTCGGGGTGGATGGTCAGCAGCTCGGGGTCGAACAGCGGCTCCCCTTCCGGCAGGAGGTTCCAGAGGACGTCGAGCAGCCGGTCGCAGTTGTCCCCGGTCTGGGCGCTGATCGGCACGATCTCCTGGAACAGCCCGGTCTTCCCGTACTGCTCCATCCGTGGCAGCAGGTTCGGCTTCTTCACCCGGTCGGCCTTGTTGAGGACCAGCACCCGCGGCTCCTTGGCCTTGCCGGCCAGGTCGAGCACGTAGGCGTCCCCCTTGCCGAACTTCTCGGCGGCGTCCACCAGCAGACAGCTCACGTCGGCGTCGTTCATCGCGTCGAGGGCGTAGCGCACCATCTGGCGGTTGAGCCGGTGGAGCGGCCTGTGGATGCCGGGGGTGTCGTAGAAGACCATCTGTCCGCGCTCGCCGGAGAGGATGCCGACGATCCGGTGGCGGGTCGTCTGCGGCTTGTCGGAGACGATGGCGAGCTTCTCCTCCAGCAGGCGGTTCATCAGGGTCGACTTGCCGGCGTTGGGCCGGCCGACCAGCGCGACGGTTCCGGACTTCGGCATCAGGCTTCCGCCTCCCGGGCCTCTTCCTCGGCGCCGATCTTGTCGACGCGCACGGTCTGGATGCGGCGGTCGGCGACCGCCTCGACGGTGAAGCGGAGGCCGTGGCTCTCCACCGTCTCCCCCACCTGCGGCACGTAGCCGAGGACGCTGAAGATCAGGCCGGCGACGGTCTCGTACTCCGGGTCTTCGACCTCCACGCCGAACAGCTCGTCGAGCAGCTCGATGTGGGCCCGGCCGTCGAGCCGGTAGGCGCCGTTCTCCAGCAGCTCCAGCTCGGCCGCCAGCGCCTCGTGCTCGTCCATGATCTCGCCCACGATCTCTTCCAGCAGATCCTCGACCGTCACCAGGCCGGCCGTGCCGCCGTACTCGTCCACCACGATGGCCACCTGCTGGAAGCGTGCCTGGAGCTCCTTGAACAGCTCGCCCAGCGGCTTGGTCTCGGGGATGAAGAGCGGGGCTTTCAGCAGGTCGCGGACGCCCGGCGGCTCGGGCGAGCGCAGGGCCCGCAGCACGTCGCGGATGTGGAGGATGCCGATGATGTGGTCGATCGAGTCCTCGTAGACCGGGATGCGCGAGTGGCCGGACTCGACGAAGCGGTCGGCCAGGACGTCGAGGGGGGACTCGACCGGGGCGCAGACCATGTCGATGCGCGGCGTCATCACGCTGCGCGCCTGGGTGTCGCCGAAGCCGACGATCCCCCACAGCCACTCCCCTTCCTGCGGCTCCAGGATCCCCTCGCGGGTGCCGACGTCGATGAAGGCCTCGATCTCCTCGTCGGAGGCGGCGTCGTCCTCCCCCTCCTCGTGACGCTCGAAGGCCTCGGAGGGGACGAAGGGGGCGAGCAGCCGCACCAGCGGCGAGAGCAGCCAGAGGGCGACGCGGTAGACGCGGGTCAGCGCCCGCAGGGCCCGCTCCGGGTCCTGGCCGACGAGCGCCCGGTTGACCGCCTCGGTGGCGGCGATGAGGAGGAGGACCACGCCGAAGGCCCAGAGCATCGGGTGGGCGCGCCCGAAGCGGATCAGGCTGCCGGTGAGGATGGCGGCGAGGACGATCGGCAGCGTCCGCGAGAGGAGCGACAGCAGGTAGCGGAAGACCCCGAAGCGGACGGGCACCTCGAAGACCCGGCGCAGCGAGCCCCCCGCCTCCTCGGCCCAGTGGCGCAGGCGGATGGGGCCGCTCCGCTCCAGCAGGGCGGAGAGGGTGGCGGCGAGCATCGCCACCGGAGTGAGCAGCACGAAGGCCCAGAGGAGCAGGCCCGGCGAGAGCGCCGGCACGGTCTCAGCCATCGGGTCCCCCGGGGATCCAGCGCTTCCGCAGGCGCCGCTCCAGCCTCTCCATCTCCCCCTGGTCGGTCTCGTGGTCGTGGCCCAGGCAGTGGAGGATACCGTGCAGCAGCAGGACTTTGAGCTCGCGGTCCACGCCGTGCCCGGCCGCCGCGGCCTGGCGGCGGGCGGTGGGGACGGAGATCAGGATGTCCCCCAGGTACCCTTCATCTCCCGGGAACGAGAGGACGTCGGTCGTCTTGTCCTTCCCCCGGAACTGGCGATGGGTGAGGCGCATGGCGCGGTCCCCCACGAAACGCACGCCCAGCCCCTCGGATTCCGGGGCGAGCGCCGCCACCAGGGGCGCGAGCCAGGGGAGCAGCCGGCGGGTGCCAGCCTCCGGGTAGTGGTTGGGATTGAGCAGGACGATCTCGGTCATGAGGCCTGGCGGATGGCCTTCTTCTCGCGGTTGGGAGCGGCGTTGAAGTCGAAGCCCGGATAGTCGATCCGCTGGTGGAAGATGTTCGATAGCACCCGCTGGAACGACTCCGAGACGGTGCGCAGGTCCGCCAGGGTGAGGTCCGTATGGTCGAGCTGCCCGTCCTGCAGGCAGTCGTCGACGATGGCGCGGATCAGGCCGCGGATCTTGACCGGCGTCGGCTCGATCAGGGTGCGGCTCGCCGCCTCGACGGCGTCGGCGATCATCAGCACCCCCATCACCTTGCTCTGGGGCTCGGGGCCGGGATAGCGGTACTTCTCCTCGGTGACGTCGGTGGCGTCGAGGTCCTTCTGCTCCTGGGCCTTGCTGTAGAAGAACTTGATCAGCCGCGTGCCGTGGTGCTGCTGGATGGCGTCCTCGATCACCCGCGGCAGGTTGTGCTGGCGGGCCAGCTCCAGGCCGTCCTTGACGTGGTTGATCAGGATCAGCGCGCTCATCGAGGGGAGCAGCTTGTCGTGCCGGTTGTGGCCGGGGCGCTGGTTCTCGACGAAGTAGTCGGGGCGCAGCACCTTGCCGACGTCGTGGTAGAGCCCGGCCGTGTAGGCGAGCACCGGATCGGCGCCGATCGCCTCGCACCCCTCCTTGGCGAGGTTGGCCACCATCAGGGAGTGCTGGAAGGTGCCGGGCGCCTCGAAGGCCAGCCGGCGCAGCAGCGGCAGGTTGGTGTTCGACAGCTCGACCAGCTTGATGTCGGTGGTGATTCCCAGCGCCCACTCGAGGATCGGCAGGGAGAAGCTCGCGGCGGCGGTGACGAGCAGCCCGCCGGCGAAGGCGCAGACGAGGTCGAACCCCACCTGCATGGGACCGCGGGAGACGGCGGTGAAGGCGGTCAGGATGAGCACCATCATCAGGTTGATCGCCCCGACCGCCAGCCCGACCCGGACCATCACCAGCCGGTGGCGGAACTGGTAGAGCTCCAGCATGAAGATCGCCGTGAGCGAGCCGGCGAGGCTGTAGAACACCACCCAGAGCGCGTCGCCGTCGCCGGTCAGGCGGGCGGCGAGCACCGAGAAGAGTAGCGACATCAGGAGGGCGATGTTGCGCCCGAAGAGCAGCATCGCCACCAGGGCCACGAAGGCGAACGGGATGGCGTAGGAGTAGCTGTGGGCCGAATTGAACGGCGGCGACTCGAACGCTCCCGAGAGGGCGTTGGCCACCACGAAGCAGAATTTCGCCCCCAGCAGCGAGGCCAGGAGGACCAGGAGGGTCTCGGAGAAGAGCCGCTCGCGGCCATGGCTCGCCACCCGGTCGGTCCGCTGGGCGAGCCAGACCACCGTGGCCACCAGCGCGAGCAGCGCCAGGGAGGCGGCGAGCGGCGGGATCTGGCGGTTGAGCTGCCGCTCCCCCCGCATCTGCTCGAGGATACGGGCGTGGGCCGGGTCGATCAGGTCCCCCTTGCGGACGATCACCTGCCCCTGGCGGATCTGGTTGAAGACCTGGCCGACGCTCGCCGCCGCGACGTCCTGGCGCATCAGCGTCTCGCTGCGGTTGAGCGAGAGGTTGGGCGGCGCGTTGTCGACCAGCAGGTCGGTCAGGGCCCGGCGCTCCGGCGCGGTGTAGCTCCCCCAGCTCCGCACCTCGGACTCGAAGACGTCACGCACCTCGCCGGGGTAGCCGACGTGGTCGAAGAGATCCAGGTGGACCCGCTCGGTGCCGTTGGCGAGGTTGCGCAGGGAGACCCCGCGCAGGCGGTTCTCGAGCAGCAGGTCCTTGTTGGCCACCACGCCGCGGCGCAGGCCTTGAGCGAGGGCGCCGCGCAGGCGGTCCTCCAGGTCGGGCGAGAACCCCTTGCGCGCCAGCAGAGCCGTCTCCTCCGGCGTGAGCTTGACGGCGCCCGGCGGCTGCGGACCCGCGGTCAGCGCGCGGACGGTCTCCTCACGCGTCGCCTCTCCGGCCTTCTCCCCCCCCAGGAGGCGCCGCCCCTGGGCGAAGAGCTGGGCCATCTGGACGTCGCGCTCCCCGACCGCTCCCGGATCGAGGTCGTAGACCGGGAGCACGGCGTCGCGGGCCTCCCGCTGCTTCCTGCGCGTGGCCTCGTCGTCGTTGAGGAGAAGGTCGCGCGAGGCCACGTAGTCGTGGTCGGCGATGGTGCCCGCCTGCGGCCGCTTCGAGAAGTGGAAGGCCCCGGGGAGCAGGCACCAGGTGCCGAGCACCAGGAAGGCCCCCAGCCAGAGCCAGGGCATCTCGAGGGCGCGCTCCCAGAGGTCGCGGGGGCGGGTCCGCCTGCGCAGGCGGATCGTCCCGGTCACGGGCCGGAGGTCAGGGACAGGCGAAAGGTCGTTGTCGCGAGCCATGGCTCGGATCAGGGGTCCGCCACGGAGGACTTATTCCCCGCGGCTCATACGGGCGGGCTGCCCCCCGCCGGGATGGCGGCCTGCGCGGCCTGCTGCCGGGCGGCGCGCGCCTCCGCCTCGCGTTCGCTCTTGCGCTTCTCGTAGGAGTCGTACGCCGTCACGATCTTCTGTACCAGCGCGTGGCGGACGACGTCCTTCTGATCGAAATAGAAGAACTTGATCCCCTCGACTCCCGAGAGCACCTCCTGCGCCTCACGCAGGCCCGAGGTCCGCCCCTGCGGCAGGTCGACCTGGGTGACGTCGCCGTTGATCACCGCCTTGGAGTTGAAGCCGATGCGGGTGAGGAACATCTTCATCTGCTCCGGGGTGGTGTTCTGGGCCTCGTCCAGGATGATGAAGCTGTCGTTGAGCGTCCGCCCGCGCATGAAGGCGATCGGCGCGATCTCGATGATACCCCGTTCCATCATCCGCCCGACCTTCTCGAAGCCGATGATGTCGTGGAGGGCGTCGTGCAAGGGGCGCAAGTAGGGGTTGACCTTCTCCACCAGGTCGCCCGGGAGGAAGCCGAGCTTCTCCCCCGCCTCGACCGCCGGCCGGGCCAGGATGATCCGCCGCACCCGCTTCTCCAGCAGGGCGGCGGCGGCCATGGCCACCGCCAGGTAGGTCTTGCCGGTGCCGGCCGGGCCGATCGAGATGACGATGTCGTGGTCGATCATCGACTGCAGGTAGAGCTGCTGCTTGTAGGTGCGGGGGGCGACCAGCCGGCGCACCGAGGCGAGCATCCCCTCGGGCAGGAAGAACTCGACGAGCGAGGTGTCGGGGGACTCGGCGGCGATCCGGATGGCCGTGTTCACGTCTCCGGGCTTGAACCGATATCCCTTCTCGGTGACGGCGGAGAGCCCCTCCAGGAGCCGCTCCACGACCTGGACCCGCTCGGGGTCGCCGTTGATGTGGAGCTCGTTGCCGCGGGCCGTCAGGGTGACCCCGAACGTCCGCTCGATCCGCCGCAGGTTTTCGTCCTGGGTGCCGAAGAGGGTATCGAGCCCTTCCTCGGCCAGAGTGACTTGAGTCATCGTGTTTGGTTTCTCGACGGAGCCGGAGCGAGCGCGAGCATGGCGATTGGGTTCCCCTCCGGTTCGCTGTAGGTGGCTCCGGGACGGCCGTGGGGGCCGTCCCGGAGGGCACACAGCATAACAGAGTCGGGGGCTGGGCTAATCCCGCCCCTACTTCTTGCCGTAATCGTAGAACCCCCGCCCGCTCTTCTTCCCCAGCCGGCCGGCGGTGACCATCTGCTTGAGGAGCGGCGGCGCCGCGAAGCGCTTTTCCCGGTACTCCTCGAACATGATGTTGGCGATGTAGTAGGTGGTGTCCAGCCCCACGAAGTCGAGCAGGGTGAAGGGCCCCATGGGATAGCCGCAGCCGAGCTGCATCCCCTTGTCGATGTCCTCGACGCTCCCCACCCCCTCCTCCAGGGCGCGGATGGCGTCGAGCAGGTAGGGCACCAGCAGGCGGTTGACGATGAACCCGGAGTTGTCGCGGGCGGCGATCGGCTCCTTGCCCAGCGAGCGGGCAAACTCGAAGGCGCGCTCGAACGACTCGTCCGAGGTGAGCAGGGTGCGCACCACCTCGACCAGCTTCATCACCGGCACCGGGTTGAAGAAGTGGAGGCCCACGACCTGGTCCGGCCGGTGGGTGAACATGGCGATCTGGGTCATGGTGAGCGAGGAGGTGTTGCTGGCGAAGATCGCGTCCTTCTTCACCACCTCGTCGAGGGCGGAGAAGATCCTCTTCTTCTCCTCCAGGTTCTCGACGATCGCCTCGACCACGATGTCGCAGTCGGCGAGATCCTCCAGCTTCACCGTGCCGGAGAGGCGGGCGACCGCCTCGTCGCGGGCCGAGGCCTCCAGCTTCCCTCTCTCCACCGCCTTGCCCAGCGAGCCGCCGATTTTCTGGATCCCTTTATCCACCAGCTCCTCGGTGACCTCGCGCACCACGGTCTCATACCCCGAGCGGGCGGCCACCTCGGCGATGCCGGAGCCCATCAGGCCGCAGCCGAGCACGCCCACCTTCTTGATCTTCTTCATGCGATCCCTCCTATCTGGAATCTCTTGGATGGTCTTCTTCGGTTGCTTCGACGATCTCCCGCCCCTCGCCCCCCTCGATCCGGGAGAGGCGCAGGGCCCGCGCTCCCGGTACGGCGAAGGGGAGCCGCTCCGCCCACTCCACCACCTTGACCCCCGGCCCGGCCAGGAGCTCCTCCAGGCCGAGCGCCGCCGTCTCCTCGGGTGCCAGTCTATAGAGGTCGACGTGCACCAGCCGCCCGGCGCTCCCCCGGTGCTCGCGGATCAGGGTGAAGGTGGGGGACTGGACCTCACCGCTCCCGAGCCCCAGGGCCTCCCCAATCCCCCGGGTGAGCACGGTCTTGCCGGCCCCCAGATCGCCCGAGAGGAGGAGGACGCCGTCCGGCGCCAGCTCCCGGCCGAGCTGCCGGCCGAGGGCCTGGGTTTCCTGCTCGCTGCGGGTTACCCAGCGATTCATCGCCGATGCGGATGCCGGCCGTGCCCGCGCTGCGGGCCATGATCCTGATCGTGCTCGTGGCCGTCCTCTCCGCCCTTCAGCGCGGCCAGGGCGGCGGGGAGGATCTCGATCAGGTCGCCGGCCGCCAGGGCCATCTCCCCCAGCCGGGAGGCGGCGAGGTCCCCCGCCAGGCCGTGCAGATAGACGCCGAGCACGGCCGCGTCGAGCGCGTCGAGCCCCTGGGCCAGCAAGCCGGCGATCAGCCCGGTGAGCACGTCCCCGGTGCCGCCGGTCGCCATGCCGGGGTTCCCCGTGGGATTGACGAACACCGCCGTGCCTGAGGCCACCAGCGTCATGTGCCCCTTGAGGATCACGACCGCACCCGTCTCCTCGGCCGCGCCGCGGGCCGCCGCGATGCGGTCCTCCTGGATCTGGGCGGTCGAGATCCCCAGCAGCCGCCCCAGCTCTCCGGGGTGCGGCGTCAGGATCGTCTCCGCCCGGCGGCCGGCGAGGTCGCCGGCCTTGCCCGCGAAGGCGTTGATGCCGTCGGCGTCGAGCACCAGCGGCAGCGGGCATTCGAGGGCGATCTGGCGGATCGCCGCCACGGTCGAGGGCTCCTGCCCCAGGCCGGGCCCCAGCGCCAGCGTGGCCTTCCCCTCCGCCGCCTCCAGCACGGCCTCGGCGGCGCGTTCGGCGAGATGGCCGGAGGCCCCGGTGGGCAGGGCGAGGGTCATCGACTCGATGGAGCCCAGGTCGACCGTCTGCAGGATCGGCTCCGGCACCGCCGCCGTCACCAGCCCGGCGCCGGCCCGCACGGCGGCGCGGGCGGCGAGGATGCAAGCGCCGGCCTTGCCGGGGGAGCCGGCCACGATCAGGGCGTGCCCGTAGTCCCCCTTGTGGGAGTCGGGATCGCGCTCCGGCACCAGCTCGGCAAGCTCCTCCCCCACCAGCAGGTGGAGGTCCCCGGCCTCCTCCTCGACGTCCTCCACCAGCCGCGGCGGGATGCCGAGGTCGGTCACCGCCATCTCCCCCACCGAATCGGAGGCGGGCGGGAAGACGTGCGCCACCTTGGGGGCGGCGAAGGTGACCGTCAGGTCGGCCTCCACGTGGGGGCCGATCGGCTGCGCCTGGCTCCCCGAGAGCCCGCTCGGCAGGTCGACCGCCACGCAGGGGATCGGCAGGTCGTTGATCGTCTCCACCGCGTCGGCGAACAGCCCCTCGAGCGGCCGGGTGAGGCCGGTGCCGAAGAGGGCGTCCACCACCAGGTCGCACTCGGCCGCCGCCTCGGCGGCCCCGGCGAGGTCGGCCGGCGAGGCGACCTCCATCACCGCCAGCTCGGCCTTGCGGCAGATCGAGAGCTGGGTGGCGGCGTCGCCCGAGAGCTGGCGGCCGCCGGTGACCAGGAAGATCCGCACCTCCCAGCCGCGCACCGAGAGATGGCGGGCGACCGCCAGGCCATCTCCTCCATTATTGCCCGGCCCGCAGAAGACCGCCGCCGACTCCGCCTCGCCGAACGACTCCCCGATCGCCTCGACGACGCCGATGGCGGCGTTCTCCATCAGCACCAGGCTGGGAATCCCCAGCTCCTCGATGGCGGCGCGGTCGACCTCGCGCATGGCCTCGGCGGTGAGAATCCTCATGCGACCACCCCCTCATCGATTTTGGATTTTGGATTTTGGATTTGCGATTGGAGAAGGCCCAGGGAGGCGAGGAGGGCGTGGGTGCGCGGGCAGCCGAGGTCGCCGTTGCCGGCCATGCGGACGGCGAGGCGGCGGAGGTCCTCGGGGGTGTCCACGTCCGACGCCTCGGGGAGGAGCTCGATGGCGAGCCCCAGCTCCCGGCAGCGGTCGAGGGTCGCGGCGAGGACCTGGGGCGTGCTCCAGGCGATCTCCGCGAACAGCCGCGGCGCCACGGCCTCCGCTCGCAGGGCGATCAGATAGTAGCCGCCATCTTCCGCCGGCCCCAGCACCACGTCGGCGCCGCGCTCGACCGTCTCGAAGGCGCGATGGACCAGCTCCAGCGGCAGGGTCGGATGATCGCTCCCCAGGGCCATGACCGCTCCGGCCTCCACCGCCGCGCCGGAGAGCGCGCGATAGAGCCGCTCCCCGAGATCGTTCCCCTCCTGGCGGACGCCCGGCAGGGGCCCACTGGGGACCACCTCCTCGGGATCGAGCGCCCAGGCGAGCCGCAGCTCGAAGCCCCCTTCCCGCACCCCCTCCCGCAGCCGGTCGAGCAGGTCCTCCAGGAACGCCGCGTGGAGCGCCGCCGCCTGGGCGGGAGTAAGATCCCCGATGAGCCGGGTCTTCACCCGGCCTTCCCGGGCCGGCTTGGTGAACAGGAGGAGGCGGCGGGCGGACACGGGGCGGGATTGTATAGGAAAGGCCCGCCTGGGGTTGAAGCCCATAGGACCACACCCATCTTTGCCCTCTGGGGCCGCCTGCCCTCCGAAGCCTCACCCTCGGTCCCTCTCCACTTCGTGGAGAGGGAGGGCCCAGAGATCGAGGTCTGGGGATTCGGCACACGGGCTCAGCTACGTCCCCCCTCTCCACGCAGTGGAGAGGGGGCCAGGGGGTGAGGCCTCGAAGGGCAGGACGCCGATCGACCACGGAATGCCATGAGCCTTCTCACCCTCCTGACCGACTTCGGCACCGCCGACTACTACGTCGCCGCCGTCAAGGGCACCGTCCTCCGCCTGGCGCCCGGGACGGCGCTGGTGGACATCTCCCACGAGGTGCCTCCCGGGGATATCGAGAGGGCCTCGTTCCTGCTCCGCGCGGCGGCGTCCTCGTTTCCGGAGGGGACGGTCCACCTGGCGGTGGTCGACCCGGGGGTGGGGAGCGGCCGGCGCATCCTGGCGGTCCGCGCCGGGGGCGGGATCTTCGTGGCTCCGGACAACGGCCTGCTCACTCCGTTCCTGGACGGCGCCGAGGTCCGTTCCGTGGAGCGGGACGAGCTGTTCCTGTCCGGACCGGGACAGACCTTCCACGGCCGGGACCGCTTCGCGCCCATCGCGGCTTCGCTCCTGCGCGGCGAGCCTCTGGAGCGCCTGGGCCCCGAGATCCCGGACCCGGTGCGGCTGGCCGCCTCGCCTCCGCGCCGGGAGCGGGGCAGGATCTCGGGGCGGGTGATCCACGTCGACCGCTACGGCAACCTGGTGACCGACATCCCGGCCGGCTGGCTGCCCCCCGGGCCCTGCCGGGCCGAAATAGGGGGAAAGACCGGCGGGAGCTCCACCTCCCGGCGGGCCGGCCATTACGCCGAGATCCCGCCGGGGGAGGCGGCGATGATCCCCGGCTCGCTGGGGACGGTCGAGCTGTCGCTGAACGGCGAGGACCTCGCCCGGCTCTGGAAGACCGGCCGGGGCGCCGGGGTGGAGATCACCTGGAACGAATCTTGAACGAAATCCCTGAATGGGCCCGGCGGTGTAACATCGCGGTTACATTTCCATCCGGCCGAGATACAATGAGTCGCCCTGTGCCCCCAGATTTTGGAAGGAGCGTGTGGAAATGACCAAGTGGGAGTACAAGATCATCAACATCCGCAGCGAGAACTACCGTCTCGATCCGAACGCCGCGACGCAGCTCAACCAGCTTGGGGAAGAGGGGTGGGAGCTCGTTTCCATCACCTCCGTCAACTTCAAGACCGGCGCGACCGACAACATCGCGATGGTCTTCAAGCGTCCGGTCGCGGGCTGAGGCCCTGGGGCGACGGGGCGGCCTCGCGAGGGGGGCCGCCGCACCAATCTACTTCTTGAGCTTCTTCCGCTTGCGGCGCCGTCCGCGCCCGAGCGCCACCGCGAAACCCGCCGCGCCCGCCGCCAGGGCCATCATCAGGTATTTCTTCTTCGGCAATACCCCGACCTCGGTCTTCACCGCGGTGCGCACCTCGGCCAGGCGCAGCTCGGCCTCGCGGCGGCTCTCCTCCAAGCGGCGCTGGGCCTCCAGCCGCGCCTCCTCCAGACGGTCGCTCATGGCAGATCCCTCCCCAGCGGCTCCTGATCGTTGAGGGCGGCCGGCTCGACGTCCAACGTCTGCGGGCGGGCGAGGAGGCCGTGCTGCCACCAGTCGAAGTGGCTGTCCACCCGCCGCCGCACGGTCTCCATGGGGTTCTCGACCTTGCGGATCCGGTTGAGGCCGAGCCGCCCCAGGACCGCCATGGCGATCAGGAACAGCGCCAGCACGATGAGCGCCGCCCCCCACCATTCCAGCCAGATGTGGAGCAGCGCGATGAGCACGAAGAGCAGCAGGCCGACGGTCCAGAACAGTAATACGACGGCGGCGCCGAACAGCCCGAGGGCCACCCCGAGGTGCCGGCCCGACCGCGAGAGGTCGTCCTGCAGGGTGGCCAGCTCCGCCCGCCAGACCTCCAGCAGCGCCTCACCCAGTGAGCGGAACAGATCGATCCATGGTTGCATCCCGCGCTCCCCTCCGAGTCTCTAGGTCCCGCCGACCCTCACGGAACGGCTCAGGAACGAGGCCTGAGCGCCCACGTCGTCGCGGATGCCGACCGACACCCGCTGCTCGCCCGCGCGCATGAGCAGCGTCACGGTGTAGACGTACTGCTTCTTCTGTGCCGCCTCCACGTCCTTCTTCGGGATGCTGATCGGCACCGGGGCCTGCTGGACGTCCGAGGTGCCGCCGTTCGAGTCGAGGGCGGCGATGAACAGGCGGACCCGGGCGTCGTCGCTCTGCTCGCGGGGGATCAGCACCAGCTTGCCGATGGGGATGCGCACCAGCACCGGCACGAGATAGTAGCCGTCGTCGCGCGGCCGGGGCTGCCCGAGCTCCAGGGTGACTCCGAGCGGGTTCTCCTCGAACGGGAAGTTGAGGGCGGCGAGCGTGCTGTCGCTCATCAGCGCCTCGGTGCTCTTGTCGCGGTACCCCTCGCGGTGGCGCACCTGGAGGTCCTTGCGGTTCTTCACCTTGACCTCGAGCTTGTAGTACCGGCCGTCGCCGAAGTGGGGCGGCGTGTACCCCAGCGAGTAGTAGGTCTTGAAGTCGCTCGCGACCCTCTCCAGGCGGGGGGTGATGACGTTGGTGTTGAGGATGGCGACACCGCCCGTCTTCTCGGCGAGGGTCTGGAGCGTGCTCTGGAGGTTCGAGATGCGCACCGAGTCGACGAGCTGCGACACGCCGGGCGCCGCGGCGCCCGGCCCCTGGTTCTCGGCCGAATTCGAGTCGAACGCGCGCAGCCCCGCGGCGTCGATCGTGTAGAAGGTGATCCGGTTGGCGTTGGCCTGCGCCGTCAGCTCGTCGAACCGGCGGGCGACGTTGTATTCGAGCGTCGAGGTCATGCTCGTGCTCTGCTCGCCGTACTTGGCCTGCACGGCGTAGAACACGTCCTGGCCGGCGATCATCTGCAGGCCGTCGCTGACGTAGAGCACCGCCTTGCGCCCCGGCATGCCGGCCAGGGCGTCGATCAGCTTCTTGAGGCTGTCGATCGAGAACGAGAGGTCGTTGAAGGTCGACTCGGCGTAGCTGTGGGCGTACCCCTCGGCCTCGGCGACGCCCTGCGAATCCTGGATCTTGCGCAGCGTGTCCTGGCGGTCGGAGTCGGCGTGGACCCCCTGCGCCGAGATCTTCTCGAGGTCGAGCATGCCCGCCGCGATCAGGCTGGGATCGCTGGTGAAGGTGTGGCGGATGTGCAGCTCGCGGTCGTAGGTCGCCAGCATGAGCTGGTCGTCCTTGCCGAGATTCTGGCCGATGAAGGCCCGCAGCTCGCGCATCACCCGGTTGCGGTTGAACGGCCGCAGGTTGTAGTTGTCGATGTAGACGATCAGGCGCAGCCGCTGGTCCTCCGGCGTCCGCACCTTCTCCAGCTCCGCCGCAGGCGGCGGCGCTCCCGGAGCGGGAGCGGAGGCCTCCGTCTCGATCGCCGTCAGCGGCGTCACCGACTTGCCGCCGGTGACGGCGTAGAAGTTGGTGATCTCGACCGGCCGGCCGTTCTCCAGGAGCTGGAAGTCGCTCTTGGACAGGCCGGTGACCGGTTTGCCCTTCTTGTCGGTGACGTAGACGTCGACGTTGACCACGCCGACGTTGACCGTCGCGACGAACGGCTCCTCCTCCTTGGCGGCGGCGGCCGGCTTGGTGGCGGCCGGCTTGGCCGGGGACGGCTTGGCCGGGGACGGCTTGGCCGGGGACGGCTTGGCCGGCGGCGCCGCCAGCGCCTGGCCGGCGAAGCTCCCGAGGGCCAGGAACAGCCCGCAGGCCGCGAAAAGACTCTGGGATGACCTCATAGATAACCTCTTCCTTATCTTCTTTCTGGGCTGCGTCCGCCAGGGATTATACGCAACCCCTCCCGAACCCTCACCCCTACCCCCTCTCCCGACCCCTCCCCCCTCCCTCACCGGGAGAGGGGAACCGCCCGCCCAACAACCCCGAAGAGGTCTTCTCCCTCTTCTCCCGGTGCGGGAGGGGGGAGGGGACGGGAGAAGAGGGCCGGGGTGATGAGGGCCCTACTTCTGCGGCGGCGCCACATCCGCCTGGGCGGTCAGGATCTTGCCGCTCAGGGGGTCGAAGATCGCCAGCGTCAGGTGGTGCGGCTGCTTGCGGAGCTTCAGCCGCGTGTCGTAGCGCACGAACGCCCCCGCCTTGGGCGCCTCGGCGCCGGTGAGCGTCACCGGGATGACCGGCACCGGCGCCCGGTTGCCGCCGCTGTCCACGGCCGCCACCCGCAGCTCCAGCTCGGCCGTCTGCTTGCCGTTCACCGGCACGAAGGTGATCGCGTCCACCGGGATCGCCAGCGAGATCGGCACCTCCATCTCCCGCCGTCCGGAGGCGACCGGAGCGCCGAGCTTGATCGGCATCGCGATCACGTCCGGCGAGTTGCCGAACATCATGGCGCTCTCGACGATCAGCGAATTCTCCGCCTTCCGCGAGAGGTCCAGGAAGCCGGTGCGCGAGCGCACGTTGAGCCCCTTCGGCAATACCGCCAGCCGCACCTTGTGGGGCTTGTCGTTCCCCTGCCAGGAGGGGGTGAAGCCGAGCCAGTAGTAGGAGCGGGTGTCCGCCTCGGCGACCTGGAGGACCTGCGCGCTCTGCGAGTTGAGCAGCGCCTTGCCGCCCGTCTGCTGGGCCACGTAGAGGAGCGACGCCTCGTGCTCCTGCTCCCGGATGTTGATGCCGGTCGCCGCCGGAGCGGCGAGGCTGGCGTCCGCCGACGTCCCCTCGATGCCGGGCACGTCCACGGGGTAGAGGGTGTAGCCGAGGCGGTTGGCGGTGTCCACGAGCGGCTCGAGGATCTCCTCGCCGCGCGGCACCTCGCGCTCGATCACCGGCCGGTTCGGGTTGTTGATCACGTAGTCGAGCGCCGAGTAGGGCCAGCCGCCGGAGAGCAGGAGCATCACCTTGCGGCCCGGAGGCGCGGCGAAGCCGTGGAGCGTGCTCACCGCGGCCGCCACCGCCCGCCCGGTCTGCCCCACCAGGCGCTGGGCGAACTCGATCTCCTCGATGTCCGGCCGCTGGGCGAAGGCCTGGCGGGGGGAGAGGTCGGCGCCGGAGCCGAAACCGGAGAGCCGCTGCGAGCTCTGGAAGGTGCGCAGCTCCGCGAGCCGCGCGATCCCGTAGGTCCGCTCGCCGATCGCCTTCTCGATCGCGTCCCCGAGCTGCCGCGCGGAATTCGACCAGCTCGTCAGCATCTCGACCTGGCCGCCGTCCCAGGAGACGATCGCCATGCGGTCCTCCGGTCCGAGCTGCGAGAGCTGCCCCTTGAGGGCGCGCAGCACGTCGTTCCGCCGCGGGCCCAGGGAGAAGTAGTTGTCGACAAAGACGAGATAGCTGGTGCCCACCGGGCTTCCCGGAGCCAGGCTGGGCAGCCCCTTGACCGCCGAGCTCTTCTCCTCCTCGCCGGGGGCGACCGCCTGGCCGCCGCGGACCTCGTTGAAGTACTCGATCGGCACGGTCTTGCCGTCCACTTCCAGACGGAAATCGCCGGGCTTGAGGCCGGTCACCCGGTTCCCCTGGCGGTCGGTGACCACCGCCTCGACGTTGACCACCCGCACCTCGATCTGCTCGCCGAAGACGCTCTGCGGCGCCTGCGGCTGCCCGGAAGGCTTCTGCTGGGCCGTGGCGGGCCCGATCACCGCGAGCAGCGCCAGGACGGCCAGACAGCCGGAACGAAACATAGGCATGGAATTTCTCCGTTTGTTTCCAAAAAAGCACAACGTGGGGAGGCCTGGAAAGCCTCCCCGCGGGGTTCTGACAAAACAGAACAACCTGGAAGAGAGATTTCTTTCTCCCGTCCGGATCACGGCTTGATCTCCGTCTCTCCCCAGACGGCCGCGCCGCCCAGGGGGTCGCGCACGGTGACCACCAGCCGCTGCTGGAC
The DNA here is from genome assembly GCA_045807625.1 of Thermoanaerobaculia bacterium. Lineage (GTDB taxonomy): Bacteria > Acidobacteriota > Thermoanaerobaculia > Multivoradales > UBA5704 > DATARR01. The sequence continues at coordinate 14,006 of JBJMHA010000031.1, read as the reverse complement.
ACGGCGGAGCTTCATCTTCGTGTGGTAGCGGGCGACGGCGTCCGGGGCGGGCTTCTGCGGCAGGGTGAGGTGGAGGGGGATCTCGGTGAGGTCCGAGAAGGAGCCGGTCTTGTCCATGGTCGCGGCGGTCAGGGTCGCCTCGACCCGCCACTTCCCCTCCTGCTCGACGGGAGTCAGGTCCGCCAGCGGGATCGCGACCGTGACCGCCGCCTCGAAGGTCTTCTCCTGCCGGTCCTGCGGCGCGGCCTCGACGACCAGCCGCTTCGTCCGGGCGTCGCCGCCCACCATCAGGATGCCCTGGGCGGCCATCGTCGCCTGAGTGGCGTGCGAAAGGTCCGCAAAGCCGCGCTGGGAGCGAACCTTGAGCCCCGTCCGCCGCACCTTGACCCGGACCGGGTGATAGCGGTCGTCCGCCTTCCTCTTCGGAGCAAAGCCGAGCGAGTAGTAGGAGCTGGTGTCCTCCATCACCCGTCCCAGGGCGGTGAGCCCCGCCGTGTTGAGGATCGCCCGGCCGCCGGTGATCCGCGCCAGCAGCTCCATGCCGTACTGGGACGCCCTCTCCCAGCCCGAGCTGATGAAGCCGTCGGTGCCCTGGGGGCCCTGGAAGCTGGCGTCGTTGACGGTGATCGCCATGTCGATCCCCTGGACGTCCACGGGGTAGACCGTGTAGCCCAGCCGGTTGGCCGCGACCGCCAGCGACAAATGGATACCGGGCACGGGCCAGCCGCCGGAGAGGAGGAGCAGGGTCCGGCGGCCGGAAGGCGGCGCCAGGGCGCGCATCGTGGCCGTGGCGGCTCGGGAGAGCTTGTTCAGCCGGGAGTCGAGCCGCGGCTCCCCGATGCCTCCCGCCTGGTCCGGCAGCGCGGGATCGGCCTCGCGCGCCGCCGACCCATAGACGTCCTGAGCACTGCCGCCGGGGCCCGAGAGCGCCAGCGCCTCCTCCACGAGCGCCCTTTCGTTGGTCAGAGACCGCCGCGCCGCCAGGACGTCGTTGCCCAGGGCGGGGCGCTTCCGCGCCGCCTGGAGGGCCGCCGCGAGGGCCCGCCTGTCGCCCGTCCAGCCGCTCAGGACGTCCACCCGGCCGCCATAGAACGCCGCGATTGCCATGCGGTCCGCCGGCTGCAGGAGCTTCAGGTCCCTCTCGAGCGCCTCCAGCACGTCGTTGCGCTGCTTGGCGGCCGCGAAGAGGTCGTCGATGAATACCAGCAGGCTCCGCCCCTCGGCAGACGGAAGGGCCGCCGGCGGAGACGCGCCCCCCTCGGCAGACGGCGGCGAGGGCGGCGGAGACGCGGACCGTTCCCCTTCCATCTCCGCGAAATACTCGATCGGCACCTCCTGGCCGTCCACCTCCAGCACGAAATCTTTGGCCGAGAGGCCGTGGACGCGCCCCCCCTTGGCGTCCGTGACCACCGCCTCGACGTTGATCACCCGGACGTCGACGGAGGCGCCGAACGTGCTCGACGGCAGGGCGGGAGGGAGCTCCTGCGCGCCGAGGGCGAGCGCTCCCAGCAACAGGGCTCCGAACGACCGCCAAGTCCCTACGGGCATCCCGGCCTCCTTTCCGATAGCGCTTTCGTGCTTCAGCAATCCGGATGCCGGGGGAGTCCCCCCAGGGAGTTACAGGGAGAATGTCACCCTGGGAGGACGATTCCCGTCATGCCGAGAGGATTTTCTCACGGGGCGGCGGCTGCCCAAAAGGGACGGGCGCCCGTTCTCGGTGGGCAGCGGCTGCCCAAAATGGGGGAGGCCTGGATCTCACCGGGCAGTGCCTGCCCAATTTGGGAGGCGGCAAGTTCTCACGGGGCAGCCGCCGCCCAAAATGGGACGCGCCTGGTTCTCATCGGGCAGCGGCTGCCTCATGAGAAAAATCGGCCGTCCTCGCGGGGCAGCCATTGCCCAGTGAGAAAGAAGGCCGTCCTTTTTTGGGGGAAGAAGGGGGAAAACCGGGCGGAGGCCCGTCCTACTCCTGGGGCGTCTCTCCTTCTGGGGGCAGTCTCCGTCCCTTCCGGGGCCGCATCCCGAACTCGGTCAGCTTCGCGCTCCGCTTTCCGTAGCGGGTCCGGACGCCGTCCCGGACTTGGAGCGCGATCTCCCGGCCCCGCTGCTTGACCTCGTCGAGATCCCGGGTGACCTGCTGCTTCTGGGCGTTGAGGGCGTCCTGCCGGACGCTCAGCTCCCTGGCCTTCTCGGAGAGACGCCGCAGCTCCTCCTGGAGCTCCAGGAGATAGTCCAGGTCCTCCGCGTTGGCCTCGCACGCGCCGATGAGCTCCTCCCACTGGCTCAGGGTCAGAGCGAGAGATTCCTTGGGCATGACGGTCTCCTCGTTGCGGCGGCTCAGCGCCGAAATTCCTAGACGGTGAAGCTGGACGGGTACAGGAGCGGAATTCTACTCTTAACCGGCAGTGATCCGCGCCTCCAGGGTGCGGAACAGGAGCTCGCAGTGGCGGGCGCGCTGGCGGACGCGGTCCCGGCTCAGCCGGCCGAGGAGGTCGGCACAGTGGCGGATCTTGTGGTAGGGGCGCTTCTGGGTCTTGGCGGTCGCCTGTTCGAGTTTCTTGACGAGTTGGTCCTTGGGGATGGCTTCGACGTCGGGGTTTTTGGGGAGAGCGTTTCGCCGGAAGCCCTGGCCGTAGTAGCTCGCCAGAGCCTCTGGATCAGCGACCAGCCAGGCCTCGATGGTCTGGACCATGAGGTGGCACTGATCTTCGGTCAGGAGAGAGACATCCCAGCGGTCCTGATTCCGGAGGTGCTCCAGCGGGGATTGAGAGACAGGACCCTCAGAATCCACGAGGAGAACATGGAATGCTTCGGGGCGCGTTCTCAGCCCGATCTTGAGCTCCTCGAAAGTGTCGTTCCGGGACCCGCACGGAATGATGCGCCATTGGACTCGACGGGATCGGGCCAGTTGGCGTAGCGGGTCCAGAAAGTTGCTGAGCCCTTCTCGGATTTTTCGCCACGTGAGCTTGTCCTGACCGCCGCCCTCGACGTAGATCCGGATCTCCCTCACCATCGATTGCCGCCGATCTCACCCTTGGCCCAGAGCTCACCCAGGTTATATCTGTCCAGCCAGTCGTGAAGTTTTTCAGGATCGAGACGGCGGAGTTGCGTGCCGCGATCGTCACGCTCGCAGACGACGACAGATTCAGGGACCTCGGAGAGCCGGGAGACCAGAGTCTCAGAGTGCGTAGTGACGATGAGCTGAGTACGCTTCGATGCATCCAAGAGGAGATCGGCGACGTGGGGAATGACGTCGGGATGGAGCCCGAGCTCGGGCTCTTCGATGCAGATCAGGGGAGGGGGGTCAGGATGAAGGAGAATCGTCAGTAGGCTCAGATAATGAAGGGTCCCATCGGAGAGGCAAGAAGCCGGAACGGGCCTCTTGAGCCCCTTTTCGTGGCAGAGGATCTGTATCGCGCCGCCCTGGATCTTTGTGGTTACGTCCTCGATCCTTTCATATAGGGGCTTCAGCGCCTCAAGAAGGCGTCTCCTTACTTCCAGTCGATTCTGGAGGTCGTTGAGCACCAGTCCCAGGTTGCTGGAATCCTCCAGAAGAAAGTCGTTAGGTAGATCAACGGATTGAGCTTGACGGGCAGCACTCTCGCGCCCCAAGGTCCAATCGCGAAAAAACGCTATCTCTTTCAATCGCACTCCCAAATAGGTCAGCTCGGGATAATTTTGAGGATCTCTCCGTTGCGAAAGAATGGATTGAGTAAGGTCCAGGTCTCTAGCTGGAATTCTGAGGGCCTTACCACGCGAGCCCTCTCGTGCATTGGCGCGAGAGAGAAGAAATGCTTCACCCCCCTCGAATTCGTAAATAGGATCTTTCGGAGCGGGAGGGAGCTCAGGAACATCATCAATTCTCTCCCCGACGACTGCCAACCGATATTGAACCGCCGTGAACATCAAATTGTAATAAAGGAGGCTGGAGCCCGCCGGATAATCGATCGTCGCAGCCAACTCTGCCACAGGAAGATCCTCGCTGCCTTTCCATAGCCACTCTTCCGTCCCGCCGCCCATCCGGAGCGGTTTCGCGAGATCCCGAGGAGTCGCTGCGAGGAGACTGACCGCCTCGATGAGATTGGACTTACCTGAAGAGTTCGGCCCGATCAACACGTTGAGCGGCTCCAGGTCGAGCGTCATCCCCTCACTTCCGTAGGAGAGGAGGTTCTTCAGAGTTATGGAATGAAGGAGCTTTTTGCCTTCCATGGGAGGGTGATTCTATCGGAAAACCACGCCGTCTCGAACGGCGCACGTTTCAGCCCCGAAGGGGCGTCATCTGAATAGCCTGGGGCTGAAGCCCCAGGCTTTACGCCTGCGCCCCTTCGGGGCTGAAACGCGCCGCCGAGCAGGGCCAGCACCACGCTCTCGGTGAGGAACTGCCGCAGCAGCCGGCCGCGGGCGGCGCCGAGGGCCGTGCGGACGGCGATCTCCTTCTGCCGCGCCTCGGCCCGCGCCAGCAGCAGGTTGGCCACGTTGACGCAGGCGATCAGCAGCACCAGCCCCACCGCGCCCATCAGGAGCTGGATCTTCGGCCGGATGCTCCCCACCAGGTCCTCCAGCAGCGGCTGAATCACCATGCGGTGGCGCTCGGCGTCGGGCGTGTGATCGTTCGGGATCTCCTTTTTCCAGCGGGCGAGCAGGCCGTTCATCTCCTGCCGCGCCTGGCTCAGCGAGACGCCCGGCTTCAGGCGCCCCACGAGATAGAGGTAGTGGTTGCCGTGGTTGCCCGGCTTCGCCGGGTCGAGGGCGAGCGGGATCCAGGCCTCGATGCGCTCGTTGCCGACGGTGAAGCCCGGCGGCATGACCCCGATCACCGTGCGGTCGTCGCCGTCCACCTTGATCCGCCGGCCCAGGATGCCCGGATCGGCGCCGAACGCCCGCCGCCAGAGGCCGTCGGAGAGCACCACCGTCTTCTCCACGTTGGGCAGGTCTTCGGACGGCGCGTAGAAGTGCCCCCGCTCCGGCCTCACTCCCAGGGCGGCGAACAGCCCCGCCGTGGCGCGGGCCGCGTTCACCCGCAGCGGCTCGTCCCGCCCGAGACGTTGACCTCGCCGGTCACGTAGGCGCCCAGGCTCTCGAAGCTCCGGTTCCGCGGCTGTACTCGGTGAACTCCATGGGATCGACCCAGAAGCGGTCGAAGCCCATGGAGGGGAACTGGCTGTAGACGATCATCAGCCGGCCGGAGTCCTTGTACGGGAGCGGCTTGAGCAGCACCGAGCTCGCCACACTGAAGATGGCCGCGTTGGCGCCAATCCCCAGCGCCAGCGTGAGCGCAGCGAGCAGGGTGAACCCGGGGCTGCGGAACAGCAGCCGGCAGGCGTAACGGAGATCCTGGAGCAGAACCTTCATCGCGGGGAACCCTCCCTTTCGGTTTCTCTTACTACGATGACCGCGGTAGTTGGGTTTCAAAAAGAACACGGACGAGCAGGGACAAAAAACGGACGAGCACCGTGTCCGTCCTTGCCGGTCCGTGTCAGTCCGTGTTCTTCCTCCCCCGCAGCCGTCTCAGCACCCGCTCGAAATCCTCCGGCGGCGGCTCCTCGAAGCGGAGCCTCTTGCCGGTGCGGGGATGCACGAACCCGAGCACCGCCGCGTGGAGCATGGGCCGAGGGGCGGGGGTCCGCGGGCCGCGCCAGTCGCGGATGTAGACCGTCTCCCCCACCAGCGGATGCCCGGCCTCGGCGAGATGGATGCGGATCTGGTGCTGGCGCCCGGTCTCCAGCTCGCAGGCCACCCGGGTGGCGCCGGTGAGTCGCTCGAGAACCGTCACGCGGGTGACCGCCTCGCGCGCCTCGGCCGGCGGCTCGCCGCGGGCGGTCTTGAAGACACCCCAGGAGCCGCGCAGGCCGTCCCCCCGGTCCGGCACCAGCAGGGTCTCGTAGACGGCGTCCCCGGCGGTGCCGTGGACCAGGGCGAAGTAGCGCCGGAGCACCGTGTGCTCCCCGAGTTGCTCCTGGAGATGGCGCTGGGCGTGGATGGTGCGGGCGAAGACCACCAGACCCGAGGTCTCCTTGTCCAGGCGCTGCACGGCGCGCAGGGTGGGGCTGGCCTTCTTGCCTTCGATGCGGCGGATCGCCACCCGGGCCAGGGAGAGGAGGGTGTCGCGGTCGTCGCGGTCGAAGGGGACGGTGAGGAGGCCGGCCGGCTTGCGGACCACCGCCACCTCGGAGTCGAGATGGAGGATCAGGTCCGTGAGCGCCGGCTCCCGCCTGGGGACGACGCCGGCGCGCACCTCCACCCGCTCCTCCGCGGTCACGCGGCGGGCCGGATCGGTGACCGGCTCGCCGTCCACCAGGACGCGCCCCTGGGCGCAGAGCTCCTTGGCCTTGCTCCAGGAGGTGCCGGGGAGGATCTCGCGCACGGCCGCGGCGAGCGTGGCGCCGCCGCCCGGATTTCTACTCTCGCGCAAAGCGCCGCACGAAGAGGGCCCGGGCGCCGCTGCCCGGATTGGTCCCCACCCAGGTGACGAGCCACGAGTCTCCCGCCCAGGCCGCGTCCCCCTGCACGGAAGCCTGAAACTCGCCGCTGGCCGCGCTCTTCACGCTCTCCGACGCCCCCAGCGGCGCGCCGTGCGTGTCGAAGCGCTGGATCTGGAGATCGCCGTTCTCCTCAAACTGGAGCCAGAGCAGCAGCAGGTTCCCCCGGTCGTCGAAGGCGATCGCCTCCGGAGCGAAGATCCTCGGGTCCTCGACAGCCGGGATCTCGGGGGTCGCCGGATGGCCGGCGGCGTCGAAGTAGCGCAGATAGATCGTCGAGCCGAGCGCCCAGGATACAGCGAAGCCACCCTCGGAAGACGCCGCCACCTGGAACTGGGGGTTCAGGAAGGGGGCCGTCTCCCCTGCTCCCGGAGGGGTCGTGTTGACGTCGAAGTCCGGGCCCAGGGGCTGGCCCGCGGCGTTGAACCGGCGCGCCCTCAGCACGGCCGTCCCCCCCTCTTCCTCCTTCCCTGCCTTATCCTCCTCCGCGTCCAGCCGGAGGCCGAACCAGACGGCGACGAAGCCGCCGTCGGCCAGGCGCACGGCCACGACCTCCGGATCGTCCACCGGCCGGCTGTTCAGGCGCATCACCGGACCCGAGGGCTGGCCGGAAGGCGTGAGGAACCGGGCGCCGATGGATTGCTTGCGGTCCATGAACCAGCCGGCCAGGAACCGGGTGCCGCCGAGGCTCCAGACCCAGTCGACGCCCCCCCGCGCCAGGAGGACCGGCCGGCCCGGAGCGGGAACGCCGTTCGCGTCCAGGTGGCGCCGGTAGAAGGCCACCGCCTCGCCCTCCAGGTTGGTCAGATGCCAGAGCACCTCGAAACCCTTGGAGGTCGCCGTGACCGAGTCCGTGACCGGCCCCGGACCGCTCCCGACCGTCACCGTTCCCTCCCCCGGGGGTGTGTCGCCGGGGGCGACGTAGTGCGAGAGCACCTTGTTGGGCGCGTCGTCCCAGGCCACGGCATAGCCGCCGCCGGCCTGGACGGCCAGCGCGGGGTTCGCGGGGAGCTCGTTGGAAGGCAGACGGGCCTCGGGGCCGATCGGCGCCGGCTGGGCCGCGAGCCCGCGCGGGCCCGCCGCGACGAGCCAGATCGCGCTGATGAGGAAAACGACAAAGATCGAGCGTTGGGTCACCGATGATCCTCCCTGATCCACAACGTGCCGCGCGGAGCGTTTTGCCTGCCGGCCGGCGCAAGGCCGCCTATAGTAGCCTACCCCTCCCATGAGCCGCTCCGCCTTCCGCAACGAGCTCGCCGCCGCGACCCGGCTCGCGGTGCCGGTGGTGATCTCGCAGCTCGGCATCATGCTGATGGGCGTGATCGACACCATGATGCTCGGCCACCTCTCGGCCGAGGCACTCGCCGCGGGGGCGCTGGGGAACATCCTCATCTTCTGCCTGATGAACCTTGGATACGGCATCCTTTCGGCGCTCGACCCCCTCGTCTCGCAGGCGCACGGAGCGGAGGACGCCGCCGCCGTCGGCGGCCATCTCCAGCGCGGCCTCGTGATGGCAGCGGCGCTCACGGTGCCGTGCGTCCTCCTCCTGCTCGACGTGGGGCCGTTCCTCCGCCTGCTCGGCCAGGCGCCGGACGTGAGCCTGGACGCCGCGGCCTTCACCCGGGGCATGCTCTGGGGGATCCTCCCCTACTTCCTCTTCGTCGCCCTGCGGCAGACCCTTCAGGCGATGAGCCACGTGCGCCCCGCGGTGATGGCGATCGCGGTCGGCAACCTCTGCAACCTGGGCTTCAACTGGGTCCTCATCTTCGGCCACCTGGGAGCCCCGGCGCTGGGGGTGCGCGGCTCGGCCTTCTCCACCTCGATCTCCCGCTGGGTGATGTTCCTCTACCTGCTGATCGCGGCGCGCCGCCGGCTCGCCCCCTACTGGCGGGGCCTCACCGCCGAGGCCACCGCCCTGCGCGCGCACCTCCGGATGTTGCGGATCGGCCTCCCCATCGGCCTCCACAACACCTTCGAGCTGCTGATCTTCGCCACCGCGGCGGTGCTGATCGGACAGATCGGAGTGACGGCGCTCGCCGGACACCAGATCGCGATCATCCTCGCCAGCCTGACCTACATGGTGCCGCTCGGCGTCTCCGGGGCCGCCGCGACGCGGGTGGGCAACGCCATCGGACGGCGGGACCCTACCGGCGCCCGGCTCGCGGCCGAGGCCTGCCTGGCGATCGGCGCGGGGACGATGCTCGCCTTCGCCATCCTGTTCATCCTCTTTCCCGGCCCGCTCGCCCGCCTCTTCACGAACGACCCGGCGGTGATCGCCATGGTCACCGCCCTGCTCCCCATCGCCGCCGCCTTCCAGGTGTTCGACGGCCTCCAGGTGGTGAGCGCGGGCGTGCTCCGCGGCGCGGCGGACACCACCTTTCCCGCCGCCATGGCCTTCCTCGGCTACTGGGTGCTCGCCCTCCCCGCCGGCTGGTGGCTCGCCTTCCGCGCCGGCCTCGGCGCGCGCGGCCTCTGGTGGGGGTTCACCGTGGGGCTGGCGGTGGTGGCCCTCCTGCTCCTCCTTCGCATCGCCGTCCGCTTCCGCCGTCCCCTCGCCCGGGCCGGCGCCGAGGCGGGGGCCTGACCAGAAAGGACTTGGGTGTGAGCTTCAAAGACCACTTCTCCGGCCACGCGGCCGTCTACGCCTCCTTCCGGCCGGGCTACCCCCCGGCGCTGTTCGACTTCGTGACCTCCCTCGCCTCCGGGCGCTCGCTGGCCTGGGACTGCGCCACCGGCAACGGCCAGGCCGCCCTGGGCCTCGCGGAGCGCTTCGAGCGGGTGATCGCCACCGACGCCTCCGCCGCCCAGCTCGCCCAGGCCACGCCGCACCCCAAAGTCGAATACCGGCAGGCGCCCGCCGAGCAGTCCGGCCTCGCGGACGGATCGGTGGACCTCATCACAGTGGCGACGGCGCTCCACTGGTTCGACTTCGACCGCTTCTACGCCGAGGCGGAGCGGGTGCTGGCTCCCGGCGGCGCCCTCGCCGCGTGGGCCTACAACCTGCCCCGCGTCACCCCGGAGATCAGCGCCCTGATCGACCGCCTGGGCCACGGGATCGTCAAGACGTACTGGCCGCCGGAGCGCCGCTGGGTGGACGACGACTACCGCGACCTTCCCTTCCCCTTCGAGCAGGTGAAGGCGCCGGAGCTGTGGATCGAGGAGCGGTGGAGCCTCGACCGGCTGCTCGACTACTTCGCCACCTGGTCGGCCACCCAGCGCTACATCCAGGCGAACGGAGAGGACCCGCGTGACCTGATCCGCGACGAGATGGCGGCCGCCTGGGGGGACCCCGAGCAGGAACGGGAGATCCGCTGGCCGATCATGATGCGGGCCGGGTATCCGCGCGCCTGAGGGAAATGTTATAGATTCCCCTGCATAAATGATCACGGCACTGATCAGTCGTAAGGGTGGCGTCGGCAAGACGACCACCGCCGTCAACCTCTCGGCCGCCCTGGCGAGCCAGGGGCTGCGCGTGCTGCTCGTGGATCTGGACAGCCAGGCCTCGGCCTCGCTCTCGCTGGGGATCGACCGGTCCAGCCTCGCGCCCTCCTCGGCAGACGTGCTGCTCGGCGGCCTCCCGGGGCTCCAGGCGGTGCGGGAGACGTCGATCCCCGGCCTGCACCTGATCACCGCCTCGGTCGACCTCATCCGGGCGGAATCCGAGCTCGGGATCTTCCGCGGCAAGGAGGTGCGGCTCAAGCAGATGCTGACCGACCTGGCCAAGGGGTACGACTTCGTCTTCCTCGACTGCCCGTCGTCGCTCTCGCTGCTGCCGGCCAACGCCCTGGTGGCGGCGGACGCCTTCATCGTCCCGGTGGTGCCGCAGTTCCTGGCGGTGACCGGCCTGAAGAACCTGATCGCCGCCGCCGAGCGCATCGCCTGGGACCACGGCACGCGCGTCCGCCCCCTGGGGCTCCTCCTCACCATGGTTGACTACCGGACGAAGAGCACCCGCCGCACGGTGGACGAGCTCCGGGCCGAGCACGGCAACCTGATCTTCGCCATCGAGATCCGCGTCAACATCCGCCTTGCCGAAGCCCCCGCCGCCGGCCAGACCATCTTTCAGTTCGACCGCCACGCCAAGGGGGCGGAGGCGTATAAATTGCTCGCGGGGGAGTTTCTGCTGCGGGCGCGGTAGGATCGCTGTGGACACCGATCCCGACCCGCGCGTATAAACACACGGCCGCCCTGGGAGCCTGTGCGCCCCGGCCGTCAGGCCGCCCGAGCCGCCGATCCCCGAATCGCCGGGAGGTTTGCCCCGACGACTTGGGCGTCTCCCCGGTCCTCTGAGGCGTTCCCCCGATCGCCGGACGCCGCCGCCCTGACGCCAGCGAGGAACGCCCCGACCGGCGGTCCCCCTGCCCGAACGGCTGGAGCGTTTCCCCCATCCCGGCCGGCCTCCGCCCCACCCTCTCGAGCCTCTACCCCAACCCCGTCGACGTTCGCCCTCGCGGCGTGAGTGGTCCACGCCGCATCCCGCGCGGCGCCAGGAGCCTCCGCCACGACCTGCGCCGGAGCAGAGGCCTTGCGCCTCGGCCGCCGGCGGATCCGGATTCCGAGCTGCGTGAGCCGCGGACCTTTCGGACCGTACAGGAGCACGGCGCAGGCCCGGATATCTCGCGCGGCCACCATCCCGCGGGCGGTCGCGGCCTGCATCGCCTCGGTGGCGATCATTCCTTCCGCGGCGTAGAACCGCTGCCGCTCTTTCAGCCTCTTGATCTCCGCGATCTGCGCCGCGAGCTCCTCCCCCACGGCAAGAGCGAGCGGGGGGACGGCCTCGGCTCTCGACCACAAGGCGGCGAGGGTCTCTTCGAGCGCGGCGACCTCCTGGGCGTAGGACAGTTTGGGCATGGGCTCTCCTTTCGGAGAGAGGTATACGGGTGAGGGGCGGGGGAACGTCTCGGAGGGACGGCTTTGCCGTAATCTCGCGGTTGACCGTCGCCCGCAGACGTCAATTTGGCAATAGCGGTGATCGTGAAGTATGCCATTCCGGCGCTCTGTGGCTATATAAAGCTACAGGGCCGCCGGTGAGTGTTTGGCAAGCGTTATGCACTCAGCGGAACTCGGAGGTAGTTGCCAGCACCGCCCGAGAGAGATGAATGGCTGATACGCGTATTGATCTCGCCCAATGATAATCTGCAAAAGCTGATTATCATATTGGGCTTCATGGCACGATATAAGGAGAACTTTTATGAGCAAGAAAGGTAGTCGTCCGGACAAGGTAAGTCGTATGAGCGCATCGTTCCTTGGTACGGGAATCGGCGAAGCTCACAAGACTACGATCCACAAAGGAGGGGCAACTTATTCGGGAAAGGGCGTCAGCAGGGGTGGCGCAGACAAAGGGGCCGGCGATAAGTACCGCAAGGGCATCAAAGACCGGTAGGTGATTCGGCATGAAATCGTGATCGTGCCGCCTCAAATCACGGAGAGCGGCCAACTAGGCAGTCGAGCGGGCGGCACCGCAAGAAACGCGGTTCCGCCGCTCGCCTCGCTCGCCTCATAGCGTTGGCCGCCAGTATCTATATTAGAAACTGCACAGGACTAAAGAGATGCCCAACAACTTACCCACCCCGGCAATTATCGGTATCTTTGGAATTAGTGGAACAATCCTTGTCGCCCTCATCAGCACTGGTATCACCTTATACATAACCAGAGCTCGCATAAGAGCACAAATTCTCCTCGACCTTTATCGAGATTTCAACAGCCTGGAGTTTTGCGGCGCGCGCAATGAGGCGCATAAGTTCCTCCAACAGCACCCTGACAAAAATATACATCAAGCCGAGACCCTGGCAGGAGGCCATCACGTATTCGCAGTCGTTCGATTCTATCAGCGACTCTGGCTATTAATTAACAACAAACTAATACCAACTAAATTCGTCGGGCGCCTTTTTGGGGAAGTCTTCTACCTGTGGTACTACGACCATTTTGAAGATCGGCTCTTGCCACTACAATGGCAGATAGCCCGAAATATCGAATCTCTTAAAGGTTGGTTTGAAGAGAACTGCTCCGTTAACGAGACAAAACTCTGGACAGAACGTGCTAAACGCGACATAGCAAAGCAACCAAATATGCTGAATTAGCCGAGCAACAAATGTCCTGAACAAGAATTGTGCGAGCTGTCCCTCACCCTTCTCCGCTTCCCGTCCGGGAGAGGCGGGACAGGAGAATCCTCGTCAGCCACCTTTTCCGATACTCCCACATCTCCACGTATCCGGGAACGGCTCGCCGTATCTTTTCATACCCCGGAACGGCAACGACTCCATCTGCTGGGCCTCGAAGGTGTTGCGGTCGGCGTCCTTGTCCCAGCCGTTGCTCTCAAAGAAGAGGGTGCGCTGCCAGCCCGGCGCGACCGGCGGCAGGGCGGTGGCATCGAATTCCAGGGCGACCTCGTCGCCGGGGGCCAGGATGACGGAGCGGTCGTCCAGCGTCTGGAGGAGCTCTCACCCGGCGGCCGAATCCTTTGGGCAGCAAGGACGCTACGCGACGAAGACGGTGACCTGCGATAGGATGCGACCATGAAGTCCCGAGTCTACACGGACACCTCGGTTCTGGGCGGCTGCGAGGACGAGGAGTTCTCGGAGCACTCCATCCAGCTCATGGAGACTTTCGTCCGAGGTGAGCGTGTCCTCGTCCTGTCGAGCCTCACGATCCAGGAGTTGGCCACGGCGCCGGCCAGCGTCCGCCGACGACTTGCCTCCGTTCCAGAACCGTACATCGAGACGCTTCAGCTTGACGCAGAGGCGGAGGCGCTTGCGGAGTCGTACCTTGCCGCGGGCGTTCTCACAGCCAAGATGCGAGCCGACGCCCAGCACATCGCCATTGCAACCGTAGCCCGCGTTGACGTACTGGTGAGCTGGAACTTCAAGCACATCGTCAACCTCCAGCGGATTCACGGCTATAATTCCGTGAACCTGCGCCAAGGCTACCCCATGATCGAGATTCGGACGCCACGAGAGGTGCTATCAGATGAGTAAGACCGAGAAGAGCTTCGACGCGGTCGCGATGATGCGAGCGGCCCGCGACAGGATTTCAGCAGAGATCGAGGGTATGACCCTTGAGGAAGAGCTGAAGTGGCTCGCGTCGCAGGATCTCCAGGACCCGTTCTTGAAGCGCCTCCGGGATTGTGCCCAACAAGCCAGCGCGGCGGACGCTACTTCGCGTCGCCGCTGACCGGATAGGCGCCAGGGACTTCTCCGGCCCGGAACCGTAGAGACGTCCCAGTCCGTTTCAGCACAACGCCCGCAGGCCGCCATCGTCGGGACGTCCCCCTTCCGAGGTCACCCACGTTTCCTATCCCTGTCCATCGGAATCACATATATCAGATCGAGGCCGCGCTCCGGTAACACAGGAGCCCCGGCAGGTTCTGCCCTCCGAAGAGACGTCCCGACGGTATAGGCCTGCGAGCGTTGTGCTGAAACGGGCTGCCGGGTAGACCTGGGTGGTTGCCCACCCAGGCCCCCCACAGACCCGTACGTGCGGGACTACCGCATACGGTTCTTCAGGCCACGGTTTCGCTACGCGGCTTTCAGG
>JBJMHA010000030.1:0-64556 GCA_045807625.1 Thermoanaerobaculia bacterium | reverse complement strand
GGCCCTATGTGGCCGCCCTGGGTGGGTGGGAGCATCGGGCCGGAGAAGCCCCCTCCCAGGGCGGCCACATAGGGCCGCCCCTACGAGGTTGGGGGGGCAGTCCCCTCAATACCGGATCAGCGAGGCCACCTCGTAGCCGGCGAGCTTCTTGCGCGCGTCGAGGAAGGTCAGCTCGATGATGAAGCCGAAGCCCGCCACCACCCCCCCCAGCGACTCCACCATGCGCGCCGTCGCCGCGGCCGTGCCCCCCGTGGCCACTACGTCGTCCACGATCAGCACGTGCTCCCCGGGCTGGATGGCGTCCCGGTGCATCTCCAGGGTGTCGTTGCCGTACTCCAGCTCGTAGGTCTCGCGCACCTTCTCGGCCGGCAGCTTGCCGGGCTTGCGCACCGGCACGAAGCCGGCGTTCAGGTCGTAGGCCACGATGGGGGCGAACATGAAGCCCCGCGACTCGATGCCGATCACCTTCTGGATCCGCTTCTGGGCGAACAGCCAGACGAAGCGGTCGACCGTCATGCGCAGCGCCAGTGGGTGCTGCAGCAGGGTCGTAATGTCGTAGAACAGGATCCCCGGCTTCGGGAAGTCCGGGATCTCGCGGATGTGGGCCTTCAGATCGTCCATGCTCCTCTCCTCTAGCGATCGATGACGAACCCGTCCCAGTCCGGAACGGGGGTGATCTCCTGCTCCGTGAGGCCGGTCACCCGCGCCCCTGAGGGCCCCTGGCGTAGCCAGGCCCGCAGAGCCTCGATGCGCTCCGGCTCCCCCGCCACCTCGACCTCGACGCGGCCGTCCGGCAGGTTGCGTACCCTCCCCACCAGGCCCCCCAGCTCGCTCGCCGCCTGCCGGGCCGCCCAGCGGAACCCCACCCCCTGCACCCGGCCGCTCACCCAGATGCGGAAGGCCCGGCGCCCGCTCATTTCTGCGGCTTCCAGCCGTGGCGGCCGAGCAGCGGCACGAAGGCGACGTCCTCCCCCTCCTTGCGCCGGATCTCGCCGCGCGGCGATTTGCGGTAGATCACCAGCTTCTGGAGATTGAGCTGCCCTTCCGGGATCAGCAGGGTCCCCCCCGGCGCGAGCTGCCCCAGCAGCGGCTCGGGCACCTTGGGTGCCCCCGCGGTGACCAGGATGCGGTCGTACGGCGCCCACTCGCTCCACCCCACGGTGCCGTCGAACACCTGCACCTTGACGTTGTCGAAGCCGAGATGGCGCATGCGCGGGATCGCCGCCTGCGCCAGCTCCGGCACCCTTTCGAGGCTGTAGACCCGGCGCGCCAGCACGGCCAGCACCGCCGTCTGGTACCCCGATCCGGTGCCGATCTCCAGCACCGAGTGCTCGGGCCCCACCTCCAGCAGCTCGCTCATGCGCGCCACGATGTAGGGCTGCGAGATCGTCTGTCCCGAGCCGATCGGCAGCGCGTGGTCGCCGTAGGCCTGGCTGCGCAGGTGGTCCTTGACGAACAGGTGGCGCGGGATCTTGCGCAACGCCGCCAGCACCCGCTCGTCGCGCACCCCGCGGGCGGCGATCAGCTCGCGGATCATCCGCTCGCGTTGGACGGCGTAGTCGCTCATTCGAAGGTGAGGGCCGAGAGCTTGTCCCGCAGGGAGGTGAAATTCTCCAGCCCGGGATAGTAGGTGAGGTCGAGGTGGAGCGGCGTCACCGAGATCCGCCCCGAGGAGACCGCCTCCCAGTCGGTGCCGCTCGCCCGGTCCCACTGCGGCGTGCCGGCGATCCAATAGTACTTGCGCCCTCGCGGGTCGAGGTTCTCCACCACCGCCTGCTTGTAGACTCGCCGGCCCAGCCGGGTGAAGCTCACCCCCCGCACCGGCCCCGCCGGCACGTTGACGTTGAGCAGCAGGTCGCGCGGCAGCTCCTCGGCCGCCAGGACCTCGACCAGCCGCCGGGCGAAATCCGCCGCGGCGTCGAAGGAGAACCCCTCCGCCACCTCCTGGCTGAAGGCGACCGAGGGGAGGCCGAAGAGCGTCCCCTCGAAGGTCGCGCTCACCGTGCCCGAGTAGGTGACGTCGTCCCCCAGGTTGAGGCCGAAGTTGATCCCCGAGCAGACCAGGTCGGGGGGGTTGTCCTTCATCAGGGCCAGCACCCCCAGGTTCACGCAGTCGGTCGGCGTGCCGTCGACGGCGTACCAGCGCTCCTCGATCTTCTGCATGCGCAGGGGGCGCGACAGGGTGAGGGCGTGGCCCATGGCGCTCTGCTCGCGGTCGGGCGCGACCACGAACACCTCCGCGATCTCGCCGAGGGAGCTCGCGAGCCGGCGGATCCCCTGCGAGAAGATGCCGTCGTCGTTGGTGATCAGGATGCGCTTCATGCGGCCGGGATGTACTTTCCCACGATCGGCGCCAGGGCCTTGAGGGTCTCGGCGGGGATCAGGTGGCGCTCGGTGATCAGCGAGTATTTGAGGGCCTCTTCGCAGAGGCAGCCGCGGGAGTGCGGCTCGCCGATCCGCTTCAGCATCTGGCGCACCACCTCCTGGGACATCTTGACGTTCTGCCCGATCACCTCCATCACCGACACGCCGGAGACCGCCTCTTCCGTCTCGTGCCAGCAGTCGTAGTCGGTGACCATGGAGAGGGAGACGTAGCAGATCTCGGCCTCGCGGGCGAGCTTGGCCTCCTGGAGGTTGGTCATGCCGATGATGTCCGCCCCCATGCTCCGGTAATGCTCGGACTCGGCGCGGGTGGAGAACTGCGGCCCTTCCATGCAGATGTAGGTGCCGCCCTGGTGGACGGTGGCCCCGGCGGCGCGCGCCGCGTCGGCCGCGAAGCCGATCAGCCGCGGGCAGATGGGCTTCGCCATCGAGACGTGGGCCACCAGGCCGTTGCCGAAGAAGGTGTCCGGACGGTGCCGGGTGCGGTCGTAGAACTGGTCGGGGACCACGATGTCGGTCGGCTTGTACTCGATCTTCAGCGAGCCGACGGCGGAGACCGAGACGATCTCCTCCACCCCCAGCACCTTGAAGCCGTAGAGGTTGGCGCGGTAGTTGAGCTCGGTGGGCAGCAGACGGTGCCCCTTGCCGTGGCGGGGCAGGAAGGCCACCAGGCGGCCGTCGAGCTCGCCGATGACATAGGCGTCCGAGGGGTCGCCGAACGGCGTCTGGATCCGGCGCTCCTCGCGGACCGTCATCCCCTCCATCCCGTACAGGCCGCTGCCGCCGATCACACCGATTCGGATGTCGCTCATCAGAAACTCTCCTTCGAAAGGAATCTCAAGGACTGCCGGGAGCCGGCAGAGTTTAGCAGGGAGCAGGGCGGCCACATAGGGCCACCCCTACGCCAGCTCTCTGTAGGGGCGGCCCTATGTGGCCGCCCTGCTTTTTCTGGCACCTACACATCGCGGCTGGTGCTGAAACCGAGCCTCGACGATCTCCTCGATGACGGCGAAGAACGGATCGTCCTCCTCCAGCCAGCCCTTCACCTTCCCGGGATGCTTGGGCGGTGTCTTCTCCGTCTTCACCGGATCGCCTCCACCACCGCCAGCGCCGTCGCCAGCGCCCGGCGCCCCTGCTCGCCGGTGACCCGCGGGGCGGCCTCCCCCCGGCAGGCGGCGAGGAAGGCCTCCAACTCGCGCTTGAGCGGCTCGGCGCGCTCGACGGGCAGGTCGTCCGGCAGGATGCGGCGCTTCTCCCCCTCCTCCTCCAGACGGTAGCCCTTGATCTCCTGCGCCTGGTAGTCGAGCGAGTAGTAGCGGTTGGGCAGGAAGACCCGCAGCTTGCGGGCCCGCTCGGAGGAGACCCGCGAGGCGGTGAGGCTCGCCACGGCGCCCGACTCCAGCTCCACCCGGACGTTGGCGATGTCGATGCGCGCGGAGAGCACCGCGATCCCGGTGGCGCGGACCTCGGTGACCGGGCTGGGGTCGAGGGCGTGCAGGATCTGGAGATCGTGGATCATCAGGTCGAGCACCACGTCGACGTCGAGGCTGCGCGGGGAGAAGACCCCCAGCCTCTGCACCTCGACGAAGCGCGGCGGCGAGCCGACCCCGAGCAGCGCCTGCACCGCCGGGTTGAAAAACTCGACGTGCCCCACGGCCAGCACCTTGCCGTCCGCCTGGGCGAGGAGGCGGTCCGCCTCCCGGAGGCTGGCCGCCAGGGGCTTCTCGATCAGCACGTGGAGGCCGCGGCCCAGCAGCTCGCAGCCCATGTCCGCGTGCGCCACCGTGGGGGCCGCCACCACCGCCGCCTCGATCTCCCCGGCCAGGTCCTCCAGCCGCGGGAAGACCCGCGCGCCGTGCTCCCGCGCCGCCGCCTCGGCCGCCTCGGGCTTGGGATCGTAGATACCCACCAGCTCGGCGCCGGGCAGCGACGACAGCAGGCGGACGTGGTTGCGGCCCATCGAGCCGGTGCCGAAGACGCCGACGCGCATGCTATTCAGGCTCGCCTCCTCCCCGGGAGCCGCCGCGGGGCGGGGACTTGATGACCCCCCGCTGAGAGCTCTCGATGAAGGCGATCAGGTAGTCGACGTCCGGGTCGCCGGCCAGCTCGGCGCGGATCTGCTCCAGGGCCTTGGGGGTGGGCAGGCGCGAGCGGACCAGGATGCGGTAGGCCGCCTCCAGCTTGCGGATGGTCTCCGCGGACACCCCCTTGCGCTTGAGGCCGATCGAGTTCAGGCCGTAGCAGGCCGGCTTCTGCCCCACCGTCTTGACGAAGGGGAGGGCGTCCAGGGTGGCCACCGTGTAGCCCCCCACGTAGGCGTGGCGGCCCACCCGGCAGAACTGGTGCACGGAGGAGAAGGCGCTGATGTTGGCGTCGTCGTGGACGTCGACGTGCCCGGCCAGGGTGGCGTTGTTGGCGAAGATGACCCGGCTCCCCACCTGGCAGTCGTGGGCGATGTGGGCGTAGGCCATGAACAGCCCGTCGCTCCCCACCCGGGTGATCCCGCCCCCCTTGGAGGTGCCGCGGTGGACGGTGCAGAATTCGCGGAACTGGTTGCGGTCGCCGATCTCCAGCCGCACCTCCTCCCCCTGGAACTTGAGGTCCTGAGGCTCGAAGCCGATGGCGGCCTGGGGGTGGATCCGGTTCTCGCGGCCGATCCGCGTGGGGCCCTGGACCTGCGCGCCGGCCCCGATCTCGGTGCCGTCGCCGATCTCGACGTCCGCGCCGATCACCGCGAAGGGGCCGACCGTCACCCCGTCCCCCAGCCGGGCGGACGGATCGACGAACGCCAGCGGATGGATGCCGGCCCCACCCATCAGCGATTCACCATCGCCGAGGAGAGGACGGCCTCGGCGGCGAGCTGTCCGTCCACCAGGGCCTTGCCCGCCAGCTTGCAGTAGGTGCTCCGCAGCCGGAGGACCTCGATCTCGTAGCGGATCTGGTCGCCGGGGATGACAGGGCGGCGGAACTTCGCCTCCTCGATGGAGGCGAAGAGGAGCAGCTTGTTCTGCCGGTCCGGCATGTCGTGCAGGAGCAGCAGTCCCCCCGCCTGGGCCATCCCCTCGACCAGCAGCACCCCCGGCATCACCGGCCGGCCGGGGAAGTGGCCGAGGAAGACCGGCTCGTTGATGGTGACGTTCTTGACCGCCACGATCCGCTTGCCGGGCTCCATCTCCAGCACCCGGTCGACCAGCAGGATCGGATAGCGGTGCGGGAGCACCGAGAGGATCCACTCGATGTCCCATTTCGACGCCTGCTCGCTCGGCTCGCTCAAATCGTCTCTCCTCGTAGGGGCGGCCCTATGTGGCCGCCCTGCTCCCCCCAGGGCGGCCACGCAGGGCCGCCCCTACAGATCGCTCGGGGGCTCTCCCACCTTCTTCTCGACCGCGCGCAAACGCCGGACGATCTCCTCCAGGCGCGACAGCAGGGCGGCCTGGCGCCGCCATTTCCGCATCTCGATGGCGGGGATGCCGGCGACCGCGGTCCGGGGCTCGACCGAGGCGAGCGCCGCCGACTTGGCGGCCACCTGCGCGCCGTCCCCCAGCTCGATGTGCCCGGCGACGCCGCTCTGGCCGGCCAGGACCACGTAGTCCCCCAGCCGGGCGCTCCCCGCGATCCCCGCCTGGCCGCACAGGATACAGTGCCGGCCGGTCACCACGTTGTGCCCGACCTGGACCAGGTTGTCGATCTTGCTGCCGGCCCCGATCCGGGTCTCTCCGAGCATGGCGCGGTCGATGGTGGAATTGGCCCCCACCTCGACGCCGGCCTCCAGGACCACCCGCCCCACCTGGGGCACCTTGTGATGCGCCCCCTGGTGGGTGGCGTAGCCGAAGCCGTCCGCCCCCAGCACCACCCCGGCGTGAACGATGCTCCCGGGCCCCACCTCGGTGCCGTCGTAGAGCACGGCGTGCGGATGGAGCACCGCCCCCTCCCCCACCGAGCAGCCGCGGCCGACCGCCACGAAGGCGAGGACGGCGGCCCCGGCGGCGATCCGGCTGCCGGAGCCGATCACGGCGTAGGGGCCGACGTGGGCCTCCGGGTCGACGGCCGAGCCGGGCTCCAGGATGGCTGTGGGATGGACCCCCGGCGGGCGCCGCTCCTCCGGATGGAAGACGGCGAGCAGCCGCGCCAGGGCCCAGGAGGGGTCGTCCGCCACCAGCAGGTCCCGCCCCAGGGCAGCATCGGCGAGGGAGGGCCCGACGAGCAGGGCGCCGGCGCCGCTCGCCGCCGCCTGGGCGCGGTAGCGGGGGTCCTTGAGGAACGAGAGGTCGTGGGGACCGGCGGATTCCAGCGGGCGGATCGCCTCGACGGCGCGCTCCGGGTCCCCCTCCACCCGGCCACCGACCCGCTCGGCGAGCTCGGCGAGGCGGTAGCCCACGCGCTTACTTGCCCTGCGCGCCGGCGTCGATCCGCTGGATGACGACGTTGGTGATGTCCACCCCTTCGTCGGCGTAGATCAGGCCGCTCTCGAACTTGCGGAAGATCAGCGTGTAGCCGAGCTCCTTGCCGACCTGGTTGATGACGGGCATCACCCGGTCGTCGATCTGGGCGAGCATCGCGTCGCGCTGCTTGGTCAGCTCGCGGGTGGCGTCGTCCTGCGCGCGGCGCAGGGAGATCTCCTTCTCCTCGTACTGCTTGGAGAGGTCGGCGAGCTTGTCCTGGGCGAGCGAGAGGCGGCCGTCGTTGATCTTGCCCTGGAGGTCCTTGAGCTCCTGGGCGCGGGCGCCGAGCTCCTTCTCCCGCTGCTCCTGGAGCTTCTTGAGGTCGGCCACGGCCTTCTTGCCGGCGTTGGACGACAGCAGGATCTTCTCGGTGTCGATCACCGCGATCCGCACGGGTCCGGAGGCCGCCGGAGCGGCCGCGGGGGCCGCCGCCTTCTGGGCGGCGGCCGGATTCCCCGCGAGGGCGAGCCCGAGCAGGCCGGCCGCGGCGGCCCGGGACAGGGAGTGGGTGGAAAACGGCATGGTCTCTTCTCCTTCGTTGTCTTAGAAGCTGGTCCCGATACTGAACTGGAAGCTCTCGAAGCTGTCCTGGGGTTTCCGGTCGAGGTTCTTGGCGTAGATGAACCGCAGCGGCGCGCCGAAGACCGGCAGGAACACCCGCAGCTCCACGCCCGCCGTCTTGCGCAGGTTCGAGAAGCTGAAATTCTGCCCCTCGCCGAAGACGTTGCCGGCGTCGGTGAACAGCAGCACGCGGAATGGCCCCCCGAGCACGAAATGGTACTCCAAATTGAATTGGACGTACTTGTCGCCGCCGAGGATGACCGCGTTCTGGTCGCGCAGGGGGTTGCCGTTCTTGTCGCGCAGGAAGATCGACCGGTAGCGGTGGCCGCGGATGCTGTTCTCGCCGCCCAGGAAGAAGCGCTCCAGGACGTTGATCGGCTTGTTGTTGGTGGCGTGGATCAGCCCCGCCTCGGCGTTGAAGGCGATCAGCGTCTTCGTCGGATAGTTGCTGACCGGCCGGAAGATGCTGTAGCCGATCTCCGGCCGCACGAAGTCGTTGTCGCCGCCGAGCGGGCCGCCCGCGTACTCCGCGGAGATCGACATCTTCTGCCCCACGGTCGGCTCGAAGGGGTTGTCCCGGCTGTCGAACACCCAGGCCGGCCGCAGCGAGGAGTTGTGGATGCGGTACTTGGCGGTGATGATCGCGCCCGGCTGCGGGTCGGTGGGGGGCGGCGGCGTCTGGCCCGGCAGGAGGGCCGGGACCACCGTATCGGTCCGGTCGTCGTACTTCGACAGGTTGTAGCTGAGGCTCCCCGACTGGAACAGCCGGAAGTTGCGGCCGTAGGTGAACACCGCGCCCGTGCTGTTGCGGACGTAGCGGTCCTGGTTGGTGTCCAGGGTGTAGTCGTAGTTCTCCTTGTAGGCCCGCACGCCGATGCTCTGCGGCTTGTCGAGGAACCAGGGGATCGAGTAGGAGAGGTCGTAGTAGTCGCGCAGCTTGCCGGTCTGCACCGAGACGCCGACCTGCTCGCCGCGGCCGAGGAAGTTCTTGGTGCTGACGCCGAACTGGCCGAAGAAGCCGTCGAGCTCGCTCCAGCCGCCGCCGAACTGCAGCTCGGTGCGGTCCGACTCCTGCCCCTTGAAGAGCAGGTTGACCTTCTTCTTCTCGCTGTCGGTGTCGATGTCGACCGGGTTCTCCTCGGTGAGCTTGAAGTAGCCGAGCTGGTTGACCTTGGTCACGCTGTTGCGGATCGCCGCGATGTTGACCAGGCCCCCCTCGTAGACCCGCAGCTCGCGGCGCAGCACCTTGTCCTTGGTGCGGTCGTTGCCCTGGAACTCGATGCGGCCGACCTTGAACTGCTCCCCCTCGGTGATGTGGAGCACCACGTCGGCCACCCGGTCCGGGCGCTCGACCAGCTCCGGCTCGACGTGGGCGAAGATGTAGCCGGTGTTCTTGTAGAGCTCGTCGACCGCCTTCACCGCGTCGTCGATCACCTTGGAGCGCAGCCAGCCGTGGGCCTTGTTCTCGAAGGCCCGCAGCAGCGCCTGGTCCTTGTAGATCTGGTTCCCCTCGATCGACACCTGGCCGAACTTCCAGCGCTCCCCCTCCTCCAGCGGGATGGTGATGAACATCCGGCGCTTCTGGTCGGCGGGGGCGTTCGGCTTGTCGTTGGCCGCCTTCACCTCGATCTTGGGATCGCCGATGACGACGTTCTTGTAGCCGGCGCCGCGATAGAGGTCGCGGACCTTGTCGAGGTCCTCCTGGAGCTTGGCGGGGTCGTAGAGGTCCTTCTTGCTGACGCGCGAGATGAAGGCGCTCTCCTTGGTGTTCTTCATCACCAGGCGCAGCCGGGCGTCGCTGAACACCGTGTTGCCCTCGAACTCGATGTCGGAGATGCGGACGCGGTCCCCCTCGTCGACCTTGAAGACCACCTTCTTCTCGTTCGGGCCGGTGTCCTCGACGGTGTACTGGGCGGTCGCGAAGCGGTACCCCTTCTCGCCGTACATCTCCTCGATCAGCGCCTTGACCCGCTGGAGCTCGCCGAGCGACAGCGGCTCCCCCTCGCGCACGCGGATGCGCTGGGTGGTCAGCTTGTCCTGCAGGTCGGTCTTCGAGATGCGCTTCAGCCCCTGATAGTCGATCGAGCGCAGGATCGGCCGCTCCGCCACGGTGATCACCAGGCGGACGCCGGCCGGCGTGGGGACGCTCTCCACCTGGACGTCGTCCACCAGGTTGCGCTCCCAGAGCTGCTTGATGTTGCGGTTGAGGGCCTCCTCGTTGAGCGGCTGGCCCGGCTCGAGTCCGAGGTAGTAGCGCAGCGTGTCCTCGGAGAGGGCCTTGAGCCCCTTGAATTCGATCGACTCGATGGTGCGGCCGTTCGCCGTCGGCTGGGGAGCCGCCTGCGCGCGGGCGGCGCGGACGCCGCCGGAGAACAGCAGGGAAAGCAGCGACGCCGCCATCAGGCGGCGCACGGCCCTCCACCGGCGCGGCCTGCGCCGGCCCACGATGACATCAGGCATCAATTCTCGTCCTTTCATGACCCCGGCGGCCTTCTCGGCCGCCGGGTGTCGAGTCCTGCCCTCGCTCGCCGCTGGGAGGCCGCCGGACGGCGGCTCAGCGGCTGGGAATGACGATCTCCTGGGCACCGGCATGGAACGTCAGCTTATCCCCCTCCAGGTCCACCTCGATGTGCTCGACCGGCTCACCGTGCTGATTGATGAGGATCTCCGAGACCGCGTCCTGGATGTGGCGCTGGATCGCCCGGCGCAGCGGCCGCGCCCCCGTCGAGGGCTCGACGCCGGCCCTGGCCAGCAGCCACTCCTTGGCGGGGTCCGAGACCTCCAGGCGCAACCCACGCTCGGAGAGCGTATTGTTCACATCGTCGAGCAGAATGTCCACGACCGACCGCAATTCCCTCTCTCCGAGCGGGTTGAAGACGATCACCTCGTCGATGCGGTTGATGAACTCGGGGCTGAAGGTGCGCCGCAGCTCGGCGAGGATCTCCTCCTCGATGCGCTGGAAGCTCGCCTCCTCGCTCCCCTCGCCGAAGCCCATCCGGCCCCCCCGCAGCACCAGCTTGCTGCCGATGTTCGAGGTCATCAGCACCAGCGTGTTGCGGAAGTCGACCATGTTGCCGTAGGCGTCCGTGAGCTGCCCGTCCTCCAGGATCTGCAGCAGCAGGTTGGCCACGTCCGGGTGCGCCTTCTCGATCTCGTCGAACAGGATCAGCGAGTAGGGCGCGCGCCGTACCCGCTCGGTGAGCTGCCCCCCCTCCTCGTGCCCGACGTAGCCCGGCGGCGAGCCGATCAGCTTGGAGACCGCGTGCTTCTCCATGTATTCGCTCATGTCGAAGCGGATCATCGCCCGCTGGCTGCCGAACAGGAACTCCGAGAGCTGGCGCGCCACCTCGGTCTTGCCGACCCCGGAGGGGCCGAGGAAGATGAACGACCCCACCGGCCGCTGCGGGTTCGAGACCCCCAGCCGCGAGCGGCGGATCGCCCGGGCGATGGCGTTGATCGAGCGGTCCTGGCCGACCACGCGGAGCTTGAGGATGTCTTCCATCTTGAGCAGCCGCTCGGCCTCCTCGCTCTGCAGGGCGGCCACCGGGATCCCCGTCCACGAGGAGATGACCTCCTCGATGTCGTGCCGGGTCACCTCCAGCACGCCGGTCTCGTCGGTGGCGACGCTCATCCGCTCGAGGTCCTCGCGCAGCTCGATCTCGCGCTCGCGCAGGTAGACGGCGCGCTCGAAGTCCTTGTCCGAGATGGCGACCTTCATCTCCTTGACCACCTGGCGGATCTCCTGCTCCAGGCGGCGCAGGTTCTGGGTGTCGCGCACCCGGCGCAGCTTGACCCGGGCGCCGGCCTCGTCGATGACGTCGATCGCCTTGTCCGGCAGGTGGCGGTCCGGGATGTACCGGCTCGACTGGTAGATCGCCGTGCGCAGCGCCTCCGGGCGGTAGCGCACCTTGTGGAACGACTCGTAGCGGTCCTTGACCCCCTCGAGGATCTCCTGCGTCTGCTCCGGCGTCGGCGGGTTGACCTGGATCGCCTGGAAGCGCCGCAGCAGCGAGCGGTCCTTCTCGATGTACTTGCGGTATTCCTTGAGCGTCGTCGCGCCGATGCAGGAGATCTCCCCCCGCGACAGCGCCGGCTTCAGGATGTTGGCGGCGTCGAGGGAGCCCTCGGCGGAGCCGGCGCCGATCAGCGAGTGGATCTCATCGATGAAGACGATCAGCTCCTTGGACTCCTTGAGCTCCTTCAAGATCCCTTTGAGGCGCTCCTCGAACTGGCCGCGGTACTTGGTGCCGGCGACGATCAGCGAGAGGTCGAGCGCCATGATCCGCTTGTTGGCGAGGAAGATCGGCACCCGCCCCTCGATGATGCGCTGGGCGAGCCCCTCGACGATGGCGGTCTTGCCGACGCCCGGCTCGCCGAGCAGGATCGGGTTGTTCTTGGTGCGGCGGGAGAGGATCTGGACGATGCGGTCCACCTCCTCCTCGCGGCCGATCAGGGGGTCGAAGGACTGCTCGGCGGCGAGCGCCGTGAGGTCCCGTCCGTACTCCGAGAGAAAGGGGAGCTCCTTCTTCTGCTGCGAGGCCTCGCGCTCCTTGGCGATCGCCAGCACCTCCTCGCGCACCGTGTAGACGTCGAACCCGTGCTGGGCGAGGATGCGCATCGCGGTGCACCCCTCCACCCGCAGGATGCCGATCAACAGGTGCTCGGAGCCGACCGTCGCGTGGAGCATGCTCTCCGCCTCGTGCGAGGCGTATGCCAGGATCTTTTTAGATTCCTCGGAAAGAGGCAGCTCGGCGGTCGAGGAGATCCGCTCCACGAAGACCCGCTCGCCCTCGATCTCCCGGCGGATATCCTCCGGCTTCACCTGGAAGCGGCGGAAGATCTCGTTGACCGTCTCCTCCCCCTCCCGCAGGATGCCCAGAAGGATGTGCTCGGATTCGATGACCCGGCTGCCCAGCTTGCTGGCTTCGTAGCGGGCGAAGAAGAGAGCGCGGCGGGCTTTCTCGTTGTACTTCTCAAACATTTGTTCGACCTCTCCTGACGCTTCGCGCGCTGCAAGCGGACCTCGACCTTGAGGTACTCAAAGAGCGGCAGTGCGTCTTATTCTGCCTTCGGATTCTATCACGGCACCGCTTCCCCGGAGGGTCGGAGGGGCTCCCAAAAGCCCACGGCCGGCAATCCGATTCCTAACCGAGATGAAGCTGCGGAAAGGGGGGCAAAATTCCCTCACCCCCGCCCCTCTCCGTGTCCGGTTTTCAGTACGGGTGTAGCACTCCCCCATCCAGTCGCAGCGTCCGCGTGCAGCGCTGGGCGATCTCGGGGTTGTGGGTCACCAATATGCCGGTGGTGCCGTGGCGGGCCTGGAGGGCCAGGAGGAGGGAGAAGACCGTCTCGCCGCTCTCCGGATCGAGGTTCCCCGTCGGCTCGTCGGCCAGTAGCAGCGGCGGCTCCAGGGCGAGGGCCCGGCAGAGGGCCACCCGCTGCCGCTCGCCCCCCGAGAGCTGGCTCGGGAAGTGGTCGAGGCGGTCGGCGAGCCCCACCTCCACCAGGAGGCCGCGGGCCCGCTCCAGCACCCGCGGCGGCTCGAGCCCGGCGATCCGCCCCGGCAGCATGACGTTCTCCAGGGCCGTGAAGTCGGGCAGGAGTTGGTGGAACTGGAAGACGAAGCCGATCGTCTGATTGCGGAAGGCGGCCAGTTGGGCCCCCGAGAGCCCGGCGAGCGGCCGGCCGCCGATCTCGACCGACCCCGCGTCCGGGCGGTCGAGCGCCCCCAGCAGGTGGAGCAGCGTCGACTTCCCCGACCCGGAGGGGCCGACGATCGCCACCAGTTCCCCCGGCTCGATCCTCAGGTAGATCCCCTTCAGCACCTCCACCCGCCGGACGCCGTCCTGGTAGGTCTTGGTGAGGCCGCTGGCGCGGACGGCGACGCTCATCGCTTCAACGCCTCGATGGGATCGAGCGCCGCCGCCCGCTGCGCCGCGTAGAGCGACGAGGCGAGGGCGAGGGCGAAGGTGAGGAGGAGCACCACGATCAGGTCCCCCGGCTGCACCAGGAACGGCACGTAGTCCAGGAAGTAGACCCGCCCCGGCACCTGCAGGAGGCGGTAGTGGTCCATCACCCAGGCCCCTCCCACCCCCAGCACCGTCCCCACCAGCACGCCGGAGCCGGCCACCAGACCTCCCAGCAGCACGAAGGCCTGGCGCAGCGCCGCCGGGGTCGCCCCCAGGGTGCCGAGCATGCCGATCTCCGGCCGCTTGCTGGAGATGATCAGCGCCAGGTCCGCCACCAGGGCGAGCGAGGCCACCAGGACGATCAGCGACACGGCCACGAACATCACCAGCTTCTCCAGCCGCAGGGCGAAGAGGAGCGGCCGGTTGAGGTCCTTCCAGGTCCGCACCACGGTCCCCCGCGGCAGCGCGGAGGGGAGGCGGCCGGCCACCTCGACGGCGGCGTCGAGGTCCCCCGCCTCCACGTCCAGCCGGCGGTCGGCGGTGCCCAGGAGCGATTCGGCGACGGCGCGGGGCAGGGCCACCGGCTCCTTCTCCTCCTGGGTGCGGGCGCCCGTGTAGGTGCCGGCCACGGGGACGCTGCGCACGCGCGGCTGCGGCCCCAGCGGCGTCAGGGTCGGGCGGGGGGAGACGACCTCCAGGGTCTGCCCGGGGTTGAGCCCCCAGCGGGCGGCGAGCGTGCCGGGCACGTAGAGCCCCTCGGGCTTGCCCTCGGCCCCCGGGAAGGTGCGCGGCACCCGGCCGTCGAACCCCACCAGCTCGACCGGCTGCACCTTCCCCCGCTCGACCAGCCAGCCGCCCCCCCGCACCTGGATCTGCACCGAGGTCACCCCCGGCACCCGGGCGGCCGCCGCGCGGGCCGCCTCGGCGTCGGCGCCGGGCGGGAGCTCGGCCTCGATCTGGGGGGTGCGGCCCAGGAGCTCGCCGCGCAGCGCGCTCTGGAACCCCGAGATCACCGCCAGCGACAGGATCATCGCCGCCACTCCCAAGGCCAGGCCGATCGCCGCCACCGCCGACAGGAAGCTCGCGAAGGCGTCCCGCCGCGTGCTGCGCAGATAGCGCAGGGCGATCAGGGCCGGGAACGGCAGATTGCGGAGCAGGAGCTGCGAGGGCCGGTTTCGGATCGTCGTCCTCCCTTGAACGGGACGGAACGATATCAGGAAGGAGGTGGGGGGCGGAGGCTCGGCGGTGTCTGCCTGCGCCCCTGCCGGGGCTGGCTTCTCAGACACTGCCGAGTGAACGGGAAAAACCGGGCCAGCTACCTGTCCACAAGGAACAGGAGAGCATTTTGGTACTCATGTCACCAGCCCTTTTATCGCCTATAAAGTAGGCAATTGTGTCGCTTCTGTCAAGCGGATCGCAGGGAAAAAAGTCTTTCATCCTGGGTTTCCTGGCAATGAGAGGAGCCCCGGACCCTTTTCCCAGAGGCAAAGACCTTTACGGCACCTGCCGGGGCCTTTCCGGCCCGCTAAAGGGTACCCCCCTCAAGCTCGGCGCGAAACCGGAGCCGACTGGTCTTTTGTCGTTACCCACAGGTCTTTTCCTCCGCCTCTCTCGCCAGTTCCGCCGGGGATAGGTCTTTTACCGCCTGCAAAAGGTCTTTGGCGCCGGCAAAAGCCCGCGAGCGCCTACTCACTGGCTTCCGGCCGCATCAAGGGGAACAGGATCACGTCGCGGATCGACTGCCGGTCGGTCAACAGCATGGTGAGACGGTCGATCCCGATGCCGATCCCCGCCGCCGGGGGCATGGCGTGCTCCAGGGCCCGCACGTAGTCGGCGTCGTAGAGATGACCCTCGGCGTCCCCCGCCTCGCGCGCCGCCACCTGCTGGCGGAAGCGCTCGGCCTGGACGTCCGGATCGTTGAGCTCGCTGAAGGCGTTGGCGATCTCCATGCCGGCGATGTACAGCTCGAAGCGCTCGGTGAAGCGGGGGTCGTCCGGCCGCTGCTTGGAGAGCGGAGAGACGTCGGTGGGGTGGTCGGTGATGAACACCGGCGCGAAGAGGTGCTCCTCCACCGTGTCCTCGAAGAGCCCCATCAGGAGGTGCCCATAGGTACCGCCGGCCGGGATCTCCAGCCCCTTCTCCTCCAGCACGGCGCGCACCGACTCCTTCGTCTCCAGCCGCTCGGCCGGGACTCCGGCATAGTGGGTGATCGCCTCGCGCAGGCTCAGCCGCTTCCAGGGGCGCGCGAGGTCGATCGGCCGCCCCTCCCAGCTGAGCTGGTCCTTGCCCTGGAGAGTCCGCGCCCGCTCCGCCAGCCCCGAGATCAGCTCCTCGGTGAGGTCCATCATCTGCCGGTAGTCGGCGTAGGCCCAGTAGAACTCCAGCATCGTGAACTCGGGGTTGTGCCGGGTGGAGATCCCCTCGTTGCGGAAGTTGCGGTTGATCTCGTAGACCCGGGGGATGCCCCCCACCAGCAGCCGCTTGAGGTAGAGCTCCGGCGCGATGCGCAGGTAGAGCTCGATGTCGAGCGCGTTGTGATGGGTCTTGAACGGCCGGGCCGTGGCGCCGCCCGGGATCACCTGCATCATCGGCGTCTCGACCTCCAGGAAGCCGCGGGCGTCGAGGAGCTCGCGGATCCCCTTGACGACCGCCGCCCGCACCTCGAACACCCGGCGGGACTCCTCGTTGGTGGCGAGGTCGAGATAGCGCTGGCGGTAGCGGATCTCGACGTCGGCGAGGCCATGCCACTTCTCGGGCAGCGGCCGCACGGCCTTCGAGAGGATCTGGAGGTCGTCCACCTTGAGCGACAGCTCCCCCGCGCGGGTGCGCATCAGCGTGCCGGAGGCGCCGACGATGTCGCCGAGGTCGAGGTTCTCCAGCACCGTCAAGGCTGCCTCGGGTACGTCGGCCAGGCGGATGAAGAGCTGCAGCTTCTCCCGGCCGTCGTGGATGTCGGAGAAGATGAGCTTCCCCTGGCGGCGGACCGAGCGCACGCGGCCGGGCACGCGGAGCTTGATCCCCGCGGCCTCCAGCTCCTCGGCGGTCTTCTCCCCGTATTGCTGCCGGACCCCGGTGGGCTCCAGGTCCCAATCGAAGCGGTGCGGATAGGGGTTGATCCCCGCCTCCGCGAGCCGCTGGCGCTTCTCCCGCCGGTTCTGGATCTGTTCGTCGAGCTCGGACATGGACCTCCCTCTCCTCCTCACAGGAGCGGATAGCCTATCCGAGAAGGGCCGGGGGATGAAGGCGGGGAGCGGCCGGCCTACACGGCCGGCCGCGGGTGACGGCTCTCCGCGCCGAATCAGGAGGGCTTTACTGCGGGCAACCCTGGAAAATACACCGGCAGTTCCAGTCCTGGGTCACTGGGTCGCACGAGAAGCGGTAGCTACAGGGGTTGCATTCCCAGGAGCACTGCTGTTCCAGGGTGTCGCAGTTGAAACAAGTATTGGGACACCAGGTCGTCTGGCCGTCGCAGGTGACGTGCCCCGGCTCGTTGAGGGCGCAGTTGCCGTCCACGGCCGAGCAACTCGTGGTGCTGTTATTGCCACTGCAACTGACCGAGCCCCCTCCCGCACAAGCCGCCGCGGCGGCGCAGAGGGCTTTCTCCCGGATCGCCGGGCGCTTCGCCGCCGATACGGGGGCCGGCCCGGCGAGGCTGGTCAAGAAGTCACCGAGTGTCGGCGCGCCGTGCGACACAGGGGCCGCCGTCGCCGGAGGAACGAGGAAGATCAGACAGGCCAGAATCATAGAAACCCCAAGGGCCATCTTCTTCATGACGATCTCCTTTCTAGAATCGAAGCTCTGCTCGCCGGAAAGCCGCCACGCCAGACTGAATGTCCTTATAGAAATTTCATGCCAGACTGAGGCGACTGGGGCCCGACCTGAGCCGGCTTCGAGGCGGCCCCGCACAGGGCCGCCTCCGGCGGTGCCGCCTAGCCGCAGGTGCAGGTGCCGGCGCAGGGGTTGCTGTTCTGGCAGTTGAAGACCACGTTGTTGCTGCCACAGAACGACTTGCAAGCCTTGATGAGCTCCGGGCAGGTGGCGCACTTGTCGGCGCGGGCAGGAGCCGGCAGCAGGGCCGGAAGGGTCAGCAGGGCGCAGGCGCAGGCGAGCTTGAGCAGGGTCTTCTTCATGTCGTCACCTCCTTGAAGCGGTGGCCGCCATGTCCGGCGGCCAGCGTCAGGATACGCGAGCGGAGCCCGATCCCGGTGACGGAGATTGGGGTCAGAAGACGTATTTCGTCTCAGAGGCCCTGACAACCTGTCTGCCAGCCTCCGTTTTCCCGTCCCGGGAAGAAAGGATTTTGGATCCCATGAAGAAGAGCCTTGTTCCGGCCGAGAAGAAATTTGGCAAGCTCTCCCTCCACCGCGAGACGCTGAAGGCCCTGAGCCCCTCGCAGCTCACGGACATCGCGGGCGCGGTCCTCGAGCCGCAGTTCCCCTCGCAGTGTAGTTGCTGCATCACCGAGTGCTGCTGCTGAGACGGTCCCACCGGTAGCCCGGGACCCGCTCCCGGGCTACCATACCCGCCCATGAACGAGACCGAAGACCTGGAAGGACTGGTCCACCACCCCCTGGAAGAGGCCTCCGCGGGCCTGGAGAGCCTGATCGAGCAGCACAAGTCCGCCGTGGAGCGGTTCGACCTGCTGGGCTGGCCGCGGCCGGAGGTGGCCGTGGTCTCGGGCTCGGGGCTGGCCGTGGACTTGGGGGAACGGACGAACGGGCCGGTCCAGCTCGACTTCCTGCTCCCTTTCGAGAGCCACGCGGTCGAGGGGCACCCGCACGCGGTGGAGATGCTCGAGCTCCTTCCCGGCCGTCCGGTCCTCTACTACAAGGGGCGCCTGCACTCCTACCAGGGCTACAGCGCGCACGAGACGGTCTTCCCGGTCCGTCTGGCCGCCCTGCTCGGCGCCAAGGTGCTGGTGATGACCAACGCCACCGGCGGCCTCCAGCCGCACCACCGCCCCGGCGACCTGGTGCTGATCCGCGACCACATCAACCTGACGGGCCTGAACCCCCTGCGCGGCCAGCTCCCGCCCGAGTGGGGACCCCGCTTCCCGGACATGGGAGCCGCCTACGATCCCCGCCTCCGCGAGATCACGAAGCAGGCCGCCGCGGACCTCGGCATCCCGCTGACCGAGGGGGTCTACGCCGGCGTGGCCGGCCCCAGCTACGAGACCCCGGCCGAGGTGAGGATGCTCCGGATGCTCGGCGGAGACGTCGCCGGCATGTCCACCGTGCTGGAGATCATCGCCGCCCGCCACATGGGGGTGCGCTGCCTCTGCGTCTCCATGGTGAGCAACCCCGCCGCGGGGCTCTCTGAGGAGCCGGTGACCCATGAGGAGGTCCTCGCCGCCGCACAGGCCGCGGCGGGGAGCCTCCAGAAGCTCCTGGGGGCAGTGCTGAGCCACCCCGGGCTGACCTGAGGAAGCTTTGCCCTGACCCACGGAGAAACCACCATGACCGAGATCCAATGGCGTGACCGGCTCCAGCCGGCGATGGAGGAAGCGCGCGAGGCCCGCAAGCCGCTCCTCCTCTATTTCTGGACCCCCGAGTGACTCGGCTGCCGCAAGATGGGTGCCGTGACGTACCCAAACGCGCAGGTGGCTGAATTCGTCTCGGAACGCTTCGTCGCGATCAAATTCAACGTCAAGGAGCCGCATCCGGACTACAAGGAGGCGCTCGGCCGCGGCAAGGTGCTGTGGGCGCCGCTGCTCGTCTTCCTGGACGGCCGCGGCTCCGAGCTCCGGCGCTACGTGGGGTTCCTCCCGCCGGACGAATTCCTGGCCGAGCTCCGGCTCGTGCTCGGGCTCGCCGCGATGACCCACACGAATTTCGTGGAGGCCCTGCGCTGGTTTGACGGCGCGGCGGAGCTCTTCCCCTGGGCGAGCGCGGCCCCCGAGGCGCTCTTCTGGGCCGCGGCAGCCGGCTACCGGCTGAGCGGCCTGCCGGAGGTGATCCGCCGCTGGGACGACCTCCGCGCCCGCTACCCCGAGAGCACCTGGGCCCGCCGCGCCGACGTGGTGCCGGACGAGGTGCGGCTCAGGATTGCCGAGAACCCAGCCGGATGAGCGATCCCGGCCGCCCTGTGGACGGCATCCTCTTCGACCTCGACGGCACCGTCTACCAGGAAGGCCGGGCGATCCCGGGAGCCGCGGAAGCGCTGGAGGCCCTGCGCCGCCGGGGCCTCCCCTTCCGCTTCACCACCAACACCACGCGCCGGCCCCGGGCCGCTCTCGCCGCCCGCCTGCGCGAGATGGGGATTCCAGCCCGGCCGGAGGAGATCCTCTCCGCCCCGGCCGCGGCGGCCCGCTGGTTGCGGGACCGCGGAGTCCGCCGCGTGCAGCTCCTCCTGGCCGAGGCCACCTTCGAGGAATTCTCCGGCCTGGAGATCGTGGACCGCGATCCCGACGTCGTGGTGGTGGGCGACCTCGGCGAGGGCTGGACCTTCCCCGTCCTCAACCAGGCCTTCCGGAGCCTGATGGACGGCGCCGAGCTCCTGGCGATCCAGCGCAACCGCTACTGGCACACCGATGGGGGCCTGAGCCTGGACGCCGGTCCTTTCGTGGCCGCCCTGGAGTACGGCAGCGGCAAGACGGCCACCCTGGTCGGCAAGCCGAGCCCCGCCTTCTTCGAAGCCGCCGCCCGCGAGCTCGGCCTCCCGCCGGAGCGCATCGCCGTGGTGGGGGACGACCTCGAATCCGACGTCGCCGGAGCCCGCGCCGCCGGCATGCTGGGGGTCGCCGTCCGCACCGGCAAATACCGTCCCCAGGACGAGGAGCGGGCCCGCCGGACGGCGGATGGGGTGCTAGATTCGATCGCGGAGGTGCCGGAATGGGTGGAACTGTCTACTTAGAAACCACGATCCCAAGCTACTTGGCGGGGCGTCCGAGCCGGGATCTCGTGATTGCCGCCCACCAGCAGATTACTCATGAGTGGTGGAATCGGGCAAAGGAACGTTTTAATCTCTACATCTCTGAGGCGGTTCTGGAAGAAATCCGCGCAGGGGATCCGGCCGTAGCCGCCAAGCGGCTGGAATTCGTCGCGGGCCTTCCTGCGCTCGAGCTGAGACAAGATGTTCGCGACTTAGTCAGGCTCTACTCGGACCGACTCAACTTCCCTCCTCAGGCCCAAGCGGACGTGCTCCATATAGCGTTTGCGGTCAGCTACGGACTGGACTACCTGGTGACCTGGAACTGCAAGCACATTGCGAACGGCTACTTCATTCGACGCCTTCTACGGGTCAACCAGGAGATTCGCAGGCCTACCCCTGTCATCCTGACTCCCGAAGAGCTATCCTGATCCTGGAGGTAGAACATGGAAGACCCATTTGTTGATGAAGTCCATAAAGTCAGGGAACGTCTGCTCCAGGAATGTGGTGGTGATCTGGAGCGACTGATGGACCGGCTGAAAGCCCGTGAGAAAGAGGACCAGTCGCGAGTCATCTCTGAGATCCAGGAGCCGGATTGCATCTCCCGCCCCTCCTCGCGGTAGCCGAAGGTATGTCCGGCAAGTCTCTGACCCTCACCCTCCCGAACGACTTGATCGAGGAATTCGAGTCTCTTCGTGAGGACCTTCTCGTCGAGCTCCTCCAGAGGGGGCTGCGCGAGGTCAAGATCGACCGGGCTCTCGACTCATATGCTCGTGGAGGGCTGTCTTTCGCGGCTGCCGCGGAGCAGGCGGGCATCTCACAACCAGAGCTCTCCCGCCACGCCTACGCGCGCGGCTTGGAACCCTCCTTCAGCACGGCGACGCAGTCCGAAGAGCTTGGCTAGTCCCGCTCGCGAATCGGTCCGGGATAGACTCCCCGGATGCGGAAGACCGTCCTCCTCTCCCTGACCCTCGCCGCCCTTCTCTTCACGAGCTGCTGGATGAAAGCCCACCCCCCCGCCGATGCCAAGCACCCTCTGGAGTGCCGGATGGAGGCGATGCGCCCGCAGACCGCCGGCGGGCCGACTCCCATTCGCTTCCAGTTGACCAACCGCCTGGACCAGCCGCTCTGGCTGCTGCGCTGGAACACGCCGTTCGAGGGGTGGCGCGGAACGATCCTCTCCGTGAGCTTCCAGGGACAGGGGCTCCCCTATCACGGCCCGATGGTCAAGCGGGGTGACCCCATCGCGGCGGACTACATGAGGCTCCGCGCCGGCGAGTCGCAGATCATCGGCCTCGATCTCTCTCAAGGTTATGACATGTCGAAGCCCGGCCTCTATTCAGTGAAGGTTACCGGCGGAATCCAGGACGTGGTCCAGGACGGAACCCAGCCGCCGCGCCCGCGCGATCGCTTTCAAGCCGTGGGGCTGGTCTGCAACGAGCTGACGCTGGATGTGAAAAAGGGGGAGGCGGACAATAAGATCAATTATTGAGACGGAGAGGGCGAGCCTCAAAGCTCACAAAACATTAATTTCTGAGAATTTCCGCCTCTCGTGCCGCGCAGGCGAATCGCTACAAGACGCCATGATCCGGCCCGTGCGCTCCTCGGATGCGGAAGCCCTCTGCCGCGTCTACAACCACTATGTCCTCCACACCATCGTCTCCTTCGAGGAGGCGGCGGTCGCGCCGGAGGAGATGGCCCGGCGCGTCGAGGCGGTCGCGGCGGCGAGCCTGCCGTGGCTGGTCCTCGAAGAGGAGAGCCGTCTGATCGGCTACGCCTGCGCCACCCCCTGGAAGACGCGGCCGGGGTACCGTTATGCCGTGGAGAGCTCGGTCTACCTGGAGGCCTCGGCCGGCGGGAAAGGTCACGGCTCTCGTCTGTACGCCGAGCTCCTGGCGGAGCTGAGATCCCGGCCGCTGCGCACCGTCATCGGCGGCATCGCCCTGCCGAACGAGGCCAGCGTAGGGCTGCACGAGAAGCTCGGCTTCCGCAAGGTCGCCCACTTCGAGCGCGTGGGGTGGAAGTGCGGACGGTGGGTCGACGTCGGCTACTGGCAGCTCTCGCTGTCCGAGGACGAGCGCCCTCCGGACGGCTGACCGCCGCCCGTCACGCCAGGGTCCCGACCGGCTGCCGCTTGTAGAGCGGCTTGAAGGCCAGGAGCCAGAGCCCCGAGTAGTCGCGCGTCAGGCGCATGCGGAGAAGCTGGATCTGGCGGCACTCGGCCATGTCCCCGGCCATCATCTGCTCCTGCAATATGTGGTTGAAGCGCCAGACGTAGGAATCCGCCATGCGGCAGGTGAGGCGGGCGCGGGCGAAGACGATGGCGTCGCCGGTGACCGAGGTCTCGTCGAGCAGGCTGGAGATGTCGTGCGCCTCCTCGTTGATGCGGACCCGCAGGGCGGCCGAGTCGAGGAGGAACTGCTCCAGCTCCCGGTCGTGCTCGCCCTTGCCGAAGACGCGGCGGTAGGCCTCCACCTCGCGCGCCTCGACCCGCAGGGCGAACACCTCGGGCCGGAGCACCACCCGCTCCGGCGCCAGGTCCGGAGGGTTGACGTCCTTCAGGGTGTCCACCAGCCGGCGGTAGTAGTCGCCGAGCAGCTCCTCGGAGCTGGTGAGAGGGGCGGCGGCGGCGCTGGCGGCCCGGTGGAGCGCCACCTCCCCGGTCGACGTCGCCATCCGGGAGACGCTCGGCCGCTCGGCAGTGGGGGGGCGGCCCGCGGTGAGGCGCGGCAGCAGCTCGCGCACCTTCTGGCGGATCTGGGCGATGTCGCCCAGCCGGAACTCCTCCTTCTGGAGCTGCTTCTCGAAGCGCTCGATCTCCTCGCGGAACGAGGCCAGCTCGCGGTCGAGCTGGGAATCGAGCGAGACCTCCCGCTCCAGCTCGAAGACCCGCTGGTACTCGGCCACGATCCGCTGCTCCTCCTGCCGATAGAGCTTCTGGATGCGG
Source organism: Thermoanaerobaculia bacterium (assembly GCA_045807625.1). Lineage (GTDB taxonomy): Bacteria > Acidobacteriota > Thermoanaerobaculia > Multivoradales > UBA5704 > DATARR01. Next base: position 41,448 of record JBJMHA010000030.1, on the reverse strand, counting down.
CTCTTGAACACCAGGTTGGTCTCCTGGATCGCGAGCAGCAGCTCGGGATAGAAGTAGTAGCGCCCCAGCCCGTGCTTGAGCTCGCGGTAGCGGCGGATCAGCGAGCTCTCGTTGAGGGAGTCCAGGGTCTCGACCCCGCCCATCTCGTGGCGCAGGCGGTCGATCGCCGACCGGCTCTCCTCGATGAGCTGGTCCCCCGGGGGGGGCTCGTCGAGCTGGGCCCAGATCCCCTGGAAGATCTCGGTCAGCCGGTGGTGGTCCCGCAGCACCAGCTCCCCCGAGCGGTCGTCCACCTCCTCGCTCAGGCGGGCGAGCAGGAAGTCGATCTTGTCCAGCCGTTCCGTGGGCCAGGGCCCGGAGACGTGGGCGTAAAGATAGAACCGGACGAGCTGGGTGAGGATCTTCTCGTCGTAATTCTTCACCCTCCGGAAGAACTGGCGGAGCAAGTCGGGGGTGACTTTGGTATCCTCTTCGTCGAGCGACGCGATGAGCTCGGTCAGCCGGCGATCGATCGCCTCCAGCCGGTGGCGGATCTTCTCGCTCTCCGAGGCGTTCAGGCTCTGCGAGATCTCCTTCAGCCCGGAGTAGAGGTTCTGGAATTCCGTGGAATGCTGGTCTTCCACGCGCTGGAGGAGCGTCTTGCCCAGGCTCTGGAGGAACTGATGGAAGGTCCAGCCCGCCCGGAAGCGGTGCGAGATGTCGGCGTAGCGGCGGTGGAGAACGCTCAGCTCTTGAACCGTAGTCATAGTCGGCCTGTCCGGATGCGCGCGTAGTCGAATTTTGAAGAGTTTACGCCAAGCGGCGGAAATGGCAAAGGAGGAAGGGCCTTGCGGGTGCTGATCTCTCAGGAGGAGCTCGAAGGAAGGGTGGCGGAGCTGGCGGCGGAGATCGACCGCGATTACGCGGCGTCCGACCGGCTGATCGCCGTGGGAGTGCTCAAAGGGTCGGTCTTCTTCATGGTCGACCTGCTCAAGCGGCTGACGGTGCCGGTGTCGATCGACTTTTTCCAGACCGCCAGCTACGGCGCGAGCACCAGCCCCGGCGAGGTGCGGATCCGCAAGGACATCGACCTGCCGATCCGGGGCAAGGACGTGCTGCTGATCGAGGACATCGTCGACACCGGCTACACCCTGCGGACCATCCTGGACCTCCTGCGCTTCCGGGGGGCCCGCAGCGTCAAGCTCTGCGCCCTGCTCGACAAGGCCCCGGCGCGCGAGGTCGAGGTGCAGATCGACTACAAGGGGTTCGAGATCGAGCCCCTCTTCGTGGTCGGCTACGGCCTCGACTACGACGAGCGCTACCGCAACCTCCCCTACATCGCCGTGCTGGACGCCTCGGATTCGGCCGCCACCGTGCCCTCCCCCTCTTGAAAGGACCGGGAACGATGAAATTCCACGCTTCGGACAACGCGCCCAAGGCCATCGGACCCTACTGCCAGGCCCTCGAGGTGGACGGCTGGATCTACCTCTCCGGCCAGACCGGCCTCGACCCGAAGACCGGCGATCTCGTCCCCGGAGGCTTCGAGGCCCAGACCCGGCAGGTGCTGGCGAACCTGCGCGAGGTGCTGTCGGCGGCCGGCCTGACCTTCGCCGACGTGGTGAAGACCTCCGTCTTCCTCACCGACTTCGCCAACTTCCCCGTCCTGAACCAGCTCTACGCCGAGGCCATGGGGGACCACCGCCCCGCCCGCACCACGGTGCAGGTGGTGGCACTGCCCAAGGGAGGGCTGGTGGAGATCGATCTGGTGGCGCGGCGGGGGTAGGCCGTAGGGTGCGCTGTGCGCACCTTCACCGGTGCTGGTGCGCACAGCGCACCCTACAGGCTTCCGATTCTTTCGATCGCCTCCTCGATCTGCCCCCGGCTCACGTCCCGGTGGGTGACGAGCCTCACCTTCTCCCGGTTCACCGGCACGCCGAGCACCCCGGCCTCCTGGATCCGGCCGAGGAATTCCATCGAGGAGCCGCCGCAGAGGTCCGGGGTCAGGCGGAAGATCACGATGTTGGTCTGCACGGAGGCGGGGTCGAGGTCGATCCCCTTCATCCCGGCCAAGCCTTGAGCGAGACGGGCGGCGTTCTCGTGGTCCTCGGGGAGGCGGGCCGGACCCTTGCGCAGGGCGATCAGGCCGGCCGCGGCGAGGATGCCCACCTGGCGCATGCCGCCGCCGAACATCTTGCGCACCCGCCGGGCCTCGGCGATGAAGCCGCGCGAGCCGCAGAGCAGCGAGCCCACCGGCGCTCCCAACCCCTTGGAGAGGCAGTAATTCAGCGAGTCGAAGCCGGCCGCCAGGGAGGCCACGGAGACCCCGAGCGCCGCGGCGGCGTTGAAGACGCGGGCGCCGTCGAAGTGGACCGGCAGGCGGTGGCGCCGGGCCACGCCGAGGATCGCCTCGAGATGCGGGCGGTCGTAGACGGTGCCCCCGGCCATGTTGTGGGTGTTCTCGACCTCGATCAGCACCGTGCGGGCCCGGTAGCTGACGTCCGGCGCGATGGCCGCCTCCACCGCCGCCGGATCGAGCAGCCCCTGGGGGGACGGGAGCGTCCGCGGCAGCAGCCCGGAGAGGGCGGCCATGCCGCCGATCTCGTAGTTGACGATGTGACACCCGGCGTCGCAGATCACCTCCCCCCCGGGCCGGCCGAGGAGGTGCAGGGCGATCTGGTTGCCCATCGTGCCGGAGGGGACGAAGAGCGCTGCCTCCATGCCGGCCGCCGCCGCGCCCTCCTCCTCCAGGCGGTTGACGGTCGGGTCCTCCCCGAAGACGTCATCCCCCACCTCGGCCTCGGCCATGGCCCGGCGCATCTCCCCGTCGGGCCTCGTCACCGTGTCGGAACGCAGATCGATCAGATCCATCGCCATCTCCTATTTCCCCAGCCCGATCCCCACCCGCACCGAGGCCTGAAACGCCTCCCCCCGCTCGACCTCGATGTGGATCTTGGGCACCAGAAGGCTCAAGGTCACCCCGGCGAAGATCACCGGCCGGGTCGTGGTCTCGCTGAGCGAGCGGAGGGCGGAATCGAGCGTCCCCTTGCTGCGGACGAAGCCGGCGCCGACGTAGGGAGTCACCACCGGGAACCCCTTGGAGAGCAGGAGCTCGGCGCCGTACTGGTCGAGCCGGTAGGCCTTGGCGTCGATCGTGCGCGTGCCGGTGACCCGCACGGAGAGCGCGGGCGCCAGGAGCCCGCCGTGGAAGATCGCGTACTGGATCTCGCCGGAGACGAGATTGACATCCCCTCCCAGCGCCTTGCCGTAGGAGGCGCCGATGTCGAACCCGCCCGGCAGCCCCTTCCGCGCTCCCACCCGCGCGACCGAGAGGAATCCGCCCGTGTAGCTCCCCTTGACCGCCGTGTCGTTGAAGGACTGGCTGTCGAAGGCCGAATCGTAGGTCGTGTCCGCGTAGACCTCGAAGCCGAGCAGCCCTAAGGGGGCGGCGCTGTGGCGGGGGTAGAAATAGGCGTCGGAGCTGAAACGGCGGTGGAAATCGCGGAAGTCTCCGGGCGTGGCGTTGCCGTTCACCTCCCAGGAGGCGGCGGCGGGCACGGCGGCGGCCAGGGCCAGGAGCAGGAAGAGCTCAACTCGAAAGCGGCTGGACATCGGACATCCTCCGGGAAGCGTCGCCGGAATCCTCCTCCGGCGCCAGGTACTCGGCGATCAATTGGGCGAGCCGCTCCGACTCCCCCACCTCGGCGTGCTCGGCCACGATCTCACGGCTGAGGGGGCTGAGCGGCAGCACCCCCAGATTCCCCTCGCGCGCCAGAGCCTCCAGATCGTACGTCGAACGGTCCACCCAGCGCGCGTCGCGATAGAGCGCCTGCCCGGTCTCGATCGGACGGCCGAGCCGCAGCCAGACCTCCGCCGCCAGCGCCAGGTCGCCGCCGATGCGGCGGTTGCCGGCGCCGAGCACGGGCGGGCGCGGCAGGGGACGGGGGATGAACGCTCCAAGGCCGTGGCGATGGGCGGAACGGGCGAAATCCTGCTCGGCGCGCGGCTCGCGGTGGAACAGGGCGTCGAAGGTCCCCTCCTCGCCTCCCCAGCGGTCGGCCAGCAGGCGGCGGTCGGCGGGAGTGAGGGTGAGCGCCTGGGCCTGGACGCAACGCACCCCGGCGGCGGCGAGATCGCGGCACCCCAGCTCCCAGAGCGCGGGATCGTCGGTCAGGCCCGGGATCAGCGGCCAGGCGGCGGTCGATCCCGTCGGGAGCCGCCGCAGGGCGCCGAGATCGCGCTCCAGCAGGGCCTGCAGCAGATCGAAGACGAACGCCGCGCCGGCCACGGGAGGTACGGTCGATTCCTCGCCCGGCAGGAGCTGCACGAGCACGGGAGTGCCGCCCATCAGCCGGTCGCGCGCCGCCTCGTCGCGGGCGGCGGCGCGGCGCGGGGGCACCGGCGGCAGATAGAGGACGTCGTCGAGCGGCGTCTCGGCCAGGGCGGCAAGATCGGGCGAGCGCGGCTTGCCCCGTCCCCAGTCGCCGAGGGCGGCGGTGGCGAGATTCACCCAGGGGCGCTCGGGCGGCTCCCAGGACTTGGGGACGTAGCGGATCCAGAACCGCCCCGGCTCCGGAAGCTGTGCGGCGAGCTTCGCTCCGCTCACGCGGTCCCCTCGGAGAGAGAGGGGACGAGGCCGCGGGCGGCGAGCATGCGGTGAACGTACTTGGCCAACACGTCCACCTCCAGATTGACCCGGTCGCCGGGCACCCGCAGGGAGAGGGTGGTCATCTCCAGGGTATGGGGGATCAGGGCCACCTCGAAGCGGTCGGGCCGCAGGGCGGAGACGGTGAGGCTCACCCCGTCCACCGTCACCGACCCCTTCTCCACCAGGAAGGGGGCGAGGTCGGCAGGGATCGAGAACGCGAGCACCCGGTGATCCGTCAGATCGCGGCGTCCGACCACCTCGGCCGTGGCGTCCACGTGCCCCTGCACCATATGGCCGCCGAGCGGGTCGCCCATCCGGAGCGCCGGCTCCAGATTGACCTCGTCGCCGCCGCGGAGCTCCCCCAGGTTGGTGCGCGTGATCGTCTCGGGAGACAGCTCGACCAGAACCTGCCCGCTCTCCCTCTCCGTCACCGTCAGGCAGACCCCGGAGACCGCGACGCTGTCTCCAATCCCCAGCCGCTCCACCAGCCCCGGGCTCATCCCCACGGCCAGCCGCACCCCACCCTGCCCCGAAGGGACCGGGTCCGAGATCAGCCTGCCGCGCTCGAGGATTAGGCCGGTGAACATGACGGGGAGACTCTATCGCAGGGCGGGCGGCGGGAGAGATCCAAGCTCGGAAATCCCACGTGCTACAGTCAGATCGATCTGGAGGATCTCATGGAACAGCGGGTAAGCCTGCGGGAAATCAACCAACATCTGACCCGTTACGTGAGGGCGGCGGAAGGCGGGGAGCGAATCGTCATCACCCGGCGCGGTAAGCCCGTCGCCCTCCTCTCGCCCCTACCCCAGCCGGAGCGATCTCTGAGCCCGGCGCAAGAGGCGGCCTTGGAGCGCCTCCTCAACCAGAATCATCACCTTGGGGGCCGAGCCCCCTCGCGGAATGAGCTCCATGAGCGTTGAGCGCCTCACTCTCGATTCAAATATCCTGTTCTATACGATCGACGCGGACGCCGGAGAGCTTCGAGAGAAGGCACGAGAGATCGTGCGCCAAGCGGCACGGGCCCGACTGCTTTCTGAGCCTTCAAACCCTCAGTGAATTTTTTGCTTCGACGACCCGCAAAGGCAAGCTGACCGCCGCAGAGGCTTCAACTCACGTAGAGGACTGGCAGACCCTGTTCCCGGTCGTTGCCGCAACGCCAGGAAGCCTGCGGCTTGCCATGCGAGCCGTCCAGCAACACAGCCTTTCCTTCTGGGACGCCATGCAGTGGGCTGTCGCAAAGCAGGCCGGGGCTACGCTGCTGCTGAGCGAGGATCTGCAGCACGATCGCGTGCTTGAGGGTGTCCGATTCCGGAATCCATTCCTGGTCGACGATCCTTTCGGGAGCTGAGCCCAGCCGATGAGCAGTTGATCCTCACGGACTTCCTTGACGACATGCAGAAGGAAGTTGCCGCGCCACGCGCAGCCCACGGAAATATTGCCCCCGCAGGGTCTCTACCCTGTGGCTCTTCCGGCCGACCGTGCGATCGCTGCGCTGATTTGTCGCGCCTCAAGAGCAATCTCGCGCAGCATGCCCGTCGGGGATACGTGAAATCCGCAGAAATAGAGCCCTGGGACCGGCGCCTCAGACCCACTGAATAAGGCGTGCCACTGCCGTCGCAGGCGGCCGGGGCTCCCTCCAGGAAAGCGTTGACCCGCGGGCGATCAGCTTGATCGTGCCCACGTCGATCAGCGGGATGCGCGCGTCCCGCCGGATCTGCGCGATCGGGCCGTGCGGCAGCTTGCGTAATCCATACCGCGTGAGGTCACCCATGACGGCGCGCAGGAGCGGGCCGGTCACCTCCACCGTCAGCCGGGCGCGCAGCGCGGCAATGTCGGCGGCGAGTTGCGCCGCCCGGATCCGGGCCTCACACGCAACGATCTCAGGGTCGTTGGCCCCGACGAGGGCTGCCTGCATGGGAGCGAGGTCGGCATTGCTCATGGCGACGAGTGGCCCTGGTCTTGGGTCGATTCAGCGGATTGGCCAGCTCCGATGCTCAGTACAACGCGTCCGGTCACCGTTCCCTCTTCAACCGCCTCGTGAGCCTCGGCGATCGATTCCAAGGGAAAACGCGCTCCAATCTCGAAGCCCGGCCAGCCACTCTCCAGAGCGTCGTTCAGCGCGCGTGCCGCGGCCAGCTTGGCCTCGGCGGGAAAGTCATCGCTCCCGAGAAAGAACAGGCGGATATTCTTGAACAGGAGCAGCCAGAACGGTATGGCCGGCGTCGGGTCCCCGGTAGCGTACGCCGCGATGGAGCCGTCCAGCCGCAGCAAGGGCTCGTCGATCCAGACGTTCCGGTCGAAGGCCACCTCGACGATGTGATCGACTCCCTCGGGGGTATGAGCGCGGACGAGCCCGATGATTCCTTCGGTGCCGTGCCCGCTCGTATTGATGACGTGGTGGGCCCCTGCCCGTCGTGCCACCGCCTCATCACCCTCGGAACGCACCGTAGCGATCACGGAGGCTCCAGCCAGAGCGGCGAGAGCGGCCGCGCACTGCCCGACCGCGCCGGCTCCCCCTTGCACGAGGACCCGACGCCCTTCCACGGGGCCGGCTACGTGCACCGCGCGATGAGCGGTGATGCCGGGAATTCCCAGGCATGCCCCCTGCTCGAACGAGACGCCATCCGGGAGGCGGACCGCCTGCGCGGCGGGGACCACGACGTATTCAGCAGCCGTGCCGAACGGGCGGTAGGACTGGGCGCCGAAGCACCACACACGCTCACCCAGGCGTGACTCAGAAACACCCTCGCCAGCCTGATCGATCACGCCAGCCCCGTCGCTATGGGGGATCACGCGCGGAAACGGCATCCCGACGCCAAACGCATCCTGGCGCTTCTTCACGTCGCCGGGATTGATCCCGGATGCCGCAACGCGGATGCGGACCTCCCCCGAGCCAGCCTCGGGGGCAGCCATCTCGCCCACAACCAGGACGCTCTCTGGGTTACCCTGTCGCTCGTACCAGGCAGCTTTCATAATGGTCCGCTGGAGCAGCCAGGCTAGGCTCCTGTCGATGTGTTCTGTCCGATCCACAACCGGTTGCCATCTGGATCATCGAGTCGAAACTCGGTCAGGCCGTAAAACGTGACATCCAGGTCGGGGACATCCAGTCCGTTCCCTCGCACCTGCCGGTGATACTCCACGATGTTCTCGGGATACAGGTAGAGGACGGATTCGCGGGGCACGCCCTGATGAAGGTTGATCGATTGATCCACCATCAGGCGACACTCGTCCAAGCAGAGCATGGCCCAACCCCAATCATCATTCCGTTTCTCGACGCTGAATCCCAGCTTCTGATAGAACTCGATGCTCGCGGGCATGCTCTTGACAGGTAGCATGGGTATGAGACGATCCAATTTCATGGGCACTCTCCAGTTGTGTTCTCACGCTAACGCCTCCCCTTGCCCGACGCCCTCCAGCTCAAGGGAATCACTTGGCCGCCTTGGGTGGCAACGTGGCCACGAACCGTTCGCAGCGCTCCAGCCAGAAGAGAAGCTGAGCCTCGGTCTTTATCCCCTCGGCATCAACGCATACATAACCCTGCATCGGCTTGCCCGTGAAGTCCATCTCTCGGACATGCTTGCGGCTCAAAGAGTCCGCATAGTTCTCTTTGCCCACGCGAGCCATGAGCGAAGAGTCTGAGATTCCGACAAACATGAGACCATTCCGTAGAAAAGCGAGGCCGCCGAACATCTTCTTCTCGGTGATGGATCGATCATCCTTCAGCGCCGAGCGGATGCGCTGAGCGAGCCGTTCGTCGTATGCCATGAGGTCTCCAGCCGCCAAGACAATTAGCCGCTCTTCCGTCTCCGTCTTACCATTCTACTTCGCCCATCGTAAGCCAGTCCGGTGCTTATATCTACTCGAGCGGCACCTTTTTCCCCTGGTTCGGCGGCCGGGCCGGCCAGGCGAGCCAGCGGGAGAGCGGCAGCCTTCTCCCGTCAGGCCGCTTTGGGGGCGCCGAGCAGTCGGGCCGGTAGGAACAGCAGCGCCTTCAGGAAGGAGAAGACCGCCTCAAGGGTGATCCCCACCAGTCGGAACGGCAGCGACAGGAGCCACACGAAGGGAAAGAGAATCAGCGCCAGCAGGGCCAGCGGCCAGCAGACGACGAAGAGGAGCAGCCATACGAGAAGCTTGATCATCGGCGAGAGCCTCCTTCGCTCCCAGACTGTCCTACGCATCCGATGGGCTGGTGGTTGCAGGGCAGGTGCCAGGGTCCTGAGCCTTCTGCACCGGGCGGGACGCGGCCTTCCGCCTTCACAAGGAGACCGGCAACGGCGGCGAGCCGGTCGGGACCCTGGCGCTTTTTGACGAACGGCTGATCGAGGCGCTTCACGTGGTGGAGCGTCTGGTACGCGCCCCCGAGGCGCTCGCCAACGTCCTGGAAGCCGCCGGACCGCTCACCCTCGAACGCGCCGGAGCCCTGCTCGACGAGCGGATTCCGCACCGGGGACGCTGACTTCCCCTTTTGGGGAAGGTACCGTCCCCTTCGGGGAAGGCACCTTCCCTCCAGGGGATCGCGAGCGCCCCCAAAGTGCGCGGCTCTGTCCCCGAAGGGGAAGGTACCTTCCCTCCCGGGGGACGGCTCTGTCCCCGAGAGGGACGCGATCATCCCCGAGGGGGAAGGTGGCTTCCCCAAAAGGGACGGCACCTTCCCTCCAGGGGATGGTGAGCGCCCCAAAGAGGGCCCTCACGCGCACTTTGTGGGTCCACGCGCGCACCTCGAGCATCCACACGCGCACTTTGAGGGTCCACAGCGCGGAGGAATCCGTCCTGCCAGAGAAGAAGAGGGTCCACGCGGCGGAAAAGAGGGTCCGCATGAAAAAGAAGAGGGTCCTTCCAGAGAAGCCGGGGATGGAAGGAGGGAAAACGGGGGCGCGGAGCGCCCCCAGGACCCGCGGTAAGTAAGGAGCCGAGGAAAAACTCTCAACGACACAAAGGACTGCAAGGACGGGAAAGCGCCGCTCTCCCGTTTAGTTGTCTTTGGCGTCCTTGTCGTCCTTTATGTCCTTTGTGCTCAGAGTTTTCTGGCTCGGCCGGCTCAAGTCCGGCCAAGCCAGGACCGTACCGAGGACGTAGGGCAGGGCCATCGCCAGGAAGATCGCGTCGACGCCCAGGTTGCTGGGCATCCCCGAGGGCCGGTGCGTCAGCCGCGCGGCGAGCTCGGGCACGACGAAGAGCCCATGGACGCCGTACAGAAGGCCGACGAAGATCAGCCCCGCGCGGAGGAACGGGGGCCTGGGCCCGATCCGGGCGCCGGCGAACCCGTAGGAGGCGAACAGCGCGAAGACCGCCGCGATGGTCAGGAGCATGATCGCCGGCTCCCACGAACCGGCCGCCGCGCGTTCCGCGAATTCGGAGCCCCCGAAGCGCCGGTACGCAGGCTCCCCGACCACGGCAATACCGAGGTGGAACAGGGCCATCGCCGAGCTGGCGAGGCCGGCGGTCAGAAGCCAAGCTCTTCCTGTCTCTGGACGCGTCATCTCTCTCGCTCAACCCGTTCGGCAAGATCCTCCACACACCCCTTCCGGTAGAGGGTCACGATCAGATCGCCACCCTTCTTCCGGGTTTCAAGTCCTTCAAGCCGCGCCGCCGAAGCCAGCAGGTGACGGCCGAGGTCGAGCAGGCCCTCCAGCGACCGGCGGAGGAACGACTCGCCGGCCGCCACCGCAACAATTCGAAGCCGTGCCCCCCTGTAGCAGCCTTGTCCTGCTAGCTGAAGCAGACGGTAGAGATCAGGCTCACCGCACCGGCGCTGGCGCTTCCTGGTGGGAAGCGGGTAATCGGGTTGGCGCCCAGTGGGGTCCGCCAGGTAATGATCTTGAGGTCGCCACCGCCGTCACGTACCGAGGTTTGGAATGTGAGGGTACCCGGCGGGGCCGCGCCGCACACGCTGGCCGCGATCCTGCTCACCGCACCCGCGCTCTCGTCATCCACCCGGACGATCTCTTGAGGGGACGGCGGCACCTTCCAGGAGATCACCTTGAGGTTGCCGCCACCGTCGCGCACCGCCGTGACGAGTTGGGGACCGGACAGAGGAAAGGTGGTGATCTGTGTCGCGGCACCGGCCTGAGCGTCGTCCCCGCGGGTGATGCCGCCGTTTGCGTCCACCCCCCAGGCGATCAGCTTGAGATTGCCGCCGCCGTCGCTCACCGCTGTGACCAAGCGGGTGCCCAGCGCGATCGCAGAGATCTCGCTGACCGCTCCGGCCGAGATATCTTTCAGCCGGGTGACCTGACCGCTGGAGGCGATCCTCCAGGTGATGATCTTCAGGTTGCCGCCGCCGTCGCGTACTGCCGTCGCGAGGAGCGTTCCCGAGGAGCCGACAAAGGTGGCAGAGATGACGTGGTCGAGCGGCAGCGCTCCGAGGGTGATGCTCACGGCGCCGGCCAAGCCATCGCCAGGAAGACGGCTGATCGACCCCTGTGGCGTCACCGCCCAGACGATGACCTTGAGGTTGCCGCTGCCGTCGCGCACCGCCGTCACCAGGCGATCGCCGGTCGGGTTCGAGGCCGCCGAGATGCGGCTCACCGCCCCGGCCTGGCCACTCGTACGGCGCTCGATCTGGCCGTTGAAGGGGACTCTCCAGACGATGACCTTGAGGTTGCCGTCGCCGTCGCGCACCGCCGTGGCCATCTGCTCGGAGTTGCCCAGCCGAGCGGCCGAGATCAGGCTGACGGCGCCGGCCGAGGCTCCTTCCGCATTGAGGCGGATGCCGTTGTCGTTCCAACTGATCAGCTTCAGGTTGCCGCCGCCGTCACGCACCGCTGTGACCAAGCTGGTCTGCGCGGCGGCGGCGCCGGCCCCCAGCAGGGCCATGATGACGAGTGCCCTGAGAGCTCGCCAGAGATTGAGATGGGTGGAGCCGAGTTGCGCGAGCCTGTGCGCCTCCCTTGGGCGTCGATCGCACATGCGGGTGGTGAAGGAATTCGCTTTCCATTCCCAAAGCGGTGGGCGGATATAAATCATGATCTTATCCTTTCGTCTGCGGCCAAGCCATTATTGGAAGGTCGCTAGACGAGATAGGCTCCCGGCTTGGTCTTTACGTTACAAAACGACTAACGGATTGCGACATGGAGATCGAACGTACCTCCGCAAGTAAATTTTGCAGCGGTATATAGCGATGATGATCTATAGCCAACATAAGCTATCAAGTTTTGAAGGCCGGTCACCGCCCGTTCATACGAGCCGTTGACACCGGCTCTTCAAAGGGGTACAGAACGAGGTGATTGGGATCAGATCAAGAATCAACGGACCGAGGACACCAACCCCTCCACACACCCCTCCCGGTAAGCCGTCAAAATCACATCCCCACCCTGCCGCCCCGCCTCGAATCCTTCGAGCCGCGCCGCCGCCGCCAATTCCGCGAACCCTTCGCCCGCGAGCGGCCCGGGGGCATTCCTTCCACCGATGAGGAGGGGCGCGCAGTCCACCATCACCCGGTCGTAGAGGCCGCTCGCCACGAAGACCGCCAGCACCTCGCCTCCCCCTTCGACCAGCAGGCTCTGGACGCCGCGGCCAAGCAGATCGGCCAGGACCGCTCCGGGCTCGACGGCGGGCAGGGTCACCACCTCCGCTCCGCGCGCCCGCAGGGCCTCGATCCGCTCGCTTTCCTTAGATTCGGTATAGATCACCACCGGCCCCTCGACCGTGAGGAGGCGGGCGTCCGGCGGGGTGCGGAGGCGGCGGTCCAGCACCACCCGGAGGTTGGGACCGGCGGCGAGGCCCAGGCGGCGGTCGAGACGGGGGTCGTCGGAGAGCAGGGTGCCGATCCCCACCAGGATGGCGTCGTGCTCCTCGCGCAGGGCGAGCGCCCACTGGCGGGCCGCGGGTGAGGAGATCCACTGGCTCTGGCCGGTGGAGGTGGCGATCCGGCCGTCCAGGCTCATCGCCCACTTGAGGGTCACCTCGGGACGGCCGAGGAGGTTGAAGATGAGGAAGGGGAGGTTGAGGCGGACCGCCTTCTCCTCCAGGAAACCGGACTCGACCTCGATCCCCGCCGCGCGCAGCTTGGCGAAGCCGCGGCCCGCGACCTTGGGGTTGGGATCCCCATGGCAGGCCACCACGCGGGTGATCCCGGCCGCGATCACCGCGTCGGCGCAGGGCGGGGTGCGGCCGTGGTGGGAGCAGGGCTCCAGGGTGACGAAGAGGGTGGCACCTCGCGCGCGGTCGCCGGCCTCGCGCAGGGCCTCGACCTCGGCGTGCGGCCCCCCCACCTGGCGGTGCCAGCCGCTCCCCACGACCTCGCCGTTGCGCACCAGGACGGCGCCGACGCGCGGGTTGGGCGAGGTGCGGTAGCGGCCGCGGGCGGCGAGCCGGAGGGCCCGCAACAGGTGGCCGATCTCAGCCGACGAGGGCAGCGGCGAACTCCCGGGGCCGGAAATCCACCAGATCGTCGGGCTTCTCGCCGACCCCCAGGTAGAGCACGGGGAGCTTGAGCTCGCGGGCGATGGCAACCACCATCCCTCCCTTGGCCGTGCCGTCGATCTTGGCCAGCAGGACGCCGTCGATGGGCACCACCTGCTTGAAGGTGCGGGCCTGGGCGAGGGCGTTCTGGCCGGTGGTGGCGTCGAGGACGAGGATGGTCCGCTTCTGCCAGTCGGGGGCCTCGCGGTCGATCACCCGGCGGACCTTGCTCAGCTCGGCCATCAGGTGGTCCTTGGTGTGGAGGCGACCGGCGGTGTCGACGATGAGCTGGTCGATCTTGCGCGCCTTGGCGGCGTGGATGGCGTCGTAGACCACGGCGCCGGGGTCGGCCCCCTGCCCCTGGCGCACCACCTCGACCCCCAGCCGCTCCCCCCAGAGGGCGAGCTGCTCGATGGCGGCGGCGCGGAAGGTGTCGCCGGCCGCGAGCATCACCCGCTCGCGCTGCTGGAGGTGGCGCCTGGCGAGCTTGGCGATCGAGGTGGTCTTGCCGACGCCGTTGACCCCCACCACCAGGGTGAGCGTGGGCCCGCGGCCGAGCGGGCGCGGGCGGGGCATCTCGGCGAGCAGGTCGGCGACCTCATCGGAGAGCAGCTTGCGGAGCCTGGCGGCGCTGGTGGTCTGCTCCTTGAGGGCGTTCTTCTTGACCCGCTCGACCAGCTCCAGCGAGGTCTCGACCCCCATGTCGGCACCGATCAGGGTCTCCTCGAGGTATTCGATGGTCCGGTCGTCGAGGGTGACCTTGTTCTTCATCGCGTCGGAGACCTTGTCGATGATCTCCGTATGGGTCATGAAGAGCCCGCGCCTCAGCTTGCCGAGGAAGCCGGTCTTCTCCTCCTCGGGGAGCTGGATCTCGGGCGCGAGCTCCAGGATGTCGTTGGGCTTGTCGGTGTCTTCAGCCATGGCAGGGTCCATGATAACCGAACCCCGCCCCGGGCCCGGCCCGAGCCACCTGGGGGTTGAAACCCGTCTGAACGGGAGGGTGGCGAGGAAACCGAAGGTGGTTCCCCGCATGTGGGGATAACGGCGTGGAGCCGCGCGCTGTAGAATAGGTTCGCTTCCTCACAGCGCCGAATTCGCAAGGAACCGACATGCACTTCTTCTGGAGGTTCATCGCCCCCAACGCCGACCTGGGCCAGGAGCTTTCTGCGGCCTACACCCCGTTCCTGGTGGCGCTGTCCTTCTTCGTGGCCGCGCTGGGCGGCTACGCCGCCCTCGAGGTCGTCGAGCGGATGGCGAGCGCGCCATCGCCGCAAACCCGTCGCCGGTGGCTGGCCGCCGGCGCCGCCGCCATGGGCTCGGGCATCTGGTCCATGCACTTCATCGGCATGCTCGCCTTCTCGTTGCCGATTCCGGTCAGCTACGACCTCACCATCACCCTCCTCTCGATGGTTCCCGCCGTGTTCGCGAGCGCCATGGCGCTCCATTTCATGGACCGCGCCAGGATCTCGTGGTGGCGGCTCAATGTCGGCGGCCTGCTCATGGCGTTGGGGATCGGGGGCATGCACTACACCGGCATGGAAGCGATGCGCATGGATGCCATGATGGGGTACTCCCCCCTCCTGTTCGCCCTGTCGATCTTGGTCGCTCACGTGCTCGCCACCCTCGCCCTCTACATCAAGTTCTTCCCCGGCGGCGCCACTCTCCCCTTCCTCCGCCAGGTGGCCGGCGCCGTCGCCATGGGCTGCGCCGTGGCCTGCATGCACTACACCGCCATGCACGCCGCCCGCTTCTACCCCGGCAGCATGGGGTCCCCGAGGGTCGTGTTCGAGCCGCGATGGATGGCCATCGTAATCGCCTTCGTCACCTCGGTGATCATCGCGGTTGCCATCGCCGCCACGCTCGTCGACCGCCGCACCGCCGAGTTGGTGACGAAGCACGACGAGGCGGTGCGGGCGAACCGGGCCAAGTCCGAGTTCCTGGCCGCCATGAGCCACGAGATCCGCACCCCCTTGAATGGGGTGATCGGCATGGCCGACCTCCTGGCCGCGGGTCCCTTGGCGCCCGAGCAGCGCGACCAGGCCGAGACCATCCGGCGCTCCGGCGAGACGCTCCTAGCGATCCTCAACGACATCCTGGACTGGGCCAAGATCGAGGCCGGCCGCCTGGAGGTGGAGCGGCTGCCGGTCGACGCCCGGGCCGCCGCGGCCGACACCTTGGCCCTGTACCGCTCCCAGGTCGGCGAGCAGGGAGGGGCGCTGGTCCTGGACTGGCCCGAGACGGTGCCGCGCCGGGTGCTGGCCGATCCCATACGGGTGCGCCAGGTGCTCTTGAACCTGGTCTCCAACGCGCTGAAGTTCGCCCCCGGCGGCACTGTCACGGTCGCCGCCAGCGCCGGCGGAGAGGGGCGCCTCGCCATCGCGGTCCGCGATACCGGAATCGGCATGGATGAGGCCCTGCGCGCCCGCCTGTTCCGGCCCTTCACCCAGGGCGATGCCTCGACGACCCGGCGCTTCGGCGGCACGGGTCTGGGCCTGGCGATCACCGCCCGCCTGCTGGAGGCCATGGACGGGACGATCGCGGTGGCGAGCGTCCCGGGCTGCGGCAGCACCTTCACGGTCCGGCTGCCGCTCGTCTCCGAGCCCGCGGCCGAGGACGCTGCGGCCCCGGCCGTGTCGCCCGTCTCGCCGAGCCCGCCGAGACCGCAGCCCGGAGCCGTCCCGAGCCGCCGGCGGGTCCTGGTGGCCGAGGACAGCCCGGTGAACCGGAAGGTGGTCCAGGCCATGCTGCAGCACCTGGGGACCGCCGTGGAGTGCGTGGAGGACGGGGTGGAGGCGGTCGAGGCCACCGCCCGCGCGGCCTACGACCTGGTGCTGCTCGACATCTATATGCCGGTGCTGGATGGGCTGGCCGCGGCCCGAGCCATCCGCGCCCGGGAGGCGGCCGGCGGCGGCAGGCGCCTGCGCCTGGTGGCCCTGACCGCCAACGCCTTCGCCGCCGACCGGGAGGCCTGCGAGGCGGCGGGCATGGACGGCTTCCTGGCCAAGCCCATCACCTTGGACACCCTGCGGGCGGTGCTCAAGACCCTGCCGGAGGGCGACGGATAGCCGGCGATGACCGGCGGCTATGCTGAGCGCCGGTGAAGAAGAGGGCCGGGATGATGAGGGCTACTCCACGAACAGCTCGCGCTTGAGCTGCTCCACCGCCTCGTTGAGGCTCTCGCGGGCGCGGCCGACCAGGGCGGGGTGGCGCTGGACGAGCGCCAGGTGGTAGCCGTCCGGCAGGGGGACCACGTAGATGTGCATGGCCCTCTTCTCGATGTGGATCATCCGCGGCTCGCCCAGATCGTTATTGGCGAGGACCTTCTCGAGCTGGCGGAGGTAGATCCCGAGATAGGCGCCGATGACGCGCATCTCGTAGGGGCTGAAGTCGGCGCAGGCGAGGTCCACCGTCTCGCCGCTGCCGTCGAGGAACAGGGCGCCCAGCGCGTGGTCGTTGTTGGCCAGGAGGTTCGCCAAGACGTACTGGAACACCATGCGAGGGGTACGGCTCCTCAGCGTTGTCCGCCCCCGGCGACCCGGGGCTCGACGATCGTGGCCTCACGGGGAGGACGCACCGCGCCGGCGCGGATCTCCCCCGCCTCGAAGGCGCGCAGGAAGGCGGTGACGATCTTGGCGTCGAAGCGGCTGCCGGTCAGGCGGGTGATGGTCTCCACCGCGAACCGCAGGCTGTAGGCCTGCTGGTACGGGCGGTTGGTGGTGATGGCGTCGAAGGTGTCCGCCACCCCGACGATGCGGGCGAAGAGGGGGATCTGCTCACCCCTGAGGCCGTCCGGATAGCCGCGGCCGTTCCAGGCCTCGTGGTGCGAGCGGATGGCCGGGATCATCTCCTTGAGCTGCTCGATAGGGGTCATGATCTCGGAGCCCATGACGGTGTGCATCTTCATCTGCTCGTACTCGTCGGGGGCCAGCACCCCCTCCTTGCGGAGGATGCGGTCCTCGACGCCGATCTTGCCCACGTCGTGGAGCAGGGCGCCGATCCAGACTTTGTGCTGCACCTCCTCGGGGAGCTGCAGGTAGCGGGCGATGGTGCGGCTGTAGGCCGCCACCCGCTCGGAGTGGCCGCGGGTATAGGGGTCCTTGGCGTCGACCGCCGCCACGAAGGCGCGCAGGGAGCCGATGAACAGCTCGCGGTTCGCCTGCGCCGCCTGCCGGAGCTGCTGCACGTGGCTGGCGACGTGGCCGCTCATGCGGTTGAAGTCCTCGGCCAGATCGGCCATCTCGAAGGTCAGCCCCTCGGTCTCGATCAGGCCGCCGAAGCTCCCCTCGGCGATCTCGTGGGTGGTCGCGGTCAGCCGCTGGATCGGCTGGCTCACCCACCGCGCCGCCAGGTAGGCGAAGAAGAAGGACAGGGCGACCAGGGCGCCGGTGGCCACGGCGGCGTTGCCGATCAGCTTGTCGACGTCGGCGAAGGCCTCCGACACCGGCTTCTGCACCACCAGGCTCCAGCCGCTCTCGGGGATGGCGCTCACCTGGGCGAAGACGTCGCGGTCCCCTTCGGGGATCGGCAGCGAGTAGCGCCGCGTCATCGTGAGCTGGAGGTTGCCCAGCAGCTTGACGATCCGCGGGCCGAGGGAGGCCGCGTAGCCGCCGCGGTCGTTGGTCCAGAGGATACTCGCCTGGCGGTCGAGCAAGAGCACCTCGACCCCCTTGCTGGGCTCTTCCTTGGTCAGCTTCTCCAGGGGGATGAAGCGGAGCTGGGCCTCGACGATGAGCTTCGGTCCGGCCGCCCCGCCGGGGACCGGCACCGCGAGGATGGCCTGCGGCTTGCGGATCGCCGCCTTCTGGACGAAGCCGTAGGCGGGGCTCTTGCGGCTCCGCGCCTCGTTGAAGACGGCGTCCATCGCCGCCTTCACCTCGGGCTGCAGGTTGGGCGCGAGGCCCGCCCCTTCGGGCGTGAGCACGCGCAGGGCGATCACGTCCGGATTGCTCTGCTGGAACCGCTGGAGCTGCTCCCCCACCCAGGGCTCGAGGAGCCGGTTGGCCGTGTCGGGCGCGCCCGGCGCCGCCAGGATGCCGTTGCCGAGCTGGGTGAGCTGGCGGCGGATGTCGGAGAGGTAGGTGTTGACCTCGCGCGCGAGCGAGCCGGCCTCGCTGGTCAGGTTGTCCCGCTCGGTGTTGACCAGGGCCTTGTTGCTCTGGCGGATCAGCAGCACGCTGCTGACGATCAGGGGGATGATGCCCGACAGCAGCAGCGCTACCACGAGGATCGTCCGCAGCTTGAGACGGCGCAGGAGGCTTCGGCGAGTTTCCATGTCGACCGGGGTATCGTTAAACCTTCCTGTGATTATACCCCGATCGGAGTACGCAACGGGGGGTCCGGATGGATTGAGATGTCGAAATCTCTAAATCGGGCGCCGGAGCGGGTCGCGCAGGAAGTCGGCCAGCTCCCCCCGGACCTCCTGCTCGGGGATGCCGTCCGTCATCCACCCCTCGCCCAGGGAGCGGGGGAGGACCCAGACCAGCCCGGACTCGCGCGCTTTCTTGTCCCGCGCCATCCCCGCCATCAGCCCCTCGGAGGAGAGCTCCGGCAGCCGCGGCAGTCCCAGGCGGAGGATCAGACGATGGACGCGCGCCGCCACCTCGGGGGCCAGGCCGCGCCGGCGGGCCAGCCGGAGGGCGAAGAGGATGCCGTACCCCACCGCCTCGCCGTGGCGCAGCCCCGAGTAGCCGCAGGCCGACTCGATGGCGTGGCCGAGCGTGTGGCCGAAGTTGAGCAGCCGGCGCTCCCCCTTCTCGGTGGGATCGCGTTCCACGACGGCGATCTTCGCCGCCGCCGCCGCCGCGACCACCGGCCCGAGCGCCCCGGCGTCCCCGTCGAGCAGGAGGTCGAGCTCCTCCTCGACCAGGCCGAAGAGGTCGGGATCGAGCAGCGCGGCCATCTTGATCACCTCGGCGAGCCCCGAGCGCAGCTCCTCCCGGGGCAGCGTCGAGAGCACCCCGGTGTCCCCCACCACCATCCAGGGGTGGTGGAACAGCCCGACCGTGTTCTTGCCGCCGGGCAGGTCGACCCCCGTCTTGCCGCCGATCGCGGCGTCCACCTGGGCGAGCAGGGTGGTGGGGATCTGGACGAATTCGATCCCCCGCAGGAAGCAGCCGGCGGCGAAGCCGGCGAGGTCCCCCACACTGCCGCCGCCGAGGGCGATCACCCGGCTGTCGCGCTTGCCGCTGGCGTCGAGCATCTCGTTCCACAGCCGCTCGGCGGTCGAGACGGTCTTCGCCCCCTCCCCCTCCTCCACCTCCAGGATCACCCACTTCGCGGCGGCCCGGCGGAGCACCTCCAGGCGGTCGCCGTGGAGCGCGTGCACCCGCGGCGTGGTGACCAGGAAGGCGGTGCGCCGGGCGAGCCAGTCCTCCAGCTCGGGCAGGACGGAGGACAGTGCGCCCTCCCCCACGATCACGGGGGTGGAGCCGTCCGGGTGGTGGAGCCGCAAGGGCAGGATGGCGGTGGACAAGACGCTCATATCTCCGGGCCTCGATCTCAGCTCACTCTCCAAGGTGCCGCGCCGGGGGCCCAGCGGGACGGGGGGGAGCGGGATCGGGGCGCTTGTCAGGTGCGACCGAAATAGAACAGGTTCACCTCGGGATCTACGGCGAAACGGATTCTCTGGAGCAGGCCCTCGTAACCCAGGAAGTTCTCTCCGGGCCAACTCGGGCTCACGAAGACGGTCGCTTCGATGTCCAGCGGCTCACCGTCAAGCGCCTCAAAGAAAAGAGGGACCCTGTATAGATCTCCTCGAAACGTGCCAAGCCGGGTGCTCAAGGGAACACCCTTGGATACCCAGTGGAAATTCTCACGGACAAACGCTCCGATTCTGGGCTCGAAGATACACCAGGGGGCAGCGGTATCCACCATCGCGAGCACAGGCAATGGGAGAGAACCGGGACGGACTTCAAGAAAAATCCGCGCGAACGGACCTTGAGCTTGGCCGTTGTGGTCAAAGTATGGGGCTCGTCCGGTCGCGAACGGCCTAAGGCCCCACCCGGGAAGAACTGAGGTCTCAGTCAACGGAAATGATGGAGGAGGGGAAGCGCATCCAGAGGAGTGCTCTTGACAGCTTCGAGAACCTCATCAAGGTCCGCTGAGGCGGCGATGAGATCTGATCCGAGAACAGCGACCCACTGCCCTTTGTACTTATCCGCGTTTTGCCGGAGCCACTCGTAAGTGTCTCTGCGATCTGGGATGTTCTTGCCCCCAGGAACCGACCTGGCTTCGTACGGCCGCAACACGTAGTGAAGGCGCCGCAGCTCCGGGTGGTCCGGATACAGGGCGAGCCCCCGCTCAGCCACCTCGCGAGCTCCCCGCAAAGTTCCCGAATTGATGATGGCCTGGATCTCCTCCAGAAACGACTCGGGAGTCGGATTCTGCGATTCGAGATCGAGCCGGCGGGCCGCCCCTGTCCTCATGGCGGCTATGATACCACCCTCCGGGTCTCTTTTCCCTCTTGTCGCGATCTCCTCTCCCCATCACCGCAGAGCACTGAAGTCTGCTCGCCAGAGAGGATCTCACATAGGAAAACGAGAAAAAGCTCTATTCTTGAAATATTCCCTCGTCCTGCTTTGTTATAAGCGGCGATCACGAGAATCGCTTCCGTTCTTCGTCATGGAGATCGGGCCGGGTGGGGTGGCGAGCGTTCAATCAACCGGTAATCGCTCCCAGGATAGGAGTCGCTCGCTTGACGCAGCCAAGGTCTCTCCACGTTTATTCCACGCAAACCGGCCTGCCCGTCCGTGGCGCTTTTGTGTCGTCTCCCCGCAGAAACTCCGTTCCACTACAGCATGGATTCACAGCCGTGAACCGAACAGGAGCCTTCATGAAACGATCGTTGCTCGCGACCCTCGTCCTGACCGCCGCCTGCGCCTTCCCCTGGTCTCTCCGGGCCCAGATGGCCCCGATCGCGCCGGACAACGCCGCTCCGGCGAGCCAGACGGACGTCGCCACGGACGAGACCGCCGCCGCCTGGCTCATCGAGCTCCAGGGCGCCCCCACCGCCGACGGCAACACCCCCGCCGCGGTCGCCCAGGAGAAGCAGGCCTTCCGCGCCGCCGCCCGCGCGGCCGGTGTCCGCCTCAAGGAGCGCTACAGCTTCGACAAGCTGTGGAACGGCATCTCCGCCGAGGTCCCCCCGGCCGACCTGCCCAAGCTGTCGCACCTGCCCCAGGTGAAGAACCTCTATCCGGTCGTCCAGATGTCGGTGCCCATCGCCGAGGCGGGCGACGGGGTGAACCTCGCGACCGCCGTCGCCATGACCCAGGCCGACGTCGCCCAGAGCCAGCTCGGGCTGAC
This sequence comes from Thermoanaerobaculia bacterium, assembly GCA_045807625.1. Taxonomy (GTDB): domain Bacteria; phylum Acidobacteriota; class Thermoanaerobaculia; order Multivoradales; family UBA5704; genus DATARR01. Next base: position 20,117 of record JBJMHA010000030.1, on the reverse strand, counting down.
CGGCCGCGGCATCCGCGTGGCGGTGCTCGACACCGGCATCGACTTCGATCATCCGGACCTGGGCGGCTGCTTCGGGCCCGGCTGCCGGGTCGAGGTGGGCTATGACTTCGTGGGCGACGCCTACGACAACGATCCTTCCACCGCCGCCTACAACCCGGTGGCGACCCCCGACGCCATCCCGGACGACTGCGCCGGCCACGGCACCCACGTGGCGGGCATCATCGGCGCCAACGGCGGGGTCCACGGCGTGGCCCCCGGCGTGACCTATGGCGCCTACCGCGTCTTCGGCTGCCAGGGGTCGACCAGCTCCGACATCATGATCGCCGCCATGGAGCGCATTTCCAACGACGGCGCCGACGTGGTGAACATCAGTATCGGCTCGGCCTATCAGTGGCCGCAGTACCCGACCGCCCAGGCCGCCGACCGTCTGGTCAACCAGGGGATCGTGGTGGTCGTCTCCGCGGGCAACGACGGCTCCAAGGGGACCTACGCGGTGAGCGCTCCAGGCGTCGGCCAGAAGGTGATCACCGCCGCCTCGTTCGACAACACCGCCACCAACCAGCCGGTCTTCACGGTCTCTCCCGACGGCCGGAAATTGGCGTATTACGCGGCGACCGGCGCCGCCCCCACTCCCCTCTCGGGGACCTATCCGATGGCGCGCACCGGCACCGCCACGTCGCCGAACGACGCCTGCAACGCGGTGGCTCCCCCGGCGGGCAGCCTCGCCGGCAAGATCGCCCTCATCCGCCGCGGCACCTGCGGCTTCTTTGAAAAGGTTTCCAACGCGCAGGCCGCGGGCGCGGTTGGCGTGGTGATCTATAACAATCAACCGGGAGTCGTGGTCCCGAACGTCACCGGCACGGCGCCGATCCACATCCCGGTGGTCGCGGTCACGGCGGCCGACGGCGGCGTGATCGACAGCCGTCTCGCCGCGGGCGCGGTGGACCTCACCTGGACCACCCAGACGGTCTCCCTGCCCAACGCCACCGGCAACCTGATCTCCAGCTTCAGCTCCTACGGCCTGTCGCCGGACCTCACCCTGAAGCCGGACCTCGGCGCTCCGGGCGGCTCCATCCGCTCCACCTATCCGCTGGAGGCGGGCGGCTACGCCAACCTGAGCGGCACCTCCATGGCCTCGCCCCACATCGCGGGCGCGGTGGCCCTGCTGCTGGAGGCCCATCCGCACACGCCCTCCCAGGCGGTGCGCACGATCCTGCAGAACAGCGCCTCGCCTCGTCCGTGGTGGGGCGCCCCGACGGCCGGCTATCTCGACAACGTCCACCGGCAGGGCGCCGGCATGCTCCAGATCGCCGACGCCGTGCGCGCCACCACCCGGGCGGAGCCCGGCAAGCTCTCGCTGGGCGAATTCGAGGCCGGCTCGGCTCCGGCCCTGCGCACCCTCACCGTGACCAACAACGGCCCGGCCCCGGTGACCTATAACCTTTCCAACGCCCCGGCCCTGGCCACGGGCGGCAGCACCTTCACGCCCTCCTTCTACGCCGGCTTCGCCACGGTCACCTTCAGCTCTCCGGCGCTCACCGTCCCCGCCGGCGGCACGGCGACCGTCGACGCGTCGTTCGTGCCCGACGCCAACCTGCCCGACCGCAGCCAGTACGGCGGCTGGATCGTGCTCACCCCCCAGGGAGGCGGCCAGACGGTGCGCGTGCCCTACGCCGGCTTCAAGGGGGATTACCAGTCGATCCAGGTGCTGGTGCCGACGGCGAACGGCTTTCCGCTGCTCGCGAAGCTCTCCGGCAGCAGCTACTTTCCGCAGTCGGGTGGCGCCTCCTACACCCTCCAGGGGACCGACATCCCGTTCGTGCTCGTCCACCTGGAGCACCAGTCGCGCCGCGTGAAGATGGAGATCTTCGACGCCAACACCGGCAAGGCCTGGCACGACGCCTTCGTGCAGAATTACGTGGGCCGCAACAGCAGCACCACCGGCTTCTTCGCCCTCTCCTGGGACGGCAGCACGGCCGCCGGCGGCAAGACCTACCAGGTGCCGAACGGCCAGTACGTCATCAAGCTGACCGTCCTCAAGGCCCTGGGCGACGACACCAACCCGGCGCACGTCGAGACCTGGACGTCGCCCGTAATCACCATCGCCCGCCCATAACCAGGCGGCACGAATTCGATCTCCACGTGGCCGGCGGGGCGACCCGCCGGCTTTTTTTCTATAGGATGCCTGGCATGGCTACGATGGACGAATTCAGCCTGCCGGTCCGGTTGTTCCTGAAAGGTTATCGCTGGAGACGGATCGATCCCGTGCCGTGGACCCCGCTACGCCGGCCGCTGGCCGAGAGCCGGCTCGCCCTGGTCTCCAGCGCCGGGTTCATCCTGCCGGGCCAGGAGCCGTTCAATGCCACTCTGACCGGCGGCGACGGCAGCTTCCGCGAGATCCCATCCGACACCGAGGTGTCGCGCCTCACCGACGCCCACCGCAGCGAGAGCTTCGATCACGAGGGGATGGTGCGGGACCCCAATCTCGCCTTCCCCATCGACCGCGTCCGCGAGCTCGCCGCGGCCGGCCGCATCGGCGAGGTCAACCACCGGCACCTCTCCTTCATGGGATCGATCACCGCGCCGGGAAGGCTGGTGCGCGATCACGCCCCGGAGGCGGCCCGCCGACTGCGCGAGGACGGGGTGGACGTGGCCCTGCTCGTCCCCGTCTGACCGATGTGCAATCAGACCGTGAGTCTGATCGCCGCCGAGCTCGAGCGCCAGGGGATCTCCACCGTAATTCTCCTCCTGTTGCGCGAGGTGGGAGAGGCCGTGCGCCCGCCGCGGGCGCTCTGGGTCCCCTTCCCCCACGGCTATCCCCTCGACCGCCCGGACGATCCGCCGCGACAGCTCGCCGTGCTCGAAGCGGCGCTCCGCCTGCTGGAGACGGCCGCGGGGCCGCCGGCGCTGGAGGAGTATGAGCCCGTGGTATAGTTTTCAAGGTTCTGAGAGGTGCTCCATGTCCGACAATCGCCCGCTCACCCTCCCCGATGGCAGCGTCATTCACTCAGACTCCGAGATTCTGGGGGGAACACCCGTATTCGTCAGCACCCGGGTGCCCGTGCAGACGCTGGTCGACTATCTCGAAGGCGGCTACAGCGTCGACGAGTTCCTGGACAATTTCCCCAGCGTGCGCCGTGAGCAGGTCAACGCCTTTCTCGAGCAGGCGACCCGGGCTCTGCTGACCCACGTAGCGTGAAGCGCGTCCTCCTTGACGAAAACCTGCCGCGGCTGCTCAAGCGGGAGCTCTCCGGCTTTGAGGTGCGCACGGTCGCGGAGATGGGCTGGGCTGGGATCAAAAACGGAAAGCTGCTACGGCTCGCCGAAGCCGAATTCGACATCTTCTTGACCGCCGACCAAAACCTTTCCTATCAGCAGCCTGTCACGGCCTTTCAGATGGGTTTCGCGGTGTTGAGGGCCCGCACTACGAAGCTGGAAGACCTGCTGCCGCTCGTCCCCGCGCTCCGGGAGGCTCTCGAGGGCCTGAAGGCGGGGCAGGTCTGCCATGTCGGCTCAGTCTGATCTGAGGAGACGGGCGGAGCCGGGTATCCGGCTCCGCTTCCGCGGCATGCCAGCAAAGGATCAATCGATCAGGATTCTCGCGATCCAATCGCTCCAGCCGAAGCGATCATAAACAGATAGAGCACCACCCCCAACGCGACCAGCGCTCCGCCCACGAAGAGGAACGCCAGGAACGCCGTGGGATGCGACCACGCCATGGTCAGAGCCTCGACGGCGAGCCCGCAACCGATCAGGCCCCCGGAAAGCTTCAACCGGCGCTTCAGCTTCGGATCGACCGAGGTCATGGGGCCGTCTCCTTCCATAGCTTGACGTTGGCCAGGCCGTGCACGTCGTGGATCTTGTCGTGGCACTCCAGGCACGAGGTCGTGTTCTTGGCCAGATCGTCGCGGACCGGCTGATGCACCTCGTTGTCCTCGAACGCCCTGGCTCCACCGTGGCAGTGCAGGCACTCCCGGTTGTTATAGGGCTCGTACAGCTTGATCTGTTTGGGAATGGTGCCGATGTAGTTGACGTAGACGTGCCGCAGCCCGCGCAGCTTGGCCTTGTAATCGCCGAACAGCGTGTAGTTGGTGTGGCAGGTGAAACAGGCCTCGTCCCGGGGGACGCGGTTGTTCTGGAAATGGCGCGCCGGCACGTAGGAGGGATCGTCCACCAGGAGGCTCTTGCCATAAGGCTCCATCACGTGGCAGGAGAGACAGAAGCGGGTCGACTTCGAGCGCTCCATCTGCGCCGAGGTCCCGAGCCCCGTCACCACCAGGGGAAGGATGAACAACGAGAGGAAGGCGAGGATCCTCCCTCCTCTCGCCGTGACCAGCGAGGGGCGCAGCACCAGAAGCCCGATAAGGGCGATCGTCACCAGGACGATCACCGTGAATCCTGCGGTGAGCGAGGGCATGGGTCACCTCCACTACTTCTTCTGCTGCTGCAGCCAGGAGATCAGGGCACCCAGCTCTTCATCCGAGCCGGTGAATCCCTTGCCGTGCTTCTTGCCGTTGAGATCCCCCTCCTTGCGGAGGAACCTGGTCAGCTTGCCGGCGTCCTCCTTGGCAGCGAGGTTGGCGAGGTCGGGTCCGGCCACCTTCTCGGACTTCACGGTCCGCTCGATGCCGGCCGACGAGACGGAATGACAGAGGTTGCACTTCTGGGCGAGGAAGATCTGCTTGCCGTCCAGCTTGGCCGGCGCCGCGGCGCCACTGGCCGGGCCGGAGTAGAGGGCGGCGAGCAGGACCACCGCGGCGAGGATGGACAACGTAAAGCCGATCGTCTGCTTCATGGCCTCTCCTTCTCAAAAATCCGTTGGCTCAGACGGCCATGATCTCAACACGGCGGCAGAGAGATGGCGACGCCCGGAAGGGCGGTTTTTCGAAATTCCCACCCCAACCCGCCCGCGGGGGCGACGGCGGCGGCTCCCTACCCGAAAGGGTGGGGGACGCGCTACCTCTCAGAGATGGCGTTCCCATCCTCATGGCTGTTGGGGCGCTCCGGCCCCTTTTGTACATTGCAGCCAGCTTCATTGCACACCGACTGCCGCAAGGGCGGCGGAAGGAAACCGGAGGAGGTCCACCATGAGGTCGCTACGACTTCTCATCCCGTTCTCAGGCCTCGCGGCGCTGCTCGCGCTGCCTTGCCTGGCGGCGGCAGCCCAGGCATCTGCCCAGACGGCAGGCCCGCCCACTCCACCTCTCTCTCAGACCGCTCCGGGCTTCGTCGGCTCCGAGATCTGCGCCACCTGCCACACCGAGCAGGCGGAGCATCTGGCGGCAACTCCTCATGGCAAGGGCAAGTTCGCCAGTCTCTCGGCCCACGGCTGCGAAACCTGCCATGGGCCGGGCAGCGCCCACGTCAACAACCCCGACGATCCGGCCCTGCAGCCGCGCATCGACCGGCTGAGCCCGCGCGCGCAGGCCGCGGTCTGCCAGAAGTGCCACACCGGTGGCCAGCAGTTCTTCTGGCACGGCAGCGTCCACGAGACCCGCGGGCTCTCCTGCGAGAGCTGCCACAGCATCCACGCCTTCAAATCAGAGAAGGCCCAACTGAAGGTCGCGAGCACGACCGAGGCCTGCCTCTCCTGCCACAAGAACGTGCGCGCGGACATGTGGAAGAGCTCCCACCACCCCATCCGTGAGGGGAAGATCGGCTGCTCCGACTGCCACAACCCCCACGGCACCCAGACCCGCAGCCTGATCAAGGCCGCGTCGGTCAACGAGCAGTGCTACAGCTGCCACACCGAAAAGCGGGGCCCCTTCCTGTGGGAGCACGCGCCGGTGCGGGAGAGCTGCCTCAACTGCCACACGCCGCACGGCTCGAACCACCAGAAGCTGCAGAAGACCGCCACCCCGTACCTGTGCCAGCAGTGCCATTCCAACACCCGGCACCCCGGCACGCTCTATGACGCCACCACCCTGGCGAATCAGGCGCGGGCGAGCAACCGCATCTTCAACCGGGCCTGCCTGGATTGCCACGCGGCCGTCCACGGCAGCAACAACCCGTCGACCCCCTACCTGGGCCACTAGGAGGACGCCATGCGAACGAAAAGTGATAGGTTCCGCAAGCCGTTCGTCCTGCTGGCCGGCCTTCTCCTGTTCGCGTGGGCTGGCGTGCTCGCGGCCCAGGAGACGACGCAGCCGCAGGACAATGCCCAGCCGACGACGCAAAAGGAGATGGCTCCCGCCGCTTCAGACGCCAAGGCGGAGCCCGCGAAGGGCTTCTCCTTCCGCGTCGACCCGCTGGTGCTCGGAGTCGTCCGCGCCCACGTCGACACCGATTCGTCGAAATGGGAAGAGTACCGGGACATGAGCAACGGCTTCGTCATTCCCAACCTGCGCCTGATCGGTGAGGGGTCCGGCGACCGCGAGCTCGACTTCAACGCCATCAACGTGCGCCGCGAGGACGCCCGCTACACCCTGTTCTACGGGGTGCCGGGCGGCTACGAGCTGACGCTCGACTACAACAAGATCCCGCACCGCTTCGGCAACAACGGCCACATGCTGTACACCCGCACCGGGCCGGGGCGGCTCGAGATCGCCGATCCCATCCAGGCCGCCCTGCAGGGAGCGATCGCGGGGCAATTCGCCACCAATCCGGCGGGGATCAACTACGCGTTCCTCAACCGCCTCCTCTCCCCCTACCTGGCGACCGCGCAGGCGATCCGCCTGGGGCTCGAGCGCAACCGCCTCCTGGCGCGGCTCGACCTCGGCCGCCTGGGCCCGTTCTCCTGGGGGCTGGAGTACGACCATGAGAAGCGCACCGGCAACCGGGCCTACGGCGGCAGCTTCGGCTTCAGCAACGCCACCGAGATCCCGGAGCCGATCGACTACGACACCACCGGGGCCCAGATCGCCGGCGAATGGAATACCGCCGCCGGCGGCCTCAGCTTCGGCTACCGCTACTCGAAATTCGAGAACAACATCAGCACGCTGATCTACGAAAACCCGTTCCGGGTCACCCCGGCGACCGACCCGAACGCCTACACGGCGCCCGGCGCCGGCTCGATCGGCGGCTCCAACGTGGGGCTCGCGGACCTCAATCCCAGCAACCGCGCCGACCTCCTGTTCCTCAACGGCCGTACCCGGTTCGGAAGCTGGTTCGCCAGCGGCAGCGCCGCGTACGACACGATGAAGCAGAACGATCCGCTGCTCCCCTACACGCTGAATTCGTCGATCGTGGGCATCAATTTCAACGGCGGGACCTTCGATCCGACGAACCCGTCCAACCTGCCGGTCCGCTCGGCGGACCGCAAGATCAACACCACGGCGCTCAACGCCGATCTCGGCACCCGCTTCGGCCAGAGCCTGGACCTGACGTTCCGCTACCGGTATTTCGATCTCGCCAACCAGGGCCGGCGCATCGAATTCCCGGGCTATGTCCGCTTCGACGCGGTCTGGGAGCCGATCGCGCGCGTGTCGGTGCCCTACGCCTACACGCGGCAGAGCTCCAGCGCCGAGCTCGGCTGGGATCTGGCCCGGGCCACCCGCCTCGGCCTCTCCTTCGAGCGGGAGAGCTGGAACCGCAAATTCCGCGAGGTCAAGGACTCCGACGAGAACATCTGGAAGGCCACGTTCGACACGCGGCCGACCCCCTGGTTCGCGCTGCGGTCGAGCTATCAGTACGGTGACCGCTCGATCGGGCGGTACAGCGTCGCGGCCGGCGCCGAGGCCAGCTTCGTCGAGCCGGAAGCTCCCACCAACCTGCCCGACCTGCGCAAGTACGACGAGGCGGCCCGCAAGCGGCACCTCTACAACGTCCAGGGGCAGCTCTTCCCGAGCGATACCTGGAGCCTCTTCGTGGGTGCGGTGGGCGACAACCAGAAGTATGACAAGAGCGCCTTCGGCCTCCAGAAGGACGACACCAACACCTACAACGCCGAGCTGAGCTACGCGCCGGGCGACAACTTCAACTTCTTCGTGTTCGGCAGCCGGCAGGACCGCAAGGTCAAGCAGGCGGCCCGGCAGTCCGGCGCCACCCCCTCGACCAACCCGCTCGACAGCTGGTTCGCGGACCTCGACGAGACCACCGACACCTGGGGCGCCGGCCTGACCTCGCAATTCGCCAAGCGGTGGACGCTCGACCTCTCGGCCAACTACTCGAAGTCGGACGGCACGGTCGGCCTCTTCAGCCCGCCCGGCGGCACGCCGGACGTGGCGGTCGGCTTCAGCAACTACGACGACGTCAAGCTGTTCAGCATCCTCGGACGGCTGGACTACAAGATCAACAAGTCCGCCAAGACCGGCCTCTTCGCCCGCTGGGAGGACTACAAGATCGACAGCTTCGTCCTTCAGGGACTGTCCAACTACCTGCCGGGCGCGCTGCTGCTCGACCCCAACTACGGGGACTACCGGGGCAGCCTCATCGGGGTCGACATGACCTTCACGTTCTAAAGCGCCGTCGCCCGAACCCTCACCCCTGCCCCTCTCCCGACCCCTCCCCCTCCCTCACCGGGAGAGGGGAGGAGGACCGTTTCGGCGATCTTGCTTTGGCTTTCTCCCTCTTCTCCCCGGAGGGGTGGGTGGAGGGATGGGAGAAGAGGGCCGGGGTGATGAGGGCCTTATTTCGCCGGCACGTAGATCCCCGGCACGCCGAGCTGGGCCGCGGTCTGGTTGAGGGCCGCGAGGTCCCGGTCGAGCAGGCCGGCGAGCTCCGCCTCGTAGCCGTCGAGCTCCTTCACCTGCGCGGCGAAGACCTCCCGCATCCCCTGGGTCGGCGCTCCCACGCCGTTGCCCGACCAGTCCACCAGCGGCGCCAGCCGCGAATAGAGCTGCGTGCCCCCCCGCTGGGCCAGGACGTCGTAGGTGATCTCGGCCTTGGGGTTGTGGAAGCGCGCCTCCAGGTTGTCGAGCTTGGCGATCAACGCCTTCGAGGGCTCGACCAGCGCCTTGGCCTTGTCGTCCTTGGCAATCAGGTCGTTGCGGTCGGCGAGCTGCCGGCGCACGGCGCGCAGGCGGAGCACATCGCGGGTGAGCCGGGTGACGGCGTCGCGGACGCCGAGGGTGAAGCGGAGCTGCTCGGCGAGGTCGGCGTCGGAGACCTGCTCCCGCGGATCGCGCTTGAGCACGAACGGCGCCGTGGCCGTCTTGCCGTCCGCGGTCAGCCGCAGGGTGTAGGTGCCGGGGACGGCCGCCGGTCCGACCGCCGGATAGCCGGCGTCGAGCTTGGCGTTGGGGATCATCTCGGCCCCCTCCCAGGCGAGGTTCCAGCTCCCCCGCTGGACGCCGGCCCCCTTGGGGAGCACGAAGCCTTCGAGCAGCTCCTTCTCCTCCTTGGCGTACTCGGTGCTGCCGGTGAGCTCCCTGGCCTTGCTCGACAGGGTGTTGACCAGCTTGCCCGAGGCGTCCAGCACCTCCATGGTGACGTCCCCCTTGGGCTCCTCCTTCAGCCAGTAGTAGACCCGCGCGCCGCCGGGCGGGTTCGGGCTGGCCCAGCCGCCGCGGTAGACCCCCTTGTAGGACCAGCGCACGGCGTCCGACACCGGATAGACGTAGAGGCCGTTGGCGGTGGCCGAGGCCGGCAGCGGCTCGCGCACCACCTTCAGGTCGTCGAAGATCCACATCGAGCGGCCGTGGGTGCCGAGGACGAGCTTGTCGTCCTTGACCACCAGGTCGTGCACGGCCACGGTGGGCAGGTTGAGCCGCAGGGCGTGCCAGGTGGCGCCGTCGTCGCGGGAGAAGGCGACCCCCCGCTCGGTGCCGAGGTAGAGCAGCCCCTTCTTCGCGGGGTCCTCCTTGACCGAATGGAGATAGACGTCGCGGGGGAGGCCGCCGTCGAGCCGCTTCCAGGTGCGGCCGAGGTCGGTGGTCTTCCAGAGGTACGGCCGGAAGTCGTCGAGCCGATGGGCGTCGATCACCAGATAGGCGGTGCGGGCGTCGAAGTGGGACGGCTCGATCATGCCGGTCGTCCCCCACTTGGGGATGTCGGGGATGCCTGCCGTGACGTCGCGCCAATTCTTGCCGCCGTCCTCGGTGACATGGATCAGGCCGTCGTCGCTGCCGGCCCAGATCAGGTCCTTCTGCACGGGGGACTCGGCGATGACGAACACCGTGTCAAACGTCTCAACGCCGGTGTTGTCGCCGGTGATGGGGCCCCCCGCCCACTTCTGCTTCGACTTGTCGTTGCGGGTCAGGTCGGGGCTGATCACCGACCAGCTCTGGCCGCTGTCCGCGGTGCGGAAGACCACGTTGCCGCCGTAGTAGACCACCTTGGGGTCGTGCGGCGAGACGGCGATCGGCGCCGTCCACTGGAAGCGGTAGCGCATGTCCTCGCCGCCGTGCCCGGAGGGGTTCTCCGGCCAAGGGCTGACGTTGCGCTCGCCGCCGGTGCGGTCGTCGTAGCGCGAGAGATAGCCGAGGTACTCGCCGGCGTAGACGATGTTGGGGTCGGAGGGGTCAGAGACCACCCAGCCGGCCTCGCCGCCGCCCACGCCGTGGAAGTCGGCGTTGCGAATCCCCGCCCGGGTGAGGGTTTCGCTGGGCCCCTGGGTGGTGCCGATGTCCTGGAGGGCGCAGGCGATGTGGAAGGGGACCCGGTTGTCCGCGGAGACGTGATAGCACTGGCCGATCGGCAGCGCCGGAGCGGTCCAGGTGCCGCCGCCGTCGGTGGTGAAATAGACCCCGCCGTCGTCGCCGCCGAAGATCCGCTTCGGGTTCTTGGGATCGATCCAGATGTCGTGATGATCGCCGTGAGGCGGGCCGTTCACGTGCTCGAAGGTCTTGCCGCCGTCGATGCTCTTGAGCAGGGGGACCTGCGGGCACCAGACCTCGTCCGGGTTGGCGGGCGAGACGGCGAGGGTGGTGTAGTACCAGGCCCGCTGCCGCAGCTCGTGGCTGCCCGAGGCGAGCGTCCAGTTCTCGCCGCCGTCGTCCGAGCGGAAGAGCCCCCCCTTCTCCGCCTCGATCAGCGCGTAGACCCGGCGGCCGTCCGAGGGGGCCACGGCCACGCCGACCTTGCCCCAGATCCCCTCCGGCAGGCCGTTGCCGGTGAGCTGCTTCCAGGTGTCGCCGCCGTCGCGGGAGACGTAGAGGCCGCTCCCCGGCCCGCCGCTCTTGAGGTCCCAGGGGTAGCGCTGGGCCTCCCAGAGGCCGGCGAAGACGATGTTGGGGTTCGAGGGGTCGAGCGTCACGGCGGAGGCGCCGGTCTCGGCGTTCTTCTTGAGCACCTGCTTCCAGGTCTTGCCGCCGTCGGTGGTGCGGTAGACCCCGCGCTCGGGGTTGGAGCCGAAGGCGTGCCCGAGGACCGCCGCGTAGGCGACGTCCGGATTCTGCGGATGGACCGCCATCTGGCCGATCTGCCCCACCTGGGTCCAGACGTGGCTCCAGGTCTTGCCGCCGTCGAGCGACTTGTAGATGCCGTTGCCGGCCCCCACGTTGCCGCGGATGTTGGCCTCGCCCGACCCCACGTAGACCACGTTGGGATCGGAGGGGGCGACGGCGATCGAGCCGATCGACGACACCGGCTGGTCGTCGAAGACGGGGTTCCAGGAGACGCCGCCGTCGGCCGACTTCCAGACGCCTCCGGAGGCGGTGGCGGCGTAGTAGACGAGGGGGTCGCCCGGCACGCCGGTCACCCGCGCCACCCGCCCGCCCCAGGCCGGCCCGACCAGCCGGTACTTGAGCGCCTTGAATTCGGGCAGGTCCTGAAGGCCGGTGGGAGAGGGGGAGCTGTCGGGAGCGGGGGCCGGCTTCTTCGCCGGAGCCGCGAACGCGGAGGCGGTGAGCAGCAGCGTCACAGCAGGAATCAGAGACCGGCGGAGGCCGCGTATGGGCATGAAAGGCTCCTCGATGGAAAGGGGGGCGGGCGAAGACCCCCGCGGGAGCTTAGCCAAGGGCGGGGGCGGGGGCAAGAGCCTGGCGCGGGGCCAACGGCTATTCTGGAAGGATCAGGCGCCCGGCCTTCTGGTCAAACTCTGGGGGCATCTGGTCTGGATCAAATCCAAAAGCCTCATAGATACGGCTGGTTAAGAGAAACCCGCACCGGTCCGGATAGTCGCGTACCTCACTCACCCTAAATGGGAGCGGATTCGCGAGAATGAAGTCTTGGTCGCTGCTCGATCTGGGATCTTGGAGCAAGTAATTTATCCATTCGTTCGCCTGATATGTTCGAGGAGAGAAAGGACGCAAAGTCCAACCCTCAAGGCCGAACAAAGCGATAGAGCAGAGGAACATGGTATCTGGCGCGAGAGGCTTCTCCCAGTAGTCTCCACTCTTGATCATCTTGGAAAGGAGACGAAACACCGAGACCGGCAATTCCAGCAGCCACAGCCAGTGCAGCGGCTTTGTCGCTCCCGGCTCATGACCGGCATGAAGCTTCTCCAAAGGCAAACGAAGCTTGATCCCTTTATCCCGATAGATCGAGAGCGCGACGGCATCGCTTTCCCCAACCATTAACCGGCCCGCCTGGAGACTGGGTCTCTCGCCTCTGGGATCATAGACTTGGAAAAATGTCTTGCCCGTCCGACGGTTTCCCGTTTCCCTGGGATCCAATAAAAGGTTACCCTTTAGCAGGGCGCTGAGGTCCAATGAGAACGGTGGGACCGGCAGGATGCGCAACCAAAAAATATCGCTGCGATCCCGGCCTGCTTCCCGTTGAAGAGCGTTGAGCTCGACTTTCAGAGTCTCCTCCGCGCGCCTGAGCTCGTCCTGGTTGGGCTTCGAGCCCTGGAAAGATTCCCGGATCTCCTCTCGATCCATGACGCGCAACCGATCCGCGATCCGAATCCAGAAAGCGCGCCCACTCTTTCTGAGCAACGCGTAGGGTTTGCGGTTGGGATTGGGCTCGGCTTGGAGGCGCAAGATCGAACCTTTTGGCGAAGGGACGAGATCGATCTTAATCTCTCCAGGGGAGGGCGAGGGCTCAACGGTGGATACTAAAAAATCCCTGACGCTCTGGCGGCTGAGCTCCGGCTCCGGGATCTCCTCCACGGCCACCGCCACCCCCTCCTCCTCCCGCAGCCCCACCCAGACCTCCCCGCCCTCGGCGTTGAGCATCGCCACGACCTCCCGGGCGATCTTCTCCGGATCTTTCAGCGCTTCCGCGGCTTTGAATTCCAGGTGAAGGCCTTCTCTCTTTCCCAGCGGGATCTCTTTCATTCGGTTCCCTCCCGAAGAAAGGAGCTCGGGGCCAACAGGAATCGCTGAACAGGTACCGTCTCCACCCCCTCGGCAGTCTCTTCGATGACGCCGCCGTGGATCAGCAGTCGCCGGTCCGTCCCCAGTCTCTTGGCCGCTTGGCGGAGTCGCTCCAACTTGTCGGCCCGGACCCGAAGACCGCTGGTTACCTCAATAGCTATAAGACCGCCTTGATCCTCCAGGACGAAATCGATCTCGAGGTCTTCCCCCTGCCGGAAGTAAGAGAGCCTGCCCTCGAGCTCACGGGCCGTCTCCCGGAGATGGCGGTACACGGCGGCTTCAAAGGCCTTGGCCCTGACGCTTGCATCCTGGACCGGCAGCGGCGCGAAGGCCATGACCAAGCCAGGATCGGCGGCGTAGATCTTGGACTTCGAGCGGAGGCCGGCGGCAGCGTTGCGGTTGAAACGCTCCAGAGGGGAAACCAGGAGGGTATCGCTCAACAGGCGGCTCCACTCGCGTACGGAGCGAGGATCGGCCTCAAGGTCCCGGGCACGGGCTTCGGCGTTGAGCTCTGCCCCAGAATCCTGAAGCAGATAGACGAAAAGGCTTTTGACCCTCTCCACGTCCACTCCGAGCCCAGATAAATCTCGCAGGATCGCCCGCTCGGCGATGTCATTACGCAAACGGCGACGGACCTCGGGGAAATCTTCTTGGAGCACGTACTCGGGGAAGCCGCCGAGCGCCAGGTAGCGCTCGTGGAGGTTGGGGGTGCGGCGCAGAACGGTCTCCACCTCCTCTCCGGGCCGGCCATGGAGCTGGATAAATTCCCGGAAGGTGAGCCCCTCCATGTAGATCTCGTCCCACCGGCCCTGGCCCGATTCCCGGGCACCGTCCCGCAATAGACGCGCGGCGGAGTCTGTCGCCACGATCCGGCCGACCCGAGCGTCGACCGCCTGTTTCAGCCAGAGGTCCCAGCTCGGAGCGCTCCGGATCTCGTCCAAGAGGAAGACCCGGGGATAGTCGGGGTCCACCCCGACCGGCTCAGCCTCCACCACCTCCCGAGCCGTAACGTTGCCGGTGATCCGGTCGTCGGAGAAATCGAAATAGGTGAGGTTCTGGGCAGGCCAGCCCCCCGAGAGGAGATCGTCAGCCAACTGCAAGAGCAGGACCGTCTTGCCAACCTGCCGGGGCCCCAGAAGCACTACGGCCCGCCGGTCCTCCACGCGGAGGATCCGGCGCAGGATCCTCGGCTGGAGATCCCGGCGGACTGGATATCCGCGAGCCCGGCGGATCGCGCCGTCCCGCCACCACGGGTTCTGGTCCTGCATGAGATCGGCAAGGCTCATCCCAATGTCCCTTCATGGGGATCTTAGCAGCATTCTGATGTACAGAGATGGTTTTCCTTTCGTCCCAGTACAAACCTTCCCGGGATCGCGGAATCCATAGCCCCTCGGCGTGCCCGGGCTCGCCTCCCGCCCCTGTGCTAGCATCCACGGAAACGTCCAGACCAGGAGACGGACCATGAGCACAGGATCCTCCGCCGCGGGTATCCAGGGTATCGACGTGAGCCATTACCAGGGGGTGATCGATTGGAATCTGGTGGCGGAGGCGGGGATGACGTTCGCGTTCATCAAGGCCACCGAGGGGATCTCGACGGTCGACCCGGAATTCCAGGACAACTGGAGCGGCGCCAAGGCGGCGGGGCTGCTACGCGGCGCCTATCATTTCTATCAGCCGGGCGACGATCCGCAGCAGCAGGCTGAATACTTCCTGAGCGTCGTCCAGACCGTGCCCGGAGACCTGCCGCCGGTCCTCGACGTCGAGATCCCCGCGGAGGCCAGCGAGATCATCGCGGGGGCCCAGGCCTGGCTCGCCGCGGTGGCGCGGGCGACCGCCAAGATCCCGATCCTCTATACCAGCCCGAGCTTCTGGGCGCAGCTCGGGGCCTCGGTCTCGGGCTTCAGCCAGTTTCCCCTCTGGGTGGCGGAATATGGAGTGACCGCCCCGAAGATCCCGGAAGGATGGACCACCTGGACCTTCTGGCAGTTTTCGGAATCCGGATCGGTCTCCGGGATCGAGGGCTCGGTCGACCTCGACATTTTCCAGGGGACCCTCCAAGGGCTCCAGCAGATGGCCAGGTCCTAGCTCCGGAGACCGGCCGTGCGGGCAGAGTCAGCGGAGAATCCGGGCGGGCTGCCGTCGGAGGAGCTCGCGGCCCGGTCAGGCGAGGAGCCGGGGCACCGGGGCAGATACTCGCGCATCTGAGCATAGAGCGGAGTCAGGGTGTCGATCTCGCACGAGGGGCCGGCGAACCGGTAGGTGGTGTCGAAGTCCTCATAGCTGCGGGCCCGCCAGAGCCGCCCCTCCGGATCGATCACCAGCGAGTGTCCGACGCCTCCCCGGAAGATCGTCGAGCCGTCGGTGCCTGAATACACCTTGCAGGTCCAGGGGCGCTCTTCGGGATGGGCCGCCATGAAGGCTTCGATCTCTCGCACGAGCCGTGTGAAGAGCCGGGCGCGATCGCCGGCCGGAGCCGCGAGAGCCGCCTCGACGGCGCGTCCCAACATCGGATCGGCCGGCGAGGAGAGGATGCCGGACTGAAGCTGCCCGCTCAAAGCGTCCATGGGATTTCCGGCCTTAGATCATACCCGAGTCCTGATACCATGATGGGGAACAACGGGTCGTACATTCCACCAGGAGGAGGTCGCCGTGGGCGGACTCATCACAGGGCTCCTCGGGGGCGGTCTGTTCAGCGCGGTGCCCGCGATCCTCGCGGTCGCCGCCCTGATCGACTGCGCCCGGGTCGGGGCGGGTTGGTACTGGTATTGGATCATCTTGTGGTTTCCGGTCGTCGGACCGCTCGCCTACTTCGTCGTCGTGCGCAGCCCGGTCTTCGCCGGGACCTCGACGGCGCTGGTGTCCCCCCACGTCGCGCGCCGCCAGCAGGCCCGCCGCCGGCTGCGGCAGCTCCAGGTCCAGCTCGCTCACTGGCGCGGACCGGGCGTGCTGGCCGAGGCGGGAGAGGAGCTGCTCGTCCTCGGCAAGCTTCGCGAGGCCGAGGCGCATTTCCGGGAGGCGCGGCAGAACGGCGCCGGAGTCGAGGACGTCAACTTCGGCCTGGCCCAGGCGCTCGAGATGCAGGGGCGGTGGGACGAGGCCGCGCCGCTCCTCACGGAGCTGGTGGCGGTGGAGCCCGATTCGCACCTCGGCGAGGGACCTCTCCATCTCGCCCGCAGCCTCGACGAGAGCGGCCGGCGCGACGAGGCCGAGGCCGCGTTGCGCAAGGTGCTGGAGAAGCGCACGGTAATCGAGGCCCAGATCCGGCTGGCGCGCCTCCTCTACGCCAAGGGGGAGAAAGCCGAGGCCGACCGGATCGCCGCCGAGGTCCGCAACGACGCCAGGCTGCTGCCGCGCTACCTCAAGCGGCGCCACTGGCGCTGGATCTGGGCCGCCCGGGGCTTGAGCGCCACGACCCGCCTGCCCAAGCCGCGCGTCGAAGGCGCCCTGGCCCCGGCCGGCGTCCGGCTGCTGACCGTGGTGGTGGCGCTGGCCCTGGCGGCGCTGGCCGCCGGAGCCCTCTACTACTGGACGGAGGGCCGCTCGCGGCCCGCTCCAGGCGCTACCCGAGAGCACCGGTCCGTGGAGCCTCGCCAGCCCGACCGGTCCGGCCGGATCGGGCCATGAGGTACCGGGCCATGAGGCTCCAGGGCTTTCACCGGCACGCTACGGCTTGGCCTTGACGAGCGCTCCTCCGGCCTGGGTCCAGGCGTCCAGCCCGCCGAGCAGGCACGCCACCTTGGTGAAGCCCTTCGCCTGCAGCTCGAGCACCGCACGGGCGCTCGTATGCTCGGAAGGTCACGTGCAGTAGGCGATGACCAGCTTGTTCTTGGGCAGCTCGCCGGCGCGCGAGCCGATGTCGGAGAGCGGAATCGAGATGGCGCCCTGGGCGTGGCTCGCCTCGTACGCCTCCTTGTTGCGGACGTCGACCAGCACGGCCTCTCCCTTGGCGAGCGCCTGGCGGGCTTCGGACGCCGGGAGCCGGCGTGCCGTCTCCTGGATGGCGGCGGCCGGGGGCGCCGCCGGGGCGGCGGCCTTCGGCGTCAGGCTGGGGGTCTGAGCGGGGCTCTGGGGTGCGGCGAACGCGGGAGCCGCCGCCACCGCCAGCAGCATCCCCCCGGCGAGCACCCGCCCTCTATGGGGTATCCAACGCATGCTTGAACCTCCTGGGCGACAAGCCCCTCGGGGCGGCCCGGTTGCGGGGCTCATTCTACCGCAGGAGGTGTCAGGGCCCTGTTTGAGATATTATGATGCTTTCCCGCCTCTTACCGCGAAAGGAGCCGCCATGGCCTCGACCTTCGCGCCGTTGACAGCTTTCCTCCTGCTGGGCGCCGTGCCGCTCGCGGCGCCGGCCGCCGATCCGCCACTGCCCGCTCTCAGCGAGCCCGCGCAGACCCAGGCGCTCTCGGTCTACGCCGAGAGGCGCCACGCGCTCATGGACGCCATGGGCGAGGGCGTGGCGGTGATCTATTCCGAAGGCCAGGAAGACGCGTTCGGCTACCGGCAGTCGGGGGACTTCTTCTACCTGACCGGGATCGAGGACGCGGACGCGGTCCTGGTGCTGGCGCCCAAGGAGCGCGCCGCCTACCGAGAGTCCCTCTTCCTCAAGACCCGCGACCCCGAGTGGGAGCGCTGGGTCGGGGAGCGCGATCCCCTGGGCGCGGCGCTGCGCAAGAAATACGGCTTCGAAAGGATTTATCGTGATCGCAACGGCGGGCTGTTGAGCCTGATGCTGAACCTCGCCAGGCGTTCGCCCACCCTCTGGCAGGTGGCGCTGCCGGACCCTGTCAGTGACGCGAAGCCCAAGGACCTCGAGCTCTACTCGAAGGTCCAGGACAAGCTGCCGGGAGTGACGGTCAAGACCCTCGGCTGGACGCTCGCGCAGATGCGGGCGCGGCACTCGGCGGAAGAGCTGGCGATCATGCGGCACGGCATCCGCCTGACCGAGGAGGGCTTCCGCGCCGCGGTACGCCTGGTGGGGCCGGGCGCCGCCGAGGGCGCGGTGCGGGCCGAGGCCGAGCGGTTGTGGCGCGTGGGCGGGAGCCGGCGGACGGCTTACCCGAGCATCGTCGGCTCGGGCGGCAACTCGAACACCCTCCACTACCCGCGGAGCGAACGGGTGATGAAGGACGGCGAGCTGCTGCTCATGGAC
Organism: Thermoanaerobaculia bacterium; assembly: GCA_045807625.1. Lineage (GTDB taxonomy): Bacteria > Acidobacteriota > Thermoanaerobaculia > Multivoradales > UBA5704 > DATARR01. The sequence continues at coordinate 1,829 of JBJMHA010000030.1, read as the reverse complement.
ATGGCGTGCGAGTATGCCCACTACGCGACCGACATCACCCGCACGGTGCCGGTCAACGGCCACTTCAGCGCCGAGCAGCGCAAGGTCTACGACGTCGTCCTGGCGGCGCAGGAGAAGGCCCTGGCGATGGTGAAGCCGGGGGTCTATTGGGAGGACGTCGACAAGGCCGCGCGAGCGGTGGTCGAAGCGGCCGGCTACGGTGACTTCTTCGTCCACGGGCTCGGCCATTTCGTGGGCCTGGACGTACACGACGTGGGGGCCTACCTGGAGCCGCTCCAGGCCGGCATGGTCCTCACCCTCGAGCCCGGCATCTACCTGCCCGACCGCGGCTTCGGCGTGCGCATCGAGGACGAGGTGCTGGTCACCGAGACCGGCGCGCTCCTCTTGACCGACGGCCTGCCGCGCACGGCCGAAGAGGTAGAGCGCTGGATGGCGACTCGCCCGCGCTAGGCCTGGAGGAGCGGTCGAGCCCCTCCGGGTCGTGCACCTATTGCCTGCCCTCGGTGGGCGCGGCCCAGAGCCCAGCCTGCACGAGTCCTTCATGAAGGGTGAGGAGATCCCTCTCGTCCTTTCGTTTCTTCCCGAAAAAGGGGACCGGTGGAGTGCGCCTTCATGTCGGAGCCCTACCAGGACCGGCCGGACACCCGCGGCCGTTTCAACTTCCCCGCCGATGCCTTCACCCATCTGGTGGAGCGCGGCCTCTTCGCGCCACCCAAGAAGAGCCAGCTCCTGTTCCATCTGGTCGGGGACGCCGCCGTCAGCACTCTGCTCGACGAGATGGAGGCGCTGGCCCCGGCCGCGCACTGGCGCCACCGCCGCACCCGCATCGAGCACGGCGACCTGATCACTCCGGCGGACGTCGAGCGGGTGCGGAACCTGGGCGTGGTGGTGGTGCAGAACCCCACCCACCTGGCGCTGCCTGATCTGTTCCAGCGCTATACGCCGCAGGTGACGGCGAACGCGCAGCCGTTGCGTTCGCTGATTGAGGCCGGGGTGCCGCTCGCCTTCGGCACCGACGGCATCGGCGGCTCGATCAGCCCCTTCCTCGACCTCCTCCTGGCGATCCTGCATCCGGACCGCCCGTCGGAGGCGCTGACGCTGGAGCAGGCGTTGATCGCCTATACGGCGGGCTCCGCCTATGCCGAATTCGAGGATGACAAGAAAGGGCGGCTCGTCCCCGGCCAGCTCGCCGACCTCGCGGTGCTGTCCCTGGACATCTTCGCCTCTCCCTCCGCGCTCCCCACCACCCACAGCGAGCTCACCATGGTGGACGGCCGGATCGTATGGGATACGGGGGTGGTGCGGGCTGGCCAGCCGCTCGCGCGGTAGATCTCCGAAAGGAAGCGGTACCGGCAGGTGGTCGGCGCAGAGCCGGCCGGTGCGATCAGCTCCAACCTGGAGGATCTGTCCCGCTGGGTCATCGCTCTGCTCAACGCCTTGCCGAACGCGGATCTCGAAGCGTTCGGCTGGAGCGAGCTCCTCAACTCCGTCTACGGCACCGGCCGCATGACCGCCTCCTATCGCGGCCATCTGCTGTCTTTTCACAGCGGCGATCTTAGCGGCTTCCACTCCCAGGTCTCGATCATGCCGCGGGACGGCACCTATTCTGCTGCACCTATTGGGTTGGACGCGTGGGTCTACCCGAGAGAGCGCTTCGTATCTACGAGAAAGCGCGTCCCGGTTACCATTCCGTGTCTCAGAGCTCGATCGACGAGGTTCTGGGTTGGCGCGGATAGCCGGGCGGTTCGGGGAAACAGGCCGGCGGTCCAGGGAAAACGGCCGGCGGCTCTCCTGAAAAGGTCGGCGGTTCTTCTGAAAGCCGGAATTGT
>JBJMHA010000029.1:0-121583 GCA_045807625.1 Thermoanaerobaculia bacterium | reverse complement strand
GCTCCCGAAGCTGACGCGGATCGAGGAGCTCCTCTCCGGATCGCTCCCCACGGCGGAAGCCGGAAGCGCCCGGCCCGCCGCCGCGCCGAGGGCCGCTCCGGCGCCCGCGCCCCAGCGCCGCGCTCCCGAGCCGGCCCCCCGGCCCGCTCCGCCACCGCCGCCTCCCGCGGCGGCCCCGCGCGCCGAGGCGCCACCACGGCCGGCATCTCCTCCGGCATCAGTGCCGAGCCGTCCGAGCGATCCCATCACCGCCTTCAAGGAGGAGGCCGCGCGGCGCAAGCCCAATCTCGGCGGCTTTCTCGACGCGGCCGAGGACATCCGTTACGGGGATGGCCGGGGGACGATCTTCTGCCCGCAGGGGGACAGCTACCTGAAGGGGAGGCTGGAGGCGAACCGGGCGATCCTGGAGGAGGCGGCGGCGGCCGTGTGGGGTCCGGGCACCCGAGTTGATATCCTGGAGAGCCGCGGCGGGTCCAAGCCCATCGCCACAGAGGCGAAGCCCGCGCCGGTGCAGCAGGTGGAGCAGATCCCGACCGTCCAGGCCGTCCTCGACATCTTCCAGGGGAGGATCGAGACGGTGGAAGAGCATGGAAGCTACACGGAGGATTGAGACGATATGAGCAGCATGCGCCAACTGATGAAGCAGGCCCAGGAGATGCAGGAGCGGCTGCAGCGCGAGCTGAACGAGCTGGTGGTGGAGTCCAGCGTCGGCGGCGGCATGGTGACCGTGAGGATGAGCGGCCACAAGCAGCTCGTCGGGTGCAAGATCGATCCCGAGGCGATGGACAAGGAGGATCCGTCCATGCTGGAGGATCTGATCGTCGCCGCGGTCAACGAGGCCGGCCGCAAGGTCGAGGAGACGATGCAGGGGAAGATGGGGTCGCTGGCGTCGAGCATGCCGGGCCTCTTCTGATCCGCGCGGAGACAGCGGATGTCCGACCCCTTGGCCCGGCTCACGGCTGAGCTGTCCCGGCTTCCGGGGATCGGTCCGAAGACCGCGACCCGCCTCGCCCACTATCTCCTCAAGGTCCCCGCGTCCGAGGCCGAGGCGCTGGCCTCGGCCATCGTCGAGGTCAAGGAGAAGCTCTTCCACTGCTCGGTCTGCAACTCGATCACGGCGGTGGACCCTTGCCGCTACTGCTCGGACGAGCGGCGGGACCGCGCCCGGATCTGCGTGGTCGAGGAGCCGTTCAACCTCGAGCCGGTCGAGCGCACGGGCGAGTACCGCGGCCTCTACCACGTCCTCCTCGGGGCCCTCTCCCCACACCGGGGGATCGGTCCCGACCGCCTCGCCATCCCGGGCCTCCTCGACCGCCTCGATGGGATCGAGGAGGTGATCCTCGCCACCAACCCCAACGTCGAGGGGGAGGCGACCGCCCTCTACCTCGCGCGGCTGCTCAAGGCCCGGGGGGTGCGCGTCACCCGCCTGGCCTTCGGCATGCCGGTCGGCGGCGACATCGAATACACCGACGAGGTGACGCTGGGCCGCTCGCTGGCCGGCCGGCGCGAGATGTGACCTTCGGCGACCTCCTCCCCGAGATCGTCGTCCCCCCTCCCGGGCCGCGCTCGCGCGAGCTGTCGGCCGCCCTCGCAGAGCTGGAGGCCCCGGGGGTCAACACGATATCCGGCGGGGACGGCGGCGAGCCCGCGATCCTCTGGGAGGAGGCGCGAGGGGCGAACGTCCGGGACGTCGACGGCAATATCTATATAGACCTCACGTCGGGGTTCGGCGTCGCGGCGGTCGGCCACCGCCATCCCAAAGTGGTGGCGGCGGTGCGCGAGCAGGCCGGCCGCCTGCTCCACGGGCTGGGGGACGTGATGGCCCATCCCCTGCGCGTGGAGCTCGCCCGCCGGCTGGTGGAGATCGCGCCGGTGGACGACCCTCAGGTCTTCTTCGCCATCTCCGGCGCCGAGGCGGTCGAGATCGCCCTCAAGACCGCCCTGGGCACCACGGGCCGGCCGGGCGTCCTCGCCTTCGAGCCCTCGTACCACGGCCTGACGCTCGGCGCGCTCAACGTCACCTCCCGCGAGGAGCTCCGCGCCCCCTTCGCCGCCCACCTCCACGGCCACACGCGGCGCTTCCCCTTCGCCGGCGATCTCGCCCGGGTGGACGAGGCTCTCACCGAAGGTGGGATCGGCGCGGTGATCGTCGAGCCGATCGTGGGCCGCGAGGGGGTGCTGATCCCGCCGGACGGCTGGCTCTCCGCCCTCGCCGCCCTCTGCCGGAAGCATGGAGCGCTGCTGATCGCGGATGAGATCTTCACCGGCTTCGGCCGCACGGGCCGTCTCTTCGCCGTCGAGCACGAGGGGGTGAGGCCGGACATCCTCTGCTGCGGCAAGGCCCTGGGGGGAGGATTACCCATAGCCGCCGTGATCGCCCGGCGCGACCTCTTCCGCTGTTGGGAGACCCCGGGCGAGGCGCTCCACACCGCGACCTTCCTGGCCAACCCCCTCGCCTGCGCCGCTGCCTTGGCTGTTCTCGACATTCTTGAAGACGAGGACCTCCCAACCCGCGCCGCCTGTCTCGGCAACACCCTCGGCCGGCGCCTCGCCACTTGGCCGGGCCGATTCGCGGCCGTCGAGGAGATCCGCGGCCGGGGGCTCCTCTGGGGGGTCCAGCTCCGCACCGCTGAGATCGCCAAGAAGTGGATGCTCGCCGCCTGGTCCCGAGGTGTCCTTCTCCTCGCCGGGGGCCCGGAGGGGCGGGTGGCGCAGCTCGTGCCGCCGTTGACGATCCGGGAGAAGCAGTTGGAGGGGGCGGTGGGGATTCTGGAGGAGGTTTTCAGTTTCCAGAACTTCACCCTGCCCTGAGACGTTTTCATCGAGGCCTGGACAGGCTATACTCTCCTTATGGCGGAGCTGAAGATTCGGGCCGTTCTGTTCCAGGAGGAGGGGTGGTGGGTCGCCCAGTGCCTGGAGCACGACATCGCCGCTCAGGCCCGCACCAAGGACGATCTCCTTTATGAGCTCGAGCGCATTCTGGTAGGCCACTTCTTCATCAGTGCCGAGAAGGGGAGGACTCCTTTCGACAACCTGCCCCGGGCCCCCCGGCGTTACTGGGCGATGTACGAACAGGCGGAGCCCATCCCCGTTGAAGCGCTCCCCTTCCGTCAGGGCGCCTTCCAAGTCCTCCCAGACGTCGAATTGAGAGCCGCCTGAGGCCGCGACTTGACCGCTCCTCCGTGGCGCCTCACGCTGCGCCAATTCGTGGAAGTGGTGCGTAGGGACTACGGGGTCACGATTCGTACTTTCGGGCTTCCAATGCTCGGCCCCCGCGGACCGGTCTACTTCTCCTACCTGGAGAGGGAAGATTTGACCGAAGCATTCTCCCTGATGCTCGGGGTCGAAGAGGACGATGTCCTCACCCCGACTCTCCTTCGAAGCCTCTGCCGACAGCTCAATCTACCTCCGGAGGACTTCCACCTCGATCCGGAGGACGAGGATTGATAATGTCCCGGCGATGCTCCCCACCCCCCGCTCCAAGATCGCCTTCATCGGCAGCCACGGCGTCGGCAAGACCACGCTCTGCTACGGGCTCGCGGCGCGGCTGAAGCGGCGGGACGTGGGGGTCGAGGTGGTGCACGAGGTGGCGCGGCGGTGCCCGCTGCCGATCAACGAGGAGACGTCGGTCGCGGCGCAGTCGTGGATCCTGCATACCCAGATCGCCGAGGAGCTGGTCGCCCAGGCCCGCTATCCGGTGGTGGTCTGCGACCGCAGCGTGCTCGACAACTACGTCTACCTCCTGCTCGCCGCCGGACGCCAGGAGGGGCCGGAACGGCTGGTCGAGTACTGGATCCGCGGCTACGACCTGCTGATCCATGTCCCCATCGTCGAATCCTTGAGCCCGGACGGCGTCCGCTCCCCCGACCCGGGGTTCCAGTACGCCGTCGAGGAGAGGCTCGCCCACGAGGTCGCTGAGCGGGGGCTCTCCGTCCTGCGGCTCGACGCGGCGGACCGGACCGGCTGGCTCGACACGGTCGAGCGGAGCGCCTGGGAGTGGCTGCGCCCGGCCCAGCTCCCGTTGCCGTCTCTCTAGAAGGGGCACAGCGCCACCCGACTCCGCTACAATAGGGCCACCTTGGGAATTGAGAACCTTCTTCGCAGGTGGGAGATCTTCTCCCACTTCACGGACGAGCAGCTTGCCCAGCTCGCCCAGTGCGCCGCGCGCAACCGCTACCCCGCCGGGGCGATGATCGTCAAGGAGGGGGAGGAGACGCAGGACGCCTACCTCATCGAGAGCGGCGGCGTGCGTATCCAGCGCAAGACCCCCTACGGCCACTTCAGCCTCGCGGCCCTGGAGCCGGGCACCCTGTTCGGCGAGACCTCCTTCGTCGACCGTGTCCCCCGCTCGGGCGACGCGGTGACCACCGCCGACACGGAGCTGATCGGCCTCAACCCGGTGTCGCTCGGCAGCCTGATGGAGAGCGATCCGCGGTTCAAGCTGGCGCTCTACTGGGCCTTCTGGAAGAGCCTGTCGTCCAAGCTCCGGCAGACCAACGACAACCTCACCCGCTTCTTCTCGCAGACCGGCAAGCCCCCCAGCGCCGAGTCGGCCTCCCCCCGGGAGGCGGCGGGCGAGTTCCACGTCGACCTCGCCTCCAAGCGCAAGCTGTTCCAGGAGCAGAAGCTCTCCAGCATGGAGATCAACTTCCTGGCGACCCTCTCGAAGGAACGGAAGTACGGCCCCAGCCAGGTGATCTTCCGCGAGGGGGAGATGGGCAACGAGATGTACGTGGTGCTGGAGGGACGGGTGATGATCAGCAAGTACATCCCCGGCGCCGGCGAGGAGGCGCTCGCCTTCCTGGAGCGCGGCGGCTACTTCGGGGAGATGGCGCTGATCGACAACGAGCCCCGCTCGGCCGACGCCAAGGCCCACGAGGGGGGGGTCGTGGTGCTCGTCATCTCCCGCGAGGTCCTGGAAGGGATTCTCGACATCAACAAGATCTCGTCGATCCGCCTGCTCACCATCCTCTGCAACCTGGTGGCGAGCCGCCTGCGCGAGCTCGACGACAAGATCATCGGCTGGTTCATCATCGCCGGCGGCTCCGGGATCTCCTGGCCGGTGCCTCCGCCGACGGCCTAGACCCCGGCACCCCGGCCGCCGCCAGCACCTTCCCCACCAGCGAGGACAGCGGCAGGCCCGCCCGTCCGGCTTCGTCGAAGAAGCCGGCGGCCATCCCTTCCCGCAACTCCCCGCCCCAGGCGAGCTCCGCGCGGTGGACGTCGATCTCCAGGTCGCGGTAGGTGATGCCGTGGCGCGCGCCGCCGACCCGGGGACCGACCGTCCAGCGTCCGCCGTAGCGTTCGGCGAGGACCGCTTGCGGGTCGCCGGGCTCGGGGACGCCGTCGCGCTCGCGGGTCATCCAGGGGAGCTCCCAGGTGCCGGCCAGCAGGGTGCTGTCGTCCGGCCGGCGGAAGAGGAGCACCCCGGAGCCGTCCTCCACCACCGCCACCAGGAGGCGGTGCCGCTCGCCTTCTCGCTTCACCTTGGGGATGGGGTAGCTCTCCGGGTCTCCCTCGCGCGCCGCCCGGCAGCCGGGACGGAGGGGGCAGAGCAGGCACTTGGGGCGGCGGGGGGAGCAGAGGGTGGCGCCGAGCTCCATCAGGGCCTGGTTGCTGTCGCCGGGGCGGGCGGGATCGAGCAATTCCGCCGCCGCGGCGAGGAGCTTTTTACGCGCCGTGCCCGACTTCGGGTCCTCGCCGAGGGCCAGGACGCGGGAGAGGACCCGTTCGACGTTGCCGTCCATCACCGGCGCGGCGACCCCGAAGGCGATGCTCGCCACGGCCGCCGCCGTGTAGGAGCCGATTCCCGGGAGCGCCAGCAGCTCCTCGACCGTCGACGGGAACGCTCCGGCCTCGGCGACCTGGCGGGCGGCGGCGTGGAGCTGGCGGGCCCGGCGGTAGTAGCCCAGCCCCGACCACAGCGCCAGCACCTCCTCGACCTCCGCCCGCGCCAGATCCTCCACGGCCGGAAATCTTTCCAGGAAGCGATTGTAAAAAGGGAGAACCGTCTCCACCCGGGTCTGCTGGAGCATGACCTCGGAGAGCCAGATCCTGTAGGGATCGCTCGTCCGGCGCCAGGGGAGGTCGCGCCGGTGCTGGTCGAACCAGGTCAGGAGGGCTTCGGCCTGCCGCATCGCGTCATTCTAACCGCACGCTGACGGTCAATTTGGCAGACGGACCGGCCAAAATGAAAAGGGCTCCCCGCTTTCGCAGGGAGCCTCTCCCTCCCGGAGGAGGGAGAGGTCAGGGGGGGAGGCCCCATCTCTCCGGTTGGCTATTGTGGCTATACCCCTGTATTTAGGGGATTTCGGTTGGCTAAAAGAGGGTGAGATCCTTGGGGATCTCGAAAGCTGGTGGGATCAAGTTGGTTGGTCTGGAACCTCCCCCGCTTCGTTTCCTGTCCTCTACTCTCTGCAACAGCCGTGCCCGATCTTCAATTCCCGGCCAGGCTGTCTGTTCTTTGCGTAGAAGGAACGGCCGGCGACCGCCATTCCCCTCACCCAGAAAGAGAAAGGCCCCCCGGCCACTGGGCTCGGGGGGCGGCAGGGAGGAGATTCCTTGCTTTCGGGTTGGCTGTTGGTTGGCTCTACCCCTGATCAGGGGATCAAGGAGGGCTTTTCAAGGATGAGATCGCGTAGGATCTCGATGGGATGGGATACGGTTGGCTGGACGGAATCTCCTCCTCGTGTTCCAACTGATTTGTGCTCTTCTCTATCTGCAAGTGTCATGCCCAACTTCCCCCGGCCTTCCAGAAGCTCTTCAGATCCCATGAAAAGCCGGTTTGAACGGAGTTTCCTCGTGGAGGGCCCGGACGGGGCCCCTCCCGGTTGTTCTCATTCGTACAAAGGCATACGTTCGAGTAGGACATTTCTACATGGCGGCGTCGCTCTTCCCGGGAGATGAGGCTCCGGAGCCCCGGGAGATCCGGACGGCCGGCTGGAAGGAGTACCTGGATCTCCCCGCCCTCGGCGTCTTCCGGCTGAAGGCGAAAGTCGACACCGGCGCCCGCACCTCCACCCTCCACGTAGATTCGCTCCGGGTGTTGGAAATCTTGCCGGACGGCTCCGAGCGGGTGGAGATCGACCTCCGCCCCGACCGCCGCCGGCCGGAATGGCGGGTGCGGACCGAGGCGCGGGTGCTGCGGCGGATGCGCGTGCTCGACTCGGGGGGGCACCCGGAGGTGCGGCCGGTGATCGCGACGGAGCTGGTGCTCGGCCCCGTGCGCAAGACGATCCTCGTCACCTTGACCGACCGCTCCGGCATGCTGTTTCGTATGATCCTCGGCCGCAAGGCCCTGGAGGGGGACTTCCGCGTCGACGTCGCGGCCAAGTACCTCCTCCGCAAGTGGCACCCCCGGAGAAAGCTCGGCTGATGAAGATCGCCATCCTGTCGCGCAAGGCGACGCTCTACTCGACCTCGCGCCTGATCGAGGCCTGCCGGCAACGGCAGGCAGACGTGACCGTGCTCGACCCGCTGCAGTGCGTGGTCAAGCTGTCCAAGAAGCGCCCCGAGGTCTTCCACAACGGCGAGCGGGTGGCGGGCATCGACGGCGTCGTGCCCAGGATCGGCGCCTCGATCACCTTCTACGGCCTGGCGGTGCTGCGCCAATTCGAGATGATGGGGGTCTTCCCCGCCAACGAGAGCCAGGCGATCTCGCGCAGCCGCGACAAGCTGCGCAGCCTCCAGCTCCTCTCGCGCTACGACATCGGCATCCCGCCCACCGCCTTCGCCCGCCGCCGCGAGGACGTGCGCTCGGCGATCCGCAAGGTCGGCGGAGCGCCGGTCATCCTCAAGCTCCTGGAGGGGACGCAGGGGATGGGTGTCATTCTGGCCGAGTCGGTCAAATCGGCCGAGTCGGTGCTCGACGCCATGAGCTCGCTGGGGCAGAACATCCTCATCCAGGCCTTCATCGAGGAGGCCCACGGCACGGACTACCGCGCCATCGTGGTCGGCGGCCGGGTGGTGGCGGCGATGGCGCGCCAGGCCGGAGAGGGGGAGTTCCGCAGCAACCTCCACCGGGGGGGCACCGCCACCGGGGTCCAACTGGAAGAGGCCTATGTAAAAACCGCCGTCCATGCCGCCGAGGTGCTCGGCCTCAACATCGCCGGGGTGGACATGATCCCCTCCCAGGAGGGTCCCATGGTGCTGGAGGTCAACAGCTCGCCGGGCCTGGAGGGGGTCGAGGGGGCGACCGGCGTCGACGTGGCGGGCGCGATGATCGATTTCGTCCTCGCGCGGGCGCCGCACGGCCATCCGCACACCCGGGGGCGGGGATGACCCCCGAGCCGCTCACCTTCGCGGGCACCCCGGTCCCCCTGGGGAGCACGGCCGAGCTGCGGCTCAAGGTCGCCGAGTCCTACGCCGCCGAGCCGGTGACCGTGCCGGTGACGGTGGTCCGCGGCGCCCCCGGTCCCACCCTGTTCGTCACCGCCACGGTCCACGGCGACGAGATCAACGGCGTCGGCATCCTGCGTGGCCTCCTTGACGGCACCGACTTCAGCGGCCTCAAGGGGACGCTGATCGCCGTGCCGGTGGTCAACGTCCCCGGCTTCCTCAACCAGGACCGCCGCCTCCCCGACCGGCGCGACCTCAACCGCTCCTTCCCCGGCAGCCGCAAGGGGTCGCTCACCTCCCGCCTGGCCGACGTCCTGTTCCGCGAGGTGATCCGCAAGAGCGATTTCGGCCTCGACCTCCACACGGCCGGCGGCGAGCGCATCAACTACCCGCAGCTCCGGGCCGACCTCTCGAGCCCCGCGGTGGCCGAGCTCGCCGGGGCGTTCGGCTGCCCGCTGATCGTCGACGGCGCCGGCCCCGAGGGGTCGCTGCGCCGGACCGCGGTGGCGGCGGGGGTGCCGACGGTGGTCTACGAGGCGGGGAGCCCCCGGCGGCTCGAGCGCCCCTTCATCGAGGCGGGGATCCAGGGGGTGCTCAACGTGCTGCGCCACCTGAAGATGATGCCGGGCGAGCCTGCCGACCCGCCGCTACGGCTGTGGATCGAGCGCACGCGCTGGATCCGCTCGCGCAAGGGGGGGATCCTCGACCTCAGGGTGGACCTCGGGGCCCCCTTGAGCCGGGGGCAGGAGATCTCGGTCCACAATAACCCGTTCGGCCGCGAGCGCAGCCTTCTCAAGGCCCCCAGCGCGGGGATCGTCCTCGGCCTCACCCAGCTCCCGCTCGTCCATCCCGGCGACGCCATCTGCCACGTTGCGCTCGTCGGCCCCAGGGAGATGGACGCCTGGCGGGCCTACTGGGAGGACCACAAGGAAAGTAGGATTCGGCCATGAAAAAGCTGCTCTTCATCTTTTCCTTCCTGCTGGGGATCGCCATTATGGCGACGCTCGCCGGCATCCTCCTGGGAAGGAAGGGGGGCGCCGCGGGGGACGGCGCCACGGTCCTCGTCTGGCGCCTCGCCGGCCCGGTGCTGGAGCAGCGGGAGCCCCGGCTGCCGTTCAGCGGCTCCCCCGAGCCGGCCAGCATCGCCGAGCTCTACCCGGCCCTGCGCGCCGCCCGCCGGGACTCCGGCGTGCGCGGCCTCGCCGTCTACATCCAGGACGCCGAGCTGGGGCTGGCCAAGGCCCAGGAGCTGCGCCGCCAGATGATGGCCCTGCGGCGGGCCGGCAAGTTCGTCGACTGTTACCTGGAGACGGCCGGCGAGGGGTCGAACGGCACCCTTCCTTACTATCTGGCGACCGCCTGCGAGACGGTCTACCTCGCCCCGGCGGGGGACCTCAACCTGATCGGGCTCTACGCCGAGAGCCGCTTCCTGCGCGGCGCCTTCGACAAGCTCAAGATCGAGCCCGACTTCAACCGCGTGGGCCGCTACAAGAGCGCCGTCGAGGAGTACACGCAGAGCCAGTACAGTCCCGAATCCCAGGAGGCGCTCGCCGCGGTGCTCGACGGCTACTACGCGCAGATCGTCGCCGCCATCTCCGAGGCGCGCCACAAGAGCGAGGCGGAGGTGCGGACGCTGATCGACGGCGCCCCCTGGTCGGCCGACGAGGCCCTGGCGCGCGGCCTGGTCGACCGGCTCGCCTACCCCGACGAATTCAAGGCCCACCTGGAGAAGCGGGTGGGGCGCAAGCCGTCCTGGGTGTCGATCGAGGACTACAGCCCGAGCCCGGGGCTGGCCGGCAAGCGCGTCGCCGTCGTCTTCGCCCTCGGCGAGATCGTCCGCGGCGGCGGCGGCGCGGCCCCCTGGACGAACGAGGTCTACCTCGGCTCGGACGACATGGCGCGGGTGCTGCGCGACGTCGGCAAGGACCGCTCGATCGCGGCCGTGGTGCTGCGCATCGACAGCCCTGGGGGATCGGCGCTCGCCTCCGATTTCATCCTGCGCGAGGTCGAGAAGCTCCGTGAGAAGAAGCCGGTCATCGTCTCGATGTCCGACCTGGCGGCCTCGGGCGGGTACTACATCGCGGCCAAGGCCGACAAGATCGTCGCCGAGCCGGCCACCCTGACCGGCTCGATCGGCATCTTCGGCGGCAAGCTGGTCACCCGCCGCTTCGAGGAGGAGATCCTGGGGATCGGCCACGACACTCAGAAGCGCGGCGCCAATGCCGACCTCTACTCCTCCCTCCAGCCCTATACACCGCAGCAGGAGGTGCGGGTGCAGCAGCTGATGAATCGCACCTACCAGGCGTTCATCGGCCACGTCGCCACCGGCCGCCGGATGAGCCGGCCGGCGGTCGAGGGGGTGGCGAGCGGGCGGGTCTGGACCGGCGCCGCGGCGCAGAAGATCGGCCTGGTCGACGAGCTCGGAGGGCTCGACCGCGCCGTCGAGCTCGCCCGCCAGCAGGCCCACATCGGCGCCGGAGAGAACGTCGGCCTCGATTTCTATCCGTCGCCCCCGTCGTGGCTCGACCTCTTCGTGGAGAAGCGGCAGCCCCAGTTGCCGGCAGCTCTGGCGGACGTTGTCAAGTCCCTTGAAAAGACCCCGCCCCGCCTGCTTGAATTACCTCCCGAGGTCGCCAGGGTCGCGCGGCCCTTCTAAACCGAAAAGTATTGAAAGATATGACGCTTACGCCAGATCAACGGCGCCTGGACGGAGAGTGTCGAAAGGGGCTTGCGGGCGCGGGCGGCTGTGCTATGATGGTCCCCGTCGTAGTCACCTTAAGCCGCTTCGCTTCGGAATCAGCCCTCCAGGAGAAGGGATTTCCACAGTCTGTGGAAATTCTGTGGAAATAGACTACCGTTCGCGCTGTATTTGAGGTCCCATGTCGCAATCCTATTGGTCTCTTCTCCAGAGACAATTGCAGCAGCAGCTCGATCCCGACGAGTACACCACCTGGTTCCGCCCGCTGAAGGTGGGTGACGAGAATGGGCGCCGGCTCGTCCTGGTCGCCCCCAACTCGCGCTTCCTCCACACGTTGGAGGAGAGCTACCGGCCGATGGTCGACCGGGCGGTGGCGGGGCTGGGCGATCCGGGCTTCGAGGTGCTGTTCTCGCTCGACGAGGTCGAGATCCCCTCCGACGAGCCGCCGATCGCGCCGTCGAGCTTCAATCCCAAGTACACCTTCGGGAGCTTCGTCGACGGCAAGTCGAACGAGTTCGCCTCGGCCGCCGCCAAGCGGGTGGCCGAGAAGCCGGCGGAGTCCTACAACCCCCTCTTCGTGTATGGCGGGGTCGGCCTCGGCAAGACCCACCTGCTGCACGCGATCGGCCACGAGATCCAGCGCAGCCGCCCGCAGCTCCGCGTCCTCTACCTGGCGGCCGAGCAGTTCGTCAACGAGCTGATCAACTCCATCCGCTTCGACCGCATGCCGGCCTTCCGCGAGCGTTACCGCACGATCGACGTCCTGATGATCGACGACGTGCAGTTCATCGCCAACAAGGAGCGGACGCAGGAGGAGTTCTTCCACACCTTCAACACGCTCTACACGAGCCAGAAGCAGATCATCCTCTCCTCCGACTCCTCGCCGCGGAACATCCCGACCCTGGAGGAGCGGCTGCGCAGCCGCTTCGAGTGGGGGCTAATCGCCGACATCCAGCCGCCGGACCTGGAGACCAAGGTGGCGATCCTGCAGCGCAAGGCCTCCCTGGAGGACGTGCAGCTCCCCGAGGAGGTGGCGGAGTTCATCGCCCAGCAGGTGAAGTCGAACATCCGCGAGCTCGAGGGGCTGCTGACGCGGGTGATCGCCTACTCCTCGCTCACCGGCAAGCCGCTGTCGCCGGCGCTCGCCCGCGAGACCCTCAAGGACATCCTCCCCGAGGAGGGGAAGAAGCCCGCCGCGGCCGAGATCATCAAGTTCGTGGCCCGGCACTACGACCTCAAGGTCTCCGAGATCAAGAGCAAGAGCAACTCACGCCAGATCGTCATCCCGCGGCAGGTGGCGATGTACCTCTGCAAGCGGCTGACGGATCTTTCTTACCCGGAGATCGGCAAGCTTTTCAACGACAAGCACCACTCGACGGTCATGTACTCCTGCGAGACGGTGCAGAAGAAGCGCGGCTCCGACCCCGACTTCGACCGCACCCTCCACGGCTTCGAGCAGCACTTCGCGTAGGCATCCGTTTTGCAACTAAATCTGGCACCCTCAACAGGCCCTTGGCCTGCCTGGGGAAAGCCTGCGGAGAGCGCTCCGGAAGGCCTGTGGAGCTTCTGCGGATTTTTTCCTGCCTTTGCGGGTTTTCCTCGATTTCCTCAAGCCGTCCGCAGGCTCTGCACACCCCCTAAGTCCAATCGCAAGGCTCCAGGATGGAAGAGCTTAGGGCGGTTTTCCCCCTTTCCGCAGCGCCTACTGTCTACTACGGCTATGCTATATTCAGATGTCTTCTAGAAGAGGAAGAGTGAATGGAGATCCGCGTCACCCGTAGCGAATTCCTGGGCGAGCTCAGCCCTATGCAGGGCATCGTCGAGCGCAAGACCACCATCCCGGTCCTCTCCCACCTGCTGCTCACCGCGCGGGGGGACCGGCTCAACCTGGCCGCGACCGACCTCGACGTCTCGCTGACCTCCTGGTGCGACGCCGACGTGAAGCGCGAGGGGGGGATCGCCGTCCAGGCCAAGAAGCTGGTCGAGATCATCCGCTCGCTCACCGGGGAGGAGGTGCTGCTGGTCCAGGAGGAGCCGCGCGTGCTCACCATCCGGGCCGGCCGCTCGCGCTTCAAGATCCACGGCCTCGCTCCGGACGACTTCCCGACCCTTCCGACCGTCGAGGACGGCCGCAAGGTCGACATTCCCTTCACCGAATTTCGCCGCATGGTGGCCAAGATCCTCTTCGCCGTCTCGGCCGAGGAGTCGCGCTTCCAGCTCAACGGCGCCCTGCTGAAGCTGAAGGACGGCTCGCTGGAGATGGTGGCGACCGACGGCCACCGCCTGGCCCTGGTCGAGGGGGGGCTGGAGAGCGCCGCCGGCGAGGACTCCGTCCTGGTGCCCCGCAAGGCCCTCCAGGAGCTCCAGCGCTTCGAGGGGGACGGCAAGCTCTCCTACGGCCGCGGCGAGCACCACCTCTCCTTCGGCCTCGGCCGGCGTGAGCTGATCTGCCGCATCCTGGAGGGGACCTTCCCCGACTATGAGCGGGTGATCGCCAAGGACAACGACAAGAAGGTGCTGTTCGACCGCAAGCTGCTGGTCGACGCCGTGCAGCGCGCCGCGCTGATGACCGGCGACCGGGCGCGCGCCGTCCGGCTCCAGTTCGCCACCGACCAGGTGGTGATCTCGGCCGTCAACTCCGATCTCGGCGAAGCCGTCGAGGAGGTCGCCTGCACCTACGAGGGCCCCGAGTTCCGGGTGGGGATCAACCCCGACTACCTCACCCAGTTCCTGGCCGCCGTGGAGACCGAGACGATCCGTCTGGAGCTCAAGGACGAGAACACGCAGTGCGTCGGCTATCCGCAGGACGGGCCCGACACCCGCTACCTCTGCGTGATCATGCCGATGCGGATCTGAGATCCCGTCGATCGGCCTTTGTAGGGGCGCCCCTATGTGGGCGCCCTTTGTATCTCAGGGCGGCCACGCAGGGCCGCCCCTACACGCGATGCTGACCCACCTCGCCGCCCGCGACTTCCGCAACCTGGAGCCCCTCGCCTGGGCCCCGGTCCCGGGATCGCACCTCCTCCTCGGAGGCAACGGCGCCGGCAAGACGAGCCTCCTGGAGGCCGTCCACGTGCTCGCCACCACCCGCAGCTTCCGCGCCGCCCAGATCGGCGACTGCGCCCGCCACGGCGCCGGCTCCTTCCACGTTCAAGGGGAGATCGAGACCGACCGCCGCTCCACCCTGGAGGTCGGCTGGATGGAGGGGCAGCGGGTGCGGGCGCTCAACGGAAAAGTGACGCCCCTAGCCGAGCATCTGTCCGTGCTCCCGGTCGTCGCCTGGACCGCCGCCGCCGAGGCGGAGGTGCTGGTGGGGGCCCCCAAGGCGCGGCGCCGCTTCATGGACCGTGGGGTGGTGGGGATCCGGCCCGCCGCCCTGGAGGTCCTTGGCCGCTACCGCGAGGCCCTGCGGCAGAAGCGCGGGCTCCTGCTCTCGGACGGCGCCGGCATCGAGATCTGGAACGAGCTCCTGGCCGCCACCGCGGCGGACGTCATCGCCCAGCGCCACCGCTATGTCGAGCAGGTGAAGGTCGAGCTGGTGAAAGTGATCGAGGTCTCGGGGCTCCCCTTCCCCCCCATCGAGCTTCACTACCGCCCCTCCCCCGCCAACGGCCTCGAAGGGGCCGGGGTGATCGCCGACGCCCTCGACCGCATCGCCGACCGCGAGCGCCGCCGCCAAACCCCCCTCCTCGGCCCCCATCGCGACGAGCTCGAGATCCTCTGGGGGGGGCACGAGATCCGCCGCGTGGCCTCCGCCGGCGAGCGCAAGGCCCTCTCCCTGATGCTCCTGGCCGCTCACGGCAAAGTGATGGAGGAGGCGGGGAGGCCCCCGCTCTACCTCCTGGACGACATGGACGCCGAGCTCGCCCCGCTCACCGTGGCCGCCGTCTGGGGGGTCTTCCGGGGCGCCGCCCAGCTCCTCGCCACCTCCAACCGCCCCCAGGTCTGGCTCACCCTCGACGTGGGGACGATCTGGGAGATGGAGAGGGGGGAGATCCGGCTCCTCTCCGAGTAAACCGGAAGTTTTTGTCCTGGAATTTTTTACCGTTCCCTTCTTGTTGAAGTAGCTCCCGGAGGACTGTTTCCGGCGCCTTTTCAAACCGCCGGAAATCGCGGCCTAAGCCCTTGAAAATCAAGCGCTAAGCAGACTCGCAAGAAGGCTCTGCTCGTGGTATAATTTTGACAATTCCAGACCCCCTCTTCCGCGGGGTCGCACGCAGCTCCCAGGGATAGAACGGAGAGACCGGTTTTGGCGAATCCAGAGGCAACCTATACGGCTGACAACATCCAGGTCCTGAAGGGCCTGGAAGCGGTGCGCAAGCGCCCGGGCATGTACATCGGCGATACCGATGACGCGTCGGGCCTGCATCATATGGTCTTCGAGGTGGTCGACAACTCGGTCGACGAGGCCCAGGCGGGCTACTGCTCGCGGATCGACGTCACCATCCACACCGACAATTCGGTGATGGTGGAGGACGACGGCCGCGGCATCCCGGTCGACCTCCACAAGGAGGAGGGGCGGTCGGCGGCCGAGGTCATCATGACCGAGCTGCACTCGGGCGGTAAATTCGACAAGAACTCCTACAAGGTCTCCGGCGGCCTCCACGGCGTCGGCGTCTCGGTGGTCAACGCCCTCTCCGAGACCCTGGAGCTCGAGATCCGGCGCGAGGGGAGGGTCTGGAACCAGACCTACCACCGCGGCTTCCCTGAGGGGCCCGTCCACCCCACGGGGGAGACCGACCGCACCGGCACCAAGGTCCGCTTCTGGCCGGACGCCGAGATCTTCGCCGTCACCGAATTCAGCTACGAGACGCTGGCCACACGCCTGCGCGAGCAGGCGTTCCTCAACCGCGGGATCCACATCCACCTCAAGGACGAGCGGACGGACAAGGAGGCCGACTTCGCCTACGCGGGCGGCATCTCCTCCTTCGTCGAGCACCTGAACCGCAACAAGACGCCGCTCCATCCACAGCCGATCCACCTGATCGACGTGCGCGACGACGGCACCGGCCCCGAGACGGTCGAGGTCTCGCTGCAGTGGAACGACGGCTACCAGGAGCTGATCTACGCCTTCACCAACACGATCAACAACCGGGACGGCGGCACCCATCTCTCCGGCTTCAAGGCGGCGCTCACCCGCGCCATCAACGCCTACGCGGCGGCGAGCGGCCTGTCGAAGAACCTGAAGGAGAACCTCACCGGCGAGGACGTGCGCGAGGGGCTCACGGCGGTGATCTCCGTGCGCATCAAGGACCCCAAGTTCTCCTCGCAGACCAAGGACAAGCTGGTCTCCTCCGACATCAAGGGGTGGGTCGAGCAGGTCGTCTTCGAGCGGCTCAACACCCATCTGGAGGAGAACCCGCGCGAGGCCCGGCGGATCGTCGAGAAGTGCGTCGAGGCGGCGCACGCCCGCGAGGCGGCGCGCAAGGCGCGCGACCTGACGCGGCGCAAGGGGGCGCTCGACGCCTCGAACCTCCCCGGCAAGCTCGCCGACTGCTCCGAGCGCGACCCCGAGCGGGCCGAGCTCTTCCTGGTCGAGGGCGATTCCGCCGGCGGCTCGGCCAAGCAGGGGCGCGACCGGAAATTCCAGGCCATCCTGCCGCTCAAGGGGAAGATCCTCAACGTCGAGAAGGCGCGCTTCGACAAGATGCTGTCCTCCGACGAGATCAAGACCATGATCACGGCGCTCGGCACCAGCATCGGCAAGGACGACTTTGCGATCGACAAGCTGCGCTACCACAAGCTGATCATCATGTGCGACGCCGACGTCGACGGCAGCCACATCCGGACGCTGATCCTCACCTTCTTCTACCGCCAGATGCCGGAGATCATCAAGCGCGGATACCTCTACATCGCGCAGCCGCCGCTTTATAAAGTTTCGCACGGCAAGAGCGAGACCTATCTCAAGGACGATCGCGAGTATCAGGCCTTCCTGGTGGACCGCATCAAAGACGCCTGGGAGCTCGACCTCGCGCACGGCGACGGGCACAACGGAAACGGCGACGGCGGCCGGCTGACCGGCACCCGGCTCGCCTTCTTCCTGGAGAAGATCGCCGGCTTCCGGCAGAACCTGGAGAAGCTCGTCTCGCGCGGCTATCCGGCGGACGCGATCAAGATCGCGCTCCAGAACGGCGTCAAGGACAAGCTGTCGCTCACCGATCCGGAGAAGATCGAGAAGATTGCCCACGTGATCGAGGCCTCCGGCTTCCACGGGGTGCTGGTCGGCCAGGACGAGGACCACGGCACGCGCTACGTCCGCTTCCTGTCGAAGCGCGACGGCGTCGAGCGCGAGGTGCGCATCGACTGGAACCTGGTCACCGGCGCCGAGTACCGCGCCATGGCGAACAACCAACTCGCCCTCGACGCGATCTCCGCCACCAGCTTCACGCTCGCCAAGGGGGAGACGATCAACGTCCACGACACGCTGGAAGAGGCGATCGACAGCCTGTACGACGGCGCCAAGAAGGGGCTCTCGATCCAGCGCTACAAGGGCCTCGGCGAGATGAACCCGACGCAACTCTGGGAGACCACGATGGATCCCACCAAGCGCCGCCTCCTCCGCGTGCAGGTCGAGGACGACGTCGACGCCGACTCCATCTTCACCATCCTCATGGGCGACGAGGTCGAGCCGCGGCGGGCGTTCATTCAGAACAACGCTCTGGAAGTGCGGAACTTGGACGTGTAGAGCCGATAAGGCGAGCTTGTGGTCGATTGGAGCCGGTTTCAACCCGCAGATTTCGAGTATGACTTCGATCGCGACAAGCTCGCTATACATGGAGTTACCTTCGAAGAGGCCGTCGAATGTTTTCTTTCGGACTTCTACGTCCGCAGGAACAAGGACTATAGAGACCGATATCAACTGGTCGGACGAACTTTTGGCGGCCGCCTCTTGAAGATCATCTTCCAACTCAAGACGAATGACGTTGTCCGCATCATCACGGGATGGCCTTTATGAGTAAGAAACGACAGGCGCTTTCCACGGATGAAATCGATGACATCGTGACTCGTCAAGCTGAGGACGATTCCGCTTGGGAAGAGCCGGTTCACGTCAAGAGATCTGTAGACGAAGCATTCTCGCTTCCAGCTGGCCTTGCCGCCCGAGCATCTTTCCTGGCTCGGCTTCATCGCGCAGGAGTTGAAGAATGGCTGACAAGAGTTGTTCAGGAACGAGTCGAGCTGGAAGAAGCATCTTTTGCGGAAGCCAAACGAGCCTTGATGAAATCTGACAAGGCGGCACTCGATGTCAGGGTTCCTTCCAGAGACTCGCTACTACGGAAGAAACTCTCAAGGGCACATAGCCAAGAGGATTATGCCCTGGTTTTCGCGCAACAAAAGCCTACCGAAATAGCAGACCATCTGGGCTTTAGGGTAATGGAGCATTACCTCCTGAAAGTTAGATCAGCAACCGGGGTTGACAAGGAACTTATAGATAAGGCTGTTGAAAACTTAAACCGAGCACTAGAAATAAAGCGAGGCCATGAGCCATAACAACGACTACGACCCGCAAGTTCTGGCTGGAGCCTGTGGACCTCGCCTCGAATCATGGATTCCCGGCGCATGAGTTGATGACGAGCCGAGGACTGATCCACTCCAACCTGGAAGAATTGTTGAGGTATGGAATGAGCATTGCGGTTAGCGTCGATCCTAGGGTCAAATCAGTTTCCGTGACCGATGACCTCATCACCTTTAACTTGGTGGATGGCCGGATCGTCAGCGTGCCGTTGGCCTGGTCCTGGCGGCTCGCTGAGGCAACTCCAAAGCAGCGAGCGAGATTCGAGATCATCGGTGATGGCCAGGGAGCTCACTGGCCCGATGTGGATGAAGATCTCAGTGCTCAGGGCATGCTGACAGGCATCCCTGCACGCCGGCCCAGAATGGATAACGTGCTGGAAGCTCGGAACCTGGATGTTTGATCCGTGTTGATTCCCGTCGAGATCAAAGCTCTACCGAATTATAGGCTTTGGCTTCGGTATGCCGATGGGGTGACCGGCGAGGTCGATCTATCTCATCTCGCCGGTGACGGTGTCTTTGCTCTCTGGAACGATCCTGGGGAATTTGAGAAGGTTCATGTTGGCCCGTTGGGTAACATTGCATGGACAGACGAGGTGGATATTTGCCCGGACGCTCTCTACCTGGAGATCACAGGAAAGAGTCCCGAAGATGTGTTTCCGGGGTTATTTCGAGGTCATGAATGAGCGATAACAACGAACAGGATCTCCCCTTCGAGCAGCCGATTCCGGTCGGCATCGAAGAGGAGATGAAGCGTAGCTATCTCGATTACGCGATGAGCGTGATCATCGGCCGCGCGTTGCCCGACGTGCGCGACGGCCTGAAGCCGGTGCACCGCCGCGTGCTGTATGGCATGTGGGAGAGCGGCAACCGCTCGGACCGGCCTTATAAGAAGTCGGCGCGCATCGTCGGCGACGTCATGGGTAAATATCACCCGCACGGCGACTCGGCGATCTACGACACGGTGGTGCGCATGGCCCAGGACTTCGCCATGCGCTATCCGCTCGTCGACGGCCAGGGGAACTTCGGCTCGCTCGACGGCGACAACCCGGCGGCCATGCGGTACACCGAGGTGCGCCTGATGAAGCTCGCGGAGGAGATGCTCCGCGACGATATCGATAAAGAGACGGTGGACTGGGGCCCCAACTACGACGGCTCGGAGACCGAGCCGCTCGTGTTGCCGGCGCGCGTCCCCAACCTCCTGGTCAACGGCGCCGCCGGCATCGCGGTCGGCATGGCGACCAATATCCCGCCGCACAACCTGGGCGAGGTGGTGGACGCGCTGCTGATGCTGATCGAGAGCCCGGAGGTGCTGATCAAGGACCTGATGACCGTGATCCCCGGCCCGGACTTTCCCACCGCCGGTTTCATCCACGGTCTGGAGGGGATCCGCTCGGCCTACACCACCGGCCGCGGCATCATCCAGCTCCGGGCGCGGGTCGAGATCGAGACCAACGCGCGCACCGAACGGCAGGCGATCGTCGTCACCGAGATCCCCTATCAGGTCAACAAGAAGAGGCTCATCGAGCATATCGCCGAGCTGATCCGCGATAAGAAGCTCGAAGGGGTTTCCGACCTGCGCGACGAGTCGGACCGCGAGGGCATCCGTATCGTGGTCGAGGTGAAGCGCGATGCGATCGCGGAGATCGTCCTCAACTCGCTGTACAAGATGACGCAGATGCAGACCACCTTCGGCATCATCCTGCTGGCGATCGTCGACAACCAGCCGAAGGTGATGACGCTCAAGGAGCTGCTCCACCACTTCCTCAACCATCGCAAGACGGTGGTGATCCGCCGCACCCGCTACGACCTGCGGAAGGCCGAGGAGCGCGCCCACATCCTGGAAGGCATCCTCAAGGCGCTCGATCATCTCGACGAGGTGATCGCCACCATCCGCGCCAGCCAGACTCCGTCCGAGGCGCGCGAGAGCCTGATGTCCCGCTTCGCATTCACCGACGTCCAGGCGCAGGCGATCCTCGACATGCGCCTGCAGCGCCTGACCGGCCTGGAGCGCGAGAAGGTGGTCGAGGAGTACCGCGAGCTGATGGTCACGATCGAAAGGTTGCGCGCCATCCTCGGCTCCGACCGGCTGGTGCTGGAGGAGATCAAGGGCGAGCTGGCCGAGCTCAAGGGACGCTACGGCGACAAGCGCCGCACCGAGATCATCCCCGAGACGCACGACATCTCGATCGAGGACATGATCGCCGACGAGCCGATGGTGATCACCGTCTCGCAGTCCGGCTACGTCAAGCGCTCGCCGCTGTCTCTCTACCGGGCGCAAGGCCGCGGCGGCAAGGGGCGGACGGGGATGGTGACCAAGGAGGACGACTTCGTCGAGCACCTCTACGTGGCCACGGCCCACAGCTACATCCTCGTCTTCACCGAGAGCGGCCGGGTGCACTGGCTGAAGGTGCACGAGATCCCGGAGGCGGGCCCGGCGGCGCGCGGCAAGGCGATCGTCAACCTGCTCAACCTGGAGCCGAGCGAGCGGCTGGCCACCACGGTGGCGGTGCGCGAATTCCGCGACGACCGCTATCTCGTCTTCGCCACGGCCAACGGCACGGTGAAGAAGACGGAGCTCTCGGCCTTCTCCAACCCGCGGGTGGGCGGCATCATCGGCATCAACATCGATGAGGGGGATTGCCTCCTCGCCGTGCGCGAGACCGACGGCCAGAAGGACATCCTGCTCGCCACGGCGAAGGGGTTCTCGATCCGCTTCCCCGAGAGCGACGTCCGTTCGATGGGCCGCGCCACCTATGGCGTCAAGGGGCTGGAGCTGCGCGGCGGCGACCGGCTGGTGGCGATGGAGGAGCTCGATCCGCACGGCCAGGTGCTCACCGTCACCGAGCGCGGCTACGGCAAGCGGACGCCGGTCGAGGTCTATCGACTTCAGGGGCGCGGTGGGAAGGGCATCATCAACCTCAAGGTCACCCCGAAGACGGGCGAGGTGGTGGGGGTCAAGTACGTCACGCCGGAGGAGGGGCTGATGCTCATCACCCAGGAGGGGATGATCATCCGGCTCAACGTCTCCGGCGTGCGCGAGGTCGGCCGCTCGGCGCAAGGGGTCAAGCTGATGAACCTCGACCCGGAGGACCGCATCGTCGCCGTCGCCAAGCTCGCCGAGAAGGACGAGGAGACGGAGATCGAGCTGGCCAAGGGGGATGGCGGCCCGGTGCCGGCCGAGCTCGAGCTGGAGGCGGCCGAGGAGGGGGACGACGATCTCCAGATCCTCGACACCGCCGGCTTCGAGGAGGCCGACGACGAGGAGGACGAGGACGGCGGCCCGGACGAGACGGTCCATTGAGGGCCCTCCCGCCCCGCCGGTGCTAATCTAGTCGCGCCCCGCCCGGGGCGCGACGTTTTTGACCGTGGATGAAAGGGAGGGCCCGCCCGATGCAATTCTTCCTCGATACCGCCGAGATCAAAGAGATCGAGACCGGCCTCCAGTGGGGGATGGTCGATGGCATCACCACCAACCCGTCGCTGATCGCCAAGGCCGGCAAGCCGTACCTGCCGACCGTGCAGGAGATCGCGAAGCTGGTGCCGGGCCCGGTCTCCGGCGAGGTGCTGGCGACGGAGTACGAGGAGATCCTCTCCCAGGGGCGGCGCCTCGCCGCGCTCGCCGAGAACGTGGTCGTCAAGGTGCCGCTGACGCCGGACGGCCTGCGCGCCGTCGCCACTCTCAAGAAGGAGGGGATCCGCACCAACGTCACCCTCTGTTTTTCGGCCACCCAGGCGCTGCTCGCGGCCAAGGCGGGCGCGGCCTACATCTCCCCCTTCGTCGGCCGGCTGGACGATGTCGCCGAGGAGGGGATGGAGCTGATCGAGCAGATCGTGACGATCTACCACAACTATGAGTTCGACACCAAGGTCCTGGTGGCCTCAGTGCGCCACCCGGTCCACATCGTGCAGGCGGCGATGCTCGGCGCCGACGTGGCCACCATCCCGTTCAAGGTGCTGGAGCAGCTCTACAAACACCCGCTCACGGACGTCGGGCTCGACCGTTTCCTCGCCGACTGGAAGAAGACGGGCAAGACCTTCGATTCGTAACCCCTTGGAGCCGCGAAGCCCATCCCCCCTCGCGCCGGGGCGACTCTACCGCTTCGCCTGGGGACTCTACATGGTCCTGGCCCTGGGCGGAGCGCTCTGGATCGGCCTCCGCCTGGGAGTGATCCCGCTGTCGCTGTTCGTCGACCGCCGCGGCTGGTGGATCGATCTGGGGGTGGGTCTGGCCTCGGGGCTGCTGCTCCTGGGCGCGTGGTGGGGGGCCGAGCGCACCTTTCCTCTGGCGAAGGAATTGGAGGCGCGGCTCGGCGAGGCGCTCGGGCCGATCACCCCCGCGGAGGCGGTGGCCCTCGCCGTGCTCTCCGGCTTCGCCGAGGAGCTGTTCTTCCGCGGCGCCGTCCAGGGGGCGCTCGGCTGGGGGGCGGCCACGATCCTGTTCGGCCTGCTGCACAGCGGGCCGGGCAAGGCGTTCCGGCTCTGGACGCTGTTCGCGGTGGTGGCCGGCGCGCTGTTCGGCGGCATCATGGCCTGGCGCGGCAACCTGCTCGGGCCCGTCGCCGGGCACTTCCTGGTCAACGCCGTGAACCTCCGGCGTCTGGCGAGGGACTCTGGTAGACTGCCGCGGGCCGAAGCCCGCAGTGAAAAGGAGAGCTCGAGGAATGGCAACTGACTCGCGGGACGTGCTCGCCCGTATCGACACGGAGAAGGAGAGATACCTCGAGGAGCTGAAGGATTACATCCGCATCCCCTCGATCTCGACCGATCCGGACTACAAGCACGAGGTGCTGCGCGCGGGCGACTTCCTGGTGGGCAAGATGCGCGAGGCGGGGCTCCAGGCGGAGCGCATCGACACCGCCGGCCATCCGCTGGTGTACGGGGAGTGGCTGGGCGCGCCGGGCAAGCCGACGATCCTCTTCTACGGGCACTACGACGTGCAGCCGGTCGATCCTATCGAGCTCTGGCGCAATCCGCCGTTCGAGCCCACGGTGGAGGGTGACAAGCTGGTGGCGCGCGGCGCCACGGACGACAAGGGGCAGTCCTACGCCCACGTCAAGGCGGTGGCGGCGATGCTGGCCGAGCGGGGGAGCCTGCCGGTCAACGTCAAGTTCCTGGTCGAGGGGGAGGAGGAGGCGGGGGGGCAGGCGATCGAGGAACACGTCCGCCAGGACGGCGGCCGACGCCTCGCGGCCGACGCCGTGGTGATCTCCGACTCCTCGCTCTTCGCGCCCGGGCAGCCGGCCCTGGTCTACGGCCTCAAGGGTCTGTGTTACATGGAGCTGAAGGTCACCGGCCCCAACCGGGACCTCCACTCCGGCACCTTCGGCGGCGCGGTCTGGAACCCGCTCAACGCCCTCTGCCACATCGTGGACGGCCTGCGCGATGCCGAGACGGGGAAGATCCTGATCCCCGGCTTCTACGACGACGTGCGGCCGCTGGAGGCCTGGGAGCGCGAGGAGTTCGCCAGGCTCCCCTGGGACGAGGCGGCCTACCGCGCCGAGCTGGGCGTCTCCAAGCTGTTCGGCGAGGAGGGGTACACCACCCGCGAGCGCACCTGGGCGCGGCCGACATGCGACGTCAACGGCATCTTCGGCGGCTACATGGGGAAGGGGGCGAAGACCGTCCTCCCCTCGTGGGGCGGCGCCAAGGTGTCGATGCGCCTGGTGCCGGACCAGGACCCGAAGAAGATCGCCGGCCTGTTCACCGACTACGTGAATTCGCTCGCCCCGGAGGGGGTGACGGTCGAGGTGACCTATCTCCACGGCGCCGACCCGGTGGTCGTGGAGGCCAAGGGCCCGATCGTCGACGCCGCTCTCGACGCCATGGAGGAGATCTGGGGCGCGCGGCCGGTGCGGATCCGCGAGGGGGGCTCGATCCCCATCGTCTCGACCTTCGCCTCGGTCCTCGAATGCCCGGTCTTGTTGCTGGGCTTCGGCTTGAACGACGACGGCCTGCATTCGCCGAATGAGAAATTCAATATCAGTCATTTCTACAACGGGATCCGCTCCGTCGCACGGCTGCTGGATCGTTTGAGCGGTCTATGAGGAGCAAGGACAATCTGGAGCGCGAGATCAAGTTCCCGCGGGTGGAGCTGGACAAGCTGCGCGACCGCCTGATCGAGCTCGAGGCGGAGCGGGTGGGGCCCTCGGCCTTCGAGGACAACTGGATTCTCGACCGCGAGAAGGAGCTGATCGGCTCCGGCAAGATCCTGCGGCTGCGCACCGACGGCGGCCGGGCCCGGCTGACCTTCAAGGGGCCAATGCGGATCGAGGGGAACGTCAAGGTGCGCGAGGAGCGCGAGATCGAGGTGCAGAGCGCCGAGGAGGCGATGGCCCTGTTCGGGAACCTCGGCTTCACCGTCGTGCGCCGCTACCAGAAGATGCGGGAGGAGTGGCAGCTCGGCGGCGTCACCATCGCGCTCGACCACACTCCCATCGGCGACTTCGCCGAGTTCGAGGGGGACGGCGCCGAGACGGTGGCCAAGCGCTGCGGCTTCGATCCCGGGAAGGCGGAGCGCCGCTCCTATCTGCGCCTCTACGAGGACTACCTCAAGCAGCATCCGGACGCGCCACCCGAGATGGTGTTCCGCTAGCTCCGCGATATGCAGGGCAGGCGGATCCGTGCGGTGGTGCTCGCGGCGGGGCTGGGCACGCGGCTCCGCCCGTTGACCACCCTCACCCCGAAGCCGCTGCTGCCGGTGCGCGGCGTGCCCATCCTCGGGCACACCCTGGCGCGGCTCGCCGCCATCGGCTGCGAGGCGGCGGCGGTGAACCTCCACTACCTGGGGGACCAGATCCGCCAACGCTTCGGCGACTCCCATGCCGGCATGCCGCTCACCTGGTCGGAGGAGCCGGAGATCCTCGGCACCCTGGGCGCCCTCCACCCGCTGAAGGAGTTTCTCGCCCCCGCCGACCTGGTGCTGCTGGTCAACGGCGACAGCCTCTGCGAGTGGCCCCTCCGCAAGCTGATCCGCCGACACCTCGCGGGCGGCGCCCGCTCCACCCTGCTGCTCACCGCGGCCCCCGACCCCGCACGGTTCGGAGGCGGCGTGGGGATCGACCGCGCCGGGCGCATCCTCTCCTTCTGGTCCGGCGACCTGGAACGGGGGGAGGTCGCACGGCGCTACGTCTTCGCCGGCGCCCACGTCTTCGCGCCGGACCTGCTCTCACGCGTGGGGCCGGGGAAGTCCGACATCGTGCGCGACCTCTACGTGCCGATGCTGGGCGAGGGAGCGGTGATCGACTCGGTGCTGGACGGCGGGCTCTGGCACGACATGGGGACGCCGCAGCGCTTCCTCGAGGGCGTGCTCGACTGGGCGCGCGCCGACTGGCCGGAGCGGCTCTGGCGGCGGTCGTGGATCTCCCCCGAGGCCAGCCTGGAGGCGGGGGCGAGGGTGCGGCGGTCGTCGATCGAGCCCGGGACGAAGGTGGGCGAGGGGGCGCGGATCGAGAGATCGGTGCTGCTGCCCGGCGCGCGGATCGGCAAGGGGTGCGTGGTGCGCGAGACGATCGTGGGCTGCGGCGCCTCCATCCCCCCCGGCACCTGGGTGGAGCGGCGGATCGTGATGCCGCAGTCCCCCGGCTTCGCCCCGGGGCTCGACGACTCGGTGGTGGGCGGCGCGGTCTACACGCCGTTCGGCGCCGACGCTGAAGGTTGAACGATCGGCCCCCGTCTGTCATCATCGGTCCACCGGACAGTCTCCGGTCCCCGCGATGCCGCTCGACGCAAACCCCTTCCGCCTGCTCGTCTTCGATTGGGACGGGACGCTGATGGATTCCATCGGCCCGATCGTGGCCTGCGCCCAGGCGACGATCCGCGAGCTGGAGCTGGGGGAGCTGCCCGAGGAGACCGTCCGCGGCACGGTCGGCCTGGGGCTGCGGGAGACGATCGAGATCCTGAGCCCCGGCTGCGACGACGCGCTCTACGGCAAGATCCTGGAGGGGTACCGGAAGCACTGGCACACGGCCTACCGCGACATGCCGCTGCTCTTCGACGGGGTGGACGAGATGCTGCGGGATCTGGCCGGAGAGGGGTATCTGCTGGCGGTGGCGACCGGCAAGAGCCGCCGCGGGCTCGACTACGCCCTGGAGCAGACCGGCTTGCGCGAGGTCTTCCAGGCCACCCGCACCGCGGACGAGGCCTTCTCGAAGCCCCACCCGCAGATGCTGCTGGAGATCCTCGACGAGCTTGGAGTCTCGCCGCGCGAGGCGGTGATGATCGGCGACACCACCTACGATCTGGAGATGGCGCGGAGCGCGCGGACGCACGCGGTGGGCGTCTGCTCCGGCGGGCACGGGCGGGAGGAGCTCCTGAAGCTGGAGCCTCTCGCTTGCCTGGATCAGGTGGTGGACCTGGGGAGCTGGCTCACCGAGCGCGCGGCGGTGATCGCATAGGGCCGCCGGAAGCTTCCGGAGCGCCAGAGACCGATACGGAGCCGCTCCGTAAGCTTCCAATCCCGCTCTGTAGGCTTCTTTCCGCCGCCGGAAGCTTCCGGGGTCGTTCCGGAAGCCCCCATCGGCCCGCCGCAAGCTCCCGGTCTTGCTCTGTAAGCCTCTCTTTGCTGAAGGAAGGCTGCCGAGTCGCTCCGTAAGCTTCCAGTCCCGCTCTGTAGGCTTCTTTCCGCCGCCGTAAGCTTACGGGGTGATTCCGGAAGCCCCCATCGGCCCGCCGTAAGCTCCCAATCTTGCCCTGTAAGCTTCTCTTTGCCAAAGGAAGGCTGCCGAGTCGCCCCGTAAGCTTCCGGAGGAGCTCCGTAAGCTTCCAGTCCGGCTCCGCGGGCTTCTTTCCGCCGCCGTAAGCTTACGAGGTGGCTCCGGAAGCTCCCATCGGCCCGCCGTAAGCTCCCGATCCTGCCCTGTAAGCTTCCCTTTGCCGAAGGAAGGTTACCGAGCCGCTCCGGAAGCTTCCGGAGTCACTCCGCAAGCTTCCAGTCCGGCTCGGTAGGTTTCCTTCCACCACTCGGTAGGTTTCCTTCCACCAGAGGAAGCTTACAGGGTCATGCCGGAAGCTTCCGGACCCGCTCCGTAAGCTTCCGTCCGCGCTACTTCCCCTTCTTCGCGCCGTTCCCCGCGATCCCTTCCAGATCCTTGATCTGCTGGGGATTCGGCGCCGGCTGCGTCGTCTTGGCGGCGGCGAGCGCCCGCTGGGCGTACGCGGCGGCGCCGGGGTCCTTCTTCTTGGCGAGCAGCATCGCCTTGGCGCGCAGGTTCGAGAAGTTCTCCTGCATGGCGATCGAGGCGTCGAGCCAGCGCGAGGCCTCGTCCAGACAGACGTCGTTCTGGATGCAGTAGGACGCCGCCTGGTACGGCCCCTGCCAGCGGACGGAATCCTTGAGCTTCGCCTGGACCAGCGCCGGCGTGTCCACCTCGATCGTGAAGGGGACCTGCAGCTTCTCCCAGGAGAGGACGACCTTGGCCGAGGTGTCGGTCACGTCCTCGAAATCGAAGGCCATGCGCTCGCGGGGCTCGCCCGGCCGCGGCTTCACCTGCACTCGCAGGGCGTCGTGCTCGGGCTTGTAGCTGAAGGCGCCCCACTCGTTGGCGTCCTTGCTGAGGATCAGCGTCCAATCCCCCTGAGCGGGGATCGTCTGCAGGCCATAGACGCCGGCCGGCAACTCGTGCCCCTCGATCTTGACCGGGGTGTTGAATTTGATCGTGGTGTTCTCGTTCGCCCCCGTGCGCCAGACCTCGCCATAGGGGACGAGCTTGCCCCAGACCTCCCGCCCCTTCACCCCCGGGCGGCTGTACTTGATCGTGACCTCGGTAATCCCCACCATCTGCGTCACGGACGCGTTGGGGCTGGGGCGGGGGAGGTCGAGCTGCTGCGCCAGCGCGGCGCCCGCCGTCATGACGAGCAGCAGGCCGGCGCTGAGGCCGGCACGGAATCGAAGAGTGCTCATTTGGGCTCCTCCTTAGGAATCTCTCAAGGATGATGAATCTACCAGAGCCGGGCGCGATCAGCGCCCATACCCCGCATCTTCCAGCACCGGCTCGGCCCGCATCGCCTCGGCCCGCCGCCGCGATTCGGCGGCCTCCCGGCGCTCCCCCTCCTCATCGCGCTCGGCTGGAGTCTTCACCCACCCCTGGAGGTTGCGGTGGACCAAGTCGGCGATGACGCGGATGTGGTCCGGCCGGTCGTTGAGCGCGGGGATGTAGCGGTAGCGCTCCCCCCCGGCGTGGAGGAAAATCTCGCGGTTCTGCTCGTCGATCTCCTCGATCGTCTCCAGGCAGTCCGCCGAGAAGCCGGGGCAGACGACGTCGAGCTGGCGGAGGCCGGACTTTGCCAGCGCCGTGATGGTCTTGTCGGTGTAGGGCTTGAGCCACTCCTCCTTGCCGAAGAGCGACTGGAAGGAGACCTGCCAGCGCTCCTTCGGCAGCGCCATCTCCGCGGCGGCGAGGCGGGCGAGCTTGTGGCACTCGCAGAAGTAGGGATCGCCCGCCAGGAAGTAGCGCTTGGGGATGCCGTGGAAGGAGAAGAGGAGCTTCTCCGCCGGCCCCTCCCGCTCCCAGACCTCCCGGATGCTCGCCGCCAGCGCCCGGATGTAGGCGGGGTCGTCGTGGTAGTGATGGATGGTGCGGATCTCGGGCACCCAGCGCCAGGTCATCAGCTCGGCGGCCACGGCGTCGATCGTCGAGCCGGTCGTCACCGCCGCGTATTGAGGATAGAGCGGCAACACCAGGATGCGCCGGCACCCCTTGCCCGCGAGCTCGCGCAACGCCGCCCGCACCGACGGATTGCCGTAGCGCATGGCGACGGCCACGTGGACCGGCGTGTCGATCTCTCGGCTCAGCACCTGCTGGAGCGCCGCCGCCTGGCGGTGGGTGATGACGAGGAGAGGGGAGCCCTCCGGGATCCAGACCTTCCTATAGAGCGCGGCCGACTTGGCCGGCCGGAAGGGGAGCACGAACAGGTGGAGGATCAGCCACCAGAGCGCCCGGGGCATCTCGATGACCCGGGGATCGAGCAGGAACTCGCGGAGATAGCGGCGGAGCGAAGGGGTGTCCGGAGCGTCCGGGGTCCCCAGGTTCGCCAGGAGGACGCCCACCGCCGGGACCTCGCCGTGCTGGAAGTCGGGTTGGCCGAAGTACTTCATGGTGAGGGAAGTCTAGCCGAGCAGCCCGAAAACCTCCCCCACCTGCTCCCAGCCGATCCGCATCAGGAAGGTGTTGTTCCTGCCGTAGGACTTGGCGCCGAGGATGAAGAAGCCCGGCTCGGGGTTGGTGAGGGTGTCGGCTCCGTGGGTGGTCTGGGCCAAGCAGTCGGAGCCGCCGGCGCCGAGGAGGGCCGCCGAGAGCTTGATCGGACCGCAGGTGGCGTAGCACTCGTGCACCTGGAGCTGGCGGTAGAGCCCATGGTCGCCGACGGCGCCGGTCAGGGCGAGGATACGGTCGACCTCGACCTTTTCGGGTCCGGCGCCGTTGCGCAGGGTCACCTCAAAACGGCCGTTGGGCCTGGCGATCTCCTCGACCACCGCGCCGCGCCGGGCCTCGACGGCGGGCGAGGCGCCGCCGGCCAGCTCCGTGGCCTTGGCCGCGAGGGCCGCGCGGTCCGGGAGCGGGTCCTCCTCGTGGGTGCCCCAGGCCGGCTCGGGATTCCGCAGGGCCCAGATCACCCGCGTCCCCGGCGCCTGCGTCGCGAGCTCGGCCAGGGCGCGGGCGGCGGTCTGTGCCGAGTGGCCGGCGCCGGCGAGGAGGATGGTCCGGCCCGCCCACTCCTCCCGCTCCGTTGCGAAGTCGGGGATGTCGCGCCGGATCTCCCCGGTAAGCGAGCGCTCGCCGGGGGCCGGGATGCCGGCGTCCCCCAGAGTGTTAGGGCTCCCCCAGGTGCCGGTGGCGTCGAGGACGAGGTCCGCCGTCTCGGTCCATTCCCGGCTGCCATCGGAGAGGAGCAGGCGGAAGGGGTGCCGGCCGCGCTCGGGGGTGGCGATCTCCTCGTGCTTGAGGAGCCCCTGGCGGCCGATGCCTAGCACGCGGGTGCCCAGGCGCAGGTGGGGAGCGATCTCGGGGAGCGCCGCCAGCGGCTCCAGAACCTTCTCGGAGAGGTCGTGCCCGGTGGGGCACTCGGAGCCGCCGGGGACCTCGCGGCCGGCCGCCTCCAGGTGACGCCGCATGCGGGGGGAGACGTTCATCTCCCAGGGGGTGAACAGCCGGACGTGACCCCAGGCGCGGACGTTGCCGGCCACGGAAGGCGAGGCTTCATAGACCTTGAACGGATGGCCGGCCTCCGCGGCGGCGAGAGCGGCTTCGAGGCCGGTCGGACCGGCTCCGAGGATAGCGATGTGAGGCTTGGTCTCGGACATCTCTCGATCCTCCCCGGGTCAGAAACGCGAAGCGGCCCGCTCGCGGGCGGGCAGGATCTCCAGACAGGTGGTCCACCAGCCGGTCAGGACGGTTTCGACGAACTCCTCGGGCAATCCCTCGGCCCGCATCTCGGCGGCAAGGCCTGAGTGATCGTAGGCCAGCGGCACGAGCTCGACCTTCAATCCCTCCTCGCGCGCCTCGAGCATCGCGTACCAGACGTGGGTCTGGCCGTCGTTGGCCGGCCGGCCGATCACGCCCACGTTGACCACGTCCCGGCCCGAGGGGAGGCGGCGGTGCCAGTGGAGCCCGGTGTGAGTGCAGAGGATGCCGTCGCAGCGATTCTGATCGAGCAGCACCTCCAGGAACGGCACCGGCGCGGTGCTGTGGAAGAGGAACTCGTTGATTCGGCGCGGCGAGCCGTGGACTAGGAGGAGCTCGCGGTCCCCCACCCGCACGCGGCGGCGGCGGGGGAGCGTGCCCATCCAGGCCTTGAAACCGGGCGAGCAATTCCGCTCGGTGTAGCGGTAGGAGATCTCGGCGAAGTGGTTGTCGCGGGGGTCGGTATAGCCGCAGTTGCAGTCCTCGCGGCCCGCAGCGAGCGACTCCTCGTAGTTCCCCTGGATGGCGAGCACGCGCCCCTGCGCCAGCAGCGGCCGGACCTTCTCGGGGTTGGGGCCGAAGGCTCCCAGGTCGCCCAGGCAGTAGACCGCCTCGGCGCCCCGGCGGGCGGCGTCCTCCAGCAGCTCCAGGAGGGCGAGGTGGTTGCTGTAGACGCCGCCGAAGACGGCGATGCGCGAGAACGGGCCTTCAATCGGCGTGGGATCGTCCAGGCCGGCCGTGTAGGCGAGCACGGCGGATTCCCGCTCCTCCTGGGGGAGCGCCAGCCCTTCCCGGGCCGCGGCCTGGCGGAAGGCGGCAAGGGGGACGAGCTTCTCCCCCCAGGTCGCCATGCCGCGATGGGCGGTGAGCTTGGCCCGCGCCTGGCGCGCCTGCTCGTCGAGATCTCTCGGAGGCTTGTAGGACACCGGTCGCCCTCAGGTCCGGCAACTCACGCCGTAGACGTGGCAGGTCCAGCAGGCCGGGTGCTCCAGGGGGAAGTCGCCGAGGGTGTCGGCGAGGGTCTCGCCCATCTTCGCCGCCGGCTCGTTGACCAGAATCGGGCAGACCCAGACCCCCTGGTCGGTCACCATCCGGCAGGAGCTGCATTGCAGATGATCCCAGCCGCCGTCGGGCGTCTCCCCCTCGCGCAGCCGCTGCCAGCTCTCGTAGGCGCCGCCGCGCCCGGCCTCGGCGCCGATGCGGAAGACGGGGAGGGTCTTGAGGCGCGGGCGCTCGATCCCCAGCGACCGCAGCAGGGCGAAGAAGCGCTCCTTGCCGGCGTCGCCGGCCGCCCCCTCGCAGACCTCGGTCACCGTGATCACCGGGTTGAGCCCGGCCGCGTGGAGGTTGCGGATGCCGGCGAGGATCTTCTCGAAGGTCCCCTCGCCGCGGATGGGATCGTTGCTCGCGGCGTCCCAGCCGTCGAGCGATACCCGGAAATCGAGCGAGTAGTCCGAGGCGTCCGCCAGCGCCTTGAGGCGGGCGCAGCGGGCGGGGTCGAGCGGGAGGCCGTTGGTCAGCACCGTCGCCGGCCCCGCCTCCAGGGTGGCGGCGAGGATCGCTTCCATCTCGGGGTTGAGGAACGGCTCGCCGCCCGTGAAGTAGTACTCGCGCACTCCCAGCCGCGCCGCCTCCTCCAGATAGCGCCGCACCTCGGCGAGGCTTAGCACCTCGTGGGTGTGGTTGGTCGGGGAGCAGGAGACGAAACAGTGGGTGCAGGCCAGGTTGCACACCGTACCCCCCACCTGGAACCAGAGGGTGTCCAGGCTCTTCAGCTCCATCCGGGGGGCGGGCAGCGGAGTGATCTCGGCGAGGCTCATCAGAAGTTGTACGTCCTTCAGCCGGTCTCGGATGAGGTCGGTCCCCCAGTGTACACCGGGTGCCGGCGATCCTTCAGGCTTGCAGCCGGGAGGCGGAGGCGGCGGCGCCCAGCATCAGGCCGCAGAGGGTGTAGAGGATCCACCAGGAGAAGGCCAGCCCCCACCAGGGGCGCGGGGGGAGGCCGGCGAGCCCCACCACGGTCACCACCAGCAGGGGGCCGCGGAAGACCCAGGCGATCCACCCCGCGAGCAGGCCGGACGCCCACCGCGAGCCGCCGCGCCCCTGGATCATCAGGAACAGGGCCGCGAGCCCCACCGATTCCAGGATCCAGGTGGCGAAGGTCACCCAGGCCGGCAGGACCGCTCCCCCCAGACGCGAGAGGGCCGCCGGGTCGGGCGCCACCTTGAGCATCTCCTGCCCGAAGCGGAAGAGGCCCATGGTGAGGACGAGGAGCGGCAGGGCGAGGATCAGGAAGCGTCTCAAAGCGGGCAGATCATAGCGCAAGCCTCTCCCAAGGTCTGGCAGGCTCTGTGCTAGCCTCTTCGGGCCTTGAAGATCGCGGCCGTCGGGAAGGCCTTTCCCCCCTACTACTACGACCAGGAGACGCTCCTGGCGGCGCTCCGTGAGCGCTGGGCGGACCGTTACTACAACCTCGAGCGCCTGGAGAGGCTGCACAAGAACGTCCTGGTCGGAGGACGCCACCTGGCCTTGCCGATGGAGGAGTACGCCGGCCTCACCACCTGGGGGAAGGCGAACGACGTCTGGATCCGGGTGGCCCAGGAGGTGGGCGGCGCCGCCGTGCTGGAGGCCCTGGCGCGGGCGGGGCTCTCGCCGTCCGACGTGGACGCCCTGATCTTCGTCACGGTGACCGGGGTGGCGACCCCCTCGATCGACGCCCGGCTGGTGAACCGGCTGGGTCTGCCGCCGCGGGTGAAGCGGATGCCGATCTTCGGCCTCGGCTGCGTGGCGGGGGCGGCGGGGATCGCGCGGGCGGCCGACTACGTCCGGGGGTTTCCGGACCAGGTGGCGGTCCTCCTCTCGGCCGAGCTCTGCTCGCTGACCCTGCAGCCGGAGGACCTCTCGATCCCCAACCTGATCGCCTCGGGGCTGTTCGGCGACGGCGCCGCCGCCGTGGTGGTCGTAGGAGAAAACCGGCCGGCCTCGGGTCCCCGGATCGTCGCCACCCGCTCGGTCTTCTACCCGGATTCCGAGCGGGTGATGGGCTGGGACATCTCCGAGACCGGCTTCAAGATCGTCCTCTCGGGGGACGTCCCCGTGGTGGCCCGCGAGAAGCTGCGGCCGGACGTCGACGCCTTCCTGGCCGACCAGGGGCTGACCCGCGCCGACATCACCTCCTGGGTCTGCCATCCCGGCGGTCCCAAGGTGCTGGAGGCGATGCAGGAGTCGCTGGAGCTGCCCGAGGGGGCGCTCGACGTCACCTGGCGGAGCCTGCGTGAGGTGGGGAACCTCTCCTCCACCTCGGTCCTGCTCGTCCTGGAGGAGACTCTGGCGAATCACCGCCCGCCCCCCGGGAGCTGGGGGATGCTGCTGGCGATGGGGCCGGGGTTCTGCTCGGAGCTGGTGCTGCTGCGGTGGTAAACGCCCTCTTGCCAGATCAGTTATAATCCTCTCTTGGGGTAGATGCTATCTGCTCCAAGGCCATTTAAAATCCAGATATCCACCCCATGCTCTTCCAAACCCCAGACCTCGATCCCCAGGAGGAAGACGTTCTTCTTCGGGTCGACGAGCTCAAGAGGATCCTCGGCCATGCGGTCTCGGACCAGCCGAGACGGTGGTACGGATTGCTCCGCCGCACCACCTTCGCGCGAGCGGTCAAGGGCTCCAACAGCATCGAGGGCTACGACGTATCCCTGGACGACGCGATCGCGGCGGCGGAAGGGGAAGAGCCGTTGGACGCCAAGACCGAAGCCTGGGCGAACGTGAGGGGTTATCAGGTCGCCATGACCTACGTCCTGCAGCTCGCGGGCGACATCCATTTTCGCTACTCGGCGGACCTGTTGCGGAGCCTGCACTTCATGATGTTGCAGCACACTCTGGCCAAGAATCCCGGGAGATGGCGGCCGGGGCCGATCTTCGTTTACGACGACGAAAGGGAAGAGCGGGTCTACGTGGGACCGGACGCCGAGCTCGTGCCCGGGCTCGTCGACGAGCTTCTGGGCTTCCTCAATGGGAATCCGGGAATGTCCGGAGTCATCAAGGCGGCAATGGCCCATCTCAACCTGGTCATGATCCATCCCTTTTCAGATGGGAACGGCAGGATGGCGCGCTGTCTCCAGACCCTGGTGCTGGCCCGGAGCGGGGTGCTGGCCGCACCGTTCTCCAGCATTGAGGAATATCTGGGTAGAAATACCCGCGCCTACTACGACGTCCTGGCGACGGTCGGGGGCGGCTCCTGGCAGCCGGAGCGCGACGCGCGGCCCTGGATACGCTTTTGCCTCACCGCCCACTACCGGCAAGCGTCCACGCTGCTGCTGCGCACGCGGGAGATCGGGCGGCTCTGGGATGCCCTGGAGGAAGAGATCGCCAGGAGAGGCCTGCCGGAACGGACGCTGCTGGCGATGGCCGATGCCGCGGTCGGGCTGCGGGTGCGGAACGCCACGTACCGGCCGATCGCGGAAATCACCGAAGGCTTGGCGAGCAAGGACTTGAAGACTCTTGTGGCGCAGGGTTTGCTCGTTCCGCAGGGAGAAAAGCGTGGGCGTTTCTACGTGGCTTCCGATGAGCTCAAGGCGATTCGTGCCAAGGCCAGGGAGACCCGAAAAGTAGAGGACCCTTTCGCCGAGAGGCCGCTTTGAAGACCTCCTCTCATAGCAAGGTTGGCAGCTTGACCGTGGAGCCGTGCGCACGTATCCTGTGTGAATGAACGTTACACTCTCCATCGATGATCAGACCCTCGCTCGGGCTCGGCAACTCGCCCAACAGCGTGGGACCTCTCTGAACCAGATGATCCGCGACTACTTGGATTCTCTGACCGCCAGCGATCCTGCACAAGTGGTGGCGGAGCTCAGGCGTCTGTGGCAAGAGGAAGAAGGCGACTCGGGCGGCTGGAAATGGAACCGGGAGGAGCTCTATGACCGCCCGGTGCTTCGTTGACAGCAACGTCCTCATCTACTCCGATGATCTGAGAGCGGGTCCAAAGCGAGATCGGGCACGGGAGCTGATCGAGGAGGTGATGGTCGCAGGGACCGGCGTTCTATCGCTTCAAGTTCTCCAGGAATACTTCTCGGCATCCAAGAAGAAGCTCGGTCTTTCGGCGGATAGCGCGCGGGAAAAGATCCAGCTCTTCAGTCGTCTCGATGTCGTGATCCTTGGGGTCCCAGACCTTCTGGCGGCCATTGACCTCCACCGTCTGCACCAGTTCTCGATCTGGGATGCTCTAGTGATCCGCGCCGCCTTGAACGCCGGCTGCCGGATTCTTTACAGCGAGGATCTCCAGGACGGCCGCCGGATTGACGGGCTTGAAATCGTCAACCCCTTCAAAGGGCTTTAATTGGACGCCCTCCCCCTCGACACCCGCCTCCTCTACACCCTCCTCGTCCTCCTCGTCGTCCTCGGCCGGCTGATCGAGCTGCGGATCGCGGGGCGGAACCGGCGCGCGCTGCTGGAGCGGGGCGGGGTCGAGGTGGCGCCGGGGCATTACCGGTGGATGGTGCTCCTCCATACGACCTTCCTCGTTTCTTGTCCCCTGGAGGTCTGGCTCCTCGACAGGCCGTTCGTGCCGGCGTTGGGGATCCCGATGCTCCTGCTCGTCGTCCTCGCGACCGGGCTGCGGTACTGGGTTATCTCGACCCTCGCCGGCCGGTGGACCACCCGGATCGTGGTCCTGCCGGGGGCCCCTCCCATCATGGGCGGGCCGTACCGGTTCCTGCGGCACCCCAACTACCTGGCGGTGATCACGGAGATCCTCGCCCTGCCGCTGGTGCATACGGCGTGGTTGACCGCGGCCGTCTTCAGCATCCTCAACGGCCTCCTTCTCCGGGTCCGCATCCGGGCCGAGGAAGAGGCGCTGGCGCGGGTGAGCGACTACGGCACCGTATTCGCAGATCACCCCCGTCTGATGCTGGGTGGACGATGAGTGACGAGGCGATCCTCGAGGGCGTGGCCGAGGTGGCGCGGGTCCATCTCGGCTGGGAGGGGGAGCTGGCGCCGGAGATGCGCCTGATCGAGGATCTGCGGCTCGACTCGGTCCGCCTGCTGACGCTGGCCATGGAGGTGGAGAACCGATTCCGGGTCCGCCTGGACGAACTGGACGAGGGCTCCATCGAGACCGTGGGGGATCTCGTGGCCGTGGTGAGGAGGAGGCTGGGGACTGAATGATCGTCAACGACTGGCTCGCCGCGGCGGGGCGCCACCCGGAAGGGGGGCTCCGCTTCGTGGACCGCTCCGAGGCGGCCACCTGGCTCGGCTGGGGGGAGGTGCGGGAGCGGGCGCTCGCCGTCTGCGGCGGGCTGCTGAGCCTGGGCGTCCGGAAGGGGGACCGCGTCGCCCTGGTCTTCCCCACCGGCATCGAATTCTTCGCGGGGTTCTTCGGCGCGCTCCTGGCCGGCGCCGTGCCCGTGCCGCTCTATCCGCCGGCGCGTCTGGGCCGCATGGCCGAGTACCTCCACCGCACCGCCCGCATGCTCGAGCGCTCCGGCGTCCGTCTGGTGCTGGCGGACTCCCGGGTGCGCCGCATCCTCGGCGAGGCCGTCGCCGAGGCGCGCCCCGAGCTCGGCTGCCGCACGATCGGCGACCTGCCGGGATCGGCCGCCGAGCCGGCGCGGGTCGACCCTGAAGACCTTGGGCTGATCCAGTTCTCCTCCGGCACCACCGTCGATCCCAAGCCGGTGGCCCTGAGCCACCGGGCGCTCGCGGCCCAGGTCGAGATCCTGGACGGCTTCTGGCCGGACACCGGGGAGCTGCGCCATAGCTGCGTCTCCTGGCTGCCGCTCTACCACGACATGGGGCTGATCGGCTGCGTCTTCCCGGCCCTCGCGCGCGACGCCACCCTGACGCTGCTCGGGCCGGAGCTGTTCGTGGCCCGGCCGGCCCTCTGGCTGCGGGTCCTCTCGCGCTACCGGGGGACCATCTCCCCGGCGCCGAATTTCGCCTACAGCCTGTGCGTCACCCGCGTCTCCGACGAGGAGTTGGAGGGGGTCGACCTCTCCGGCTGGCGGACGGCCCTGAACGGCGCCGAGCCGGTGGCCCCCTCGGTGCTGCGCGCCTTCCGCGACCGCTTCGCCCGCTGGGGATTCCGGCCCGAGGCGCTCACCCCCGTCTACGGCCTCTCGGAGGCGGCGCTCGCCGTCACCTTCTCGGATCTCGACCGGCCGTTCCGCGGCCGGCGCTTCGACCGCGAGGCGCTGGCCAGGGACCGCGCCGCCCTGGAGACGCCGGACGGCCGCGAGATCGTCTCCGTGGGCCGGCCGGTGCCCGGATTCCGCCTGCGGATCGTGGACGAGGCGGAGCGCGACCTTCCGGAGGGGCATGTGGGTCGGGTCTGGGCCCACGGGCCCTCGCTGATGGACGGCTATCTCGGCGACCCCGAGGCGACCGCCCGCGCCCTGCGCGGCGGCTGGCTCGACACGGGGGATCTCGGCTTCCTCCAGGATGGCGAGCTGTATCTCACCGGCCGTGCCAAGGAGGTGATCATCCTGCGCGGGCGCAACTACGCGCCGGACGAGATCGAGCTGGCCGTCGAGGGTGTCCCCGGCGTGCGCTCCGGCTGCGCGGTGGCCGCGAGCTGGCTGCCGGAGGACGCTCCGGGGGAGTCGCTGGCGCTGTTCGTGGAATTTTCGCGCGAGGCCACGGCCGCCGAGAGGGAGTCGCTGCCCGAGGCCTG
The DNA here is from genome assembly GCA_045807625.1 of Thermoanaerobaculia bacterium. GTDB lineage: Bacteria > Acidobacteriota > Thermoanaerobaculia > Multivoradales > UBA5704 > DATARR01. The sequence continues at coordinate 82,975 of JBJMHA010000029.1, read as the reverse complement.
CCGCGAGGCGGTGCTGGGAGCGGCCAATCTTTCCCCGGACCGCGTGGTCGTTCTGGCGCCGGGCACTCTCCCCCGCACCTCCTCCGGCAAGCTCCGCCGGGGGGAGACGCTGCGGCTCTATCTCGCGGGGGAGCTCATTTCCCCGGCGCCGGTCACTCCGGTGCGGCTCGCTGGGGCGATGGCCCGCTCCAGCCGGGCCTACGCGCGGATGCGCTCGGAGAGGCCGGAAGGATGAACGATCTCCTGGTTGATCTCCTAATAGTGGGCGGCGGGCCGGCCGGCCTCGCGACCGCCATCCGGGCGCGGCTGGCGGGGCTCGGGGTGACGGTGATCGACCGCGCCCGGCCGCCGATCGACAAGGCCTGCGGCGAGGGTCTGATGCCCGACGCCGTGGCGCGGCTCCGGGAGATCGGGGTGATGCCGCGCGGGCTCCCCTTCCGGGGCATCCGCTATTTCGATGGCGGGATCATGGCCGAGGGGCTTTTTCCCCAGGCCGGGGGGCTGGGGGTGCGCCGGACCGAGTTCCATGAGGCGCTCGTCCGCCGGGCCGGGGAGGTGGGAGTCGACCTGCGCTGGGGCGTCAAGGCCGAGGGGCTGCGGGAGGGTGGGGTGGAGATCGGTCAGGAGGTTCTCACCGCCCGCTGGATCGTGGGGGCCGACGGCCTGCGCTCGCGGGTCCGGCAGTGGGCGGGTCTCGACGGCGGCTCCGGGCTCCTGCTCAGGTATGGCGTCCGGCGGCACTTCGCGATGGCGCCGTGGAGCGATTTCGTAGAGGTCTACTGGGGACCGGATTGCGAGGCCTACGTGACCCCGGTCGCCCCGGACCAGGTGGGGATCGCCTTCCTCTGGAGCGGCCGCAAGGCGGATTTCGACGGCCTCCTCGAGAGCCTCCCCGAGCTGCGCGCCCGGGTGGCCGGAGCGCCCCTCGCCTCGCGCGACCGCGGGACGGGCCCCCTGCGCCAGCGGGCCCGGGCGGTCCGCAAGGGGAACGTGGCGCTGGTCGGGGACGCGGCGGGCTACTTCGACGCCATCACCGGCGAGGGGCTGGCGGTGGCGCTCCACGAGTCGGCGGCCCTGGTCGAGGCGTTCGTGGCGGGGGATCTCGACCGCTATGTGGTGGCGCACCGCCGGATCAACCGTCTCCCGGACTTCATGACCGGTCTGGTGCTCTCCCTGGAGCGGCGCCCCCGGCTGCGGGCCCGCGCCGTGCGCGCGCTCGCGGCCGAGCCGGCCCTGTTCTCGCGCCTTCTGGGCATCCATGCCCGCACCCTGCCGCCGCGCCGCCTGGGATTGGGGGCGCTGCGGCTGGCCTGGAGGCTGGTGGCCGTCTGATCTTTTGATCTCCCAATCAACGAGGAGGAAGACCGATGCTTCGCAAGGAGGTCGTCTGGTTCCCGCTGGTCCTGCTGCTCGCCCTCCCGCTGTCCGCCGCCACGTACACCTTCGAGCTCGACCCCGCCGCCACGAGGGTCGATTTCACCTTCGGCGCCACCCTCCATACGGTCGACGGCTTCCTGCGGGCCAGGGAGGGGTCGGTCCGGATCGATCCGGACACCCATGAGGCCAGCGGCCGGTTCGTGCTCGACGCCACCAGCGCCCAGACCGGCGTCTCCCGGCGCGACCAGAAGATGCACGAGAAGATCCTGGAGAGCCCGCGCTATCCCGACATCGTCTTCGAGCCGCAGCGCTTCAGCGGCCTGCTCAATCCGGTCGGGCGGAGCCAGCTTGAGCTCCACGGCATGCTCGAGCTGCACGGGACGAAGCGCCCGATGGACATGACGGTCGTCGCCACCAGCGACGGCACCCAGGTCAAGGGGACCGGCATGATGATCGTCCCCTACCTCCAGTGGGGGCTCAAGGACCCCAGCTTCTTCATTCTCCGGGTGGAGAAGGAGGTGCGGGTGACCATCCACGCCGTGGGCCGCTTGAGCGGCGGCGGCTCGTGAGGAATGCCGGTCTGCCGTAAGCGGTTCTAGAATGAGCGTCATGAAGAGATCCGCCGCCCACGACTGGTCCCCGATCCGCGCCGCCGAGCGGCCGGTGGAGAGATTCTCTCCGCACGGCCGGTACCGGCTGGCGCTGGCGTACGCCAATACGTACCACGTGGCGATGTCGAGCCTGGGGTTCCAGCGGGTCTACGAGCTGGTCCACCGGACCCCGGAGTGGACGGCCGAGCGCTTCTTCACCGACGGGGTGGGCATGCCGATCTCGGTCGAGAGCGGCCGGGCGATGAACGACTTCGGCTGTGTCTGCTTCTCGGTCTCCTTCGAGGAGGACTACGTCAACCTCGTCCAGATGCTCGGCCGGGCCCGCATCCCGCTGCGCCGCCAGGACCGCGGCCCCTGGGACCCGGTGATCGTGATGGGCGGCTCCTGCGCCTCGATCAACCCGCTGCCGATGTCGGAATTCGTGGATGTCTTCGCCATCGGCGCCGCCGAGAACGTGCTGCCCGACCTGCTCGCCGCGCTGGAAGGGGAGGAGGAGCGCGAGGCGGTGATCGAGCGGCTGGCCGCCCTCGACGGCTTCTACGTCCCCGCCTTTCACCATCACGAGGAGGAGGGGGACGACCTCCCCAAGCTCAACAAGCGGGAGCTGACCGAGGAGCAGATGAAGCAGCCGGGGCACCTGCCCACTACGGCGATCGTCACCCCGCATACCGAGTTCTCCGAGAAGTTCCTGATCGAGATGTCGCGCGGCTGCCCCGAGAAGTGCCGCTACTGCTGGGCGAGCTTCGGCATGGGGCGCTTCCGCTGGCACCCGACCGAGTACATCCTCGCCTCCCTGGAGCGGGCGCGGCCGGTGACCAACCAGCTCGGCTTCGTGGCCACCGCCGTGGGGGACCATCCGGACATCGAGAAGATCCTGCGCGAGGCCAACGGGCTCGGGTTCCGGACCTCGGTCTCGTCGATCCGCATCCCGGCGGTGACCGAGGGGGTGCTCGACGCCCTCCACGCCTCGGGGGACCGCTCGATCACCCTCGCCCCGGAGACCGGCACGGACGAGCTGCGGGTGAAGATGGGCAAGCCCATCCCCAACTCCTTCCTGCTGGAGAAGGTGCGGCTGATCTTCCGCCACGGCTTCACGTCGCTCAAGCTCTACTTCATCGTCGGGCTGCCGGGCGAGACGGCGGAGGACGTCCAGGGAATCCTGGACCTGGTGGCCCAGGCGCGGGCGATCATGCTGGAGGAGCTGCCGAGGAAGGGGCTGATCGGCAACATCCACATGGGGGTCAACGTCCTGGTGCCGAAGCCCTTCACCCCTTGGCAGCGCGAGCCGATGGACGACGAGAAGAGCCTGAAGGAGAAGATCGCGGTGCTGCGCAAGGGAGTGGCGCGGATGCCGAACGTCTCGATGGGCTCGGTCTCGGTGCGCCAGGGGATCTGGCAGACCTACATCAGCAAGGCGGGGAGCGGCGCGGCCGAGGCGATCGAGGCGGCGGCCAAGGGGGAGCCGATCAACGCCCTCCTCCACCGCCTCGCCCCGAAGATCCACCCGGAGGTCTACCGCCGCCTCGACGGCGACCTCCGGTGGCACTTCATGCGCCAGGGCTAGCTATCTGTAGATCCCCCGGTCCGGGGTCATCGAGCGGTCGATCGACAGTCGCCCGCTCCCCTTCACCATGACGGCGACGGCCATGCCGATGGCCAGCAGGTGGTACTCGAACCCCTCCCCCTTCTGGTTCCCCATCCAGTTCATGAAGAAGCCGTTGTGGAGGTGGACGGTGAGGATGGCCCCCACCATCACGCAGAAGACGCCGAACGCGCTCACCCGTCCGAGGAAGCCGGTGATCAGACCGAGGGAGCCGAAGAATTCGGCGATCATCACCAGCAGGACGATCACGGCCGGCAGCCCCATCGAGGTCATCCCCTGCAGGGTCGCCGCGAACCCGCCGCCCCCGAACCAGCCGAGCAGCTTCTGGGCGCCATGGGGAAACATGACCAGCCCCAGGAAGACCCGCACGATCAGCATCCCGACGTCGTCGTCCGTCTGCATCAGCTTCCTCAGCATCCATGTCCCCCCTTTCGATTCGGTTCTCGGGATCTTCTCACAGGGAGGCCGGCGCCAGCATGAGCAGCCGCTCTTGCGAGAAGCGGATATTCAAGGGGAGCCGCTCCTGGCAGACGTCGCCGTCCACCTGGGCGGGCGCGCCGGCCGGGCCGGCCAGGGAGACCTCGCGCACCTGGCGCACCTCGACGTCCTGCCGCCGCACGTGGCGGGAGCGGATCACGTCGAGGGCGAAGGCGGCGGTGGCGGCGCGGCCGGTCCCCCGGAAGGTCACCAGCTCGAAGCGGCCGTCGTCGGTGCGGGCCGCCGGCGCCAGCCGGAACGCCCCCGCGTAATAGGGGATATTGGACACCGAGACGAAGGAGGCCTCCAGGCGCTCGCCGTCGGCGGTCACCTCCAGCGCCGGATAAGGGTAGCGCCACCACTCCCGGAGCCCCTGGCCCAGGATGGCCGGTTTGCCGAAGAGCCACTTGAGCCGGGTGTTGAGGGTGGCGAGCAGCACGGCGTCGAGGCCGGCCGAGACCATCATCAGGAAGGGGACGCCGCCCGCGAGCCCGACGTCGAACGGCCGGGCCGGGAGCCTCAGCAGGGCCGCGGCGGCGGCGGCCGGCTCGCGCGGCAGGCCGAGGGCGAGGGCCAGCAGGTTGGCGGTGCCGCCGGGGAGCACGCCGAGCGCCGCCGGCCCACCCATCAGACCGCTCGCCACCTCCCGCGCCGTGCCGTCGCCGCCGAAGGCGAAGACCACCTCGGCGCTCTGGCGGCGCTCGCGGGCGAGCTCGGCCGCCTGCCCCGCGAAGGCGGTGGGCACCGGCTCGACCTCGAGCCCGCCCCTACGCAGGGTGGCGAGGATGGCGTCGAGCACCCGGGCGTGCCGCTGGCGCCCCGACCGGGGGTTGTAGATCAGGGCCGCGGGGCGCATGGAGAAGGGGGAGGGATCAGAAGAGCGTCCCCGTGGTGCCGGGGCGCTGCGGATAGCCGAGGTGCTGGTAGGCCCGCCGGGTGGCGATCCGGCCGCGGGGGGTGCGCTGGAGGAACCCCTCCTGGATCAGGAAGGGCTCGTAGAGGTCCTCCAGGGTGCCGGTGTCCTCTCCCACCGAGACGGCCAGCGCCTTGAGGCCGGCGGGGCCCCCGTCGTAGTGCTCGATCAGCGTGGTGAGGATCTTGCGGTCGACGTCGTCGAAGCCGAATTCGTCCACCTCGAGAAGGGCGAGGGCGCGGCGGGCGACCCCGAGGTCGATCGACTTCGCGCGGTCCACCTGGGCGAAGTCGCGCACCCGGCGGAGCAGGCGGTTGGCGACGCGCGGGGTCCCCCGGCTGCGGCGGGCGATCTCAGTCCCCCCCTCCCGGTCGATGGGGACGCCGAGCAGCTTGGCCGAGCGCAGCACGATCTCCGTCAGCTCTTCTGGCCGATAGAAGTCGAGCCGGTGGACGATGCCGAAGCGGGCCCGCAAGGGGGCGCTGATCAGCCCCGCCCGCGTGGTCGCCCCCACCAGGGTGAACCTGGGCAGCTCGATCTTGACCGTGCGGGCCGCCGGCCCCTGGCCGATCACGAGGTCGAGCCGGAAGTCCTCCAGGGCCGGGTAGAGGATCTCCTCGACGGTCGGCCCCAGGCGGTGGATCTCGTCGATGAACAGCACCTCCCCCGGATCGAGGTTGGTGAGGATGGCGGCGAGGTCCCCCGCCCGCTCGAGCACCGGCCCGGCGGTGGTGCGCAGGGGGGCCCCCATCTCGCCGGCGATGATGTTGGCGAGGGTCGTCTTGCCGAGGCCGGGGGGGCCGAAGAGGAGGACGTGGTCGAGCGACTCGCGGCGCTCGCGGGCGGCGCGGATGAACACCCGCAGGTTGTCGATGACCTTCTTCTGGCCGATGTACTCGTCGAGCCGCTGCGGGCGCAGCGACGGCTCGACCCCGAGGTCCTCGGGGTCCGGGACACCGGAGAGGATGCGGTCGTCGACGGCGGACATACGAGGATTTTACGCCCTCGACAGCCGGTTCAGGCTCGCCCGCAAGAGATCGTTGAAGGCGGCGTCGGGCTTCTCGCGGCGCACCTCGGCGACGGCCCGCTCGGCGAGGCTGGCCTTGTAGCCGAGATTGACCAGGGCGGAGACCACGTCCTGGTCGGCGGGGGCCGCGGCGGCGGCCTCCTCGGGGAGCCCGGCGGCCAGCTCGCGCATCTTCTCCCGCAGCTCCAGGACCATCCGCTCGGCGGTCTTCTTGCCCACCCCCGGGATGGTCGCGAGGCGCCCGAGGTCGCCGCGGGCGATGGCGCCCAGCAGATCGTCCGGCGGCATTCCCGAGAGGATCACCCGCGCCAGGCGGGGGCCGATGCCGTTGACCCCGATCAGCTTCTCGAACAGCGCCTTCTCGCGCTCGGTCCAGAAGCCGAAGAGGGCGATGCCGTCCTCGCGCAGGTGGGTGTGGATGAAGAGGCGGATGGCCTCGTTGCGCCGCTTCTCGATCTCGTACCAGGTGGAGAGGGGGACGTTGACCTCGTAGCCGACCCCGTGCACGTCGAGCAGCAGGCGTTCCGGGTCGGCCCGGAGGAGGGTGCCCTGGAGATAGCCGATCATGGGAGGGGATTGTAGAACGGCGGGGCGGCCCGGCGGCCGCCCCGGGGAGATCAGGCTAGGCGCCTTCCTGCGGAGGCGCGATGCCGAGCTGGTCGAGGAACCGCTGGTCGTAGGAGACGTTCAGCTCGCGCTGCCGCCGCTGGATCAGCGAGCCCTCGACGCTCTGGGCCTTCTGCTGCAGCAGGGTCGAGCGGGTCTGGTCGCGGTTGGCGGCGTACTGCTTGGGGTCCCACCCCTTGCGATCGGTCACCTGGAAGAGCACCGCGCCATCCCGGGCGGCGACCGGGCCGCCGATCTGGCCGGTCTGGAGGGCCATGACGGCCTTCGTCAGCTCGGGGTTGTAGCCGATCTCGGGGACCGCCGCCTGGGCGCCGAATTCGGCGGTCTCCTTGACCGGCACGCCGAGCTGCGCGGCTACCTGGTCCAGGGTCTTGCCCTGGGCGATCTGGCCCTTGGCGTCCTCCAGGGCCTTCATCGTCATCTGCTGGAGCTTCTGGTTGAGCAGTGCCGTCCGCACCTTCTGCTCGACCTCCTTCAGCGCGGGCGCGTGGGAGGGGATGACGTCCTTGACGTAGACGATGGCCCACCCCTGCGGGAGCTGGATCGCCTGCGAGACCTCCCCCTTCTTGAGCGCGAAGGCGGCGGTGCTGAGGCCCATGCCGACCCCCGGCACCGGGTCGGTGGCGCCGACCTTGGCCTCGCCGAAGGTCACCCCCGGATTCTGGCCGGCGAGCGCCTTCAGGGCGGAGGGGTCGGACGGCTTCTTCGCGTTGAGGCGGGAGGCGAGGTCCTTGGCCTTGCTGTCGGCGAGGTCGCGGGAGCGCTCGGCGGTGAGGCGGGCGCTGAGCTGCCCCTTCACCGCCTCGAAGGGCTGCTGGCCGGCGGGGCGCTTCTCGGTGACCTCGATCAGGTGATAGCCGAAGGAGGACTTCACCGGCCCCACCAGCTTGCCCGGCTGGGCGCTGAAGGCGGCGTCCTCGAACTCCTTGACCATCTTGTTGCGGCCGAACCAGCCGAGGTCCCCCCCCTTGTCCTTCGAGGCGGTGTCGTCGGAGTACTGGCGGGCCACGGCGGCGAAGTCGGCCCCCCCGGCGAGCTTGGCCTTGGCCTCCGCGAGGCGGGCTTGCGCCTGCGCGTCGTCGCGCTGGTCGTTGACCATCACCAGGATGTGCCGGGCCTTGACCTGCTCCTCCTGGGAGAATTCAGCCTTGTGGGCCTCGTAGTAGCTCTGGAGGTCCTGATCGCTCACCTTCACCTGGTCGGCGAGCTGGTAGCCGTTCACCAGCAGGTAGGCGAGGTCGCGCTGCTCGGGGAGGGTGAATTCCTGCTTGTGGGCGTTGAAGTAGGCCTCGACCTCGGCCGGCGACGCCCCCGCCTGCATGGAGAAGCTGGCGCGCGGCACCTGGATGTAGCGGATCTTCGCGCGCTCGACCTGGTCGCGGTAGGCGCGCTGGATCTCGTCCTCGCTGACGTAGAGGTTGGCCGAGAGGGCGTCGTTGAGCTTCTTCAGCAGCAGCTCGTCGCGGAGCTCGTTCTCGAAGTCCGCGACAGTGGTCTGAAGGCTCTGCTGGATGGCGCGCGCGTAGATCTCCTCGCCGACGAAGCGCCCCTGCTCGTCCTTGAGGCCGGGGATCTCGAGGATGCGGTCGCGCAGCTCGGCGTCGGTCACCGTGAGGCCGAGCCGCCGCGCCTCGGCGAGCAGGATCTTCTGGATCACCGTCTGGCTCAGCGTCTGGCGGTAGAGCTGCTTGTCCATGTTCGGCGGCAGCTGCCCGCTATAGATCTGCCGGTAGACGTTGGCCATTTTCTGGTAGGCGCGCCGGAACTCGTCCTGCGTCACCGTCTCGCTGCCCACCTTCGCGACCGTATTGGCGCCGCCGTTCCCCCGCACGCTGGCGCCGAAGTCGGCGGCGATGGCGAGAACGAAGAGGATGATGATCACCCAGAGGATCCAGGCGAGGCTCTTGAGATTGTCCCGAAATACCTTGAGCATAAACGAACTCCTTCTCCTTTCATCCAGGAGGAACCCGGCACTCTAGCAGCGCGGCGCCCGCCAGACAACCCCGGCTGGCGGAGTCCGGCCGCGAAGCTCTGTGTTATATTGACCTTCCTACATGAAAGGAATTTGAAGTGCCTGCCCAGCCCGTCCAGAAGGCTGACCGACAGGGGAAGGACTGGTACAGCGTCTCGGTGGAGACCCTGCAGAGCTGGGGTCTGCTCCTGCTGCTCCTCGTCCTGGTCGGGATCGGCCTGGTCTTCTACCGCCGGATCGACAGCAGCTCGCTGCAGCAGCAGGCCGCGGCCGCGATCGAGCAGGCGGAGGCGCTGCGGCAGCGGCTGAGCAACGAGCCGCGCGTGGCCACGGGCTTCGCCGCCGACTACGAGGACGGCGTGGCGAGCCTCAAGGAGGCGCGCGCCCGGCAGGCGGCCCACGACTTCGGCGCCGCCCGTGACAGCGGCACCCACAGCCGCGACGTGCTGCAGTCGATCCTCGACGCGCTCTCGCTGCGCGGCGGCGCCGGCCAGGCGCAGTTCGTCTCCCTGCAGGGGGAGGTCGAGCTCCGGCGTGGCTCAGGGGGGGATTGGGAGGAGGCGCGCAGCCGCGTCCAGCTCCAGTCCGGCGACGCCGTGCGGACGGCGGAGAACGGCTCGGCCGTGGTCATGTTCCAGGACGGCACGCTCTACACGGTGCAGCCCAACACGCAGCTCGTCGTCTCGCAGGGGGGCGGCGGGGCCGGGGGCGGCTCGGAGCAGGCGATCGAGATGAAGTACGGCTGGGTGAACCTGAGCACCTCCCAGAGCACGGGCAGCAACGTCAAGACGCCGGGCGCCGTGGCCCGCGTCAAGGAGTCGTCCGAGGCCTTCGTCGCGGTCGACAAGGGGACCAGCCAGGGGCGCTTCGGCGCCTACCGGGGCGGCATGGAGCTGGCGTCGAACGGCGGCCTGACCCGCCAGGTCGGCCCCCTCCAGCAGGTGATGCAGACGGGGGACCTGCTCTCCGAGCCGAAGGCGATGCCCGCCCGGCCCGAGCCGGTCGAGCCGGTGGACGACCTGCTGCTCGACCTCGACGCCACCAAGAAGCTGGTTCTCGCCTGGCAGCCGGTGTCCGGCGCCGCCCACTACGCCCTCCAGGTCTCCCGCAACCACCTGTTCGTGGACAACGTGATCGACGCCGGGAGCCGCACCAAGACGCGGGCCACCCTGGGGCTGCGCGGCGAGGGGACCTTCCAGTGGCGGGTCGCCGCCTTCGGGCCGGACGGCCTGCGGGGCCCCTGGAGCGAGCCGCGGAAGTTCCGCGTCGCTTCCGCCGTCAAGAACGGCGACGGCGGCGAGAAGAAGGACGCCTCGCCGCCGGAGCTTGACCTCGGAGACATCAAAACCTACGGTAGTATCTCGATGGTCAATGGCCGCAGCGAGCCGGGGGCGCGGGTCGAGGTGAACGGCGAGCAGGTCACTCTCGGAGCGGACGGATCGTTCACCAAGACCGTCCAACTGAACAAAGAAGGCTGGAACATCATCGAGGTCCGCGCGCGCAACGCGTGGGGGAACGAGACCGTCCGCCGGCACCGCGTTTTCGTGGAAAATCCCTGAAATCTCAAAAATCCCTGAAAAGGACGACGCCAATCCCGTAAACTCCCCGCCGCCACCGCACGCCCGCGGCGGGTTTTCCAGAAGGATCAAGAAGGCTGATGCCCCTCGCCTCCCTGTTACGCTACTTCTCCAAAGACCTGGCCATCGATCTCGGCACCGCCAACACCCTGGTTTTCGCCAGCGGTCAGGGCATCGTGGTCCGCGAGCCCTCCGTCGTCGTCATCAACAAGATCACCAACCGGATCGAGGCCGTCGGCAGCGAGGCCAAGGAGATGCTCGGCCGCACGCCGGGCAACATCGAGTCGATCCGGCCGATGAAGGACGGCGTGATCGCCGACTTCGAGGTCACCGAGCGGATGCTCGAGTATTTCATCAAGAAGGCCCACGGGCGCAAGATGTACGTGCACCCCCGCATCGTCATCGGCGTCCCCTCGGAGATCACCCAGGTGGAGAAGCGCGCCGTGCGCGACTCGGCGATGCGGGCCGGCGCCTCGGAGGTGTTCCTGGTCGAGCAGGCGATGATGGCCGCCATCGGCGCCGGGCTGCCGATCACCGAGCCGTCGGGCAACATGATCGTGGACATCGGCGGCGGCACCACCGACGTCGCCGTGATCTCGCTCGCCGGCACCGTCTACAGCCGCTCGGTGCGCATCGCCGGCAACGAGATGGACGTCGGCATCATTCAGTACCTGAAACGCAAGTACAACCTGCTGATCGGCGAGCGCACCGCCGAGCGCATCAAGATCGAGCTGGGCTCGGCCTATCCGCTCAAAGAGGAGCTGAAGATGGAGATCAAGGGGCGCGACCTGGTCGAGGGCGTCCCCAAGACGCTGCAGATCTCCGACGAGGAGATCCGCGAGGCCCTGGCCGAGCCGGTCGCCACCATCGTCGAGGCGGTGCGCATGGCCCTCGAGCGCACGCCCCCCGAGCTGTCGGCCGATATCATGGACAAGGGGATCGTCCTCTCGGGCGGCGGGGCGCTGCTGCGCAATCTCGATCAGCGGCTGCGCGACGAGACCGGCCTGCCGGTCGTGCTCGCCGAGGATCCGCTCGCCTCGGTGGTGCTCGGCACGGGCAGAGTGCTCTCCGACATCGACCTGCTGCGCAAGGTCTCCATCCGGTAACCCGGAATCCGAACCGGTCTCGAGCTGTGGACGAGCGCCGCACCGGCTGGGTGTTGATCGTCGTGCTGGTGGCCCAGCTCGTCTACCTGGCCGTCCAGGGGGCGAGGGCCGGCCAGACGCGGCTGGAGGCCGTGGGCCTGCGCCTGCTCGGGCCGATGGCCCGCGGCGTGGCGTCGATCCCCGAGGGGGTCCAGGACGCCCGCGAGGGGGTGAAGCTGCGCGGCACCCTGCTCGACGAGAACCGGCGGCTCCGGCGCGAGACCGAGAGCCTGCGCCTGAGCCTGCTGCGGCTGACCGACGTCGAGGGGGAGATGCTGCGCCTGGGGGAGGCCATGCGCTACCCCACCCCCCCCGCCGGGCGCATCCGGGCGGTCGACATCGTCTACATCGACCACACCTCGTGGCTGCGCACCATGATCCTCTACACCGGCCCCGAGCCGGCGCGCAAGGACCAGCCGGTGCTCTCCCCGGCCGGGCTGGTCGGCCGGGTGATCGCGGTCTCCGGCCCCTACGCCAAGGTCCAGCTCCTCACCGACCGCGCCGCCGGGGTCGGCGGCATGATCCTGCGCACCCGCCGCCAGGGGGTGGTGCGCGGCACCGGCGGGGGGAGCGGGCTGGAGCTCAACTACGTGCCGCTGCAGGCCGACGTGCGGACCGGCGACCGCGTGCTGACCGCCGGCATCGACGGCGTCTTCCCGCGCGGCATCCCGATCGGCACCGTCGTCGCCGTCGAGCCGGGCGGGCAGCTCTTCCACCGCATCCAGGTCGCTCCCGCCGTCGATTTCGGCACCCTCGACCAGGTCTATCTGCTGGAATATCAGGCCGTGCCACAGAACCTCAAAGAGGCCGCCCCCGGTGCAAAGCCTTAAGCTCCTCGCCGCCGTCGCCCTCGCCGCGCTGGTCCACTTCGCCGGCGTGCGGCTCTGGCCCGACTTCGCCCGCGCTACCGACGTCTTCCTGGTGGTGGTGGCGCTCCACGCTCTCGGCGGCAGCTCGCTCTCGGGGCTGCTGGTGGGCATGCTGGTGGGGCTCCTCCAGGACACTCTGACCAGCGGGCCCTTCGGTCTGTTCGGATTCGCTGATACCATCATCGGCTACGCCACGGCGCGCCTGGCGCAGCGGCTGGTGATCCAGCGGCCGACCGGCGTCCTGGCGCTCGTCGGCTTCGCCTCCATGTTGCAGCAGGCGATCGTCCTCGGGCTCGCGTTCGTGCTGCTCCCCTCGCCGGAGACGCCCAGCCCGGTCTGGACGGCCATCCGCGCGGCGTCGTGCGGGCTCCTCGGGATGGTGGTCTACGTCGCGGGGGGGAGCTGGCGCCGTTCCTCCGAGGCGCGCCGCCGCGGGCGCATGAGCAAGCTCCGACTGGACTGATGAGGTAAAGCACCATGCAGGTGGTTCGCGAGCATCGAGACGACCTGGTCAGCCGCGTGCGCGTGCTGACTGCCGTGGTCACCGGTCTGATCGTGGCGATCTCGACCGGCTTCTGGTTCACCCAGCTCGTGCAGGGGGACTACTACCGCGAGCTGGCCGAGAACAACCGGCTGCGCAAGCTGCCGATCAAGGCCCCGCGCGGCCTGATCTTCGACCGCAAGGGGCGGCTGCTGGTGGAGAACGTCCCCAGCTACAGCCTGATGATCGACCGCAGCCGCGCGGCGAGCCTCGACCACAGCCTCTGGTTCGCCTCCGGCGTGCTCGGCCGGCCGGTGGCCGACCTCCAGCAGATCCTGCAGAAATACCGCGGCATTCCGGCGTTCAAGCCGGTGCTGCTGGCCGAGAACCTCTCCCTCTCCGAGGTGGCGCGCTTCGGCGTCGAGGGTCTCGAGTACCCCGAGTTCGAGGTCGAGGTCCAGCACCAGCGCCTCTACCGCCACCGCGAGCAGACCGCCCACATCCTTGGCTACCTGGGCGAGCCGAGCCTCGACGAGATCGAGAAGGCGAAGGGGGCCCTCCAGCCGGGGGACATGATCGGCAAGAAGGGGATCGAGCAGACCTACGACGCCGACCTGCGCGGCAAGGACGGCGAGCGGGTGGTCGTCGTCGACAGCCGCGGCCAGCTCCTCCAGGAGTACAAGAGCATCCCCGCGGTGCCGGGCAGGAGCATGACCCTGTCGATCGACCTCGACCTCCAGCAGGAGGCCGCCCGCTGGCTCGACGGCCCCGAGAAGGTGGGCGCGGTGGTCGCCATGGACCCCCGCAACGGCGAGATCCTGGCCCTGGTCTCGGCCCCGGCGTTCAACCCCAACCTGTTCGCCCGCCGGCTCCAGCAGGCCGACTGGCAGGCGCTGATCGACGATCCCAACCATCCGCTCCAGAACCGGGCGATCCAGAACACCTACTCGCCGGGCTCGACCTTCAAGATCGTGATGGCGACGGCGGGCATGACCGACCACGACTTCGACCCCCACACCTCGGTCTCCTGCAGCGGCTCCAAGATCTTCTACAACCGGCCGTTCCGCTGCTGGAAGAAGGGGGGGCACGGCACGGTGGACGCCCACGCGGCCATCAAGCTCTCCTGCGACATCTACTTCTACACGCTGGGCCAGAAGATGGGGATCGACAAGATCGCCAAATACGCCCGGCTGTTCGGCCTGGGCTCCACCACCGGCATCGACATCGAGGGGGAGAAGAAGGGCAACGTGCCCGACAACGCCTGGAGCGAGAAGGTCCGCCACCAGCGCTGGTACCCGGGCGAGACGATCTCCGTCTCGATCGGCCAGGGGCCGGTGCTGGTCACCCCGCTCCAGATGGCCGAGCTCACCTCGATCGTGGCCAACGGCGGCCTCAAGGTCGTCCCCCACCTGTTGAAGGACGCCAACCTGCCGCCCCCGGAGCACGTGGAGCTCGATCCCGAGGCCCTGCGCATCGTGCGCGGCGGCATGATCGGGGTGGTCAACGAGCCGGGCGGCACGGCCTACGGCTCGGCCCGCCTGCCGGGGATCGAGATCGCGGGCAAGAGCGGCACCGTGCAGGTGATCGCCCAGGCCCAGCGTACCGAGGAGCACAACCTACCTTTCAAATACCGCGACCACGCCTGGTTCACCTCCTTCGCCCCGGCGGACAACCCGGAGCTGGTGGTGACCGTCTTCGCCGAGCACGGCGGCGGCGGGTCCAAGGTGGCCGCACCGATCGCGCAGGCCCTCTATGCAAAGTATTTCGGGATCGATAACGGGAAACCACCCGCTAACTGAGGAACGGCCGCGGCTGCGGCTGCTGTCGTCGATCGACGGCGGGCTGATCCTCTCCGCCTTCCTGCTCGCGGCGATCGGGCTCGCCACCGTGCACAGCGCGAGCTCCGAGATGCCGGTCGACTACTTCCCCCGCCAGGCGGGGTGGGTGGCGATCGGGCTGGTGCTCCTGGTGATCTCCATGAGCATCGACTACCACGTGCTGCTCGACCTTTCGGTGGTGCTGTACGTGCTGGGGATCGTGTCGCTGGTGGGGGTGCTCGCCTTCGGCTCCAAGCACGGCGGCGCGGCCAACTGGCTGAAGGTCGGCGGCTTCCAGTTCCAGCCGTCGGAGTTCGCCAAGATCGCCACCGGCCTCTTCCTGGCCCGTTACCTGGCGGGCCTCAACAACCGTGTGCTCGAATTTCGCCAGATCCTCACCGCCGCCGTCATCGTGGGCTTCCCCATGCTGCTGGTGGCGATCGAGCCCGACATGGGCGGCGCCGCCATGTACGCGCCGCTGCTCATCGGCATGCTGCTGATCGCCGGCGTCCGCGTCCGCCTGCTGGTGACCGCCGTCCTGCTCGGAGTCGTGCTCGGCTCCGGGATCTGGACGTTCGGCCTCAAGGTATACCAGCGCCAGCGCGTGCTCACCTTCCTGGCCCCCGAGACCGACCCGCTGGGGGCGGGCTACCAGGTGCGGCAGAGCAAGATCGCGGTGGGCTCGGGGGAGCTGCTGGGCAAGGGGTACATGCAGGGGACGCAGAGCCAGCTCCGTTTCCTCCCCGCCCGCCACACCGACTTCATTCTCTCCGTGCTGGCCGAGGAGTGGGGGTTCCTGGGGGTGGCCACCGTCCTGGGGCTCTTCGCCCTCTACATCTCCAGCGCCGCCCGCATCGCCGTCCGGGCGCGCGACCGCGCCGGCATCCTGCTGGTGGTGGGGCTGATCTCCATCACCTGCTTCCACGTCCTCTACAACAGCGCGATGGTGGTCGGCTTCCTGCCCATCACCGGCATCCCCCTGCCCTTTCTCTCCTACGGCGGCTCGTTCACGATGATCAACTTCATCTCGCTGGGGATCATCCTGGGGGTGGACATCCGGCGGTACGTGAACCGGTAAACCCTCACCCCTACCCCTCTCCCGGCCCGGGAGAGGGGCTCATTCCTATACAATCCCCCTCGCCATGAGCCTCAAGATGCTCATCGAGAGCGATCCGCACCAGACCCGGATCGCCGTCCTGGAGGACGACCGCCTGACGGAGATCTTCGTCGAGCGGCACCGCCATCGGGGGCTCGTGGGCAATATCTACAAGGGGCGGGTCACCCGCGTCCTCCCCGGCATGCAGGCCGCCTTCGTCGACGTCGGCCTCGAGCGCGACGCCTTCCTCTACGTCAGCGACGTGGCCTCCGACGTCGAGTCAATGGAGGACCTGGAACTCGACGACGGCCGCGCCGACGACCTCAACAACCACAACAACCACGCGCAGGTCTCCCCCTCGATCGACGACCTGCTGAAGGCTGGGCAGGAGATCATCGTCCAGGTGGTCAAGGACCCGCTCCCCAGCAAGGGGGCGCGCATCAGCACCCACGTCACCCTGCCCGGGCGCTACCTGGTGCTGCTCCCCACCGTGCGCCACTTCGGCGTCTCGCGGCGGATCGAGGACGAGGCCGAGCGGGAACGGCTCCTCGCCCTCCTCCAGCAGCTCCCGGTGACCGGCGGCGGCCTGATCGTCCGCACGGCGGGGGAGGGGAAGGGCCCCGAGGAATTCGAGAGCGACCTCACCTACCTCGCCCGCCTATGGGAGAAGGTCCGCCAGCGGGCCGGCAAGGTCTCGGCCCCCACCCTCCTCCACCAGGACCTCGACCTCGCCCTGCGGGTGGTGCGCGACCTGCTGCGCCAGGACTTCGCCGTCCTCTGGGTGGACGGCGAGGAGACCTACGAGCGCATCGTCGAGTTCCTCGACCAGGTGCAGCCGGGTCTGGTCGCCAAGGTCAAGCTCTTCCGCCAGCAGAAGGCGACCCTCTTCGAGCAGTTCGGCATCGAGGAGCAGATCGAGGCGGCCCTGAAGAGCAAGGTCTGGCTGAAGTCGGGGGGTTACATCGTCATCAACCCCACCGAGGCCCTGGTGGCGATCGACGTCAACACCGGCCGCTTCGTGGGCGCCACGAACCTGGAGGACACGGTGCTGCAGACGAACCTGGAGGCGGTCTCCGAGATCGTCCGCCAGATCCGCCTGCGCGACCTCGGCGGCATCATCGTGATCGACCTCATCGACATGACCGAGCCGGAGCACCGCCAGGAGGTCTTCGCCAGCCTGGAGAGCGAGATCAAGAAGGACCGCGCCAAGACCAAGGTGCTCAACATCTCCGAGTTCGGCCTGGTCGAGATCACCCGCAAGCGCAGCCGCGCCAACCTGGAGCGCCTGCTCACCCAGAGCTGCCCCTACTGCTCCGGCCGCGGGCGCATCCAGTCGAACACCACGATCTGCCTCAACCTCCGCAAGGAGCTGCTCCACCTGCGCGGCCGCATCTCGACCCCGGAGCTCCTGCTGCGGGTCCACCCCGAGATCGCGCGCATCCTCCAGCAGGAGGAGCGGGCCATCCTCGACGAGCTGGAGCGCTCGCTCGAGGTCCACATCCTGATCCAGAGCGACCCCGAGCTCCACCACGAGCGCTTCAACGTCGTGGAGGTCTGACGATCCGGACCGAGCCCTTCTCCTTCCCCGGCTGGACCGGCGAGCTGGCGGCCGGTCTCCGTCCCTCCGACCTCGCGGCGGCCGTCCGCGGGCTGACCGATCCCGCCACCGCCCTGAAGACCCTCCACTGGGGGCGCAACTACCTCTACCTGGCCCGCCTGGAGACGGCGGCCGGGCCGGTCGAGGTGGTGGTCAAGCAGTTCCGCCACCGCAACCTGCGCGACCGCCTGAAGCGGCGGCTTCAAGGGAGCAAGGCCGAAAAGAGCTGGCGGATCGCGAACGCCCTGCTCGCGGCGGGCCTCCAGACCCCGGAGCCGATGATGCGGATCGAGTCGGCGGGCGAGGAGGGGCCGGCCTTCTACGTCTGCCGCCATCTCCCCGGCCTGACCGAGGCACGCTATCTCTTCCGCGCCGCCAACGCCGGAGAGGAGGCGCAGCGTTTCCCCGAGGTCGACTTCCCCGCCTTCGTCGAGGCGCTGGGGCGGACGGCCCGCCGGCTCCACGACGCCGGCTTCTGGCACCGCGACCTCTCGGGCGGCAACCTCCTCCTCCGCTTCGGCCCGGACCGCCGCCCCACGGACGTCTATCTGCTCGACCTCAACCGCACCCGCATGGGGAAGCCGCCCAGCGTCTCCGAGCGGCTGCGCGACCTCTCGCGCCTGGCCCTCTTTCGCCCCGAGCATCAGGAGCTGCTCCTGCGGAGCTACTGGGGGGCCCCGGCCTCCGGTCTGCGCCGGGACCTCTATCTCGCCTACCATCACGGCTTCCGGTGGAAGAACGAGTCGAAGCGGCGCCTGCGGGGGGGCCGGGACCGCCTGAAGCGGCTCCTCCTCCCCCGCGGTACCCACGCCCACATCCCGGAGGCGCCCGCGGGGGCCGGCGCGCGCGACAAGGTGGTCTGGGACCACCTCTCGGACCAGCCCCACCAGCACGCCGGCCGCCTCGACAAGCTGCGGGTGCGGCTGGCGGACGTCCGCTATCACGGGGTGGAAGCGGTGGCGGTCGCCTCCTCCCTCCCCCGGATCTGGCGGCGCTACCAGGAGCTGAAGGCTCAGCTTCATGCCAAACCGGTCGATTTTTCTGGGATCGGCGTCTGCGTCCGCCCCTGGCCGGAGTCGCCGGAGACTCCCCTCGCCTTGGTCGAGGAGCTGGGGGCACGCCACGTGCTGCTGCGCCTCCACCCCTGGGAGGAGGACCATACCGCGGAAGAAGAGCTGGCCCGCGCGCTCCACGGCCGCGGTCTGGAGGTGACCTTCGCCCTGCCGCAGAGCCGGGAGCTGGTGCGCGATCCGGCCCGCTGGCGCCGGGCCCTGGAGGAGATCGCCCCCCGTTTCACCCCCTACGGAAAGCGCTTTCAGATCGGGCAGGCGATCAACCGCAGCAAGTGGGGGGTCTGGAACGTCCGCGAGTACGTGGAGCTGGCGCGGGCGGCCGAAGAGATCCTGCGCCCCTACGGCGTCGAGCTCCTGGGCCCCTCGGTGATCGACTTCGAATATCACGTCACCGCCGCCGTGCTGAATCTCCGAGATCCCGGGTTCCGTTTCGACGCGGTCTCGGCGCTCCTCTACGTCGACCGCCGGGGGGCGCCGGAGAACCGCCAGGCGGGGCTGGACACCGAGGACAAGGCGCTGCTCCTCCGCGCCATCGCCGAGACCTCCCGCAATTCCTCCTCACGCTGCTGGATCACCGAGGTCAACTGGCCTCTGCGGGAGGGGCCGCACTCGCCGGCCGGCCGGGACGTCTCGGTGGACGAGGAGGCGCAGGCCGACTATCTGGTCCGCTACTACCTGCTGGCACTGGGCACGGGGGTGATCGAGCGGGTCTTCTGGTGGCAGGTGGTGGCGCGGGGGTACGGGTTGGTCGATCCCGCCGATCCGGCGCACCCCCGCCGCCGGCCGAGCTTCCAAGCCTTGAAGACGCTGATCCGCGAGCTGGACGGCGCCCGGCTGGAGGAGGTCCTCCCGGCGCCGCCGCCCGCCCGACTCTACCGCTTCCGGCGCCCGGCCGGCACGGAGGTCGTGGTGGGCTGGAGCGCCACGGACCGGCCGGCGCGGGCCACGCTGCCGGGACCCGCGATCGTGGTCGTGGGACGGGACGGGGAGAAGATGGCGGCCCCCACCGGCGTCGAGGTGGAGGTGGAGGCTTCGCCGCGGTATTTCAGGCTCTATTCCGCGGGGATCCGTGTCAGCTGAGGAAGGTGGTCGAAATGGCGATCGCGGTCGCAAAGGACCAGGTCGTGCTGAAGCACCAGCGCGGCGATCCAGAGGTCGTTGATGGGTATCGGCGTTCCCTGTCGCCGTAGCTGACGGAACGCCGCGGCGTAATGGTGCGTCGTCTGATCGTCCGGAAACAGAACGGCTACTCTCGGTTTCATCAAGAAGCGGCGCAGAACGCGCTCGTTCTCCACGCCGCGAGTCCCATTGACGAAACCGGCGCGCAACTCCGCAAGGACCGCAAAGGGGAGGAAGACCGCCTCCGCGTGCTCGACCAGCGCGACCACCCCGTCGTGACCCCGGCACAGATCCGTGTAGCGGTTGGTATCAAGAGCAAGCCTCATTTCCACAGGTGCTCATCAATTCGATCCTGCTCTGCGATCACCTGATCGAACTCGCGGTCTTCCTGCCAGGTCCCGGCGATATCGCTGAGATCGCGCAGACGGAGAGCTGCCTCACCAAGGCCCGCGCCTCGGATCAGAGCTTCGATGGCGACCGCGTTGAGGCTTTTGCCCTCGTCTTTCGCGCGCCGGCGAAGCTCAGAGTCCAGGACGGGTGGAATGTCTCTCAGGGTGTACTGCATGCACGAAGTATAGGCGGTGCAGGCAGGCGAAGCAACCAGGGGCCCTCTTCCAAGGGCCCCCTGTCTCGAGAAGCTACTTCTGGAACACCTCCGCCACCGGCACGACATCGATCTTCGTCGGCTGGACCTTGAGCGGCACGATGATCTTGTCCCCCGCGGTGACCTTGGGGTCCACCTGGCTGGTGTAGGTCTTCGGGCTCGGCTCGTCCTTCTGGAGGGTGTCCTTGAGCTGCTGGGCGTTGGTGGCGACCATCACCGCCTCGTAGTTGTCCGTGCTCAGGTACTTCTTGATCACCGCGTTGACGCCGGCCACCGTCAGCTTCGGCAGCCGCGACTGGATCTCGTCGATGTAGTAGGGCATGCCGTAGAACTTGCTGTCCATGGCGTAGCCGAGGCGGTCCTGGGGGCTCTGGGCCCAGAGCTTCGAGTAGTTGAGGACGAAGTCGCGGGTGAGGTTGAAGTCCGCCTCCGTCATCCCCTGGTCGCGCAGCCGCTGCACTTCGTAGAGGCCGGCGCGTAGCGCGAACTGGGCGTCCCCCGGCACCACCGGCCGGATCCAGACCGAGAAGTACTGCTCCCGGCGCGGCGCGTTGGGGGGCGGGGTCGTGACGTTCGGCGGGCTCACCAGGTACTCGATGTAGGAGTAGTCGCCGTAGTTGAGGCCGCGGTCCCCCCGCAGCTCGTTCATCAGCCGGCCGTTGAAGGTGCGGTGCTCGCCCAGGAAGCTGTTGGCCACCATGAGCGGGTAGTAGTCCGCGTCGGCGCGGGTGATGGGGAGCGGATAGCCGATGTTGATGCCCACCGACCCGGTCTGCTTCTCGACCAGGGTGAAGTTGTGCCCCTGGACCTTCGGCGCCGGCGGCAGCGGCGCGCTCCCCTTCTGGCCGGCCGGCAGGGCCGAAAGGTCCTGGGTCAACCGGGCCACGTAGTCGGACGGATAGCCGCCCGCCACCCCGAGCATCAGGTTGGCCTGCGTGTAGTGCTCCTGGTAGAACCGCTTCACGTCGTCCAGCGTGATGCTCTTGAGCCCCTCCACGGTGCCGACGGGCGAATGCCCGTAGGGGTGCCCCTGGAAGATCTTCTGCTGCAGCAGCTCCAGGCCCAGCCGCTCGTCGTTGCTGCGCATCGAGCTGGAGAGGATGGAGGAGAGCTGGTCCTTGTTGCGGTCGAAGTCCTCCTTCGAGAAGCCGGGATGGAGCAGCGCCTCCTCGAGGAGGGCGGTGTAGTCGGCCAGCCGGTCGCGGTGGACCAGGCCGCCGATCACCGTCACCTCGCGGTCGGTGCTGGACTCGACGCCGGCCGCCATCGGGTAGAGCGCCTCCAGGAGATCGGTGTAGGAACGCTTCTGCGTCCCGGCCTGACCGATCATCAGCGCCGTCAGGGCGGCCAGCCCCTCCTTGCCGGCGGGATCGTGGATCGAGCCGACGTCGAAGCGGAGCTGGACGGCCACCAGCGGCGAGCCGGCGTTGGGGAGGGCGACGGTCTCGATGGGAGCGGCCGTGCCCGGCGCCGCCGCGGCGAGGCCGAGCAGGGCGGCGGCGAGCAGGATGCCTCTGCGATCAATCATGGTTGGTGCCTCCCGGCTTGCCCTGGGCGGCGGGAGCCTCCGCCTTGTGGGCCAGGGTCACGACCGTCTCGTTGGTGGGCTTGAAATACTCGCGGGCGGCCTTCTGGATGTCCGCCGGCGTCACCTTCTGATAGGTGGCGAAGCGCTGGTTGATCGCCTCGACGCCGCCGGTGATCGCCACCGCCTGGGCCGCCTGGGAGGCGATGTTGCCCGGCGTGTCCAGGCTCAGCTCGAAGGCGTAGCGCTGGTGCGACTTGATGCGGTCCAGCTTCTTGGGGTCGACCGGCGTGGTCTGGAGCTGCTGGATGTAGCGGTTGACCGTCTCCTGGACCTTGGGGACCAGGTCGTCCGACTTCACCCGCGCGATCAGCATGAACAGCCCGGGGTCGCGGTTGCCTGGGGCACCTCCCTGGATGAAGTCCACCCACTGGTTCTTGACCACCAGGTCCTGATAGAGGGGGGCGGACTCGCTGAACAGGAGCTGCTCGATGAGGTCGAGCGCCGCCACGTCGACCGACGTCGCGGAGTAGGCCGGGACGTGGTAGGCGGTCAGCACGTAGGGGTGCGTCGGGTTCGGCCAGTCGATGGAGGCGGTCTTGCGCTCCTTCTGAGGGGGCTCCACCGGGATGTCCGCCGGCTTGTACCCCTTCTTCCAGTCGCCGAAGCTCTTCTTCGCCAAGGCGAAGACGTTGTCCGGCTTGACGTCCCCCACCACGATCAGCGTCGCGTTCTCCGGCCGGTAGAAGCGGTTGAAGAACTGGATGCTGTAGTCGTAGTAGTTGGGCATCGCCTTGATGTCCTGGACGAAGCCGAGGGTGGTGTGCTTGTAGGTGTGCTTCTCGTAGGCGAGGTCGTGGGCCTTCTCGAACATCGGCTGCACCGGGTTCGAGACGCTCTTGTTGTACTCGCCGAAGACGGCCAGCGACTCGGTGCGGAAGGCGTCCTGGTCATACTTCAGGTTCTTGAAGCGGTCGGACTCGATGTCCATGATCAGCGGCAGCTGGCTCGCCGGCGCCACCATGTGGAAGACCGTCTGGTCGTCGGTGGTGAAGGCGTTGGCGTCCGCGCCCAGCCGCTTGATGACGTCGGTGTAGGCGTCCTTCGGGTACTTCTCCGTGCCGCGGAACATCATGTGCTCGAAGAAGTGAGCGAAGCCGCTGTGCCCCGCCTCGACCTCGTCGCGGGAGCCGGTGCGCATCACGATCTGGTAGGCCAGCGTCCCCGGACTGTCGTAGGGGATGGCCACCACCCGCATGCCGTTGTCGAGGGTCTGTTTGTAGACCTTGAAGGGGAAGACCTCCCCGGATGTCGCCTTCTCCGCGGCGGCGGCCAGGCCCGTCAGGGCCAGCAGGCCGCAGAGCAGCGACAGAGCGATTCTTCGGACGTACACGTTGGTGAACCTCCTTTGGTTCGGAACCTTGCGCCGGTTCAGGGCGTTATCTCTGAGAGCAAGCCCCCGTTTGCGAGGGGGAGCTGTTCAAGGCAAGAAACGGTGATTCCCCGGACGGGGATTCCCATATTACCCTACGCGCCATGAGAGTACGCACCACGCTTTCCGCGGTTTCATTGACGTTCCTCCTCACCAGCTTTGGATTCGCCCAGACCCCGCAGGCCGCCCGCCGCACCCCGGTGGTGGCGGTGGTCGAGAAGGTCGCGCCGGCCGTGGTCAACATCTCGGCCCAGGCGACGGTGCGCCAGGCCGATCCCTTCTTCGGCATGTTCGGCTTGGGCACCGAGCGTCAGGCGCAGTCGCTCGGCTCGGGGTTCATCATCGACCGCAACGGCATCGTGGTCACCAACGCCCACGTGATCGAGGGGGCCTCGCGGATCACCGTCACCCTGCTCGACGGCCGCGAGCTGGAGGCCGACCTCCTGGGCTCGGACCGCGACGCCGACATCGCCGTGCTCAAGGTGAAGGCGAGCGGCCTGCCCGCCCTCCCCCTCGGCCGCAGCTCGGACCTGATGATCGGCGAGTCGGTGGTCGCCATCGGCAACCCCTTCGGCCTGTCGAACACGGTGACCACGGGGGTGCTCTCGGCGATGGGGCGCACCATCCCCTCCGAGCGCGGCGAGCGCCTGTTCACCGACTTCCTCCAGACCGACGCCTCGATCAACCCGGGCAACTCGGGGGGGCCGCTGGTCAACATCCAGGGGGACGTGATCGGCATCAACAGCGCCATCATCTCCGGGGCGACCGGGATCGGCTTCGCCATCCCCGCCGACCGCGCCCGCCGGGTGGTGGACGACCTCCTGCGCTTCGGCGAGCTGCAGCCGCTGTGGACGGGCGCCCGGCTGGTGACGGTCGACCCGGAGCTGGCGCGGCGCTACGGCCTGGGGTCGGTCCGGCGCGGCGCCCTGGTGCTCAAGATCTCCCCGGGCTCGCCGGCCGCCGAGGCCGGGCTGCGAGAGAAGGACGTCATCGTCTCGATCGGCGGCCACCCGGTCGCCGCCCGCGAGGACGTGACCACGGCCCTCTACACGGCGGCGGCGGGGGCGCAGGTCGACGCCGAGGTGCGGCGGGGGGACCAGACCGTCCGCCTGCGGCTGCGGGCGATCCATCCGCCGCAGGGGCTGGGGCTCCAGGTGCTGGAGCGCTCGGTGGGGCTGACGGTCGAGGCGGCCCGCGACGGCCTCGCCATCCGCCGGGTGGCGAACGGCTCGGTGGCCGAGGACCGGGGCCTCCGCCCGGGGGACCTCATCCTCGGCGCCAACGGCCAGCAGATCGACTCGACCGAGGCCCTGAGCAAAGAGGTCCTGCGCGGCCTCGACCGCGGCGGGCTGCTCCTGGCGGTGCAGCGGGGGCGGTGGGTGTACAACCTGGATTTTCCGCTGTAGACGGCATTTTCCGCCCTGGAGGGGCGGGTATTCGCCAGCCTGGGGTTTCAACCCCAGGCGGGGTGGGTGGGCTCGGTTTTCCCGGCGTCTATCATCCCGGCTCGGTGCCGCGTCCCCGGCGCGGACGCCCCCGACCCCGGCGCCTGGGGTTGAAACCCCAGGCTCTCAAATATCCGCCCCTCCAGGGCGGAGCCCCCATGCCTCCGAATCCACGCTACCATCCTCCCCCATGCCCCACCGCCTGGCCCTCCTCGTCTCCGGCGCCTCCGGCATGCTCCTCCCCCGGCACGTCCTCGGGCGTCTCGCGGCGAATCCGGAGATCGAGCGCATCCATCTGGTGGTCTCGGCGGGAGCGAGCCAGGTGCTCCGGCACGAGCTGGGACCCGAGAAGACAGGCGCCGCCGATCTCGTGAAGTCGGCCGGGCTGGGGGAGGCGGCGCGGGGGAAGATCGCCGTTCATCGCGACAACGAGCTGGACGCGCCGATCGCCTCCGGCTCATACCGGCTCACCGGCACGGTCGTCCTGCCGTGCAGCGCCGGCACCCTCGGGGCTCTCGCCTCGGGCTCGGCGCGGACGCTGATCCACCGCGCCAGCGCCGTGGCTCTCAAGGAGCGGTGGCCCCTGGTGCTCGGCTTCCGGGAGACGCCGTACAGCCTCGTCCACGTCGAGAACATGCGCCGCCTCCTCTACGCCGGGGCGGTGATCCTGCCGCCGGTCCCGGCCTTCTATATCGGCGGCGAGGACCTCGGCCGCTTCCTCGACCACTACGCCCTGCGCGTCCTCGACCGCCTCGGCATCGCCGAGCCGGGGGAGGAGGGGCTGCGGTGGGGAGAGAGCTGAAGGGAAAACGGTCCGTCGTAACGGTACGGCGGCCTGCCTCCCGGTACGGCGGCTTATCTCCGCGTACGACGGAAATCCTCCGGCTACGACGGTTTATCTCCGCGTACGACGGAAATCCTCCGGTTGCGACGGTCTGCCTCCACGTACGACGGTCCGTCGTACCGGGAGGATTTCCGTCGCACGCGGAGGCAGACCGCCGCAACCTTACGACGGTCCGTCGTAAGGAGAGAGGAATACGCGTACGCGCCGCGTACCCGGCCACCGTGGCTACGAGGGTGGGACGCCGCAGGCCTCGGGAGGTGGGCTCAGACGCACGATCACCACCTGAGGATCGCTGTATCCCGGGCGAAAGAAACCCCGCAAGGAGTCGCCCCCGAACAGGGCGCGCCGCTCCTCCAGATAGGGGCGGTCCAGAACCAGGGTGTTGACACCCAGACCGAACGCCATCATGCAGAGGAGACGATCGGAAGGGAAATTCTGGTCCATGTCCGCCTGGAACGTGCCGTACCCGGAGGGAAAATAGCCCGAGTAGCCGTTGAGCAGCGGCCGGTGGTGGTCGATCTGGGCGAACATCCGCCACGTCTCCACCTCGTAGTCGGAGACGTGCAGCCCGCGCGGCAGCGGGACGTGCGCCACGATCAGCTTCCCCGGCTGCTCGCGCAACCAGCTCGTCCAGGCGGTGCGAGGGGTCGCGGGGGTCGGCACCAGGACCCCCGGAGACGCGAGGTTCTCGGTCGCCGCCAGGACCCCCAGGGCGAGAGCGAGGATCCTGCCGGCGCGTCCGCGCCACGAGGCGAAACGGGCCAGGGCCAGCGCGGCCAGCGCCGCGAGCACCGCTTGCGAGATCGCCACGGCGCGGAACGGGCTGCGCAGCGTGCGGAGGCCGGGCACCATCTCCCGCAGGCTGGCGAAAGGCCGCCACTCGCCGATCCTCAGGTTGAGACCCATCGCGAGGAGCCCGCCTCCCACGGCGCAGGCAAGCAGGCAGATAATCCAGAGTCTCCGCTCCCCCTGGCGCCAGGCGAGCCAGGCTCCCGCCACCCCCAGACCGAGGAGGAGAAAGCCGGGGAAGAGCCCCCCGGTATCCCCCACGAAGGAGTCCTCGCGGGGCGGAAACGCGAGGCGGGAGGAGCTGGGGCGGGTCGTGAAGTCCTGGGCCTGAGCCGAGAGGGCCGCCACGACCTCCTCGGAGCGCTTGAACCCGTACTTCTCATGAAAGGAGCTGACCGTGCGGGCGATGGGCGAGAGCACGAGGGCCCCGAGGATCGCCAGAGCGCCGAGCGTCGCGACCGATCGCGCCCGGAACCTCTGCTCCGCCAGCGCCGTGAGCCCGGCCAGGAGAAGGAACGGAAGGCTCAGGAGCGCCATCTGCTCCCCGGCGAGGAACTGCGCGGCGAACGACAGGATCGCCAGCGCGGCGGGCCGCCATCCGCCCGCCTCGCCAAAGCGGACCAGGGCCGCGAGCGCCCAGATCGCGCCGAAGAGGGGGAGCACGGGGAGCACTCCCAGGACCTTGGCGGTATAGGGGAGGGTGACGCCGGCGAGCGCCGCGAGGAGGGCCGCGCCGCGCGGCGCGCCGAGCGCCCGCGCCAGGCTCCGGGTGGCGAGACCGTTGCAGACCAGGGTCAACAGAATCGCAAGGTTGTAGATCGCGGCCGGCGGAGCTCCCATCCACCAGAGAGGCGAGAGGGTGACCCCTTGCAGAAGCATCGGCTCCGAGAAGGTGAAGGTCCCCTGGAGCGGATGGAAGATGGGAGCGTCCCAGAGCCCGAGGAAGCCGTGCTGCACGCGGTCCGCGTCCCACCACAAGCTCCACAGATTGAACAGCGGAACGGTCGCCTCATGCTCGGTCCCCAACGGCAAGGCGCTGGCGATGGCAGGGAGGAGGGGCCAGGTGGTCACGATCGCCGCCAGCAGGCAGAGGGCGGCAGGGGTCAAGCGGTCCAGCAAGCGACGATACGTCATAGAGAAGGAGGCTCCAGGCACGCCGGCGGGACCTCATTGCCACGCCGGCGCGCGCTGGATTCGGAGGAGAGACTACTACTACTGCTGCTGGATCTCGCGGACGGCCCGCGCCACATCGCCGGTCACGTCCTCCAGGTCGGCGCCCTTGAGGTCCGCGGCGAAGCCCTTCTCGGAGGCCGGAACCAATCCGCGGCGGGTCACCTCATAGCGGCCCTCCGGGGAGACCACCAGATAGGTGCCGTCCTCACGAGGGGTCAGGAACAGCAGATAGCGGTGCCCCACCTTGTAGCTCGGGTCCTCGGAGAAGCGGTTCTCATTGTTGCCGTTCTGGAAGAGGACGAAGGAGTCGCCGGCGCCAAGAGAGCCCTTGTGGCCGCGCTGGACGTCAAAGTACACCCGCTGGGTGGGGATGGGGCCGGCACCCGGGTCAGAGGACTCAATGGCGTCGCCATCGGTCACGGCGGTTACCGTCGCGACGACGACCTCGCTGGCCAGGCGGGTGGCCTCACCGACGCTGTGGGGGTGGTTGTACCAGAAAGGGTGGATGCGGGGCGCGTCCGCCTCGGGTCCAACCAGCGGGAGCTGAGCCACCCGGTTGGCGTACATCGTGCCGATGTCGTTGACGTTGTGGGAGACGATCGTGTAGTGGGTGCTGATGTCGTACCAGTAGCCGCCGCCCATGCAGCCGCCGTCGTTGGAGTGATCGAGGCCGAAGGTGTGGCCAATCTCCTGGCAGAAGACGCCGCGGGCGCCGTTCGTGCTCCACGCATAGTAGGTGTTCAACTGCGCGGTCGCCCTGAGGATAGTGCAACCACTGGCGTTGGTGATCCTGGCGATACCGCCCCAACCGGTGTTGCCGGAGTTGGCGGCGAAGGAATAGGTCTCCTCGCTCGAGCTAACCGAGCTGATGTTGAGGATGGTCAGGTTGTTCCAATCGCTGATCGCCGCGCTCGCTAAACTGGAGGTATTGCGGAGCCTCACATTCCGGTCCGCCTGAATCCAGCAACCCCACTGGTGCGCCTGCGCGGCTTGCGCCGCAAGCCCGGCGATGAGCATGCTCCCAACAACGAAGATCGCTTTCCTGTTCATGAACGTTCCTCCAGCCCGACGTCTTCACGTCAAAAAAGGTTGACATTCGCGCCCCTACCCCCACGCGGCGGGGCGCACTCCTGCCTGCAGCGGCTCCACCAGCCATCAGCGGAGCCGCGGAACTCCGGGATCAGGTTTCAACGAGCTTGCGGCATTTGAGAAGGTGCAATCTACCGTTCAATAGCTTCGGGTGCCCGATGCCAGGGAAGGCGAGCCGGCCAGGCGGGTAACGCAAGAATGTTTTACAACTAATTTACGCGGGAGCCTTGAGGAGGGTTCGGGCCCGCGAGCTGGCCAAACAAAAGCTTATTGGCATGAATCTTTCTACGGTCTTTGGGGTGGAAGCGCCGACCGGAGACTCCGGCCGGAGGACTTCGAAATTCGGTACGGCCGCAAGGCCGCACCAACGCACCAAGGAGGTTGACCATGAAAAAGGCGCTCAAGCTACTCATCCCAACGCTGCTGCTCGGCCTTGCGCCTGCATTGAAGGCAGACCCACCGATCTGTCAAGTCACCTGCGCTACCACCCAATGCGCGCACAACAGCGACTGCACGGCGGCTCCAAACGGGGTTTGCAGGCTCGCCTGCCCCGGTGTCGGTTGCTGCGTATATTTGTAACGCCAACAGCTCGCAACTCTGAGACAACGCGCCCCTGGCCTGGGGGTGCGTTGCGGAGCGACGGCGCTCAACCTATCTCTGCAAGCCGTTTGCATTCCTGGCTCAGTCTGTCTATACTGATAAAGTTTCTGATCTTCAAGATGACCGGCCAGTAATAATCACAGACACCAAGCCGGTCCCCCTTTTTTCCTAATTGCGCCGTACCTCCAGCGTCAGGGTGGCAAAGTCGCTTTCCCAATTCGCATCTTTTCGGGAGGACTGGCGCAGATCCGTGGCCCGCAGCAGCCAAAGGCCGGCGCGGTCAAGGCGCAGGACTGCGCGCCCTTCCGCATCCGTCATTCGCAGCGCGCCCTGCGCATGGCCTCCGTGGACGATGCCAAGCGAGAGCTGGGGTACTGGCCTCCCCTTCCTGAGGACCCGGACAGCCAGCTCATCGCCGGGCTTGAGAGTCGTTGGATCTTTCTCGGGGAGGATTTCAAGCGCTAGTCCCAGGGGCTCGGCCCAGGAGCGGTCCGCCCCAGGCTCCCCAACACGAATAAATGTCTTGGCGTGCTTGGTATATATTTCGCGCCACCGTTTCGGCTCCTTCGCGCCAGCCCACGCTCGCCGGAGTGGCTCCGGCGCGCCGATCTCGTCGAGGTATTCAGCGACCTCCGCCGGCTTGAGCTCGATCGACTTTGGCTCAAGTGAGACCCCGAGCGTGGCAATGCCCGGAGATCCCAGGCGCGTGCGCAGTTGCAAAGACTTGGTTCCGATATTCCGAGTGGTTATGCCGGCGGTCTTGCCGGCCAGCCGCAGGACAGAGCGGCCAACGCGATCGGTCTTGATCGGATATTCGAGTAGGGGAAACGCCATGCCGCTCGTGAGGTCCAGCGACACTTCTGTACCGGGTGCAACGGACGTGTGCTCGGGCAGTAGCCAGGTGTCGTGGCCCCGGGCAGCTACGGCAAAGATCGAGCCAAGCAGCACCAGGACCAGGGTTTTCGCGCGTTTGTTCATCTCGACTGCTCCGGGGAAAAGTGGGACTGTCAGTGGTCGGAGTGGCCGGTATGCCCGGTGGCCTTGCCCGAGGCGAGCCGAACCTTCTCAGCGGCCCCGCTCTTCCCGAGGTCGACGACCACCCGCTCACCGACCTTGAGGTCCGCCTTGGCGGCTGTCTCCTTACCCTTGAAATACTTCGTCTCTGCGGCGAGCGGTACGGTGACTGACTTGCCGCCTTTCGTCGTCACCTCAATGTGATCGGCGGCTACGGTCTTGATCGTACCCATCACGTGGTGGTGGCCTTCATGGGCCAGGGCGGCCGCGGCCAGCAGGAGGAACGTCAACGCCAGGATCATCGAGATCTTTCGCATGCTGAGACTCCTTCTCAATGTTTGTGTCTATCTGTGGTTTCTGCGGGAGGCTCCTCGTCCCCTTCGAGAAACTGCTCTTCTTCCATCTTCTCACGCATCTCGGCCGGGCTCACAGGGTTGAAGGCTTCCATCTCACGCATCTCCGCGCCGGTCATGTGGGGGAAATGACGGATGAGGTAGACGAGCTGCCAGGAGGAGTGGTCGTCCGCCGGGTTGTCCCCACCCCAGGCCGGCATGCCGGTCAGCCGGATGCCATTCTTGATGATATAGAACAGCTCGCCATCCGCCAGGTTTTGGGTGTCTTCCAGCGTCATGTCGGGCGCTTTGGGATAGAGGCTCTGGCCGATCTCCGTCTTGCCGCGACCGTCGTTGCCATGGCAGAGGGCGCAGTGGTCGGCGAAGTGCGCGCGGGCTTCGGCGAGCAGCTCTGGCGTCACCGAGAGCGGGTTTCTCAGCTCCCGCGCCGCCCGTGGCACTGCAAGATGGCGCGCTTGGCGGGCGATCAGCTTCTCGATGCTGCTCGGCTCTTCGCGGGCGCTGAACCCTCGCCGCATCGTCAGGATGCAAAGTACGGCAAGGATCGAGACGAAAGTAGCCACGGCCAGGGCGAACGCGAGCCGGCCGGGGCGCCTCATGGCTGAAGCCCCTGACGCCGGCGGGCCGCTCCAAGGTTGAGGCGCGGAAAATCACGACGACTGTTTGCCATCCGAACGCCCCTTGCCGATCCACCGCGGCGCGGAGGCGCCACGCAGTGGCGAATCGCCGCCGGAAAATCCGGCGGCGCTCCCTACAAGAGGAGATTACGACAGGGGGTTAGGTGAGAGGGAGGGTCGAACGATGAGCGGTGCGGTCGACCTGGTCTGAATCCCGCATACCGCCGTAGCTGTCTGGCTTCGTCCAGAGGACCGGGGGTCCACCCTCTCCGGCGGCACAGTTTTGGGGGATTCATCGTCATGCAACGAAAGACGTCGCTGTTCCTGAGCGCCCTCGCGCTCTCGCTTTGGATCGCCCTCCGGTCATAGCCCAAGACCATCAGGAGCACCAGGACCACGGGGAGCATCCGGCGGAGCACCAGGAGCATCAGGAGCCCGAGCACGGCACGGAAGGCCACAGCATGCAGGGTATGGAAGGCATGGACATGAAGGGTATGCACCACGACCACGGCATGCACGCCATGCGGGGGATGCTCGGCGCCTACTCCATGTCCCGCGAGGCCTCCGGCACCGCCTGGCAGCCGGAGTCCACGCCGCACGTGGGGTATCACACCTCCTGGAACGGTTGGGACCTGATGACCCACGGCTTCGCCAATCTCGTCTACGACCACCAGGGGAGCGACCGGGGGGACAGCAAGACCTTCAGCGAGAGCATGCTGATGGGGATGGCCTCCCGCGACCTCGGCCCCGGCCATCTGGGGTTGCGCGCCATGGTCTCGGCCGAGCCGTGGACGATCGGCCGGGAGGGCTATCCGCTCCTCCTCCAGACCGGCGAGACCGCCAACGGCGTCACGCCGCTCGTCGACCGCCAGCACCCGCACGACCTCCCGATGGAGCTCGCCGCCACCTACAGCGTGCCGGTGGGGACGGATTCCTCGGTCTTCGTCTACGCGGGCCTGCCGGGGGAGCCCGCGCTGGGGCCGGCCACCTACATGCACCGCTTCTCGGGGATGGACAACCCCGAGGCGCCACTCGGCCATCACTGGCTCGATTCGACCCACGTCACCTTCGGTGTCGCGACCCTCGGCTGGATCGGTGGCAACGTCAAGCTGGAGGGCTCGGTCTTCACCGGCCGCGAGCCGGACCAGAACCGGACCAACGTCGAGTCGCCGAAGATGGACTCCTGGTCCGGACGGATCTCCTGGCAGCCCACCCGCGACTGGTCACTCCAGTTGAGCCACGGCCATCTCCACAGCCCCGAGCAACTGGAGCCCGAGGTCGACGCCGACCGCACCACGGCCTCGGCGATGTACAACCGGCCGCTGGCGAACGGCAACTGGCAGACCACCCTCGCCTGGGGGCGCAACGTCCGCCATCCCGGGACCACCACCGACTCCTGGCTCCTCGAATCGGCGGCCACCGCCGGGCGCCACACTCTCTTCGGGCGGGCCGAGCGGCAGGAGAACGACGAGCTCCTCGGGCATGCCGAAGGTCCGGACGAGGTCTTCACCATCGGCAAGCTCTCGCTCGGCTACATCTACGACTTTCTCCATCAGGAGAATCTGCGCACGGGCGTGGGGGCG
Source organism: Thermoanaerobaculia bacterium (assembly GCA_045807625.1). Classification (GTDB taxonomy): domain Bacteria; phylum Acidobacteriota; class Thermoanaerobaculia; order Multivoradales; family UBA5704; genus DATARR01. The sequence goes on along the minus strand of JBJMHA010000029.1, from coordinate 50,526 downwards.
GTGGGGAGCGTGGCGCGGGTTCCGGGCGGCCTCCGGGAGATCTACGGCCGCAGCCGGCCGCTCTCCTGGATGGCGTTCTTGCGCGTGCGGATCTGAAGCTCAGTTGCGAGCCTCCCGAGATTCATCCGGAATACACTGCTCCTCTGGTGGGGTTTGCCTGTACCAGGCTGGCCATCCTTTGGGGTGGGAAACAAGCCATCCCAATACGCGGAGTATCCCGTTCCGGGGGATGGTGCCCAACCGGAAGGCTGCCATAGAGTATGCCCATGAAGCTCGACCGCCGGACCCGCACCGCCCTCCTCCTCGTCCTGACCCTGTTGGCCGGGCTGCCGGGGGTGCTGTCCGCCGCGTGCGGACCGTGCCCGGCGCGGAGCGCGATGCCCTGCTGCCAGTCGAGCGGCGCCCCCATGCTCAAGGCGCCTCCGTGCTGCGGGACGGTCAAGGCGCCGGCTCCGGTGCCGGCCTCCCGGGCAGTGGAACCCTCCGTCGTGGCGCCGGCCGCCCTGGCCGCGCCGCTCGCGCTCGCCGTGGAGCCTCTGGCCGAGCGGCCGCTCTGGGCGCCTCACCCCTGGCCCCCTCTCCTCCATGAGGGGGTCGGCCTCTATACCCTCCACTCGGTCTTCCTGATCTAGAGCTCCCCAGGAGAGGTGTGTCCCGCCGCGCCCTCGAGGCGCGGCTGAAACCGGCCTTTTTCCTGGAGGAGCCCGATGTTCCGCTCGCTTTCAATTCTGCCGCTCGCCGTCCTGATGGCGATTCCGGCAACCGCCCAGATGGCCCAGATGGACGACGACCTCTCGCGCGGGCCGTCGGTGACGGCCGACGCCCTGGTGGCCGAGGCGCTGGAGAGGTCCCCCGACCTCGCCGCCGCCCGCTCCCGCCAGACCGCGGCGCGGGAGATGGAGCGCCCCGCCGCGGCGCTCGCCGATCCCACGGTCGGGCCGATGCTGCAGATCGCCGACTTTCCCAACTACACGATCGGCACCGAGGACATGTCGATGGCCGGGGTCCAGGTCAGCCAGCCGCTGCCGTACCCCGGCAAGCGCCGGGCCCGCGCCGAGACCGCCCGGGCCGAGACCGCCCAGCGCGAGAGCGAGGTGGTGGACCTCCAGCGCCGCATCGCCCGCGAGGTCCGCTCCCTCTACGCCCGCCTCTATGCCATCGACCAGGAGCAGAAGGCCCTGGAGGCCGGGCGCGAGCTGACCGACCTGCTCACGGCCACAGCCAGGGCGCGCTATTCCTCCGGCGGTGGCGAGCAGGAGAGCCTGCTCAAGGCCCAGCTCCAGGGGACCCGGCTGGAGGAGCAGTTGGAGGACCACCACGCCGAGCGGCGGGCCCTGGTCGCCGAGCTCAACCGCTGGCTCGACCGCCCGGGGGACTCCCCCCTGGGCCCCGTCACCGCGCTGCCGGAGACCCCCGCCCCGTCCACGGCGGCGGAATCCACCCGGGTGCGGATGGCGCGGGCGGCGGTGGCCACGGCCGAGCGCCGGCTTGCTTCGGCCAGGCTCGACCTCAAGCCCGACCTCACCCCCTCCGGGGCCTTCGCCACCCGCGGCCCGCGCGGCCCGGTGCTCACGCTCAACCTGGGGGTCGAGCTGCCGTTCTGGAAGCGCGAGAAGCAGGAGCCGCTGATCCGCGCCGCCGAGGCCGGGCTGGAGGCGGCCCGCCAGGAGCTGCGCGCCGCCGAGGCCGAGACCCGCGCCGAGGTGGCCCGCCTCGCCTCGGAGCGCGGCCGCGCCGAGCGCCAGATCGTCCGCTACCGCGAGGGGATCGTGCCGCAGAGCAGCGCCACCTTCGACGCCGCCCGCTCCTCCTACCTCGCCGGCCGCGGCGACTTCTCCAATCTGATCGAGGACTTCAACCTCTGGCTGGAGGCCCGGGTGCAGCTCGCCCGCCGCGAGGCGGACCGCTACACCGCCTGGGCCGGGCTGGAGGCGTTGACCGGAGGCCTGCCATGAAGCTCAAGATCCTGATCCGCTCGGCGCTCGTCCTGCTCGTGGCGGTGCTCCTCGCCGCCCCCCTCGCCTGCCACCGGGGGAGCCAGGAGGCCGCCCAGCAGTATTACTGCCCGATGCATCCGGACTATCACTCGGACAAGCCCGGGGACTGCCCGATCTGCGGCATGCGGCTCGTGAAGGTCGAGACGAAGAAGGAGGAGAAGCCCGCTCCGTCCGCGCAGGCTCAGGCGACCGGCCCCAAGATCCTCTTCTATCGCCATCCCATGAACCCCGCCGTCACCTCGCCGGTGCCGGCCAAGGACGAGATGGGCATGGACTACGTGCCCGTCTACTCCGGCGAGACACGGGGGGCGGCCAGCGGGGTCCCGGGGCATGCGCCGGTCGAGGTGGCGGGGGAGGGGGTGCGGCTGGCCGGAGTGCAGACGGCGGTGGCCGAGCGGCGCTCGCTCACCCGCACCACCCGCGCCGCCGGGGTCGTGATGCCGGACGAGACCCGCGTCCGCCGCGTGCAGACCAAGATCTCCGGCTGGGTGGAGAAGCTCTACGTCAATTCGACCGGCCAGCTCGTGCGCGCCGGCCAGCCGCTGCTGTCGCTCTACTCCCCCGAGCTGCTCGCCTCGCAGGAGGAATTCCTGCGGGCGCGCGAGGCCGCGGGGCGCTTCTCCCAGTCCTCCCTGCCCGAGGTGCGCCGGGGGGGCGAGGACCTGCTGACCGCCGCCCGCCGCCGCCTGGAGCTGTTCGACGTTCCCGCGAGCACCATCGCCCGCCTGGAGAAGACCGGCGCCGCCCAGCGCACGGTGACCCTGACCGCCCCGGTCTCCGGCTACGTCAGCGGCAAGCAGATCTTCGAGGGGCAGCAGGTGCAGCCGGGGATGGACCTGCTCACCGTCACCGACCTCTCGCGGGTTTGGGTGGAGGCCGACTTCTTCGAGTACGAGAGCCGCGACCTGCGGCTGGGCGCGAAGGCATTCGTCGTGCTCCCCTACGACCCCGGCACCCACCTCACCGGCCGGGTGGCGTTCGTCTATCCGACCGTCGATCCGTCGACCCGCACCCTGAAAGCGCGGCTGGAGTTTCCCAACCCCGGCCTCGCCCTCAAGCCCGGGATGTACGTGGACGTCATCCCCGACCTGGGCACCCGGGAGGGAATCGTGATCCCCGACTCCGCCGTGATCGACACCGGCGTCCGCCAGGTGGTGTTTGTCCAGAAGGGGGAGGTGTTCGAGCCGCGCGACGTGCGGGTGGGGGAGCGGGCCGACGGCCAGGCCGTCATCCTCTCCGGAGTGACCGAGGGGGAGCGGGTTGCCGTGCGGGCCAACTTCCTGCTCGATTCCGAGTCCCGGCTCCGCGCCGCGATCGCGGCCGCGGCCCCTCCCGGTGGAGGCGCGCCATGATCCGCCGAATCATCGCTTTTTCCGCCCGCAACCGCGCGCTCGTCCTGCTCGGGGCAGTGGCGCTGGTCTTGGTGGCCGTCTGGGCCCTCCGCCAGATCCGCCTCGACGCCCTGCCCGACCTCTCGGACTCGCAGGTGATCGTCTACTCCAGGTGGGACCGCTCCCCCGACATCATCGAGGACCAGGTCACCTACCCCATCGTCTCCGCCCTCCTTGGCGCCCCCAAGGTCAAGGCGGTGCGCGGCTACTCCGACTTCGGCTTCTCCTATGTCTACGTCATCTTCCAGGACGGCACCGACCTCTACTGGGCCCGCTCGCGGGTGCTCGAATACCTGTCCAAGATCCAGTCCCGCCTCCCCGACGGCGTGCGGACCGAGCTGGGCCCGGACGCCACCGGCGTCGGCTGGGTCTACCAGTACGCCCTGGTCGACCACTCCGGCAAGCACTCGCTCGACGAGCTGCGCTCCTATCAGGACTGGACCCTGCGCTACGCCCTTCAGTCGGTGCCCGGCGTGGCCGAGGTGGCGGCGATCGGCGGCTACGTCAAGCAGTACCAGATCACCGTCGATCCCAACCGCCTGGCCTCCTTCGGCCTGCCGCTCGACCAAGTGGTGGAGGCGATCCGCCGCTCGAACAACGAGGTGGGAGGGCGGCTCCTGGAGGCGAGCGGCGCCGAGTACATGGTGCGCGGCCGGGGGTACGCCAAGCGCCCCGAGGACTTCGAGCAGATCGTGCTCAAGGTGGGCCCGGGCGGGGTCCCCGTGCTGCTGCGCGACGTGGCCCGGGTGGAGCTGGGGCCCGAGATCCGCCGCGGCGTCTCGGACCTCGACGGCCTGGGGGACCACGTGGGCGGCATCGTGGTGATGCGCCACGGCGAGAACGCGCTCAACGTGATCCAGCGGGTCAAGGCGAAGTTCGAGGAGCTCCAGCCCGGGATGCCCGAGGGGGTCGAGATCCTCCCCACCTACGACCGCTCGGACCTCATCACCCGCGCCCTCGACACCCTCAAGCACGAGCTGGTGATCGAGATGATCATCGTCTGCCTGGTCATCCTCCTCTTCCTCTGGCACATCCCGTCGGCCACGGTGCCCATCCTCACCATCCCCATCTCCGTGCTCCTCGCCTTCATCCCCATGTACTTCCTGGGGGTGTCGGTCAACATCATGTCGCTGGCGGGGATCGCGATCTCGATCGGCGTGCTGGTGGACGGCGCCATCGTCGAGGTGGAGAACGCCTACAACAAGCTCCACCAGTGGCAGGCGGGGGGGCGCAAGGGGGATTTCCACCAGGTGCGGCTGGAGGCGCTTCAGGAGGTGGGGCCCTCGGTCTTCTTCTCCCTGCTGGTGATCGCGGTCGCCTTCCTCCCCATCTTCGCCCTGGTCGACCAGGAGGGGCGGCTGTTCAAGCCGCTGGCCATCTCGAAGAACCTGGCGATGGCGATCGCCGCCCTGCTCGCGGTCACCCTCGACCCCGCCCTGCGCATGCTGTTCACCCGCATGGACCCGTTCACCTTCCGCCCCCGCTGGCTGGCGCGGCTGGCGAGCCGGGCGGCGGTCGGCACCTACCACCCCGAGGAGCGGCACCCCATCAGCCGCGCCATCGCCCGGGTTTACGAGCCGGCCTGCCGTTTCGTCCTGCGGCGCCCGTGGGCAGTGATCCTGGGCGCCCTGGCCCTGGTGGCGGTGAGCCTCCCCCTCTACGTCCGGCTCGGCTCGGAGTTCATGCCGCCGCTCAACGAGGGGACGATCCTCTACATGCCGATCACCCTCCCCGGGATCTCCGTCACCCAGGCCACCGAGCTCCTCCAGACCCAGGACCGCATCCTCAAGGGGTTCCCCGAGGTCGGCCGGGTCTTCGGCAAGGCCGGCCGCGCCGACACCTCGACCGACCCCGCCCCGTTCTCGATGATGGAGACGACGGTCGTCCTCAAGCCGGAGAGCGCGTGGCGGCCCAAGGCGCGCTGGTACTCCCCCTGGGCTCCGGACTGGATGAAGCCCGCTTTCCGCCCCTTCTGGCCCGACCACGTCTCCATGGAGGAGCTGATCGACGAGATGGACCGCGCCCTGCGCATCCCCGGCGTCACCAACGCCTGGACGATGCCGATCAAGAACCGCATCGACATGCTCTCGACGGGGGTGCGGACGCCGATCGGCATCAAGGTCTTCGGCAGCGACCTCCAGGAGATCGAGCGCACGGGCGAGACCCTGGAGGGGCTGCTGCGCAAGATCCCCGGCACCCGCAGCGTCTACGCCGAGCGGGTGGCGGGGGGCAACTTCCTCGACATCGTGCCGCGGCGCGACCAGCTCGCCCGCTACGGCCTGACGATCGAGCAGCTCCAGACGGTGATCGCCACCGCCATCGGCGGCGAGAACGTCACCACCACCATCGAGGGGCGGGAGCGCTATCCGGTCAACGTGCGCTACCCCCGCGAGTTGCGCGACGATCCGGCCCGCCTCGCCCGGGTGCTGGTCGCCACCCCCACCGGGGCCCAGGTGCCGCTGGCCCAGGTCGCCGACCTCCAGATCGTGCGCGGGCCGGCCATGCTGCGCGACGAGAACGGCTTCCTGGCCGGCTACGTCTATGTGGACATCGCCGGCCGCGACATCGGCGGCTGGGTGGAGGAGGCCAAGCGGGAGGTGCGGGACCACGTCTCCCTGCCCACCGGGCAGTCGCTCCAGTGGAGCGGCCAGTACGAGAACATGGTGCGGGTGCGCGAGCGGCTGAAGATCGTGGTGCCGGTCACCCTGGCGCTGATCTTCGTCCTCCTCTACGCCAACACCCGCTCCGCCTTCAAGGCCATGGTGGTGATGCTGGCGGTGCCGTTCTCGGCCGTGGGGGCGGTCTGGCTCTTCCACCTCCTCCACTACAACGTCTCGATCGCCGCCTGGGTGGGGATGATCGCCCTGCTGGGCCTCGACGCCGAGACCGGCGTCTTCATGCTCCTCTTCCTCGACCTCTCCTGGGACGAGGCGAGGCGCGCCGGGCGGCTCAGGAGCCTGGCCGACATGGACGAGGCGATCGTCCACGGCGCGGTCAAGCGGGCGCGGCCCAAGATGATGACCGTCTGCGCCGCCTTCATGGGCCTGCTCCCCATCCTCTGGTCCACCTCGGCCGGAGCGGACGTGATGAAGCGGATCGCGGCGCCGATGATCGGCGGCCTGGTCACCTCGTTCCTGCTGGAGCTGCTGGTCTACCCGGCCATCTACAAGGTCTGGAAGCGGCGGACGGAGATGCGGGGGGTGGGGGCTCAGTCCGAGGAGAGGCTGGGCGAAGCGGCCTGAATCTCTCTCACGATCGCGCCCGGGTCGCGGAACGAGTAGGAGAGATGCTCGTCCCCGGTCTCGACGACCCGGGCGCCGTCCTCCGCCGCGAGGGCGCGGACGCGTTCCAGCGGCGTGATGCCGTCCGCCCGGCCGTGGATGAAGGTGACTTTCGGCCCGATGCCCGCCAGGGGGATCCGGATCGGCCGGTCGAGGACGACGTGGCGCAGCGTCCCGTCGAACGCCTGCCAGGTGTGGAGCATCGCCCCACGGACGATCCGGACGGGCAGGCGGGGCGTCAGGGAAGGGACGATCTTCGCCAGGATGGGCCCGAGCGCCTCGTGCAGCTTGCAGCTCTCGCGGGCGAGGAGCGGGTTGAGCGAGAAGAGCCCGGCGGTGGACGACGTCTCGCGGATCCGCGCCAGCGCCTCCTTCCGGTCGTGGAAGACCGGCGTACCCAGGAGATAGAGCCGCTCGATCTCCCCGGGGAAGCGCGCCGCGTACTGGGCCGCCAGGAGGGTGCCGAACGAATGGCCGACGATCGTCACCCGCCGCATCGCCCCCAGGGCGGCGAGGGTCCGCCGCAGGGCGCCGAGGTGCTCGTCCAGCGTGTACCCGGCGTCGGGCCAGGGGGAACGGCCGAAGCCGAGCGCGTCGACGAAGATCAGCCGGTGGCCGCGCGCCAGGGAGTCGAAGGCGTCCCCCCAATAGCTCGTGGTGCCCGGAAGGCCGGCGAGGAAGACGATGGGGTCCCCCTGGCCGCGGATCTCCGTGTAGAGCCGGCCGTCCAGGGGAGCCCGTTCGGCCCGGAGGTGGCGGACCCGCACCGCGGCGATCCCCTCGACCGCGGCGACCCCGGCCGCCATCGAGAGGGCCGTCACCCCCAGGCGTTTCCCCCACCGGCCGATCTTCGCTCGTCTCAACGTCGCCCCTCCAGCCGATCCCTCGCAGGCGGTGGCCGATGCCATCTTACCGGAGCAGCTCCGTGGTCTCCCCAAACGGAGCGTTCTGGGGGAGATGAATGTCCTCTCAAGAGGACGATTCGGGGCTCGTCTCCTCGGAAGGCACGCCGCTCGCCCCCCGGCCGAGCGGGTGGCACCGTCCTTGCGTTGATTGAGCCTGACGACCACAAAAGGAGCTCACCATGAGACCACATACGACATTGTTCGCCACCGCCATCCTGGCTCTCTCGCTCGCCCCCGCCGCCCAGGCGCACGAATACGGGCATCCGCCCCAGAGCCAGGATCAGCCCCAGTACCAGCCCCAGGATCAATACCAGGGCCAGGATCAGTACCAGGGCCAGCCCCAGGATCAGTACCAGGACCAGGATCAATACCAGGACCAGCGGTACCAGAATCTGGACCGGTACTCCTACCCGGACGCGGCCCATATCGACCGGGTCTCCGAGCTGGCGCACGCGATCGACGAAACGGCCACCTACATTCACCGCCAGTTCGAGCGCAACAACCGCCGCCCGAACGTGGACGAGGCCCGCGCGATGGAGCAACTGCACGCGCTCAACGAGAGCGCCGCTCACTTCCACGGCGAGGTCGAGAGCTACCAGCAGAACCCCCGTCACACCGTGCGCGACTTCGTGGATCTGGAGCGCGCGTTCAACAACACCGTGCGGGCGCTGCGCTACACCGGGCGCCGGTCCTATGTCGACCGCGGCATGGTGCGGATCTACAGCCTGATGAACGAGCTGGCCGGGTATTACGGTGTCCGCAGCGGCTACGGCCACTGGGGAGGCCACGACCGGTACGATCGGCGCCGCGATGACCGCGACCGCTATGACGATCGCGACCATGGCTACGACCACGACCACGGCTACCGGCCGCCGTACGTCCAGTAACTTCCCAACCACCGACCAGGCACAAGACGGCACAGGCTGCTTGACGGCCAAGGAGGAGCTTCCATGCGACGTACGACTACTTTGATGACCACGGCTCTGCTGGCGCTCTCGCTGGCCCCCGCCCTCCAGGCGCAGGGGTACCGGCATGACGACCGCCATGACGACCGACGGACCATCTTCCCGGACGCCGGCCACCTCAACCGGACTTCGGCCATCGCCCACGAGATCGACGAGACCGCCGCCAACATCCGCCGCGAGTTCGAGCGCAACAACCGCCGTCCGGACCGGGCCGAGGCCCGCACCATCGACCAGCTTCGCCAGTTGAGCTACCAGGCCTCCCGCTTCCACGAGGCGACCGAGAGCTACCGCCGGGAGCCCCGCCGCACGGCGCGCAGTTTCGCCGCCCTGGAGGACGCCTTCAACGACGCCGCGCGCTCGCTGCGCCGGATCGAGCCCCGTCCCTACGTCGATCGCGGCATGGGGCGGATCTATCAGTTGATGGACGAGCTCGGGGGCTACTACGGCCGCCACTCCGGCTACTACGGCACCTGGGGCCACGACCGCTATGACCGCGACCGGGATCACGACCGCGATCATGACCGGGACCACGACCGGGACCATGACCGCGACAACGGCTACCGGCCGCCCTACCACGGCTGAGCCGGCCGGACTTCCGAACCGGGCGGAATGGCTGCCCGTCCGGTTCGCGTTTTAATAGAGTGAAGGGTATGGCCGTGCCGGGCAGGCACGGCTTTCCCGCCCATCAAGGAGCAGCACCATGAAGCAGACCAAGAATCCAGCACTGTTCAGGACGGTGTTCTTCGTCCTTGCCACGCTCGCGGCGACGGCCGCTTTCGCGCAGCCGCACGGGGAGCAGCTCACCGGCAACCTGGTGGACCCCGCCGGGACCCTCGGGCGTTTCCGGTCCAACACCGCGCCGGTGGTGATCCACATCGACCATTACACGGAGGACGCCGAGGTCCAGCGGCTGGCCGGCATCCTCAAGCAGAAGGGGCCGGACAACCTGCGCGACGCCCTCTGGGACCAGGAGGCCGGCTACATCCGCATCGGCGGCGGCCTCGGCTATCCGATCGCGGCCGCCCGCTCGCACGACCAGCCGGACGGCGGCCGGATCATCCGCCTGATGATGGACCGGCCGATCTCCCAGCGCGAGGTGATCAACAGCGCCCACACCCTCGACTACCCGTTCGCCTACATCGAGATCAAGCTCGACCGTACGGGCAAGGGGGAGGGGACGTTCTACCAGGCCGCCAAGGTGAGCATCACCGGCGACAAGATCGACGTCGAGAACTACAGCCCGCAGCCGCTCAAGCTGCTGGGCGTGCACGAGCGGTAAGCCTCATCCCCGAGGAGCCCGCGCGGCAGAAAAGCCGAACAGGGACGAAGGGGCAGCAGGGGCGCCAAGGACAAGAAGAATCCAGCATCGTACCCTCCTGTCCTTGTTGTCCTTGTTGTCCTTGCAGTCCCTGTCGTCCTTTAGGTCCTTGCTTTAACTTCTTGGAGCGCAAGCTCCTGGCCCCTTCTCCTAATTCGACTTTGCCAGATCCGGCGTACACGGTCCGCCCCGCGAGGCGAGCCGCCACCGCCGAAAGGCGAGCCTTCGCGGAGCCGGGGCGGGCGGCGCCCGCCGGTTCCTGCGCGGTGCAGACCCCGGGGCCGCGCATCCGCCCCGCGAGGCGAGTCTCCGCCCCCGCGAGGCGGGCCTTCGCGGATTCGGGGCGAGGAACGCCCGCCGGTTCCGGCATGAGGCGGACTCCGGGGCCGAGCACCCGCCCCGCGGGGCGAGCCGCCACCGCCGCGAGGCGAGCTCCGTAGATTCCGGGGCGAGTGGCGCAGGCCGCGAGGCGAGAGGCCTGGAACCCGGGGTGGAGGGCGTATCCCCCGCCTGCTCCGAGCGCCGGCCTCAACGCTCCCGCCGAACCATCCGTATACCAGGACGCCTCGAGCTACTCACTCCAAGATCCTTCCGAAGAGGCGACGCCGCTCTTTGACAACTGAATCTCCGCCAGGGGGATGGATAGGGCCCATCCTCCTGGCTTCCCTCCTCGGCTGCCACCCGGATGCGGGGGCGGGTGGCGGCCCTATTTCCACGCAATACCGTTGTAGCGCGGCCTTTCAGGCCGCCTCGGGATGGATCTTCCGCCTCCATCCCAGGGCGATGCCCTGGGCTTCTGAGGGAGAGCGACCCTTCGGGCCTCAATCCGACCTCGCGCCGGAACCCTGATGCCAGAGCTGGAGCTACCCGATCTGCAGGAATTGCCTGCCCTCCGGGCCAACGGTCTGGGCTCCCTCAGCCCAGCCCAACGGGCTGGGTTGCGGTCGATCCAAGCCCTCCTCCGCGCCCCAACGGGGAGCGATAACCGACGCCGCAGCCATACCGGACGCCTGTGTCATCTTTCCTCTCTTCTACAAGATGAGGAACGGCCTTCTTTCGTAACGCCCATCACGCAGCGGCGTGCTCAGGAATCTTCTGGATTTCGTCGCGCAGCTTCCGCTCGGCGTGCCACAGATCATGAGCCATCTGCATGCGAAGCCATAAGCCGGCGCCGTTGCCGCAAAACCGCCCGAGGCGCAGCGCCATCTCCGGCGAGACGGCCGAGCGTTCGGCGAGGATCGAATGCAGCATCTGGCGGGAGACGCCGAGTTGCCGCGCCGTCTCGGCGACGGTGAGATTGAGAGCCGGGAGCACGTCCTCGCGCAGGATCGCGCCGGGGTGGACGGGCTCCATCTTGGAGGGTTGCTTGGCGGAGTATTCAGGCATCGTCGGTTCCTCAGTGGTATTGCTCAAGGTCTACTCGGATGGCATCGCCGTCCTCCCATTCAAAGTTATAATAGCTGATTGAGCACGCGAAGGCAGTATTCACTTCAGAAGATCAGCAGCGTATCATTGGGTATGGACACGAAAACTAGAGAAGAATCCAGCAGACAGGCAAGCACAGTACTAGACACCGCCGCCGCCGCCGACTTTCTGGTCGCGTAGAAAGCAAGGCCAGCGAGACTCTCAATCTTGAAAGACAGATTTTATAATATGAAGACGAAGAGCTTCGGACAGCAGGCTTCGATGAGCCCGTCCGCCCCCAGAGTATTCATCTCATACACTTGGGATTCAGAAAATCACAAACGCTGGGTGAAGGAGCTTGGCGCCCGATTGCGGAGCGCGGCAGGTATAAAAGTCGTTCTTGACGAGTGGGAAACGGAACTTGGCGACCAGTTGCCGCACTTCATGGAGAGGGCGATCCGAGAGTCCCAGTTCGTACTCTGTGTGTGCACACCACGTTATAAGGAGCGCTTCGACGCCCGTACAGGTGGTGCTGGGTATGAAGCCAACCTTATGAGTGCCGAAGCTCTGGCAACGGGGCAGGAACGCAAGTTTATTGGTCTGCTTAGGGAAGGAGAAGCACTCAAAGCTCTTCCAAGCTGGCTCTTAGGAAAGCGGTATGTCGATTTCCGTGGCGATCCTTACGATGAATCCAGCTATGAGTTTCTTGTGGTGACCATACATGGACTCTCGCCGCAAGCTCCTCCGGTTGGCGCTCCCGGCTTGACGGCCAGCCAACTGGCGCCAGCCTCGGTTGCACGTCAAGAGAGCTATGCCGAGTTCTTTAATGCGGCTCAAAAGGTCATTCAGCAGGGCGAGAGCAGGCTTCTGCTTCGTCGGAAGGACAACGATGCGGCTCGACTTCTGCTACCCAGTATAGAGAATGAGTTGGAGAGGCAATTTAGCCGCGTGACGGAGTTGGCGAATACCTACGTAATTCAAAGTTCTGATGAGGTCAAGAAAGCAGTTGCCGAAATCCACTTATTGCTAGGAGCCGCCAGAGTACTTTCATCGCATACCAGTTTTCAACAGAAATTTGAAGAGATTAAGGCAAAGTTGCTCAAGGAATCGATCCCAAAGTTTGTAGAGGTAGCGCGGAAGGAAGGAGGGCTCAGATGACGCCAGCAACTGGCTTATAGAGTCTCTAGGTCAGTAGTCAGCGACCTACAAAGGCGGGGTAGCGCGCCCGCCGTTTTTGTTTGTGCTAACCTCGCACAGGAGGACAGAAAGATGGCTGATGTCCGGGAACTGCTTACCCAACTTGCGCTAGAAACCGCAAAGGCAACACTAGCAGCCATTGATTCAGGAAATCTCGGAAGGGAACAGGAAGACTATACCTTCAGAGAAATAGTCCTGTTGGAAGGCGATGGCGGCAAGGGATGGACCGGGCGCACCAGGCAGGAAGCCCGCGAGGTATGGAACATCCATGATATAAGCCGAATTGCGGAAGAAGTTTGGCAGCAGTTTGAAGCCGTATGGGAGACCTGTGCGCAAGAGCTAACAGAACAGCAGCGGTTTACCCCTAAGAAAGATGTCCCAAGCATCCGAGGGGATCTCCGGGAGTTCCGTTTGGAGATTGTAAGGAAGGTTGCCGATAGCTCCTCTGCCGGACCTGTGCCCGATCTAGTAGACCGCCTGCTTTTTGAATTTCGAGGAGGCAAGCTTAATTGGAACGGCCGACTATCGCTCAATGGGGTCACTGTCTCAGAACCTATAGAGGTGAAAGCCGGCCTCATTCTGAGGCCGGCTACGGATCAAGATCTCTCGTCGGAGGGCATCCCTACCATAGTTCTACAATCCGGGTGGGACTTCCGTAATCCACCCGAGATTCCGGATTCAATCCTGGAGGTAGCTTGTTCTGCTTATGACAGACCGGACTTCCGACGAGAGATCGTTGCTTTAAGCCTCTTTCGCGTTGGAGCGGTCGAAATCACCCAGGATGATTGGCGAAGCGATTCTATTTTCCCCTACAAACGTGGTTCACGTAGTGGGCATCAGCCTACTGCAAGATTGGCGGAGCCTTACACGCTGACAAAAGCCGAAGGCCCTGCCCTTGCTGCGTTCTTAGAAGGGATACCAGATGACTTGCCAATAAAACCTCTTGGACACCATGATAGGCCAGGACTGGTAGGTCTAAAAAATTACTTTCGAGCACTACTCACCGCCACTGATGTAGAAGAGCGCTTAGGGCAGGCAGTAGCCTCACTGGAGGCATCACTGCTTGCGGGTTCAAAGACTGAGGTGCGAAATAGGGTAAGTCTGAGAGCTGCGAGTTTGCTCCGATTCAATGGATTGAATCCAACCAAGGTCTACACCGAAACGCTGGATGCTTACGACCTGAGAAGTACCTATGCCCACGGAGGCGAGTTCGGCGCGAAGCAGCTTCAGCAAGCACAAGATCTTTGCCCTCGGATCATGGATTATGCACGCCTTACTGTGGTTAAGTTCCTCCAATTCCCGGAAAAGGCCGAGAGGGATGAGATTCTTAAGAAACTTGACCTTGCACTACTAGACGATAAGGAGTGCCAGCTATTGGAAGGTAAGCTGAAAGGCGGGCTGTGGGACTATGCCCTACCGGCAGAAGGCCAACAGAATCCTTAAGGTATCTGTTTACCGTGACTATCGTCGATCCTGCTACGCGAGGGTGATCTTCTCGTACAGCCGAATGAGCGCCTGTACCTTCTTCTGGTCCGGCGCGCCCACGAGCACATTCCCCGAGTCCGTCTCTTGCCAGTCGATCTCCAGGACGTCCAGCTCCGCCGCCAGCGCCATGCAGCTCTTCCGCAGAGGAAGCGTGGCGATGATCCGGTGGGTTGGGAGGTTGCTCACCGCTCCAAGGCCCCCCCCCGGGCCGTCCCCCGGAAAATTCCGAACGACCCCGAGACGAAACCCGGGACCTCGACATCGGCTGAGACCGAGGGGCTCCGCGAGGTGGTCAACCGACATCGGACAGGTGGCAGTTCCGATAGTGCTGTACTAATGCCTCAAGTCGTGGGCGCGGCCGGTCGGAGTCATCCCAGGCCCCCAGGAAGGCTTCCCAGTCACGAGCGGTCAGGACGATCGGGTAAGCGTCGTCCGAACCTTTCCCTGGTGGCGCCGAGGGCCGAGCCGCATCCGCCGCATAGGGCTTTGCCGCGACAGGGTGGGAGTGATGGTTGACCTTAGCCATATCAGACCGCTCTTTATTCTTCGAATGGGCGCCCTAGAGACATCCAGGTCCCGGAAGCCAATAAAAAGGCTACACCGCCCATTGGCTAGCGTCAAACACTTTTTTCAAACCGCTAAGCTGACACTTTTTATGTTGCCGGATATCCGGCCCTTAAAGCCCTTAATCGTGAGGCCGGGAGAAAGGGATGGGGAGTGAAGGTCAGCCCCCGAAGAGGCCGGCCCAACGGGCCGGGAGAACGGAGCCCAGGGCTGAGGCCGGAGGCCGATGCCCTGGGTGGAGGGACGACAAAGCGTTGCGGCCTGAAGGGCCGCGAGAGATCTGCTCGCCGTTCGGGTCCATCCCAAACCGAGGTTCTCGCGGCCTTTCAGGCCGCAATGATGGGGTGCCTTTTTTTCCCAGGGCATCGGCCTCCAGCCTCAGCCCTGGGCTCCGTTCTCCCGGCCCGTTGGGCCGGGTTTGTTAGAGGGCGTCTCTACAGTGGGAGTCCAGACGGAATCGCCACTTTCGAGACACCCTCTTAGAGGCTCTTGGCGGCACGTTGCGGCTTGGGATCGGAATCAGCGCCGGTATGGGGCACCTGTCGTGTCATCAGGATGTCAGCAAGAGGCTGGTACTCCGTCACCGATCCGGGACGGCGGCGCCCGCCGGATTCTGCGCGGGGCCGACCCCGGGGCCGCTCGCCAGAGCCTCGACCTGGAACCACACCTTCGCCCCAGGCTGGTCAGATTTCGCCCTTTCCGCGAGGCGAGCGCGCCTTGGACGGAGCCGGTGCGCGCGTTGACGGACGCGGTGCGCGCTCGCGCCCCCAAAGTGCGCGCATGGACGGACACGGGGGCTGGTTGGACGGATTCCTTCGCCGTTTGGACCCTCCCGGTACCTCATCGCGCCCTCAAGGTGCGCGCGTTGACGAACACGGTACCCATATGGATCTAAGAGTTTTTTATATGCGCCCTCTTTGGGGACGGTTGCATCCCCGCGAGGGAAGGTACCGTCCCCGAGGGGGACGCAACCTTCCCCAAAGAGGGTCCTCACGATCCCCGAGAGGGACGGTACCTTCCCCCTCGGGGGCGGAGCCGGGAAACTTGGGGGACGGTACCTTCCCCAAAGAGGGTCCCTACGATTCTCGAGAGGTACGGTACCTTCCCTCTTGGGGGCAATCAGCGCCCCAAAGAGGGTCCTCACCGTCCCCTCGAGGGTCCCGGCGGGGGAAACGCCCGTTGTTGCGTGTCGCCAAACCCGGAATCGCGGGGAGAGGGGGGAAATCGCCGGAGAACGAGGCGGAGAACTAGGTGCCAGCCGATTCGTGGTGCCGCCGACGCCGCCTCCCCGTCCAGGGCGGCCCCGCAGGGCCGCCCCTACAGATTCCCCCCTCCGCTACAATCTCCCCCCATGCGACCCCTCCGCACCCTCTCGACCGTGCTCGAGATGATCAAGATCGAGCACACGTTGTTCGCCCTGCCGTTCGCTTTCCTGGGGATGCTGCTCGCCGCGGGCGGGTGGCCCTCGTGGCGGACGGTGCTCTGGATCGTGGTCGCCATGGTGGGGGCGCGGAGCGCCGCCATGGCGTTCAACCGGCTGGCGGACCGGCGGATCGACGCCGCCAACCCGCGCACGGCCGGCCGGGCTTTGCCGGCGGGGCTGGTCTCCCCCGGGGCGGTCGCCCTGTTCACGGCGGTCAGCGCCGCCGTGCTGGTGCTCGCCGCCTGGGAGCTCAACCCGCTGGCGTTCTATCTCTCCCCCCTGGCGCTCGGCATCCTCTTCCTCTATTCCTACACCAAGCGCTTCACCTGGGCCGCGCACCTGTTTCTGGGGCTTTCGCTCTCCGGCGCTCCCCTCGGCGCCTGGATCGCTGTGCGGGGGGACGTCCAGGCGACTCCGTTCCTCCTCGCGGGGGCCGTGCTGACCTGGACGGCGGGCTTCGACATCCTCTATGCCCTCCAGGACGTGGACTTCGACCGCCGGACCGGCCTCTTCTCGATCCCCGCCAAGTTCGGGGTGGTGGGGGCGCTCTGGATCTCGGGCGCGCTCCACGTCCTCACCCTGACCTTCCTGGCGCTCCTCCCCTCGACCTACCCCCAGGGGCTCGGCGCCGCGTACTGGGTGGGATGGGCGGGGTGCCTCCTCCTGATCGCCTACCAGCATTGGGTGGTGCGGCCGGGGGACCTCTCGCGCCTCAACGCCGCCTTCTTCACCGCCAACGGCGCGCTCTCGGTCTGGCTCTTCGCCACCACCGCCCTTGATATACTGGCTACGCGATGACTACCGAGACTCTCTCTCCAATCCGTCCCGAGGCGTTCCCGTCGCCTCTTCAGGATATCGCCGCCAAGGTGCGCGACGGCCTCCGCCTCGACGAGGCCGACGCCCTGACCTGCTTCACCACGCCGCACATCCTCCACCTGGGCAAGCTGGCCGACACCGTCCGGCGGCGGATCAACGGCGACGTCACCTACTTCAACGTCAACCGGCACATCAACCCCACGAACGTCTGCGTCTACACCTACAACTGCAAGTTCTGCAGCTTCGCGGCGATGAAGGGGGAGGCCCACGCCTGGGAGATGAGCCACGAGGACGTCTACGCCCACGCGGCCGACCAGGGGGGGAACGACGTCACCGAGTTCCACATCGTGGGCGGGCTCCACCCCGACCTCTCGATGGCCTGGTACGAGGAGATGCTCCGCGGCTTGAAGCAGCGCTTCCCCAGGGCCCACCTCAAGGCCTTCACCGCCATCGAGATCGGCTGGTTCGCCAAGCGCGAGAAGCTGTCGATCGAGCAGGTGCTGACCCGCCTGCGCGACGCCGGGCTGGGGTCGCTCCCCGGCGGCGGCGCCGAGATCTTCCATCCGGAAGTGCGCGAGATCATCTGCGACGGCAAGCTGGACGCGGACGAGTGGATCGAGGTCCACCGCGTGGCCCACAAGATGGGGATCAAGTCCAACTGCACCATGCTCTACGGCCACGTGGAGCGGCCGGAGCACAAGGTGGACCACCTGCTGCGCCTGCGGAATCTCCAGGACGAGACGGGCGGCTTCAACGCCTTCATCCCGCTCGCCTACCACCCTGAGAACAACTACATGGGCCTGAAGTACCACACCACCGGGATGGAGGACCTGCGCCACATCGCCACCTCGCGGCTGGTGCTGGACAACATCCCGCACATCAAGGCCTACTGGGTGATGGTGACCCCGAAGCTCGCCCAGGTGGCGCTACGCTTCGGGGCGGACGACCTGGACGGCACCATCGTCGAGGAGAAGATCTACCACATGGCCGGCGCCGGCACGTCGCAGCAGCTCACGCGGCCGGAGCTCGAGCGCATCGTCCGCGAGGCGGGGTTCGTGCCGGTCGAGCGCGACACGCTGTACAACCCCCTCGCCGCCGCCGCGGCCCATTGACTTGAAGCCCGACATACTCGGTTTCCACTATCTGGCGGTCGACGGCCCGATCGGCGTCGGCAAGACGACGCTGGTCGAATTGCTGACCCGGCACTTCGAGGGGGTGAAGATCCTCGAGGACGTGGACAACCCGTTCCTCGGCGACTTCTACCAGGACCGCCCGGGCGCCGCCTTCCAGACCGAGCTCTACTTCCTCCTCTCCCGCTTCAAGCAGCAGCGCGAGATCGCCCAGCGCGGCCTCTTCGACCGCGTGGTGGTCTCCGACTACACCTTCTGGAAGAACCGCATCTTCGCCTACCTGAACCTCACCGACGACGAGCTGATGCTGTTCGACAAGCTCTACGCCCTGCTGGAGCCGCAGATCCCGGTGCCGGATCTGGTCATCCACCTGGTGGCCGACGTCGACACCTGCATGGAGCGGATCCGCAAGCGGGCGCGCAGCGTCGAAAAGACGATCGCGCGAGAATACCTCTCGGAGTTGATTGACGCGTACAATCACTACTATCATTACTACAGCCGGTCTCCGCTGCTGGTGGTGGACACGAGGCATCTCAACTTCCCCCAGCGGCCCGAGGACTTCGACGAGCTGTTGCACCGGCTGTCGAAGCCCATCAAGGGGACCGAGTACTTCCAACCGCTTGGATCCCGCTGACGCGGGACCGGGACGGATGCACAGCGCCCCCCGCGGCGCGGCACGGCGAGAGAGGACCTGATCCCCCGGCGGGGACAGCTACCTCGACCCCCTCGTACGACCGCCGCGAACCCGCGGGCCCCGCCCGAGGCCCTTCCGTCCTTATTGCGCGCGGAAGGGTTTTTCACATCTAAGGACTGGAAAGGAGCTTCGGAATGGCTGTCGAGCCGAAGAACGTCACGGTCCCCTGGGTGGCGGGGGCCCCCGAGCGCGGCGATCGCCTGGTGATGGTGACCGCCTACGACTTTCCGCAGGGGCGGGCCGCCGACGCGGCCGGAGTGGACATCGTCCTGGTGGGCGACTCGCTCGCCATGGTCGTGCTGGGCCACCCGGACACGCTGTCGGTGACCCTGGACGAGATGATCCACCACACCAAGGCCGTCCGCCGGGGCGTCAAGCGCGCCCTGCTGGTGGCGGACATGCCCTATGGATCGTTCCACCTCGGCACCGGCCACGCGGTGGCCAACGCCATCCGCTTCGTCAAGGAGGCGGGAGCGCAGGGGGTGAAGATCGAAGGGCACCGCCCGGAGATGGTGGCGGCCCTTCACGCCGCTGAGGTGCCGGTGATGGCCCACCTCGGGCTCACCCCGCAGTCGGTCCACCGCCTGGGCGGCTTCAAGGTCCAGGGGCGGGACGAGGCCGCGCGGCAATACATCCTCAACGCCGCCGAGGAGGCGGAGCGGGCGGGAGCCTTCTCCCTGGTCCTCGAATGCGTGCCTACCGGCCTGGCGGCCGAGATCACCCAACGCCTCTCGATCCCCACCATCGGCATCGGCGCCGGCGCCGGCTGCACCGGCCAGGTGCTGGTCTACCACGACCTCCTGGGGATGGAGGAGCGGATCGCCCCCCGCTTCGTGCGGCGCTACGCCGAGCTCGGCAAGGAGTCGCGCGAGGCGATCGAACGCTGGGCCGACGACGTCCGCGCCGGCCGCTTCCCGGCCCCCGAGGAGAGCTACGGGGGCGGGGTGGTCAAGCCGGTGGAGGAGCCGGCGAAGCTGTACGGGTGAGGGGAGATGGGAGCGCTCGTGCGATCTTTCCCGCCCGGGATTGAAATCCGTGGGATTCCACACATCCGGGCTCATCCTCGGCCGGTGCGGTCTGCCCTTCGAAGCCTCACCCCCTGGCCCCCTCTCCACTTCGTGGAGAGGGGGAACGTAGAGGGGCTAGCGTTGCCGAATTCGATGACGCTGATCTCTGGGCCCTCCCTCTCCACGAAGTGGAGAGGGACCGAGGGTGAGGCTTCGGAGGGCAGGCCGCCCCAGAGGGCAAAGGGTGTTTGTAATTCTGCGGCGGTGAGGCCGGCGCGATGATCATTGCCCGCACCGCCCCCGACCTCCGCCAGGCCGTCGCCGCCTGGCGCACCGCCGGCGAGCGGATCGCCTTCGTGCCCACCATGGGCGCGCTCCACGCGGGGCACCTGTCCCTCGTGCGGCTCGCCCGCGAGCACGCCTCCAAGGTGGTGGCGTCGGTGTTCGTGAACCCGGCCCAGTTCGGGCCCAACGAGGATTTCAACCGCTACCCCCGCCAGCCGGAGGCGGACTCGCTCCTGCTGGAGACGGCCGGCTGCGACCTCCTCTTCCTGCCGGAGGCAGTGACGATCTATCCGCCCAGGCATGCCACCTTCGTCGAGCCCGCCGGCGCCGCCGAGGGGCTGGAGGGGGCCTGCCGGCCCGGGCACTTCCGCGGCGTCGCGACCGTGGTCTGCGCCCTGCTCAACCTGGTGCGGGCGGACGTCGCCGTGTTCGGCGAGAAGGACGCCCAGCAGCTCGCGGTGATCCGGCAGATGGTGCGCGACCTCCATCTGCCCATCGAGATCGTTCCGGGCCCGACCGTCCGCGAGGCCGACGGGCTCGCCATGTCCTCCCGCAACTCCTACCTCTCCCCCGGGGAGAGGCAGGCGGCGACGGTCCTCCACCGCGCCCTGCGCGCGGCCGAAACGGCGGTCTCTGAAGGGGAGCGCCGGGGGGACGCCGTCCGCGAGCGCCTGCGGGAGGTGCTGAATACGGAGCCCCTCGCGCGTGTTGAATATGCCGAGGTGGTGAGCGCCGATAGCTTTCAGCCGGTCGAGACCCTGAGCGGCCGGCTGGTCCTCCCGCTCGCCGTTCGGATCGGGAGGACGCGACTTATTGACAATATTCGGCTTACGGCCGAGGAGAGATAAGGTCATGAAGCGGACGCTTCTCAAGTCGAAGATCCACCGGGCCACGGTGACGGACGCCAACCTCCTCTACCAGGGATCGATCAGCATCGATCCCCTGCTGATGGAAGCGGCGGACTTCGTGCCGCACGAGCGGGTGGAGATCTACAACTGCACCAACGGCGAGCGGTTCGCCACCTACGCCATCCCCGGCACGCCGGGCCAGGGGGAGATCGTGATCAACGGCGCGGCGGCCCACAAGGCGGGAGCGGGGGACGTGATCATCATCGCCACCTATGCCGACTACGAGGACGCCGAGTGCCGGAGCCACCAGCCGTCGCTCGTCTTCGTGGACGCCAGGAACCGCATCGTCATTCAGGGGCACGAGCGGGTCGACGAGGCCCTCCTCGCGGCGGCTCTATGATCCCGCGCGCCGTCCTCGCCGCCGTTCTCTTTCTGGGGCTCGCCTGCGCCGGAGCCGCCGACCCGCCACGGGCGGCGGCGGCCCGGCCGGCGAGGACGGTCGCCTTCCAGACCCTCGATCAACGGGGAGTCCCGGGCCAGTCCGGCGATCAGATCCGCCAGGTGGCCCGGGACGACGCCTCCTGGCGTTCCCTCTGGGCCGAGCTCCGCGAGGGGGGCGGCGACTCCCTCCCCGAGGAGCCGCCGGCGGTCGACTTCGACCGCGAGATGGCGATCGTGGTGGCCATGCCCACGCAGAGCTGCGTCTCGAAAGTCACCATCCAGTCGGTCGTCCGGCAGGGGAAGGGGGCCGTGGTCAATCTGCTCGAAGCGCCGCCGGCCCCCAACTGCATCTGCGCCGTCGCCCAGCGGCCGTTCCATGCCGTTCGCGTCCCCCGGATCGAGGGGGACGTGCGCTTCGTGGCCAGGCGCGGCCAGACCTCCTGCGGCCCCAACCGCTTCTGATGACCTGGAAGACCTGCCTCCTCCTCGGGGTGGTGATCGTGCCGCTGGCGCTCGCCACGCGGTGGGGGGGCAACGCCGAGCTGAAGGGCGCGCGCTTCAGCCCCTGGCCAGACACGGTCGAATACGCCGCCGAGGCCCAATCGCTCGCGAGGTCCGGCCAGGTCTACCTCCAGATCGGCCCCTACCGCGTCCGCCCGCGCTTCCCTCCCGGCTGGCCGCTCCTGCTCGCGCCGGGCGTGCGGCTCGGGATGGCGGGGCAGGAGCTTTGGCGGATCACGGGGGTTTTAGGGGCTTTGCTGGCGTGGTTGATTGGGGTGGCGGCGGCGTGGGCGACGGCGGCGTTGGGCCCTCCCTCCCAAACCCTCACCCCCGGCCCCTCTCCCGACCCCTCCCCCCTCCCTCACCGGGAGAGGGGAGAAATGCAAGAACGAATTCAGGGTTTTTCTCCCTCTTCTCCCGGTGAGGGAGGGAGGGAGGGGTCGGGAGAAGAGGGCCGGGGTGATGAGGGTTCGGGAGGGAGGGGGGGCCGCGGGAGGGCGGCGCTCCTAGCCGGCCTCCTCGCCGGCACCCTCTGGGCCCTCACCCCCATCGCCGTCGACCTCGGCCAGACCCTGATGAGCGACGAGCCCACCGCCCTGGTCTGCCTCCTGAGCCTCGGCCTCACCGGCGCCGCCTTCCTCCGGCGGGGGACGCGCGGCGACTGGGCGCTCGCCCTGGCCGGAGGGCTCGCCTTCGGCCTCGCGGCCACCATGCGCTCGATCGTCGCCGTCCTGATGCTCGCCCCCCTCGCGGCCTTCTTCCTCGGCGCCTTCCGCCGCAAGCCGGTCCTTCCGCGCCTCCTGGCCTGGGGACTGGGCGCGGCGGTCTTTCCAGCGGTGACGATGCTGATCCTCGCGCGCTCCGGCTGGCCGGTCTGGCAGTGGTCCGGCTACGGATTCTGGATGCCCGGGCGCTACGAGCGCCTCACGGACACCTTCGGCTTCCGCTATGCCTTCCAGCCCGATCTGACCTTCCGGCAGGAAGTCGACGGGCGTCCGCTCTCCCACCTGGAGCTGGGCCTGCGGGTGCTGCTGGGGATTCCGGGATTACGGACGCACCACTACCTGGGCTACCTCTGGCCGATCGCCGGCTGGCTCGCCGCCATCCCCCTCTACCGGACCGCCCGGCGCCGCGATCCCTGGACCGCCGGCTGGCTCACCCTGGGCCTTCTCCTCTGGACTTTGGGGCACCTCGCCGTCTTCTCCCTCTACTTCTACCCCTCGTCCCGCTTCTACCTGGCGCCGCTGGCCCTCTGCGTAACTCTGTTCGCCGCTGCCTGCGGAGCCGCCCTGGCGCGGCCGGACCTCCGGGCGAGACTGGCCGCCGGGGCCGCCGCTCTCCTGGTCGCGGCCCTCACGGTCCAGGGCTTTTTCACCCTCCAGCACGAGCCGTCGCCGAAAGTCGAGACCGAGCGGACCCGCGCCCGCTTCGCCAAATGGCTGGCGAAGGGGGACGAATGGCGCTCCCGGCGGACCATGCCCTTCGACCCCGTCCACGCCCAGGCGCTGGGCCTGCTCACGCCGGAAGTGGCCGCTCAGGTCCACGCCTGGGGCGAGTTGCCGGAAACGGTACACGTCCGCCGGCTGCGCGCAAACGGCTACCTGGCCGCCCATACGCTAGAATCGCCGGGGAGGTAGGTATGACCGTCACGCTGGACACACCCAAGACAACTCTAGAGGTCGAGCCGCTCACCATCGCCGGCCGCACCTTCCGCTCGCGCCTGTTCCTGGGCACGGGTAAATATCCGGACTTCCCGACCATGGCCGCCGCCCTGGAGGCCTCGGGCACCGAGGTGGTCACAGTGGCCCTGCGCCGGGTGAACCTCGGCGAGCGGGGCCAGGGCTCGCTGCTCGACTTCGTCGATCCCGAGAAGTACCTGCTGCTGCCCAACACCGCCGGCTGCTACACCGCGGACGAGGCTATCCGCACCGCCCGTCTGGCCCGCGAGCTGGGGGGCTGGGACTGGGTGAAGCTGGAGGTGATCGGGGATCAGAAGACCCTCTTCCCCGACAACATCGAGCTCCTCCGCGCGACCGAAAAGCTGGTAGCGGAAGGGTTTACGGTCCTCCCCTACACGAACGACGACCCGGTCGTCTGCCGCAAGCTGGAGGAGGCCGGAGCCGCGGCCGTGATGCCCCTGGGAGCCCCCATCGGCTCGGGGATGGGCATCCGCAACCCCGCCAACCTGCGGATCATCCTGGAGCAGGCCAAGGTCCCGGTGATCGTGGACGCCGGCGTGGGCACCGCGAGCGACGCCGCTCTCGCCATGGAACTGGGAGCCCAAGGGGTTCTCATGAACACCGCCGTGGCCGAAGCCAAGGACCCCATCCGCATGGCGAGGGCCATGAAGCTCGCCGTCGAAGCCGGCTGGCTCGCCGCGAACGCCGGGAGGATTCCGAGGAAGCTCTACGCCTCCGCCTCCTCCCCCACGACCGGCCTCCTGGAGTAGGGGGGTTGCACCCTGGGCCGACTTGCCCTAGAATCCCCCTCCCGCACGTCGGTGCACGTGCAGCCATAGCTCAACTGGATAGAGCGACAGACTACGGATCTGTAGGTTGGGGGTTCGACTCCTCCTGGCTGCACCACTTCTAAACCCCACAAAATCAAGCAGGTAGCGGCAGGGTCTAAAAAGGCTCTCGGGAGCTTCGCACGCCGTGGACCACTGGAGGACCACTGTCACGGCCCCCGCCCGTCGGTCCTCATGACTCTGACGGCGGAGCCTGCGGTCTTACGCCATCCCGTTGGGATTGACAGCGAGAGACGTGCTCGCGTAAGATATGCACTAATGCGGTTCGCCGCAGGTGGATGGCCCCAACGGGCCAGCGGTGAATGGGCTCCTTAACGGAGCCCTTTCATTTTAGTCGAACCAAACCTTCCCATACCCTTCAATGTGGCCTTTATAGGCGTGGCGGTTCATCTTCGGGCGCGCCGCGTCCAGAAGGGCTGAGCTGAAGTCCTTCGGCGGTACTTTCTCACAACGCTCCGCAATCATCTCGCGCTTGAAGGGATACGCCAACAGATCCGCGAGCTCCAGGCCCGCGATCGCGTGTTCCTTCTTTTTCAGCTTGATTTCTCCGCCGGTCAACACCGCCTGAAACTGTTGCGGACCATGAAACCGAGTGCCCTTTTGAAGGATGAACTCGAAAGCGGTGCGCAGCTCTTGGTCTTCGCGCCCACCTCTCGATTCGGCCATGACATCGCCCACTGACCCCCTCAAGCCAAGCCAGCTGGTATATCGCTCAAGCAGGGCGGTGAGGCAGTAATGATACGGATGGAAAAGCTCTCTGTAGGCCTTGGTGTGGTGGGATGCTTTGTCAATCACAACACAGGTCATACAGAAGTTCGCCTCGCGAACTACCCTGAGCAACTCGCGCTCAAACCGCTGGTTGAGCTCCTGGTTTCGTAGCCGTCGAAAGACGCCCTTGCGGTTGATGAGGTCCTTGCGATGGAGGCAAATCGGCGGGTCATCAGGATGCCAGTCAAAAACATCCCTCTTCAGCTCACTCAGTGCCTGGGCGAAAGCCCTGTATGGGGCATCAGGATCGAACCAGAGCCCCAACAACCCCAAATAACGCTGGTTGTCGTTGTCAGCGAGCTGGAACGTGTGATCACCAGACTCGTCAATATAGAGCCGGTGCCGCTCCGCTTTCGGTATGATCGCCACGTCCTAATCCTCGCAGTCGTCGGTCGTCTGAATTGCACCGCTGCCAGCCCTCGCGTCCATCGGTTTGCGACTCTCCATCGTTGCCTCCGCGCGAACGCCACGCGGGGACCCGTAGAAAGCGTCCGGCCGCTAGCCGCCAAGAGCAGCGACTCCCTTGAGCTATAAGCCACCGAACCCGCCGTCCAGCGCCAAAGAAGTCCAGCAGGAAGGCCGCGACGTGCCGGTCGCAGGAATTGACGTTGAGCATGTAAAGTAGTAACGCCTAGGCGAGACCTTCCCACCTTTGGCATCTCTCCAAGGGGCAGTGTCGGGCCATCTGCACCGCCTTGGTTTCTCATACCGGACATTCCGCCGCGCATTTTACCAGAATCGGCGAATTCCTCCGACCGAGTGCTCGATTACGCCAGCGACTACGGCGCCTCCTGAATCCGGTCCGCGGCATTTCCAGGGCTACCCGTCTTCCGCCGCTCCTTGATGAGGACCTCACGGCCGGTCTCGTACTCGTCCGCCCGGACCAGGACAAAGACTGCGCCCGTCCGGGGGCACGATCTGCGGAGGCACATCTCCTGCCGTATCGAGGCTGCGCTGGCCTTCCTGACCCCAAATTCGGCGCTGTGGTGTCGGGGGGCTGGTGTCGGTAGTATCGAGGCAGTATCGAGGTGCCAGGCACTTCGTCCGCAGGGCCGGGGCCCCTCGCCAGCCCCTACCACAGCGATCTGCTGGGATTCCGGCCTGAACAGGGGATCACAGCTTCCGAGACTCGCCGCACCGACCGGCGGCAGCCTTTTGAGGGCTCCAGACCCAGACCAGCGCCCCAGTTCTGTCCGGCGCCGCGAAACTCACATCCGGAGCGCGGTTTCTCCAAGTAGGACCCCCGAGATCGCCCGTCTCGGCATCGCCTGGATTGAGCCGGTGGTAGAATACGATTAGGAGATATGAAAAATGATGACGCCTGCTGACATTGCCGCCTATATCGGTGCGGCTGCATGGCTTCCGCAGATCGCCTCGTGGGTTCAAGACTACTGGACAAAGCCGGTCATTTCCATAGTTCCGGCTCGCACGGCGCAGATAGGCTTTACTAGGTTCGGCCCCATCTTCAACTTGGGAATGGCTCTTACATCTGACCGGAAGCCGGCGATTATCGAGAGCTTCGATGCAACACTTAAGCATCAAGATGGCGAAAGTCGATCTCTCGGGTGGGCCGGAATGAATGAGACTTTTAGCGAAATCACTGACCGCTGGGAAACCGCCAGATCGTCGCTCGTGAAACAAGTATCGCATTCAAGATCTCGCCGGATGTGCTTCTAGAGAAGTTCGTGAGATTTCAGGAGGCGCGTTTCACCGAGCAGACTCAGGGTGCTATCAACGAGCTTGCATCACATTTTACATTCCTCAAGAACACTTCCGAGGACTTCGTTGAGAAGGCTTTGCAGAGTAAAGAGTTCCACAAGGCTTTGGAGGCCCAGAAAAACTGCTTCTGGTGGAAGGCAGGCCGCTATGAGGTGACGTTTTCAATGGGTGCGGCCAAGCCGCTGAAGCTTGAGAACGCGTCCTACTCTTTCCATTTAACAAGCGCGGACATTGACGCCTTGAAGCAGAACTTCGCCACTCTGGATGCGGAACTTCGGAACATTATAAACTCGAACCTTCCGGGGCATGAACCAGAGCCGGTAAACTGGACGTGGCGTTCTGTTACCCTACAAAAGGGCGCAGCGTAGACTCGTTAATTGCGAGAAGAAGCGGGGGGACCGTGGAGGTGCCAGCCCCAGATGGGGGCCCTCGCGGCCGGTTTCGTGCTCGTCAGCCCGGACCGGGACGTAGATCGCGCCCGTCCGGGGGCAATGATCTGCGGAGGCAGATCTCCCGCCGTATCGAGGCTCGGTATCGGGGGGCATCAGGGTGCCAGGCACTTCATCTGCAGGGCTCGTCTCGCGGCCGTTCGGCGTCTAGAGGAGGACTACCCGGGGGTGGGGGCGCCCGGCAGCGGTGAGCACACCCTCGCGCACCTCCCAGCCCGCCGGACCATCGCCACGCTCCCTCTGCGGAAGAGCTGCATGGCGCTGGCGGGCCTTGAGATCGACTGGCAGGAGACGGACCCGGAGAAGGTGCTCGTGGGCGTCCCGGACCAGGGGAAGGCTCAAGCGCTCATCCGGCTGTACGAGAAAGTCACCCGCAACAAAAAATATATGAGATATGCTGGCCGGCAGCAAGGTCAAATTTATATTCCGCCAAGCCGCCATTAGGAGACACTAGATGGATGAAAACAAATACGAGCTGCCAGAATATTGGCCAAAACCAGGAGAGCGCTTGTTTGTTCCGGGTAGTCCGGGCCGCGATGCAGATGTTGCATCCGGCCTAGTTGAACGGATGTACTGGATGAAAGAAGCTTTCAAGGAGGCTGCTGACTTGTTATCTATTCAGGCGGAAGAGAATCACTATGAAAAGAACAAGTTTGTTTGGCCGATCGTATTCTGTTACAGACAGTATTTAGAACTTGCCCTCAAGGAAGTCATGGCTAAATATGGGGAACAGGTTGAACCAGAGGTCAAGGCAAACTGGAAATCGCACAGACTCGGGGAGCTTTGGGCGAGCTGCAAGAGCGTCATAAGTGGGGCTCTTCTTGAAGCCAAGGTGGACGATATTCCAGAAATCCAGGCCTTGGAATCAGTCATTAACGAATTTCGGGAAGTTGATGACGGCTCGTATTCCTTCAGGTATCCGACGGACACAAAGGGAAGGTTAGTTGAGTTTCCCTTTGAATCGATTGACCTTGCCAATCTCAAGCGCGTCATGGAGGGCATTTACACCTTCCTTGACTGCAACAAGGAGGTCTTAGGTACGCATTTCGATGGCCCCTACTACATCTAGCCATGACGTAAGAGCCCGAGAAGGTGCTATATGCCATTGGACGATGCTGGGAAGATCCTCCCTGAAATTGCTTTGGATGTGAAAAAGGTGCCAGGCGCTTAGCGCGCTGTTCGGGCCGAGTCAGCGGCCCTGGGGGACGACTTGCCTGGCGAGATCCAGGAGGAGCCGGAGGGCTCGGTTGACCGACTCCGAGCCCTTGAAAGCCTTGGCAACGTCGGGATCGAGCAGGATCACGTTTGTACCCTGCCGGTGGCGCTGGTAGTGCTTGCCGCGTTCCGCCCGCGAGAAGTCGTACTCCGGTTCCAGGTCTTCGTCTTCAGGCTCCTGACTCATGTCAGACTTTTCACTGCGCAACTCAGGGATATCCTCCGTAAGACCCAAACCCGCGAAGCGGGCCGCGATCCGTGAGCCGAGTGGCTCGCGGGTGCCGCCCTCGTCCCTGACGGCGTCGCGGAGGATCTCGCAGACTTCCTTTTCCGTGCTGCGACCATGGCGGCGTGCGCGACGCTGAAGCTTGGCCTTCAGGTCGTCATCGAGGTGTCGGATCAGGAGCTCAGCCATGACGACATGGTAGCGGTTACTGCGTCTCTGAGCCAGCCCCGCAGGGGCGTCATGAAGTAGCCCGGGCCGTGAGGCCCGGGAAGGCGGTGTCAATTCGATCCAAAGCCCCGGCAGGGGCGGCAGGAATCATTGTCACAAGTACCTGTCGTCCCTACCGGGGCTCAAGGATCTGGGAAATCTCCTGGGTCCCGGGCCTCACGGCCCGGGCTAATTCATGACGCCCCTGCGGGGCTGATTTTCGACATCCTCTGGGCCGGCGGGCCCGCGACTGAGCGACCCCGCCGGCTCAGGATCAGAGAATCAAGCCGCTACAGTGAGCGCGCCGATCAGGGCCGCCGCGGCGACCGACCAGAAGCAGCATCTTTTTACGCATTCCGGGCTCCTTTCAAGCAGATGGAAAGCCACCTTCCTGTGATCTCAATGTATCTCTGGTGTGCACTGGAGGGTACAGCGAGACAGAGCGCTCGCCAGAGCTCAAGTGAGATGCGGACGCCGGCTCAGAGCTCCCGGCATCGAAGCCTTGGTGCTACGATCCTTGTTGAAGGGCTGGAGCTCCCCAGGCCCATTCCATCGCGAAGGGAGAATCCATATGCAGAAGAAACCCGAGAAGAGACTCGTGCTCAACAGAGAGGTCTTGCGGGATCTGAGCAGAGAGGAGACCCGCAAAGTCGTCGGCGGCGAATACACCTACACATGCGATACATGCGCGTGTGGTTGGTGAGATCTTCGCGCGTCTCCGAACCCGGGGGCGCGAGACGAGGTGCCAGGCACTTCGCGCCACGACGAGCCGCGCAAAGTCATCTATCTGCTGCGCCGTTGAGCCAGCGCGATAGCTGGGTCGCTTTGGGCGACTTCTGGCACACTCTGCTTTAGAAGTAGAGGGAAACCGCCGATTCTGGAAAGGAGCTTCCGATGTACCTCACGCGTTCGCTGCGCCGCCTACTGTATCTGGCTTGTTCCCTGGTCCTGTTCTTCCTGGCCATGGCGCCTTCTCAGGCCAATGCAGGTTTGGGCGATCCCGGGTGCCCGACGCCGGGTAATGGAATCATTTACTACAGTGATGCCACCCACACGGAGGAGGTGGGCTCCTGCTGGTCCGATTGCTGTAATTGCTCCAGTTGTACCTGCTCGGGAGAGGTCACTCCCTATGCCGTTGCCGTCCATGTGGACTGGCTCTGGTGTAATTGACGAGGTGCCAGGCACTTCGCACTGACGAGGTGCCAGGCGCTTCGCGGCCGGGCTGAAGCCCCCGTCTGCTATCCTTCCCCCACGCCATGCCGACGGACAAGAGCGAGGAGCGGGTCTGGGAGGAGGACCTCGAGATCCTCACGCCCCACTACGGGATCGAGGACGTGCCCCCTCCCGCCGAGACGCTGCTCTATGCCTGGCAGCACACGCTGGTCGACGTCTCCCCCTTCGTGCTGCCGCTGATCGTGGCCGGGGCCGTGGGCTACTCGGCGGCCCAGGCGGCGGCCATGGTCTCCGCCTGCCTGGTGCTCATGGGGGTCGCCACCTTCGTCAACGCCACCTGGGGGAACCGCCTGCCGTCGGTGCTCGGGCCGTCGGCGACCGACACCGGGGCCATGGCCACGGCCGGCGCGATCTTCGGCGCTCCCGCCATGTGGATGGCCGGGTTCGTGGGCGGGCTGTTCGAGACGGCGGTGGGCGCGAGCGGCGTGCTGCGGTCGCTGCGCCGGTTCCTGCCGCCTTATGTTTGCGGCATCGTGGTGCTCACGATCGGCATCTCGCTCGCCCGGGTGGCGGGGGGATGGGTCTTCGCGGACACCCGCCCGGAGATGCTCGGGCTGGCCGCGTTGGCTGTGATCTCCATCGTGCTTTTTACAGTCATTGGAAACCGTTTCCGGATCGGGGTGCTCGCCCGCGGCTCGCTCCTGCTCAGCCTGCTGATCTGGGGTGTGGGGGCCGCTGGAATCCTGGGCCTCGCCGACTTCGGCGCGCTCGCCCGCGCACCGTGGATCGGGCTGCCAAAACCCTTTCTTTTCGGCGGTCCGGGGATGGGGTGGACGCTCGCGGGGGGCGCGGTCTTTGGAGTGGTGATCGGTTTCGTGGGCTCGATCGCCGAATCGATCGGCGACTACGCGGGAACGTGCGCGGTTTCGGGGGTTCCCTACCGGATGCGGCACATCCATCGCGGCATCACGGTCGAGGGGCTGGCCTCGGCGATCGGGCCGCTGTTCGGGGCGCTGCCGCTCACCACCTACGCCCAGAACATGGGGGTCATCGCCACCACCCGGGTAGCGAGCCGGCGCGTGGTGCAGGTGGCAGCGGGGATCCTGCTGCTCTACGGGCTCTCGCCCAAGACGGGCACGCTCCTGGTGCTGATCCCGCGGCCGGTCGTGGGCGCGGTCTTCCTGGTGGTCTGCGGCATGATCGCCACCGGCGGCCTGCGCCTGCTCGCCTGCGGCCCGAAGGACGAGGTCCATTTCATGACCACGGCGATCTCGCTGATCGCGGCGCTCACCCTGCCGCTCGCCGCCGCCGGCCGGAAGGAGTGGCTCACCGCGCTCTCCCCCACGGCCCGGCTCTTCCT
Source organism: Thermoanaerobaculia bacterium (assembly GCA_045807625.1). GTDB lineage: Bacteria > Acidobacteriota > Thermoanaerobaculia > Multivoradales > UBA5704 > DATARR01. Next base: position 19,230 of record JBJMHA010000029.1, on the reverse strand, counting down.
GAGCAATGGGGTGGTGATCGCGATCACCCTGGGGATCGTGCTGAACGCGGTCCTGCGGGCGGCGCTGGGGCCGCGCCCGCAGTCCTGATCCGCCGCTCGATATCCGCCAGGCTGGCCCTGATCTTCCGCACCGGCTCCGCGTCCGGTCCCATCTGGGCGGCCAGGACGGGCTCGGCCTGGCGCAGCAGGCTCTCGGCCTCGGGCAGGCGGTCGAGGCGGGCGAGGCAGCCGGCGAGCTCCACCCGCGTCTCCGCCAGCTTGGGATGACCCGGCGGGACCGAACGGCTCAACAGCTCGACCGCCCGCCGCAGATAAGGCTCCGCCGCCGCCGCCTTCCCCTGATCCTGCAGGGTCAGGCCCACGACCTCCGAGGGACGGCCCGTCAGCGGGTGCTCCGGACCGAGGGTGGCCTGGAGGATCGACAGAGACTGTCGCGCCAGCGGCAGGGCGGCGTCCAACTGCCCCAGCGAGAGCCTCGCCCTGGCGAGGCAGAGAAGGCTGTGGCCCACCACCTGATGGTGATCGCCGTAGATGCGGCGCCGTATCGCCAACGCCTCCTCGTGCACGGGAACGGCCTCCGCGGACCTCCCTTCGATCTCGAGGATGGAGCCCAGATTGGCCAGGGTGTCTCCCACCGGGCCGCTCACCTCGCCGTAGCTCTTCCGGAGGCCGGACAGGGACTGGCGATAGAGCGTTTCGGCTCCCTGGAGGTCTCCCTGGCCATGGCGGGACTCCGCCAAGTCGTTCAAGAGCTCCGCCACGTCGGGATGATCCTCGCCGAGAGCCTGGCGCTGGATGGCCAGCGAGCTGCGGAACACGGCCTCGGCCGGCCTGAATTTCCCCTGATTCATCAGCACGGAGCCGTACGCGGCCTGGAATTTCGCGAAGGCCGGATTCCCCTCTCCCAGGAGCTGCTTCTCCAGCGCGAGCCCCTGGCTGTAGAGCGTTTCCGCGGCCGGGTAGTCCCCGCTCTCGTCCCGGCGCCGGGCGAGGTAGAGCAGCGATTCGGCGACGGTGGGGCCCTGGGGCCCCTCGGCCTGGCGGGCGATGGCGAGCGCCTGGCGGTGGAGGGGCTCGGCGCTTCTGAAATCACCTTTCTTGGCGATGGCCTGCCCGAGCTCGTTCAGCGTGCCCGCCACCTGGACGTCCGCATCGCCCAGGCGCCGGCGCTCGATCGCCAGGGCCTGCCGCAGGAGCGTCTCGCCGTCCGCGAAATCGGATTGCTCCACGCGCAGGGCGGCGAGGTGCCGCAGGCTCTGGGCCACGTCGAGGGAATCCGGCCCAAGGGCGCGTCGCCGCAGGGCCAGGGCCCCCTCCAGCATCGGCGTCGCCTGGTCGTGGCGCCCCAGGCCGAGGTCCACCCCGCCGATGGCGTCCATGACGGCCGACTGGACCTCCCGCTGGCCGGCCAGCTCGCGGGTGACGCGGCCCGCTCCCTGGTCGAGGACCTCGCGCGCGGTGAGGCGCTCGCCGCGCAGGTGGCGGGGGTCGGCCTGCTTGAAGGTGTCGACCAGGAACGACAGGGTCTGGCGGGCCTTGTCCCTCTCCCGGGCGATCCGCCGGCCCTGGATCAGCAGGCTCGCCACCAGCCCGGCCGTGAGCAGCAGGACCGCGGCTCCCAGGACCGCCGCCGCCCGGTGGCGGTGGAGGAGCTTGCGGATGCGGTAGCGCCAGGTGTCCGGCCGGGCGGAGACGGGCAGGTTCCGCAGGTACAGCTCCAGGTCCGAGGAGAGCCGGGAGACCGATTCGTAGCGCTCGGCCGGCGCCTTGCGAAGGGCCTTGAGGACGATGGTGTCGAGGTCTCCGGCCAGCCGGCGGCGGAGCGTGGCGTGGCGCTCTCCGCGGGACGCGGCGAGGGTCTCGGGCGGCGGCGCGCCGGCCCGGAGCAGGGCCTCGCTGGGCCGCTCCGGCTCGTGCCCGCAGATGGCGCGCTCGGTCTCGTAGAGGGGCGCGCCCTCCGGCACCGGGTAGGGGCCGCGGCCGCACAGCAGCTCGTAGAGCAGCACGCCCAGGGAGTAGACGTCGCTCGCCGTGGTGACGGCCTCGCCTCGCACCTGCTCGGGGCTGGCGTAGCTGGGGGTCATCACCCGCAGGCCGGTGCGGGTGCGGGGGCCGCTCTCCGCCGCCGCCGGCGCGAGCTGCTTGGCGATGCCGAAGTCCAGGAGCTTGGGCTCCCCCTCCGGGGTCACCAGGATGTTGGCCGGCTTGAGGTCGCGGTGGACGAGCAGGTGCCGGTGCGCGTGCTCGACGGCGGCGCAGACGCGCCGGAACAGCGCGATGCGCCGGTCGACGGTGAGCCGGTGCCGGTCGCAGTAGACGTCGAGGGGCTCCCCCTCGATCCGCTCCATCACCAGATAGGGCCGGCCGTCCTCCGTGCCGCCGACGGTGTAGAGCCGGGCGATGCCGGGATGGTCGAGGCGGGCGAGGATCTGCCGCTCGGCGAGGAAGCGGTGGCGGAGCGCCGTGCTCTCCAGCCCCGCGTGGAGGATCTTCACCGCCACCTGGCGCTCCTCCGGCGCGTCGTCCTTGACGGCGAGGTAGACCGTGCCCATGCCGCCGTGGCCGAGGGGGCGCAGGAGCCGGTAGGGGCCGAGGCGTTCCCCTTCGGCGGGCTCGTCCGCGAGCGCCGCGGCGAGGATCTGGCCCGGCGGCCGGTCGAGGAAAGGGTCCTCGCGGGCGTCGGCGGCGAGCAGCCGCTCGACCTCCTGGCGCAGCCCGGGCCGCCCCGCGCAGGCGGCGTCGAGCCAAGCCGGCCGTTGGACCGGGGGGAGGTCCAGGGCCGCCGCGAAGAGCCGGTCGACCTCCAGCCAGCGGCCGGCTTCGATCATCCGCCGCTCTCCAGTTGATCGCTGAGCCAGGCCCGCGCCCGGCGCCACTCGCGGCCGACGGTCTCCACCGAGATGCCGAGTTGGCCGGCGGTCTCCTCGATCGTCATGCCGGCGAAGAACCGCAGCTCCACGATGGTGGCCTTGCGGCGGTCGAGCCCCTCCAGCCGCTCCAGGGCCTGGTCGAGGGCCAGCACGTCGGGGCTCCTCGCCTCCTCCCAGGCGACCGCCTCCGAGAGCGTCACCCGGGCGGACCGGCCGCCGCGCTTGAGGCGGTGCCGGTGGCGCGCGTGATCGACGAGGATCTGGCGGATCAGGCGGGCGGCGAAGGCGAAGAAGTGCTCGCGGCTGGCCCAGGGCAGGGAGCCCTGCCCCTGAAGGCGCAGGTAGGCCTCGTGGACGATCGCGGTCGCCTGCAGCGTCTGGTCCCCCCTCCCGCGCCCCAGGTGCCGGGCGGCGATGCGCCGCAGGTGATCGTAGACGAGCGGCATCACCTGCTCGGCCGCCGTCCGGTCCCCGGCGCTCCATCGCTCCAGGAGGTACGTGACGCTTTCCATGCTATAGCACCATGAAGGATCTTACCTCCTCTTAGTGCCCTGGAGAAGGCGGATCGTGGACAGACCGTCGAGGCCTGCTGGAAGTGACGGGTAGGGGAGAAACCTTTCCGGCCGGCCCTACCGCGGGCGCGGCACGATCTGGCGCAGGAGGTCGAAGAGCGCGGGGAGGCGCTCCCGCGGGATGCTCAGGCGCTGCCCGAGCTGGCGGTAGGACGTGGGGCGGCCGGCCTCCTGACCTTCCTCTCCGTGCTGCCGCCAGAGGTGGTGCCAGAGCGTCATGAGCTGGGTCCGGGTCCGCGGATCGGCCTCCAGGCGCTCGATGGAGGCCGAGACGCGGCGGGCCAGATGCTCGAAGCTCTGTCCGGAGCCGCCGACGCCAGCCCCCTCCTCCCCCTCTTCGAGGAGCGCCGCCCAGCGCCCTCGCGCGTCTCTCTTCAGAGGATCCAGGAGATCCTTGAGCCGGAAGGCCTCGACGCCGGCCTGGGGGAGCTCCAGGAGGAGCTCCCGCAGCCGCCGGACGACCGCGGCCAGCCTGCGGGTCTGCGCCGTGACCAGGTCCGGCATCAGCTCGTCGTTCCAGCGCAGGGCGACCCGCGTCCAATCCGCCGGTGTCGCCAGGGGCTCGGCCGCGGGGTGGAAGCCCAGGAGGGTGTCGTTGCGGATCTTCCGGTCGCCGGCGAGGACGTGGAGGTCTCCGGAGGCGACGGTCTCCTCGACCGCGGCCTGCACCAGCTCGAAGACCCGGAAGCCGAGCGGATCGTGCACCTTCTGCCGCTCGTGCAGGAAGTGCCGGACGTTGAGGAGGACCAGGCCGTCGATGTCGGGCTTCTCCTCGAGGTGCCGCTTGAGGCTCTGCACGCGGTCGACGAAGATGAAGGCGTAGCAGTCGGCGACCAGCTCGCCCAGGGCGCTCTGGGCGCGGGCGGGGCCCGAGCCCGGCGGCGCCTCGGAGTCCCAGCTCTCCCAGCCGCAGGCTCCCAGGTAGGCGGGGGGGCTCTGCCACAGCCCGCGCCGCTTCAGCTCCTGGACCAGCGCCGCCCGCAGGCCGTGCCAGGTGTCGTGGAAGAGGTCGGCGTCCGGAGTTCTCGCTCCCTGCAGGCCGCGGACGAACGCCGTGAAGACGGACGGCGCGCTGGTGCGGCGCGGCCAGCGTTGAGCGGAGGAATGGGGAGTGACGAACTGGGTGGAGGGCCTTTTCTTGAGCATCCCGGATGTCTCCCGGCGAGCCGAAGGCGGGCTCGCCCTATACTACGTTAACGGGCGAAATCCGGAATTGGCGGCGCGGGCGTGAAGCGGCGCGCCGCCGCTGAGGCTCTACCGCGTCACCGTCTCCATGGTTCCCACTTCCGACTTATAGGTGGGGGGTTGGCAACCATTGTCGCCACAGTCGGACGGGCAAGAAAACTGGCTCCCTCCCCATACCTTCCGGATATCCGAGCTCGTGAGGGGTTGTAACGTTTCCCGAGAAAGCCGGAGCTTTTTGAAATCGTTCTTTCTCATTGAATATCTCCTCGTTGAGTCATTATCAGACGTCGTCTGTCGCACCGAGATCCTTCAATCCGTTACCAGAGAACCCGTCAGCGTTGCCGGGCAGAGGGCAGCGCCACCACAGTCGGACGGGCAGGAGAATTTGCTGGCACCCTCCGCTCCCGCCACCGTCTGGACCTCCGCGCTTGTGAGAGCCACAAGCGTCTCCCGAGAAACCCGAAGCTTCCTGGCAACTTTCTTCTTCATGGGCCGTCTCCTCAGATAGGTAGCTGTCGAGTCATTATTATCGTATGGGAAGAAAGCATAAGGCAAGCGAGGAGCCCGAGCCCCCATCGCGGTACCGGCTCCTCGATCTAGTGGGGACCGGCGGGATGGGCGTTGTCTATCGCGCCGAGGATACCCTCCTGGGGCGCACGGTCGCTCTCAAATTCCTCCCCCCGATGTTGGCGCCCAACACCCAAGCCAAGGCGCGTTTCCTGAACGAGGCGCGGGCGGCCTCGGCGCTCGACCACCCCAACCTCTGCACTATCTACGAGGTCGGCGAGACGGCCGAGGGTCAGCTCTTCCTCGCCATGGCCTTCTACGAGGGGGAGACCCTGAAGCAACGCCTGGAGCGGGGCCCCCTGCCCGCCGCGGAGGCGCTGCGTATCGCCTCGCAGGTCGCCCGTGGCCTGGCCAAGGCGCATGATTACGGGATCGTCCACCGGGACATCAAGCCCGCCAATCTGATGCTCACCCCGGACGGCCTCGTCAAGATCCTCGACTTCGGTCTCGCCCGACTCCCCGACCAGCCCTTGTCCGGGCCCCTCTTCGGCACCCCCGGCTACATGTCGCCCGAGCAGGCGCGATTTGGAGAGGTGGATGCACGGAGCGACGTCTGGTCCCTGGGGGCCGTCCTCCGGGAGATGTTGCCGGACGCGCCGCCGGAGGTCGAGGCTCTCCTCTCCCGCATGCTCGCCGAGGATCCGGCGGACCGCTATCCGGACGCGGGAGCGCTGCTGGACGACCTCTCCGCCCTGGAACGCCCGGCCGCGGCGTCTCCTCGCCCCGCCTGGCGGCGTCTCCCGGCCTGGGCGGCCGTGCTGCTGATCGCGCTCGCCGCCGCCGGCTCGTGGCTCCTGCTCGAGGCCCTCCGGCGATCCGGCGCGGTGGGACCGGACCCCCGTCTCGCCACGCTGACCCGTCTGACCGACCTGCCCGGCAAGGAGTGGTTCCCCAGCCTCAGCCCTGACGGCAACTTCTTCGTCTACGCCCGCAAGGTCGGGGACCGGAGCCGTCTCTATCTGCAGCAGGTCGGGGGTGGCACGGCCTTGGACCTGCTCCCCAATTCCCGGGAAGACGATTCCCAGCCCGCCGTCTCCCCGGACGGCCGCCAGATCGCCTTCCGTTCGGAGCGCGAGGGCGGCGGCATCTTCGTGATGGGGCTGATGGGAGAGTCGGTGCGCCGGGTCACCGACTTCGGCTTCAACCCGGCCTGGTCGCCGGACGGCCGGGAGATCGTCTGCGCCACGGAGGGGATCGACACCCCGCTGGTCCGGAGGCGCCCGAGCCGGATCTACCGGGTCAGCCTGGAGACGGGGCAGCGGCGGCTGGTCCACGAAGGGGACGCCGTGCAGCCGAGCTGGTCGCCGCACGGCCTCCGCATCGCCTATTGGGGGATCTCATCCTCCAGCCAGCGGGTGATCTGGACCGTTCCCGCCGATGGCGGCGAGGCGGTCCAGGTCACCACGGGCACGAGCATCGACTGGAATCCGGTCTGGTCTCCTGACGGGCGCTCTCTCTATTTCGCGAGCGACCGGAGCGGCGTCACCAACCTGTGGCGGCTGCCCATCGACGAGCGCTCCGGACGCGTGCTGGGAAAGCCCGAGCCGGTCACTACCTCGAGCCAGCCGAGCATGCTGCTCAGCGTCTCGGGCGACGGCCGGCATGTCGTCTTCACCAGTGGAGAGATCCGGACGATCCTGGAGAAAGTGCCCTTCGATCCCGAGAACGGGACCCTCGCGGGGCCGCCCGCGGCGATCGTGCAGACCGCCAGCGTGATCGCCACGTTCGACGCTTCCCGGGATGGCGGCTGGCTCGTCTACCAGACCCAGGCGCCCCGGGAGGACCTCTTCGTCATCCATCCCGACGGCACCGGTCTGCGCCGGCTGACCGACGACGAATTCAAGGACCGTCAACCGCGCTGGTCGCCTGACGGCCGGCGCATCGCCTTCTATTCGAACCGCGGTGGCCAGTATGAGATCTGGACTCTCCGCGCCGACGGCAGCCAGCTCGAGCGGGCGGCGGCCGCTTCCGGCCGGCGGGCCTATCATCCGGTCTGGTCCCCGGATGGTCGCTGGCTCGCCTGCGACCTCAGAGAGAACGAGGCCTTGATCGACCTCAGCCGGCCGGCGGCGGAGAGACACTCTGTGCTCCTCCCTTCCCCAGGGAAGGGGATGGGCTTTTCGGCCTCTTCCTGGTCGGCGGACGGCCGCTGGCTCGCCGGAGCTCTGCACCAGCCGGACGGCGGGGAGCAGGCTCCCGGAGTCGTCCTCTACTCGCTGCCCGGCCGCGTCTACCGGAAGGTCGCCGAGCGCGGCGAGGGCGCGACCTGGCTCTCCGACAGTCGCCACCTGCTCTACTGGGACAACGGCGCGCTCTTTCTTCTGGATACCCAAAGCGGAGCCTCACGGCAGGTGCTGACGACCCCTCCGGGGTCCGATTACAACGATTTTTCCGTGAGCCCGGACGGCCGCGTCCTCTACCTGGCCCGCAACACCGAGCAGGGCGACATCTGGCTGCTCACCCTGAAGTGAGCCCGGCGCTCCGCCACTTCGCGATTCCCTCCGTTAGTTGATTCATGAAGAGAGAGACGGCGCCAGGACGCGCCGTCCTCTCGGATCGATAGTCAAAGGAGAGAGCCATATGAGGAAATTTGTCTGTCGCGCCGTTCTCGCCCTGCTCTGCGGTCTCGGAGCCGCGTCGGCCGTCCACGCCGACCGCAACCTGACCGTCAGCCCCGAGCCCTTCTACCGCTTCCGGGTACCGAGCTCCCGGCTCGGCTACCTGCTGACGCGGGACATCAATGAGGGGTACTCCCTGGGGTACATCTTCGAGGGAGCCCTGACCCCGTACTGGGGGAACCCGCCGGCCGGCCTGATGCCCACTCCGGTCGGGAACTACACCATCCCGGTCTACCGGCACCGCGTCAATCAGCGCAGCACGCCGTATTACTACTACGGCAACGGCATCAACTACGGATCAGGTTACGTCTACCAGGGGATCGCCGGCTATGCGCTGCCGGCGAGTGGAATCTACGGAGGCACACCCTTCTACTCCTGGTACAGCCAGGACTACGGCTATTGGTACACCGTCAATCCCTACGAGGCGCCGCCGAACGGCACGTACCGCTTCCAGGGAGTACCCTTCAACCTCTTCACGCAGGCGGGCACCCAGACCGTCGTCGCTCCCGACTGTGATGCGAATCAGCGGCAGAGCTGCGCCAATCTACAGGGCAATTGGAACGACGTGACCTGCGCCTGCGAAGCGCCCTCCGATCCCTGCGCGCCGTACTACCAGAACACCTGCACCCAGAGCGGCGGCACCTGGAACGGCGGGGGTTGCTTCTGTGAATACCCCGATCCTTGCCAAGTCAACCCGTGGTCCTGCCAGTCGTGCGACCCCCGATTCGAGATTTGTAACGTCCAGTAGCCTGTCAAGGAGAAATTTCCATGCGTCATACGTCCAAAGCCATCCAGCGGTCGGCCTTCACGTTCCTGTTCCTGCTCATGCTGCTGCCACTGCACAGCGCGTGGGCCCAGACCGCCTGCACCTATTCGACCGGCGGCTGCCAATGCGACTGCAGCGGGCTGACCAGCCTGCCGGCGCAGAACCCGTCTCCGCGGAGCTATGACAGCTTCGTCATCAAGGCCTATCAGGGAGCGCTGGGGCGTACCCCTACCTGCAACGAGCGGAGGGCGGAGTACTGGAACCTCCTGGACGCGAGCTACAGCAGCTCTTCCCTGCTGGAGGAGGCGAAGCGGTTCGTCTCCACTCTGATCGAGACGCAGACCTCCTACGACATCCACAGCATCGATCCCAGCACCTATACCCAGACGCCGGCCTACGAGCAGCGCAATCCCGCCGCGAACATGGACCGCATGTCCCTCGAGGCCTTCACCGGCGACCTCTACAAATCGTTCCTGCAGCGGAGCCCCGACCTGGGAGGGCAGTGCTTCTGGACGAACAACGTCTGCTCGCAGGGGCGCAAAAAGGGGATCGAGGCGTTCAAGGTCTCCGCGGAATTCGCCACTCTGGCCAACGGGCTCTTCGACAGCGGCGAGCCCTGCGTCATCATTCGTAATTGCGACCCGCGCACGGGGTTCTGCACCCAGTAGCGATCAATTCCCAAAGCGATAGGAGATTCTCACCATGACGAAAAATTCTGTCCGTCTTCTTCGCGCTCTCGCTCTGGTCTTGACGACTCTGGCTCTCGGCTCTTCCGCGGTCGCGGCCGTAACCTGCACGCGTGAGACGGGGTGGCACGACGCGGCCGGCCACCCCCTGGATTGCTATACCTGCGGCTCCGGCAGCCAGCAGACGACGTACTGCTATCCGGCCGGCGGCACCCGGTGAATCAAAGCTGAGCGCCTGCGAGCCACCCGGGGGGGACCGTCTCCCCGGGTGGCTCGCAGGTTTGCCCAGGCGTTTCGCTGCTCCCCCGAATGAGGTAGAATTTCCTCCATGAGCGCCGCCAAAGAAGAGGTCCGCCTCCTTCTCGAACGTCTGCCGGACGACGCGTCGCTGGAAGACATTCAGTACCACCTCTACGTTCGCCAGAAGATCGACCACGGGCTCGAGGACATCGAGTCCGGCCGGACCCTTTCCGAAGAGGAATTCGACCGGCGGATGGCGAAGTGGCTCGAGCCGTAAGGTGGACCGAAGCCGCGACCCGGGATCTCTCCGAAGCTGCGGACTTCATCGCCCGTGACTCCCGGTTCTATGCCGCCGCTCTGGTGCGCGAAGCCAGGGGGGCGGCGAAGTCTTTGGGAACCCTGGCGGATCGTGGCCGGATCGTTCCAGAGGCCCGCTCTCCAGATACCCGGGAATTGTCTGTAAAGAGTTACAGGCTGATCTACAGGATCAACCCTGAAGCAGTCTTCGTCGTTGCCTTCGTGCATGGCGCCCGCGACCTAGCCAGATTGTGGGAGCTCCGGGCTGCTGATTGATTTCTCTCATGTTCCGTATCCCCAGGAGCCCGGGCCGCGTATTAAGGAGTCATGGACCTGCGCGAGACGGACACCCCCGGCCCCTTCGACGCCCGCTACCGGGCCTTCCTGGAGACGATTTCCACCCTCCGCCCGAGCCTGCACCGCTACTGCTCCCGGATGACCGGGTCGGTGCTGGACGGCGAGGACGTGGTGCAGGAGGCGCTGTTCCAGGCCTACCGGACGCTGGAGAGCTTCGACGACAGCCGGCCGCTGTCCCCCTGGCTGTTCCGCATCGCCCACAACCGGTGCATCGACTTCCTGCGCCGCCGGGGAGTCCGGGAAGAAGCGGAGACGGCCGCCACGGCGCCGGACTGGGTGATGCCGGACGATCCGCCGGGGCCGGCGCTCGGACGGGCGGTCGAGCACCTCGTGCTGGCCCTGCCCCCGAAGGAGCGCGCCTGCGTGCTGCTGAAGGACGTCTTCGATTATTCGCTGGAGGAGATCGCGGAGCTGGTCGATTCCACCGTGGGCGGCGTCAAGGCGGCGCTCCATCGCGGCCGCTCGAAATTGCCCGGCTCGCCCGGGCCGGAGCCGGCGCGGCGCGAGAGGAGCGCGGACGAGGCCCGGATCCTCCATCTCTACGTCGAGCGGTTCAACCAGCGCGACTGGGACGGCCTGCGGGAGCTGATCGCGGCCGACGCGCGCCTGCGCGTGATGGACCGCTTCTCCGGCCTTCTGGCCGAGGCCCCCTACGCCGCCAACTACAGCCGCTGGCCGGTGCCCTGGCGCCTGGAGGTGGGGGAGGTGGACGGCGAGCCTGTGGTGATCATCCTCTTCAACCGGGACGGCGGCGGGTGGAAGCCCGAATCGGCCGCGCGCCTCGAAGTGGCCGATCAGCGGATCACGCGCATCGTGGATTACCTGCATTGCCCATGGATCCTGTCCGCGGCAACATCGTTCGTGGCCGGCGAGCCCTTTCCCAATTGACGCGTATCCCGGAGCGATCGGGAGCCGTACTACCAGCAGAACCGCAGCTCGAACTGGAAAGGAAAGGTAGGATCGACCATGAGCACACAAGCTTCCGCAACGATCGCCCCCGCGCACGCCGTCGTCTCGCCCGAGGAGTGGATCGCGGCCCGCAAGGGGCTGCTGGCCAAGGAGAAGGAATTCACCCGGCTGCGCGACGAGCTCAGCCGCCAGCGCCGCGAGCTCCCCTGGGAGCGGGTGGAAAAGCAATACTTCTTCGAGGGGACGGACGGCCAGCAGAGGACGCTCGCGGATCTCTTCGACGGCCGCAGCCAGTTGGCCATCTATCACTTCATGTTCGGTCCGGAGTGGGCGGAGGGCTGCCCCAGTTGCTCCATGGCGGCCGATCACTTCGACGGCAGCCTCGCCCATCTCGCCCAGCGGGACGTGACGCTGGTGGCCGTCTCGCGGGCGCGCCCGGAGCAGATCGCGGCCTTCCAGAAACGCATGGGCTGGCGCTTCAAGTGGGTCTCCTCCTTTGAAAACGATTTCAACCGCGACTACCGCGTCTCCTTCACGCCGGAGGAGATGGCCCAGGGGAACGCGCCGTACAACTATGACCGCAAGGGATTCCCCAGCGAGGAGGCGCCCGGCCTCAGCGTCTTCCTGAAGGGGGAGGACGGAGAGATCTACCACACCTACTCGACCTACGCGCGCGGCCTCGAGGAGCTGCTCGGGGTCTACACCTATCTCGATTTCGCGCCGAAGGGGCGCGCCGAGGCCGGTCTGCCCCATCCGATGGCCTGGGTCCGCCATCACGACCGGTACGACCCCGCTCCCCAGGCTCACGCCTGCTGCTCGGGGGAGGCGCGCGCGTGAGCGCCCGCCGGTGCTGCGGGACGGCCGCCGGGACCGTGGCACCGGCGGCGGTCCTGGTCCTCCTGCCCAAGTGCCCGGCCTGCATCGCGGCCTGGCTGGCGGTGGCGGCCGGGCTCGGAGTGTCGGTCCCGGCCGCGGCGGCGCTGCGCTGGGGGATCCTGGGCTCGTGCGTGGCCTGCTTGGCGCTAACGCTTCTTCTTGGCGCCCTTGGCCGCCTTCGCCGCCTTCGCCGAAAGGGGTGACAAGCCGAATTTCGCCAGCATCATGTCCGCGGTCTGGAGCGCCCCCTCGACCCACCCCTGCGCGTCCGAGTAGGCCTCGCCGCAGATGTGGAACGGGATCTTGTCGCCGAGAGGCTGCACGATCTTCTCCTTCACCTCCCAGCTCTTGACGCCGATGTTCCAGTTGTTCCAGCCGCCGCCGAAGGGGTCGTCGCCCCAGTCCTTGAACGCCGCGTCGACCACCGACGGGACGAAGCCGAGGCCGTGGATCTGCTGGAGCTGGCGCTCGACCTCGCGCACCATGCGGAGCGGCGCGTGGTACCGCCGCCATTCGGGATCGATGTTCTCCTCGTCGGCCTCGCCGAGGAAGACCTCGAGCTCGGCGGCCTTCACCCCCGGGCGCCAGCCCTGGCCGCGCTTCGGCCGCAGCCCGTCCCAGAAGCTGATATTGGTGCCGTCGTCGTAACTGGCCATCAGCATCGCCCGCCCGGAGAGCGCCGGCTTGCCGTCGTTCTGCGGCCAGTAGTAGGTCTGGCGCACCGGCAGGTCGGTGACGGTGCGGCCGGCCTGCACGCCGGCCGCCAGCCACCAGGGGCTCGTGTAGGTGGTGAACAGCTTGAAGAGCGGCCGCGGGGTGACGCTCTTGATCAACTGGGCCACCGCCGGATCGCTGAGCAGCGGGCTGGAGATCAGCTCCAGCGAGCGGCGCGGCATGGCGAGGATCAGCGCCCGCGCCCTGCGGGTGGAGCCGTCCTCGAAGCGCAGCTCGAAGGTGCCGGCCTTCTTGTCGTGGATAAAGGTTTCGAGCTTGGCGTTCCTGGTGATCGAGCCCCCCTTGGCGGACTCGACCAGGCTGGCGAGGGTGAGCGGCACCTGTTGGAAACCATTTTTGAACCCCTCGTACTCGGGGTCGACGCCGAAATCCGACAGGAACCAGGGGATGGCGTCGGCCGCGTTCCAGTTGCTGAGCGTCGAGTCGTAGCCGCCGGAGTCGACCGAGAATTGGAAGGCTTCGCCGCTCACCACGCGCATCAGGACGTTCCAGAACCCCTGCCGGTAGAGCGGCACGCCGGCGAACGAGGCCTCGCGGGCCATCCGCTGCCGCTGCTCCTCGTTGAGGGAGGAGCTCGTGATGCCGGGAACGATCTGCTCGATGGCGTCGACCATGATCGTGCCGGATGTCTTCCCGGTCTCCTGGAAGGTGAGGTGATACGGCACCAGGTTGGGGCGGGTCGTGAAGTCCACGAGCCGCAGATAGACGCCGCGGAGGTAGGCCAGGTTCTGCGGTTGATCGACCGGGAAGGGATAGGTGACGATCTGGTCCGCGCCGCGCAGATGCCCGTTGAGCGTCTGGATGAGGTTGGTGATCAGCGGTTGCACCGCCGGCAGGATCCGCATGCCGCCGAGCTCCGCGACCATGTTCGGGATCTTCGGCGCGGGCACGGAGAGGAGGCGGCCGCCGATCCGGTCGCTGGCCTCGAACACCGCCACGTTCTTTATCTTGCCGTCCGTCAACAGCCGCCACGCCGAATAGACGCCGGACACGCCGCCGCCGACGATGGCCACATCGAGGATGTCGCTTGCCATGTTCCCTCCGGTCTTCAAAATGTGAGCGCGCACGACCCTACCAGCCTTTTCAGGATGTCGCAAGCGCGAGGGCCTCCCCACGGATCGGGCTCGCCGCACCGCCCGCGCAGGGCCGGCTGGGGGCGCGCGTCTCTACTGTAATCCTTCCGCAAGATAGAGGTACGAGCGAGTGCGGATGAACGATTGGACGCCGGTCGTTCCATCCTGACTGAGCACGAAACTGCTGACCTGCAGAGCTCCCGGTCTTTCGGGAATCGCGAGCTCCTTCCACAGCCTGCGCTCGCCGGTCGTCACATCCCCCAGGTAAATCCTCCAGGGTGGCATCGGGGAGACAAGGAAGACCCCTTTCCCGTCGGCGTGCCAGCGGGCCACGAATTCCCAGGCTTGGTGCGGCAGGAGCTTGCGAGGCGGCCCTCCCGCGGTGGGATAGAGGAGCCGGTCCTTGCCCGCGAAGCCGATCAGCCACCTGCCGTCGGGCGAGATGAGAGTCTGGCGACCGCCGCAGAAGGTGCCTTCCGGTGTCATGGGCCTGGGACGACCGCCGGCCAGAGGGAGCTCGTAGCAGCGGGCGCCGTGGCCAGGCTCTTCGCCCTGGAGCGCGAGGCGCTTCCCGTCGGGAAACCATTGGGCATAGGAGACTGAAAACGGGAGTGCCAGGGTCCTCGCCCCGCTGCCCAGGTCGGCCGGATACAGGATGAGCCTGGCCGGCGGACCGTAGACCAGGGCCGCCACCCATTTGCCGTCAGGGGAGAAGCCCTGCGACGCTCCCTCTCCCAGTTGGATCGCGGGCGAGCCGTCGACCGGGCGCAACTGGACAAAGTAGCTGGAGGTTCTATAGTAGGTCACGAGAACCGTCTTGCCATCCGGGGAAAGGTCCGTCGGTACGGCGTTCCCGAGCCAGCCGATCTCCCGCACGCCGGCTTGTCCGGCCGACCAGGTGTAGGCCTCCTGATTCGTTTCCCCACGAGCCAGGAGGACACGCCCCTGGCGAGAGACGTCGAGCAGCGTCAAGGGCGAAGGCGCGCTGAGGAGCGTCCTTTCCTTTCCCTGGAGATCGACCGCCTGGAGGCTATAGGCAAAATTGTCCGTCTTGGAGCCGGTGAACCAGACCTCGTCACCGCCGGGCGACCAGGCAAGACCGGTCAGGGAGAACCAGCCGTCCGACAGGACCCGCTTTTTCCCCTGGAGATCCACGACGGCGACCGAGCCGCGGTCGTCCTCTTCCACGGGCCGGTCCAGGAAGGCGATCCGCTTTCCGTCGGGAGCGAACCGGAGCTCTCCCGCGTCCGACATCTCTTGGAGCACCCTGCCGATGGGGAACTCGAGGCGGCAGACGCTGCCCGCTTGCCGCAGGATCGCGAGGTCGGAGCCGTCCGGAGACCAGTCCGCCGAGAGCACCTCACGCAGGATCTTGCGGCGGCCGCCGCCGAGCAAGGGAACCCGGGCGAGCGTTCCCGGGAAGAAGTCCGGAACCGCGGGATCCTCCTGGACCAGGATGGCCGCTTCGCCAGTCGCCGAAACGGAGAGCAGTACCGCCGTCTGCAGGGTGGCGGGCATGGACACCGGATCGTTGGACCTCGCCAGGAAGATGCGGGTGGGCTCGGCGCCGCTGGTCGCGTCGTAGACGAAGGATTGGCCGTCCGGCGTGAAGCGCGCGTGTCGCACCACACTGGAGCCGGCGTCGAAGTACCGGAAGGAGGGATGGCGCGGGAGCGAGCGCTGGGTCAGGAACCGCCCTGTCCAGAGGGCGGCGCCGGCGATCGCCAGGAGGGCAACAGCCAGGAGGACGGCCGTCCGCCCGCGGCGGCGGGTCGGCGGGCGGGCCGGCGCCATGACCGCCGCCGGTGCCGCGAGCGTCGTCGCCATCGCGCTGGTCGCGCTGCCGCTGGTCTTGCGCACCGCCCGCAGATCGACCGGGATCTCGTCGACATGCTGATAGCGGTCGGCCGGATTCTTGGCCAGCATCTTGAGGACGATGCGGTCGAGCTCCAGAGGGACCCCAGTGCGCAAGGCCGTCATCGGCTCCGGATCGATATAAAGGATGGCGTGGGCGATCGCTCCGGGGCTGTCGCCCCGGAACGGCAGCCGGCCGGTGATCATCTCGTGGAGCACGACTCCCAGCGCCCAGATGTCGGTGCGATGGTTCACCTCCTCGCCCCGGAGTTGCTCGGGCGACATATAGCCTGAGGTGCCCAGGGCGAGCCCGGCCTGCGTCAGCCGGGTTTGGCTGGCCAGCTTGGCCAGACCGAAGTCGACGATCTTGACCTGTCCCTGGCGGCTGACGAGAAGGTTGGCGGGCTTGACGTCGCGATGGACGATCCCCTCCGCGTGCGCTCGGGCCAAGCCGGAGGCAACTTGGCAAGCGTAGTCAAGGGCCACCTCGATCTTGAGCGGCCCGCGCTCGATCTGCTTTTTCAGGGTCTCGCCGTCATAGAAGGCCAGGGACAGGAACAGGTGGCCGTCGCCGGTCTCACCGATCTCATAGAGAGTGACGATATTGGGGTGATCGAGAGCGGAGGCGGCTCTGGCTTCATGAATGAAGCGCTGGCGGGCCTCCCCGGAGTCGCCGAGATGGGGAGAAAGGAACTTGAGGGCGACGAAGCGGTCCAGGCGCAGGTCGCGGGCCTTGTAGACCACTCCCATTCCGCCGCCCCCGAGCTTTTCGAGGACCTCGTAGTGTGAGACGGTCTTGCCGATCCACGACTGCTCCTCGTCGGCCGATGCCATGGCAACTTGCCCCGCCCTAGATCGCACGTTTTGCGAAATTATAACACGCGCGCCAACCCCTCTTGGCTCGATCCGTAGCCGATTTCTTCTGGATCGTCGATTTCCTTAAAGACGGTGGGCATCTCTATAGACCGGACCCTTTGCTATCCTAGACCCACCATGCGAAAAAAGCTCTGGGTCGGCGGTGGCCTCATCGCCGCGCTGCTGGTCGTGGCGCTGGCGGTGCTGTTGCTCGTGGATTTCGATTCGCCGCGGCTGGGCAGGGCGGTGCTGGAGCAGGTGAGCGCCCAGACCGGCCTCCAGGTCGAGGCGGACGGATTCCGGCTGAACCTGGTGCGCGGCCTGCGGATGGAAGGCGTGCGGGTGGCGTCCCAGAGCCTGAGCGGGCGGCTGACCTTGCGGGCTCAAGGCTTCCTCGCCGAGCACCGGCTTCTCCCCCTGCTGCGGGGCCGGGTCAAGATCGATCGCATCGTGATCTATGAGCCGCGCATCGAGCTGGTGACCCCTCCGAAGAAGGCGCTGACGCGGGGCCCTCTGCCCAAGCCGGTCTGGAAGGAGAAGCCGCCGGCCACCCCCAGGCCAAGCCAGGAGGCTGAAGCCCAGCCGGCGGACGGTCCGGCGCTGGCCGTGGACAGCATCCGGCTGCAAGGCGGGACCCTCGCCGTCCGGACCGAGGGGGCGCCGGCGCCGGACGTGGAGATCCATGGGCTGGACGTCGAGCTGCGCGGCCTCGCCCTGGCTGACGCGCCCTCGGCGATCCAGGGCCTGCGCGCCGGCGGCGATCTGCGCACCGGCGAGATCCTCCTGGGCGGCATGAAAGCCACCGAGGGGAGCGGCCGGCTGCGGCTGGCGGACGGCCACTTCATCCTGGAGAATTTCGGGCTGAAGCTCCCCCAGGGGCGCTTCCTGCTGGGTCAATTCGACGCCGATCTCAACCGCGACCCCTTCGCCTACCGCCTGGCCCTGGGCGTCGATCCCCTGGACACCAACGCCGTGCTCGTCGCCGGTCCCGGCGGGGGCTTCGGCCCCGGGGTGGTGCGCTTCGCGGCGACGGGCAGCGGCACCGAGACGCTCGACATGGACGGCGAGGGCACCCTGGCGCTGGCGGCGGGCCGCCTGCCGGGCTCCCCCCTGTTCTCCGCCATTGAGACCGTGCTCGGCCGCGCCTCCCTGCAAGGGTCGGCCTATCAGCCGGCGACCATCCCCTTCCAGGTCCGTGCGAACCGCCTCCACCTCTCCCCTTTCGAGGTGCGCACCTCGCTGCTCGCGCTCGGCATTTCCGGCTGGGCGGACCTCGACGGCCCGGTGGACCTGCGGATCGCCGTGCGGGCCCCCCGTGATGCCGTGGCCTTGGCGCGCATTCCCTCGCAGTATCTGGACCTGGTGGACGACAGCGGCTGGGTGACCGTGCCGCTGCGCGTGACGGGGACCCCCCAGAGCCCGCGCGTCACCGCCGACGGCGACGCCCTGCGGGAGATGGGCGGCCGGGCCGTCCGCGCGGTCGTCCGGCGGCAGGTGGAGAAGGGAGTGAGCCGGGTGCTGGGCAAGCTGTTCGGGAACCACTGAGGAGAGATACCTATGGCTATCGAAAACGTCTCTGACACCGCGCGCTGGGTGGCGGTCTACCGCGCCATGGAGAGCGCCCGGCCTGACGCGCTCTTCCGCGATCCCTACGCCGACCGGCTGGCGGGCGAGCGCGGCCACCAGATCCTGGACTCCCTGCCGAAGGGGCGGGCCTTCGCGTGGCCGATGATCGTCCGCACGGCGGTCTTCGACGAGATCATCCTCGATGCGGTCCGGAAGCGGGGGGCCGACCTCGTGGTCAACCTCGCGGCGGGGCTCGACGCGCGCCCTTGGCGGCTGCCGCTGCCGCCGGAGCTCCACTGGGTGGATGTCGACCTCCCCGGCATCCTCAACTACAAGACCGAGATGCTGCGGGACGAGAAACCCAAGTGCCGCTACGAGGCCGTGACGGTGGACCTCACGGACGCGGAGGCGCGCCGGGCGCTTTTCGCGCGGCTCGGCGCCGGCGCGAAGCGGGCGATCGTCGTCACCGAAGGGCTGCTGATCTATCTCGATCCGGAGCAGGTCGCGGCGCTAGCCACCGACCTGCACGCGCAACCGAGCTTTCAGGAGTGGCTGATCGACCTGGGGAGCCCGGAGCTGCTCAAGAGGATGAGCCGGACCTGGGGGAAGAGCCTCGCGGAGGGCGGAGCGCCGTTCAAGTTCGCGCCCGTCGAGGGAACGGATTTCTTCCGGCCCTACGGCTGGCGCGAGGCGCAGTATCGCGCGGTCTGGGAGGAGGCCCAGCGGCTGAACCGGACGATGAAGGGCGCCTGGATCTGGAACCTGCTCGGGAAGCTGATGCCGAAAGAGAAAAGGGAAAAAATGCGGCGGTTTTCGGGGTATGTATTGTTGGAGCGGGTGTGAGCCCGTGCCCACGGGCTGTTTCGTAGGGGCGGCCCTATGTGGCCGCCCTGTTTGGAAGGCCACCCCCGCCCAGGGCCGCCCCTACAGGGTTTTCCCCTCTCCCGAGTCGGGCATAGGCGCTAACTTTATCGTTTAAAGTGAGGTTCTAATCGTGTATTCTAGTGCCCATGAGCGATCTTCGGGCATTTACAGAAGAGTGGGAGTTCCTTCGAGCCGCGCTGCCGGCCGTGGATTTGGAGAAGAGCCTTCGGGAGACCGGGGGGGCCCAGAGATGGCGGGCGGTGCGCAGTGCCGATGACCTCTTGCGTTTGGCGCTGGTTTACGGTTTCTGCGGCCTGTCGCTTCGCCAGACCGCCGCCTG
>JBJMHA010000028.1:0-30522 GCA_045807625.1 Thermoanaerobaculia bacterium | reverse complement strand
GGCCCTATGTGGCCGCCCTGGGCGGGTGGGCGCCTGCCGGTCGGATTCCCCCACCCAGGGCGGCCACATAGGGCCGCCCCTACAAAGGACGCTCGACCCTTGGCTTCCCACCCGCAGTAAGATCCCGCCCCATGCCCCCACCCGCCCCCCCCTACGAGCACCTCACCCGCAAGGAGGCCGACATGGCCTTCAAGCGGCGGGCGTGGACGATCTTCGAATGGCTGGGGCCCACGGACGGCCGGACGATTCTCGACTGCGGGTGCGGCCGCGGGTTCTATCTCAAGATGCTGCGCCACCTGGGGACCGCCCGGCTCTTCGGAGTCGACCTGGAGCTCTCCTATCTCCGCAAGGCGCGGCGCAACACGGCCCACCTGCCGGACGTTCTGGTGGGCAACGCCTCGATCTATGACCTCCCCTTCCCGGACGAGACCTTCGACGCCGTCCTCCTCTCCGAGATCCTGGAGCACGTCGACCGCGACGTGGACGCCCTGCGCGAGGTCCGCCGCGTCCTCAAGCCCGGAGGGCTGGCCTTGATCACCGTGCCCCACGCGGATTACCCCTTCTGGTGGGACCCGGTCAACAAGACCCTGGAGACCCTCTTCGGCACCCACATCGGCCGCGGCCCCCTCGCCGGCATCTGGGCCTTCCACGTCCGGCTCTACACGCCGGAGCAACTCCGGTCATCGGCGCGCGCGGCGGGCTTCGAGGTCGAGGAGGAGCGCTCCTTCACCCACCACGCGTTCCCCTTCATCCACAACCTGCTCTACGGGTTGGGCAAGCCGCTCCTCGAATCGGGCCTCCTCGGCCGCGGCCTCGCCGGCGTGGCCGACCGCGGCGGCTTCGACCAGGACGGCGGCAGCCCCCTCCACCCCGTCAACCTCGGCCTCAGGCTCCTCAACCACATCGACCGCAAGAACCGGATGAACGAGCCGCCGGGGCGGTCGACGGTCAATCTCTGCCTGAAGGCGCGGAAGGGTCCGTAGCCTTCTGCGCAGCCTCGATCTTCGGCAACAGCACGTCCCGCACGAAAGACCATTCCGGCTGCAAGCGGAGCGCCGCGTGGGCCTCCTCGCTGGCGGCGGCCAGGTCGGGCGGTTTCTGGTTGAGGTGCGAAAAGGCGAGGGACATCAGCGCCTCCGGCTTGCCCCAGTCCGGCAGCGGCGAGCTCGCGTCGCTCACCGCCGGGCTGACCTCGCTCATCCGGCGGTAGATCTCGATCGCGCGCGGCACGCTCCCGCCGTATTCGGGCGGCGAATAGAGATAGAAGCTCGCCTCCGCCCACAGCACGCACGGATTGTCCGGCGCAACCGGTCCTCCGCCCGCCGCACGCGGATGGCGAGGAGGCCCCCTTCGGCCCGCAGGGCGATGGCGTGGCGAATGGCGTTCTCGACCAGGGTCTGGAGGGCGAAGCTCGGCACCCGGCAATCCAGCGTGGGAGCCGCCGCCTCGAAGCTCACCTGGAGGCGGTCTCCGAGCCGCAGGCGCTCGAGGTCCAGATAGCTCTGGACGAACGCCCACTCGTCCCGCAACGCCACCTGGTCCAGGCCCTCGCGCTGGACGCGGAGGCTGTAGCGCAGGAGATCGCCCAGGCGCTCCAGCGCCTCCTCCGCCACCGCGGGCTCGCGCCGCACCAGGCCCATCAGCGCATGGATCGTGTTGAGGATGAAGTGGGGGTTGAGCTGGCTCCGCAACGCCTCCAGCTCCGCCCGCGCCCGCAGCGCCTCCGCGCGGGCCGCGCGCGCCGCCTGCTCACGGCCCGCGGCGGCGTTCCGCCACGCGTAGGCGAGGCTCGCGAGAGCGCAATAGATCAACAGGTCGATCAGGATCCGCAAGGGCTCGATGCGCCAGTTGATCCCCCGGGAGAGCTCCCGGAACAGCAGCGTGTCGAGCCCCACCAGCGCGGCCCAGCCCGCGGCGGACGCCAGGATGAAGGCGATCAACAAGCCGAGATGGATCGCGAAGAAGCGCGCCTTGCGGCTCTCGGGCCACGGCAGCCGCCGGGGGAGCCCGAGGACCAGCAAGCCGAGCAGCGCGTCGGGCAGAACGTTCGCGACGGCGTTCCGGGCCGCCGGCCCCGGTGGGACGCCATTGGCCACGAACGCCGCCGCGTAGAGAATCAGATAGAGCAGCCAGGCGGCGGCGTAACCCCACCGCCCAGGCATTGAAAGATCGGATCGCACAGCTTCATGCTAATCCAACGGGACACCAAGGACAGAGGCTCGGTGCCTTGTCCTTGGTGTCCTTCGGAGCAGAGCTCAGTGGCTCTGGTCGTAGGCCTGCAGGGCGCTGGCCCGGAAACGGGCGGTCTCGGCCGAGCTCAGCACACCGGCCGCCTTGATCTCCCCGAGGGCCTTGTCGACGCACGTGGAGTACGCCGCGCGGTTGGGCCACTTGATGCCGAAGTCGCAGGGGATCTCGGGGAAGCGGACCTTCTCTCCCGCCTGGACCGCGTAGAGGCGGTTCTTCACCCCTCCCTGCCACTGCACCTCGACCATGCCCCGCCGCGATTTGGCGAGGCCGAAGTGCGCCACCAGGCTGTCCTCCGAGGCGTGGCTGGAGCCGCCCAGGACCGGCCGGGTCGCCGTGCCGCCGCCCACCCGGGTGAGGCGGACCACCGCGCCGATGCCGTCCCGGTTGTTGCGGCCGCCCGAGGTAATGCCCACCGTGCCGACCGTCCGCACGTCGGCCCAGTTGTTGCCGTTGCCGCCGCTGTTGATCTCGATCGCCAGGGTGCCCGGCAGGAGCGGCACGCCGCTCCACTGGAAGGTGCCGTCCCCCTGCGGGATCCACGAGGGGATGAAGCTGGCCTTGCCCTGATAGGGTCCGCCCGGGCCGAACGGGAAGGCGATCGCCGGGAAGAAAGGGGCACCCTCGACGTCCGAAACGGAGACGATGTCCTCGAAGCCGTCGCCGTTGAGGTCCCCCACGGCCACTCCGTGGTCGTTGCGCCGCTGGGTGTCGAGCGAGCCGTCGTGGGCATCGGCGTCGAGCCGGAACTTGGCGTGGCCGTCGTTGTTGAGGATCGAGCGCGGGTTCGAGCGGTCGACGATCGGACCCGCGTCGTAGCCGCCGTAGGCGACGACGTCGAAGTCGCCGTCGTTGTCGTAGTCGAGGGCCGAGGCGCCCCACCCCCAGCCGGAGGCGGCCAGATCGGAGTTGACTCCAACGTCGTTGAAGTGCCCCGTGCCGTCGTTGAGGAACCAGCGCGACGTCATGTCCCCCGTGGCGTATGGGAGCCCGAACAGCGTCATTAGCCAGTCGCCGATGTTCGTCACGTAGAAGTCGAGCGTGCCGTTGCCGTCGAAGTCGGCCACCGCGAACCCCATGTAGTCGCCGGGCTTGGTCAGGCCCGACGTGGCGGTGACGTCGGTGAAGTGGGCCTTGCCGTCGTTCTTGTAGAGCCGGACGAAGCCCCGGTTGAAGCCGCCATACCGGAAGGTGGGGATCGTCCCCTGGTCGTTGGCCGTCAGGATGTCGATGTCGCCGTCGCCGTCGACGTCGAGCATCGCGACACCCCAGGTGATGTCGCGGAAGCTCTGGATCCCCGAGGCGGCGCTGACGTCCTTGAAGCGGTTGCCCCCCTGGTTGATGAAGATCTGGTTGTACTCGTTGAGCGCCCAGGGCTCGGCGAGGATCGCCGCCTTGGACTTCCAGTCGAACGTGTTGGCGACGAAGATGTCGAGCAGGCCGTCGCCGTTGAGGTCGGCCATGGCGCAGGACGACGGGTCGAGGTCGGCGTCGCGGCCGATGTCGCTACCCGAGAGGTTGCTGACGTCGACGAAGTGCCCGCCCTGGTTCTCGAAGAGGTGCTTGGGCCCCTTGTGGCCCAGGACCAGCAGGTCGGGGTCGCCGTCGTTGTCGATGTCGCCGAAGCAGGTGCCGGTCGAGTCCTGCTCGGTGGCCGCCGCGCCGGCGGCGCCGGGGACCAGTTGGAGTGAGAAGTGCCCGTCCTCGGCGAGCCGGTTGCGGTAGAGGCCGTTGTCCTTGCCGGGGCCGTTGGTGACATAGAGGTCGAGGTCGCCGTCGCCGTCGAAGTCGAGCAGGGCGACGCCCGGCGCGCCGTTGCTCTTCACCGGGTATTCGAACAGCAGGGAGCCGAGATCGACGCGGCCACGCTTCTGCAGCTCCTCGGCGAGCGCCTTGGTGGTGGACGGCGCGCGCTGGTAGGTGATGCCGTTCTCTGGAGTGGCGAAATTGTGGAATTTGACCCCGCCCAGCGGCTGGGCGGAGAGGGGGAACGCCGCGGCGGCCAGAGCGAGGCCGACGACAGCCGAAACGAGCTTTCGGTTCATGGTCATGGCCTCCTCAAACGGTGATCCTGGTGCCGTCGAAACGGGTGAACGTGGAGCCCGAGTACACCTCGGGATAGAGTGCCCGCTGGTCCTGCAGGATGCTGATCGCCACCTCCTCGCCCAGGCGCAGCGATTCCCGGGCGTCTGAGCGCCAGTGGACGCCGGCGATGTTGCGGCCGGTGGCGATGTTCGAGGCGAGCTTGTTGAGCTCGCCGCCGACGGTGAGCGGCGGCCCCTGGTACGGCTGCAGGGCCAGGCCGTCCGGCGTGGGGACCACCGGCTGGCTGATCACGAACCGCTCGTCGTAGAACCACTTGAGGATGGTCACGCAGGCGCCGGCCACGGTCGCGTGGCCCGCCGTGTAGGACGGATGGGTCGGGCTCCCCTCGGGGAAGGCGATGGGGAGCAGGCCCGTGCCGTTCTTGGTGAGCACCCGGCCGACCGCCTTCGACTCCAGGATGTCGCGGTGCAGGGCCCCGGGGTAGCGGCTCGACTTCACCTGGTGGTGCACCACGCCGCCGAATTCCTCGGGCCGCAGGCGCCGGTGGACCTGCCACTTCTGGTGCCAGGTGACCTTGAGCGCCCGCGTCGCCACCTCGCACAACAGGGTCTTGATGTGCGGCCCGCCCCAGCAGGTGAAACCCGCCTGGTTGCGGACGGAGAAGTAGGGGTTACTGGGGTTGAAGGGCGCCCCGATGCCGCCGTCCGTCTCCGCGTCGAAGACGTTGGTCGGCGAGCCGAGGATCAGGCAGGCGGTGAAGTACGCCTGGAACAGGACGTCGACGTGGACCCACTCGCCGAGGTCGCGGCCGTTGCGGATGTGCCGGCGCACCGGGTCCGGGCGCGAGAAGACCGAGCCGAAGCCGTTCTGCGTATCCAGCCAGTCGGAGTAGCGCGTCAGGTGGTCGCCGCCGGGGAGCGAGGTCTGGATCTTGCGGTCGATGTACTCGGCGCCGAACGGGGTCGGCAGCCAGAGGAACTGCGAGATGTAGGGCCCCTCGAGAGCGCCCGGGAGCGGATCGCGGAACAGGCTCTGGGCGGTCACCTTGCCGTTGACCCTCGGGCCCTTGAAAACCGACGCCGCGTTGAGGTCCGCCACCGCCGCCGCCACGTCCGGGTGATCGGCGGAGTAATCGAGGAAATTGATGTCGCGCAGCAGGGCCATCCAGTACAGCTCGACCCCTTCTCCCGCCTCCTCGGCGCTGGCGAGCGCCGGCGCCGGCGGCGCCGTGAGGTCCCAGGGGTCCACCCCTTCGAGGTCGAACGCCAGGCCGCCCATCGGATTGGTGAGCCGCCGCCCGCCGCTCGTCCGGATGGCCGCGTAATCCTCCGCGTGGCCGGTGTCGGCCGCCTGCAGCAGAGTCTCGTAGGCGTCCGCGTCCACCTCGCCGAACGAGTTGTGCGGCAGCCCCTTGGAGAAGTTGCCGATGCGGTTGGGGTAACGGTCCTCGTCACCATTCGTGGTGTGCAGGACCAGCGGCTTCCTGCGATGCGCCTTCGCGGCCTGACAGCGGAACTGGTACGCCGCCTCGCGGCGGGCCGCCGCCCTGGCCATCTCGGGGGACTGCTTCTCGGCCTCCGACAGGACCTTCGCCGCGTCTTCCGCGAGCTTCGGGAGCTCGCCCGCGCCCGCGGAGCCGATCGTCAGCGCGGCCGCCGCGCCACCGATCCCGCCCAGGAACTGGCGACGGCTCAGCGGCCCGGGCGGAGCTTCCTCTCTCCTACACTTCTCATCTACGGACATAGACATACCCTCCCCTCGGCCGGCGCCCGGATACGGGGAGGTCCGGTGCCGGCACAACAAAATTAAAAAACCGCGCTCCGGACCTTTTGGTTCGGAAGCTGGGTGGGAACTGTGCCTTCAAGTGTCGTCAACCGCGAAAAAGGGGACACCCTGTTGACGGCGCCCGCGGCCTCTCTTCCCTTCCGTCCCGAATCGGGGTAGGATCAAGGCACTTTTTTGCAGGCTTCAATCGAGCTGAGTCGCCGACCAGGAAGACGAACTTGCCTCTGTCCGTGTCTCAGGACAGATCATGGAGAGGCTTGCATGGCACTGCTGAAAACGATCCGCCTGCTCTCCCACGTCATCTACTTCCGGCTCAAGCACGGAGACCCGGGCGAGGTAAGCCGCCATTGGGAGAACTACTGGAGCACCATCGAGAAGACGGGGAGTGACGGCCAGGTGCTCTGGGACAGCGAGCCCGAGCGCGCCTCGGCCGAGGACCTCCGCCGCTTCCAGAGCTGCATGGATCCCTCTCTGCCGCTGCTCGACCTCGGCTGCGGCAACGGCCGGCAGTCGAGATTCCTCTCCCGGCACTTCCCGCGGATCATCGCCACCGACGTCTCCACCTCCGCCCTCGAAAAGGCGCGCCAGGAGACGGGCCCCGCCTACAAAAACATCGAGCTCCGGCAGCTCGACGCGCTGCAGCCCGGGCAGGCCCAGGCGCTCCACGACGAGATCGGCGACGCGAACATCTACATGCGCGGCGTGCTGCACGTCACCCAGCAACGGGACCGGCCGCGGTTCGTCCAGAGCCTGAGGACCCTGTTGGGAGAGCGGGGGACGCTGTACCAGATCGAGCTGTCGGTCCGCGCCCTCGATTACTTCCGCACCCTCCCCGGGGACAGCCCGTCCGGCCTGCCGCGGCACGTCCATAACGTGCTGCGGACGGGAGCGGCCTCGGTCGGGTTCGACGTCCAGGACCGGCCGCGGGTCTTTCCGGACTCCGATTGGGAGGTGCTCGCCCACGGGGAGGACGTGACGATCAAGACCGTGACCCTCTCCCACGGCGAGGAGGGGAAGGTGCCGGCCAATTACCTGGTGCTGCGACGGCGTTCCGGAACGGCGACATCGGCGGTCCCGGCGCCCCCGGCGATCAGCGCGAGGGCCTCATGATCCTTCCGGGGGAGCCCTTGCGAAACTTTTCCGAGCGGTCTATACTCACGCCACATCCGAAGTTTGTTCAATCGCAGTGGGGTCGGTTCCGGGTGTTCGTCCTGGTTCCTTGTGAGGAGGAGTCCACATGTCTGCTTCAACGATTTTGAAGAGCCACCAATTCGGCCGTCAGTCCACGTATCTGGAGGATCCGGACATCGTCTTCATGAAGCTCGCGGGGATGGTGTCGCTGGAGGAGGCCCGGAGCATCAACGAGGTGCACCTGGAGTACGCGAAGGACGTCGAATACTTCTTCTACCTGATCGACCTCTCAGAGCTCGAGGACCTGCCCGCCTCGGTCCGCAAGGAGGCGTCCGAGGTCGTCAAGCTCCTCCCGCTCCGCGGCACCGTGGTCGTCAACGCCCCGCTGCGCGCCAAGGTCCTCGCCAAGCTGCTGCTCACCGCCGCCAACCTCTTCCGCAAGGGCCAGCAGAAGAATCCGGTCATGTTCGCCGACTCCGAGGCGGAGGGCCGGGACCTGATCCTGAAGCAGCGGCGGTACGTCACCGAAGAAGCCGTAGCGTAGCGGCCGATCGCGGCCGGATCTCGAAGCCTCAGCGCCCGGAGCAGGGCGCTGAGGCGGTCGGGCTCCTCGCTCCGCGGTGTTTGCTCCAAGCTCCTGGGAGTCTGGAGTTCGCTCCCAGGTTTTTGGAACAAAAACCGCGGAATCTCTTCCAAAAACCTGGGAGCTTGCTCCAGACCTTCCCGAGCCCCGCCAGGGGCGGCAGGAATCCTCCTTGCTCGCGACATCCCACGCCGGTGAAAACCTGCCGCCCCTGGCGGGGCTTGTGGGTGGTGAAGGGGTGCTCTGGTACCCGGGGCTCACGCCGCCGGGCTAATTCCTGACGTCCCTGCGGGACTGGACGACCAAGCACTAAAATCTCTTGGATTCCCTCTCCAGCGCCTCGAGAGCCGCCAGGAACCGGTCATGCTCTTCTTGTGGGATCTCCGCCGCAGTTTCCTCGATCTCACGGGACCAGGCAATGATCTCCTCAGGATCGAACGGCGGCTCTCCTTCCTCAACGATCAGTTCCTGCCCTTCTTTCCAGGATTCCGGGAGATCCTCGAGCGGATGGATTGCCCCACTTCTGATTATGGCTCGGATCATGAAGATCCGCCCTTTCGACGGCTGTCGACAATCCTAAGGAGATGGCTCGCCAGGACGATCATTTCGGCAGCTTCAGCGGGGGAAAGTACGACATGTCGGTGACTGTTGGGGTTCTTGTAGGAACCAATTGCGCCGGCGAAAAGATGAGCTAAAGCCTCCTGCTCCGCTTTCGGCGCTGCCTTATCCGCGAGTAGCCCTTTCCCGGGAGCAAAAGCCTTCCTCATCAGGTCAACGCCATAGTCACCAGGGTCAGTGCCGCAGCGGCTCGAACTCAACTTCGGCAACTAAAAATGCAGCAAACACAGCCTTCGCGTATTCTCCATGCAAGAATAAGGGCCATGCCTCCTGGTCAATTTTGGGATGGAGAACCAGGGTTTTCTTCGATCCGGGCGAGCACGGCCTCGAAATCCTCCAGGAAGCGCTCCCGCAAGCCGGGTTGGCGATCTTCGTACCAGTTCGTTGCCTCGTCGAGATCGCGCTCGACCAGGGGGCGGAGGACAAGTCTCATGCCCGCCTGAGAAGACGGGCCTTCATTTCCTCCCAGGTTACACTCGTGCCGGGATTGGCCTCAGCCTCGAGGAGCCGGGCATCCAGCAGATCGCGGAGCTCCGGTGTCAGCGTGAAGTCTTCCGGAGGCGCCGCGCTATCCCAGAGCGCTTGAGCAAGATCGAGGCGTTCGTCGATGGGGAGCTCCAGGGCGAGGCGGGTGAGGTCGGCCTTGGTCATGACCCCATTATATGCCCAGCGAGCTTCCGTCTCCCTGCGTCTTTGTTCCTGGAATCAATGCCGCCGCCCGCTCCTCCGCCGCCACCGCGTACAGCCGGAACAGCTCCTCATACCGCCGCACCGTCTCCTCGACCGAGAAGTGCCGTTCGATCTCCTCCACCGGCCGCACGAACCGCCCCCGGTCGCTCAGAACCTCCACGATCCCCTCGCCCAGGACCTTCCAGTCGTCGCGGGGGACGATCTTTCCCATGCCGGTGAGTCGGACGGGGACCCGACCGCCGGGGGTGTCGGTCATCACGACGGGGGTGCCGCAGAGCATGGCTTCCACCTGGACCAGGGCGAAGCACTCGGTGTCGCTCGGCAGGGCCAGGACGTCGCAGGCGGCGTAGAAGTCCGCCATGTCCTGGGGCGAGGGGACGATCCCCAGGAAGACGAGCTGTTCGCGGTAGCGGTCCACCAGGGGCTGGTGGCGCGGCCAGTAGGCTTCGTAGGGAATCTGGTGCTGGCCGGCGAAGACGATCCGGGCGTCCGGGTAGGTCCGGTTGACCACCTCCAGGGCGCGGATCAGCAGATCCGGCCTTTTCTCCTCGACGAAACGGCCGGCGAAGCCGATCACCGGCCCTCCCGCGGGGGACCAGGCGCGGCGCAGCTCCTTCACCCGCTCGGGGTCCGGCGCCGGGATGTCGACGAAGGGCGGGATCACCACCACCTTCTTCAGGTAGGGCTTCAGGTAGTGGGAATTCCGGGCGTAGTCCAGCGTGTGGCAGACGAGCGCCGGGGCGGTCCTCGCCAGGGTGCGGTAGAAGGCGTACATCACCGCCGTGATGATCCGGTTGCGCAATCCCGCCGGCAGCACTAGGTCGCCGTGGTGGGTGATGACCACCCTGCGGCCCGCGGTCCGCGCGGCGAGCCCGATCAGGACCGTCTCCATCAAGGGCGTGTGGACGCTCACCACGTCGTGCTCGCGGATCAGCCGCAGGAGCGCTTTCGGATAGCCGGGGAGGATCATGCCGCGGCTGATGGCCAGGGGGAGCGGCCAGAGGCGGACCACCCGGACACCGTTCTCGATCGATTCGCCGAGCGGCGTCTCCTCGGAGTGGCGGGCGCAGAGGACGGTCACCCGGTGGCCGCGCGCCGCCAGATGCTCGGCGAGCTGCTGCACATAGAGGGTCAGCCCCGTCCGGTGCGGCAGGTAGTAGAGCAGGCAGATCAGGATGCCCAGGCTGCCGTCTCGATCGCTGCTCTGCGGGGTCACCATATTGAGGAAAGATTGCCGCGAAGAAGGGTCCTGCCGGCCCGCTGGGACGGGGCATGCTACCATCCGCCCCGAATCCCGGGCAACCGAATGACTTACCCCTCGCCATCGACGACGGCCCACGATTCCGGCGCCCCGATTGACCCCCAGCCGGCGCGCTGGATCGGCATCGCCCTGCTCGCGCTGCTCCTGGTCAGCTTCGGCCTGCGCGCGTGGGACGCCGGCCAGGGGCTCAACGCCCACCGGTATTTCGACGAGCGGTTTCCGCTGAAGAACGTCTCGGCGATCCTCCTTCACGGCGAGCTCCGCCCCCGCCACGCGTTCTACCTGAGCCTCTCCTATCTCCCCCAGACGGCGGCGCTCGCGGCGAGCCAGTGGCTGTTCGACGTCACCCGCTATGAGCCGTTCGCCATCTACAGCGCGTCGAGCGACGGCTACTCCCCCACCGCCTACCTGATCTGCCGGCTGTTCAGCGTGGCCTATGGCACCCTGAGCCTCTGGGTGCTGTTCCTGATCGGCCGGCGGATCTACTCGCCCGGGGTGGGGCTGCTCGCGGCGGCCATCCTGGCGGCGTTCGGCCGGCACGTGCTGAGCTCGTCGGAGTTCAAGCCGGACATCCTGGTCATCTTCCTGGTGACGCTGACCTTCTACTGGACGCTCGCCGCCGCCTTCCGCCCCACCCTCCGCCGCTTCCTGCTGGTGGGGGTGGGGGTGGGCTTAAGCGTCTCGACCAAGTACACGGGGATCGCCGGGGCGCTCCCCATCACCGCCGCCGTGCTCACCGAGGGTCGGCGCGACCGCCGGCAATGGCTCTGGCTGGTGCTCGCGGGGGTGGCGTCGGTGGTCACCTTTGTGATCCTCAACCCGTTCCTGGACGTGGTGTTCGAGTTCATCCCCATCCTGGTCCACGGCTACGCGGCCAAGGGGGTCGAGGAGGAGAGCAACCACTGGGTGGTCTTCGAGCGGCAGGTCCAGTTCCTGATCGATCACCACGGCCCGGTCGTCACCGCCTTCGTGGGCCTCGGCGCCCTCGGATTGCTGTGGCGGATCTTCCGGCCGGCGCCGCGCCTGTCGCCGGAAGAAACGCGGGAGCGGCGGCTGGGCTCGATCCTCCTGCTCAGCCTGCTCCTGGGGTACTCGGCCCTCCACGCGCTGGGGATGACGCTGTTCCGCGGCCAGAACTACCTGCCGGTGGTCCCCTTCTCCTCGCTCGCCGCCGCCTGGGTGATGGTGGAGCTCTGGCGGTGGGCGGCCTCCCGGCTGCCGTGGCTGGCCTGGCGGCCGGTGGCGGCCCTGCTCTGGGCAGGCGTGGGCGCGGCGCTCGTCGTCCAGCAGGGGACGACCGTCTACCTGCGCGTGGTGCCCACCACCTTCTTCCTGGTGAACGCCGAGCTCCTGGGCGAGCTCGATCCGACCGGCCTGCGCCACGTGGTCTATGAGAGGCCGCTCGGGAGCTTCGACAGCGGCGGCAGGCCGCGCCGGCCGCTGGTGACCCCGGTGGACCGGCTCACGGCCGTCCCCCCCGCCTTCCTCGACGGGGCGGACGTGGAGGTCTTCCCCCAGAGCCGCCTCGACGGTCCGGCGGCCGATTTCTACCGCGACCGCGTGGCCCGCTGCCCCAAGGACCAGGTCGAGATCGTGGGCGACCGCTGGTTCCGCAGCCGCGGCGAGCCGATCGTGATCCTGCGCCATCTCTGGGAGCTGGTGGGGGACCCTGTCAACCTCCAGGTGCGGCGGCCGGAGGAGGGCTCGCCGTTCCTCGTGGGGCGCGTGCCCGAGGGGACGGCGAAGCCGGGGGAGACGGTCTCGCTGGTGCTCTGGATCCCCCGCGGCGCGGAGGGGCGGGACGTCGACCAGCTCCGGCTCGATCCGGGGGGCCGGCCGGTGCCCCTCTTCGACACCGGCCGGCGGCTGAACCGTCTGTTCCGGACCAGCTCGCGCTTCACCCTCACCGGCACGGAGCAGCGGGTGCGGGTGCCGTCGATCGGCAACGACGCTCCCCTGCGCGGCTACGGCCTGGAGCTCTACGAGTGGCGGCCGGCACCGGCTCCGGCGCGCCGTTGAGGTCCGAAAGGCAGGGCGGGACGCGGGGCCTGCTCGGGGGGAGCGCCCTCCTGCTGGTCACGCTCAACCTGGCGAGCGCCCTCCATTTCGCCTTCCACGTCGCCATGGCGCGGCTGCTGGGCCCCGCCGGCTACGGGGCGGTGGCGGCGCTGCTCGCCATCCTCTCCGTGCTCAACGTCTTCGCCGAGTCGGTGGCCACGGTGCTCGCCCGCTACGCCGCGCGCGAGCCGGACCCGGGGCGCCTGCACGACCTGCTCCGGCGGGGGCTGCGCAAGGGGGGCCGGGCGGCGCTGGCGCTGGCGGCGGCCTATCTCCTGGCGGCGGTGCCGCTGGGGCGGTGGCTCCGCATCCCCTATCCGCTAATGGCCCTCTTCGGCCTGTCGCTGGTGGGGGTGGGGCTGCTGTCGGTCCATCGCGGGGCGCTCCTGGGGTGGAAGCGTTTCAGCGGCCTCGGGATGAATTTCATCTGGGAGGTGCTGGCGAAGCTCGCGATCGGCATCGGCCTGGTCTGGCTCGGGGCCCGCGAGTACGGCGCCGTGGCCGGGATCAGCCTCAGCCTCTGCCTCGCCTTCGTCCTGTCCTATCTCCCGCTGCGCGACGTCTACGCGACCCCAGCCTCGCCGGCCGAGGCGCCGGACATCTACCGCTACAGCCTGCCGGTGTTCGGGGTGACGGCCACGGTGATGGGTTTCTACAGCTTGGACGTGCTGCTGGCGCGGGCCTTCTTCCCCGACGCGGTGGCCGGCGGTTACGCCGCAGCCTCCTTCTTGGGCAAGTCGATCCTGCTCGGCACGGCGGCGGTGACCAAGGCCGCCTTCCCCCACGCGGCCGAGGCGGCCCGCAGCGGCCGTTCCCGCCACGTCCTCGCCGGCACCCTCGGCCTCCTCGCCCTCTGCGTGGCCCCGGTGCTCGCCCTCTTCTACCTCTTCCCGGACCCGCTGATGCGGGCCGTGGGCGGCCGGCAATATCAGGGGGCCGCCGACCTCGTGCTCCCCCTCGGGATCGCCATGTCGCTGATGGCCTTCAGCAACGCGTTCCTGCTTTATCGGCTGTCCACGGGACGGGTTCGGTGGTGGGGGGTGCTGTCTCTGCTGATTCCGCTCGAGGCGGCGGCTTTGACGGTGTTCCGGGGATCGACGGTGGAGTTTGCGTGGACGGTCGCGGGGATGAATGGAGTGTTTCTGGTGGCCTCAGCGATGGTAGTGGCCGTGGGGGCATCCTACCCTTCGAGGCCTCACCCCCTGGCCCCCTCTCCACATCGTGGAGAGGGGGAACGTAGCTGAGACGACCTTGCCGAATCTGGAAAACCTCGATCTCTGAGCCCTCCCTCTCCACGAAGTGGAGAGGGATCGAGGGTGAGGCTTCGGAGGGCAGGCGGTCCATAGGACACAGAGGCCTGTAACGCCCCCTAATTCCCCCCCGCCACATACCCCAGAGCCTTCAGCTCCTCCTCCTCCTTGGGCGACAGCTTCGGCTGCTTGCCGGTCGAGCTCCCCGGCGGGACCTCCTCGCCGTTGGCGGCCATCCAGGCGTTCTTGAGCTGGCGGGCCATCTGGTTGACCTGGCGTGGATCGTCCAGCGGCTGGACGCCGGCCGGGGTCCAGCGCACCAAGGTGAGCTTCGGGGGATCGCCGCGGCGGCCGGTGAGGGGGAGGACCCCCGCGAACTCCTTCTCCAGCCGGTCGAAGATCGCCTGCACCGGCTCGGTCAGCGGCGGCACGGGCTGGCCGCCGATGCCGGCGTAGCGGGCACGGTAGTAGTCCGGCTCGGGGGTGCCGAACCGGCTCTCCCAGAGGAGCTGGAGGTCCCCCTGCACCAGCGAGAAGCGGTTGACGCCGTTGCCCAGGTAGAGCTCGGAGAGGGCGCCTTTATCAAATTGCTGGAAGAAGCTGGGCGCCGTGCCCGGCTCCGGCTTGCCGCCGGCGGCCTCGATCAGGGTCGGCGCCACCCGCACGTTGGCGGGCCGGGCGGCGGGCATGGCGAGACGGCGCGGGAACCCCGCCGGCAGCTTGATCACCAGCGGCACGTCCACCAGCACGCGCCCCAGGTTGCCGCCGTGGGCGATCTGGCCGTTCTCGCCGAACTCCTCCCCGTGGTCGGCGGTGACCACGAGCAGGGTCTTGCCCCACTGGCCGCTGTGCTTCAGGGCGGCGATCAGGCGGGCGAGCACCTGGTCGGCGTAGGCGGCGTTGAGCCGGTACATGGCCCGGAAGGTCCGCTCCTGGTCCGCCGGCAGCTTCACCGCGGGGTCGTAGTAGGGCTCGAGGTCGAGGGGGCGGACCTGCCGCGGCAGGTCGGGGGGGACCTCGTCGAGACGGTCGAGGAGCGGGTCGCGGCGGATGTATGGCGCGTGCGGCGCCAGGATGTGGATCCAGACGAAGTCCGGCCCCCCCTTGAGCTCCGCCAGATAGCGCTCGGCCCGCTTCCCCTCTTTGAGATAGCGGAACTCGTCGAACCCCTGGTTGTAACCGAATTCCGCCTCCAGCCAGTGGTTGGAGCGGAAGGCGGCGGTGCGGTAGCCGGCCTGCTTCAGCGACTCCGGCAGGGTGACGAAGCGCGAATCGAGCACCGAGCGGTCGTTCGCCCAGCTCCGCGCCCGCCAGGGCTGGAAGCCGGTGAAGAGGGCGGCCATGGAGGGGACCGTCCAGCTCGACGGCGAGACCGCCCTGCCGGCCCAGGTGGCCTCCTTCGTCAGCGCGCTCAAGGTGGGCATGACCTTCGGAGGTCCCCCGAAGGCGCCGACGGTGTCCGCCCGCAGGGCATCGATGGTGATCAGCACGATCGGCCCCTGGTGGACCGGCACCTCGGGGGTCTTCGAGCACCCCATGGCGGTCGCGCAGAGAGCGATTGGTATCAGTAACTTATAGTTTCTTCTTAACCGCAAAGCGGAATTTCTCCCTACGGCAGGGGGTTCCGGAACTGCGGTAGGATACTCTACGTGCGCATGCCAACCCTCCACCGTCTAGGGGGAGCCTTCACCCTCCTCCTCTGCCTCGCCGTCCCCAGCGTTCCCGCCTGGGGTCAGGACGACGAGCCGTTGCAGGCGTTCCGCGACGGCGCCGCCCTGACGCTGCTGCCGGCGGACGGCGGCGCCCGGATCGAGCTGCCGGGGGGCCGCGCGGCCTTCGTGGCGCTCCCCGGGCGGGCCGAGGTCTCCGCCTTCGCGGCGATCGACGGCGGCTGGGTGGCGGCCGGCAGCGTGCCGGACGCGGCGGGCGGGCGCAAGCTGTTCCTGGTGCGGGGCAACGAGAGCGCCTCCCGGCCGATGGCGGAGCCGCCGGGCCAGGAGGAGAAGCTGCGGCGCGGGCCGGTGCTCCTGGTGGACGGCGGCCGGCTCGCCGGCATCGCCTGGCTGGAGGGGGACGGCGGCCGCGCGCTCTCCGTGTGCGCCTCCCTCTGGACGGGTAAGCGCTGGCAGGCGCCCGAGCGGGTCTCCTTCCCGGGGCCGGGGACCCAGACCGCGCTGGCCGGCGCCGTGCTGGCCGACGGCTCCTGGCTGCTCGCCTGGAGCGCCTTCGACGGCCAGGACGATGAGATCGTCTGGGCCCGCCGGCAGGGGGACGCCTGGCAGCCGGTGCGGCGCCTCACCAGCAACTCCGTGCCGGACATCGTCCCGGCGCTCACCGCCACCGCGGACGGCGGCGCCCTGATCGCCTGGAGTCGCCTCGAGGACACCGGCGGCTACCAGATGCGGATGGCCCGCTTCGCACGCGACGGCTGGCAGGGCGAGCACGCCGCCGCCGCGCTCGGCTCGCTCTACCCCACCTTCCTCGGCCCC
The DNA here is from genome assembly GCA_045807625.1 of Thermoanaerobaculia bacterium. GTDB lineage: Bacteria > Acidobacteriota > Thermoanaerobaculia > Multivoradales > UBA5704 > DATARR01. The sequence continues at coordinate 14,364 of JBJMHA010000028.1, read as the reverse complement.
TCCCGCCTGCTCTACCTGGACGCCGCGGCGCCGCGCTCCTGGTCGGTCCTCGACCTCGACTCTCAGGGGCGGGTGAAGGCGAAGGCCTCGGTCGCCTCCACGCTGGAGCGGCCGGCGGTCGCCTTCGAGGGCGGGCAGGTGCGGATGCGCTGGCCGACCGCCAAGCGGCAGGCGGCGGCCCCTCTGGAAAGGGTGCCATGAGATTCCGGCGCGCCGCCTCCGCCGCCCTGATCCTGGGCGCCATCCCGGCACTCGCCTCGGCGCAGACGGCGAAGACCTTCGTCGCCTTCGGCGACAGCATCACGGCCGGAGTGGGGGACGACCCGGCGCGGACGAGCCCGGGGTATCCACCGCGTCTCCAGGCGCTCCTCCAGTCGGCCGGCGTGAGCGCCACGGTCACCAATTCCGGCAACCCCGGCGAGAAGACCCCCGACGGGCTCACCCGCCTCAATACCATCGTCCTCCCCCAGACGAAGTCCGGCGACATCCTGATCCTGATGGAGGGGACGAACGACATCAACAAGGCCATCAGCATCGAGACCACGATCAACGATCTGGAGACGATGGCGTTCAACGCCGAAACGCGCGGCCTCAGCGTGATCCACGCCACTGTGATCCCCCGGCCGCCGGACGCCAAGAACGACCCCGACAACGTGCTGACCGACCAGCTCAACGGGCGCATCCGCAACCTGGCGGGCTTCCGTGGACGGAAGGAGGCCGACCCCAACGAGGTCTTCCGGAACGTCCCGAACCTGTTCAGCGGCTTCTACAGCAACGATCCGGACGACCACGTGGGGCACCCGAACGCCGCGGGGTACGACATCCTCGCCCGGGTCTTCTACAACGTGATCCAGGGGATCGACACCGTCTCCCCCGTCCCCGGCATCGTCCTGCCGGCGAACGGCGACACCAACGTCAAGCCGGACGCCGCGATCAAGGTCGACGTCTGGGATTTCGGCAGAGGCATCGACCTCGCGAACACCTTCCTGCTGGTGAATGGGCAGCCGGTTACGCTGGCTCCGCAGGGGACGGCGCAGCACGCCTCGTTCACCTACCAGCCCCCCGCTCCCCTGAGCGGCAGCGTGACGGTGGGGCTGCGCTCGCGCGACCTGGCCACTCCGCCCAACGCGATCGACCGCCAGGTGGCCAAATTCACGGTCCAGGGGGCCAACGCGCTCCAGGGGGACGTCAACGGCGACAACCGGGTGGACGGCTCCGACCTCATCCTCTTCGGCCTCCGCTTCGGCGCCCAGCGCGGCGCGGCCAACTACATCGCCACGGCGGACTTCAACGCCGACGGCATGATCGATGGGCTGGATCTGGCGATCCTGGCGGCGAATTTCGGGCAGACGAAGCCGTAGGCCCTCAGTTCCCCACGTACCCCAGCGCCTTGAGCGCCTTCTCCGTCTCGCCGTTCACCTCGTCCTCGTCCCCCATCGAGCGGGCCTTCTTCATCCACTCCACGATATCGCGCCGGAGCCGGCGGACCTCCTCGGTCCGCGTGGCGGCGAGATTGTTCCTCTCCATCGGATCCTCGGCCAGGTTGTAGAGCTCGAAGCCCCCGGTGGTCGAGTCGGCGGCGCGGGAGTGTTTGCCGCCCGAGTTGAAGACCAGCTTCCAGGTCCCCTCTTGGACGCTGTGGTAGAGGTTCGGATGGTTCCCGGCCTCCAGGAACGCCTGGCGGAAGACGTCCGCCCCCTTGGGATCGGCGTTGCCCGGCCGCAGGAACGGCCAGAGGCTGTGCCCCTCGAGCCCGTCGATCTGGCGGCCCGGGGCCACGGCGTCGCGCAGTGTCGGGTAGATGTCGATCAGCTCCACGGGGCGGTCGACCCGCCGGCCGGCCGCGAGGCCGTCCATCACAAAAAACAGGGGGACGTGGCCGGTGGTGTTGTAGGGGAGCGGCCCGTGCTCGAACCAGGAGTTGTGCTCCCCCAGCTCCTCGCCGTGGTCGGCAGCGAAGACGATCAGGCTGTCCTCCAGGAGCCCCAGCGAGCGCATCTCGTCGAGCAGCTTCCGGATGGAGCGGTCGGCCACCAGCACGTTGGCGTCGTACTGGGCCACGTAGTACTTGAGGTCGGTGCGCCCCTCCAGGGTGTACCCCCGGTTGACCAGCCGCTTGGGGACCAGCCGGTCGCCGGGGCCGTTGTAGACGGCGTCGCCGAGGAACGGGTTCTTCTCCCCCTGGGGCAGGATGTAGGGGGCGTGCGGATCCGAGTAGTGGATCCAGGCGAAGAGGCGCTCGTCCTTGGCGTGCTTGCGGAGCAGGGGCAGGGCGACCTCGTTCACCTTGGGCGCGGCGATGAAGGAGCGGAAGAGCTGCGGATCGTCCGGGAAGTCGCCGCCGTTCCAGGTCTCCTGGAAGTCGTCGAAGCCGGTGCTCCATCCGAGCTTGGCCGCCAGCACGGCGTTGGAGACCACGCCGACCGTCTGGTACCCCTGCTCCTTGAAGAATTCCGGCAGGGTCAGATAGGAGGCGGGGATGCGCAGCGCCGCCTTGTGGGTGAGCCCGGTCGTGTGCGGATAGAGCCCGGTGAACATCGCCGCGAACGAGCTCCCCGTTTTCGGCCACTGGGTAATGGCATGGTCGAACGTCACCCCCGTCGCCGCCAGCTTCTGGAGCTCGGGGGTGGTGGCGCGGGGGTAGCCATACAGGCTCATGTGGTCGGCCCGCAGGGTGTCCACGGTGATGAAGAACACCCGCCGGGGCGGATGGGGGGCGGCGGGGGCTACGGCGGTCCCCCTCTCCTCCCGGCCGCGGCAGGCAGTCAGGATGAGAAAGGAAACAACCAGCAATTTCGAAAGTCTGAACGGCACGGATCGCATCGCATCTCCAGAGGACGGGAGATGCTACTACAGGGCGGCTCCTATCGCCGCCGCACCTCCCGGTCCACCCCGCGCACGAACCGGTACAGCCCAAAGCAGGCGAGCAGGAGGACCCCGGAGACAACCGCCGCCGGGAGAATCCCGTCGCGGTGGCCGGCGAGGAAACCCTCCAGGGTAGCGGTGAGGAGCCACATCTGCACGATCAGCAGGATGGCGATCAGGGCCAGGGCGCCGTCGATGGCGGTCAATCCACGGCGCTGGGGAGCGGGATGCTCGGGTGGATGCTGCATGGCTCAGGCCCCCTCCGTCTGAAGATCGACGCCCACCGCGATCAGCCGGTCCCCTTGGCGCTGGAAGAGGATGCGCGGCAAGGGGCGCTGCGGCGGCCCCGCGAGCACCCGGCCGTCCTTCGCGGAGAAATACCCCTGATGGCAGGGGCACTCGAAACGGGCCTTCCGGGGGGCGTAGGTGACGGCGCAGGAGAGGTGGGTGCACTTCTGGCTGTAGGCGGCGAATTCGTTCTCCGCGGGACGGATCAGGATGCACGGATCGTTCGGCCCCGGATAGTTGAATAGCCGGCTCCCCCCCACCGGGACCTCGCTCACCAGCGCCACCGGCCGGGCCGGATACGCGGTCTCCCCCGTGAGCCAGCTCCGGATCAGGATCCAGAGGTTCCCCACGAACATGCCGGCGCTGGTCAGCACCAGGAACTTGGCGAATTGGCGGCGGTTCACATAGCGCTCGTCAGCCGCGAAGATCGACACCTCCTCGCGCCAGAGCGGTTCCCGCTCGCTGTTTCGCAAGGGATTCATATACCCTCCCACATGAAATCGACGACGTCCACCGTGAGAGCCGTCTCCTCCGGCGGCAGCATCATGTAGACCTTGGTGGTGACCGTCTGGTTGCCGAATTGAAAGACGTTGACCGGCTTCTCACGGCGCTCGCGCTCGATCCGCGCGGGCGGCACGTAGGCGAGCGCCTGGCTGGGGCAGACGGTGGCGCACATCGGCCGCTTCCCCACCGACGTGCGGTCGTAACACATGTCACATTTCATCATCAGCTCGAGCTTCGACATCATTTTCGGAATGCCGAACGGGCAGGCGAGCACGCAGTTCGAGCAGGCGATGCAGCGCGGCTTGAGCGCCGACTGCACCACGCCGTCCTCCCCCTTCTTGATCGCGTCCGCCGGGCAGACTTCGGCGCAGGTCGGATCGTCGCAGTGCATGCAGATCGCCGGCACGGTGGCGATGCTTTGCGCGCGATCGAGATAATCGACCGTGATCATCGGCACGCCCTTGTGCGTGTCGCACTCGGCGCAGGCGTTGACGCAGGCCTGGCAGCCGATGCAGCGCTCGGGATCGATGTAAAATTCAAAGCCGAACACTAGCGGCCCTCCTGGACGATCTGCAGCCCCTTGCCCGGCTTCGGCAGCCCGGGCGGGACCTCCGTGCGTACCCAGTCCGGCGCCTTGGCGGCTTTTTCGATCCGGCAGGCCGAGACCTTGAATTCCGGGATCTTGCTGCGCGGATCGAGCGTGCGGTGGGTCAGCCGGTTGGCGCTGCGGCCGCCGGGCCAGTGATAGGCGATGAAGACCGTATCCGGCCGGATCGTCCGCACCACCATGGCCTCTAGCGTGATCGCGTCGCGCCGGGTGGTGATCGTCACCCAGTCACCGTGGGCGATCCCGTGCTGCTCCGCCAGCCGCGGATGGATCTCCAGCCGCGGCCAGGGGAACTGATCGACCAGCGCGCCGATCCGCCGCGTCTGCGTGCCGGAGAGATACTGGCTGACCACGCGCCCCGTGGTGAGGAAGATGGGAAAGGTTTCATCCACCGGATCGCCGCTGGGCCGCCATTCGGTGACCTGGAAATGGGCCTTGCCGTCCGCGTGGAAGAACTTCCCACCCTCGAAGAGCCGCGGCGTGCCGGGATCGTCCAGGCTCCGGCAGGGCCAGAAGACGCCGAGCTGCTCGTCGATCCGTTCGTAGGTGATGCCGTAATAATCCGCGAGACCGCCCCGCGAGGCCTCCCGCAGCTCCTCGAAGATCTCGCGCGGCTCGCGGTAGGGAAAGTATTTCTCCTTCCCCAGCCGCTTCGCCAGCTCGATGTAGATCCGGCTGTCCTGCCAGGCGTTGCCGGGGGGATCGACCGCCTTCTGGATGTGGATCACCCGCCCCTCGGCGCTGGCCACGACCCCCTCCTCTTCCTCCTGCAGGCTGCCGGCGAGGACGACGTCGGCGAATTGCGCGGTCTCGGAGAGGAAGAAGTCGACCACGCCGAAGAATTCGAGCTTCTCGAGCGCCTCGCGGACGTAGTTGGAGTCCGGCAGCGAGACCATCGGATTGAAGCAGATCGAGAGCAGCGCCTTGATCTCGCCGCGGTGGATCGCCTCCAGGATCTCGACCGCCGAGAGCCCGGCCTGGGGGATCTCCTCGGGCGTGATCCCCCACACGCGGGCCACGTGCTCGCGGGCGACCGGGTCGGCGATCGAGCGCTGGCCCGGCAACTGATCGCATTTCTGGCCGTGCTCGCGCCCCCCCTGGCCGTTCCCTTGGCCGGTGATCATCGAGCAGCCGGCCCCCTCGCGGCCGACGTTGCCGGTGGCGAGCGCGATGTTGATCACCGCCAGGCAGTTCTCCACCCCTTTAGATTGATGCTCCAGACCGCGGGCGTGCAGAATGACGGCCCGCTCAGCGTTGCCGATCCAGTGCGCCGCCTTCTCGATCGATTCCGGCGGTACGCCGGTGGCGCGCGCCACCGTCAACGGGTCCCAGGCCTCGACCGACTTCGCGACGTCCTCGAAGCCGGTGGTGTGGGCGGCGATGAAGGCGCGGTCCTCCAGGCCGTCGCGCAGGATGACGTGGAGGATCCCCATCAGCAGAGCGAGGTCGGTGCCCGGGCGGAGCGGCAGGTAGAGGTCGGCGTTGCGGGTGATCGGCGTCATGCGCGGATCGGCGGCGATCAATTTTCCGCCCTGGTCGCGGCAGCGCCAGATATAGCTGGTGGTGATCGGCGCGCATTCGGCGATGTTGGCGCCGATCACGAAGATCACCTCCGCCTTCGGGATGTCGCTCCACGGGATGGGAGAGCGGTCGACGCCGAAGGCCAGCTTGTAGGCCGTGCCCGCCGAGACCATGCACAGCCGGCCGTTGTAGTCGATGTGCCGGGTGCCGAGGGCCACGCGGGCGAACTTGCCCAGCAGATAGGCCTTCTCGGTGGTGAGCGAGGCGCCACCGTACATGGCGACGGCATCCTTGCCATATTTCTCCTGGATCTCGGTCAGCCGCCGGACGGTGAAGTCGAGCGCCTCGTCCCAGGTAGCCTTGCGGAAGCCGTCCGGCGCGCGCAGCAGCGGATCGAGGAGGCGGTCGGGATGGCCGTTCTGGAGGTAGCGCTTGACCCCCTTCGGGCAGAGCATCCCCTGATTGAAAGGAAATTCCTCCCATGGCTCGAAGCCCACCACCTGGTTGTCGCGCACCTTGAGCTGGATGCCGCACTGCTGGCCGCAGAAGCAGCAGTGGGTCTTCACCAGCCGGTCTGGCGGCTTCTCGCGCTGCTCGTCCCAGCCGCCGGTGGGCGTGTACTTGAGGTGCGGGCCGTAGAGCGCGAGCAACTCTTCGGCGGGGAGCGGTCTCTCAGCCATGGATCGGCGCCTCCTCGGGATGTTTCAACCGGAGCTGCGCGGCCGCGATCGTTTTCCGCTTGCAGGCCGGGCAGAGCTCCTGCCAGTTGCCCGCCGGCTCCTGCATCCTGTAATCGAAGCCGAGCTCCGCGAGCCCGCGCTTCAGGTCGTCCACGTGCATCCGCGAGGCGAACCGCTCGCCACAGCGGACGCAGCGCGCCCCCTCCCCTTCCTCCCCCACCCGCTGGTAGAGCTTCACGCCGAGCTGCGCCGGGCGCTGGAAGATGTGAAAAAACTTTCCAAACGGCAGGTAGAGCAGCGCCGCGATCACCGTCACCGCGTGAAGGATCGCCAGGAAGCCGTAGAAGCTCCCCCGCAGCCAGAGGGTCGAGGCGGTGAGCGCGAGGCCGGTCACGGAGATGGCGAAGAGCAGGATCAGCGGGAAGAAATCGCGGCCGAAGTCCTGCACCGCGCTCGCCCCCTGGTCGCGCATCCGCCGCCAGAGCGAGAGGCTGATCCCCCCGAGCACCATCACCGCCGCGAGGTCGAGCCCGTGGAAGAGCATCCACGCCACCACCGTGCCGAGAGGGAACGATCCGGTGGGGAATCCGAACAGATAGGTCACGTAGGTCCCCTGGTCCTGGCCGGCGCTGCGGAAGTGGATCCAGCCGAAGACCAGGGGGAAGGTGATCGCCGCCGCCAGCAGGCACCCCCAGAAGAGGAGCTGGTGCATCCACCAGCGCAGCCGCGAGCGTCGATGAATAAACGTTTGCGCCGCGAGGTGGGTCCAGGCGACCGGCAGCAGGCCGGCGAGGCTCCGCAAGATCCCACGCTTCCGGACGAGCTCCCAGCCGCGCCGCCAGTAGATCCGCGTCGGCGGCTTCTGGAGCCAGACGAAATAGTGATAGGTCACTCCCCAGCTGGCGAAGATCACCGCGAAGGTATAGATCACCAGCGCCGGATCGAAATTCTCGAGATTGCGCGAGCCGACCACGATCGCCGCCACCAGCATCCCGGTCCAGAGCGTGGCCCAGGCCCCGGCCCGCACCCGCTCGGAGGCCCGCCGGTGCTCCACCGGGAGCGCGGTCTCGTGCGCCTCCTGCCGGGTCAGGAAGACCCGGCGGTTGATCCAGGCGAGCAGCAGGGCCATCCCCGCCAACAGCACGAACCCCGGCCAGACCACTCCCAGGCGGTCGCGGAATACGCCCAGCAGCAGCGGCGGGAAGAAGCCGCCGAGGCCGCCCATGGCGCCGACGAGGCCGGTCACGGTGCCCGTCTCCTTGGGGAAGTACTGCGGCACGAGCTTGAACACCGCGCCGTTCCCCACTCCCAGCAGGGCCGCGCAGCCGAGCGCGCCCACGGTGAAGGGGAGCATCGAAGGCCAGGTCATCAGCAGGGCGAAGGGGGTCACCCCCAGGAAGACCCCGGCGAGCACCCGGGCACCGCCGATGCGGTCCGCGAGCCAGCCGCCCACCGGCCGCATCAGGGTGGCCAGCACCACGAACCCGGCGGCGCGGAAGCCGGCATCGGCGGGCTTGAGGCCGAACTGGTCCTTGAGCAGGGTCGGCAGGTAGATCGAGAAGGCCACGAAGCCGCCGAAGGTGAGGAAGTAGAAGAGCGAGAGCACCCAGGCGAGCCGCTCGCGCCCGAGGAGCCCCAGCATCTCGCCCACCCCCTTGGGGCGGGCCGTGGACGGCGCGTTGCGCGCCAGCAGGCCGAAGGCGATCCCCCAGACGATCAGGATCACCGCCGCCCCCTGGAAGACGGGGTGCCAGCCGATGCGCGCCGCCAGCAGAGGCCCCAGGAAGACCGCCGCCGACTGGCCGATATTCCCCAGCCCGTAGACCCCCAGCGCCGACCCCTGCCGCTCCGCCGGAGTCCATCGCGAGACGAAGCCCACCCCGACCGGGAACGACGAGCCGGCGATCCCTAAGAAGAAGGCGACCACCAGCAGCGTCCGGTAGCTCCCCGCCGCCGGCACCAGGAAGGCCGGGGCCGCCACCAGCAGCATGAGGACCGTGAACACCGCCCGCCCCCCGAACCGGTCGGCGAGCATCCCGACCGGCAGCCGGGCGAGCGATCCGAGCAGGACCGGCACCGCCACCAGCAGCGCCGTCTGGGTGGCGGAAAGCGAGAACATCTCGCGGAAGCGGGGGGCAAAGGCGCTGATCAGCCCCCAGGCCATGAAGCAGATCGCGAAGGAGAGCGTCCCCAGGATCAGGGGGCGGGTATTGGATTGCGTGGGCATGTCGAGCTTCCCTCCCTTTCCACGGTCAGCCTAGACTCTCCGGGCCGGGCCGTCCTTGCGCGGGCGCAAGGAGCGCCTGGCTGAGGGAAGCTTACTCAAAACATCGCGCCGCGAGCCCACCCGGGCGGGTGGGCTTGGGGGGAGCAGGTCCCAGGAGTCACGGTTGAGAGACGTTCGCGCACTCGTTCAATTAGAACGACGGCTCGATCTCGCGCCGCGGGACACGGAGTGTCCTTTGTCTCAGCCGACGGCTTGGGGTCGAGTCCCTATTCAGAGGAGGAACAGAGATGAAGCGTAAGCTGGTGTTTCTCTGTGTCGCCGCGGTCATCGTGATGGGAGCGGGGAGCCTGTTCGCCGCAGTGGCGCCTCAGTGGCCACAGTGGGGGCATGACCCACAGCACGGATCGGCCGTCAACAACCTCGGCCAGCCGTTGAACCGCATCATCCAGGACATCGTCTACGACCCGTTCGTGCCAGCCGAGATCGCCGCAGGCGGCGGCGACCTGTTTGTGCATTACCAGACGCCGATGCTCGACGGCAACGACGTCTACATGGAGTTCAAGGGAGGGAACTTCAACACCATCCCCCACTGGGAGACCCAGGACTGGATCGAGAAGAAGCTGATCTGGCAGGGCGGCAACCTGGTGGTGGCCTGGGCCTACACCTCGAGCTGGAAACCCGTTCCGTACGGGAGCAACTCGGGCGTTGGAGCGTTCTGGGAGCCGGTGTTCCACCCCGTGCTGGCCGGGGACTTCGTCTACGTACCCGCGGCCCAGGGCACGGTGGTGAAGCTCCGCAAGAGCGACGGCTCGGTGGCAGCCACCATCAATCCCTTTACGGGCCCGAGCGCGCCCACCAACAGTACGGACACCTTCGTCGCCAGCCCCTTGAGCGCGGACAAGAACGGCAACGTCTACTACAACGCTATCAGGCTCTCGCACTCCCAGCCGTGGGACCAGGACGTGGTGGACTCGTGGCTGGTCAAGATCAACCCGCAGAATCAGGCCTCCAAGGTGTCTTTCTCAGTCCTGACGCCGGGTGCGCCGGCCGGGACGGATACCACATGCAAGGTCCAGTTCGCCGACAGCACCCTGCCGTGGCCGCCGTCCCCGGACGCCGTCCCCTCGACCACCACCTGCGGGTCGCAGCGCCCCGGCATCAACGTCGCGCCGGCGATCGCCTCGAACGGCACCATCTACACGGTGAGCCGCGGCCACTTCGTCACCCGCTACAGCTACCTCATCGCCATCAATCCGAACCTGACGCTCAAATGGGCCGCCTCCCTGCGGGACCGGCTGAATGACGGCTGCGGCGTCCTGCTGCCGATCGGCGGACCCGGCGGCTGCCGGGTGGGGGCTCACATCGGGGTCGATCCCGGGACCAACGAGCCGGGCCCCGGCCGCGTGCTCGACGACGGCACGGCGTCGCCGACCGTGGCGCCGGACGGCAGCATCGTCTTCGGCACCTACAGCCGCTACAACTGGGCGCAGGGGCACCTGATGAAGTTCAGCTCGACGGGGCAGTTCCAGGGGGCGTATCCGTTCGGCTGGGACATCACACCGGGCATCTACAGCCATGATGGGACGTACTCCATCGTGCTCAAGGACAACCACTATGGCGAGGACACCGGGTCGTACTGCGAGGTCGAGCAGTTCTGCCCGGGCGAGCGCACCGCGACGCACCCGAACTACCCCGAGGCGTACTTCATCACCCAGCTCAGCCCGGCGATGAGCGTCGAGTGGCAGTGGCAGAACACCAACCCCCTGAGCTGCACCCGCGACGCCAGTGGGAACGTAAGCTGCGTCAGCGATCACCCGAACGGCTTCGAATGGTGTGTCAACGGGATGGCGATCGCCAGCGACGGCACCGTCTTCGCCAACAGCGAGGACGGCCACATGTATGCCATCCTCCAGGGAGGAGTCCTCCGCGACGCCGTCTTCCAGCAACTCGCGGTGGGCGCCGCCTACACCCCGGCGTCGATCGGCAGTGACGGCAGGATCTACTCCCAGAACGCCGGCCACCTCTTCGTGCTCGGCAACTGAGCCGCGCTCGGGTCTGGCTCTCCTTTCTCTCAGGGGCGGCCGCACAGGGCCGCCCCTACAGAATTCTTCACGGGGCGCCAGCCTCTTCTCCACTTCTCTGCAACTTTTCCGGGGTCCTCTCGTACAATAAGGCATGACTCCCCAATCTCGTCGATATCCCTGGAAGACGTTCGCGTTCCTGGTGGCCGCCGGCACGCTCACCGGACCGCTCGTCATCCCTTATTTCCGGGGTCTGGAGGCGATCGCCACGGTCCCGATACCGCCGGAGCCGCTGAGCTCGCTCCTGCGCGGCCTCTTCATTCGCAACCTCATCCTCCTCGTTCCGGCCACCGCCATCGGCCTCTTCGTGGCGCGCCGGATCGGCCTCGGCGCCCCCTACCTCGAGAGCTGGCTCGACGGCGCGCCCCGGCCGGCGGAGCCGTTCTCGTCGATCGTACGGCCGGCGCTCTTCTGGGCCACGGTCACGGCGCTCATCGCCTTCGCCGTCGATGGCTTCTTCCGGTACGCGCTTGGCGTCGACTTCCCCGCGCCCGAGATTCATGCCCGCATCGCCGTCCCCTGGTGGCGCAGCGGCCTGGCGAGCTTCTGGGCGCCCTGGGCGGAAGAGATCTTCGACCGTCTCTTCCTGCTCTCGCTCGTCGCTTGGCTGCTGATGCTAGGGATGAGGCTCTTCCGCGTCCCGGAGGGGCGCGGCCGCGGGATCGCGCTCGGGATCGCCACCGTGGCGACGGCGCTCTTCTTCGGCTGGTACCACATCGACAACGAGGCCCTCTTCGCCAACCCCGTGCCGTCGATCGTGGCCCTGAGGACGGTGCTGATCATCCTGCCCGTGGGCATCGCCTTCGGCTGGCTCTACATTCGCCGGGGCCTCGAGGCGGCGATCCTCTCCCACTTCGTGATCGACCTGATCGTGCACGCCGTGCGGCCCATCGTCGAGCAGGGGCTGGCGTGAGCTGAGAGACTTCGGAGGACCGTCGCCACCTAGCCGATCTCCAGCCCATAATCAATCTCGATGGCGGCATTTAGAGCAGCGACCAATCAGGAAGCTGTTGTCTAACGTTATTCACAGTCGCAGCATCGAGTTGAATACCTGCTCTCAAGATTCGGCTGGGCTGGTTTCCCTCGGCGTCATTCCTGGGGGCACTCTGCATCTCAATGGTCTTGGTCATGGACACTATCGCATGCGCCCAAAGAGCGATTTGAAGTATGACCAAGAGGTAGTGCCAGAATCTGGCAGTCGCTAGCGATAGCGTGCCAGCCGCCGCGACGTCATTCAAGAGAAGATCAATAAGGCCAAGCTGGGCGATGGCACCTGTCATCGTGAGAAAGGCAGCGGACAGAAATAGGCAAACATATCCTTGGGACTGGACGGCCGAGGCGCCATTATCATCCTTGGCCTGGACCGTCTTGCTGAATAAATTATAAACACCAGGCGCGAGCCCAATAAGGGCTGTCAACATTAGACTAACGATGATATAGGTCTTCTTGCCGAGCGTGTCGCCGTGGTCAGGTAAACCTGGGAAGGCAACCAGATTCGTAACAATTGTACCGGCAATTGTCAGGTTCGAGCTCCAACTATTGGCGAACGACCACGTGCCGGGTAGACCTGGGTGGTTGCCCACCCAGGCCCCCCACAGACCCGTACGTGCGGGACTACCGCATACGGTTCTTCAGGCCACGGTTTCGCTACGCGGCTTTCAGGCTGAGTGGCAGATTCTCAGGTTCGGTAGTGGGTAACGCCTCAAAAGAAGATTGAACCGATCCCAGGTCAGGTAGGAATCGCGCGTGCGGCGACTGAGCCACTTACGCCAGATCCTCTTGACCCAGTGATGCACGCTGCTGAGCGACTTCGAGTTCCCGGTGATCCCGTAGTACCCGCTGTGCCCGCGCAACTTGCTGAGAAGCTGCTTCTGTTGCCAAGCTATAGGTGCATGCCGGTTGCCTTGACACCACTGGTTGAGTTGCCGCAGAAACCGGGTAATCCGGTCGGATGCCGTCTTGCGCTTGACCATCCAGTTGCCCCGCCGAGACCTTTCCCAGAAGTGGGTGAAGCCCAAGAAGTCAAAGCTCTTCGGCCCCTCGTGCGGCTGCGTTTTCCCCAGCCCGGTCTTACTTCCGGGCTGTTCAAAACGGACCAGACGGGTCTTGTCGGGGTGGAGGCTCAAGCCGTATTTGGCGAACCGCTCTGGCAGCACCTTAAGTACCCGCCGAGCATCGCTCTCCAATTGGAAGACCAGCACGAAGTCATCGGCAAAGCGGATCAGGAACGCTTCCCCTTGCAGCCGGGGCTTCACCACCGCCTCAAACCACGTATCCAGCACCTCGTGAAGATAGATGTTCGACAGCAGCGGAGAGATGACCCCGCCCTGCGGTGTTCCTTTCAGCGGATGGCTGAGGGTTGTCCCTTCCATCACTCCCGCCTTCAGCCATTTGTCAAGGGCGCGGCGGATCACCCCGTCGCGCACCCTCTGGTCCAGAAAGCTCCGCAGTTGACTGCGATCCAGAGTGTCATAGAAGCTCTGGATATCAGCCTCCAGCACCCAGCCACCCCCCAGCGACGTGAGACCTTGCCACAGTTTCCTAATCGCCTGATGCGCCGATCGCCCAGGGCGGAATCCGTACGAGCAGTCCAAAAAGTCTTGCTCGTAGACGGCTTCCAGCACCATCGCGACCGCCCTTTGCAGAACTTTGTCCTCGAAGGTCGGCATCCCGATCGGCCGCTTCTTCAACGGGTCACTCCCTTTCGGGACGTAGGCCCGGCGAACCGGCGGCGCTTGGTAGCGACCCGACTTGAAGCGGTCCAAGAGACTCTGGAGATTCTCTTCCAGGTTCTCCTGGTAGGCCGCCGCCGTCTGGCCGTCTACCCCCGGGGCGCTGTCTTTGCGCGTCCGGCGGTTGGCTTCTCGCAGAAGATCGATGTCGATGTGGTGGGCCAGGCTCAAGAAGGCCCGCTTTGGATCTTCCTTCGCCAATTGTGCTATCCGTTGAAGTCTCGTTGAGACTGTCTCAAGGTTCGGCGACCCTGTCATCTTTCCCTCCAACGATTCCGTGACCCGACACCCCCCTTCCCTCCACGGGGTCCCTCGGGATGGTTCCCCCGCTTCCTCGGTACTATTGAGGTGCTACGACGCCCTGAGTCCATCCCGCCGCGCTTCGTTTCCTTCGCTTGGCGGTACCACGGCTACGCCCGTTGATTCGCTCCCACAGGACACGGACGCCCTCGCCTGTGGGCCTGGACGATGGGTCACCCGGAGCCCAGCCGGGGCTCGACCGCGGAGATCTCAGGGTTCTCCCAGGTTCCTGGGCGGACCCCCTTGTGTACATGCCCTGGGCTGACACCCCGGGGGACCCCCGACGCCAAGCCATCCGGCGCCAGAGATGTAGCCTTCCGCTTATCCCACTACGTCGGCTCCCCGTTACAGTCTCTCGAGGCTGGTAACCACGGCCTGCACACTCGCTGTCTACGCTTCGTGGCTGGAAGACTCACTAGGGCCACGCAAGACTCGCTTCCGGTGGGTGGCTAGCCCTTGCCGGGTAGGATTCGGACCTACTGGGTCCACTACGAAGGGTTTCAGGCTCTGTCTATTGCATGCCCCTTCCCCCCTTCCCAGGCTTCGCCTGGCGCGAGGG
>JBJMHA010000027.1:0-15524 GCA_045807625.1 Thermoanaerobaculia bacterium | reverse complement strand
GGTCTTAGATCCCGGCCGGTTGCTCGATCTGGAGGCGTCCCTGCGGAGGGGACAGAGGCGCTTCAAGGAAGCGCTTGCCGCCCTGGACGCGGCCCTCGCCATCGGGCGATCTCCTGCACGACTCCTTATCCAGAAGGGATTTACCCTGGAGGCGATGGGAGACTACGGGCGCGCCGTCGAGACACTCCTTCAGGTAGCCCCCCAGGTCGAAGGCCTGGGCGATCCTCGCTTGTTGTACATGTTGCGTTTCAATCTGGCCGTCAACTTCTGCCATCTGGGCCGCTACACGGAAGCCGCAGAGCATGTGCAGACCGTGCGGACGCTGGCCGGGGATCTCGGGGACGAGGTCTTCTTGATCCGGGTGCTGTGGCTGGAGGGGCGCATCGCCGCCGGGTTGGGTAGGCCTCAGGAGGCCGAAACGCTCTTGGAGGAGGTGCGCCGGGAGCTCGGCCTGCGGAGGATGTCCTACGACGTCGCCCTGGTCTTGCTGGAGGAGGCGGTCCTGCTGCTGGAAGCGGGGCGCCCGGCGGAGGTCAAGGAGCTGGCCGGGGAGTTGGCCCAGGTGTTCGAGGACAAGGGAGTCCACCGGGAGGCGCTCGCCGCTCTGCGGCTCTTCTATGAAGCGGCCGAGCACGAGGAAGCGACCGCCGAGCTGGCCCGGCGGGTGCTGCGCTTCCTCTTCCGAGCCCGATACGACCAGGGCCTTCACTTTGAGTCATGAACCCGGATTGCAGCGCCCGTCCGGGTCCGCGCCGCAGCCCGCATCCTGCGTACCGCCTGTGTCGGAGACGGAACACACCGTCCATTTGGATCGCCTCCGCAGCCTGCAAGGGGCACTACGGCAGAGGCGCAGTGGCCATTGGGGTCTGCTCCACAGCCTTCCTTGGTCACCACGGGAGAGGTGCTCCAGTCCAACAGGTGCCAGAGCGAATCGAGCAGGTGGGTGGGGATGAGGGACGATGCCACCACTAAGGCGAGGAGAGCTCTACGCATGGGATCGGATCTCCGGCGTGGCTCCGGCCGCCGAGCCTGGTTGGCTCGTGGGGTCCACACTCCGGAATCCTAGGTGCTTCGGATTCTCAGAGGGGTGAAATTTCTGCTTTTTTCTCGGGAGGCACGGAAATGAAGCGGGAGAATCTGCTGGCGCGTGTTCTGCGAGCCCTGTCCGGAAAGAGCCAGGAACGAATCGCCGAGGAGATCGGGGTCCACCCCTCTCTCATCGGGCAGATCGAGACCGGCCAGACAGTCACGCGGGAGAATCTGGAGAGACTGGCCGAGAGCGCCGACATTACGCTATCGCAGGCTTGGGCAATCCTGGAACGGTACGAGGTCTTCCTACGCCTTCCGAGGAGACAAGGCCGAAGCGCGGAAGTCCTCCTCGACCAACTCGCCGTCCGCCTGCGCTCCACGGCGAGTGCCGCGTACCAGCGTCTCCTCTCGCTACCACCCGCCCCGACCCGTTTTCCAGACACACTCGACTCTCAGCGCGGCGAGGCTCTCTGGAGCCGCTTGGCTGATCTTTCGGAAGAGTCGCGGCTGGCCGTGGTGCGAGTGGCGGAGGAGTTTCAGAGCTGGTCTCTTTGTGAGCGCATCTGCCAGGAGTCGGTCGCGGAGGCGTCGCGGCAGGTGGAGCGCGCGGCGGGCTTGGCCCAGCTCGCCCTGGAAATCGCCGAACGGGTGCCCGGCCCCGAGGAGTGGCGCAACCGGGTGCGAGGCTACGCGACGGCTCATCGCGCCAACGTGCTGCGCGTTTCGGGCGACCTGAAAGCCGCGGACGCCGCTTTCGAAGAAGCCAAGCGCCTGTGGCACGTGGGCGCCGATCCCGCCTCGGTCTTAGATCCCGGCCGGTTGCTCGATCTGGAGGCGTCCCTGCGGAGGGGACAGAGGCGCTTCAAGGAAGCGCTTGCCGCCCTGGACGCGGCCCTCGCCATCGGGCGATCTCCTGCACGACTCCTTATCCAGAAGGGATTTACCCTGGAGGCGATGGGAGACTACGGGCGCGCCGTCGAGACGCTCCTCGACGCAGCCCCCCAGGTCGAAGGCCTGGGCGATCCTCGCTTGCTGTACATGTTGCGTTTCAATCTGGCCGTCAACTTCTGCCATCTGGGCCGTTACACGGAAGCCGCAGAGTATGTGCAGACTGTGCGGAAGCTGGCCGGGGACCTCGGAGACGAGGTCTTCTTGATCCGGGTGCTATGGCTGGAGGGGCGCATCGCCGCTGGGATGGGCAGGTCCGAGGAGGCCGGAACGCTCCTGGAGGAGGTGCGCCGGGAGCTCGGCCTGCGGAGGATGTCCTACGACGTCGCCCTGGTCTTGCTGGAGGAGGCGGTCCTGCTGCTGGAAGCGGGACGCCCGGCGGAGGTCAAGACGCTGGCCGGGGAGTTGGCCCAGGTGTTTGAGGACAAGGGGGTCCACCGGGAGGCGCTCGCCGCTCTGCGGCTCTTCTATGAGGCGGCCGAGCACGAGGGCGCGACCGCCGAGTTGGCCCGGCGGGTGCTGCACTTCCTCTTCCGAGCTCGCTACGACCAGGGCCTTTACTTTGAGTCATAAGCCGGTGCGGAGCGTTCAGGTCCCCGCAGCCCCTTTCCGTAACAGGCGGGCATCTTAGGCGACGCCCGTCCCCGTTCAGCGTCTCACTAGCGCCGACCGCTGGAGCCGACGCCAGCGGCTCAGTTATTTCAGCGAGGAGCCCCGCTACCTTGCGGGCGGCCAGGACGACCAGACCGTGAGTCGAGGGACCAGGGCGAGAATGGGAAGCAGGGAGATCCAACGCGTCACCTCTCCCGCCTCGGCTTTAGCCTGTTTGAGGCTCTCAGCCTCTCTCTAAAAAGAGGAAGGCCGAGAACTAGAGCAACTTACGAATGGCAGCGGCCATCCGGGTTAATGTTGCAGCCTTCTTTGGTGCCCGGAGGCAAAGGCGGCTTGCAGCGCCTACAGCCCGCATTGAGCGTCGGCTGGCTGACCGACAGGCACCGCCCGTTAGGGTCCATCTCGCAGCCTGCCTTGGTCGGCAGCTGTTGGGCCGCCGGTGTTCCGTCAAAGAGTGAGGAGAAGAAAGCCCAGAGCCGGTCCTGAAAACCGGAAGGGGTACTCGCCAGGAGGGACGCGGTGAGGATCACGGCAACGAGCATGCTGCGCATGGAGCGGGTCTCCGGCGGCGCCCGACCTCGAACCTCCCTGGTTCGCGCGGTCCCGCTTCCGCAATCTTAGGTGCGCCGAGCGCGGCTTTGTGCTTAAAAATCGCCATGCGGGCATCTTAGGCGTCGTGGCGCCCGTTCAGCGTCTCACTAGCGCCGCCGACCGCAGGAGCCGACACCAACGGCTTAGCTATTACAGCGAGGGGCGGCGCCTTGGGAGCGCTGGAGCGCGCTGCCCGCCGCTGGCACTGCCGGATGTGCCCCACTACCTTGCGCTGGTCAGCGTCCCAATACATACAGAGCAATGGACGGCGTGCACTGGAAGCGCCGCTGAAGCGCTGGGGGCGACGCTGCCAGCGCCCTCGATCTCCGCCGGACACAGCCGTGCTGTGCCGAAGAGCCAGCAGGCCGAGATTCCCCCGCCCGCGCAGGTGTGACATAACCGCCGTGGAGCAAGGGACCGACTACCTACCTACAGCCTACCTATTTCCTGTCTATGACAGTGTAAGTTATTACACTCCAATAATTTAGGCACTCCCCTCCCTCTTCTCCCGGTGCGGGAGGGGGGAGGGGTCGGGAGAAGAGGGCTGGGGTGATGAGGGCCTACGCCGCCGCCTCTTCCTTGACCCCGGCGATGAACTCCCGCAGGGTCTTCTTGGCGTCGCCCAGCACCATCATCGTGTTGGGCTGGATGAAGAGGTCGTTCTCGATGCCGGCGAAGCCGGTGTTCATGCTGCGCTTCAGCACGATCACGGCGCGCGATTCGTCGGTGTTGAACACCGGCATGCCGTAGATCGGGCTCCCCGGATTGGTCTTCGCCGCCGGATTGACCACGTCGTTGGCGCCCACCACCAGGGCCACGTCAGTGCGGGAGAACTCGTCGTTGATGTCGTCGAGGTCGTAGAGCTGGTCGTAGGGGACGTTGGCCTCGGCGAGGAGCACGTTCATGTGCCCGGGCATGCGGCCGGCCACCGGATGGATGGCGTACTTCACCGTGGCCCCGTTGGCCTCCAGGGCCTGCGCCAGCTCGCGCACGGCGTGCTGCGCCTGGGAAACCGCCATGCCATAGCCCGGGACCACGATGATGGCCTGGGCCGCGGCGAGCACCCCGACCGCGTCTTCCACCGTCGCCAGGTTGTAGTTGGCGGCCGGCCCTGTTGTGCCGTCGGCGCTGGGCGCCACCTGGCCGAAAGCGCCGAACAGGACGTTGGCGAACGACCGGTTCATCGCCTTGCTCATCTTCATCGAGAGCAGGAAGCCCGAGGTGCCGTCGAGGGCGCCGGCGATCACCAGCACGTAGTTGTGGAGGGCGAAGCCGGTGGCGGCCGAGGCCAGACCGGCGTAGGAGTTGAGGAGCGAGATCACCACCGGCATGTCAGCGCCGCCGATCGGTAACACCGCGAGAACCCCCACCACCAGGCCGAGAGCGCCTATGGCGTAGAACAGGACACTGCGGCTGGGGTCGATCACCAGCAGGACCAGCAGGACCAGCGCGGCAAAGAACATGGTGATGTTCGAGGCGTTCTGCCCCTTCCAGGTCACCGGCGCGCCGGTAATCAATCCCTGGAGCTTGCCGAAGGCCATCAGGCTGCCGGTGAAGGTGAGGAAACCGAGGAACACCTCGAGCCCCAGGGCTCCCATGGTGAAGCGGTCCAACTCGTGGATTGCCCCCAGATGGTGGTATTCCACGACGCCCACCAGGGCCGCCGCGAGGCCGCCGAAGCAGTGGGATAGGGCGATCCGCTCTGGCATCTTGGTCATCGGTATCCAGATCGACATCGCGGCGCCAATCAGTGAGCCGATGATCAGGCCGGCGGCGATCCACGAGTAATCGATGATGCCGGCCAGGATCAGCGTGCCGACCACGGCCACCAACATGCCGAAGGCCCCGATGAGGTTGCCCCGCCGGGCATGTTTGGGGGACGACAGCCCCTGCAACGCCAGGATGAAGCAGACCGACGCGATCAGATAGGCGAACGTCAGGGACGGGGAGATCACGTGGGCGTTCATCCCTTATCGCTCCCCCGCCGCTTGAACATCCGCAGCATCCGGTCGGTGATCAGGAAGCCGCCCACGGTGTTGATGGTGGCGCAGGTGACGGCGACGAAGCCGAGCAGGGTGGCGGTCCTCCCCCAGCCGGAGCCCGCGGCCACCAGGGAGCCCACCAGAGAGATGCCCGAGATGGCGTTGGTACCCGCCATCAGAGGGGTGTGGAGCAGGGGCGGCACCTTCTCGATGACGTAGTGGCCCAGGAAGCCCGCCAGCACAAAGATGTAGAGGCCGAAGAGAAGCTCGTTCAGAAGCTCGTTCGACATGGCCCTCCCTTTCGGGTCGGTTATTTTCAGATGCGAATCCTAACATGCCCTCCGGAGCCCGCCCCCACGCCGCGGGGTAGTCCGCCGGCCCGCTCCCGAAGGCGGCCCGGACCCTTGGCTCCTGGAGAAGAGAGCGCTAAACTCCTAGCCGTGCCGAACGACAGCGAGGCCTTGCGGCGATTGCTGCAGGCCGATACGCGGGCGGAGAGCGCCGGCGGACCCCTGATGGCCTCCGCTCTCGTTCCCGGTCTGACGATCCTCCATCACCCGGATGCCGGCCGGGCCGGAGAGCGCGCCGCGCTCCTGGGCCTGGTCTCCGGGAAAGAGGAGCCGCTGTCGCGGAGCGAGCCCGCCTTCTCCCAGCCGGGAGGCGCCGCCCAGTTGCGTCCTCTCGCCGACCCCTACGTGAGCCGCCGTCCCCTCCAGCTTGGCCCCGGCGCCGAGCCGGGCGGCGTCCGCCTGCTCCGCGGCGAGAGCGGCACGGCCGTGGTGGCGGACGGCGAGCCGGTCACCGGGGACCTGGAGATCCCGCCGGCCCGCTTGGAGCGGGGTGTGGTCCTCCTCCTGGCCGGCCGGGTGGTCCTCCTGCTCTCCCGCATCGACCCGATCGGCGTGGCCGGCGTGCCCGACTTCGGCATGGTCGGCGAGAGCGCGCCGGTGATCGCCCTGCGCCGCGAGATCCAGCGGGTGGCCGGGCTCGACGTGCCGGTGCTCCTGCGCGGCGAGACCGGCACCGGCAAGGAGCTGATCGCCCGCGCCCTCCACGGCGCCGGCCCGCGCCACGCCCGCCCCTACCTCGCGGTCAACATGGCGGCGATCCCCGCCACCCTGGCCGCGGCCGAGCTGTTCGGCGCCTCCCGCGGCGCCTACACCGGGGCCGACCGCAAGCGCGACGGCTACTTCCAGCGGGCCGACGGCGGCACTCTCTTCCTCGACGAGGTGGGGGAGACGCCGCCGGAGGTCCAGGCCCTCCTCCTGCGCGCCCTGGAGAGCCATGAGATCCAGCCGGTGGGGGACGACGCCGTCCGCCGGGTCGACGTGCGCCTGATCGCCGCCACCGACGCCGACCTCGAAAGCTCGGTGGCCGCGGGCCGCTTCCGGGCTCCGCTCCTCCACCGGCTCGCCGGCTACGAGATCCGGGTGCCCCCCCTGCGCGAGCGCCGGGACGACTTCGGCCGGCTCTTCCTCCACTTCGTCCGCCAGGAGCTCGCGGAGGTGGGGGAGACCGGCCGGCTGGCGGTCCCTCCCGGCGGTTCCTCCTGGATCCCCGCCTCCCTGGTGGCCAGCCTCGCCGCCGCCGGCTGGCCGGGAAACGTGCGGCAGCTCCGCAACGCCGCGCGCCAGATCGTCATCGCCGGCCGCGACGCCGGCGAGCCCGGCATGTGGCTCCAGACCGAGCGCCTGCTCCAGGAGGCGGCGCGGCGGGCGCCGTCCCGGGATTCCGATTCGACCAGCGTCCCCGCCCTGCCGGAGCCCCCGTCCCGCAAGGCCTACCGCAGGCCGGAGGACGTCACCGACGACGAGCTCCTCGCGGCCCTGCGGGCCAACCGCTGGCGCATCCAGCGCGCCGCTGCCCAGCTCGGCATCTCCCGAGGGTCTCTCTACGATAGAATCGAGCGAAGCCAGCGCATCCGGAAAGCCGCGGACCTCTCCCGTGAGGAGATCGAGACCTGCCGGGCGTTGCTCGGAGGAGACCTCGACGCCATGGTCGAGGCGCTCGAAGTCTCCAAGCGCGGGCTTCAGCGCCGGATGACCCAACTCGGCCTGTCCTAGGAGGGAAACCGCATGGGGGCTCGTCCTCAGACCATCGGACCCTACAGCCTGGGCGAACGGCTCGGGGCCGGCGGCATGGGGGAGGTCTACCAGGCCTACGACGAGCGCCTGGACCGCTGGGTGGCGGTCAAGCTCATCCGCCCCGAGGCGTCGGAGAACGAGACCGCCCGCGAGCGCTTCCGCCGCGAGGCCCGGGCCGCGGCCCGCCTCTCCCATCCGTCGATCGTCCAGATCCACGACATCGTCGAGTCCGCCGAGAGCGACGCCATCGTCATGGAGCTCGTCGAGGGGGAGTCCCTGGCGCGCCGCATCTCCCGAGGGCCCCTGCCGGTGGACGAAGCGGTGCGGATCGGGCGGCAGATCGCCGAGGGCCTGGCCGCCGCGCACGCCAAAGGGCTCATCCATCGCGACTTGAAGCCCGAGAACGTGATGATCACCCCCGAGGGGCACGCCAAGATCCTCGACTTCGGCCTCGCCAAGCGGCTGGAAGGGGAGGCGTCCCTGACCCTGGACCAGCGGGTGGTGGGGACCTTCCGCGCCATGTCCCCCGAGCAGGCCCGGGGGCTGCCGCTGGACCACCGCTCGGACCTGTTCTCCTTCGGCCTCCTCCTCTACGAGATGCTGAGCGGGGTCTCGCCGTTCGAGGGGATCTCGACGCTGGAGACCCTGACGCGGATCTGCACCCACCGGCAGACGCCCTTGCGGGAGGTGGACTCGGCGATTCCGGCCCCCCTCTCCGCCCTGGTCGACCAGCTCCTGGAAAAGGACCCGGCCCGCCGCCCCCAGAGCGCCCGGGAGGTGGCGGCGTCGCTGGAGAGCCCGTCGGGTGGGATCACGGAAGCCGGCGAGACCTGGGTCGAGGGGGGGATGCCGCGCATGGTCTCCCTATTGCCGGCCGCCGGCTCCGCTCCCGCCCCTGAGCCCTCCACCCACGGCTACGCCACCCGGCGGCCGTCCCTGCGCTGGGGGATCGCGCTCGCTCTGCTGGCCGTCCTGGCGGCCGCCCTTCTGTGGCGGGTGAAGGGGCCGGGTCCGGCGCCGGCCGGGAAGCCGGAAGCGCCGGTCCGGGTCGTCGTGCGGAAGCCGGAGATCGGCGCCGGCGCCGGCGAGAGCTCCCAGCTCCTCGCCTCCAGCCTGCGGATCTCCCTCCTGCGCTCCCTCCTGGGCTTCTCGGGGCTCTCGCCGCTCACCGAGGGGGACGACGTCGCCGGCTCGCCGGCCCAGGTCGCGCGCGCCCTCGCCGTCCAGGAGGTCCTCACCTCGCGGCTGGACTGCGTCCGGGAGAGCTGCCAGATCTCCTTCCAGCGCGTGCGGGGGAGCGACGGCCGGACCCTCTGGAGCAGCCGCGGCTTCAGCGTCGACGCGGAAAGGCCCTATCAGGTGGAGGAGGCCGTCCAAGGGTACCTCGCGGACGCTTACTCCGGCTTTCCACGCCGCCCCGGCGCCGCGCCCCTGGAGGTCCGCCCCGCCGACTACACGCAGTACCTGCGCCTGCGGCGGACCTTCGAGGCCAAGCGCGCGGGCGAGACCCTGTCGGCGGACGCGCTGATCCCGCGGCTGGAGGCCCTGCGGGCGAGCTCGCCGCGCTTCGTCGACGCCTACAGCTTCGAGGCCGAGGTGCGCCAGCAGCGCTACAAGACCCGCCAGGACCCGGCCGACCTCGACCGCGCCGCCGAGCTCCTGCGGCAGGCCCAGCAGATCGCCCCCGCCGACCCTCGCCCGCTGACCGGCCAGTTCGGCGTCGCGCTGCTCCGGGGGCAATGGGACCGCGCCGAGGAGGCGCTCGCCGGGCTCGAACGGCTCCAGCCCGGCGATCCCAGCCTCCTGGTCCGCCGCGCCCGCCTGCTCGACAAGCGTGGAGAGAGCGAGAAGGCCCTGGCGCTGATGCGCGAGGCGGTGAGCCGGTATCCATCCTTTCGGAACCTGTACTGGGCCGCCGACATGGAGAAATCCCTCGGCCATTTCGACGCCGCCCGCCGCGATGCCGAGCAGCTCCTCGCCAACTATCCCGACAGCTTCGAGGGGCTGGGCAAGCTGGCGGAGATCGAGCTCCTGCACGGCGATCTGCAGCGGTCCGTCACGCTCTACTCCCGTCTCGTCGAGCGCTTCCCCCGGCCCGGAGAGATCTCCAATCTGGGCACGGCGCAGATGTATCTCGGCAGCTACACCGAGGCGGAAGCGAGCTTCCGGAAGGCCCTGGCCCTGGAGCCCGGGAACGTCTTGACCCTCCTCAACCTGGCCGATGCGGTGACCCTCGCGGGGCGGCCGGAGGAGGCGGCGCCGGTCTACCGCGAGGTCGTGCGCCAGGCCGGGCTGGACGCCACCGACTGGCAGGTCCTCTCGGCGCGAGCCCAGGCGCAGGCGCATCTGAAGGACGGCCCGGGCGCCGTCGAGACCGTCCAGAAGATGCTCCGCGTCGGTCCCGAGGGGGGCCAGGGCGCCTATGACACCAGCCTGATCTACATCCTGCTGGGCCAACGCACCGTGGCCCTCTACAACGCCCGCCGCGCCCTCCAGCAGGGGATCGCGCCCAGGCTGTTCGCCCTCCCCTGGTTCGATCCCCTGCGTTCGGATCCCGCCTTCGCCGCCGAGCTGCGGCCGCACCCCGGTTCCTAGCCGTCGCCGATGGTGGCGTTGATGATGATGGGGTCGGGGGAGAGGACCGTGATGCCGTTGATGACGATGGCGAACTGCAGGCCGATGGACTGGCCCATGGCGGTCGCCTGGTCGATTCCAAACGAAAGCGTCAACCCGTCCGAAGGCACGGGATTCGGGAAGACCCAACCCGGCTGTGACCCGGAGCTCCAGACGATCGGTTCGGATGCGAAGACGGGCGCAGGATCGAGGGGAGGGTCACTCACGAGATTCACGATAACGCCGCCGTCGATCTGGGTGTTGACCATGACCAATTCATTTCCCAGGATGGCTCCATCTTGAGAGGAGTCGAGGCTGTCCACGAGGCTGAAGTTACCGTTGTCGCCATATTTGAGAATAAATGAAGTACCGCTAAGGGGCTTGGCCAGATAGATGTTCTGAGACCTGATGCCGGTGATGCCATCGATGTTGACGATGAATCGGAAGACCCACGGGGAAAGAACGTGTGTTGGTGCCGGGACGGAGAAGATAAGGGTACTGTCGACCACCCGCGTGGGCGGCTCGCCGCTGTCCGGAGGCAGAGACCAGACGATCGGCGGGGAAGAGAAGCTGGCGCCCTCGGCGAGCGTGATCGAGATCTCCGTAAAGGTATTCACCAGGATCAGGTTGGCGACGTTGTTGCCATCCGCGTCGGTGAGTGAAAACTGATTCGAGGCCGGGGGGTCCGGGCTCGGATTGAAAGTGGCCGTGAAGCTCGGGGGTGCGGGGGTGGGCAGCGTATCCGGTAGGCCATCGGGGATGAGCTTCGAGATTTTGGCTAACATAAGGCCTCCTTTGGATCAGAGATTGCGAACGTTGATTGAAAGTACAGATGCAAAACCACTGCGCGAAAGATGATTTGACATTCCTCCCTTGAAAGAGCCTGTGGAGGAATCTCCACGGGCCTGATTTACTGATGGACCTTGCTATCGCGATCGAGGTGCCATGCCGTCTACTGGGTGGTGCTATCAGGAAAACGTTCAAGGGGAGCGTTTTCCCTCAGCGACTCTGAGCGGGGCCGACAGGTCCGGTCCCTAGCCGTCGCCGATGGTTGCGTTGATGATGATGGGGTCGGGGGAGAGGACCGTCGTGGTGTTCCCCATCGCGAGATTTGGGACATCGACGGCGAATTGGAAGCCGGTGGACTGGCCGTTGATGGGTCCCGGGATGGAGAATGTCAGGGTGGTCTTTTGAGGATCCAACCCCGGCGCCGACGGGAGGGGGACAATCCACTCCGGCCATCCTTTGGTCAAGGGCGTCCCAGAGGCCCACACAATGGGGCTCTGATGGAAAGTCGCTCCCTGGAGAACGATGCTGTAAACGGCGGGGAGCGGATTGAGCAGGACATTCTGGCCGGCCACCTCGACGACCGTCTTGCCGTCCGGGTACTGGAGATCGAAGCTGCCATCGGAGTTGTAGATGAGATGCAAGACTACATGGTCAAGAGCCTTGACCAGGTAGAACGTCGGAGACAGGATATTGCTCACGCTCCCGTAATTGACCCTGAGATTGAAGGCCCAGGGAAAGTTGTAATACGGTGGTGGGTCGACTGTGATCGAAGTGCCATTCGGCGGGTTCGGTGGACCATTAACCCAATTGATCGGATTTGCCGGGAATTCTGCGCCCGTCAAGCTGAAAGTGATCTGTGTCGGGCCGGTAAGCGGGAGGTAGAGCTTCCGGTTGAGGGTGGGGTCGGTGGTGTTGTCGAATGTGAACTGGCTGGATGGGGGGGCGGTCGGATCGAAGGTTACATCGATGCGCCGAGCTTGCGGAGCCGCTGCGAGGGTGGTGGGCGACTGAACCTTCCTGTCCCCCAGGCTCTGGTGGCTTGCCGGTTTCCTGGTGAGCGCGGTGGGGATATGATCGTTGACTTTTGCGAGCATGACATCCTCCTTCCGACTTCGCTCCGAAAGGTCTTTCGGAGCGATGTGTTTTTACGCTTGCTGGACGCTCCCCCCTTTTGCACGGGATGTGCCATGCCGGTTACCGGCCATTTCCCAGGAGCCTGCGCGATCGAGCCGCTCTCCGGACCGCTCGCCGACATCGGCCGACATATTCGACATGTCGGCCGACATAGCCCGACACAAGCGGCGCCGGCCGCTGCTATAGTTCCGGTTGATGAGCGCCTCCAAGCCCTCCGCCTACGCCGCCGCCGGCGTCGACATCGACGCCCAGGAGAAGGGGCTCGCCCGCGTCAAGACGCTGGCGAAATCCACCTTCACCCCCGGGGTCCTCACCGAGATCGGCAGCTTCGGCGGCCTGTTCCGGCCCGAGCTCCAGGGGATGACCGAGCCGGTCCTCGTCGCCTCGGCCGACGGAGTGGGGACCAAGCTGGTGGTGGCGAGGATGGCCGGAGACTACTCCTCCGTAGGCCGCGACCTCGTCAACCACTGCGTCAACGACATCCTGGTGCAGGGGGCCGAGCCGCTCTTCTTCATGGACTACCTGGGCGCCGGCGTCCTGGAGCCGGAGAAGATGGTCGAGCTGGTCTCCGGGGTGGCCGACGGCTGCCGGGAGAACGGCTGCGCCCTCCTGGGAGGGGAGACGGCGGAGATGCCCGGCTTCTACCAGCCCGGGGACTACGAGCTGGTCGGCTTCATCGTCGGCCTGGTCGACCGGCCGAAGGTGCTCGACGGCTCGCGGGTCCAGGCGGGGGACGTCCTGGTGGGGCTCCCCTCCTCCGGCCTCCACACCAACGGCTACTCCCTCGCCCGCAAGGTGGTCTTCGAGAAGGCCGGCCTGAAAATCGGCGACAAGGCGCCGTGGGACCGGAAGCGGACGGTGAGGGAGTCGCTGCTGGAGCCCCACCTCTCCTATCTCAAGGCGATCCGGCCCCTCCTCGGCGAGCGCGCCCTGCACGGCATGGCCCACATCACCGGCGGCGGCATCACGGACAACCTGCCGCGCATCCTGTCGGAGGGGACCCACGCCCTGATCCGAATGGGGAGCTGGCCGGTGCCCGAGCTCTTCCACTTCCTGCAGGAGACGGGGGAGGTCGAGACCGAGGAGATGCTCCGCGTCTTCAATATGGGGATCGGCATGATCCTGGCGGTCGACCCCAAGGGCCTCGCCGAGATCCTCGGCCTCCTCCGCTCCGTGGGGCAGAAGAGCTGGATCGTGGGCACCGTCCAGCCGGGTGGATCGGGCGTGGTCTACGACATACCCGACGCTGCCGGACAGGAGTGAAACGCCCCAGCGGTCCGGCTGGACGTTGAGTAAGGACTACTGATATTGTAAGGAGCGAAGGGTGTAAGGAACATGTCGATCACCAGAGTTACCAGTAAGGGGCAGGTGACGCTCCCAGCCGACATCCGCAAGGAGCTCGCCATCGAGCGGGGCGATGACCTTGTTTTCGAGCTGGCTCCCGACCGGACGATGCGAGTGCGGGTCATAAAACGCCAGCGGCTTTCGGACTTCTATGGGGCGCTGCCGGCGCGCCAGCCATTTCCCGGCAAAGAAGCGGTTCGTGAAGAGGCCGGGCGAGCCCTGGGCAGACGGAAGAGGGGCTAGAGCCCTTGAAGCGGCTACGGGTCGATGCCAACGTGCTGTTGCGCTTCCTCACCGGTGAGCCGGCGGACCTCGCGGAGCGTGCCGCGCGGCTCATGATCCGCGCCGAGCGCGGTGAGGTCTTGTTGATTCTTTCACCGTTGGTCGTCGCTGAGATGGTCTGGGTGCTCAAGTCGGTCTACCGCCGGGCCTATGACGAGATCGCCGAGGTCCTCGTGCCTCTCCTGTCCGCGGTCGGGCTCGAAGCCGAAGACCGGGAGATGATGATCGAGGCCCTTGAGCTTACGCGAAAACGCAACGTGGACTTCCTGGATGCCGTCCTGTCTCTGCAGGCGATCAGCAAGGACGAGACCGTCTGCACCTTCGACAAGACCGACTTCAAGCGCCTTTCCGCGAAGTGGCTCTCTCCCGACTGACACCTAGATGGCCACCCCGATCGCCATCCTCCTCTCCGGACGCGGCAGCAACTTCCTGGCGCTGCACGCCGCCATCGAGCGCGGCGAGGTCCCGGCGCGGATCGTCCTGGTCCTGAGCAACGTGGCGGAGGCTCCGGGGCTGGCGAAGGCGCGGGAGCTCGGGCTGCCGGCGGTGGCGGTCCCGCACCAGGGGGTGCCGGGCAGCCGGCGGGCGCATGAGGAGAAGGTGATCGCCGCCCTGCGGGAGTCCGGCGCCGAATGGGTCTGCCTCGCCGGCTACATGCGCCTGCTCTCGCCGGACTTCGTGGGGGCCTTCCGCCGGCGGATCCTCAACATCCACCCCAGCCTGCTGCCGGCCTTCCCCGGCCTCGACGCCCAGGAGCAGGCGATCGCCCATGGGGTGAAGGTCTCCGGCTGCACCGTCCACCTGGTCGACGAGGGGCTCGACAGCGGACCGATCGTGGTCCAGCGGACGGTCCCGGTGCTCGACGGCGACACGGCGGCGGCCCTCTCGGCGCGCATCCTGGAGGCTGAGCACCAGGCCTACCCCGAGGCCCTGCGCCGGCTGCTGACCGAGCCCTGGACGATCGCGGGGCGGCGGCTCACCTTCGGTCCGCTAGCGTAAGCGGAGCTGGAGGGTGCCGCTGCCCACCACGGCGTGCGTCGAGCAGTCCACCACCTGGAAGCTCCCGTCGAGAGTCGAGACCGTCGCGGTGACGGTCGCCCCCCAGGGACAGGTCAACGCAGGGGTCCGGGTATTCAACACCATGACGGCGACGCCGCTGTTGAGGACGGAGAGGACCTCCCCCTGGCTGCTCCCGCCCGGGCAATCGATCCACCACTGGCCGTTGTAGGCCGGATCGAGGTTCATCTCCAGGGTGCAGGTCCCGTCGAGGTGAAGGGCGTCGTGCTTGCCGGTGATCGTGCCGATCCAGTTCCCCCGCGCGGTGGTGACACTCGGCTCGGTCGGGCTGCTGTCCCCGGAGCACCCCTGGAATCCCAGCGCCAGAGCCAGCAGGACACCGATGACGACGAGCTTCCTCATGTCCACGTCCCTCCTTTCCTCCGGGGGATGGAGCAAGCGTTGTGCCCGCCTGGAAGGGGGGCTTTGACAAAGTGTGGCCGGGGTGGAATAATGCCTCTTCAAGGGGGGTTATCCCCTCTACGGACGAGAGAGCGGCGGGCTTTGACATCGAAGTGACCTCAGGCTCCCTGCGGGACGCTGGAATAAGCGCCGCGGGCGAGCGGTTAGAGATCCCTGCGAACGACGAAGCGAGGCGGGGCGGCAGAGAGGGGTTGACACCCGGGCCGGCCTGCCCTACACTTCGCCTCCCCTCGGAAACGAGGCCGGTGCGAAGGCGGCGCGAGCCGCGATCTCGGCGTCGGTTCTTTGAAAACTAGATAGAGGAAGAAGAGTGAAGTCAGCGGCCTGCTTCTCTGGCTCGCGGCGCCTTGGGTCTGTGCCTTCGGGTGTGGATCTGGGGAGTTGCTGAGCGGGAAGTGGATTCCGGATAAGAAGAGCCTGCCGGGTGGTTAGCCCCGCCTGGTGGGTGTAAGGATCTAAACTGGAGAGTTTGATCCTGGCTCAGAATGAACGCTGGCGGCGTGCTTAACACATGCAAGTCGTGCGCGAAGGAGGCTTCGGCCTCTGGAGAGCGGCGAACGGGTGAGTAACACGTGGGTAATCTACCTGGGAGCGGGGGATAACCTGGGGAAACTCGGGCTAATACCGCATACGTTGT
>JBJMHA010000026.1:0-5056 GCA_045807625.1 Thermoanaerobaculia bacterium | reverse complement strand
CCGAGGCCGCCGAGATCGATCACTGGAAGCGACACCTCGGCGGGCGCCTGGATCCGCTGGACCGGCTCGCCGTCGACCTGGGAGAAGACGGTGCGCAGAGACTCGTGGCGCCGCACCACCTCGCTCAGGCTCGCCCTCAGGGCGGCGATCTCGAGCCGCCCCGACAGGCGCAGCGCCACCGGCATGTTGTAGACCGCGCTGTCCGGCTGGAGCTGGTCCAGGAACCAGAGCCGCTGCTGGGCGAAGGAAAGCGGCAGGGAGCGATCGCGGGGCACCCGCTCGATGGCGGCGGCCGGTGCGGCTTCACCGGTGGCCAGGGCGGCGCTCACTCGCGACGCCAGGCCGGCCAGGGTGGGATCGTCGAAGAGAGCCCGCAGCGGCAGGATGACACCGAAGACATCCTTGATCCGCGACATCACCTGCGTCGCGAGCAGCGAGTGTCCGCCGAGCTCGAAGAAGCTCTCCTCCACGCTGACCCGCTCGAGTCCCAACACCTGCGTCCAGATCCCGGCCAGCAGCTCTTCTGTGAGGGTGCGCGGTGCCGCCATCCCTTCCGCCTGCGGCTCCTTCTGCAGCGCAATCCGCTCCAGAGCCCGACGGTCCACCTTGCCGTTGGGCGTCTGCGGCAGCGCTTCCAGATGGACGAACGCCGCCGGGACCATGTAGCCCGGCAGGCGCTCCTCCAGCCAGCGGCGCAGCTGCCGGACCCACTCCTCGCCGGGACCGTCCGCGACGAAGTACGCCACCAATCCGCTGCCGCCGGGGAGATCCTTGCGCGACAAGACCACCGCCTCTCGCACCGCCGGATGGGCGGCCAGCGCCGCCTCGATCTCCCCGAGCTCGACGCGGAAGCCGCGGACCTTGACCTGCTGGTCGATGCGTCCGAGGAATTCGAGCTCGCCGGCAGGCAGCCAGCGGACCCGGTCGCCCGTGCGGTACACCCGCGCGCCCGGGACCGCGGACGAGGAGTCGGGCACGAACCGCTCGGCCGTGGCCTCCGGCCGCCCCAGATAACCGCGGGCGAGGACGCCGCCCAGACAGAGCTCGCCGGGCACGCCCACGGGCAGGAAGCAACCATGCCGGTCCAGGACGTACGCCGACCGGCCGCGCAACGGGCCGCCGATCGGGACGCTTGGCAGCGACTCGCCAATCCCGACCGCGTGGACGGTTGCCGTGATCACGGCTTCAGTCGGGCCGTAGCCGTTGAGCAGGCGCGCGTGGCGTAGCGGCGTCTCCGGCCACCGGCGCGCCACCTCTGGAGACAGCGCCTCGCCGCCCACCAGGACGGTATGGACAGCCGGAACCGGGCCCGACTCCGCCGCCGCCTCTTGCACCCAGAGGTGCAGAAACGCCGGCGGCAGGTCCAGGAAGGTGGTACCGGCCGCCACGATCTGAGGCATCAGCTCCCGCGGCGCCAGGTCCCCCTCCCAGAACACCAGGGTGGCTCCCGCGGCCAGCGGCGCCAGGAGCTGTTCGATCGCGATGTCGAAGCTCCAGGCAGCGGTCTGGAGGGTCCGGTCTCCGGGCCGCAGCCCGTACGCCTCGGCGGCGGTCTGGAGGTGGCTCGCCGCGGCCGCCTGCTCGACCCCCACCCCCTTGGGAAGGCCGGTGGAGCCCGAGGTGTAGATGACATAGGCCAAACCTTCCGGCAAGGCCCAGCCCACCGGCCGCGAGGAGTCCTCGTCCGCGTCTCCGGCGCGATCCAGGCAGAGGACTTCCACCGCGGGCGGTGCCGGCAGCTCGTCGCGCAGCGCCTCAAGGGTTACCAGCACGCGAGCCCCTGAGTCTTCCAGCATCCAGGCCCGGCGCTCGCGCGGATAGAGCGGATCGAGGGCGACCCAGGCTCCTCCCGCCTTGAGCACCGCCAGCAGGGCCACGACGCCCCTGGGTGAGCGGGGCAGGGAGATCGCCACCCGGACTTCGGGGCCCACGCCCGCTCTCCGCAACCGGCGGGCCAGACGATTGGCCTGGGCCTCGAGCTCGCCGTAGGAGAGCATTCTCCCCTGGCCGACGACCGCCAACGCCTGCGGCCGCTGCGCCACCTGTCTCTCGAACAGCTCGTGGATGCACACGGCCGCTCCATCTCGGACGACCGCCGTGTCGTTCCACTCCAGCACCAGTTGCTGCCGCTCGGCCGCGTCGAGCAGCGGCAGATCCGCCACCGGGCTCAACGGCGCGGCCACCGCGGCGGCGAGCAGGGTCGCGAAGTGACCCGCCAGGCGGGAGATCGTCGCGCGATCGAAGAGGTCGGTCGCATACTCGATCGTTCCGGACAATCCCGCCGGGGTCTCGGCGAGTGACAGGGTCAGCTCGAACTTCGCCGCCGTCACCTCCTGCGGGATGAGCTGCAGCCTCAGGCCGGGCAGCTCCAGGCGCTCGGACGAGGCGTTCTGCAGCGCGAACATCACCTGGAACAGCGGCGGGCGCGACAGGTCCCGCTGCGGCTGGAGCTCCTCGACCACCCTCTCGAACGGCACCTCCTGGTGAGCGAAGGCCTCCAGCACGGTCCGCCGCACCCGTCCCAGGATCTCGTCGAACCCGGGGGAGCCCTGCAGGTCCACGCGCAACACCAGCGTGTTGACGAAAAACCCGATCAGATCTTCGAGCTCGGCATGGTGGCGCCCCGCGATGGGCGTCCCGACCGCGAAGTCGTCCTGCCCCGTGATGCGGCCGAGCAGCGCCAGGAATCCGGCGAGGGCAGTCATGAACAGGGTCGTCCCTGCCCGTCCGCCGGCCGCCGCCAGATCCGTGCTCAGCGTCGGCGGCAGCGCAAACGGCAGGCTCGCGCCCCGCCCGCTCGGGAATGGCGGGCGCGGCCAGTCCAACGGGAGGTCGAGCACCGGCAGGCCTGCCAACTGTTGCCGCCAATCCTCCAGGTCTTCGGCCAGCCTCTCGGGGGTGAGCCAGGCCCGCTGCCACAGCGCGAAGTCGACGTACTGAATGACGGGCTCCGGCAGCGGTGAGGGCTCGCGGCGGCTCAGGGCCGGCCAGAGCGCCACCAGCTCGCGGACCAGCACCCCCACGGACCAGCCGTCGCTCGCGATGTGATGCATGTTGACGAGCGCCACGTGCTCGCCGCCGCTCAACCGCACCACGGCGACCCGCAGCAGCGGCCCACGGGCGAGATCGAAGGGGCGCCGTTCCTCCTCCACCACCAGGCGGAGGGCCTCCGCCTCCCGCCCCGCCGCCGGCAGCCCGGTCAGGTCCACGAGAGGCAGCGGGACGGTCTCCACCGCTCCCACAACCTGCACCGGACGCCCTTCGATCGCAACGAACGAGGTCCGCAAGACCGCGTGCCGGCGCGTCACCTCGGTCAGCGCCGCCTGCAGGCAGGCGATATTCAGCTCGCCCGTTAAGCGCAGGGCCAGCGGGATGTTGTAGGTGGCCGTGCCGGGATGGAGCTGGTCGAGGAACCAGAGCCGCTCCTGGGCGAACGACAGGGGTAGCGGCTCGCCCGGCCCCCAGGCGCCCCGCTCGATGCGCGCCCATTCGGCCCCGAGTGGGTAGCCAAGCGCGGCCGCAACCTGCCGCGCCGGCGCGCCGAGATCCGCTTCGCTGAGCTCGACCCGCCATCTCTCCGCCACCTCCGCATCCACCCCGGAGTGCTGGTGGAACTTGACGTCTCCCAGCATCCGCGACGCGGCGTGGAGACCATCGGTCATCCGCCCCGATCCCCCCGCGTACGGCTGCGCCATGTCGGGGTGGTACTCCAGACCGAGGAACCCGCAGATCTCCCGCAGGACCCGCTCGGGCGCGGTGAGCAGCTCTTCGAAGCGCACCGTGTGCTGGCGGTCGGCCGGTACCTCGGCGAGGAGCTCCAGAATGTTCTGGTGCGAGACCAGCCAGATCAGCTCCGCGAGCTGGCGGCGGGTGAACGGGTGCTCGCGCCGGAAGAAGACCTGATCGAGCTTGGCCTCCTCGAAGGAGCGGATCATGCCGCAGGGGTGGCGGACCAGGTGGAGATAGCGCGGCTCGCTGAAGCCGGTTTCGGCCCGCCGCAGGATCGCGGGGTCGAGAGCGTACGACGGCGTCTTGTCGACCAGCCACCGCCCGGCCAGCTCCTGTTGCAGCAGACCGTACAGCTCCAGCGTGGGCGTGCCTCGCCGCTCGTGCTCCTCGACCCAGGCGCGCGCCTCTTCGGTGGTGCCGCCCCGCAGCTCCTTGAGGGCCCGCAGCAGGCCTTCCAGCCAGAAGCTGTCACGGCCGGTGAAGGCCGCCCGCCGGTCCGCGAGGGTGGGGAACGAGAGCAGCTCCAGCTCCGGCGGCGCGAACAGGCGCGGATGCCCCCCGAGCATCACCCGCAGCAGGGTAGTGCCCGAGCGGGGCGGCGCCAGCACGAACAGGGCGGGAGGGTTCTTCGCGGCCGGCTCCGGCACCGCGGGGAAGGGCGGGATCAGCTCCCGTAGCCTCTCCACCATGGCCGCGTCGACCCGGCCGGCGGCGGTCCCGGCGGCGCCCGTCCCGGCAGGGGCCTCCGCGGGGAGCCACCGGGCGACACCCGCGGGGTGCTGCTCACGGAGGTAGGCGGCGAGCTTGCCGACCGTGGGATGATCGAAGATCACCACGACCTGGACGATCTCCTCGATCTCCCGCTGCAAGCGGTTGATCAGCATCGCGCCGCTGATCGAGCTCCCGCCCAGAGCGAAGAAATCGTCATCGACCCCCACTCGCTCGATCTTCAAGACCTCGCGGAAGAGGCCGGCGAGAGCCTGCTCGATCGCCGTCTCCGGCTCCCGGTGGTCCGCGCGGTCCCGGCGCACGGCTTCCGGGGCGGGCAGGGCGGCGCGGTCGATCTTGCCGTTGACGGTCAGGGGCAGGGAGGGAAGAGTCACCACCGCGGAGGGCAGCATGTAGTCCGGCAGCCGCGCCGCGAGATGGGCGCGCAGCCCGCCCTGGTCCGGCTCGGCCGCCGCGCCGAGATAGGCCACCAGCCGGCGCTCACCGCTCTCCGCGTCCTCCCGCGCCAGCACCACGGCCTCGCGCACACCGGGATAGGTGGCGAGAGCCGCTTCGATCTCGCCCGGCTCGATCCGGAAGCCGCGGATCTTGACCTGGT
>JBJMHA010000025.1:0-21982 GCA_045807625.1 Thermoanaerobaculia bacterium | reverse complement strand
TGGGCTACCGTCTGACGTAGGCCCCCGTTGTGAGTTGCATGAAAGAGGAGAAGGCGTAACAGATCTCCGGGCTTCTGAGTGTAGCGAACTCGCCGAAAGGCTCCTTTCTGGCAAGCCTGTTCCTCCCATCCGGTCGGAAGGAGGGCCTCAATAATTCTCCACTCGGATTGGCTGGCAGGGGTGTCCATGTCACTAGGCTACCATGGACGCCCCCTAATTAGGTTAACGCGTATGGGGCCAGGGGGTGAGGCTTCGGAGGGCAGGACGCTCCGAGGGCAAAATCCCTGAAACGTTCCGGCTCCCCATCCGTCTTCAACATTGGATGTTGACGGCTTTCGAGGACACCGCGCAACGGTACCAACGCCGGGTCTACTCCTTCGCCCGCTACCTGCTCTCCAACCGGGAGGAGGCCGAGGATGTGACCCAGGAGGTGCTGCTCCGGCTCTGGCGCCACCGCCAGGGGGTGGACGAGGAGCGCCTCGGCTCCTGGCTGCTGCGGGTCACCCGCAACGCCTGCTACGACCTGCTGCGCAAGCGGCGGAGCGAGACGGCGGCGGGGCTGGCCTCAGGGTTGGATGAGGACGCGGCGGAGGGGGTGGCGAGCCTTGAGCCCGGTCCGCAGTCGCGGGCCGAGGCCACAGACTTCCGCCGAAGGCTGCTGGCAGCCCTGTCCGAGATCGGCGAGCCCTACAAGAGCGTCGTCATCCTGCGCGAGGTCCAAGGCCTCCCCCACCGGGAGATCTCGGAGGCCCTCGGCATCCCGGAGGTCACGGTCCGCGTCCATCTCCATCGCGGCCGGAAGAGGCTCCGGGAGATTCTGAAAGAGGATGTGCCCGATGAACAGACCCCATGACGCCCTACCTTGCGAGGAGGCGCTGGACCTCCTCGAGCCCTACCTGGACGGCGACCTGCCTCCGGGTGAGGCGGACCGCGTCCGGCGCCACCTGGACGCCTGCCCGGCCTGCGCGGCCGAGCTGGCCTTGGCGGCGAGGATCCAGCGCGAGCTGCGCGCCCTGCCCCAGCCCGACTGCCCGCCGGAGGTGATCGAGCGGGTCCGCGCCGCCGGCCGGGGCGAGGTGGTCCCATTCCCCGGCCGGGACCGGGCCCCGCGCTGGCGAATCGCCGCGGCGGCGGCCCTGGTCGCCCTGGCGGTGGGGGGCGGACCGCTCTTCGTCCACGTCCAGCACGTCCAGCAGCAGCAGGAGGCCGCCCGCGCCACCCGGGAGGCGCGGCTCGCTCTGGCCTACTTCGGCAAGGTGACCCGCAAGGCGGGCCTCGACGTCCGCGACGAGGTCCTCGAGAGGCGGCTGGTGGCCCCGGTCGCCCGCGGCGTCTCCCGGTCCTTCGAGGAATCCCCGGGCGCGGAGACGCGGAAGGAGCTTTGATCATGCGTAAGACCACCGTCCTCACCCTCCTCCTGTTCTGCCTGGCCGCCGCCGGCTGGGCCCAGGCGCCGGAGAGCCAGCCCGGCTACGTGCCGATCGACGAGCTCGGCCTCTTCCCGCGCGACAAGCTGGAGGTCGAGATCAACATCGAGGGCCCGGCCCTGCACATGGTCGCCGCGATGACCAAGCAGGACGACCCCGGCTTCTCGGCCGTGATGGCGGGGCTGAAGTCGATCCAGGTCCAGGTCTTCCCCATGAAGGGGGTGGACACGGGCGCCGTCAAGACCCGGATCGACCGCGCCGTCCACTGGCTGGAGGGTCACGGGTGGAAGTCCTCGGTGCGGGTGCGCGACCAGGGGCAGGAGACCTACATCTACCTCAAGCAGGCCGGCGACCGGATCGACGGGCTGACCCTGCTCTCCCTCGACCCCAAGGACGAGGCGGTGGTGATCAACATCGTCGGCCGGATCGATCCCGCCGAGCTCGGCCGGATCGGACAGAGCCTGCACGTGCCGCAGCTCAAGAACGTCCCCACGGGGAAAAAGAAACCGGAATAGCCGTTCCCTTATTGATGCGATATTGATACGGAGGTTTGCCATGAAGCGCAGTCTCTTCAGTTTCGCCGCCGTGCTGTCCCTGGCCTCCCTGCTCGCCGGCTGCGGCGGGTCCCCCACGGTGTCGGAGGTGCGCTGGGAGCTGCAGCGCCGCTTCCCCCAGGCCCGCTTCGAGCCGGAGGAGCACGTCCACCTCGGCCGTCTCACCATGGGGCTGCTGCACGGGGTCGTCCGCCTGGCCGCCCACGACGAGGACGACCGCGAGGGGGTGGCGATGTTCCGCCAGATCAACGCCGTGGACGTGGCCAGCTACAAGGTCCACAACCTGCCCGCCCTCGACGGCTTGGCGGCGGATACACGCTTCGACCGCGAGCTCAAAGCCCATGGCTGGTCGCAACTGGTCCGCACCCATGAGGCGGACGAGAGCACCTGGGTTTACGTCCGCGGCACCGGCGACGTCCTGGACAACCTCTTCGTGGTCTCCCTGGAGAAGGACGAGCTGACCCTGGTCCGCGTCGACGGCCGGCTCGACCGGATCATCGCCATGGCGATGGCCGAGCATCCCAAGGGGTTGATGGGGAGCGGGCGGAAGGGGCGGAAGGGGGAGGTGAGGACGGCGGCGGTGAAGGAGCCGTCCGGGGAGCGGTAGGCCTCTGGGCGTCCTGCCCTTCGAGACCTCACCCCCTGGCCCCCTCTCCACCGTGGAGAGGGGGAAAACAACCTCCCGATCTCGCTGACGCTGATCTCTGGGCCCTCCCTCTCCACGCAGTGGAGAGGGACCGAGGGTGAGGCCTCGAAGGGCAGGCCGCCCCAACCACCACGATCCCCCTGGCCTCGAATAAAGTACCCCCATGAAACGCGCCGTACTCCTCCTCGCCCTCCTGATTTTCCCCGCCCTCCACGCCCAGTCCGCCTCCCCTTGGGACCCCCTGTTCCTCGGCTACGGCACCGAGCCGGAGATGGACTATGGCGGCCGGACCGTGATGTCGCTCCAGAGCGCGATCAGCCGGGGGTTCGGCTCGATCGCGGGGGTCGGGGAGCGGCATCCGGGGCTGGCGCCGGCGTGGGAGTTTCCGGCGGCGGCGGCGGTGCTGCTGATCCAGCACGAGGTGGACGGCCATGGCGGCCGGGCGCGCGAATTCGGGCTCTCTCCCAGCTACGCCTTCCACTTCGACTTTTCGGCCGCCACCGGCACCCGGCGCCCCCCCAAGACCAACGAGGGGAACGTCCTGATCGCCGCCGCCGGCACCGAGGCCGACCAGGTGATGAGTCACCGGACCCTGCTCGACCTCCTGCGGCCCGAAGGGGCGGACGGCGCCAAGGTGCCGCTCGCCATGCTGTCCAAGCTCGACCTCACCCTCTACGTCTCCGAGGTCAAGAACCCGGACCGGGGGGGCGAGTTCGTGCGGCAGTACCAGGACGGCAACGACATGGCCTACTACCTGATCGCCCGCCAAGCGCAGCGGCGGGGGGCCGATCCGGCCTCGGTCTGGGATGGGACCTACGTGGCCAACCTCGACGATCCGCTGCTCGGCCGCATCTACGACGACATGCGGACCACGGCGATCTGGAACCTCCTCGATCCGGTACTGGTGGGCTCGGTGGTCAATTACTTCCGCGAGCACGTGCTGGGCGGCCAGGTGCGGGTGCATGCCCCAACCCTGCGCGTCGCCGACGGCCTGGGGCTCGCGATCGGCACCCGCGGCGCCCTCGGACCCCAGGAGGTCTCGCGTTTCCTCGACCTCCACGCCGCCACCCGCCGGGGGGTGTACACGGTCTACGTGCGCGACCTCGACTCCTCGGTCGACCGCGCCTACGGCTTCGGCGCCGCCGTCCACGGCTTCCCCCTCGGCGAGGCCGCGGAGCTCGGGCTCTCGGCCGATTCCTGGGACGAGCCCGCCTCGCGCGAGCGCATCCGCGCGGGGAGCGGCTGGAATGCCACGGCGGAGATCGACACCCTGTTCGCGGAGCGTTGGGGCCTCTCGGCCAAGGTGGGATCGAAGTCGGCGGGGTTCTTCCCCGGCCTGCCCATCTCGGACGGCGTCTACGTGGCCTTCGGCCTGCGGGGGGTCTGGTGATCCGGCCGTTCACCGCGGAGGATTGCGCGCGCTGCCGCCAGGACTTCCCCTCCTTGGCCCGCACCGCCAACGGCCTCCCCCTGGCCTTCCTGGACGGCCCGGCGGGCACCCAGGTGCCGGAGCCGGTGATCGCGGCGATGTCCATCTACTACCGGACCTCCAACGCCAACACCCATGGCGAGTTCCCGACCTCCCGGGAGACCGACCGCCTGCTTCACGAGACCCGGGAGACCGTGGCGGCCTTCCTGGGCGCGCCGAGCGGCCGGGAGGTCTCGTTCGGCCAGAACATGACGACGCTGACCTACTCGCTGAGCTACGCCTTGGCGCGGGAGATGGCGCCGGGGGACGAGATCGTCATCACCCAGCTCGACCATGAGGCGAACCGGGGGCCCTGGCTGAATCTCCAGGAGCGGGGGATCGTGATCCGCGAGGTCGCCCTGCGGCCGGACGGCCGGCTCGACCCCGAGGACCTCGCGCGGCAGGTGACGGCGAAGACCCGCCTGGTGGCGTTAGGGATCGCTTCGAACGCCCTCGGCACGGTCACCGACGCCACGCTCGCCCGGCGGCTCTCGAAGGAGGTGGGGGCCTGGCTCCTCCTCGACGCCGTCCACTACGCGGCCCATCTCCCTTTGGACGTCATCGCGCTCGACGCCGATTTCCTCCTCTGCTCGGCCTACAAGTTCTATGGCCCCCACGTGGGCATCCTCTATACCCGGCCCGGCCTGCTCGACCGGCTGCCCACGGACCGGCTGCGCGTGCAGGACGAGGAGGGGCCGTCCCGGATCGAGATGGGGACTCTCAACCACGCGGCCCTGATCGGCGTGAAGGCGGCGGTCGAGTACATCGCTTCCTGGGGGGAGGGGGAGAGCCTGCGGGAGCGGATCGTCTCGGCGATGAAC
The DNA here is from genome assembly GCA_045807625.1 of Thermoanaerobaculia bacterium. Lineage (GTDB taxonomy): Bacteria > Acidobacteriota > Thermoanaerobaculia > Multivoradales > UBA5704 > DATARR01. The sequence continues at coordinate 17,066 of JBJMHA010000025.1, read as the reverse complement.
GGCATCGCCGGATATGAGCATGAGGTCGGGGCCTACTACCACGATCGCGTGCGGGAGATCCCGGGGGTCACCGTCTGGGGCCCGGGCTTCTCGGGCCCCCGCGCGCCCACGGTCTCGATCACGATCGACGGCATCCCCGCCATCGACGCCGCCCGCGCTTTGGGTCGAAGAGGGATCCAGGTGTGGGACGGCCACTTCTTCGCCATCCGGCCGATCGAGGCCCTGGGGCTCCTCGAACGCGGGGGCGTGCTCCGCACGGGGATCGTCATGTACAACACCCGCGAGGAGGTCGACCGGCTGCTGGAGGGGATCGCGGCGCTGGCCGGGTAAGACGGTTTTTCTCATCCGACGGATCGGTCCGATGAAGCAATCCGACAGATCTAGCCGGGAAGGGGTTTTGTTTTCTCCCTCTTCTCCGGTGAGGGTTTACGGCGTCACCATCTCCACCCCCTTGGCCTCCGGCCCCAGCGCGATCGCCTGGGGGAGGTGGCGGCCGTCGAGCCAGACGATCCGCTGGCTGTCGAGCTCGGCCTTCAGCTTGTTCACCGCGGTCTCCAGCTTGGGCATCGAGGAGATGTCCTCGACCGTTCCCCAGGATTCCATCCAGGCCCGGGCCGCCGAGTTGCCCGCTCCGTAGAGGCTCCAGACGAAGAGCGGCACGCGCACCGCCTCGAGGTAGCGCCGGACGACCGTGGGGTCGTAGCGGCTGGCGTCAGCCTCGTGCCCGCCCAGCACCAGCACCACGGCCCGGCGGTCGTTCTCGGCCGCGGCCTGCAGCCCGGCGACCGCCACCGCGTCCGCGATGCGCTGCTCGCCCGCCCGGGGTGGCCTGGGATAGGTGAATCCCGAAAGGAACCAGAAGAGGCCCCCATCCTTGGGCGTCAGCTCGCGCGACAGCGCGAACAGCTCGGCGGGGATCTTCGATTGCTTGTAGGGGCTGCTGGCGAGGGAGAGGAAACGCACCCGGTCCTCGGGGCCGAGCCGCATCCTGTCCCGGAAGTCGAGGTAGCTCAGCCGCCGGTTCGACGCCGCCAGCTTGTTGCTGATCTCCTGGCCCGAGGGCGCCCGCACCACGATCACCTTGCTGGGCCCGTTCTCCACCGCGTCGACGGTCAGCGGCTGGCCGCCGAGGGTAAACCACCCCGCGAGCCCCGGGGCCGGAGGGAGGGCCGCTCCCGGGCGGACCCGCACCGGCAGGGCGGTCAGCTCGGTCGAGACCTCGCTGCCGTATTGGCCACCGTAGGCCACGTCCCGGTGGGCCGTCACCCCCGGCGGGAACCAGAGCTGGGCGGAGAGGACGTGCAGGCTGCTCAGGTCCTTCGCAGGGAGGGCGGCCCGGCCGGAGCCGTCCACGGTCAGCGGCTCGCCGTCCAGCGTGAGGTCGATCGACGCCGGGTTGACGCCGCTGACGCTCTGCCAGGTGAGCCGCGCCGATTTCGGGACCCCCTTGGCGTCGCTTTCCAGCACGACCTGGACCTCGGCCGGAGGCCGCGGCATGTTGATCCACTGCGTGGCGCTCGCGATCTCCTTGCCCTGGGCGTCCAGGGCATGGGCCACGAGCTGGTGCGGGAGGATGTCTGCCCCCAGGTTGATCTTCTGGACCCAGGGGGGGTGCTCCAGCCGCCCCGCGCTCGCGCCGTCGAGGGTGAATTCCACCGCCGCGACCGGCCCGCCCACCGTGACCTCGATGGGGTAGATCCCCGAGATCAGGCCGAGGAGAAGGGTGACGAAGGCGATCATGGGTACGCTCGATTGTAGGGCATCAGGGACGGCAGGGACTCCAGGGACAACAGGGACAGTCTTCCTCGTCCCTGCTGTCTCTGCTGTCCCTGTCCCTTGTCCCTACGGCAACCCCCCACCAGCTCCACCCCCGCCGCCTTGGGGGGCAGGGCGATCGACTGCGGCAGGTGCCGGCCGTCCACCATCACAATCCGCTGGGCATCGAGCCGAGTTGCCTCCGAGCAAGCTACGGCGTGGCTCCGGCCAGCTCCACTCCCGCCGCCTGGGGGGAGAGCGCGATCGACTGCGGGAGGAGCCGGCCGTCCACCATCAGGATCCGCTGCGAGTCGAGAGTCTCCCGAAGCTCGCCGTAAGCCCGCTGCAGGTCCAGCTCGCTCCGCACCACGCGGATGGGCTCCCCCCAGGCCTCCGCCGCCGAGCCGCGCTCCGGCTTGCCCAGGCACCAGACGAAGAGCGGCACGCGCAGCGCGGCCAGATACCGGCGGACCGTCGCCGGAGCGAAGCGGCTCTGGTCCTTGGCGTTCCCGGGCAGCACGACGAGGATGGCCCGCCGGCGGTTCTCCGCCGCCGCCTCCTGGCCGGAGACCGCCGCCGCGTCGACCGTCCGCAGCGGGGTCTGGGCCATCAGCGGGCTGACGAAGCCGGTCGAGCCGAGGAGCACGACCATCAGGCTGCTCTTCTGGATGTCGACCTCGGGGGAGATGTCGAAGAAGTCGGTCAGCTCCCCGGAGGCCGCGTACCGCTGGGAGAAGGGGATCACGAAGCGGATCCGGTCCTCCACGCCGAGCTTCAGCACGCTCCGTGGGTCCGCCGAGATCGACTTGCTCCCCACGGCGCCCCAGAGGGCGCCCGGCACCCCCGGGGAGAGGATCAGGTAGATCTGCCCGGGCCCGTCCTCGACCGCGGCCACGGAGAGCGGCTTGCCGTCCGAGGTGAGCCAGTGGCCGAGCTTCTCCGTCGGCGGCAGGTTGCCGCGGCGGGCGCGGACCGGCACGGCGGTCAGCTCCGTCGAGACCTCGCTGCCGTACTCGCCGCCGTAGGCGATCTCCTTGCGCGCGGCGCGCCCGGAGGGGAAGCTGACCTCCGCCGTGAGCACGTGGAGGGACTTGAGCTCGTGTGGAGGGAGGACGGCCCGCCCGCCGGCGTCGAGCGTCACCGGGGTGCCGTCGAAGGTGAGCAGGCGCGCGCTCGGCGTCTCCCCCTTGAGATCGGTCCAGACGATCCGGGCCGCCTTCGGCGGGTCGAGCTTCTCCCTCTCCAGGACCACCTCCACCTTGGTGGGCGGGTGCGGGAGGTTGACCCACTCCTCGGCGCGGGCGATCTCGCGCCCTTCAGCGTCGAGGGCCCGAGCCACGATCCGGTGCGGCAGGAGGTCCGGGCCGAAGTCGATCTCGGTCTTCCACGGCGGCGCCTGGAGCTTCCGGACGCCGCGGCCGTCCAGCAGCAGCTCCACACCGGCGACAGGACCGTTGACGGCGAGCTCGACAGGGTAGGGTCCCCGGATCAGCCCGAAGAACAGAGAAAGGAAGGCGATGATCATGCTGTCTCCTGTTGAGGATACGACCGCCTGCTTTTGAGCAAGCGTTATGCCGCGCCTCTCTCAGAGGAGGGGAGCACCGAAACGTCCTCGCGAGGGGACGATGGGCTCCTTTCCAGGAGACGCCGCTCAGATCAGCCGGGAGACGATCAGGTAGGCCGCGGCGGCGATGGCGGCCGAGATGGGGATGGTCAGCACCCAGGCCCAGACGATGCGGCCGGCGACCCCCCACTTCACCGCCGAGAGGCGGCGGGTGGAGCCCACGCCCACGATGGCGCCGGTGATCGTGTGGGTGGTCGAGACCGGGATGCCCGCGAGCGTGGCCCCCATCAGGGTGACCGCGCCGGCCGTCTCGGCGCAGAAGCCGCCCACCGGCTGGAGCTTGGTGATCTTCGTGCCCATGGTCTTGACGATGCGCCAGCCGCCGAACAGCGTCCCCAGGGCGATCGCCGCGTGGCTCAGCAGGATCACCCAGAGCGGCACCTCGAACCTGGTGAGGAAGCCGGAGGTGACGAGGAGGCCGGTGATGATGCCCATCGTCTTCTGGGCGTCGTTGCCGCCGTGGCCGAGGCTGTAGGCCGCCGCCGAGAGGAGCTGCAGCCTGCGGAACTGGCGGTCCACCCGCGACGGGCGCCAGCGGCGGACGATCCAGGTCACCGCGATCATCAGGAAAAAGCCGAGGATCAGGCCGATCATCGGCGCCAGCACGATGAACAGCAGCGTCTTCGTCCATCCCGAGAGGAGGATCACGCCGAAGCTCCCGGCCTTCATGATCGCCGCCCCCGCGTAGCCGCCGATCAGGGCGTGCGAGGAGGAGACCGGCAGGCCGTAGTACCAGGTGACCAGGTTCCAGACGATGGCGCCGATCAGCCCGGCGAGGATCACCTCCTGGGTGACCGCCTTGAGGTCGATCATGCCGCTGCCGATCGTCTTGGCCACGTGGGTGCCGAGCACGAAGGCGGCCACGAAGTTGAAGAACGCCGCCCAGGCCACGGCCTTGTTGGGCGACAGCACCCGCGTCGAGACCACGGTGGCGATCGAGTTCGCCGCGTCGTGGAAGCCGTTCAGGAAGTCGAACGCGAGCGCGACGAGGATGATGAAGGCGACCAGTGCGGTGGCGGCGGTCATCTCAAGCGTTCTTGACGATGATGTTGCCCACGACGTGCGTGTAGTCCTTGCACTGGTCGCAGGCGTTCTCGAGCCCCTCGTAGATCTCCTTCCACTTCATGATCTGGAGGGGGTCGCGGCCGTTGGGGCGGAAGAGGTCGGCGATGACCTTGTTGTAGAGCACGTCGGCCCGGTTCTCCAGGTCCGAGACGCGGACGATCGACTGCTGGAGCTCCCGCTCGCGGGACAGGTTCCAGACGCACTCGGTGATCCGCTCGATCTCGCCCACCATCTCGACCAGGATCTCGGCGAGCTCGCGCAGCTCCGGGGGGGACTCGGCCAGCTCGAAGTTGATGAGCTGCTGGGCCACCCCCTCGACGTAGTCGAGGACGTCGTCGAGGTCGGTGGCGAGGGAGCGGATGTCCTCGCGGTCAAAGGGGGTGATGAAGGAGGAGTTCAGGGCGTCGAAGATCTGCCGCGTGATGGTGTCCCCCTCGTGCTCCAGCTCGCGCATCTCGGCCATGCGCAGCCGCCGGGTCGGCAGGTCGGCCTTCGCGAAATCCGAGAACAGATGGGCGGCCCGCAGCAGGTTCGCCGTATCCCGGTCGAACAGCTCGTGGAACCGCTCCTCCTTCGGCATCAACCAGCGGATGAGGGCGTCGACCTTCGCCATCCGGCTCCCTCCTTGGTCCTGCGTCAGTGAATCAGGGGATGTGACGGGCACACGCCATCTCTGTGACGGGTACCGGGCAGGGCGGATCGTATCATCCCGGGCGGAGGGCGCAAGGGTGGGGCTACCCCGCCACCGACCGCAGCTCCAGCCCCGTCACCAGCAACGTCGGCGAGCCGATCATCCCGTCGAGCGGCTGGAAGGTGAGGTCCCGCCCGACGCCGATAATCCCCTTGAGGAAGGTGCCGATGCCGCCGCAGAGCCAGGCCTTGGCGACCGGGGCGCTGGCGCGGCCGGCCTGCACGGCGAAGCCGCAGACGGGGAGCGCGAAGCGGTCGGCGGCGAAATCGAAGGTCCCTGAGCCGGTGGCGTCGATCAGGTAGTACCCCTGGGAGACGGCGCCGAGGAGCGTGGCGACCGGGGTGCGCGGCTCGGGCTTGAGATAGAGGTGGGTGGGGCCCGGCACCGGGAGGTCGCGCCAGCCGGGGCGGCGCACGCAGCCGGAGGTCTCGCCGTGGGCCGCCCCCTCCTGCCACCAGGCGAGCAGCGGCTGCCGGAAGAGCCCCTCCTCCACCAGCACCACCTCGCGAGTGGGTACCCCCTCGCCGTCCACCGCCGCCTCGAAGGCTCCGCCGGGGAAGCGGCCGTTGTCGATCAGGGTCACGCGGTCGCTGCCGAAGCGTCCGCGGGCGCCGGTCAGGCGGGAGCCGGGGCCGGGCCCCACGAGCAGCGGCAGGAGGCCGGCCAGCATGCGCGAGGCCACGTTCGGCGCCAGGAGGATCTCCCCGCCGTCCCGCTCCGGCGCGGCGCCCGCGGCGGAGACCGCCAGCCGGTCGGCCAGACGGCGGGCCAGGGCCGTGGGGTGGAAGCGCCGGGGCTCCCGCGCCGCCACGTAGAGCGAGGCCGAGACCGCCGGCCGCCCCGGACCGGCGGCTTCGAGATAGAGGGTCGAGATGCGCCCGCGGGTGGCAGTCCGCAGCCCCCGGCTGTTGGCGAGCTCGGCCTCGCTCGAGCCGTCCTCCAGGACGGCCCGGAGAAGGCGCGCCTTCGGCAGCTCCGCCTCCAGCTCGCGGCCGAGGCTCTCCAGGAGCTTCAGCCCCTCGCGCTCCCCAATCAGCGGCGTGTCGAAGTCCGAGGGCGGGTTCCACGCCGGCACCGGCGCGGGCTCAGGCAGCTCCAGGGCGTGGCCGGGCACCGGCTCGGGCCACGGGCCGCCGGGGGTGGGATCTCCCGTCGCGGCGGCGAAGAAGGAGGCCCGGCGGTTGCCGGCGCGCGCCGCCCAGGCCCGCTCCTGGCTGGTGGAGGAGGTCTCGGTGACCGGCGTCCGCTCCAGCCGGCGGGAGCGACCCCGCTTCACGTAGACCTCGGCGTCGGTCAGGTGGCGCTTGAGGAGCGCGCGGAGGATCCCGTCGAGATCACTCACGGCGCCACCTCCACGTCCTCCAGGCGCAGGGAGGGGGCGGTCGCCCACACCGGGAGCTTCTGCCCCCCCTTGGCGCACCAGCCGGCGCCGGCCGGCTTCGCCTGCGAGCCCACCGCCACCACCCGGGTCAGCAGGTCCGCCACCCGGCCGCGCAGCACGCAGGGGCCCACCACCTCGGCGAGCGCGCCGCGCCGGAAGCGCCGGGCGTAGGGGAGGTGGAGGGCGAGCTCCCCGGTGAGGGGATCGAGGGCGCCGCGGCTCGCCTCCGGCAGGAAGAGCCCCTCCGCCGCGCCCGCCAGCAGGTCGGCCTCGGACGCCTCGCCGGGGAGGATCTCCAGGTGGCTCGACCGCGGCCCGGGCGGCAGATGCCGGGTCCCCCGGCGCCCCGCGCCCGGCAGGAGCACCGGCGAGGTGCGGGCCCAGAGGGCGTCCGCCAGCGGCTGCTCGACGATCCCCCCGCGGAGGAGCCAGCGGCGGACGGCGGCCGCTCCCTCGTCGTCCGTGGTTCGCCGCACCCCCTCGGGAGCCGCCGCCGGATCGTCCAGCACGTCGAGGCAGGGGGCGGCCATGGCGAACCCCACCGCCGCCTCCGGGTTCCCCCCCTGGGCCAGGGTGTCCGCCTCCAGGGCGTGGGCCACCCCTTCGTGGAGCAGCACGGCCACGGTGTGCGGCGCGAGCACCACCGGGCCCCGGAAGGGGGCGGGCGGCAGGGCCTGGCGGGCGCGGAACAGGGCCACCGCGGTGGCGGCGATCTCCTCGGCGGCGCCGCCGGAGAGGCGGGGGAGGAGGGTGCCGTAGCGCCCCCAGGAGGATTCCACCATGCAACTATAGAAGGACTCGCTCTCGGCCCCCGCCACCAGGCGCGGCCCCACCACCCGCACCCACCGCCGGTGCCGCCGGACGGACACCCGCAGCGGGAACCCCACATGGTGGGCCCGCACGGCCCGCGACAGCAGGCCGGGGAAGTCGAGGAGCTCGGGAGCGGCCACCGGATCGGGGGGGCCCACCTCCAGCGTCGGCTCGGGATAGCTGGCGGCTGAGATCGCCCGCGCCACCTGGCGCAGGGACTCGGCGAACGGCCGGGCCTCGATGGCGTCGCGCGAGGCCATCCAGGTGAGCCCCTCGCGCACCAGGCGGACGGCGAACCCCTCCTCCCGCCAGGCCCGCAAGCCCCCGGGGTCCCCCTCGGGGGCGAGCTCCACCTCCTCCCGCCGCTCGAAGAAGGCGTCCACCACGTCGTCCGGCTGCTCGGCGATCTGGGAGAGCGTGCGGGCGACGGCGGCGGTGTCCAGCTTCGAGAACGGCATGGGAGGCGGATTCTACTCCGCCGTCCGCTCCCCCTCCCGCAGCACGCGCAGGAAGTTGCCCCCCAGGATCAGCTTCACCCCCGCCCGGTCCACCCCGCGGCCGAGCAGGGCGGCGGTAAGGTCCGGGAAGCGGGAGGGGTCCTCGAGCCCTTCGAGCACGTCCGGGATGCCGTCGAAGTCGGTGCCGATCCCCACGTGCTCCTCGCCCCCCAGGTTCACCAGGTGGACGAGGTGGTCCACGAAGACGGAGAGGGGGACCTTGGGGAGCGGGTGGTCCGCGAGCAGACGGGCGCGCTCGCGCCAGACCTTGCGGGGATTCCGGAGGTACTCCTCCTCGGTCTCCTGAAGCTCGGGGCGGAGCTCCTTGCCGCGGGCGGAGTCCGCTTTCGCCGCCTCGGGGCCGACGAAGGCGGGGTAGCTGTTCGCCATCACGATCCCCCCCTTGCGGGCGATCTCGCGGATGAGATCGTCCGGCAGGTTGCGCGGCTGGTCGCAGAGGGCGCGGGCGGAGCTGTGGCTGGCGATCACGGGGCCGGGGGAGACGTCGAGCACGTTGCGCACGGCGTCGTCCGAGACGTGGGAGACGTCGGGGAGGATGCCCAGCCGGCTCATCTTCCAGACGATCCCCTCCCCCTCCTCCGAGAGGCCGCCATGGCGGGGCTCGTCGGTGGAGGCGTCGCACCACTCGTGGGTGGCCCAGTGGGTGAGGGTGACGTAGCGCACGCCCATGCGGGCGCACTGGTCGAGGGCGCCGGGCACGGTCAGGGGGCGGCCGTTCTCCAGCCCGAAGAGGACGGCGACCTCCCCCCGCCGGGCGGCGCTCTCGAGATCTTTCGCGGAGGCCACCTGCACGAGCTGGCCCGGGATCAGGGCCTCAGTGGAGAGGCGGTAGAGCTCCCGGGCATGCTCCCACCCCGGCTCCGGATCGAGCGGGGCGGGCACGTAGAGGGCGAAGACCAGCGCGTCCACCCCGCCCGCCCGCAGGCGGGGGAGGTCGACGTGCCGGTCGGTGAGCCGTTGCGAGAGGTCCGCCGGCTCCTCCCAGAGCCGGGTGGGGACGTCGGTGTGACCGTCGATGACGAGGGCTTCGCGGTGCAGGTCCATGGCGGGAAGTCTACCTGGGCCGCCGCGATCCGCGGCGGATATCCCGGTGAGCCCGGCCCTCCGGCATGAGGCGCGTTTGGAATTAATTCAGGTCCCTTGAATAGAGCCCGAAGACCAGCACGTCGGTCACCACGGGTCGACCGGCGATCTCGTTGGCCGTGGCGGCGAGAGAGTGCCTGAAGGCTGGTGACCTGATCTCTCGTGCCATCAAGAGGTGTTTCTTCTCCAGGAGCTTCCGCAGGTACGCCGCGATCGCCCTGCTCTGGTCAGGCTTGATCGCCTTGAGATCATCCGAGCATCCGATCAAGGCCAGCCTGGCCCCTATCTCGACGTAGGGATCAGGCTTGGCGACGATCGGATCGTTCGACACCTCCACGTACGTAGGCTCACAGGCCGACCGCGTGGCCTGCCCTCCGTTTCCGGATCGCGCGCCTTGCTTCGGCACATCGACGCACGCGGCCAGGCATAGCGCGGCGAGCAGGCTTTTATAGACCCGGAACGCGGGCACGAATCGTTCCTCCGAGGAGACGGTCCAGGCACCCACGTTCAACCCCATAGGCCTGGCACTCGAGCGCGGCGGTTGTTGAGGGTCCATCCGGCGGCAGGTTGATGCCGAGAGATTGATTGATGTGGGTCTCCTCATGCGCGCAGAGGCAGGAATCCACGCAAGGGTCTCCTTGCGGAACGTACCAAGGCCGCCCAGAGTCATCGTCGATACCACCCAGGACTACGGTCCTGGTACCCGGGGGTGGCGAGCTCCCACCCACACCCCCGGAGCAGAACCGGCTCCGCAGCCGATCCACCTGGTCCATGCGGTTGAAGCCTTTGCCCAAATCACAATCGAAGCAGACCGTCGGCGGGGAATCAGGACGGTTGCAGTATTGGCCGTTCGCGGGCTTGGGCTCCCGTCCATCCGGATCGGAAACGCGCACCGGTGAGTCGAAAGCATATAGATAGGCCGCCCTGGGGCGCAGTATAGGATAGGGCTCGGGCTGCGTGTAGAGCCCGGCACCGGTGTCGTACCAGCGATTCACGTTGTAATACACCCCGAGATCGTTGCTCCAGACCGGATCGTACCACTGGCCCGGGAACCGCAGGACCGTCGGCGACGAGCTGTAGTCCGCCCCGAAAGGCTCGAAGCCGCCTTGCCAGACCTGAGCGCCGCTGATGTTGGTCATCAGGATCGGCGTCCCCAGGTGGTCGGTGGTCAGGAAGCGGAGCGTCGAGGTCGTCGACGTCGTCGTCAGGCTCTCCAACGTGGCGACGGAGCGACCGGCGAAATAGAAAATATAGAGATCGCTGGTGCTGCCTCCCACGCCGAAGGGCGCGGCGACCACGGTGTTGCGATGCAGGAGAAGGCCGGCTGAGTTGTAGGTCGGGGACGTGGAATCCCTCTGGTTCTGCGGACGCATGTGGAGCAGGAGCTGGTTGAGGAAGCCCCGGCCGTCGTAGGTGGCGAGGAAGCCGAACCGGGATCCATCCCCCGACATCCGCCGGTCGTCGCCATAGGTGGCGGTCACGTTGCCGAGCACCACGTTTCCGACCTCGTCGTAACCGTACTGGTCGTTCAGGGGCGTGTTCCCCCCGGAGCCGTTGGTGACGTAGGAATAGGTATCGGTGACCGCATCGTGGGTCTCCGTCAGGCGGTTCCCGATCTTGTCGTAGGACCAGCTCCGCGTTCCCCAAGGCCCGTCACCGGTGGTCAGGAAGTACTGCGGGTCCTGATACGCATAAGCGCGGTTGTTCGAGGAGCTCAGGTTGTCAGTGATCGCCGTGGGGTTGCCGACGCCGTCGTTGGTATAGCTCCAGGAGAGGAGGCTGGAAACGGCGATCGAGGTCGGCAGATAGCGCGTGCTGTAGCCACGGGTCTCGGTCAGGCCGTTGCCCAGCGTGAGGCTGGCGAGCGGGCCTTGCGGCTCGTAGGATGAAGCCGAGACCAGAGTCTGCGCAGGATTCGTGCCGTCCTGCATCTGGAGAGTCGACTGCCGATCGGCGAAGTCGTAGGTGTACGTGGCCATTACGCCATTTGGATAGCTCAGGGAGACCAGGTCCCCGTTCTTGTTGTAGGAGCTCGTCAGGGCTCCATCCTGGAGGGTCCGCCCGAAGCGGTCATAGGTATAGGCCACGGACGTGGTATCCCGGTCGACGGATGTCAAGCGGCCTTTCGAGAAGGACACCGACGGTGCATCGTAGGTGTACGTGGTGTCCTCGTCGTCGTTGTTGGGGTAATCGATGAAGGTCAGGCGGTCCAGGGCGTCATAGGTCCTCGCGATGGTCACCGCCCGGGCATCCGTCTCCTCCACCTTTTGCCCATGCTCGTTGTAGGCATAGGTCGTCGTTCCCGAAACCGGGGAGACTTCCTGCGTGAGCAAATCGCGGTCCGAGATCGTAAAGGTCGTTGAATTCCCTTCGGCGTCGGTGATTCCGCTCCGGTGGTCCTGGACGTCATAGGCGTAGCCGGTCACCGCGGTGGTGCCGCCCGATCCCGTCCAGGGCTGGGTCATCGAGGTCAGGCGGTTCAGGTCATCGTAGGCATAGAGCCGGGTCGGGGTCGGATTCGTGGCCTTGGGATGGTTCGCGTCCCAGATCTTTTCCAGGTTGTTGTCGCAGTCGTAGGCGTACTCGGTGGCCGAGCCGTCGGCGTTCACCGCCTTGTCCAGATGACATCTGGAGGTATAGACGAGGTCCGTGAAAAAGTCGGTCACCCAGGCCGAGCCGTTCCAGTGCTGCCGCTCTTCCTTGATGCGGTGGCCGTAGACGTTGGAGGTATAGACGGTCCGTTCGCCATGTGTGGTCGCGTTCGGCTTGCGCTCGACCGAGATCAGCCGGCCGGCGGTGTCGTAGCCATACTCGGTCATGTTCCCTTCCGGCAGCGTCGTGCGGAAGAGGTCTCCGAGGACGTTGTAGCTGTAGCTCGTTACCAGGTCGTCCGTGGGAGATGAAGCTCCGACCTTGGTTACGGTGGTGATCCTGTCCAGGGCGTTGAAAGCGGAAAGAGTGGCGACTCCGTTGGGATCCGTCACCAAGGTCCCGTGATTGAAACCATCGTAGCCGAACGTCGTGGCGCCGATGATCGGATCGGTGCGGGTCAGGGGCAGCAGGTTTCCGCGGGCCGAGTCATAGGTATAGGTGGTCTGGTCCGTCGTCGTGTAGCCCGGAGGATCGATGGTGAGCGGTTGCCCCGAGCCGTTGAAGGTGGTCGTGGTCGCGTAGCTGAAGCTGCTCCCCCCTTCGGCGCCCTGGATCGTGCGGGTCGTGCGATTCCCCGAGGTGTCATAGGAGAAGATCGTCACCCGCTGCGCCGATCCTCCGGAGGTCGAAGGCACCTCCATGCGGGTCGGCAGGCCGGGGAAGCTGGAGCTGTTGTATTGCCAAGTCGTCAGGCGTTGCAGCGAGGTCCCGACCGCCTCGGTCTTGGAGACTACCTTTCCATTGCTGTTGTAACTGAATTGGGTCGTCAGGCCGCGGCCGTCCACGATCTGGGTCGGCAGCAGCGGGTTGGCGGAGTCGGAGTAGGTGAATTGCGAGTTGGGGCCCGTGCCACAGACCGGGCAGTCGCCCGTGACCGAGCTCACCCGCGCCTTGATGCTCCTCGGGTCGCGGTCGTAGTCGTAGGTCGTCACCTCGCTGTGCGTGGCGTCGATCCATTCCTTCACGTCCGTGCTGGTTGGAAACTGCGGATTCGTGTAGGTGAGCTCCTGCCGGTTGACCGCGCCGGTTCCGGTGTAGCTGGTGTCGCCTTTCCAGGCCTTGACGACATTGCCGTAGCTGTCGTATTCGAAAGCCGCCTCCACTCTGGAGGTGGCGTTGTCCGTGCCGAGCAGCTCGATCCGCGTGACGTAGCCCGCCCGCCCGCCATTTTTCGTCGAGTCATAGGTGAGCACCCAGGTCGTCGAGTCCGGGCGATGAATCTCTGTCAGCTCGTCGCCGCTCCAGACGTAGGTCCAGGTGCGCGAGGAGGTCCCGGAGCCCGACACCGGGACCTCCGTGATGGAGGCCAGCTTGCCGCTCGTGTCGTAGGTGTAGGTCTCGCTGCGCCCATCCGGGAAGGAGACGGACGTCAGCTGATTGCTGCCGTTGTAGGTCGCCTGCGTCGGATGGGACGGGTTCTGGGAGAGGACGGTTTTGTCCCAGAGCCCGTTGGAGAGGAAGTAGTCCTTGCGGCCGTCCAGGTAATCGAGCTGCCAGCCCCCCGTCGAGGTGTCGTAGTAGAGCTTGCGGTACTCGTCGCTGGGGGAGACGCTCTGATACTGGCGCAGGCCCGACCCGGACGGCAGGGTCTTGAACTCGCGGAAGCTTGCTCTCTCCGTGATCAGCCAGACGTGGCTCAAGGTGGTGGTGGTCACGATCCGTTGCGCGTGCTCGTGGGACCAGTAGAGCCCCAGCGACGTCTTCCACGCGGCGCTGCCCGGAAGACCCGGGCCTCCGGCGCCGCCCGCCCGGTATCGCAGGTGGGCACCCGGTCCCGACTTGGCCGGACCGCAGGCCGGCCCACCGCCGCGTGCCGGGCTCGAGCACCCCGCGGGCCCGCCGCCGCCATGGGATACACAGCCGCTGCAGTTGTCGCAATCGTCCGGAGGAGGGGTGGCGCAGTTGGCGGCGCCGGTTCCGGCGAAGTCGAGCGGTATCTCCAACTTCTTGATGCAGCTTGCGGGAGGAAATCCAGGAGGACAGAACGGGCAGGTAGGACACGCCGTCAGGGTCAGCACGTACTGCCCCGCCGTCGGGCTCGCGCACGAGACGCTCGCCGACACGGTCGCGACCCCGTTGTCTTTCGCGATCACCGCGCCGGAAGTACCGCAAGAGCCGACGTAGGTGCCCGAGGAATTCGTGAGGGTGGCCTCGGCGAAGCTGTAGGCGAAGCCTGAAGCGCTGGGATCGTTCTGGTGATTGCCGGGAAACTGGGCGCTCACCGTGGCGGTCATGCCGCAGCTTCCGCTGTGTGGATCGCAACCCGGCGTGTTGAAGGAATAGCTGATTACAGCTCCCACAGGCTGCTGGCAGCGGCCCCAGGACCCGCAGATGCCGAACGACGTCCCATCGTTGGTGTTATCGGAGTAGGCCAGGTTCGAGCCGAGACAGCTGGTCGCTCGCGCGGGGAAAGCGCCAGGCAGCAACAGCGCGGAAAGGATCGCGATCGGGACCTGTACCTTCCAATGGCGGAATAGGCTGAGCATGGCTCCGTCCTCCCTGGTCGACCTTCGTCTGGAGCCAAGACTAGCATGCAACTAGACATGGGATGCTTAAAAACAAACAAGTCAGCAAGAATTTGACAGACACGGCCCGGAGGGCGGCCCGTGAGCCGCCCTCCGGGATTCACCAGCTCATCGCAGATCCGGGAGCGCGATTCCCCGCCGTGTCGTGGCGACGGTAACCGGGTTACGCAGCGCGGGAGAGCGGGCGCGCGCAGGGTGGGAGGGAGGGCGCGATGCCGCCCCCGGCCGTCCACCTCTCGACGGGTCTCTCTTGCCTTGCGACCCTCGCGACCGTAGGTGCGATACAACGCTATTACGTCCCAAGGGAGGGCTCCAGCGCCCCGCCCCTCTCCGGGGGCCAAGCTATCCCCGCGAATTGCGACGCCGCCCCCACGGATTACCTTGCGATCCCCAAGAGGGCTGTTACGCAATTCGCGGGGACAGTGCCCCAATCGGGCGGGGGCCTCACCGTCCCCGCGAGGGCGCGTCGCAAGCTCAAGGGGACGGTGTCGTAATTCGCGGGGACAGCGCGGCCCCCCGAGAGTGTTGCTTGGCAATTTGCGGGGACAGCATGGCAGTCCCCGGGGGCGGTGCCGCAAATGGCGAGGGGAGAGAGGCGGAAAGGCCGGGCGCTCGCGGCGGAGGCTTGGGGCGTGAGGCGCATTCTGGGGACGCTTCCATATTCTCTTTGGGTGGACCCTCACGAGACGGGGGGCGAACTGGAGGCGCACGGGGGGACAAGCGCCCGCCCGCGCTACCCGTGGCAATCTTGATTTGTGGTCGTCGCAAGCGAAGGAAGAAGAGATGAGAGGGGCGGCCCCGAAGGGCCGCCCAAGGAGGCGAGGTCGAACGGATCAGGCGTGACGGCGGCGCTTCAGGATCATGAAGGCCAGGCCCGCCAGGCTCAACCCGAGGAAGATCAGGCCGAACGTCGAGAGGGTCGGAATCGGCACCCCGGGCGCCGGCGCCACCACGACGCTGGTGGGGTTGGCGGCTCCCGCCACGCCCGGATCGTCGGTCTGCGCCGTCGATTCGTTGGTGCCGTCGCCGTCACCGTCGAAGGCGATCGAGCCCTGGTTCGAGACCGTCTGGCCGGCGGCGGCCGGCAGGATCGTGGCGGTGATGGTGATCGTCACCGAGCCGCCGGCCGGGATCGCTCCGTTCCAGGTCACGGTGTTGGTACCGGTCGTGGCCACCGCGGTGCCGCTCGTGGCGTTGGCCGAGACCAGCGCCAGACTCGCCGGCAGGACGTCGGTGAATTCGTTGCCCGGGTTGTCGGCCTGAGCTCCGGTGCCGGAGTTGGTCAGCGTCACCGTGTAGGTAAGGGTGCCGCCGGCGTTGTAGGGCCCGCTGGAGACCGTCTTGGTGCCCGCGACGGCGGCCCCGGGCGCGGCGTTGATCGTGTCGGTGTCCGTGCCCGAGTTGTTGCTCAGGTCTGGATCGGTGATTCCGGCCGCCACGGTGGCCGTCGCCGTGTTGCTCAAGCTGCCGGTGGCCGAGGCCGAGATCGTGCAGACCGCGGTGTAGGTCACGCTGCCGGCGGCCGCGGGGAGGCTGGCGGTGTCGTTGATGTTGCCCGAGCCCGAGGCCGTGCAGGAGCCGCTGCCCGAGACCGCGCAGGTCCAGGTGCAGGTCAGCGACGCCGGGAAGGTGTCGGTGATAGTGGTTCCGGGAGCGTCGCTCGGGCCGGCGTTGCTGGAGGTGATGGTGTAGGTCACCGAGCCGCCCGCGGTCACCGTGGTCACGCCGTCCGTCTTGTTGATCTGCACGTCGACCTGCGGTTGCAGCGTGTCGGTGTCGGTGGCCGAATTGTTGCCCGGGGCCGTATCGGTGACGCTGCCCGGGGCCGTGACGGTCGCCGTGTTGCTCAAGCTGCCGGTGACCGAAGCCGAGATCGTGCAACTCGCCGTGTAGGTGACGCTGCCGCCGCTGGGGAGATTGACGGTGTCGTTGATGTTGCCCGAGCCGGAGGCGGTGCAGGTGCCGCCGCCGGAGCCGGCGCAGGTCCAGGTGCAGGTCAGCGACGCCGGGAAGGTGTCGGCTACCGTGGCGCCCGTGGCGTTGCTGGGTCCGGCGTTGGAGGCGGTAATGGTGTAGGTGACCGAGCCGCCCGGCGTGGCGCTGGTCACACCGTCGGTCTTGGTGATGGCGAGGTCGGCGCTGGCCCCCAGGGCGTCGGTATCCGTGGCGGAGTTGTTGCCCGGGGTGGGATCGGTGACGCCGGCCGGAGCCGCCACGGTCGCGGTGTTGCTGAGCGAACCGGTGGCGGAAGCCGAGATGTTGCAGCTCGCCGTATAGGTGACGCTGCCGCCCGCCGGCAGGTTGACGGTGTCGTTGACGTTGCCCGAGCCGGAGGCGGTGCAGGTGCCGCCGCCCGCGCCCACGCAGGTCCAGGTGCAGGTGAGCGAGGCCGGGAAGGTGTCGGCCACCGTGGCGCCTGTGGCGTTGCTGGGTCCGGCATTGGAAGCCGTGATGGTGTAGGTCACCGAGCCGCCCGGCGTGGCGTTGGTCACACCGTCGGTCTTGGTGATGGCGAGGTCGGCGCTGGCCCCCAGGGCGTCGGTATCCGTGGCGGAGTTGTTGCCCGGGGTGGGATCGGTGACGCCGGCCGGAGCTGCGACGGTCGCCGTGTTGGTGAGCGAGCCGGTGGCCGAGGCCGAGATGGTGCAGCTCGCGGTGTAGGTGACGCTGCCGCCGCTGGGCAGGTTGACGGAGTCGTTGATGTTTCCGGAGCCAGAGGCTGTGCAGGTGCCGCCGCCCGCGCCCACGCAGGTCCAGGTGCAGGTGAGCGAGGCCGGGAAGGTATCGGCCACCGTGGCCCCTGTGGCGTTGCTGGGTCCGGCGTTGGAGGCGGTGATGGTGTAGGTCGTCGAGCCGCCGGCGGTGGCGGTGGTGACGCCGTCGGTCTTGGTGATGGCGAGATCCGCGCTCGCCGCCAACGTGTCGCTGTCGGTGGCGGAGTTGTTGCCCGGAGTGGGATCGG
>JBJMHA010000024.1:0-32595 GCA_045807625.1 Thermoanaerobaculia bacterium | reverse complement strand
GGGCCTGGGCGGCAACCGAACGCGTCCAGCGTCGGAAATGCGCCTCGAAGCGCTTGGAGAAATCCTGAAATCGAAACCCCATCCCTTCGAGCGGGACTGGGGCATTGGCGGTCTCCTTGGACTTACATCCGTTGGGGCGGGCCTGGGGGACTCTTGGTGCCTCCCGGAAACTCTAAATCCCGCCCTGCCGTAACTTTACGCCGCCAAGGCACCCAAAGGCAAGACCCCTGCGCCAGTCTGACAAAGTAGAAGTAAAGGACATAAAGAACCAAAAGGACTCCAAGGACAAGAAGGTTGTTTGTTGTCCTTGGAGTCCTTTAGGTCCCTTGGGTCCTTGGCTGGCTGCCCTAGGCCACCCGCGCCGCCGCCCCAACCCCCGGGGCGAGCGGCAGCAGCACTGTGAACGCCGCCCCGCCCTCTGGCGCCTTGGCTTCTACGCGGACGTCTCCCCCGTGGGCCTTGACCAGGTTGCGCACGGTGACCAGGCCGAGGCCGATCCCCTGCGTCTTGCCGTTGGTGGCGAAGGGCTCGAAGAGGTGGTCGATTGCGTCGGCCGGGATGCCCGGGCCGGAGTCGGCGACGCGGATGGCGAGGTTCCCCTCCTCCACCCCGGCGCGGATGGCGATCCGCTTCGCCAGACCCCAGGGGGCCAACGCCTCGCGGGCGTTGATCAACAGGTTCTCGAGCACCCGCTGGACGCGGTCGCGGTCGAGCGTGGCCTGGAGGGAGTCGTCCAGACGGAGGTCGATCGCCACCTCGATCCCCCTTTCGCGGAGATCGGCGGCGAGCGGCTGGAGAATCCCGGCGAGGAAGCCGCGGGCGAGCACCGTCTCGACGGCGAGGCGGGGGACGCCGCCGCGGGCGAAGTCGAGGATCTCCTCGATCATCCGGCGCAGGCGGTCGGACTCGCTGCGCACCGTCTCGAGCTCGCGGGCGATGGTGGCCACGTCGCCGCCCCGCAGGGCCAGGGCGTGGGCGAGGTCGGCGTATCCCTTGACCAGGGTGAGCGGGTTTCTCAGGTCGTGCACCACCGAGCTGGTCATCTGGCCGATGGCGGCCAGGCGGCTCTCCCTTTCATGGAGCTGGCGCTCGATCTCGCGGGAGCGCAGGTGGGCGGCGATGCGGGCCTCCAGCTCGCGCAGGGCGAAGGGCTTGACCACGTAGTCGTCCGCTCCGGCGTCCAGCCCCTCGGCCACCGCGTCGGTGCCCGCCCGGGCGGTGAGCAGGATCACCGGCGTGGCGGCGAAGACGGGATCGGCCTTCAGGCGCCGGCAGAGCTCGAAGCCGTCCATGCCGGCCATCATCACGTCGGTCACCACCAGGTCGGGACGGACCCGCCGCGCCACGTCGAGGCCGGCGGCGCCGTCGGAGGCGGTTTCTACTCGATAACGGCGGGCCAGGCGGGCGGCCAGGAAGCTGCGCAGGTCGGCGTTGTCCTCCACCAGCAGGAGGCGCGGCGCGTCGGACGGCGCCTGCGGACGCAGGCTCTCAGGCGTCCGGCGCGGCGGCAGCTCGACGTCGGCGAGGAGGGTCTCGCGCATCGAGCGCACGGCGTACTCGCGGGCCAGCTGGGCGTCGGTGCGGGCCTGGGCGAGCTGGTCCTCGCGGCGGCGCGGCCGGCGCCGGCGATCGGCGAAGATCCCCCCGGGATCTCGCGGCAGCTCGACCCGGAAGGTCGAGCCCTCCCCTGGCCGGCTGCGCACGGTGACGTTGCCGCCGTGGAGCCGCGCCAGCTCGCGGGCGAGGGCGAGCCCCAGCCCGGTGCCGCCGTGCTCGCGCGAGGCCGAGCCGTCCACCTGGTGGAAGCGCTCGAAGATCCGCTCGAGCTGGTCCTCCGGGATGCCCGGCCCGTCGTCCGCCACCTCGAAGAAGGCGGTCTCCTTCTCTACCCCGGCCCGCACCACCACCTCGCCTCCGGAGGGGGTGAACTTGAGGGCGTTCGAGAGCAGGTTGGCGGCGACGATCTCGGTCTTTTGGTGATCGAAGACCGAATCCGGAAGCTCGTCCAGCCGCTCGGTGCGCAGCCTCAGGCCCCGCCGCTCGGCGAGCGGGACGGCGGCCTCGACCAGCTCCTCCAGGAGCGTCCCGAGGTTGCCGGGGGCCGGCTCCAGGCGCAGCCGGCCGGACTCCAGCTTGGCGCCGTCGAGCAGGGCGTTGACCTGCCGCAGCAGCCGGCGCGAATTGGAGGCCATCGCTTCGAGCAGGACGCGGCGCTCCCCCTCCTCCTCGGAGGCGAGCAGGGTCTCCAGCGGCCCGAGCACCAGGGTCAGCGGCGTGCGCAGCTCGTGGCTGACGTTGGCGAAGAAGCGGGTCTTGGCCTCGTCGAGCTCCTTCAGCTCTTCGTTGGCCCGCTGGAGGCGCAGCCGCAGCGAGAGGTCCCGCCGCCGCGTCCGCCGGCTCGACACGGTGGCGAGCCCGGTGAAGACGCTGGAGCCGAGGAGGAAGAAGAGCGGCCCGATCAGCTCCCGCGACGGCCCCTGCACCGCCAGGTTGATCCCCTGGTCGGTGGCCACGATCAGCGCGCACAGCACCGCCACCGCCAGCGGCTCCCAGGGGAGGAAGACGCCGATGGTGAAGATGACGATGATGTTGCCCGCGAAGTAGTTGCTGGTGAAGCCGCCGAGCAGGGCGGTCATCAGCGAGATGCCGGCCGCCGAGGCGAGCGCGCCCGCCATCACGACCGGCAGCGCCAGCCGCTCCGCCCACCGCGAATAGACGGCGGCCAGCGCCCCGAGGTAGATGCCCGCCACGGCGCAGCGGATGTAGAAGAAATGCAGTGCCTCCTCGCGCGCCACCGCCAGGTCGAGCAGCCCGAAGGCGAGATAGAGGACGAGCGCCGACCAGAGGAGGAAGCGGGCCTTTTCGACGAACAGCCGCCGGCTCTCCGCGCGGTACGCCTCTTCGAAACCAGGGAGCCGGGGTGAATTCGCCAAGAGATCTCCTACTTTTCCGCCCGCGCCACGATCGCCGTCGGCGGCGATCCCAGCGCCTGGAAGCAGTGAATCCGGGAGAAGCCCGCCTCGGCGAGGAGGGCCTCCAGAGCGCCGGCGTCGAGGAAGCGGAAGCGGCCGTCCTCCTCCAGCTCGATGAGCCGGCTGATCATGTTGGCGAAGTGGCGCAGGGCCTCCAGCTTGCGCGCCGCCCGGCCGTCTCCCGCCTCGGCTTGCGCATTGAGGATCTCCACCCCTTCGGTGTAGAGCTTCGAGGGGTCGAAGTTCGGCCGGATCGAGGAGACGACCAGGGTGCCGCCGGGCTTCAGCAGCCGGTGCATCTCGCGCAGGCTGGCCAGCGGATCGTAGAGATAGGGGAGCACCAGCGACGAGCCGATGCGGTCGAAGCAGGCGTCCGGCAGATTGAGTTGCAGGCGCGCCGTGGAGTCGCCGAAGTGGAGGTGCCGGAAGCGGAGATGCCGCGCCGTGAGGTCCTGGCGATCGGCGGGCACCCCGGGCTGGAGGTCTTCCGGGACCGCGCGGCCGAGCAGGAAGCGCGCGGCGCGGCCGATCTCCAGGGCGATCTCGACCTCCCGTTCGTCGAGCGCCGGGCAGAGCTGGCGCACCCGCCCGGGCTCCGCCGGCTCGCCGCGCAGGATGGCGTGCAGCTCCTTGCCGTACCCCTCGGCCAGCTTGCGGGCGGTGGCGAACGGCAACCCCTCCACCCGGTGGACGAGGCCCTCCACGCCCCACAGCCGCCCCTCCAGAAAATCGGCGATGGCGGCGAAGCGCGAGACCTCCAGGTCGGCCACGACGCCGCGCAGGACGGGCGCCACCAGGCCGCGGGCGGAGCAGGCGGCGAGCAGCTTGTCGCGGGTGCGCTCGACCGCCTCCGGCACCAGGTCGAGGAAGGTGAGGGAGGCCGGCGCCTCGCCCGGGCCGTAGGTGTCGAGCAGGGCCAGCAGGAGGTTCCCCGTGCCGCAGCCGAAGTCGGCCAGGTGCTCCCCCGGCCGGGGGTCGAGGAGCTCGGCCTGGCGGGCCAGGAAGCGGGGGTACTCGGGGTGCTCCAGGAAGACGTCGTAGCCGACGTCGTCCCCCGGCGCGCCGAACAGGTGCTCCTTCCAGAACCCCTCGGCGTCCGCGAGCTCCTGACGCCGCACCCGCCCCCACTCGGCCTCGCTCTGGCGGGCGAAGCGGGCCAGGTTCGGCTCGCGCGCCGGCCGGTCGGCGCCGAACAGGTGCTTGGAGACCGACTCGGCCACCAGCTTGAACAGCTCGATCGCCTCGCCGCCGCTCTTCAGCACGTGGCCGGTGGCGCACTCGAAGACCTCGCGCACGCCGCCGCCGGGGGCGTCGAGCATCGCCCGCACCCGCGAGCGGGTCACCCAGCAGTCGTAGGTGCCGAGGATCCAGACCACCGGCGCCGCGATGCGCGCCAGGTCCTTGCGGGCGTCCTCCAGGAAGGCGAGCCCCGCGTCCAGGGCCTGGCCGTAGAGCGAAATGCCGCGGATCGGCCGGCCGTGGATGAGGATCGTCTCCGGCCCCTCGCCGCGACGGTAGGCGTCGAACAGGTCGAGACCGGCGAGGTAGTTGCGCAGCACGTCCTGGGCGTCCGGGCAGCCGAAGGGGGCGATCCAGAGGTCGACCGGCGCCTCCGCCATGCATTCCAAAATCGCCTTGCGGGCCGGGATGGCCGAGAGCGAGACGCTGACCAGGGTCCGCTTCGCCGGGCGGAAGCGGCGCTGGAGGTAGCGCAGCGACGCCGCCGCGTCGTCCCCCAGGTGGCCGAAAGTCCAGTTGTAGTAGGGCCTCCCCTCGGCCACCAGGCGCGCGTCCATGGCGCTCTCGCCGGCGATGTGGCTGGCGTCGAAGCGCAGCACCACCGCCTTGCGGCCGTCGCGGTCGAGGTCGTCGAGGAGGGTACGGGCGAGGAGGCCGAAGACCTCCTTGCGCTTGAGGATCGCGGGGGCGATCACCACCGCCACGTCCGGGCGGATATTCGGGTCCGAGGTGTCGAAGTTGGCGTCCACGATCGCCGCCACCGTGTCGCCGCGCCGGTTCTTGTAGCGGACGATCTCCACCCCGCCCTCCTCGGTGCGCCGGGGGCGGCGCACGAAGGCCGCCACCTTGCCGCCGAGCAGGGAGACGGTGCGCGAGAGGCGCGCCGTGAAGCCCCCCCGCACCACGTGGTGGCGGATCTCGCGGAAGCTGTCGCGCTCCCCCTCCCCCTCGTCGAAGCGGAGGCCGGCGCGCACGCCGCCGTCGTCGAGCGCCGAGAGGTAGCGCACGGTGGCGCCGGTGATCTCCCGCCGCGAGCCCTCCGCCTCCAGGGTGAAGGCGGGCAGGCGCGCGCCCGGCACCAGCGCCGCCGAGGCGGGGAGGCGGATCGAGGCTCCACCCTCTCCGAGGTCCATCACCGGCAGCCGCAACCGCCCCTCCGGCAGGTGGGGCGCGGAGAGCTCGCAGAAAGCGGTCCGCGGGCCGGCCCGCCGCTCCGCCCGCCGCTCGGTGAGGTAGACGCGCTCGGGGACCATCACCTCGGTCTCCCCGCCCGCCACCGCCAGCACGATCCCCTCCAGGGCGTAGAAGAGCGGCGCGTCGGCGAAGGCGAGGTAGAGGACGCGGGTGCGCGGCGGCGCCGCGACGTCGAGCCGCAGCGTGGCGCCGTGGGGCCCCGCCGGCTCCCAGGCGACCGCCCGGCAGGGGACCGGCGTGAAGCCGCGGCCGGGCCGGATGACGGTCAGCGGCAGGCCGCGCTCGGCCACGCTCTGGAGGAGGGTCCGGATCTCGGACGGCTCGCCGAGCGGCAGGAGGTTGCCCGGCACGAGGTCGCCGAGCGCCCGCTGCACGCGGACGATCGCCTCGTCCATCTCGTAGAAGCCGGCGTGGGAACGCAGGCGGGCGCGGTCGCGCGCCGAGACCTCCTCGAAGCGCACGCCGATCCCCTCGGGCGAGGAGCGCACGGCGCGGGCGGTGACCTGGATGGGCCGCGGGTCGGTCGGGATCTCCAGCGACAGCCGGAGCCGCACCTCCGGCGCCATCGCCACCGGCGAGCGGAGGAAGGCGCCGTCGGCCGAGAGGTCGGTCGCCACCAGCCCGCTTCCCAGCTCCGGGCCTTCCAGCACGCGCACCACGGCGAGCGTGCGGCGCCGGGGCGAGCGGCGCTCCTCGTTCGAACGGCCCACCTCCCAGCGGGCGGGCCTCTCCAGGACCAGCGATTCCTGGACGTTATCCCCTGCGATCATCCCCCGGACCCTCCCCAAGACCGCGGCTCGTACATCCCGCTCAGGCGCCGGGGAGGCGGTCATGAGCCGCCCGGATCCCCGTGCGCCTGGTCCGCGAGCCGTCCACGGATCTCGGCAAAATCCCGGTGGCAGTGGAGGAAGACGTCCACCAGCACCGGATCGAAATGAGCTCCACGGTCCAACGCGATCCTGCGGACCGCCTCTTCATGCTCCAAAGCTGATTTGTAGGGCCGGCGGCTGGTGATCGTGTCGTAGGCGTCCGCGAGGGCCACGATGCGTGCGGCGAGCGGGATCTGGGGTCCGATGAGCCCGCGCGGATATCCTGAGCCGTCCCAATGCTCGTGGTGACAGTAAGCAATTTCCATACCCATCCGCAGGAAACGGTGGCCGTCGTAGCGCTCGATGACGTCGCGCAGCGTATCGCCGCCGATCTCGGGGTGGCGGCGCATCACCGCCATCTCCTCGGGGGCGAGCGGCCCCTCCTTGCGCAGGATGGCGTCCGGGATGCCCACCTTGCCGATGTCGTGGAGCGGGCTCGACTTGTAGAGCTGCTCGACGAACTCGTTGGTGATCTTCCCCAGGGAGGATTCGCGGCTGGCGGCCTGGGCCAGGAGACGGCTGTACTCGGCCATGCGCTCCAGGTGGCGGCCGGTCTCGTGGTCGCGCGACTCGGCGAGGCGGGCGAGAGTGAGCAGGGCGATGTCCCGCGTCTGGCGGATCTCCACCGTCTGCTCGCGCACCATGCGCTCGAGGCTCTGGCGGTACTCCTCGTTCTGGCGGATCAGGCGGGCCCGCTCGACCGCCCGCTCCACGGTGGCGAGCAGGTCGTCGGCCTCGAAGGGCTTGGTGATGTAGTCGTAGGCGCCGGCGCGCACGCACTGGCGGACGGTGTCCATCTGCTGGACGCCGGTGACCATCACCACCTGGATGGTCTGATCGAGGGCCTTCAGCCGTTCCAGGAGCTCGACGCCGGAGAGGCCCGGCATCTCGATGTCCGAGAGCACCAGCGACGGCCGGGGCTCCTCCGCGGCGAGGAGCAGCGCCTCGGCGGCGTCTCGCGCGGGCCGGCAGTCCAGGGGGAGCAGGGAGAGGTGAGACGCCAAAAGAGCCCGGATGGCGGGCTCATCATCGACGATAACGACACGCTCTTTCATGCTGCGCCAAGATGGCCCCGGGGCCTCCAGACAACGAAGCCCGGCTCCCCTCCTCTGAGAATCACGAGGAGAGGGCCTTCTCCAGCCTGGCCGGGGAGGAGATGGCCGGATGGATAGGGCCCTCTCCTCGGCACTTCGTTGAAACCACAACTCTAACGGCGACTGCTACGTTGTAGATTGTACAGGAAAGAGTGCAGCTTGCAAGGACTTGTGAGGCTTACCCGGAACATCGGCGGCCTGCGACCTCACCCTCGGTCCCCCTCCCGGAGGGAGAGGGAAGGCCCGAGATCAGTGTTTTTGAGATCGGCAAGATCGGCCGGCTACGTCCCCCTTCTCCTTCCAGGAGAAGGGGCCAGGGGTTGAGGTGGGCCCGGCACGGCCGTCGCGATCAAGATCTGCCGTGCGGCGTCCTACTCCCCCACGAGGGCGAGCGCCTTGTCGGCGACCGTTTTCGAGAGGTACATGCCCCTCGCGATCAGATCCTGGACGATGGGCCGTGCCAGAGGGATCATTCCCTGGCGCTTGGCCCGCAGGATGATTCCCAAGGTCCCGATGACCGGGATCCCATGCCACTGGGCATAGGACCTCGCCCGCTGGTCGTCCACGACGGCGGTGGTCCCCGGACGGGATAGAGCCCAGGCGAGCACCGAGGCCTCCCCCTTTCCAAGATCCCAGGCCAGAAGCGTCTCCGGAATGGAAGGGGGCGGCACGACGGATAGCCACGGCGTCGCCACGACGTCTCGCAGAACGGCATCATCCTTCGCCCGGATCTCGTCCAGAACGGGCTCAGGGATGAGGAAGGCGGGCGCCAGGGCTTTGAGGATGAGGAGGTTGCCCGTCCGGGCGAGATAAATCAGAGGTGAGGCGTCGACTGCCGGCGCCTCAGCCAAGCTCGATCTCCCGCTTCAGCTCGTCGAAATCCATCTGAAAGACGTCGATCTTCCGCGCGGCGAGCTCGTCGATGAAGTCCGCCCGGGGAATGCCCGCGATCTCCGCGGCCCTCCCCTGGGAGATCAGCCCGCGCCGGAACCAGTCGATCGCGGCCGCCAGACGTACGTCCCTCTCCACCTCGCCAGGGGACTTCCGAAGCGCCGCGAGCGCTCCTTCGGGGACCTCGATCGTCAACGTCGCCATCGCCACCTCCTGTTCCTATTGTAGACGAGCCCGCGGCTACCGTTCCCCTTCTCCTTCCAGGAGAAGGGGCCAGGGGTTGAGGTGGGCCCGGCAGGGAGCTCCGAAAACGACTACTTCTTTTTTCTTTCCACCGTCTTCCGGATATACCCGATCGCCTCCGGCGTCTTGCAGTCGGTCTCGCCGTGGTCGACCTCCACCTTGCCGATGCGCTTCGCGGCGGCTTCCGCCTTCTCCTGGAGCGAGGGGTTGCGGATGCCGATCGCGATCAGGGCGTTGTTCATCTGGTGGCGGACGCGGTTGGGGCTGCCGTGGAGGTCGCGCTCGATGGTGGCGAGGAACCTCTCGAAGTACTCGTCGGGCAGGCCGTCCTCGTTCATCGCCACGTGGGCCAGGATCCGCCAGCCGGCCGAGGCGGTCCACTCCGCATCCGAGGCCATCCAGCGCGCCATGGTCTCGCGGGCGTGGGGCGCCCGCGCGGCGAGACCGCCCAGGGTGTCGGTCTCGGGGTAGCTCCGCAGCCCCCGCGCCCAGGCGTCGAGCGTCCCCGCGTCGAGGCGCCGCGGATCGGCGATCATCCCGGCCAGCATGCGGGCGTCGTGGTTGCCCGAATTCCACAGCGCCACGGCGAGCTCGTGATCGGTCTTGACCTTCTTTTTCAGGTCCTTGAGGTGGGCGAAGCTGACGCCGTAGACGTCTTCCCCGGCGCCGTGGCGGCGATAGATCTTGCGGTTCTGCTCCGTGCCGAGTGACTTCAGCGTAGCGAGCGCTTCCTGGACGTTCATGGCATCCTCCCGGAGAATCGTGGGGTTGTACCGCTCGCTCGGCGGCCGCGCGACCCGAGCTGTGGCGTTCCCGACCCGAGCTGTGGCGTTCCCGACCCGAGCTGTGGCGTTCCCGACCCGAGCTGTGGCGCTTCCGACCCGAGCTGTGGCGTTCCCGACCCGCGGGTCGCGAGCTCCGACCCGATCTACGGCGCTCTCGACCCGATCTACGGCGCTCTCGACCCGATCTGCGGCGCTCTCGACCCGATCTGCGGAGGTTCCGAGCCGTGGGTCGCGATCTTGGACCCGCGGGTCGGAAACGTCACAGATCGGGTCGGAAGCCAGCCGAGCCTCCGGTGGTCCCACGCTCCGGGGAGCGCCGGACCCACGAGCGCCCGGCGCTCGCGCACGTGGCGGGTCCGCTCCGCGCCCATCTGGGTCCTATCGCTTCATCAGTCTGAAGGCGATCTCGCGCCCGAGGCCCTGAGTGTACGCGAGCCGGATCCAAAGCAGCGCGAGAGGCTCGAGAAGCCGCGCCTGCTCCAGGTTTCCCGCGTCGACGGGGTCGAAACCGAGATCGGCGGCCAGCCTTCCCGCAACGGCTTTCGCTTCCGCGTCGTTGCCGCAATAGAACATCGTGGCCGCGAGGCCATTGTAGTCCGGGTCGGCCATGTTGTTGGCCCCGGTGGTGTTGAAGACCTTGACCACGCGGGCCTGGGACGCCCAGGAGGCGACCTGCTCCGCGGCGGAGGTGTCGAAGCCGTGGGTGAGCCCCGAGAGGTTCGGCGCCAGCGGGTTCGTGCAGTCGAACACGACCTTGCCCGAAAGGTCGCCCGCGCTCTTCAGGGCGTCCTGGGTGGCGCCCCAGGGGGTGGCGAACACGACGACCTCGGCGCCGGCCGCGGCGTCGGCCACGGACGCGGCCCGGGCTCCGGTCTCCTCCACGAGCTTCTGCACCTTGGGGTCCGAGGGGTTCCGCACCCCGAACGTCACCTCATGCCCGGCGCGCGCCCAGCCGCGCCCCAGGGCCCCTCCGACGCTGCCCGCTCCGATGATTGCGATCTTCATCCCGCACCTCCTCGTAAGTCCGGGTCAGTTATAGTGCAACCGGAGACCGTATGCACCCTTTCCTCACGATCGAGACGGCGCGGGAGGACTCTTCCCAGATCCGCGCCCGCCTCGGCGCCCCTAACAACCCGCTCCTCTTCCCACCCCACTTTCTGGAATCGGCCCTGCCGAAGATCGGTGGCCACACGGTTGTGGTGAAGCGGGAGGACCAGCCTGCGGGGTATGCCTTTCTCTTTCCGCGTGGCCTCCGGGCCTACACCGTCCGCTGGCACCCCCTCCTCGAGATCGAGGAGAGCCAGATCCTCCCGCTCGTGGCACAGCTTTTCCCGGACGCGGACCTCACCCTCTACGATCCCAGCGCGCCGCAGCCGTATGAAAAAACCGAGATCTTCACGGATGACAACGGTTTTCGCTATGGCCGGCCCGACGAGGCGGAGGCGGTCGCGGCCCGCGATCTTCAAAGGGAGATCTGGAAGCCTGCGAACGACGACGGGCTCTATCCTTCCGATCTCTACTCCACCTCGTTCGGAGCGGCGACCGCTTTGGTGGCGCGGGCCGGGGACGCGGTCGCGGGATTCCTGTTCGGTTTTTATAAGCTCGCTCACGGGCTCCGCATCGAGTCCCAAGTGGCCGGTGTCGACCCGCGTCATCAGGGGAAGAACGTCGGTTTCCATCTCAAGAAGCTCCAGGGAGAGCAGGCCCGGCGCGCGGGGATCGAGATCGTCAACTGGACGGTCGATCCCCTGCAATTCAACAACGCCAAGCTGAATTTCAAGAAGCTGCGCGCGGTTTCCTTCCGGTTCTTGCCGGGGCATTACACCTTGAAAAGCGATCAGAACCGCACCCGGGCCTCACGCCTGGAGATCTCCTGGCTGCTGCCCCGGGCGGGTGATCCTGGGGAGACGTTGGATCTCGAGACGATGCCGGAGGTGGCGATCGTCAACGACGGGCCCCAGGCGATCCCTTTCGATCAGGATGCAGCACGGATCGCGATCGAGATCCCCCAGAATTGGACGGCTCTCCAGAAAGATGATCTTGCTGAAGCCGAGAGGTGGCGGGATGCGACGGATGAGATTCTTGGGAGGTTGATCGGTTTCGAGGAGGGGCGGTTCATGATTACGGATGTGGGAAGGAAGGGGGAACGGCCGTATCTGGTTGCACGGCGGAACGGTTAGGCGCCCCAGCCTCCCCCCCGCCTGACGGGAGAAGAGGGCCGGGGTGATGAGGGCCAACGGTCCGGGGTCCACGACGTGAGCTACGCGCCGTCCAGCCCCCGCACCAGCCCCCGGAAATGCTCCCCCCGCTCCTCAAAGTTCCGGTAGATCCCATAGCTGGGCGACCCCGGCGAGAGCAGCACGATCTTCCCCTGCGCCGTCACCCGCGCCGCGTGCTCCACGGCGTCCTGGAGATCGCGGGCGGCGTAGACCTCGGGGTGGCCCGGGGGACAGACGGCGCGGATGGCGGCCTCGACGGTGGGGCCGCCGGGCGGCAAGCAGATCACCGTGCGGACCGCCGTGGAGGGGAGGGCTCGGGCGAGGACTCCGAAATCGAAGCCGCGGTCCTGTCCACCGGCGATCAGGGTGTCCACCTCTCCGGCGAAGGCCTCCAGGGCGGCCACGATGGCCTGCGGGGCGGTCGAGATGGAGTCGTTCACCCAGCGGAGGCCGGCGTGGGTGCCGAGGGGCTCCAGGCGGTGCGGCAGTCCCAAGAAGGTGGCGAGGACCCGCTCCAGATGCTCCGGCTCCGCTCCGAAGCGGCGGGCGGCGGCGAGAGCGGCCACGGCGTTGATGCGGTTGTGCCGGCCGCGCAGGAGCACTCCGGTGTCCGGGAACAGTTGCCGGTCGTCGTCCCGGAACCAGCCTTCGGCGTAGTGGAGCCCCTGAGAGTCCTGGAAGGGCTCGTGACGGGCGGGGCCCAGGGGGAGGCGCGAGACCAGCTCCGGATCGGCCGCGGAGTAGATCGTGAGGTCGTCCGGCCTCTGGGTTTGGGCCAGCCGGAGCTTGGCCTCGTAGTAGGGCTCGACGCCGCCGTGCCAGCCCATGTGCTCGGGAAAGAGGGCGAGGAGCACCGCCACGCTCGGCCCCAGCGCCAGGTCCGAGCACTGGTAGCTCGACAGCTCCAGGACGGTGACCGGCTCCGTCGCCAGGACATCTTCCAGCACGTCGAGAACGGGGGTTCCGATGTTGCCGGCCAGGACCGCCGGACGGCCGGCCTCGCGGAGGGTCCGGTAGGTCAGCGTCGAGGTGGTGGACTTCCCCTTGCTGCCGGTGACGCCGATCACGGGCAGGCCCGCGGCGCGCACCTCGGCCAGAAAGAGGTTGACGTTGGTGGTCACCTCGACGCCGCGCCGCGCCGCCTCCACCAGGAGCGGATGGTCGAGGCGGATACCGGGCGAGCGCACCAGGAGGTCGATCGAATCCAGGGCGGCCGCCATCTCGCCGCCGATCGCGCGGTCGAGGTCGTCCGGCACCGTGCCCGGCGCGGGCGGCTCGTCCAGGAAGATGCGAGGCGAGCGCCCGCCCCAGCGCCGGATCGCCTCCCAGGCCGAGCGTCCCTCGGCTCCCGCGCCGAAGACGCCAACGCGGCGCTCAGTGAGCTTCGAGATACCGGTGAAAGACATCGGCCCAATCGGACGGGATGCGGTGGTGGGGGCTCACGGCCAGCTCGCGGCGGACGAGCTCGTCGGGATCTGCGAGGTCCGGGGCGACCTCCTCGGCGAACCAGCGCAGCGCCGGGAGGTCGGCGTCCGCATGGCGCCGCGAGGCGAGCCAGAGGGCGGCGGTGACCTCGTCCGGCGTGCCCACGCAGTCCCAGGGCTTGTGGTCCCCCTCGCCCAGGAGCTGGCGGACCCAGGAGAGGTTCTCCGGATCCGCGAGCGGGTTGACACCGAAGACGTCCACCAGCGCCGCATCGTCCAGCCAGGGGGTGAGCAGGATGGCGGCGAACACGCACTTGGCGCAGTGGCCGCACCAGCGGCGGCCGACGCCCCCCTGGAGCCGGAAGTTGGTGTTGCACGAGGTCACGGCGCCGAACCAGCGCGGATACCCGGCGAAGGCCTTGGCGATCCGCAGCTCGCTCAACGGGCGCAGCAGGCTGAAGTAGACCGGCACGCGCTCCAGGTGGCGGCGCTGCCACTCCTGGAACATCCCCTCGAAGCGCAGGCTCTTGCTCCACTGGTGGTTGACCTCGACGCCGTCCACCACGACGTTGCCGTAGGAGGCGCTGCGCTCGTTGGCGGCCACGACGTTGCCGAAGCCCCCCACCACGGCCACGAGCTGGGAGGTGAAGGCGAGGATGGCCGAGAACGGCACGTGGCCGTTGTAGGCGCCGGCCTGGTTGAGCTCCAGCAGCTTCGGATCGAGCCGCCGGAAGACGCGGAGCCCCAGCCCTTCGAGATCCGGAGCCAGCCGCCAGTCGCGTCCGGCGGGGATCATGGTCATCGGCGCCGCCTCGCGGCCGGACTCCCGCACGACCTCATAGGCCACCACGGAGTCCTTGCCGCCCCCCGCGAGCACGATCGCGGGGCCCCGCGCCGGCTCCCCCACCGCTGGAGGCTCCTCGCCTTCCCCCGGAAACCGGGCGAGCCCGGCGGGATTCAGCCCATTGCGGTAGTAAAACTCGCCCAACCCCGAGTTGTAGACCTCGGTCCAGAACGCCGCGTCCGCCGCGCTCAACCTTGGGCCCTCGATCTCGATCCGCGGCGGGCAGCAGGTCTTCCAGTAGGAGGTCCCCAGGACCAGGTGCATGCCCTTGAGAGCAGCGGCGACGTCGGCCGGGCTGCCTTTCGGCTGCTCAAACGGCAGCTCGAAGGTCTCCTCGAAGGAGACGGCCTCTCCCCCCCCTTGCAGCCGGTAGCCGAGGCGGACCGCGCGTCCCTCCAGGGAGCGGTGGGTAAAGACGAAGGTGTCGTAGGGCAGGCTCATAAACGCGGCGGGGGATTGTATCCCGTATCCCCGCCGGGCCTCACGGCGCCTCCTCGTCATAGCGCACGATCGGCACCTTCCAGGCGGCCGGCGCCTGGGTGGCGCACCAGTCCCAGAGCTCCTGGTTGAAGCGGGGGACGGGGACGCCGAGGGCGCCGGTGACCACCTCGTCGGTGGTCTTGCCGGCGCGGTAGGCCTCGAGCATGCGCTGGATGCCCGCCTTGCCGTAGCGGTGCTCCACGTAGTGGAAGGTCCAGCGGGCCTCGTCGTAGCCGATGCCGATCAGCGCGGGCGAGAAGCTGCCGAGCGCGGGCTCGATCAGCGGGAAGCTGGTCAGGGTCCCCTTGTCGCGGTAGCCGGCGATGGGATTGACGTCGTCGTCCACCATCTCCACGTGCTGCGCCAGCCCCTCCTGGAACCAGCGCGGCGCCCGGTCCTCCGTCCGCTCGGCGATCATCGCGTGGGCCAGCTCGTGGGTGAGGATCGAGACCACGAACGGCTTGAACGTCACCACGTCGCCGAAGGGCACCCGGATCTTGCCGTCGAAGATGCCGAGGATGTCCATGGCGAGCGAGTAGCCGAGCCGGAAGTCCTCGTAGGGGAGCAGGTGGACCTCCACCCGGCTCGACGGCGAGACGGGGATCCAGGCCTGCAGGCGCTGGCGCTCGGCCTCCAGGATCTTCGCCACCTGGCGGGCGAACTTCTCGCCGCGCAACGGCGGGTAGCGGACGTCGAAATGGGGGCTGTGGTAGACCTGGAACGCGGCCGCCAGGCGCTTCTCCATCTGCAGCTCGCGCAGCCGGTCGCCGCTGGTCTGGAACGGCAGGTGGGCGTCCGCCTTGGCGATCAGCTTCATGGCGGCGTCGAAGCTCCCCTTCCCGGCGAGGAGGTCGGCCAGCTCGTAGAGCGTCTCGGGATCGGTCCGCCGGTCGGCCGTGTCCCCCTTGGCGAGGTGGAACAGCAGGTCGAGCGCGTCGGCGTCGCGGCCGGAGCGGCGCAGGGCCCGGGCGCGCAGCCGCACCAGGCGGGGGGGCAGGCTGGCCGGCTCGCCGGAGAGGGAGTCGGTGAGCGCCACCAGGTCGCTCCAGCGGCGGCGCTCGGAGAGGGCCTCGGCGGCGTCCTCCGTCCGCTTGCGCAGCCCCGGCTGCGCGAGGGCGCCCGGCGTGCGCGCCGCCTTGAGCAGGGCGGGCAGGCGGGCCAGCAGCCCCTCCGCCCGCTCGCGGGCCCAGGCGCCCGCGGGATCGCTCGGCGTGCCCGCCGGCGCCAGCTCGCAGCCGTAGGGCACCCGCAGCTCGGCCTCCCCCTGGCGGAGCCGCAGCGTCCTGCCGAGCAGGCGCGCCTCGAACCCCGAGGGCACGGCGACCGCGCGCCGGGAGGCCTCCGGGCAGGGGACGGCCGGCTCCTCCGCCTCGTCGAGATGGATCAGCTCGCGGATCTGGTAGTCCGCGAGTAGCGCGGCGAGCAGCGGCCGGTCGAAGATCTGGTCGCGCGGCATCGGCTCGATCCGCCAGGCGGCGTTGAAGTCGTCGCGGGCCTCGGTCGGACGGCTCTCCTCGATGGCGAGCTGCGCCAGGGCATACCACGTCGAGCTCTGGCGGGAGCCGAGGTCGGCGAGCTGTTGCAGCAGCTCCTTGGCGTGATCGTCGAAGCCGAGCAGCAGGAAGCCTTGCGTCGCCTCCAGGAGCAGCGCCTCGTTCGCCCCCCCGGCGGCGGCCCGCTGGTAGGCGACCGCCGTGGGCAGCTCCTGGAGACGCAGGAAGGCGGCGCGGGCCCGCAGGATCTCGGCGAGCGGCACCTTGCCGGGGGAGGGGAATTCCTTCAACACCGCGTCGGTGCCGGTCAGGTCCATGTTGCCCAGGAGCCGCTGGGCCCACCAGAGCCGGGCGGTCTGGCCGGCGAGGCCGGCGGCGCGCGTCTCCGGCGGCGCCGCGGCGGGCGGGGTCCCCTCGGCCTGGGTGAGGGCGCGCCGGAGGGGGAGCAGCGAGCGCAGCCCGGAGGGGTCCGCGGCCCCGCCCGCGCCCGCCACCGCCGCCGCCGGCGCCAGCACGCGCGGCAGGACCGCCGCGGCCAGGGCGCTCGCCGCGAGCAGGCCGCCGGCGACCCCTAAGACGGCCGCCAGCCCCCGCCGGCTCCGCTCCAGCCAGGCGGCGATGAGGAGCAGGGCGCCGGCCCCGCCCAGGGCGAGCAGCATCCAGAAAGGGACCCGGGCGAGGAACGGCGGCAGAGCCCAGGATCTCGCGGCGGCGGCCGGAGCGGCTGGAGAGGCGCCCTCCTCAGCGGCGGCCGGGGCCTCTCCCACCGGCTCGGCGGAGATCCGCAGCGAATCGATCTTCCAGGCGCCGCCCTCCCGCATCAGGCCGAGCACGAGGGAGTCGTCGACCCCCGAGGGGAAGGTCAGCGTGAACACGGCCCCCCGGCTGGAGACCGGCTCGGGAGCGGCCGCCAGCTCCCACTCCGCGCCCACCGGCGAGCCCGCCCGCACCTCGATCTCCGCCAAGGCGGCCTCCCGGCCCAGCCGCCGCAGCGGCGACCCGCTCGCCAGGCGGTCCCACCAGGCGGCCGGCCCGCGGTCCAGGTACTCCGCGGCGAGCGCCACCGCCTGCCGCTCGGCTTCGCTCAAGGGACGGGGCTCGCCCGGAGGCGCGGCGTGGGCCGGCCGGGGCGGGGCCAGGAGAGCGGACAGCACCAGGACGACGCAGACGGACCGGCTCAACGACATACGGCCTCCTCACGGTCTTCTCGAAAAGACAGGCGAAATGCTTCCCAGGGAGCGGACAACATTATATGTTTGTGGCATCAAGTCCATTTCGACGAGGTGGAGAACCCCGGGGGGACCGTCGCCGGTCCTCCCTGGCCATGAGGGAAGACGAGATGAAAAGGACCGTCCTGCTCCTGCTCGCCTGCGCCGCCGCGTCCGGCTGCGACCTGGTCCAGAAGCCGAAGCCGGCCTCCGTCCTGACCGTGACGCCGGAGGCCATCACCCTGATCCAGGAGACCAAGGAGATCTGCGTCAAGGTCTCGAAGATCGGGGGCGAGCGGATGCGCAGCGCCGAGGAAGAGAAGCAGCGCGTGCACGACGAGGCCCTCGAGGCGGCCCGCAAAAGCGGCAATCCGTTCGCCATGCGGGACGTCCCGTCCGCGGACCCCCCGCCGGACACCCTGGAGAAGTACCTGAACGAGGAGGGGGCGCCGGAGCTCGCGGCCGTGGACCGCGCGGGGGAGCTCCTCCACGACCTCCTGCCGAAGGTCAGGGACGAGGCCCCGCGGGAGATCTACCAGGCCGTGCAGTCGCTGTACGCCAGCCAGGAGCAGGTCTGCTCCCGCGCCCGCAACTCCCGTCCCTCGCGGCGCAACTACCAGGAGAGCCTCGACTACGCCGTCCATGACTACGACAACGCCGAGGCGAAGCTCCAGGCGGTCTACACCGTGAGCGCCACTGACGCCCAGTTCGCCCTCAGCAAGTACAACCCGCTCCTGAACGAGGCGCGCGCCGGCACGGACAGTCACGCGGGCTTGGCCATGCGCCCGCTGTCCCCCGAGGAGCTCCGGCGCCAGCGCAAGGAGTGGGAGGCCACCCAGGACTACCAGCAGCAGCAGCAGGCCCAGCACGACGCCGCGGTCGTCCGCTGGCGGCAGCGCGAGGAGGGGAAGGAGCCGATCCTCGAGAAGATCGGCACGGCGCCCGAGCTGGCCGCGAAGCAGAGCATGCCGCCGGAGAAGCGGGCGCAGTCGATGCAGGCCTGGTACGCCGGCTACGCGGGGAAGGTCGGACCGGTGCGCACGGCCCTCGCCAGCTACATGGGCCTCCGGCGTGGCAGCCCGGAGAAGCTCACGCCGGTCTGCCAGGACCTGATGGCGGCGACCTCCTCCATCGTCTCCGATCCCACGATGTTCGATATGCCGGACGCCACGGCGTCCAAGGCTTTGAAGAAGGCCTACACCGACCTCCAGGAGTGCGCCCGCGCCTGCGTCAACGGCATGGACGCCGAGGCCGCCTTCCGCCTCGCCGGCTACCAGGGGGCCATCAGCCAGGCCTCGGCGGCGCTGTCGCAGTATGAGATGGCGCCGTAGGAAGCAGAGACAGGGACGAAAGGGACGGCAGGGACAGGGACAAAGCCTTTGTCTCTAGTGTCCCTGGAGTCTCTGGAGTCCCTCAACTTCCTTCCCCTTTCAGGGACTGCACGGTTTCCCGCAGCCTCTCCGCCAACCGTTTGCGGTCGCCGTCGACGACCGGCTCCGGCGCGAAGTCCACGCTGGCCTCGATGCGCTTCAGGCGGAACAGGCCGAGGAGATGGGACCCCAGCGGCGTCCCTCCCCACCAGCAGACCGACGGCGGATCGTAGCGGAGCGCGGCGGCGTGGACCGGCAGGCCGCGCCGGGCCGGCAGCGCCAGGAGCGGCGAGCGGAACGGCAGGACCGAGTCCCCCGAGGAGCTCGTCCCTTCCGGGAAGAGGATCACCCCCTCGCCGCGGCCGAGCGCCCGCTCGATCTCGGCCAGCACACGGGGGATGTCCCGCCGGTCGGAGCGGTCGATGAAAATGGTTCCGAAGCCGCGGCAGATCGGACCCAGCAGCGGCCAGCGACGCACCTCCGTCTTGGCCACGAAGCGCATCGGAAACCGGCTCGCCAGCACGAGGACGTCCACGTAGCTCAGGTGATTGGATGCCAGCAGGAACGGCGGGGCCGGCAACGGGCCCGACACCCGCACCTTGGCCCGCAGCAGCGCGAGCAGGCGCCGCGAGGTGGCCCCGAAGAGCCATTCCCGGAAGCGGCGCCAGGAGCGCGGAGCGAAGGCGAGCAGGAGGGCCCCGGCCGCCAGAAGGGCGCCCGACCCCAGGATTACCAGCACCGCGCCCGCGGCGCGTATCCAGGCAAAGGAGTGGCGGCGGTCGTCCATGCGAATCCCACGAAGGATATACGACGGCGCGCCGTGGCAAAGCGGGAAAGGGAGCTGCCGGCTCCGCTTCCGAGTACAATAGAGAAGATTCCGTTCAGCTTCAGAGGGAGGCGTCTGCTTGATGGGACCCGGACCTGCCCCCGGCAGCGGGGAGCGAATCGGCGCCTACGAGATCCAGGGTCTCCTCGGCCGCGGGGGGATGGGGGAGGTGTTCCTCGCCTGGGACGCCCGGCTGCGGCGGCGGGTGGCGATCAAGCGGATCCGCCACGACCACGGGCTCAACCCCGCCATGCGCCAGCGCCTGCTGCGCGAGGCCCGGGCGGTCGCCGGCCTGAGCCATCCGGCCGTGGTGCAGGTCTACGACCTGATCGAGGACGCCGCGGGCGACTGCATCATCCTGGAGTACGTCGAGGGCCGGACGCTGGCCGCCACCCTGGGCGAAGCCGGACGCCTGGAGCCAGAGGCCGCGGTGCGCTTGGCCTGCGAGATCGCCGGCGGGCTCGCCGCCGCCCACGCGGCGGGGATCGTCCACCGCGACCTCAAGACCGAGAACGTCATGGTCACCCTCTCGGGGGAGGCCAAGATCCTGGATTTCGGTGTGGCGAAACCGATCGGGACCACGGAGGACGCCCCCTCCCTGACCGTGGTGGGGCACGTGGTGGGCACCTACCGCTCGATGTCGCCCGAGCAAGCGAGAGGGGCTGAGGTGGACGAGCGTTCGGATCTCTTCTCCCTCGGCGTCCTGCTCTACGAGATGCTGACGGGGATCTCCCCTTTCCAGGGCTCCAATGCGCTGGAGACCCTGAACAAGGTGATCTCCGAGCGGCCGCCCTGCGCGGACACGTTGCGGCCGGGCCTCCCACCGCGCCTCGTGGCCCTCCTCTACCGGCTGCTCACCAAGGATCCCGCCGCCAGACCTCAGAACGCCACCGAGGTGGTCCAGGAGCTCCACGAGATCGCGGCTTCAATGGGCCTCTCCGGAGATCCGGACCCCGAGAAGACCGTCAGCGATCTCCCCACAAATCCAGGTCTGATCAGGCCCAGGGTAGACGATCCCACGCCTCCAATCCCTCCGCCCCAGCCGGTGCCGACTCCACTGCCGGAGAGGCCTCCGCAGCCAAGGCGCTGGCGCCGCCTGGAGATCGCGGTCACCCTTTCCCTTGTGACTTTACTCGCGGCAGCGTACATTTTCCGGCCGCCCACGGCGCCGGTCGGTCCACCGAGCAACCAAGCTCCGCCGCAGAAAGACCGTTCGTTGGCACCCAGCCCGCCCGCGCCCGACGTGAGCGACGAGGATCGCGCCGTCTTCCGCGAAATCCAGCAGCGTATCGACGCGGCAGAAGCTCCTCCGCAACCCGAGCCCCGGCTCGACCAGATCATCGCGCGCTCGCCTCATTTTCTCGAAGCCCGCATCCTGGCGATCGACCTCGCCGTCAGTCTTTACTTACCTAACAAGGACGACGCCCGTCTCGAACATGCGAAGAGCCTCCTTCAGGGGGCCGGTCTCTCCCTTACCGACCCCCGTCTCCTACCGAGCCGAATCAAGGTCTATCTGGCCGCCGACAAACAGAAAGATGCGGAGAAGGCCCTCAAGCTCCTTATAGATCGCGAGCCCGCCAACATACACATTCCAGAGCTTCGAGCACGCTTGGAGGATAAGAAGAACCAACGCGAAAATGCGCTCAAAGATTGGCAGTTAGCGGCGAAACGCAATCCTATTTGGCAGAACCGATTGCGACTTGCCAAGTTCGAACAGAGCTTCGGTAAGGTTTACCTCAGAGATGCCAAGAACCTTTTGGAAGAGCTTCGCCAGAAGAATCCGAATAACATCTACGTCCTCCAGGCGCTCGCCGAGCACGAGCTTTATTATGGCGACCCGAAGCGCGCCGAAAGAGTCTTTCAAGGTCTGATTCAACGGTCGCCCGAACGGGATAGCATTACGCGTGTCTACCGCATCAATCTCGGTACTGCCCTCGTTCTCCTCGGCGAGTACGCCGCCGCCGCCAAAACCTTCAACGACGTTTTGGGAGCCAACCCGAACGATGCCGAAGCGGCCCTCAACCTGGCCGATGCCGAGCTCGCCCTCAACAATCAGGATGATGCCAAAGACTGGTATAACAAGGTCCGCGGATTGGTGGAATGGGAAGAGCGCGGGGAAGGAGAGCTCTCCGCCGACAAAAGGATGATCAAGGCCCAGTGCCTGGCGCATCTGGGCAGTACCGTGAAAGCCACAGAAATCGCCAAGCAGACGGTCGACCAGAACCGGACCAATGTCACCCTCATTCAAACGGCGGCACTGGTCTTTGCGCTCGCCCGCGACCGCCAGGCTCTTGGTTACATCAAAGAGGCTATCGACAAAGGCATCCAGCCAGAATGGTTCAAGCTACCCTTCTACTCCGCATTTTTCGACGATCCGGAGTACCAGGCGCTGGTGAACGGAAAGCCTCGCTGAGCAAAATCAATAGGGCGGCCCTCATGGACCGCCCTGCCAACTCTTCGGCCGGCTACATCGTGGCGTGGGAATGCCGGGAACGAATTTTGGCGCCGCCTGGGGGGTCGGGACTGGTGACGACGACGAGGCTCGGCTCGTCCATCTCAGGCAACGGCAGAGCCTTGGTCAAGTGCGATGACGCGGAGATCCTATAGGTCGCAAGATAAGGTGTATCCCCTGGTTGCTCCGTAGGAGGATACCTGATCTCGAAGGTGACCTGCGGATTGGCTCCCGAGGTCGTCGTCGGACCGGCAGCGATCACCTCCTGCGAATCGAAGGTGATCACTGGTGTCACACCGGCAGGCAGATGCCTGAACGTCCAGGTCACCAGGGCATGCTCGACTTCCCCGGACGCGCTCGGCAGCTCGACCTCCAACCGCTTGGGGCTCACTCGCAGAGCTTTCCTCGTGGTGGAGCCGGCGGCGTTCACGACGTTGACAACGATCTTGTAAGTCTTCATGATGGTTTCTCCTTCTTATCTTCGGCAAAATTGCCTGATTCTTTCGATATCACATTGAATGCCAAGCCTGGCATCAACTTGGCGGTGAGACGGAAATCTTTTCGGCTCAAAGACTTATCGGTCCGAGATTAGGTTTTCCTCCCCCACGGCGCCCTATCCTTTCAGATACACTCTCTCCAAATGAAGAAAGAATTGCTGGATATTCCGACCTTGATCGCCGTCTCCGGCCCCCTGGCGGGCCAGACGTTCCCGCTGGCGGCCGACCGGCTGACCCTCGGCCGTGACCAAGCGAACGACGTCCACCTCCGGGATCTCGCGGCTTCCCGGCACCACTGCGCGATCGAGACGAGGGACGGCCGGCTTTTCCTGCGCGACCTCGAAAGCCGCCATGGGACTTTCGTCAATGGCGTGCCCATCGGCGAGCGCTTTCTGGAGCATGGCGATCGGGTCACGGTCGGCGCCTCCCTGTTCCTTGTCCAGAGCCGTGACGAGACGCCGGACAGGGAGAGCGGAGCCGTCCTGCTCGAGGACGGCCCCTGGTCCGCGGAGACCACGATCCGCCTCGCGGCATCCCCCTCCTCTCTTCTGCGGTTGGAGGAGGAGCTCCCGGCCGAGGCCAGGGTCGCCCGGGACCTCCAGGCCCTGCTGCGGATCGCCAACACGCTGCACGAGATCCGCGCCACGGCGCCCCTCGCCCGCCGCCTGGTCGAGCTCGCTTTGGAGACCGTCCCCGCCGACCGCGCCGCCCTGCTCCTGCTCGACTCCACGGGCGCGCTCGTCTCCGCTTCCGCGCTGGACCGCCATGGCCGGACCGAGCCTTTTCCCATCTCCCGCACCTTGATCGAGCAGGTCGTGGCCGAGCGCTCGGCCGTGCTCTCGAACGACATTGTCCAGACCGGCGGCTGGGAGGGGGTCGAGAGCGTGCAGGCGGCCCACCTCCAGTCACTCCTCGCCGCTCCGCTGATCGGCCGCGGAGAGACGCTCGGCGTTCTCTATCTGGATACCCGCGAGCCGGGAGCCGGTTTCGACAGGCGCCACCTGGAGGTGGTGACGGCCGCGGCCGAGATCGCCGCGGCGGCGCTCGCCAACATCCGCCACCTGGAGGCGCTGGAAGAGGAGAAGCAGCGGATCGAGGGCGCCCTGGACGCCGGCATGGTGGGTGAGAGCTCAGCGATCCGGGAAACCCAGCGGCTCCTCGCGCGCATCGCCCCCACCGACTCGACCGTCCTGCTGCGTGGCGAGAGCGGCACCGGCAAGGAGCTCGCCGCGCGCGCCCTCCACCGTGGCAGCCCCCGGGCCGGCAAACCGTTCGTGGCGGTCAACTGCGCCACACTCTCCGAGACGCTCCTCCAGAGCGCTCTCTTCGGTCATGAGAGGGGGGCGTTCACGGGGGCCGTCGACAGGAAGATCGGCAAAATCGAGGCGGCCCAGGGGGGCACCCTTTTCCTCGACGAGGTCGGTGAGATTCCGCCGGCGCTCCAGGCCCCGCTGCTGCGCGTCCTTCAGGAGCGGGAGTTCGAGCGGATCGGCTCCACGCGCCCGATCCGGGCGGACGTCCGGCTGATCGCCGCCACCAACCGCGACCTGGAGAAGATGGTGCGCGAGGGGACCTTCCGGGAGGACTTCTTCTATCGCCTGAACGTCATCAGGGTGCCGCTGCCGCCCCTGCGCGAGCGCCGGGAGGACATCCCCCTTCTGGCCAGCCACTTCGCGGCCCAGCTCAGCCGCAAGGCCGGCCGCCGCATGGCGGGTTTCACCCCCGAGGCCAGGGCCTGCCTCCTCCGCTACGACTGGCCCGGCAACATCCGCGAGCTCTCCAACGCGATCGAGCGGGCGGTCGTCCTCGGCGAAGGGGAGCTCATCCGCCCCGAGGACCTGCCGGAGACCGTGATCGAAGCGGTCCCCAGCGTCGAGCCCGGCGCTCCGATCGGCAAGTACCATGACACGGTGAACGCCTTCAAGCAGCGGTTGATCCGCGACGCGATCGAGCAGGCCGGCGGCAACGTCACCCGGGCCGCGGAGCTCTTGGATCTCAATCCCACCTACCTGCACCGCCTGATCCACAATTTCGGTCTCAAGGACCGGACCTGACCGCAACCCCAGTCTTACAATCCCGTTACACCTCCCCCGCCGCCCCCGGGAATACCGGGGGCGGCGTATAACTTTTGGGGAGTGAGCGCGTATCCGTTCCGCCCCGCTCTCGCGGGGGTTCCCGGGGAGAATTCATGTTGAGGAAGCTCTTGAACATTGGGATGCCGGCCCTCGCCTTGGCGGCGTTGCTGGCCGGGTGCGGAGGGGATCCCGCGTCCGCCAAGGGGGCGGACAAGAAGGGTGGGAAGGACGCCAAGGCCGGCCCGGCCCGCGAGGTGCGGCTGGCGACGGCCACGGAGGGACGGCTGGCGCGCACGGTCGCCGTCTCCGGCACGCTCGCCGCCGACGAGCAGGCCCAGCTCGGCTTCAAGGTCGCCGGCCGGCTGGAGCGGATGCTGGTCGACATCGGCTCGCCGGTCCGCCGGGGGCAGGTGGTCGCCCGCCTCGCGCCGACCGACTTCGAGCTCAGGGTCCGCCAGGCCGAGACCGCTCTCCAGCAGGCGCGCACCCAGCTCGGCCTCTCCCCCAGCGGCACCAGCGACGCGGTCGATCCCGCCCAGACCGCCGGGGTCAAGCAGGCCGCCGCCACCCTGAAGCAGGCCCAGCTCAACCGCGACCGCATGGCCAAGCTGTTCGAGGAGCAGCTCATCCCCCGCTCGGACCTCGACACCGTCGAGGCCAACCTCGGCGTGGCGGAGGGGCGCTATCAGGAGGCGGTCGAGACCTCCCGCACCCGCCAGGGGCTCCTCTTCCAGCGCAAGTCCGAGCTCGAGATCGCCCGCCAGCAGCTCGCCGACTCCGTGCTCACGGCCCCCTTCGACGGCGCCATCCGCGAGCGGCTGGTCAGCCCCGGGGACTATCTGGCCGCCGGCACGCCGGTGGCCGTGCTGGTGCGGATGCACCCGTTGCGGCTGAAGCTCGCCGTGCCGGAGCGCGAGGCGGCCGGCATCCGGACGGGCCAGCCGGTCCAGCTCACGGTCGAGGGGGTCCCGGACAAGCACACGGGGCGCGTCGCCCGCATCAGCCCGGCGATCAGCGAGGACAACCGCACGCTGATGGTCGAGGCCGAGGTGCCGAACACCGACGGCGGCCTGCGGCCGGGCGCCTTCGCCCGCGCGGAGATCGTCATCCAGGCCGGCGACACGGCCGTGCTCGTCCCCGCCTCCTCGGTGGTCACCTTTGCCGGCATCGAGAAGGTGGTCAGCGTCAAGGACGGCAAGGCGGTCGAGAAGAAGGTGCGGACCGGACGCCACGCCGGCGATCAGGTCGAGATCGTGGACGGCGTCAAGGCCGGGGACCCGGTGATCGTGCAGCCCGGCAACATCGTCACCGGCGAGCCCGTGCGGGTCGCGCTGTAAGGCAAGACGCTGTAAGGCAAGAGGAACCACATGCAGAAGCTCGCCGACATCTGTATCCGCCGGCCCGTGTTCGCGGCCATGATCATCCTGGCCCTGGTGGTGGTGGGCGCCGCGAGCTACGGCCGGCTCGGCGTGGACCGCTTCCCGTCGGTCGACCTGCCGACGGTCTCCGTGCGCACGACCCTGCCCGGCTCCTCGACCGAGGAGACCGAGACCGAGATCTCGCAGAAGATCGAGGAGGCGGTCAACACGGTCGACGGCATCGAGGAGCTGCGCTCGGTCTCCTCGGGCAGCACCTCCTTCGTGATCGCCACCTTCAACCTCAGCCGCGACATCGAGACGGCCGCCCAGGACATCCGCGACCGCATCGCCGGGGTCACCCGCAACCTGCCGCTCGACGTGCAGCCGCCGGTGGTCTCGAAGTTCAACAACGACAGCTCGCCCGTGATGTCGATCGCCCTCTCGGGCAACCGGTCGCTGCGCGAGCTGACCGAGTACGCCGACAAGGTGATCAAGGTCCAGCTCGAGCGCTCCTCCGGGGTGGGCGAGGTGCAGCTCGTGGGCGGCCTCCAGCGGGCGATCAACGTTTGGATCGATCCGGACCGGCTGGCGGCCTACGGCATCCCGATCACCGCGGTGCGCCAGGCGATGGTGCGGCAGAACGCCGAGGCGCCGGGGGGCAACGTCACCTCCGGCGCGCGCGAGCGGACGCTGCGCACCATGGGCCGGTTCGAGAACCCGGTGGAGCTCAACGACCTCGTGGTGGCCACCCTGAACGGCCAGCCGGTGCGCGTGCGCGACCTCGGCTCGGCCGAGGACGGCACCAAGGAGCAGCGCTCGATCGCCCGGCTGGACGGCGTGCCGACCGTGAGCCTCGACATCCGCCGCCAGTCGGGAGCCAACACGGTGGCGGTGATCGAGGGGGTCAAGGCCGCGCTGGCGCGCGTCCAGTCCCAGATCCCGCCGGACCTCAAGGTGGAGGTCATCCGCGATCAGTCGACATACATCTACTCCGCCCTGCACGAGATCAACCTGCACCTGATCCTGGGCAGCATCTTCGCCTCCCTGGTGGTGTTCGCCTTCATGCGGAGCTGGCGCTCGACGGCGATCGCCGCGGTCGCCATTCCGAC
This sequence comes from Thermoanaerobaculia bacterium, assembly GCA_045807625.1. Classification (GTDB taxonomy): domain Bacteria; phylum Acidobacteriota; class Thermoanaerobaculia; order Multivoradales; family UBA5704; genus DATARR01. The sequence goes on along the minus strand of JBJMHA010000024.1, from coordinate 5,953 downwards.
CTCGGTGATCGCCACCTTCGGCATGATGAAGGCGCTCGATTTCACCCTCAACAGCGTCACCATGCTGGCCCTGGTGCTGATGGTGGGCGTGGTGATCGACGACGCCATCGTCGTCCTCGAGAACATCTTCCGCTTCATCGAGGAGAAGAAGATGGGCTCGTTCGAGGCGGCGAAGAAGGCCACCCAGGAGATCGGCCTGGCGGTGCTGGCGACCACCCTGTCGCTGGTGGTCATCTTCGTGCCGGTCTCCTTCATGTCGAGCATCTCGGGCCGCTTCCTCTACCAGTTCGGCCTCACGGCGGCGGCGGCGGTGCTGGTCTCGCTGCTGGTCTCCTTCACCCTGACGCCGATGATGAGCGCCCGCATGCTGCGCGCCGAGGACGCCGCGTCCGGCCACGGCGAGCATGGCGAGAAGTCTGCCGCGAAAAGCGAGGCCCGCTCGCGGCAGGGGTTCTACGCGCGGCTCGACCGCGCCTACGAGCGGCTGCTGCGCTTCACCATGGCGCACCGGCGCGCGGCGGCCTTGATCTGCCTCGGCGTCATGCTCGCCTCGATTCCCCTCTACAAGCTGGTCAAGGTGGAGTACATCCCGAGCGACGTGGACGAGTCGGAGTTCGAGATCAACGTCCGCGCTCCCGAGGGGACCAGCCTCGCCGGCGTCGACGAGGCGATGCGGGCGATCGAGGCGGAGCTGCGCCAGGTCCACGGCATCCGCACCGTGCTCGCCACGGCCGGCGGCGGCTTCCTGGGCGGCGTCAACCAAGGGAACGTGTTCGTGCGCATCACGCCCAGCGAGGAGCGGAAGCTCTCCATCAGCCGCTTCCTCAACGGCCTGCTCCACCTCGACCCGGGCGCCGCCTTCCGCGACAACTACAGCCAGCAGGACGTGATGCTCGCGGTGCGCGGGCGGCTCGCCAAATTCAGGGACCTGCGCTGTGCCGTGCGCAACCTCCAGTCTTTCAACATCGGCGGCGGCGGCTTCGAGATCGACTTCGCCCTGCGCGGCCCGGACCTCCAGGCGCTCGCCGCCTACGCCGAGCAGCTCCGCGAGAAATCCAAGGACCTGGGCGGCATCGTCGACGCCGACACCACGCTCAAGCTCGACCGGCCCGAGCTGCGGGTGCAGGTCGACCGCGACCGCGCCGCTGCCCTGGGGGTCGATATGTCGGACGTCTCCGACGCCCTGCGGCTGATGGTCGGCGGCGACGACCAGGTCTCCCGGTTTCACGACCCGGACGTCAACGACGACTACGACATCCAGCTTCGGCTGACCGAGGGGGAGCGCAACGACCCGCGGGCCATCCTGGGCCTCTACATCCCGGGCAAGGACGGCAAGCTCTACCAACTCGGCAACTTCGTCACCCTGAAGGAGGAGACCACGGCCTCCCGCGTCGACCGCCTCGACCGCCAGCGGCAGGTGAGCCTGCGCGCGGGCGTGGGCCCCGGCTACGCGCTGGCGGACCGGCTGGAGGCCTTGCAGCAGGCGGTCAAGGAGATGAACCTGCCGCCCGCCTACACCACGGCGGTGGGCGGCCGCGGCAAGGAGCTCGCGCGCACCTACAGCGAGTTCATCTGGGCGCTCACGCTGTCGATCATCTTCATGTACATGATCCTGGCCTCGCAGTTCGAGAGCGTGGTCCATCCGCTGACCATCCTGCTCTCGCTGCCGCTCGCGGTGCCCTTCGCCATGCTGTCGCTGTGGGCCACGCACAACACCCTGAACCTCTATTCGGCGCTGGGCATCCTGGTGCTGTTCGGCGTGGTGAAGAAGAACGCCATCCTGCAGATCGACCACATGAACAATCTGCGGGCCCAGGGGATGGACCGTCTGGCGGCGATCCTCCAGGGGAACCGCGACCGGCTGCGGCCGATCCTGATGACCACGCTGGCTCTCGTGGCCGGCATGCTCCCCCTCGCCGTGGGCACCGGCCCGGGCGCCGAGGAGCGGCGGGCGATCGCGGTCGTGGTGATCGGCGGCCAGAGCCTCTCCCTCCTGCTGACCCTGCTGGCGACGCCGGTGTTCTACTCGCTCTTCGACGACCTGCGGGGCAAGGAGAAGGTGGGCGGGCTGGTGCGGCGGATGTTCCCGTGGCGGGAGCGGGGAGAGGTGGAGGAGGAGGCGGCGTAGGACATCTGCTACACTTTACGTATGAAGACCATCGCCCAGCGTGAGCTCCGGAACCAGAGCGGCGAGATTCTTCGCCAGGCCGAAGCGGGTGAGCAATTCACGATCACGGTGGACGGCCGCCCGGTGGCAACGCTCGGTCCCTATCAGAAACGGCAGTGGGTGCCCACTAAGGACCTCATCGAGATGCTTCGGGGCTTGCCCCCTGACCCCACCCTTATGGACGACATTCGAGAGCTGGGTGGAACCCTGGAGGATCTTGGAGATCCCTGGGAAAGATGAGCCACGGTCTCCTCGATACCTCCGTCGTCATTTTGCTCGGAGAAGAAGACGGCCTTGAGGAACGGCTTCCCGAAGAGAGCTCGATCTCCACAGCAACCCTTGCCGAGCTCCACTTTGGCGTGCTGATCGCCAAAGATGATTTCACTCGCCAGTACCGCCTCCGCCGTCTCGGGGTAATCGAGGCGCAGCTTCAGCCGATTTGGATCGACCCCGCGGTGGCCCGGGCCTTTGGCACGGTGTCCCATGCGGTGAAGACGGCGGGCCGGCAGCCGCGGTCCCGGGCCATGGATCTCCTCATCGCGGCGACTGCGCTTGCGCACGGCTTGCCTCTTTATACCCGTAACGGAGACGATTTCGAGGGACTCCAGCACCTCATCGAAGTTCAGATCGTTTAACTTAACTCACCGCTCCACCTCCGCCACCCGCCCATCCCCATACACCTTCCCCTTGTACGTCCGCCCCTCCTCGAAGCTCCTCCAGGCCTGCTCATTCGGCGCCTTCCAGGTGGCGGGCTTGCCCTTGGCGGTCTGGAAAAACACCTCGTACAGCTCCGTGCGCTTCCCCTCGCGCTCTTTGGCGCCGAGGCGGAGATCGGGCCAGACGGCGGCGTGGTCCCGGCCCTCGGCCTTGGCCTCGCGGTCGGGCATCCACTTCTCGATCTCGTAGCGGATGCGCTGGCGGTAGACGGGCCGGTCGAGGTAGACCGGCTCCTGGTAGGTCTCCTCGTGGGAACGGTTCTCGTAGATGGGACGGTCTTCGTAGACGTCCTCGAAGTAGCCGTTGCCGAGGTCCCGGGTGCCGATCTTGACCCTCTCGGTGCCCGTCTGCACCCGCTCGCTGACGGTGCGGGTGCGGGTCTGGGTACCGGTCTGGATGTGATCGACGTGATGGACCTCGCGGCTTCTGCCGAGGACGCGGGCGCCGCTCGGGACCTCCCCCTCCCAGGCCTGCTCGGTGACCGGACGGAGCTCCTCCACCGCGACCGTCCGCATCCAGTGGAAGCCGGTGACGGTGAGCGTCGTGGGCTTCGGGCGGCCGAGGAAGATGAAGAACGCGGCGAGCGCGATCAGCCCCAGGCAGCCGAGGCCGAGCCCCTTCCCAATCCGCGATCCCCCCTTGCCGGGAGGAGCCGCCGCCAGGGGGACCGGGGCGGCGCCGTCCTTCCGCTCGGTCACCGGGCGCGACTTCGCTCCGTCCCGGGGAGCGCCGCAGCCGGAGCAGAACTCGTTGGTGGCGGGGTTGTCCCCCTCGCAATAGGGGCAGATCCAGTCCGGACCGGCCGCGGCCCGCTTCAGCGCCTCGGCCTCGGTGACCTCGGGCGCGTCCTCCGGCAGGTAGAACCGGACCTCGGGGCCGTGCGGAGAGCCGCAGCCGCCACAGAACTTGTCGGGTCCGCGGTTCCCTTTCCGGCCGCAGACGGGGCAATCCCAGGCTCCTTCACGAATGGCCACGTGGATCTCCTATGGCCTTGATCCTATCGCGTATCCTTCCCCCATGTCCGAGCCGACCACCCTCCCCGCCAGCGCCGCGCACGCCACCCACACCGTCTTCAACCAGCCGCCGCCCCTGGAGGACATCAATCTCTTCACCTCCGACCGCGCCCTGACCGAAGCCCTGCGGCGCGAGGGGGCGGAGTGGGCCGAGGAGAGGGCGCGGACGTTCGGGGAGGTCGTGGGACGGCGAGAGACGATCCTCTGGGGATTCCAGGCGAACGAGCACCCCCCAGTGCTGCGCACCCACGACCGCAACGGCAACCGGATCGACGAGGTGGAATTCCACCCCGCCTGGCACGCCCTGATGGGCCTCGGCGTCGAGCATGGGCTCCACGCCCTCCCCTGGCGCGAGCCGCGGCCGGGAGCGCACGTGGCGCGGGCGGCGCTGTTCATGCTGCTGGCGGAGGTGGAGGCCGGGGTGGGGTGCCCCCTCTCGATGACCTATTCGGCGGTGCCGGCCCTGCGCCTCCAGCCGGAGGCCGCGGCGGACTGGGAGCCGCGCGTCACCTCGACCGTCTACGATCCGCGCCTCGTGCCTTCCTGGGAAAAGGGAGGCGCCCTCTGCGGCATGGCGATGACCGAGAAGCAGGGGGGCTCGGACGTGCGGGCCAACACCACGGCGGCCCGGCCGGCCGGCGACGGCTACGAGATCACCGGCCACAAGTGGTTCTGCTCGGCGCCGATGTGCGACGCCTTCCTGGTGCTGGCGCAGGCGCCGGGCGGGCTCTCCTGCTTCCTCCTCCCCCGCTTCACCCCCGACGGCGAGCGCAACCGCTTCCACCTCCAGCGGCTCAAGGACAAGCTCGGCAACCGTTCGAACGCGTCGAGCGAGGTGGAATTCCGCGCCGCCTGGGCCCGCCTCCTCGGCGAGGAGGGGCGTGGGGTGCAGACCATTCTGGAGATGGTGAACCACACGCGGCTCGACTGCGTGATCGGCTCCGCCGCCGGCATGCGCTGGGGGACGGCGCGGGCGATCCATCACGCCGCCCACCGCAAGACCTTCGGCAAGCTCCTGATCGACCAACCACTGATGCGCAACGTCCTGGCCGATCTGGCCCTGGAGTCCGAGGCCGCCACCACGGCCATGATGCGGCTCGCCCGTGCCTATGATGCGGAGAATGGCGAGGAGACGCCGTTCCGCCGGCTCGCCACAGCCGTGCTCAAGTACTGGACCTGCAAGTGCGCGCCGGTCCATGCCGCCGAGGCCCTGGAGTGCCTGGGCGGGAACGGCTACGTCGAGGAGTGGGGGATGGCCCGGCTCTACCGCGAGGCGCCGCTCAATTCGATCTGGGAGGGGTCGGGCAACGTCCAGTGCCTGGACGTGCTGCGGGCGATCCAAAAGAGCCCCGAATCGCTCAAGGCCCTGCTCGCCGAGATCCGCGCGGCCCGGGGGGGCGACCACCGGCTGGACATCTTCGTCAACGAGCTTCAGGCCCAGCTCGAGAGACCCGAGGACCTGGAGGCGCGAGCCCGCCGCTTGGTGGAGCGCCTGGCCCTGGCTCTCCAGGGCTCGCTGCTGGTGCGCCACGCCCCGCCGGAGGTGGCGGACGCCTTCTGCGCCAGCCGCCTCGCCGGGGACGGCGGCCGGGCCTTCGGGACGCTGCCGGTGGGGACGGATTTCAAGGTGATTTTGGAACGGGCGGCCGTACAGGCTTGAGGGCCTCTTGCCGACTGGAGCCGCCTGCCCTCCGAAGCCTCACCCTCGGTCCCTCTCCACTTCGTGGAGAGGGAGGGCCCAAAGATCGAAATTCTCCAGATTCGGCAAGGTCGTCTCAGCTACGTTCCCCCTCTCCACGAAGTGGCATAGGCGCTAACTTTATCGTTTAAAGTGAGGTTCTAATCGTGTATTCTAGTGCCCATGAGCGATCTTCGGGCATTTACAGAAGAGTGGGAGTTCCTTCGAGCCGCGCTGCCGGCCGTGGATTTGGAGAAGAGCCTTCGGGAGACCGGGGGGGCCCAGAGATGGCGGGCGGTGCGCAGTGCCGATGACCTCTTGCGTTTGGCGCTGGTTTACGGTTTCTGCGGCCTGTCGCTTCGCCAGACCGCCGCCTGG
>JBJMHA010000023.1:0-80690 GCA_045807625.1 Thermoanaerobaculia bacterium | reverse complement strand
CTGAGACGGTTCGTGTCATGGAGCAACGAGGCCAAGTTGTTGAGGTCTCGGGCGACTTTGGGGTGTTCCGTCCCGAAGCTCTTCTCATCGATCGCGAGCGTACGCCGCTTCAGCAACTCGGCCTCGCTGAGACGGTTCGTGGCCTGGAGCAATGCGGCCAGGTTGTTGAGGTCTCGGGCGACGTTGGGGTGTTCCGTCCCGAAGCTCTTCTCATCGATTGCGAGCGCACGACGCATCAGCGGCTCGGCCTCGCTGAGACGGTTCGTGTCATGGAGCAACGAGGCCAAGTTGTTGAGGTCTCGGGCGACTTTGGGGTGTTCCGTCCCGAAGCTCTGCTCATCGATTTCGAGCGCACGACGCATCAGCGGCTCGGCCTCGCTGAGGCGGTTCGTGGCCTGGAGCAAAAGTGCCAGGTTGGTGAGGGCCGTCGCAACGTTGGGATGTTCCGCCCCGAAGCTCTGCTCGGCGATCGCGAGCACACGCCGCTTCAGCAGCTCGGCCTCACCGAGTAAGGACTTGGCATCGAACAGCAAGGCCAATCCATTCATCAGCCGACCGGTGGGATCAGCGATGCCAGTAGTGTCGGCATACATGACCACGGCGCGGGCATGGGGGGCGAGGGGATCAAGGGTCGGCCAGGTGCGGACATCCTGGGGATTTCCCACGAAGGCGTCATCTATCCAGCGGAGCGCCTCGCCCAGAATTTTCATCATCGGCCCATCGCCGGGGCCATTCCTCAGGTTACGACGGGTGACGTCCTGCACAAGCCGGTGAACCGAAAAGGTCGGTGTCTCGTCATCGCGGGTCACTAGGGAGTAGATCTCAAGCTCCACGAGAGCATCGCGCCGGTCCGGTTCCTCGGGAGAGTCGGGGACGGGCACATCCAGAAGCGATTCCGGAATCGGCTCCGGTCCCAGCCATGCCAGCCGTTCGAGCAGGCGCCGGGCCGGGGCCGAGAGGCGATCGACGGAGGTCTGCCAGGTTACGGCGACGCTCGCCGGGTAGTGACTCACCCGCGGATCGAACCACGTCAAAACCTGCTCGTGTCGCGAATGCCACTCCTCCAGATAGGCGGCGAGGGTCAGGCGGCGCTCGGCGATGTAGGCGCCGGCCTGCTCCAAGGCCAGGGGCAGAAAGCCAAGCTCGCGAGCGAGCGCGACGGCGAGCCCGGTATCCTCCGGGGTCGTTCTCCTCCGGTCCTTCGTGCGGGCGAGCAGGAATTCGGCGGCGGCCTCCTCGGTCAATACGTCGAGCTCGAGCGGCTCGACCTCTACGCTCCAGCGGGCGAGCCGGCCGGTCAGGAGGACGTGGCCGCCCTGGAGGCGGGGAATCAGGGTATCCACCGCCGCCGCGGCGTCTTCCGAGTCGACGTTGTCGAGGATCAAGAGCCATCCCGGTTGCTCTCCGAGCCAGCGCAGGACGGCCACCTCGCGGACCTCCTCCTCCGGCGCCTCCTGCTCCGGCAGATCGAGCACGTTCCGATCACAGAGAGCCGCGAGGTTGCGCCGCAGGTCGGCGGGCGAGCCCGCGCCCACGAACAGCAGCGCGGTGTAATCCGCCGCGTAGCGCCACGCGTACTCCACGGCCAGCCGTGTCTTGCCCACCCCACCCAGGCCATGGACCGCCTTGCCCGCGATCGCCGTCGCCCGGCCGGAGGGCGTTTGGGTCAGCTTCTCGCGCAGAATCGTGATCATTTCTTCCCGGCCATGGAAGAGCGGGCCGAGGGAGGCGAAGGGGAGGTTGTGCGGGAGAGCCGTTCGCGTTCTCACGGACGGTAACTGAAAGAACTCTTCCAGGAGACCCGGATGGCGCTTGACCTTCTCGTCAAGCTCGTTACCGCTCCAGAAGTGGCAGGTCGCCTCGTCGCCCCACACCTTTCGAATGGCGCTGCGCGTGTCGGCGCTGACCGATCGAGACACCACGAATACAAGCTCGTCCGGTTGCTCCTCTATAGGCAAAGCCCGCAGCTTTTCGATCTCCTTGCGAGCATGAGACAGGGTGAACGCCTGCACCCGCTTGCACTGGAAGACGAAGCGCCGGCCCTCCTTCCAGGCCACCACGTCGCGCCCGCCTTCGCTTCCCGCTTCGCCGAGGTGCTCGACCCGCGAGTAGCCCTCCCGCTCCACGAGCCACAGGCAGAGGCGCTCAAACTCGCCAGGCGCGAGCTTCTCGAAGGGCAGCGTGTGCGAGTTGCCCGTGACGGGGGGCTTGGCGTGGGTGGCCATGGCGTGTTCTCGCAGGTCTATTGTAAGTCAAGCCACGCTCTGCCCGGAGCCCTTGAGCGGCCTCGCCCGCCCGGGATTGAAATCCCGGGCTACCTACGACCGTCCCATCTGGGACTGAGCCCCGGCAAGGGGCGACCGTAGGTAGCCCGGGATTTCAATCCCGGGCGGGCGAGGCCGCGTTGCCACACGTCGCCTACAGCAGGCCGGCCCGCATGGCCTTGCTCACGGCCGCCGACTTGGTATGGACTTGGAGCTTCTCGTAAATGTTGCGGATGTAGTTGCGCACCGTGTTGATGCTGATCCCGAGCTGATCGCCCGCGGTCTGGTAGCTGCAACCTTCGGCGACCAGGCGGAGCAGGTGGATCTCCTGCGGGGTGAGCGCTTCGTCCAACGCGACCGGCGGCGGGTTGCGCCGGAAGAGCTCCACCACCTTGCGGGCGATCTCGGGCGACATGGGCGCGCCACCGTCGCGCGCCTCGCGCACCGCTTCGAGGATGCGCGCGGGCGGAGTGGACTTGAGGAGGTAGCCGACGGCGCCGTTGCAGAGCGATTCGAAAACCTTGTCTTCGTCCGTGAAGGCGGTGAGCATGAGAACCGCCGCCCGTGGCCACCGCTCGCGCAGGGCGCCGACCCCCTCCGAGCCCGGCCTCCCCGGGAGCTTGATGTCGAGCAGCACCACGTCCGGCGGCTCGCCGCCCCGCGCGGCCAGCGCAGCCTCTAGCGAGCCGAAGGCGGCGTCGCAGCGGTAGCCCGGGGTGCCGTCCACCAGCATCCGGAGCCCCTCGCGGGCGATCCGGTCGTCCTCTACGATCGCCACGCGGATGCGGTCTTGCTCGTTCATGGCTCTAGTCTCCGCCGCGGCCCTCGCGCCGGTCAAACATGATCATGCGCCCTCTTTCAACTTTCAAAGCCGCAGGCTCAGGCGCACGCGGGTGCCCTGGCCGGGCGCCGAATCCACCGCGAGCGTTCCGCCCAACCGCGCCGCGCGCTCCCGCAGATTGCGCAGGCCATTGCCGGAGCTTTCATTTCCAGGACCCGCGAACCCGACGCCGTCGTCCCTTACCTCGGCCACCAGCTCGCGGCCGGTCGCCGCCACCTCGATCCATACCTTTTGGGCCTGGGCGTGCTTGCAGGCGTTGTGGAGCGCCTCCTTGAGCACCAGGTACAGCTCGCGTTTCATCTCGGGGCGCAGGGCGATCTCGGCGGCCCGGGGCGGACCGGCGCACAGGACGCTGACGCCGCGCGCCTCCAGCAGATCCCCCGCGAAACGCCGGATGCGGGCCAGCAGGCTTTCGAGGTCGCCGCGGCGGGTATCGATCGCCCAGACAATGTCGCCGGTCGCCTCGATGAGCTCTCGCGCGGTCTCGCCGATCTGATCGAGGATCGTGGCCTCCGGCGCCTCCGGATCGATCACGCGGCGCCGGCCCAATTCGGAAAGGATCGAGATGCGTGACAGGCTCGAGCTCAGGTCGTCGTGCAGGTCGGCGGCGATGCGGGTTCGCACCCGCTCGAGCTCCAGCAGGCGCCTCACCTGGGCATGGTGCAGCGCCCAGCCCACCGCGGCGGCGGCCGTGGCGGCGAGGAGGACGAACCACCAGCGCTGCCAATACGGCGGCAGCACCAGGAACGAAAGCGAGGCGGGGACAGGACTCACCACGTTGCCGGGCGTCACCGCGCGGAATAGAAAGTGATATCTGCCCGGCGCGAGGTTGCCCAGCAGCACCGAGCGCTCCGCGCGCGGCTCGCTCCAGCCCGCGGCCGAGCCCTCCTGCTCGTACTGGTACCGCAGCCCGGCGCCGTACGCGAAGCTGATGCCGATGAAGCGGGCTTCCACCTGGTTGCGCTCGGGCGGCAGCTCGAGGCCCGCGACTTCGCGCAGGCCGAGCGGCGGCAGCGGCATGGGGGCCCCGGCGATCCGCACGGCGCTCAAGTAGATGGGAGGAGGGACCTCGGCGCGGGGGACCTCCGGGAGGTAGCGCGACGGCCCCGACGGCGTGCCGAACCAGAGGCTGCCGTCGTGGGCGCGGAACGCCACGTTGACGACTCTCGACGGCAACCCGTCGGCGGCGGTGAGGGTGCGGACGCGGCCGGTCTGGGGATCGAGCTGATCGATCCCCCGGCCGTGGCCGAGATAGAGGAAGCCCCGGCGGTCTTCCGTCACGCACAGGATGCGGTCGCTCGACAAGCCCTGCGCGCTGGTGTAGGCGGCCTGCCGCGGCCGGGGAGCGTCGAGGTCTTCCAGGCGGACCGCTCCGCCGTTGGAGGAGGCGGCCCAGAGGCGCCTGCGGCTGTCGACGAAGAGGTCGTTGATCGATCCCGAGCCGGTCAGAAAGAGATCGGCCGCGCCGCTCGCGTCGCTAGTACCGCGCAGCCGCGCCAGCCCGCCGCTGGAAAAACCGATCCAGAGATTGCCGTAGGGATCCTCGGCGAGCGCCGAGGGCGCGCCGCGGCCCAGGCGCTCGACCGCGGTCACGGGAGTGAAGCGCCCCGTGCCGCGGTCCCAACGTGAAAGAAAGGTTTTCGGCCCGAGCGAGGCGACCCAGAGCCGGCCGCGCGAATCCGCGAACAGGCGGGAGATCTCCCCCATCTCGTCCGGGGCCTTCCAGAGCTCCGGCGGCGCCCGCTTCAAGGCGGCGGGCCGGTCGACCCTGGGGAAGCGCCAGAGCCCCGCCGCGCCGCCCAGCCAGATCTCGCCGCTCGCGTCCGGCATCAGGATCTGGTGGCGGCCTCTGCTCAAGGGGCCGGAGCGCTCGAGCCCCTCCGGCGTCACGTCCCGGAGCTCCTCGCCGTCGAAATGGAAGAGCCTGGAATGCAGCAGGTCGCCGCCCCAGACGTAGAGGTTGGACCGGCTGTCCTCGAAGATCTGGCCGACGCCCGGCCCTTCGGTCTCCCCCATGGCGGCATAGGTGAGGAATCCGTCGTGGGCGAGGCGCATCAGTCCGTGGGACCGGGTCCCAACCCACAGGTTGCCGTCGCGGTCCTCGGCCAGCCCGGCGAGCTCGTCCGCCAGCAGCCCGTTGCGGCGGGTGTAGGTGCGGAGACTCGGGCCGTCGAGCACGCTGAGCCCGGCGGTGGTCGCCATCCAGATCCTGCCGTCGCGGGTCTGCAACATTCCGCGCCGCCGCATCCCGGCGAACCCTGAGCCCGCGTCGAACCGGCGCACCGCCTCGGATTTCCCGGGCTCCAGCACGTAGAGCGCCTCGGCGGTGGCGATCCACAGGCGGTGCCCGGAATCGAGGAGCAGCGCCGAAACCGCCATCCGCGGAGGCGGCAGGACCGGCGGCTCGATCCAACGGCCGCCGGCAAGGCGGTGCAGGAGCCCGGCCGGTCCTCCCATCCAGAGCCCGCCCGCGCCGTCGGGGGCCAGGGAGGTGGCCCCCGCCACCGTCGCGCCCGACTCCCGCCTCACCTCTTCGAAACCGAGACGGCCGCCGGACGGATGGAGGCGGAAGAGGCCGCCGCTCGTCCTGGAGCCCGCCAGCCAGACGGACCCGCCGTCGCCGAGCAGCGCCGAGATCCAGCCCGAGGGCCCGGCGGCCCCGGGAGAGCCCGCCTCCGGCTTGAAGAGCCCGCTCGCCGAGGCCGGCCTGGGATCGAGGCGCGCCAGCCCGCCGGCCGTCCCCACCAGGAGGCCGCCGTCCGCGGTCTCCAGCAGGGCGGTGACGCGCGGGCTCGGCAGTCCCTGCCGCGGGTCGTAGCTGACGAACCGGGAGCCGTCGAAGCGGCTGAGCCCGGTGTCCGTGCCGATCCACAGGAAGCCCCGGGAGTCTTGCAGGATCGTATTGATCGCGTCGCCCGCCAAGCCGTCGTCGGCGGTGTAGATCCGGACCGGCAGGCGCTCCGCCCATGCCACGGCGTTCAGGGCGAGCGCGCCCGCCAGCAGAGCCGGAATCCAGACCCGCCCCCTCGAGCCTCCGCGATGCGGCATGGCTCCGAGTCTACTCCGAAGAGATGCATGTTCATGCTCTGCCGGGCCCCGCGAGAGCCCTGTAGCCTCCTTTCAGAGGGGGCCAGCTCGCGGACGATCTCGCCGCGGCGCGGTCCGATCCAAAAGGAGATTCCGATGAAAAGTTCAATCCAAAGCCTGCTGCTGGCCCTGGCGATCCTCGGGACCGCGACGGCGGCCCTGGCGCAGGATTCTCAAGATCTGGAGCAGCCCGTCTTCCCTCAGGACCCCTTCCGTTTCACCGAGAGGCACGTGTGGATCGGCGAGTCGACGCTCGACGCCCGCAGCAATTTCTGGGACGACAACTTCCGGAATTTCAAGGCCAGCCGCGGCGGGCTCGCCGGCCTCGCCTTCGGCGGCGATTACATCCAACACCTCGACCGCCACAACGCCCTCATGCTCTCGGCCGGCCTCTCTTTTACTTCGATCAAAGAGCCGGCCCGCCACGTGCTCGACGAAGACGGCAACCCCCTGGAGCACCATCTGGATCTCTACTCCTTGTCCCTGACCGCCGGCTACCTGTTCTACCCCACCGGCACCGAGCAGGCGGTGATCCCGTACCTGGGCGCCGGCGCCGGCATCTACGCCGGGACGCTCCGCTCTTACCGGAGCTCATTCACCACTACCACCGACGACTGTGACGAGGACGGCAACAACTGCACGACCACGACCACCTTCGTTGACAAGGAAGAGTCCTCATTCCTCACCGTCGGCTACTTCGCCCTCGCCGGGCTGGAGGTGCCGGTGACCTCTCACACCGCTCTCCTGGTGGAGGGTCGCTACACCGTGGCCCACGCCCACCTCGGGGGCGATTTCGCGGACAACCGGAGCCTCGACCTTTCCGGCGGGCAGTACACCGCGGGGGTGGCGATTCACTTCTGAGCGGCGGTCGAGTCACTGAACCGTGGAACCGGGCCGGCGGACCTACCGGGTTATGATGGGCTGTACCTGAACAGGGAGACTCGACGCCATGACCATCCGCCGCCTCGGTTTCGCGCTGGCTTTCGCTTTCTTGCTGACCTCTCTGCCGGCTTCCGCCACCTGCGGCGGCGGCGGCGGCGGCGGGAACGGCGGCGTGATGCCGAGCCTCGGCGGCGACGCGCCGCCCCTGGTCTACCGGGTGGCCTGGAAGGTCCTGTCGCAGGGCGCCGCGCGGCCGCAGACGCCGCTCGCGGTCTACTGGCTCCCGGGCTCCCCCGAAGAGGCGCGGAAGTCCCCCCTGCAGACGTCGCGCCCCCTGACCCTCGCGGGCGAGCGCTGCGTGTCGATGGTCATCGTGCCGCCCGACAACCAGCCCCTCCGCCAGGAGCTCAAAGCCACTGACGGCTCCCCCATGGTGGTCGTGGCCGCCGCGGACGGCGCCGAGGCCGGGCGGGCTCCGGCCGGCGACGTCAAGGCCGTGGAGAAGATCCTCTCGAAGGCCCTGGACGACCGCGAGACGGCCCTCTCGGCCCTGCTCGACGGCGCTGAGAAGAAGGCGGCCGGCGACCGCGACGGCGCCATCGCCGACTATCAGCGGGTCTGGAAGGAGCGGTGCCTCGCCCCCAAGCTCGGCCGCAAGGCGGCCAAGGGATTGGACAAGCTGGGGGTGAAGACCGAGGCGGCGGAGCTCCGCCTGCTGGGCCCGGACGGCCTCGCCGATCCGGACGTGCGGGGGCGCCATTCCGAGGTCGAAACCGTGCTGCGGCAAGGCCTCGCGGCCGAGATCGCGGGGCGCTATCCGGATGCCGAGCGCCTCTACGCCCGGGCGGCCACCCTCGATCCGGCCGACGCCACGGCGCTGCGCTACCTGGGCGAGCTCTACCGCCACCAGACCGGCGACTGGAAGCAGGCGCGGGCCACCTTCGAGCGCCTGCTGGCCATGCCCGCGGACCCCATCTCCCGCGCCGTGGCACTGCACGGCCTGGGCAAGATGACGATCCACTCCGGCCGCTACGCCGACGGCCTGGCGCTGTTCGAGCGGTCGCTCGCCGCCTTCCCGCTACCGATCACTTATCGCAACCTCGCGGTCTACTGGTTCTCCGAACGGCAGGCGGAGAAGGCGGCCGGCTTCATGCGGCAGGCCCTGGCGCTCGATCCGGACGACCGCTACAACCAGATCTTCGCCGCCGTCTACCTCGCCGCCGCCGGCCACAAGGACGAGGCCGCCAGGATCGCCGCCGCCAACCACAACGTGCTGGAGGCGAGCTACAACCTCGCGGCCATCTGGGCCCAGGTGGGGGACCGCAAGAAAGCCATGGAGCTACTGCGCCGGCACTTCTACACCTACGAGCGCTTCGACGCCGTGCGGGCCATGGAGATGCAGGAAGCCCGCGACGACTACATGTTCGCCAGCCTTCACAAGGACCCGGAGTTCGTCGCGCTGACCCGGATGGCCGACGGGCACTCCATGTAGTCACCGGGCTCCGAACAGCGCCAGCAGGCCGTCCGCGAAGGAGCCCCGCCAATTCAGGATCGAGTGGCCGCCGTTGAACTCCCGGTATTCGACGGCGATCCCCCGGGCCTGCAGGACGGTGCGCAGATGGCGGTTGGCGGCGAGCAGGCTGACCCCCTCGCGCGGCTTGTCCTCCATCAGCCCCGCCTCCAGATAGAAACGCAGCGGCAGCTTGGGGCCGGAGGCGAGTTGGCGCGCCAGCCATTCGGGCTCGGCCTCGCCGGCCGGACGCCAGTAGAACGAGCCCGAGAGGGAGAGGACGTTGCCGAAGACCTCCGGATGCCTCATTGCCGCGCAGGCCGCCGCCAAGCCGCCCAGGCTGGAGCCGGCGATGGCCGTGCGGGCCGGGTCGTCCGTGACCCGGTAGCCGTGCCGGGCCCAGGGAATCAGCTCGCGGGCCAGAAACTCGGCGAAGGGCGAATAGCAGGACAGCTCCCGCACGCGCGCCTCCACGCTGGGGTTGGCCACGAAGACCGCCACCAGCGGCGGGATACGTCCAGCCGCGAGGAGGTTGTCCAGCACGGTCGGCCCCGGAATGTCGGAGGTGTAGGTGCGGCCGTCCAGGACGACCAGGAGGCCGTAGGGCTTGCCCTGGGGATCGTAGCCGGGGGGCGTGTAGACCCGGAGGATCCGCTCGTTGCCGAGCCGCTCGCTGCGGAACGGGCTCTCCGCGATCCGGCCTTTGGGCACCTCCGGACGCGGGACGATCCACGGCTGGGGGCGCGCCGCCGGCAATTCACATAAGGATGACAGGGGCTCCGGCGCCTTGCGCGGGTTGAGCGGATCGGGCTTGAGGGCGGCCCAGCGTGCCTCCTCCTCTTCCTCCGTGACTGGGACGGCGAGAGGATCGTTCACCGAGAAGGCGTAGCCGAAGCGGGCGTCGGCCCTCATCCGGCGGGAGCTCAACCAGACGTCCGTGCCCGGGAGCCGGCTCAGCCGCGCCCCGGCCATCCCCTCCTCGCTGCCGAGGTCGGAGGGGGAGAGGACCACCAGGACGTTCCGCGTCTCGCCGCCGCCGCGCCAGAGGAAGGTCACCAGCCGCTCGTCCTCCTTCCCCTCGACCGGCTCGACGAGAGGCGTCCCCTCCTCGGCGACCGGTTTCCAGAACCGCTCCAGGGCGGCCGGACCGCCGGTCGCGATCTCCTGGCGCAAGGCGTCGAGGCGGGAGCTCGCGGGATCCTCCGCGCGCGCCTGCGCCACTCCTACGAGGAGAAGGCCGGCGAGGAGAGCGGCTCGGGGGAGACCCATCTCTCTATTGTGTCGCAGCGGAGGGCCGGATGGGGATGGGGCTGGTATACTGCGCCCTCTTCCGCGATGTCGCTCCATTGGCTCCAACATGACGTCCAGGCCCGTTGCCCCCTCTGCGGTGTGGAGGGCCCGAAGGGCGCGGTGCTCTCCACCGGCCACGTCCTGCCCGGACGCCCCGATGTAATCCTACTGCGCTGCCCGGCCTGCGGGGCCGCCTTCCTCAAGGATCTGGCGCCGCCCGACTACGGGAGCGATATGGCCGAGCTCCTCGACTACTACGTCGAGCAGGGGGCCGGGATCGACCTCCTGGTGGCGCCGCTCTTCCGCCTGCCCGCCGGATCGGTCCGGCGCTGCCTGGAGATCGGCGGCAGCTTCGGCTTCGCGCTCGACTTCAGCCGCCACGCCTTCGGCTGGGAGGTGCTGGAGGTGGACCCCTCGCCCTTGGCGGCGGCGGGGGCCGAGGCCCTGGGGCTGCCCTTGCGCCGCGCCTACTTCAGCGCCGATCTCGACCTCGGCCCCGAGCCTTTCGACCTGGCGATCTGCCTGGAGGTTTTGGAGCACGTCGCCGAGCCGCACGGCCTGCTCGCGGCCATCCGGGGCCGGCTCTCACCCGGGGGCGTCCTCGTGCTGTCGACCCCCAACCTCGCGGTGGTGCGGCCGGAGACGGAGGAGGGAACGCTCGGCCGCGCCCTCAGCCCGGGGCTCCACCTGGTGCTCTACGACCGCCGCTCCCTCACGCGGGTCCTGGAGCAGGCCGGTTTCGCCGCCGTCCATATCGAGGAGTCGCCGGAGACCCTCCGCGCCTTCGCGGCGCGCTCCCCCGTCGCGCTCGAACGGCTGCGGCCGGCCGATCCGCCCGCCGAGCGGGCCCTCGTGCGGGACTATTTCGACGCCCGGGCGGCGAGCGTTCCCCCCGCCTCCGCCCTCGCCTGCGGCTTCGCCTACCGCCACTTCAAGGAGTGTGTCAACGCCGGGCTCTACAAGGAGGCGGCGCCGAGCCGGGAGCGGCTGGCGCGGGTCTACCGCGAGCGCTACGGCCTCGATCTCGACAAGCCGGACCTGGACGCCGGCCGCAAGATCCCCTTCAACCTCACGGGAGCCCTCTTCTTCTCCGGCATCCTCGAGCTGAATGGCTTCCGCCGCCCGGACAGGGCCGCCGAAGCCTTCGCCGCCTCCATCCAGGCCGGCGAGCTCCTGCAGGAGAGCCAGAGCCCGTTCGGGCTCCGCGACGGCGAGATCGAGGCACTCCTGACCCAGAGCCGCAGGCACCTGCCGATGGCACTGGCGGCGGCGGAGCCGGAGCGGGCGGCGGGCGCGGCCGAGGCCCCCCGGCCCAGGAAGACCGCCACGCTCTTCTCCCGTTTCCGCCGGCGCCGGCCGATCCGGATCGCCGAGCGCTTCGTCTCTCCCGTCGCCCGGCTCTCCGGGGTGGTCCTGCCGCTGGACGTGATCGCGCGCCAGCCGGCGGCGAGGCTGCGGATCCTCCTCCTCGCGGAGGGGGGCCGGGACTACCGGGCCGCGACCTTGTCCAACCCGGGCCTCTCTCCGGAGGAATCGCTGCGCCTGGCATTCGCGCCGTTCGACAATCCAGCGGGCGCCTCCTTCCTGCTCGGCGTGCTCGACCTGTCCGAAGAGGCCGAGGCGCCGCTCGAAGCCGATCTCCGGGCGGTCCGCGCCGCCACCGCCGGCCGGCCGCCGATCGTCCTCGACTGCCGGGGGGAGGAGGAGCGGACGAGCACGGACCGCCTGGTGGACGAACGCGCCATGGCGGCCTTTCGTATCGCGACGCCCAACTCCATAGAGATCCGCTCTGTCCACGGGCTCGACGCCTTCTGGTGCGATCCCCACGGCTTTTATCTGCGCGGCTGGGTCCACGCCCACGAGCACCGGGTGCGGGCGCTGCGGATCGAATCCGCGGGGCGTTCGGTCCAGGTGGATACCTTCGCCGACCGGCCCGACCTGCTCGCCCACTACCCCGGGCACGAGCACGTCCGGCACGCCGGCTTCGCCGTCTATCTCGCCTGCCCTCCCGGTCATCCGGTCCGCCTGATCCTGGAGACCGACGGCGGCCCGGTGAGCCTGCCGCTGCCGCTGCCCGAAGGCCCGCTGCCCCCCTGGCCTGTCGAGGAAGAGGGGGACTACGACGTCGTCTCGCCGATGCTGCGGCGCTTCGTCGAGCTCGCCAACGCCCGCGGCGGCCGCGTGCTCCAGATCGGCGCGCGTACCCCGGCCGGCCTGGAGGGGATGCCGCCCCGTCCGCTACTGCGCGGCCCGGTGACCGGGCTCGACATCCATCCCGGGCACTGCGTCGACCTGGTGGGGGACGCCCATACCTTGAGCCGCTTCCTGCGCGAGCGCTCCGTCAACGCCGTGGTCTCCGGCTCGGTGATCGAGCACCTCCAGGCGCCGTGGCTGTTCGCGGCCGAGGTCAACCGCGTCCTCAAGCCCGGCGGGCTGGTCTATCACGAGGCGCCGGGAGCCTGGCCGGCCCACGCCCAGCCGAACGACTTCTGGCGCATGTCCGCCGAGGGGCTGCGCGCGCTGTTCGGCCCGGAGAGCGGCTTCGAGGTGCTGGAGGCCCGGGACGCCGGGCTGATGGCGATGATCCCCGCTCCCCAATGGCGGGACCGGCACCTCGACATGCCGACCGTCCCGGCCTTCGCGATGGCCGAGATCCTGGCCCGCAAGGTGGTGGAGATCCCGCCCGGCGCCGTGGCCTGGCCCTTGGGAGCGAGCGAGGAGCGGTCGCGGCGCTACCCGGTCGAGGGGCTGCGCGTGGCGCCCGCCCCGCGGGAAGGCCCGTCCTGATGCAGCCCCGGATCTCGGTCATCCTGCCGGTCTTCAACGGCCGCCGCTTCCTGCCCGGCGCGGTGCGGAGCGTGCTCGCGCAGTCGCTCCTCCCCTGCGAGCTGATCGTGGTGGACGACGGCTCCACCGACGGCTCCCTGGAGGAGCTCGGCCACCTCCCCCCGGCCCCCTTTCCTGTGCGTGTGCTGCGGCAGGCCAACGCCGGGCAGTCCGCCGCGCGCAACGCCGCCGCCCGCGAGGCCACGGGGGACTATCTGGCCTTCCTCGACCAGGACGACGCCTGGTACCCGCGCCACCTGGAGGAGCTGGTGGCGCCGCTCGTGGCCGACCCCGCCGTGGGCTGGGCCTACTGCGACTTCGACGAGATGGACCTCGACGGCAACCTGGTAACCCGCGCGTTCATCCAAGCCGCAGGGGTGGCCCACCCCAAGCGCACGGTCTACGAATGCGTGGCCGGCGACCTGATGGTGCTCCCCTCGGCCAGCGTGATGCGGCGCGACGCCTTCGAGCAGGCGGGCGGCTTCGACGAGGCGCTCTGCGGCTATGAGGACGACGACCTGTTCGTGCGCTTCTTCCGGCTCGGCTGGGAGCACGTCTTCGTGGACCGTCCGTTGCTGCGGTTCCGCATCCACACCGCCAGCTCCTCGACCTCCGCCCGCTTCCTCGACAGCCGGCTGCGCTATGCCGAGAAGCTCGCCGCGATCCTTCCCGACGACCCGCGGATGTTCCGGTATTACGTGAGCGACGCCATCGCGCCGCGCTTCTTCCTCACCTCGCTCGACGACTACGTGCGGGCCCGCTCGGCGCGCGACTGGGAGGGGGCGCGGCTCGCCCTCCGCAGCGTCAACCACTTCGCGGCCCTGCGCCGCCGGAGCCTGCGCCTGCGCTGGAAGCTGCTGTGGATTCAGCGGCCGCGCCTGTTCCGTCTCCTCATGACCCTCAACGACCGCCTGCCCTACCGGACCCGCTTCATCCGCAACCCTACGGTCACGCTGCGCTGAGGCTCAGCCGAGCGAGACCGCGGTAACGAATCCCCCGGCTCGTCCGCCTATGATCTCGAACGCTCCTATTTCCCTTCGCTAAGGAGAAGAAAGAAAATGCAAATCAACGAGCGGGCGATCGATCCCATGTCCCTGATTCTTTCGGAAAGAGCCTATCGCATCTGGGTGGAGCAGCATCATCCCCACGTGCCGAAGGTCGCAAACGTCCGAGCCGTGCTTCAGACCTTGACGCCTGAGGAGCAGAGCGCCGCTCTCGCCAGAGCCAAGGTGATGATCGAATACGGCACCGCGGTTGAAAAGGCTTTGGGCCGATAAAGGCCACGGGCACACCGTCGAAGTGAGCCGGACACGGTGCTGTCGGGGAAAGGTCAAGGCCCTTGGTGCCGAGCCCCTTCTCCGGCAGCCGCCGTGACCTCGGCCACCGCCGCCTCGAGCGCGGCGTCCCGCCCCGCCAGAAAATCCTTGACGGTGCGCGGAACCAGGACCTCCGGCCGCACGCCGCGCCCGATCAGGCCGGGCCCCACGTCCGTGGAGGTGGACACGCGGCCCGAGCCGCCACCCGGGAGGGCGAACCCTAAAGGATCCCCCGTGCTGCCGGCCGTGGGCTCTCCCACCAGCTTGCCCCGCTTCATGCTCTGGAAGGTCGCCGCGAAGACATCCGTCGCCGACAGCGAGCGGGGGCCGACGAGCATCACCACCGGCCTGGCGTAGAAATCCGGCTTCCCCTCCCCCGTCGACGGCTTCGGCTCGTACCAGCCGCCCGGCTGCCCCCAGACGTTCAGCGTCGCCACGTACTGCCGGCTCTTCCAGAGCGGAATGTCGAAGCTCTTGTCCGTGAAGCTCCTCAGGATGTTGTAGGCGATCAGGCCGCTGCCGCCGTCGTTCTCGCGCACGTCGAAGATCAGGCCGCTGCTCTCGCGGATCTCGGGGAAATATTGATCGAATCCCTTCTGCGCGTCCTCGCTGTTGAAAGTATTGATCGCGAGATAGGCGATATTTCCCGCGAGCTTCTTGAAGACCACGACCGGGAGGGCCGTGACATCGGGATAGGGCCCGCGCGTGAGGCGCTTCTCGAAAACCTTGCCGTCCCGCGACCGGAATTCGACCGTGACCGGACGGTCCCGGGGCCCGGCGAGCAATCCGTAGGAATAGACCTTGACCTCCACGTGCTGGGGGGTATTGCTCGCGATATACGGACGGCGATTCTTCGCCGCGTCGTGCACGGGCACGCCGTCGATCTTGAGGATCTCAAGGCCCGGGGTGATTCCGTCCGCCGCGAGCGACGGGCTATCCACGCGCGTGACGAAGACCCGGTTCTCGATCTTGTCGATGCGGAGCGGGAGATCGGCCTCCATGCGCTCGCTGAGCTCCTTGGGCAGGAACACCTCGGTGTGGCCGTCCTTGAGCAGCGCGCTCATCCGCTGGAGAGTCTTGTAGTACTCATACGTGCTCGCCGTGGCCCGGACCTGGGGGATGAAATCGACGTACGTCTTGTCCCAGTCCAGGTCGGGCACCGCGGCGAAGTTGGGAAAGTTGATCTTCACCAGCATCCAGAGCCGGCTGAGCCCGGCGATCTTCGCATCCTCGCCGAGGTTCTCCTGGAACGGCACGCCCCAGGCCGCGGCGCTCCCCCAGATGACGCCGTCACGCGCGAGAAGCTCCTGCCGGGACGGCTGCGGTTTGTCCTGAGCCTGCAAAGGGGTGACGAGAAACAGAGCCAGGCAGAAAGGCAGGGCGAAACTTTTACGCACGGCTGGGCCTCCGGGAAATCGAAAATTACGGCCTGATCCTCACAGCTTCTTGAGCCAGGTCCCGAGATCCTGGAAATCCCGTCCCACGGCTCGCGACAGTGCGGGCGCCACGTCCTTCGGATCCCCTGTGACATGGGCGATCACGAACCAGGGGCGGCTCTGGACGTCCTGGCCGTGCAGCGCGTACTGCGCCAGCGGGAAATAGAGCTCCGGCGTGCCCTGAGCGCCCGGGCCGTCCTGGACAACACCAACAACCGTGGCCCATGGTCCGGTCTTGTGGAGGCTCATCCTTTGTCCGAGGGCGCTTTGTCTGGGCCAGATTTTCTTGGCATAGCTCTCGTCGACGATCGCCACGGGCACAAAGTGCTCGCCGTCCATCGCCGAGAATTCACGGCCTTGGAGGAGGCGGATCTCCATCGCTCTGAAGTATCCGAGGCTGACGCTCCGGAGGAGGCCGTCCGTGAGGTCAACAGAATTCCCATCCTGCCGGATCGCATAGGGGGTCTTCTGACGGAAGGGGGTGACCCCGGGGAGGATGTCCACGGCCGCGACCGCCTTCACTCCCGGCACCGCGCCCGCCCGCTCGAGCAGTTGGGACAGCTCCGCCGTCGGCGGCTGTCCCGCTTCGGACGGCTGGATCTTCGCCGCAAGGATGTTCCGCTTCCACGGCGCCTCCTCCTTCGGCTTCTCGACCAACATCCGTGCCATGTCCTGGCATGCCGCGAAAGACAGCGCGAGGACGCAGCAGGAAGCGACAGCGAGAGGCTTCAGGTCCATCGGGTCCCTCCTGAGGCTCAGGGCAAAGGTGGGGCTCACTGTATCACGGCGGATCAGGGGGGAAGGAGGAGGCGCGGGAGTTGGGGGATTCGGGACGGACGGCTCCCGAGCGCCACCTTGATCAC
The DNA here is from genome assembly GCA_045807625.1 of Thermoanaerobaculia bacterium. Taxonomy (GTDB): domain Bacteria; phylum Acidobacteriota; class Thermoanaerobaculia; order Multivoradales; family UBA5704; genus DATARR01. Next base: position 64,375 of record JBJMHA010000023.1, on the reverse strand, counting down.
CGAGGTCTCTCAGGGTCAGCAGGAGGTTCCACTCGATGAGGCTCGTGTCTGAATGTCTTGGACCGAAGAGTCGGGCGGTGCTCGCGGCTCTCCTCGCGGGCCTGATAGCCTTCTTCCTGACCGACGATCTTCAGGGGGTGAGCCGCAGCCGGAGGTGCAGAGCCGCGTAGGCCCGCCAGGGGCGCCACGTCTCGGCGCGGGCGCGGAGGGCCCGCGGGGTCGAGGCTCCCGCCGCGTCCTGCAGGGCGCGGTCCGACAGCGGGAAGGCGTCCGGCCAGTAGAGGGCGCGCGTCACGATCGTGGTGGCGAGCCGCTCGCCGATCCCGGTGATCTCCATCAATGCGCGGTGCGTCTCGGCCACGTCGCCGCCCGGATCGAGCCGCAGCGTCCCCTCGACCACGGCGCAGGCGAAGGCCAGGAGGACCTCCGCGCGGCGCCGCGCCACGCCGAGCTCCACGAGGCTCGATGTTTCCACCTCGGCCAGACGCCCGGCATCCGGAGCCAGACGGTCGAGCGCCGGATACCCCGTATCGACCGGCTCGCCCAAGGCCGCCGCGACCCGGCCCGCGAGGTCGCGCGCCCCGAGCAGCGTGCGAAAGCCGACCTCAAAGCCGTCCAGCGCGCCTGGGAGACGTACGCCGCGCCGCTGAAGGGTCAGCCCGCCGCGCTCGAGGTGCGCGTCCACCACCGCCGGCTGGGCGTCGAGGTCGAAGAGCTGGCGGAGGCGGGCGAGCAGAGGCATGAGCACGGGGAGGAGGGAGGGCGAGACGTCGACCTTCAGATGGACCGCCGCCGGAGAATCCTCTACGAAGACCACGCCGGTCCGCCCGTCGAGCCGCACCGTGCGGCCGTAGCGGCGCCCCTCCACGATCTCCACCCCCGGCGTGGCCTCGCCGCGCAGGAAGGCGGTGAGCACGTCCCAGGCCAGCGGCGGCCGGTAGGCGAGGGTCATGCGCAGGAGATCGCTCGGGGCGCGGCGGCCTTCCTTCATCAATGGCCGCCGCAGGGCGCTGGGGCTCATCCCATAGCGCTCGTGGAAGACGAAATTGAAGCGGCGCAGGCTTTCGAAGCCGCTCGCGAAGGCGATGTCGGTCACCGAGAGCGCGGTCTCGGCGAGCAGGCGCTTGGCAAGCAGGAGGCGGTGTGTCTGCGCCAGCTCGACCGGCGAGACCCCGAGCTCCCGCCGCAGGGCCCGCCGCAGGTGCCGCTCGCTCACGCCCAGCTCCGCGGCCAGGTCCGCCACGCTCCGGCCGTTCAGGGCGCCGGCGTCGATGCGGTACGCCGCCGTGGACGCGAGGCGCGACACCGCGTTGATCATCGTCTGCCCCGGGGCCAGCTCCGGGCGGCACCGCAGGCAGGGGCGGAACCCCGAGCTCTCGGCGGCGGCCGCGGAGTTGAAGAACCGCCGGTGGTCGGGAGTAGCCCGCCGCGACGGGCAGGTCGGCCGGCAGTAGATCCCGGTGGTGACGATGCCCACAAAAAAGAGGCCGTCGAAGCGGGCGTCGCGGGCGTCGAGCGCGCGCTGGCAGACGTGGGCGGGAAGCGAGGGGGGAAGCCCGGCCGGCTCGATGATCATGCCTCTCAATCTACACCTTTTGAGGCCCGGAATCTCGCCGGATTCGGACCTGGAATCTGATCGATTCGGCGTCCGAAAAAGGCGAGCAATCCGGCGCGCGGGTCCGTAAGGTGGCGGCTGGACGCTCTCGTTGTCGCAGAGTGTCCAGACCCCAAAGGAGGCAGACATGAAAGACCTGATCGCACGCTTCGCAATCCTCGTTCCGGGGCCGCCCTGATCGGGTTAGAATCAGGGTATGCGAGAGAGTCCCTACTTCGCGGAGACCGCGGTTGGCGCCGTGACGCTGGTCGCCATCCAGTTCCTCTCCCTGCCCATCCTGGCCGGAGGCCTGGCGCTGCTGGGGATCGTGTGGCTCGCGCGCAGGTCACACAGGGCAAAGACCGGATAAGGCCGGCGTCAGATCTGCCCTTCCCATCCGGCGCCGTGGACCCGGAACGCGGCGCGGATCGCCTCGGCCGTCTCCGCCGGCAGCGGCCCCTTCGCGACCTGCTCGACGTTCCGCCGCAGGTGCTCGAGCCGGCTCGTGCCCACGATCGCGCAGTGGACCCCCTCCCGCCAGGCGGCGAAGCGGAGGCTGAGCTCGGTCCAATCGTGGCCGCCGGGATCGAGGCCGAGGGCGCGCCAGCGCTCCCAGTAGAGCGCGACGTCCGCGGCGGCCGGGCGCTCGGCGAAGCGCCAGGGGGCGTTGGCGGCGGGACGCTTGGCGATCACTCCCAGACCGCGCTCCCCCGCCGCCGGCAGCGCCCGTTCGATCGCCCGCTGGTCGACCAGGTTGACCGATGTCTCGATGCTGCCGAAGGCCCCGGAGGCGACCGCCCATTCGAGCGGCGCGTTGTCGCCGGAGTAGGCGGCGACCCGCGCCTTCCCCGCCGCCACCGCCGCCCGCAAGGCGCCGACGACCTCGCCGCGCTCCAGCACCTCGATCGGGCAGGAGTGGAGGTGGACGACGTCGATGCGGTCGGTGCGCAGGCGGCCGAGGGCCGCGTCCACTCCGGCCGCGATCACCGGGCCCGTCCAGTCCTCATAACCGGGGATGCCGTAGCCGACCTTGGTCGAGAGGACGAATTCGTCGCGGCGCCCGGCGAGGTGGCGGCCGATCCGCTCCTCGGAGAGGCCGTAGGAACGCGCCGTGTCGATCAGGGTGACGCCGAGGTCGAGAGCGCCATGAAGCAGGCGGCCCACCTCCGCCTCGTCCATCGCCGGATCGCCCACGTGCCCGGCGCCGAAGCCGAGGACGGGAACGGTGAGGCCGGTCCTGCCGAAGGGTCGGAGCTCCATGACGGCGGCGAGTCTAGCGCCGCAAGGAGCGCGAATCCAAGGCGATCCCCTGCCTCCGGCGCTCACGGCTCCCCGGGTGTGGAGGAGCGAACGGGATCTTGAGACTTTCCTCAGGCGACCGGAGGTGATACATTGCAGCACAGCTTAAAGTTTAGCTCCATAGGAATAGGTCTCTGGCTCTCGCGCGATCTATCGCGATCTTTGTTAACCCGGGCGTCCCTTTACGGCGGAGAAATTGCATGCGAGTAGGCATCTTGGACATCCTCAAGGACTCGACGGAGACGGGCTGGCTCGAAGGGCACTTCAACCGCAACTTCCGCCGCCACTACGCCAGCATTACACCTCAGGCGGTGGCGGTGTGGTGCCGGCAACTCGGACACGAGGTCCATTACGCGACCTACTACGGCCAGCAGCGGCTCGACACCCTGTTGCCGGCGGAGCTCGACGTCGTGTTCATCGCGGCCTACACCCAGGCGAGCGGTCTGGCCTATGCCCTGGCCAAGCTCTACCGGCGCCGGGGCGCTCGCACGGTGCTGGGCGGACCCCATGCCACGTCCTTCCCCACCGACAGCCTGCGCTTCTTCGACCTGGTGGTCCACCACTGCGACAAAAAGCTGATCGATCGCATTCTGCGCGGAGACTTCCCGGCGGGGACGGTGGCGAGCAGCGGCCATCTCCTGGAGGAGGTACCCAGCGTCGAGGAAAGGATGCCGGAGATCCGCACCGCCGGCTTCCACAAGGGCAAGCCGATCATGCTCTCGAACGTGGCGCTGCTCGCGAGCCTGGGCTGCCCCTACCGGTGCGATTTCTGCGTCGATGCCCAGAACGATTACGTCATGCTGCCCAAGGAGCGGCTCGCGGCCGACTTGCGGTACGTGTCGGAGAATCTGCCCGGGCTGCTCGTCTCCTTTCACGATCCCAACTTCGCGGTCAAGTTCGACGATGTCCTGGAGGTCCTTGAAGCCGTGCCGGAGGGGCGGCGGAATCCCTATGTCATGGAGAGCTCGCTCTCCATCCTGCGCGGTGAGCGGCTGGAGCGCCTGCGGCGGACGAACTGCATCTTCGTGGCTCCCGGCGTCGAGTCCTGGACCGAATATTCGAACAAGGCCGGCGCCGGGCGCAGCTCCGGCCGCGAGAAGCTCGAGAGCGTCATCCAGCACTTCACCGACCTGCACGAGGCGGTGCCGGCCCTCCAGGCCAACTTCATCTTCGGGACCGACAACGATCGTGGCAGGGAGCCGGTCGAGCTGACCAAGGAGTTCATCGCGCGCCTCCCCTTCGTCTGGCCGACGATCAACATCCCGGTCCCCTTCGGCAGCACGCAGCTCTTCGACAACTATCTGGCGGAAGACCGCATCCTGCGCGCCATGCCGTTCGTGTTCTATTACATGCCGAATCTGGTGCTCCGGCTGCGCCACTACGGTCTGGTCGAGTACTATGACCTGCTGATCGAGATCTACTCGGCCATCTGCTCACGGCGGCTGCTGATGCGGCGGCTGGCGAGCGCCCGCACGTCGGGCGTGCGGGCGCTTCACCTGTTGCGCACGGCCGGCGCGTACTCCGAGCTGAGGAATCTGCGCGGCGTCCGCCGGGCCCTGGTCGGCGACCCGGAGCTGAGGGCCTTTCACGAAGGCCGCAGCGAACAGTTGCCCGAGTACTATCGCCGCCGCCTGGCCGCCAAGCTCGGCCCCTTCGCCGAGCTCCTTTCGTGGGAGGAGCTCACACCGCATCTGGAGGAAGCGGCGGCGCCCCCGGCCCGGGAGGTCGTGCGGCTCGCGGCCCGCCCCAGGTTGGACGGACCTACCGCGCCAGCTTTCGGGTGATGATCGATCGCGCCTCATGCATGAGGTCCGCGACGATCTGGGCGGCAGGCTTGACGTCGCGGATGTGCTGGACGCCCTCCCCGGCCGGCAGCCCCATGGCGTCGAAATCCCCCGTGGTGTCCGGCGGCGGCGGCAGGGCGCTGAAGGTGGGCATGGGCACGCCCGGCGTCTCGAACGAGGTCCCGGGAAACAGCACCGTCGAGCCGATCGGATCACCCGTGGGGGGCAGGCCGCAGATCTGGTCCTGCTGGCCGATCGAGGCGTCCACGGCCGGGTTGCGGAGCACCCGGTAGGGCTGGCAGGGGAGCTCCGGCCCGAAGAGGGTGGTGATCACCGTGTCCTGGCGCCTCGCCTGGGTGAGGCGGCGCTTCCACTCGGGATTGGCGTACGCCTCGGTGGAGGCGACGAGCCGCGTGCCCACCCAGACGCCGTCCGCCCCGTGAGCCAGCGCGACGACCACGTCGGCCCCGGTGGCGATCCCGCCGGCCGCCAGCAGCAGCACGTCGTCCCCCACCTCGTGCCGGACCTCCCGGAGGAGGTCATGGAGCGGCGTCGTGCTGTGATTGTGCCCGCCCGCCTCCTTGCCCTGCACCACCAGCCCGTCCGCGCCGGCGTCGAGCGCGGCCCGCGCCTGCTCGGCAGAGGGGACCTGCACCCAGATCTGAGACCCCGCGGCCTTGAGCGACGACACCCAGGCGGCGATGGGGATCCCGAAATGAAAGACCACCAGATCGATCCTGGAGGCCGCGGCGATGTCGATGTGAGCGTCGACGGTGATGGGCCCGAGGGTCGGCGAGACCGCGAGGAAGAAATCCACTCCGAAAGGCTTTTGGGTGAGGGCGCGGATCTGCGCGACGCGCTCGGCGAAGACGGGGGGCGGCTCCGGCGCCACCCCGAGCACTCCCAGACCGCCGGCCTCCGACACCGCCGCCACCAGCTCCGACAGGGCCACGAACCCCATGCCGGCGCCCACGAACGGGTGCTCCAGCCCGAAGCGCTCCGTCAGCCGTGTCCGCAGCTCCGGCCGCCCCGGAGGTCCGTCCTCGTTCGCGAGCCCGGGCCGCGCCCCCAGGGCCACCGCCGCTCCGCCGGCGCCGATCACCTGCAGCAGCCGTCGCCGGGTCACCGCTTCCAATCTCCCCTCTGTCTTGCGGTTCTGCATCCGAGACACTCCTTTCATGTCCATGCCCCGAAGAGGGGCTGGTCCGGGACGAGGAACGCTCGGGAAGAGGAGAAACCCTCACTGCTTATGCTTTCGGGAAGCACACCTCCGGATGGCGCCGGTGGAAGGCCCAGAAGAGGATGGCGATCACCGGGAAGATGAAGACGCTGGCCTCCGGGCCCATGGGGCCGCCGGTAAGCCAGTCCGGTCCGTGGAACGTCGAGGCCAGGAGGTGGCCCGGCACCGGGTTTCCCTGATTGCCCGTGTTCGGCCCGCCAAAGACGAAGAGCGACCCGAAGTTGTAGGTGAAGTGCCAGCCGATCGCCCACCAGACGCTGCCGGTGCGCCGGACGGTGAAACAGAAGAAGAGGCCGATCAGGGAGACGCTGAGCAGATCCATCCAGGTCTCGCGCGGCTTGACGAAGTAGTGCAACGCCCCGAAGAGGATGGAGAGGAGGACGGCGCCGGCCCAGAACCCTATCCCCCGGCTGAGAGTGAAGAGCGGATATCCCCGGAAGTAGCACTCCTCATAGAGGCCGACCGCGAGGGTGGCGAGGGCCCAGAGGACCGCCCCCTTCACCGCCTCACCGCCGTGGATCGCCAGCCCGGAGACGGAGTACCCGCTGGCCAGCGCCATCATCCCGACCACCGCCGAGATGCTGAGGATCCCCCACAGCGAGCCCGTCCAGAATTTCCATCCGAACGCTTCGCGAAGGGGGAAGCCATAGGTGGCGAGCGTCCGCCCCTCGATCCGGCCCATGAGCGCGATGGCCGCCAGTACGACGAAAAAGGAGAACGCCTCAAAGGCGAGGAGGAGCCCGGGGTCCCATGCCGGATGTTCGGGGAGGGCGCCGGCGCGCTGTAGAGCCAACCCGGCCAGGGCGCTCGGGAGCTCGCAGAGGAACACGAAAAACAGCAGGCTCCATCCGGCCCGCAGGCCGTGAGGGCCGAGAAAGATCCGCCGCCAGGGGGAGGCGGGAAGGTCCGGCGGGCGGGTGGTGGCGATTTCGGTCATGGGGCTCTCCTTCTGCTCTTCCCTACGGCGGCGGATGAGTCAGGGTTTCCGGGCCGGGTCCGTCGACTCCTGGGGCCTATGCTACGATTCGTGCTGCTATGAGTCGGCACTCCCTTTTGGATGAAGCGGTCCATGGCGAGCTCTCCCTCGCCGAGTGGTTTGCCTTGGCCGAAGATGAGCGGGGAGAGCTCGTGGACGGCCATCTGGTGGAGGAAGAGGTGCCGAATTACGTCCATGAGATTCTGGTGATCTTGCTGGGCAGTCTCCTCCGCGCCTGGTTCGTCCCGCGGGGTGGGTTCGTCGGCGGCTCCGACTCCAAGCTGGCGGTGGGGCCGAAGAAGGGCCGCCGAGCCGATCTCACCGTCTATCTCGCGGGTACTCCCCTGCCGCCCCCCAGCGGCATCATCACGCAACCGCCCGATATCGCCATCGAGATCGTCTCCCCAACGCCTCGTGACGGCCGCCGGGATCGGGTGGAGAAGGTGGCGGACTACGCTACTTTCGGAGTGCGCTACTACTGGATCGTCGATCCTCAGCTCCGCAGCCTGGAGATTCTGGGGCGGGGTCCCCAAGGCCGCTACGAGCACCTCCTCGGCGCCACGGAAGGCAAGATCAACATTCCCGGCAGTGACGGCTTCGTCCTGGATCTCGACGCCGTCTGGGCTGAGATCGAGCGCTTCGAGGCTCGCGACACCGGCGCCGAGTAAAGCGCGGGATCATTTCGTGCCGTGGTGGGATCGGCTCCCCGGCTCCTCCTCAACGTCGGCATTACAAGCCCCGACCGGGGAAGGCCGGCCTCCGTTGTGGATCATCAAGATTGATGGCGTGACGCCTTCCTTAGCGCGGCCTTTCAGGCCGCCTCGGGATGGATTGCGCCTCCATCCCAGGGCGATGCCCTGGGCTGAGGACGAGCGACCCCTTGGGCCTCAATCCCGACCTCGCGGCGGAATCGGATTCCAGTGCCGGAGCTACCAGACTTGGAGGAATCGCGTCTCCCCCGGGCCAACGGCCCGGGCTCCCTCAGCCCAGCCCAACGGGCTGGGTTGCGAGCGATCCATGCCCTCCTCCGCGCCCCAACGGCGAGCGATAACCGACGTCGCAGCCATGCCGGACGCCGACTCCGCGCGAATGCGTGTGCGATCAGATAGTGATCTTCGGTCAATCAACCCCGAACGTGTAAACCCTCTCGCCGGCCGTGAAGAACCCCGCGGCCCCTTGCGGAACAAAGCCGTACTCGCCCGATTTTAGCGGGGCTTCCGGAGTGATCTTGAAGTAGCCATCGGGAGTTTTCTCGAATTTGTATTTGACCAAGTCGCCCTCGGAAATATTGAAAGTCATATTGAATGGCGTAGTTCTTCCGACGGAAGTGTTGCGCTCGTCGCTTTCGTTGTCGAGGCTGAAGTGCACGAGGGGTGCATCTGTAGGGTTGATGCAACTCAAAAACTGAGTCTGGCTGTTCACCCGTAGAGCCGCTTTGATCGGATGGAGGACCAAGAGGCGTGCGCCGAACCCGGCAAAGCCGACGTGAGTAATGGTGCCCCTCTCATAATTGATTTCGGTCCTCTCGGTTTTTTCCGGCTTGACGAGCCACATTGCGGGAGAAGCACCAGACAGCCATGGGGGCTGCCCACCAGGAGGTACCTGGCAGCCAACGGGCGCATTGTCGCTTCCCCATGGAGAGGCCCCCGTCCCGGCTGGTTTCGACTCCGCATTAGGATTGACCATAATCCGAATTATGTCGCTACTGACGCCCGCCTTCTTCAGTGAGACGAGAGCCTCCGTCGAAGTATCGAAGGCTGTTTTCGATGACTTGATCTTTTCGATCACGACATCTTGTGGGAGGCCCGCTTGTACCATGCTTAAGACATCGTCGTTGGATAGAGGCTTCTGCGTCGGAGCGGCCACTCCTACCGAAGCTGCAGCGAACAAGAGAACGTAAGCTGTCATCATCATTACCTTGAAGCGCATGCCCTGCATATCAACAAACCTTGACATCCCGCACCTCCTAAAGGTTCAGAATAAAACCTGGGCTTTGGAGGACGCCAGCGACCTGATCCACTGTTCGGATAATGGCCGACAGCGCTTCCTCGCCCCAGACGCAGAGAATCTAACTTCGTAGCCAGGGACTATATTAGCATCACGGCGCGCGCGTCAATCTTATAAAGTGATGGCTATTTAGAAACATGCGCCCTCCCGAGTTCGGCTGTCCTAAACACAAAAGGCGTCACAGAGGGGGTGCCACAACGGGTTCCCCAGCTTTACAAGAGAACACCTCCCCCTCGTCAGTTCACCGGCATGAACTCGATCTTTACCTATCCATACCCAGGCAAAGTTTCCGGACCGCTACAGCCCCCCAGACCCGAATCTGCGGGAGTCTATTAAGCAGGAAAGCTGCAGCGATGTCCGCCAGCACTGTCAATCACAGATCAGAGTTGCTCCCACGTCGAGAGTTGTCCCTGCTGTGGGCGCTTGGTAGCAGCAGGTACCTGCCCCCGGATAGTTCGCATTTTGGTTGCCATCTATGCCATAGCACCAATGCAAACTTGTGGGGGGATCCTGCACAGCACCCTCACAGAGCAGTGAACCACGAGGTACATTTACCGTAAAGGTTTTATCTCCTCCAGAAGGAACCGTGTAGTAGGTGCTCTGGCTGGGATAAACTCCCCCACGAGTCTTATCAAAGAAACGAACTCGGAACCCGCGACCATCGTTACAACCGTCAACTATCCTCCAATGGACCGCTACCGTAGACGTTTGTCCTACGTTTACGTTGATACTTCGGCCAAGCCCCGGAATACTGGCCGTCGGGACAGGTATGTTTCCGGCATAAATCGTGTAGACACCTGCCTGAGGATTCCAGTTGAGGGTCTGCTGGTTGGAGGTCCCTAGAGCGATCAAGGGCACTCCTGGAAGGCCATTCTGTCGAATGGGAAGAGCCCATGCACCGAGATTATGCCCACTCAAGATGTTGACGCTGATCTTCTGGTTTCCTGGGCTTACCTGCGCGTTCGATTCTGGCACGATCCTTATCTGCTGGAGGCCGCAGCTATTGGCACATTTATTTATATCTCCCAAAAGCAGAGATCGCCAGTGATCAGCTTAAACGTAGCACGAATGAGAGCTGAGAGCACGGCTCCCGGGCAGCCCGCTAATGTAGCGCAGGATACGCCATCAGCTACGGCCTCACAGACGACACTCTTCACCAAATCCAAAATACAGCTCATACAATCCTGTGAGTCCGCAATCTGGAGGCCACCCGGCGTGGGCAACAGGTTCCGCTCGAAAGTGTGCTTTCGAGGATTATAGATAAGCTGAAAGCCTGACTGTCCGAGCATACCAATTCGAATGGGAGCGGGATCGTTATCGTCCATTCTCATGACAAAGCCGCTCCAAGGATAGCGAATGCTCTGCCGTTCCAATGCTTGCCGCACGGCTGGCGGCGCTACAGAGTACAAGATCACCCAATCGTGATTCAGCGGCTGCCCCTTGACCTCTCGCTCAAGCACAAAAATCGAGGTTTCAACGTTGCCAGGAAGAACAAGAGGCACCTCCGTCCCGGTAGTGAGCATGCTGATATCGACACTGTAATCTCGTAGTGCTTCCCCAAGCGGAACGCCCATTGCAGTGGGAGCGTCGGCCCAAGAGATCACTTGCCGCTCCGTCAAAGTCTTCATTCCTATAGGATCGATCGAGGCAGCCGCCGAACACGATGACTCCTGAGCTATCGCGCTCAACCCGACAACGCCCATCAAGACGGCCATTACAGCTATGGTTCCCGCATTCCTTCGGTTCCGGCGCATTGCATTCTCCTATCAGTTTGCTTGGCCTAACTGACCAAGACTCCCAAGCGATTACCGAGTCATCCTTCGGCCCGGGAAGCTCTCATATCACCGACTTGAACTCAGTAGCAGCGGCAGGCCCTGATCTAGAATTGCGCGGCGATTATACACCAGAAATTGGGCAAGATACGCGCGATCCTTCCTTTAGGCCTTTAGGGCAGCAATGCCTCCATTGCAATATTCAAATTTAGACCTCAGATCCAAGATCTGCGGACAGGAACTCGATCGAAAAAGATTCTCGATGGAATAAAGTGTACCCGGCTCGGCTGAGGCGTACCGATGTGTGCCGGTAAGCATACGAGAGTCTGTAGCGCGCAGGAGGGGGCGAGGTTTTCCAGCGCGTGATCCCGAAAGAGGAGCCTTTCGGTCTCGAGGACGATTATGACTGCGGGGCCGAGCCCAGGGAGCGGCTTACCTCAGCCCCGCCGCTCCCCTGCATCCCCGGCGTATCCCGGCAGATCGCGCAGTGCTGTCCCCGGCGGGACTGGTAGAGGCGGGCGCCGAGAAAGATGCCGGCCGAGATCGTGGCCCAGAGGAGGCCCTGGGTCAGCGCATAGGCGAGGTCGTGCCCCTTCAGGGCTTGAGCGCCGGCGATGAGGACGAACGCGGCCGTCCAGACGAGGATGAAACGGCGAATCCAGAATGATGCTCCCATGGGGTGCTCCCTCCGTATGGAGATCCTACCGTCTCCGGAGCCGTTCGACGAGCGGCGGGTCGAAAAGCCTTGAGACCCGGGGCAAAAGAGCAGAGCCCGCCGCTGAATGGCCTTTCCCTTCCACCAAGTAGCCAGTTGGCCTCCGGCAAAGGGGTCGTCAGGCCCGGCAATGACTCCCCGGACCGGGCAACTGGCCTTTCGGGACCGGCTCATGAGCCCGCGATACCCGCCAATGACTTTTTGATACTGGCCAGTAGCCTTTTGCGCGGGAGAAAAACCCTTTGGCTGCGGGCAAAAGGCCTTTCGCCCGGCGGTCCGGGCCAGCAGGCCGGACCTCCGGGGCTGTTCGGCGAGCGGGCCATGGTACAGTACGGCACCACATCATGAAGAGCCCGTCCGCCAGCGCCGGCCTTCGCCGGGGATTGCTGGGCCTCGCCGGCCTGCTGATGGCGTTCGCGGCATTCGTGAACGCCACGGTCGCGGTGCCGCATCTGCGGGGCGATCTGGTCGAGATCAGCGTCCGGCCAACGCTCGTCTCGGCGATCCTGCTGGCCCTCTACTTCGGCACGTTCGCGATGGCCGGATTCGCGCTCCTGGTCTTGGCCGCCGCGGCGCAGCGGCAGGGCGCTTCGGCGCTCCGCGTCCCGTTGCTCATCATCGCCGTGACCTATGCCGCGTTCGGGATCTTCGCGTTCGTGTGGAGCGGGAGCCGTCATACGCTGGGGTATGTGCTGATGGGGGTGCTGGTGGGGGTGGCGTGCTTCGTTCGGGAGGGGCCCGCCTCTCAGCCTTGACCTGTCTCTTGGCTCTCCACACGTCTGGGAGAGATGCGGTATCTTCCGGACATGTCGAAAGCCCGAGTCTATGTCGAGACTACGATACCGAGCTTCTACCATACGACCCGCTCAGGAGCAGAAGCGCTGGCTCGCCGCGCCTGGACCCGGCGCTGGTGGGCGGACGGGCGAGAACGCTACGAGCTCGTGACGAGCGAGGCCGTCCTTCTTGAGCTGCGGAACGGCCAGTATCCGAGCCGAGAGCCCGCGCTTGAGCTCGTCCGGGCACTTCCGCTGCTCGAAACCACTCCGGCGGTGGCGGAGATTGTCGAAGCCTACGTCCAGCACCGGCTCATGCCCGCCGATCCCTCTTTCGATGCCCTCCATCTGGCCATGGCCTCGTATCACAAGTGCGAGTTTCTGGTAACATGGAACTGTCAGCACTTGGCGAATGCCAACAAGTATGGTCACATCCGCCGAGTCAACAATCTGCTCGGCCTGTATGTGCCGGTGCTGGCGACTCCTTTGGAGCTGCTAGGTGAAAAGCCATGAGTCAGGAGCTTGACACGTCGATCGACCAGGGCGAAGAAGAGATCGCTGCTATCCGAGAGGTGCGCCACCGCATTTCGGAACAGTTCGGGCACGATCCCTATCGCTTAGTGGCCCATCTCATAGAACTACAGAAAGAGCACCCGGAAAAGTTGGTGCCTGCACCCGAGGAGGAGGTCGCGGGGAAGACCACCACCGAGTAGAGCCTCTGGCTGCCCCCCGCCCAGCCATAAAGACCCGGCCCCTCGCAACCCCCCGCCCTCCGTTTCCGTACAGGTATACTCGAAGGGGGTCCGTACGGGGCCCTGGAGCTCTCCGGGAGGGTCTGACTTGACCAAGGAACGCGCGTCGGGCCGGGACATCGTCCTCGCCATCGGCGAGAACATGCGCCAGAGCCTCGAGCCGCTGGTGACGAAGACGATCGCCCCCAGCCTGTATCAGGTGTATCTCCACGCCGACGACTACGACCGGCTGCGCACGCTGTTCGGCGAGCTCGAGGAGGAGGCCAAGACCCTCCTCGACGCCGAGCTCGCCCGCCTCAACAAGGGCTCCACCCCCGCCTTCCCCCGCATCCTGCGCAAGAAGAAGGCGGACGAGCCGCCGCCCGCCCCCAAGTTCGTCAGCGCCGAGGGGCGGTGGTCGGTCCGCTTCCAGGAGGACCCCAACGGCACGCTCAACCCGGGCGACGTCGAGGTGGTCTCCGAGTTCGCCCGCCCCCCCGAGTCCGGCTACGGCGCGGGCTCGAAGACGCACCGCATCTCCACCACCCGGCGGCTCGGCCAGATGACCACCACCCGCCGGGACACCACCGAGGTGCCCCAGGCTGTGGGGAACGCCGGGGGCGTGAGGACCCAGGCGGTCGAGGCGGCCGCGCCGGTGGGCTTCGCCCGTCTGGTCTACAAGGACGACCGGGGAACGATGCAGACCTTCCCCATCACCAAGGACGAGATCGTCATCGGCCGCCAGGCGCCGGACGTCTGGGCCGACCTGTCGCTCGACACCTCGCTCGACGTCTCGCGCGAGCACGCCCGCATCCAGCGCACCCCCGAGGGGAGCTTCCGCATCAAGGACCTCTCGAAGCTGGGGACCACGGTCAACGGCGTCCCGGTCCCGCGCAGCCTGGAGTCCGCGGACGGCGGCGTGCGCGATCTCGACCGCTGGGAGCCGCTGCCGGACCGCGCCCGCATCGGTCTCGCCGGCGTGATCTATCTCGATTTCGAAAGGCTCGCCCAGGCGTGACCGCGCTCTATTTCGCCCGCCTCGCCTTTCTGACCGTGCTGGTGGTGCTCGCCGCCGCGCTGGTGGCGCTCGCCTTCCGGGAGAGGAGGTAGCGTGGCCACGGCCGCCGCCAAGCGCCCGCTCTCCGCCTGTCTCAGCGATCCCGGCCGGGCGCGGGACAACAACGAGGACCGCGTGCTCTGCGATCCCGAGCGGGGGATCTACGCCGTGATCGACGGCGTCGGCGGCGAGTCCGGCGGCGAGATCGCGGCCCAGACGGCGATGGAGATCCTCCAGGCCCGGCTCTCCCGCCGCACCACTGACGCCTCCCGCCTGATCCGCGAGGCGATCGCCCTCGCCAACAAGCAGATCTGGGAGAAGTCCTCGGCCAACCCCGCCCTCGCCGGCATGGCCTGCGTGCTCACCGTGGCCGTGGTGGACGCCGGCCAGGTGACGGTCGGCCACGTGGGGGACAGCCGGCTGTATCTCCTGAAACCCGGGCAGATCAAGAAGATCACCAAGGACCACTCCCCCGTCGGCTCCCGTGAGGACACCGGCGAGATCTCGGAGGCCGAGGCGATGGCCCACCCCCGGCGCAACGAGATCTTCCGCGACGTGGGCTCCGCCCCCCACGAGCCGGACGAGGAGGGGTTCATCGACATCACCCGCATCGCCTTCGAGCCGGATTCGGCGCTGCTGATCTGCAGCGACGGCCTCTCGGACCTGGTGGCGTCGCAGGCGATCCTCGCGACGGTCGAGGCCGACGCCGGGAATCCCAAGCAGGCCGCCCAGGCGCTGATCGACGCCGCCAATCAGGCCGGCGGCAAGGACAACGTCTCGGTGGTGCTGGTGGAGGGAGAGCGCTTCGCCGCCGCGGTCCGCAAGGCCCGGCCGGCGCCGGCCACCCGGGAGACCGCGCGGCCGGCCCAGACCGGAGCTCGCGGCGCGGCGGCGGCGCGCGGCGGCGCGGGATCACGGATCTTAGGGGTCTTCGCGAGCCGGCCGGCCTTCCTGATCTACGGCGCGATCCTGGGGGCGTTCGCCTTCGCCGCCTTCGGCCAGAGGCTGCTCGGGCTGGTCCAGGGGACGGGCCGGCCGTCGACCTCGTCCGCCGCCAACGTCCTGCGGGTAGGAGGCGAGGGGGGGACGGCGACGATCGCCGAGGCGCTCGCGCAAGCGTCGCCGGGGGATACGGTCGAGGTGGCGCCCGGCACCTACCGCGAGGCCCTCCAGCTCCGCTCCGGCGTGGCCCTGGTCAGCCGGGTGCCGCGCGGCGCGACGATCTTGCCGCCGCCCGGGAGCGGCGTGCCGGCGATCTCCGCCCAGTCGGTGGTGGATGCCAGCGTCGAGGGGTTCCGCATCGCCGGAGACGCCCAGGCGCCGCTCCAGGTGGGGATCCGCCTGGCCGACTCGGAGGTCGGGATCGACGGGGTCGAGATCACCGGCGCGCAGACGGCGGCGATCGACCTGGCCGAGTCCGACCGCTCGGAGGTGCGCTACTGCCTCCTGCACGACAATCCCGGGGGCGGCGTGCTGGTGGAGTCGAGCTCGGCCCCACGGCTGATCTCGAACCTGATCGCCGGTAACGGCCGGACGCCGGGCGCTCCCCACCCCGGGGTCGAGGTGCGGGACGGGGCGCGGCCGGACCTGATCGAGAACCGCTTCGAGGGGAACGGCGGCGGCGGGGTGCTCCTCCCCACGCCGGAGCGCGCCGCCGAGATCTACGCCTGGAATTCCTTCGCCGGAGCGGGTCGCGCCGAGGCCGTGCGCGCTCCGGCCGCCCCGCCGCCGGTCCAGCCGCCGGCTCCCCAGCCGGCCCCAACCCGCCGGAGGGGGAGGCCCTGATGTTGACGGTCCAGCAGGTGGGCCGCTTCGAGCTCCGCGACTTCCTCGGCCGCGGCGCTCTGGGCGACGTCTACCTGGCCTGGGACCCGGAGGGGCAGCGGGAGGTGGCGCTCAAGGTGGTGCGCGCCAACCGCGCCGATCCGGAGATGCTGCAGGCGGAGAAGAACGGCGTCGCGCTCCAGAAGCAGCTTTCGAGCGTGGCCCCCCAGGTGGCGGCGGTCTACGAGTGGGGGGAGGACGGCCCCTTCTTCTGGGTGGCGTTGGAGTACGTGGCCGGCGACGACCTCTCGCAGCGGCTCGCCCGCGGGCCGCTCCCCGAGGACCGCGCCGCCTCCATCGCCTGCCAGCTCTGCGACATGCTGGAGGTCTGCCACGACTTCTCGGCGGAGGTGGGGGGGCGCAAGGTCTACGGCATCATCCACGGCGACATCAAGCCGGAGAACATCCGCCTCCAGGATGAGGACCGGGTGCGGGTGCTCGACTTCGGCATCGCCAAGCACCTGTCGCAGACGCGGAAGTTCACGGTCAACCTGTTCGGCAGCCTCCCCTACACGCCTCCCGAGCGGCTCGACCGCGGCGGCGTCGACCGCCACTCGGACCTCTGGGCCGTGGGGGTCGTCCTCTACATGTGCGTGGCGGGCTACTCGCCGTTCGACGGCGAGGACCCCGAGGAGGTGGAGGGGAAGATCCGCCGCGGCGATCCTCCCAAGCCGCTGCCGGCGGACGTCTCGGCGCCGTTGAGCCGGATCATCCTCCGCAGCCTGGCCTTCCAGGTGGCGCGGCGCTACGCCACGGCGGCCGAGATGAAGGCGGACCTGGAAGCCTGGCTCAAGGATGAGCCGCTGCCCAGCGAGCAGCCCAGGCCGGCGGCGGAGGGAGAGGATCTGAACGCCACGCGGCGGACCTCCCGGCCGCTCTCCCTGGACGACTCGGGGATCTCGGAGACCCGGCGCACGGACCGCTTCGCGGCGCCCCGGGACGCCGCGCTGGAATCCACACGGCGGACGGGCGAGCCGGCCGTCCCGCTGCCGCCGGTGCCGGCCGGCCTGTCTTTCCCGCCGGCGGAGCCCCCTCCGGCGCCGGCGCCGACGCGGCGGCGGCGCTTCGCCATGCGCTACGGCGGGCTCCTCCTGCTGCTCTTCGGCTCGTTCCTGCTCGCCTCGCAGGTCTGGGTGCGCAGCGAGGCGGAGGCGATGACTCACGAGCTGACCACGCAGACCGCGCCCGACCTCGACGCCCTGTGGGACCGCTACCGGAAGGTGGCGCCGTTCGGCCTCCCCGGCTCGGGGCTGCGGGACGTGCGCGAGGAGCTGCGGATCGCCATGGTCAAGTCGGCCGACCGCACCCTCAACGCCTATCACGGAGACGACGCGGTCTCGACCGTGAAGGGGTGGCAAAAGGCGCACGACCGGCTCCAGGCGGCGGTCGACCTCAACTACCGGGACCGCTCGGTGCGGGCGAAGATGCTCTACGCCCAGGGGCATCTCGACCGCATCGCGGCGCAGAAGGCGCGCTCCGGCGGCCAAGCGGACGAGGCGAGGCAGAAGGTGCGCGACGCCGTCGACGAGTACCAGGACGCGGCGAAGCTCGTTCCCGACTGGCCGGACCCCTATCTCGGCCTCGCCCACGTCTACGCCTACGAGGCCCCCGACCTCAAGCAGCTCGAGGCGGCGGTCAACGAGCTGGAGCACCGGGGTTACCCCCCGGGGCGCCGCGAGAAGGCGATGCTCGCCGACGGCTACCGGATGCAGGCGGAGCAGGTCTTCGCGCAGGCCCGGGCGGCGCAGGGGACCGACCCGGAGGCCGGGCTGCTGGAGAGGTCCCGCGACACCTTCACCCAGGCGATCAATCTCTATCGCGAGGCCGGCAATTTCGCCGACGCCAAGGGGAACATGGCCACCGCGGCGCAGGAGCTGCGGGGCGTCCTGAGCCGGCTGGAAGAATTAGGAGTGTGGTGATCCCATGGCCGTGACCCGCAGCACCGCCGCCGAGCGACGGCAGCGGGAGACCTCCGTGCTCAAGAGGGAGCCGGGCTTCGCCGTGCAGGGGCTCCCCGGCGCGCCGTCCCGCAATCTGGAAGGGCTCCTCCTGGCCGCCGCCGCGGTGGCCGTCCTCCTGGGGCTAGCCCTGGCCTATCTCGCCATGGCGAAGCCGCTGGCGGACGACGCGGCGCAGCTCGCCGCCGGGCGGATCGTCAACCTGAACGATCTGCGGAGCTCGGACCAGCTCCTGCCGGTGCTCGACGTGCTCGATAGCTCGGCCGAGCGGGCTTTCGCGGCGCAGGCGATCTGGAAGCGGGCGCACGAGGAGGCCTTCCCCAACGTCGGCGAGATCGAGCGCATCCGCGTCCCCGCCTCCGAGATCACCCAGGACCGCCGCCTCACCAGCCTGCGCGAGCGGCTGGAGGCCCGGCGCCAGGCGGGGGCCCAGGGGCCCCAGGGAGAAATTTCGCTCCCCCTCCTCTCCCTCCAGCAGCTCCGCGCGGTCAAGCCGCGGCTGGCGGTGCGCACCCCCGGCCAATTCCGCTCCTCCTTCTGGCTGTGGACCGCCGTCTTCCTGGCCGCTTTCGCCGCCGTCCACGCCGTCTGGCGGCTGCGGCGCTTCGCCGGGGACGAGCTGGTCCTGCCCGCCATCCTGCTGCTCACGGGGGTGGGGCTCGCCATGATGGTCACCGTTCGCGATCCCCTGCGCGACCTGCCCCTCTATCGCGGCTTCGCCGAGGGGGTGCTGTTCGGGGCCGCGCTGCTGCTCGCGGCCAGCCTGTTCGACCTCGAGCGCTCGCCGCTGCGGCGGATGAGCTTCCTCCCCCTGCTCGCCGCCTTCGGGCTCTCGGTGGTGCTGATCCTCTTCGGCAGCGGCCCCGGGGGGAGCGACGCCAAAGTCAACCTGCTCGGCTGGCAGCCGGTGGAGGCGATCAAGATCCTGGTCGTGCTCTTCCTGGCCGGCTACTTCTTCGACCGCTGGGAATTCCTGCGCGAGATCGCCGAGACCCGGGCGGGCCTCTCCCGCAAGCTCCAGATCCCCAAGCTCGAATACCTGCTGCCGCCGCTGCTGGCCATGGGGCTGGTGCTGACCTTCTTCTTCCTCCAGCGGGACCTGGGGCCGGCGCTCATCCTCTCGTTCCTCTTCCTCACCCTCTACTGCGTGGCCCGCAGCCGGCCGTGGATGGCCCTGGTGGGCACCGCCCTGCTGGTGGCCGCCTTCGCCCTGGCCTACAAGATCGGCTACCCCGCCACGGTGAGCGGCCGGCTCGCCATGTGGATGTCGCCGTGGGACAACTCCTTCCGCGGCGGCGACCACTTGGCGCAGGGGCTCTGGTCGCTGGCCGGCGGCGCCCTCACCGGCACCGGCCTGGGGCTGGGGCAGCCGCAGCGGGTGCCCGAGATCCATACCGACCTGGTGCTGGCGGCGGTGGGCGAGCAGCTCGGCTTCCTGGGCCTGCTGGCGGTGATCGCCCTCTACGCGCTCCTGGTCTGGCGCGGCTTCCGGGCGGCGTTCCGCGCCGGCTCGGCCTACGGCTTCTTCCTCGCCCTGGGGCTCTCGGTGCTGACGGCGGTGCAGACGCTGCTGATCGCGGGCGGCGTCCTCGGGGTGCTGCCGCTGTCGGGGGTCGTCTCCCCCTTCCTCAGCTCCGGCCGCACGGCCATGCTCGCCAACTTCCTGATCTTCGGGATGATCCTCGCCGTCTCGGCCCGCCCCGGGCCGGCGGAGGCGGTGGCGGCCAACCGGCGGTTCGCGGGGGCGGCGCGCTGGGCCGGCGTGGCGCTCGCCGCCGTGATGGCCCTGATCGTGCTGCGCGCCGCCCAGGTGCAGGTGCTCCAGGCCGACCGCGTGCTCACCCGCGGCGCCCTGACCCTCCAGGGGGACGGCTTCCGCCGCTTCGCCTACAACCCCCGGCTGGTGGACATCGCCCAGTCGATCCCCCGCGGCGACGTCGTCGACCGCAACGGCGTGCTGCTCGCCACCAGCGATCCGGCGCAGATCGAGCGCAACCGGGCCGTGCTGGAGCGGCTGGGGGCGGTGCTGCCGGCCCGGGACGAGCGGCAGCCGCCCGGCTCCCGGTACTACCCGTTCGGCGGCAGGACCTTCCACCTGTTGGGGGACCTCAATTCGCGCACCAACTGGGCGGCGAAGAACAACTCCTACGCCGAGCGCGACGCCAGCGTCCTCCTCCAGGGGTACGACGACTTCGCGGGGGACGCCGAGGTCCTCCAGCCCAACGGCAGGACCACCCGCGAGCTGCAGCGCGATTATGGCGAGCTGGTCCCCCTGCTCCGCCACCGCTGGCAGCCGGAGCACCGGCAAGTGAAGGCGATCCTCGGCCGCGACCGCACCCTGCGGATGACGGTCGACGTCCGCCTCCAGCTCCGGGCGGCCGACGTGCTGGCCAAGTACGCCCGGCAGGGCGGGTTCGGCGGCGCCGCCGTGGTGCTCGATCCGGCCACAGGGGACCTCCTGGCCTCGGTGAGCTATCCGTGGCCGGCCCAGATCCCCGTGCAGGCCGCGAGCGGCGGCGAGGAGGCGAGCCCGACGCTGATCGACCGCGCCCGCTACGGCATCTATCCGCCGGGCTCGACCTTCAAGATCGTCACGGCCATGGCCGCCCTGCGCAAGAATCCACAGCTCGCGAGCCAGACCTTCGCTTGCAAGCTCCTCCCCGAGAACCGGGTGGGCAACTTCGTCAGAGGGTGGGGGAAGCCCATCCGCGACGATCCCACGGACAAGACGCCGCACGGCGACGTCGACCTGGAAAAGGGGATCGTGGTCTCCTGCAACGCCTATTTCGCCCAGCTCGGCACCTACGCGGTCGGCGCGGACGAGCTGCTCGCCACCGCCAAGGCCTTAGGGATCGCGGTGGCGCGGCCGAACACGGCCAGGCAGCTCAAGGACGCGCTCCCCCAGGCCTCCTACGGCCAGGGGCAGGTGGTGGCGACCCCCTTCCAGATGGCCCGGGTGGCGGCGGCGGTCGCGGACGGCGGCGCCAGCCCCGAGGGTCACTGGGTGCAGGGGACGGGCAACACCCGGAACAGCCAGCCGGTGCGGGTGCTGGAGCCCAACCTGGCCCAGCTCCTCGGCCGCGCCATGCGCCGCGTGGTCACCGAGGGGACCGGCGCCCGCTATCTTGCCGGGGTCCTCCCCCCGATCGCCGGCAAGACCGGCACGGCCGAGGTCAAGGACAAGGGGTCGCACTCCTGGTTCATCGGCTACGCTCCCTACGAGACGGCGGCGCCGACCGCCCGGCGGATCGCCTTCGGCGTCATCGTGGAGCACGGCGGCTACGGCGGCCGCCTCGCCGCCCCGGCGGCCGGGGAGATCGTGCAGGCCGCGGCACAGCTCGGGATTCTCAAACCGTGAGGCGGGCATGAACGACATGATGGGAAAGATGCGCGACCTGTTGAAGCCCTGGATGCGGGGGACCTCGCCGCTGGAGATCCGCCGGGCGGTCCTCGACGATGCCGAGAGCCGGGTGGTCGCCGTGGGCGAGGGGAAGCGGATCTACCCGCACAACCACCTGCGCGTCCACCTCCTGGTGCCCGACCCGGAGGAGCGGGTCCGCTTCGAGGCGGTGGTCCGCGAGGCGTGGGACCTCCAGCGGGAGATCGCCGAGCGGCTGGCCGAGCGCGGCTGCCCGCTCCCCGCCGGTTTCCAGGTGGAGGTGGTCTTCGACGAGGAGGCCCACCCCCGCTTCGGCGACCGCCGCTTCTACGTCGAGTACCTCAACCGGGAGGCCCCCGCCGCCCCGGCCGCGGCCCCCGCCGTGGCGGCCGGCGCGGAGCGACCCACCACCCTGGAGCTGACGGTGCTCAAGGGGGTGGCCACGCAGCGGGTCTACGAGGTCAACTCCCCCCGGGTCTACCTCGGCCGGCTGGAGGAGGTCACCGATGCGGACGGCCGGGTGCGGCGGCGGAATGACGTCGCCTTCCTGGAGGTTGGAGAGATCAACTCGACGGTCTCGCGCGAGCACGCCCGCATCGCCTGGGATGACGAAAGCGGCGGCTGGTGGCTGCGCGCGGAGCAGAACGCCTCCGGCACCCGTATCTATAGAGGGGGGCGGACGATCGACGTCAGCTCCAACGACCGCCGGGGGGTGCGCCTCCAGCCGGCCGACGAGATCTACCTCGGCCGCGCCTGCGTCAAGGTGGGGATGCGAGACCGGGAATGAGGGGAAGAAAAAGTGGCCCGCGGGGACCTTGGAGGAGAGGATGAGGATCCTCCCCCGCGGGCTCGTGTCTCGGGTTGCAAGGAAAGAATAGGTCCGGGACGCTCCGGAGATCCTCAACGAGCGGTAAAAGGTCGTAACTTATTTGTAAATCGGAAAGGTGGCCGGCGGATCTGCTTTAGACTTTCCGCCCGGCCATGACGATCAGGGCTTTGAGCAAGCGTTATAACCGGTGGATTGGATTCGTGGCGGTGCTGCTGCCGCTGGCGATCCTGCTCGGCCTGCAATACCGCTGGCTGCGCGAGCTCGACCACTTCTCCCAGCGCGCCCACAAGGCCCAGGTCGCGAGCCTCCTCGAGGCGGTCTCCAAGAACGTGGAGTATTCCTACGCCGACGCCGGCCAGATCCTCGACCTCCAGCCCTCCGTCTTCACCCAGCACCAGCTCGACCGGGCGGCCCACCTGTTCAAGAAGAAGGGGGTGGGGGGGGTGACCAGCCTGTTCGTGATGAGCCTGCGCGATGAAGGGGAGCCGCTCTTCTTCACCCCCGGATACTCGACCTTCCACCAGCCCGACGACTCCCCCGAGGCGCGGGCGGTCTCGGTGGCCGTGGCCCCCTGGAAGGCGCTCTACCACCGGGACGGCGTGCTCGAGCGGGTCCGGCTGTTCGTGGAGGAGAAGGACCCTCACTTCCGCATCCTCCTCTACCCCGTCACCGACGACTCCTCGCGGCTGGTGGGTCTGGCCGGCATGATCCTCGACGAGCGCTACTTCAAACAGAAGGTGCTGCCGAAGGCGATCCACGACGCCCTCTCCGAGTTCTCAGACGGCGGCGAGCACAAGCCGATCGTCTCCGTCGAGGACAGCCAGGGGCACATCATCTACTCCACCGACGCGCTCTCCGACACCGACCTCTGGCGGACGGAGGCCCGGCGGCCGTTCGGCTTCGTGTTCACCGACTGGAGCGTCGCCCTCGCCACCCGCCACGCCACCGCGGCGGAGGTGGCGCACCGCAACTTCGCCCTCAATCTGGGGCTCTCGTCGGCGCTCGCCGCGGTGCTCCTCTGCGGCCTGATGCTGGCCCTGCGCTACGCCTCGCGCGAGATGAAGCTCTCGCAGATGAAGAACGAGTTCGTCTCCAACGTCTCGCACGAGCTGCGCACGCCGCTCGCCTCGATCCGCGTCTTCGGCGAGCTCCTGCGCCTCGGCCGCTTCGGAGGCGTCGACAAGGCCCGCGAGTACGGCGACTTCATCGAGACCGAGAGCCGGCGGCTGACCCAGCTCATCAACAACATCCTCGATTTCGCCAGCATCGAGTCGGGGCGCAAGACCTACCGCTTCGAGCGCTCCGACCTGCGCGAGGTGGTCGACGCGACCCTGCGGAGCTTCGAGGTGCGGCTGCGCAAGGAGGGGTTCCGCCTCCACCTGGAGGGGGTCGACGCCCCGCTCCCGACGGTGGTGATCGACGCCAGCGCCATCGGCCAGTCGCTCTCGAACCTGCTCGACAACGCGGTCAAGTACTCGCGCGACGCCCGGGACATCGACGTCTTCCTGCGGCGGGACGGCGACTTCGTCGTCATCTCGGTGCGCGATCACGGGATCGGCATTCCGCGCGGCGAGCAGCGCAAGATCTTCGACCGCTTCCACCGCGTGAGCACCGGCCTGGTGCACGACGTCAAGGGGAGCGGCCTGGGGCTCGCCATCGTCCGCCACATCGTGGAGGCCCACCACGGCCGGGTGGCGGTCGAGAGCCGGCCGGACGAGGGGAGCACCTTCTCCATCCACCTTCCGATCGAGGTTGCAGAGCCCGCCGCGCTCGCCGCTCCCGCCCCGCGGGAGCAGCCCTCAGAGGCTTAGATCCATGTCGACCCGCGTCCTGATCGTCGAAGACGACGAGGCCATGTCCATCGCCCTGCGCGACGGCTTCCAGTACGAAGGCTACTCGGTGACGGTGGCCAAGGACGGCGAGGCCGGCCTGCAGCTCGCCACCGCCGAGTCGCCGGACCTCATCCTCCTGGACGTCATGCTGCCGAAGATGACCGGCCTGGACATCTGCAAGCACCTGCGCGGCACCGGCAGCGCGGTGCCGATCATCATGCTGACCGCCCGCGGGCAGGAGATCGACAAGGTGCTCGGGCTGAAGGTCGGCGCCGACGACTACATCACCAAGCCCTTCGGCTTCATGGAGCTGCTGGCGCGGGCCGAGGCGGTATTGCGCCGCACCCGTCCGGGGGCGCAGGTGGCCCCGCCCGAGGTCTACCGCTTCGGCGACATCGCGGTCGACTTCCGCCGCCACGAGGCGCACAAGGGGGGGCAGATGGTCGACCTCTCGCCGCGCGAGTTCCAGCTCCTGGCCTTCTTCATCCAGCACCGCGGCGAGGTGATCACCCGCGAGAAGCTCCTCGACACCGTGTGGGACTACAACTCCATCCCCTTCACCCGCACGGTGGACATGCACATCGCCAAGCTGCGCAAGAAGATCGAGGACAACCCGTCGGATCCGCGCTACATCATCACGGTCCACCGGCTGGGGTACAAGTTTACGGGGTAGCTATGCCGTCACCCGCAAGGGGAGCGCCGGGGTCTCGTCCCCCCGCGGCAGCCACTCCCCCTCCCGCAGCACCTCCACCAGCAGCCCGACCAGCCGGGGGTCGAACTGCCGCCCCGCCTCCTGGCGCAGCTCCTCTAGCGCAGCTTCCACAGGCGCACCCCGGCGGTAGGGGCGGTCGTGGGTGATGGCGTCGAAGGCGTCCACCACGGAGAGGACGCGGGCGCCGAGGGGGATCTGCTCGCCGGAGAGGCCGAAGTAGCCGGGGTATTTGACCCCGGCGCGGGCGCCGTCCCAGCGCTCCTGGTGGTAGCGGATCAGGGGATCGACCTCGCGCAGCACCTCGACGTCGCGGATGATCCGCAGGCCGATCTCCACGTGCTCCTCCATGATCTCCTTCTCGTTCGGGGTCAGCCCGCCGGGCTTGTTGAGGATGCGCTCCGGCACGCCGATCTTGCCCACGTCGTGGAGCATGGCGCCGTAGCGCAGCACGCGGAGCTGGCGCTCGTCCATCCCCAGCCGTTTCCCCACCAGGACCGCCAGGTGCGCCACCCGCTGGACGTGCCCCTCGGTGGTGGGATCCTTGGCCTCAATGGCGGCGGCGAGCGAGGCCACGGTGCGCTCGAAGTCCCGCTCGAGCTGGAGCTCGTGGGCCCGCACCTGCTCCAGGAGCCGGCGGTTGCGGCCGGCCAGCCAGCCTCCCACCAGAGCGAACATGCTGCAGACCCCTACCGTGGTGTAGCCCGGGGCCAGGATCTCCCGCAGGGCGGCCGGATCGCGGCCGGACGAGGCCATCAGCACGGCCAGGTACCCGGCCGAGGCGAAGCCGTTGACGACCAGGGCCGCGCCGGCTCCCCCCTGGACGGCGGCGAGGGCGATGGGGAGCACCAGGGCGATCGCCAGCCAGTGGGGGAAAGCCCAGCCGGTGCGGTCGACGACGACGATCGCGGCGAGGGCGGCAAGGGTCATCAGGGCGCATTCGAGCAGGGCGGGGCGGTCGCGCAGCCAGCCGCGCAGGAGATCCCGGTGGCCGTCGGTCAGCAGCACCGAGGGGCGCAGCCAGAGGAGCACCGGCAGCCCCAGGACCAGGGCGGCCATCAGGTCGCTCGTCCACCAGGCGAAGAGGTTCTTCGCCAGCGGCTGGACGGCCCAGGGGAGCCGGCCCAGCAGGGCGAGCGCGAGGCTGCCCACCACCGCCGAGGCCAGGTTGTTGAGCAGGCCGCCGAAGAGGAAGGCCCGCCGCAGCCGCGTCGCGGTGCCGCCGCGGGGGTGGTGGAGCACCCAGGCGGGAAGGGCCGCCGCGAGGCCGTTGGCGAGGGCGGAGAGCAGCAGGCCGGGCGGCGCCGTGGCCACCCCCCAGGGGACCAGCAGGACGCCGAGCACCACGCCGGCCACGCCCCAGAGGCCGAAGGCGGCGCCGGCCGCCAGCGACACCCCGGCGGGCGGGAAGAGAAAGGAGGCACCCGAGGGGAAGCTGAAGAGGGCGGAGAACCCGTTCGCGAGCGCGAAGACCGCGGCGGTGCCGACGAGCTGGAGAGCACGGAAGATGAGCCGGGACCTCTTCACGAGTCCTACCCCCTCCCCGTAGCGGGCCGAGCATGGTCCGTTGCTGGTGGTCTGATTCTTCTATACCCCTTGAAATCGGCTGTCAAGAGATCGGGGCCGGTCCTTCAGCGGGCGCGAAGCGGCTACTTTGTTCCAGACCGGTAAAAAAATCTTCAGGCGGAGCGGCTCATTTTCTCCCCTAGGCGGCACTACCAACAATGAAGGCGTCTCTTTGGGCTTGGAGACGTGCTAATCTTTCGCCAAGCTTGTCGCTGATTCAACTTTTGGGAACGGAGGCCAATCACGGCCCCGGCTCTCCGCTTCAGGAGGGATGTATGTCTCGGACCCTCGTCGTTCGACGGCTGACGGCCATCATTGCGTTGCTGGCGATCCTCGGCTTCGCGCTGCCGGCGACGGCGGCCCCCGGCTCTCACCATTCCTCCCGGGCCACCACGGTCCAGGCCCCCGGCCTCTTCGACCAGATCCTCTCCTGGCTGGGCGGCTTCCTGACCCACCCCACCCCGGCGCCCCAGGGCCGGACGGAGAAGACCCTCTCCCTCGACCCTAGCGCCAGCGGGAGCGGGACCAGCCTCCTGCCGGTCGCCAACAGCGACTCGGACCATAGTGGGATGATTGACCCTAACGGCTGAGCACTGGGCGACTTCGCCGCTCGACACCACAGTCTTGTCATGGGAAAAGTGGGGAGACAAAGAACGGGGTTTCTGCCATAATTACGCGACATCTTTTTCAGTTAGGGAGGGAATTCGATGCCCAAAGGAGGAGAACACGGCGCATGGCATCCTAGCTCTGCCGAGTTAGAACGCTTCCTGCTCGGCGAGCTATCGCCCAGTCAAGCGTCTCCGATCATCTCTCATCTCCTGAGAGGCTGTACGCGATGCCAGACAGGAATGGTACCTCTCGCTTCCGTGATCTTCGCTGAGGAGCCTCTTTCCCCTGCTCCGGCGTCGACCTCCGACTCCGAGTACGATTTTCCGGTGTTCAAGGCGTTTGCCGCAGCCCGGCAGTATGCTTCGAGCTTGGCTTCCCGCGAAGGCCAGAACTCATCCACAAGGAAAGCTCCTTCTCTTGAAGCCCTCTCGTCTAGCGGGAAAGCTCTACCCGAACGGGAGCGTTGCGAGGCGCTTCTCGCGCAGTGTCGCGATTTCCGTTACAGCGATCCAGAAAAAATGGTCCTGTCAGCCTCTCTGGCTGTCAATCTCGCTGAACGGTTGACCGCCAAGCATGGTGAATCCGCTGAATGGGTGGACCTTGAGGCCCAGGCATGGGCGGAGCTCGGAAACGCATACCGAGTAGCTGACGATTTTGTCTCGGCGGAGACCGCCCTCGCTCATGCGCTGAAACGTTCGAGTCAGGGAAATGGAGAGCCTCTGCTTCTCGCTCGGCTTATGGATCTGACCGCCTCCCTTTTCGTCGATAGGCGTCGGTTCAAAGAAGCACATAGCCTGCTTGAATATGTGTACACGATTTACCAGCGCCATGGTGATGCTCACGCGGCGGCGCGGACCTTCATCAGCAAAGGAATCGCTTCCAACCTCGCCCTCGAGCCCGGAGAGGCGATGGGATACCTGACCGAAGGCCTCAGGCAGATCAAGGCAACGCGTGATCCCAAGCTAGTCCTCTCGGCCCTCCACGGTCTGCTCTGGTGCTTGGTTGAGGCCGGTCGTGCCGCTGAGGCAAGCCGATTCATGGAGGATGTTCGTCCCCTCTATGAGGCCATGGGCGAGCGCTTCGACCGGCTTCCCCAACTCTGGCTGGAGGGAAGAATCGCAAGCCATCTGGGAGAGGACGAGAAGGCGGAGCGGTACCTTCAGTTAGTCTGCAAAGGGTACCGCGACAGCGACATCGCCTATGATGTCGCTCTAGTCTCCCTTGATCTGGCGGCTCTTTGGCTACGTCAAGGCAGGACGGCGGAGATCCAGTCCCTTTTGGACGATGTCATCGTTATCCTTCGAGCCCGGAATCTTCAACGCGAGGCTCTCAGCGCATTCCTCATGCTGAAGAAGGCCTTCGAGAGCAACAAGGCCACGGTTGCGCTGCTCCAGACCGCCGCGGACCAGTTGTGGCGACTTGAGCGGTTCCCAACGAGACGAGCCGGTCTGTCCAGCTAAGAGTCGGCGCGGCAGTTAAGCTCCAGGCTTAGGCTTACTTCCACCCCGGGGCTTGCGGCTGCCCCGGGGGTTCGTGTCTTCAGGGGGGGTGGGCAGCGGATCTCCGGCCGCGGCGGCGGAGCCCTCCCCGCCGACCCCGCTCATCGCCGCGCGGACTGCGTTCTGGATCATCCTCTCCAGATCCTGGGGATCGAGGGCCGGAGCCGCCGGCGGGGTCGCGGGGGGGCCGAAGCCGAGCTTCTGGAAGCGGCGGAGGAACTCCTCCATCACCACCGTGTCCGACGAAGGCCGGTTCTCCGGATAGAGGGTCTGGAAGAAGACGCTCGGCTCCACGTCCAGCGCCCT
Organism: Thermoanaerobaculia bacterium; assembly: GCA_045807625.1. Taxonomy (GTDB): domain Bacteria; phylum Acidobacteriota; class Thermoanaerobaculia; order Multivoradales; family UBA5704; genus DATARR01. The sequence continues at coordinate 35,916 of JBJMHA010000023.1, read as the reverse complement.
CAGGATGGCCAGGACGTGCCGGAGCTTGAGCTCCATCCGCCCCGTCAGCACCTGGCTGACGTACCCCGGCCCCGCTCCCAGCTTCTGGTCGAGGTCCTTCCGGGTCAGACCGGCCGCCTGCATGACCGTTTCCAGCAATTTCGTCGCCCGCCGCACCTCTTCGTCGATCGTCATGCCTTGAGCCTACTACAACACTGAATTCTGCCAAAGAGGTACGTTTCGCAAGTGCCGGTACCGGCTACCCGGCGGAGACGGCCGCCCGGGCCTCTCGCAGGAGATCCTCGCCGATGGCCTGGCGGCGCCACCCCTCCAGCTCACGGGGGAGCCGGGGGTCGGCCTTGCCCAGGTTGAGGCGGAGCAGGGCGTCGAGGGCGCGGCGGGGGGCGAGGATCTCGGGGGGAACGTTGAGCTCCGCGGCCCGCTCCTTCACCTTGTCGCGCAGGCGGGTCTCGACCTCGCGGGCGGCCGGCGAGAAGGGCTTGCCCGAGATCCTCGGCGGCAGCTCGGATTCCGGCCGCTCCGCCGCCTCGTCGAGGAGCTGGAGCCAGGTGGCGCCGTCGCGCGCGGCCTGGCGGGCGTCGAAGCCGGGGAGGCGCCGGAGGTCGCGCTCCTCCCGGGGCCGGCGGATGGCGAGGTCGAGAAGCAGCCCCTCCTTCAGCACGAAGTTGCGCGGCAGGTCGCGCCGCCGCGCCTCCTTCTCGCGCCAGGAGGCCAGGGTCTGGAGGGCGCCGAGCTGCCGGCGGTCGAGCCGGCCGGCCCCCTTGATGCGGAGATAGGCGGCCTCGTCGTCCTCCTGGAAGCGGGAGGTGTCGAGCAGGGCGGCGGAGTCCTCGCGTACCCAGTCGAGGCGCCCGAGGGCCTCCAGATCGGCGGTCAGCCGCTCGTACAGGGGGACGAGGTAGGCCACGTCCTCGGCGGCGTAGGCGAGCTGGCCGGGAGAGAGGGGGCGGGCGAGCCAGTCGGTGCGGGTCTCCTCCTTGGCCAGCTCGACGCCGAGGTAGGCCGCCACCAGCTTCTGGTAGCTCAGGAAGGCGCCCGCGCCCGCCAGGGCGCCGGCGATCTGGGTATCGAAAAGCGGCTCCGGCAGCAGGCCGAGGGCGCGGTAGAAGACCTCGATGTCCTCGCTGGCTGAGTGCAGCACCTTGACGCCGGGGGACCGGAAGACCGCAGCCAGGGGCGAAAGGTCGCTCGCCGCGAGGGGGTCGGCCAGCCAGGAGGTCTCGCCGTCCGAGACCTGGATCAGCCCCAGCCGATGGTAGAAGGTGTTGGTGCGGACGAACTCGGTGTCGAGCCCCAGCACCGGCGCCGCGGCCCAGCCCTCCGCCGCCGCGGCCAGGGCGGCGTCGGTCCGGATGGGGGTGTAAGCGCGCGGATCGCCCGTCATGGGCGGGGATTGTAACGGGAAGCGGCATTCTCCGCTGGGCGAAATTCCGGCGGAGAAATCCGGTGGATCGGCCTCCCCAAGAGGGCTATATTCACGCCATGGCACTGGCACGAGAACGCATGATCGACCGCATGCTGGCGAGCGATCCCGCTTACAACGGGCGCTTTTTGATCGGCGTGCTCACCACCGGCATCTATTGTCTTCCCTCCTGCCGGGCCCGCAAGCCGAAGCCGGAGAACGTACGCTTCTTCGACAACCCCGAGTCGGCGCTGCGGGCCGGGCTGCGCCCCTGCAAGCGCTGCCGGCCGGACGACTTCTACCAGCGGTACGACCCGGATCAGGAGATCGTCGAGACCCTGACCGCGCGGATGCGGCGGGACCCCGCGGCCTTCGCCGGAGCCGAGGACCTGGAGCGCGTCTCCGGGCTCGGCTCCTCGAAGCTCCACGAGCTGTTCCGCCTGCACTTCCACGCCACCCCCGCCCAGGTGCTGGCCCGGGCGCGGGTGGAAGCCGCCCAACGGATGCTGCTGACCACGGACCGCTCCATCGCGGACGTGGCCTTCGAGGTCGGCTACGAGGGGCTCTCCACCTTCAACGAGAACTTCCGAAGGCTGGCGGCGATGACTCCCGCGGCCTACCGGCGGCTGCTCGGGGCCTCGGAGCTCCGGCTCACCCTCCCCCACTCCTACTCCACGGCACCCGCCCTGGAGTATCTGGGACGGGACGCGGGGAGCCTCACCATGCGGGTCCAGGGGCGGAGCTTGGCGACCGGCGTGCGGCTGGGCGGCGCCCCGGCGGTGCTGCGGGCCGAGATCGGCTCCGGCACCGTGCGCGCCTCGATCGAGGCCCCCGGCCCCCTGCCGGCGGACGCGGCGGCGCGGGCCCACGCCCATCTCCTCCGCCTCCTGGGCCTCCACCGCGACCCCGCCCCCTTCGAGCGGAAGATGGAGGCCTCCCCCCGGCTCACCCCATTGATCGAGGGGCGGCGGGGGCTCCGCATCCCCCAGGTGCCGGACCCGTTCGACGCCCTCGCCTGGGTGATCGTGGGCCAGCAGATCACGCTCTCCTTCGCCTTCACCCTGCGCGAGCGCCTGGTCCGGCTCACCGGCACCCCGGCGGGAGATGGGCTCTACACCCCGCCCACGGCGGAAGCGGTGGCCAACCTGGAGGTCGAGGACCTCGTCCCCGAGCAGTTTTCGCGCCGCAAGGCCGAGTACCTGATCGGCGCCGCCCGCCTCATCGCCTCCGGCGGGCTGGCGCTCGGCGAGCTCGGCGCCGGCTCGGCCGTGCGCATGGAGTCGGAGCTGCTCGCCGTGCGGGGGCTGGGGCCGTGGTCCGCCCACTACCTGATGATGCGCTGCTTCGGCTTCGAGGACTGTCTCCCGGTCGGCGACGCCGGGCTGGTGCGGGGTCTGGAGAGGTTCTTCGACCTCCCCACCCGGCCAGGCCCGGAGGAGACCCGGGAGCTGATGCAGGCCTTCGCTCCCTATCGGAGCTGGGCCACCTTCCACCTCTGGCAAACCCTAAAGGATTGAAAACCTATGACCTACTACGTCACCACCATGGACAGCCCCTGCGGCCCGTTGCTCTGCGTCGTCGACGAGACCGGCGCGGTGGTCCGCATCGAGTTCAGTAAAGGCCGCGAGGCGCAGAAGATCACGGAGCGGATGCGGGACGAGGGGATCGAGGTCGTCGAGGATCCCGGCCGCACGGCGGAGCTGCGCCGTCAGCTCGCGGAGTACTTCGCGGGCGAGCGCCGGGATTTCGACCTCCGGCTGGCGCCGGAGGGGACCCCCTTCGAGCGCTCGGTCTGGGAGGAGCTGCGCAAGATCCCGTTCGGCGAGACCCGCAGCTACGGCGAGATCGCCCAGGCGCTCGGCCGCCCCGGCGCCGCCCGGGCCGTGGGGCGGGCCAACGGCGCCAACCCCATCCCGATCGTCGTCCCCTGCCACCGGGTGATCGGCTCGGACGGCTCGCTCACCGGCTTCGGCGGCGGCCTGGAGGCCAAGTCCCGGCTGCTGGAGATCGAGGGGCGGCGCCTGCCCTTCTAGTCCTCAGGCATTCCCCGACGACTTGCTGGTCTTGCCCCGCGGGACGTCGTGCATGAGGTCCTGGCTATCGGCCGCGGTTGTCGGCCTCTCCTTCCAACCATGCGCCCCCGGGACCTGGCTGGTCTCGGGCGCCGGGTTGGAGCCGTGGCGGGTGTTGGCCTGTTTCTGGTTGTCGGACTCCAGTCCGGTCTTGCCGCTTTGCTGTGTGCTCATCGCTGGGCTCCTGGCGTCGTTTCCTGGGATGGGACGGTCATCGTCCCGGCGTCAGGAGCCCAGGGGGAGCAAACGGCATGCCGCCTCAACCGGTCACGGTCCGGCCGAGGCGGCGGGGTTGTGGTCCACCTCCAGGGTGTAGGCGCCGGCCGGCACCTCCAGGAGCCCGGCCTTCTGGGCCAGCTCCTGGGGGCCGATCACCGCGAAGCCGCCGGTCCAGGCGTAGGCGAGGATCGACGCCGTGGGAGCGGGGGCGCCGGCCCCCACGGCGTTGGGAGAGGGGACCTCCACCAGGGCCCCCTCGCTCAGGTTGAAAGCCTGGACGTTGGGGACCGCGCTCTTGAGAGCGTTGAGGGTCGCGGCGCTCGCCCCGCCGGGGGCCAGCCGGGTGCTCACGTAGACGCTGTCGCCGAAGGGGGTGAGCTCGAACCGGTTGCCGTCGTAGCGCATCTGGTTCACCGGCCCGCTCTGCGGATCGACGTCCCAGATGGGGATCCCTGGGCTGTCGGCGAAGGACGAATTCGCCACCACGCCGCCGACGTTGCCCGGCCGCGCCGGATCGGTGCGCGGGGTGCTGAAGAGGGACCCTCCGCGCGACTGGGCGATCCCCTCCAGGACGCCCGGCACCACGTCGTTGCCGTAGAAGCGGCAGCCGTCCATCTGGAGGGTCGAGCCGCTCAGGAACAGCGCTCCCCCCCACTTCTCCGCGGAGTCGCGGGCGAACGTGGTGCGGACGATCCGGGCGGTCGAGTCCTGGCTTACCAGGAAGCCTCCTCCCCGCGCCTCGCCGCCCCGGGCGTCGGAGTCGAGGACCATCGAATCCTCGACGACGAGGTCGAGCAGATCCGCCGCCAGGGCGCCGCCGTTCCCCCCCGTCACGTCACAATCCGAGAAGACGGACTTCCGGATCTCCACCCGCGAGCGGTTGTCGGCCAGGGAGCCGGACAGGGGGACCGGGCCGCCGTAGACCCGGTAGTCGTCTCCGCCCGCCAGGATGCAGGCGCCGCTCTTGGGCGCCGCGCCTCCACCCTGCAGCAGCGACCGGTCGACCACCAGCCGGGCGGGGCGGCGGTTGATCGCGCCGTTGTCGGTCGAGCTGTCGGGGTTGTCCACGGAGAGCGAGGAGATGGCGCCGCCCACGCCCGCCGTGTTCTGCTGGAAGACCGAGCCGGAGATCGTGACGTCCGCCCGGTAGCTGTCCACCGCGCCGCCATATTCCGCTCCGTTCTGCGTGAACAGGGAGCCGTCGACCCGCAGGGTGGTCAGGTCCTCGGCGTGGATCGCCCCACCGGAGCCCGGCCCGGGGTTGGCGCAGCAGGGGTCGTCCACCGCCCGGTTGGCGATGAAGGTCGAACGGCTGACGGCGATGCTCGAGCCGAGATTCCAGTTGCCGATGGCGTAGATGGCGCCGCCGATCCACCCCGCCTCGTTGCGTTCGAACCGGGTGCCGGAGACGCTCAGGGCGCCGTCGATCACCAGAATCGCGCCGCCGAACGAATTGCCGTTGTGGCCGGGCAGGTTGGTCCGGTTGCCGGTGAAATCCCCGCCCTGGATGGTGACGTCGGAGGAGCGCACGGCCAGGGCGCCTCCCCGCACGGGCGAGGAGTTGCCGCGGAACGAGCAGTCCACGAACGCGGCGCTCGACCCCGGCAGCAGCTTGACCGCGCCACCCCCGGTCACCGTGGAGGCGGCCCGGTTGTTGACGAACGAGCTGCTCCGGAAGAGGGCCTCGGACTCGCTGAGAGTCACCCCTCCCGCCTCGTTGACTTTCGCGCTGTAGCCGTTCTGGAAGGTGATCCGCAGGAAGGTCACCCGCTTTCCCCGGCCGCGGTCCGAGTTGACGAACCGCAGGAGGTTGCGGCTGCCGCCGCCGTCGATCGCCACCGTGGCGCCCACGGCGGCCCGGACGATGAACCCCTTGCGGAGGTTGCCGATCCGGAAGCCGTTGGGAGGGGACGGGTAGGTCCCGGCCGCCATCTCGATCGCTCCGCCGTCGGCCACGCGGGCGATCGCGGCGTCGAGCGTCCGGGCATCCTGCGGCACGCGGACCAGTTGGTTCGACCTCTGGGCGGCTTGGAGCCCCGGGCCGGCGACCAGGAAGAAGGCGAGAGCAATGAACAGTCTTGAAACGCGCATACAGCTCCTACTCCGGGTGACACCCGGGCAACAATCCCACACGCGGACAAATTTCTCTATTGGGATTTTAGCATGGGGCCGGGTGCTCCTCGAACGTCTCGGTCTCCATCTGCACCGTGATGTGATGGATGCCGAAGCGGTCGTGGAGCTTGGCGCGGATCTCGCCCAGGACGGCGCAGTCGAAGCGGTGGTCCTCGACGACGACGTGGGCGGAGAGGGATTCCATGCCGCTGGTGATCGTCCAGACGTGGAGGTCGTGGACCTCCAGCACCCCGGGCACCTCCGCCATGGCCTCCTGGACCCGATCGACATCGATGTGGGCCGGGGCGCTCTCCATCAGCACGCCCGTGGCCTCCTTGAGCAGCGACCAGGCCGAGTAGACCACCAGCAGGGCGATGAGCACCGAGGCCGCCGGGTCGGCCCACTGCCAGCCGAAGCCCCAGATCAGGGCGCCGGCCGCGATCGCCTGCACGCTGCCCAGGGCATCGGTGAGCACGTGGAGCCAGGCGCCGCGCACGTTCAGGCTCTCGTCCCGCCCCTCGTGGAGGATCCAGAGCGCCACCAGATTGACGAGCAGGCCGCCGGCGGCGATCCCCATCATCCCGGGAGCGTCCACCGCCTCGGGCCGGCCGAAGCGGTGGGCCGCCTCGATCAGCACCAGGATCGAGATCGCCACCAGGGTGGCGCCGTTGGCGAGGGCGGCCAGGATCTCCAAGCGGTGGTAGCCGTAGGTCCGCTTCGAGGTGCGCGGGCGCCGCGACATCGACATGGCGAAGACCGAGAGCCCCAGGGCGGCGGCGTCGGAGAGCATGTGCCCGGCGTCGGCCAGCAGGGCCAGCGACCCGGTGAGCCACCCCCCCACGGCCTCGGCCACCATGTAGAGGACGATCAGGCCGAGCACCCACGTCATCCGCGCGCGGCTCCCCCCCGCGTGGGAGTGGGAGTGCGAATGGCCGTGGGCGTGGGTGTGGGCGACGCTCATACCGGTGTTGAGGGTAGCAAAAATCATCCCTTCATGGCCCACCCCTTGCACCCCCTATTCCTTGACTTACCAAGGAGGTGCTCCATGGCCCAGAGCAACGCGCAAGATCTAGAGCAGTGCATCGACAACTGCCAGCAGTGCCACGAGGTCTGCCTGCGGACGGCCCTGACCTATTGCCTGCCCAAGGGGGGACGGCACGCCGAGGCGTCCCACATCCGGCTGATGCTCGACTGCGCCGAGATCTGTGAGACCAGCGCCAACTTCATGATCCGCGGCTCGGATCTCCACCGCCTCACCTGCGGCGCCTGCGCCGAGGTGTGCGACCGCTGTGCCGAGGACTGCGAGCGCATGGGAGACGACGAGACCATGCGGCGCTGCGCCGAAACCTGCCGCCGCTGCGCCGAGTCGTGCAACCGCATGGCCGGGCACGCCATGGCCGGCATACGGTAAGGGCGTTAAAAGAGGCGATAAAAGAATTGCGCTTCCGCTCGTCCGGGAGTAGTATCGGGTCATGGCCGCGCTTCGGTGGCGGCCACCCGCCCGCGAGCGGACCCCGCGGTTTGTGGGTTCCGCCCGCTTGACCCTGTAGAGCCGCGCAGTCACGCGCGCGGCGTACCGGTCTCCGGGCCGGTCCGGGTTCTCCCCTGGACCGGTCGCCGCGCCCGCGGCCTTTCCGGAGGCCGGTTTATTATTTTCCCGCCTCTCCGCGGAGATTCCGGCCTGGGCCATTTGTTGCGACCTGTCGGGGTCAAAGCGTCCGACCCGGATCGCCCGTTGCTACTCGGAGATGATCGAGGGACCGTCGTTGCCAATGAGTTGCGAATCACCTTCCGCGGCTCCGCCGAGCCAACTCAGATGTTGAGAATCAGCCTTCCTGGCTCTCCCGGCCCTGTCCTTCCGCGAGCAGATGATGACAACATAGAGTGACCCGGCTCTCCGGTGCTGAAAAACATCGCCGAGGCGCTGAGAATCCAGCCTGTTTTGTTGCTTCTGAATCGGGTCGCGTTACCAATAGATCGGGTCAAGCAACAGAATACTCGGGTCAAGCAACAACCGAGCATTCCGGAGAGCGCCACGAGCCTTCCGGAGCATCGCCCAATCCGCTATTAGCAACAATCGAGGCTTGGTGCGTTGCGAAATGGTCATGGCGATTCGCGGGCCTTCCGGGTCTTGTTGAGAATGGACGACGGCGGAATGTCACGAGCTCGGGTCCGGAGCCAACCCCCGCGCCGTCAGCACCAGCTCGGTCTTACGCTCGAAGTAGCCCAGCTCCAGGCCTACCGGATAGCGGTGCGGGTTGACGAAGCGCTTGATCCCCTCGTGGAACCCGGCGAGCTGATCGCGGACTCGGGCTCGGATCTCCGGCAGTCCCGGCGGATCGTAGACCCGCTTCCCGCCGCGGAAGACGGGCACCAGGAGGTCCTCCCACTCCGCGCCGTCCGGAATGGTCTTGCGCCGGGTCAGGTCCAGGGGGTCGACCATCGTCGGCGTGGCCCCGAGCTCGCGGCGCTCGTCCCAGATCACGTCCCCCACATACTCTCTACCCTGGCGGAAGCGGCGGACCTGGAGGATGCCGGGATTGGTGGTCTTCGCCGTCTGCTCGGAGAGCTTCACCCGGTCCTCCCATTCCCCACCGGGCTCGCGCACCGCCGTCAGCTTGTAGACGCCGCCGAGCGCCGGATCGCCGTAGCCGGTGACCAGGCGCGTCCCCACCCCCCAGACGCCGATCGCGGCCCCTTGCCGCTTGAGCTCCGCGATCAGGGTCTCGTCGAGGTCGTTGCTGGCCAGGATCTGGGCCTTGGGGAAGCCCCCTTCGTCCAGGATGCGGCGCGCCTCCCGGCTCAGCCAGGCGAGGTCGCCGGAGTCGAGGCGGACGCCGATCATCTCGTGCCCGTTCTCGCGCAGCTTGCGCCCCACCTCCACGGCGTGGCGTACCCCCTGGAGCGAGTCGTAGGTGTCGACCAGGAAGACGCAGTTGTTGGGCATCGCCGCGGCGTAGGCCTCGAAGGCCTCCAGCTCGGAATCGAACGAGAGCACCCAGCTATGGGCGTGCGTCCCCTTGACCGGGATGCCGTAGACCTTCCCCGCCAGCACGTTGGAGGTGCCGTCGCAGCCGCCCCCATAGGCGGCCCGGGCCGCGGCCAGCCCGCCGTCGATCCCCTGGGCCCGCCGCAGGCCGAATTCCAGGATGGGATCGTCCCCGGCCGACAGGCGCAGGCGCGCCGCCTTGGTGGCGATCAGGGTCTGGAAGTTGATCAGGTTGAGCAGCGGCGTCTCCAGGAGCTGGGCGACCAGGAGGGGGCCGGTCACCCGCACCAGCGGCTCCTGGCCGAAGACCACCGTCCCCTCGGGCACGGCGTCGAGGTCGCAGCGGAAGCTCAGAGTCCGGAGATGGTCGAGGAACCCCGCCTCGAAGAGCGGCCGGCCGTCGTTGCCCTCGATCCCCGCCAGATACTCGAGGTCGTCGTCCCGGAACCGCAGTCTCTCCACGTACTCGACGGCGGGCGCGAGGCCGCAGGCCACGGCGAAGCCGCCGCCGAACGGATTCTTGCGGAAGACCAGGTGGAAGCACGCCTGCTTCTCCGCCGTCCCCGACTTCCAGTAGCCGTAGGCCATGGTGAGCTCGTAGAGATCGGTGAGGAGGGCGAGAGAGTCGCGGTAGACGCGGTCGAGATGGCCCATGCCGGGCTTCATACAGGAGGCCTGCCGGGCTTGTCGAGCAGGGCGTCACGGCGCCGGGCGAAGGAGGCGCTCGCGGAGCCCATCCCCTGCCGGGCGAAGAAATCGGCCAGCCGCTCGAACCGCCGGCGCGGATCATATCCCGTGGCCCAGCAGATCTTCGCCATGCACTCCGGGCAGGTGTCGAGAGGGTGGCTGTCGAGCTCGTCGAGCGAATTCGCGCCATTCATGACGCACCGGTACTTCGTGCAGTGCTCGAGGGAGAACAGGTGCCCCATCTCGTGGCTGGCGGTCTTCAGGGTCCGCACCAGGGCGTAGCGAAGCTCTTCCCCTCCCTTTTCCGGCTGGCCGAGGCGGTACAAGGACCAGACCGCGACCCGTTCATAGGGGGAGGCTTGGCCGAAGACGAAATTCATCGGATTGTCCGGATACAGGTCCATGGCGACTAGGCCGATCTGGGCGAACGCGTCGTCCGGCCGGTCGTCTTTCAGCAGGCCCATCAGGTAGTCGGTCTGGATCTGCTCGGTCTCCGTCATGGAGTTGAATCGATGGGCCCAGGACGGCACGCGGTCGAGCGGCAGAGGGGGCTTGACGCGGACCGGCAGGCCGAAGGAGCGCTCCAGGTAGTCCGCCGTGAGGCTCGCGATCCGGCTCTGGGCGGGGGTGAAGGCCCCGAGAAGCTGCAGGTAGAGGACCCGGCGCTTGCCGTCCGGGACATAGGGACGCGAGGCCAGGTACTGCCGGAAGGTCTGGCCTTGCTCCGGATATGAGGTGAGCCACTCCTCGGGCAGGATCGGCCCCATGGGCTTGTAGAGAGGCCGGACCCTCTCCATCGCGTCCCGCAGGCGGGCCACCTCCGGGCCGTTGGGGTCCGCCGGGCGGCCCGCGAGAGGCAGGAGAGCCGCCGCGAGGAGCAGGGCGAGCCAGGACCCCCGCATCGGCGGCTCTACCGCGACCCGGCCGGCACCATCGCCAGGGCGTCCCGACGGCGGGCGAGGGAGGCGCGCGCGGCTCCCATCCCGGGCTGGCGGGAAAAGAAGCTCGCCAGCCGTCGATAGCGCTCGCGCGGGTCGGAGCGCGTCGCCCAGCAGATCTTCGCCATGCACTCGGGACAGGCGTCGAAGGGGTGGAAGTCCACCTCGTCGAGCGAGAGGGCGCCGTTCATGATGCAGTGGTACTTCGTGCAGTGCGGGATGGAGAACATGTGGCCGGTCTCGTGGCTGGCGATCTTCAGCGTCCGCGCCAGGGTGGTGCGGAATTCGGCCTCGCTCTGGTCCGGCTCGCCCAGCCAGTGCAGCGACCAGACCCCCACCCGGTCCCGGAGCGTGGACTGTCCGAAGACGAAATTCATCTTCTCGTCCGGATAGAGGTCGGAGGCGGTCAGGCCGATCTGGGCGAAGGCGTCGTCCGGCAGCGCCCGCTTCAGCTGGTCCATCAGGTAGCCGGTCTGGATCTGCTCGGTCTCCAGAAAGCGGTTGAAGCGGCGGGCGCGGGCCGGCACGTGGGCGATCGGGAGAGCGGGCGCGATGCGGGCCGGCAGGCCGTAGAACTGCTCCAGGTATTCGGCCGTGATCTCCAGGATACGGTGCTGCGCGGGGGTGAGGTCACCCAACTGGCGGACGTAGAGGATCCGCCGCCGGTCCCCCGGGACGTTGGGATTCGCCGCCAGATACTCCTGGAAGGTCTGGCCGTGCTCCGGAAAGACGAGATCCCAGACGGAAGGCTGGTGCGGGAGGTAGAAGGGACGGACCGTCTCCATCACGCTCCGCAACCGCGCGACCTCCGATCCGTTGGGAGCCGGCGAGCCAGCCACGGGGCCGGCGTGGGACTGGCGACACCCTGCCACCGGGAGGAAGGCCACCGCCAGAAGCAACGCGATCCGGGATCTTCGCATCGGGACCCCCTTTCGCCACATCGAGCTTGCCGCGAGCCCAGGATAACGCAAGTCCCTTCTTTAGAGCTGGCCGGCACCTTCTCAATAGGGGCCCTTCTCGCCGCGATCCCATCGCGGGTGATTCCCGGACCCCAAGGAGGATGTCATGGTGAAGAAACTGTTCGGGTTGGCAGTCTTCGCGTTGATCCTCGCCGCCTTCGCGGGCGCGGCCCCGGCTTCAGCGACGGAGCTTCCCAGCAGCATCCCGGCCGCCGTCGCCGCGGTCGCCCCGGCGGGTGGTTGCGGACAGGCCCCGCTCCTGCCCGCTCGCAAGGGGGAGACCTGCTCGGCGGCCCAGCCGGAGAGCGTGCTGCCGGGCGTGGTTGAGGCATCCCATCGCCTGGGCTACTGCCACTGCGGGTGCGTCAACCAGCGCGTCTGCCGGACGAGCGCGGACTGTGGCGGTGCCTCCTGCGATCAGACCATCTCGTGTTGTTGAACCTTGTCTCAACCCCTGGAGGAACGATGATGAAAAAACCGCTCGGATTGACCCTCTTCGTTCTGACCCTCCTCGCCATCTTCAGTGCCGTCGCCACCGCCAACCTGCCGAGTCCGGGCGGAGCTCCAGAGGTCGCTGCCGCGGCCCCTGCTCAACCCGGTTGCCAGCCGGTGCTGGACCTCGACAAGATCGCTCAGAGCAAGGGTGATACCTGCCCGGCCGCGGCGGTGCAGAAGACCCCCGCGCCTGATTTCATGGCGCAGCCCACCCGTCTGCGGACCTGCGTGTGCAGTTGCGGTTATCCCTGCACGAGCGACGCCGACTGCGGCGGGGCCCTGGGGAGCTGCCGGTCCGGGATCACCTGCTGCTGAGCTTGCCGCGAGCCCAGGATGACGCAAAGTCCCTCCTTTCAAGCTGGCCGGCACCCTCTAAGTGGGCCCTTCTCGCCGCGCGATCCGTCGTGGGTGATTCCCGGGCCCAAGGAGGATGTCATGGTGAAGAAACTGCTCGGAGTGGCGGTCTTTGCGTTGATCCTCGCGGCCTTCGCGGGCGCGGCCCCGGCCGCCGCGGCGGAGCTTCCCGGCACCCCGGCCGTCGTCGCCACGGTCGCCCCGTCGGCGGGTGGATGCGGGCAGGCCCCGGTCCTGCCGGCCGTCAAGGGGGAGACCTGCTCGGCGGCCCAGCCGGAGAGCGTGCTGCCGGGCGTGGTGGAGCCGTCGCAGCGCCTCGGCTACTGCCACTGCGGGTGTACCACCCAGCGGTGCCACACCAGTGCCGATTGCGGTGGCTCCTCCTGCGATGCGACTATCTCGTGTTGTTGAGCCTTGCGTTTAGAAGCCTATGAAGGGAAAGGAAGTATGAAGAAGCTTTTGGAGTTTGTCCTTCTCACCCTGGCATTCCTCGCGGCCGGCGTGGCCGCCGCCGCAACCGTATCCAATCCGGCGGGCGCGGCGACGCTCCCGGCCGTCGCCGCGGCCCAGCCGGCCGGCTGCCAGCCGGTGCTCGACCTCAGCAAGCTCGCTCCGGCCCAGGGCGAGACCTGCCCCGCGACCGCCGCTCCCCAGACGAAGACTCCGGAGCCGGAATTCATGGCCGGCGGTCGCACCTGCCGTTGCAGTTGTGGGTTCCCCTGCAAGACCGACGCGGACTGCGGCGGGGGCGTGGGAAGCTGCCGGGCCGGAATCACCTGCTGCTGAGCCCGATGCTCACCCCGAGCTGCACCAGCCGCGGATTCCCCAGCGTCTCCACCGGCGTGCGGCCGGTGGCCACCTTGCGGTTGAAGAGGTTCTCGGCCGAGAGGAAGACCGCCAGCCGGTCCCCGAGCGGCCGGCGCAGGGAGAGGTCGGCCACGAAGTAGCCGCGCAGGGGGAGCTGGTTGAGGTCGTCGTCGAACTGCTCGCCGGCCCAGCGCCCCTGGAGGAGGACGGATAGGGGGCCGTCGAAAGCGATCCCGAGGGAGCCCTGGTTGCGGGGGACCTGGGGGACGCGCAGGCCGGTGCGCTCTACGGTGGAATCCGTGTGGAGATAGGAAGCCTGGAGCTCCCAGTGGGGCCGGGGACGTAGATGGAGCTCGGCTTCCAGCCCCTGAGCGTTCACCCGGTCCAGGTTCTCGCGCCGGCGGGTGATGAGCTGCGGGGTCACAGAGAGGGTGACGTTCCCCACCGCGCCGTCGATCCGGTTGCGGAAGAGGTTGAGGCGGCCGAAGAGGCCGGCGGAGGGGTGGAGGTCGGCGCCGATCTCCGCGCCCAGCAGGGTCTCCTCATGAAGGCCGGGATTGGCCTCGGTCTGGACGTTCCCCACCCGGAAGGGGCGATAGAGCTCGTTGAGCGTGGGCGCCCGGAACCCCCGGTAGGCCGAGGCGCGGAGGGTCACGGCTTCCGAGGCGCGGAAGAGAGCACCGATCCGGGGATTGAGGCTGGCCCGGGTGGTCTCGCTCCGCCAGAGGTCGAGCCGGCCCCCAAGCTGGAGATCGAGCCGGGAGGTGACTCCGAGAGTCTGCTGGGCGTAGAGGCCGCCGAGGGTCTGGTCCTGATCGTCCCAGGAGGCGCGGCGTACGTCCGCTCCGGCGAGGAAGCCGCCGCCGGAGCGCCAGGCGGCCGAGCCCCCCCAGCCGTCGACGATGAAGTCCTGCCGCGCGGTGAGGAATTCCTGGGAGCGGTTCGGCAGGATGCGCGAGAAGGTGCTGCGGAAGCGCTGCGTCTGCCCGAAAGCGTCCCACTCCCAGTGGTCGCCGGACCAGCCCGCCTCCAGGGATTGCAGGCTGGTGTCGTTGGTCTGGAGCGCGGTGCCGTTCCCCCTCTCCTCCCGGAAGGCGTTGATCCCTACGTGATAGCGCCCCATCTCGACGCGGCCGAAGAGGGTGCCGAAGTCGACCGTGGCCGGCCGGTCGACCGCTCCCCGATTCTGGGGTGAGACGATGTAGAAGCCGTCCGTGTCGAAGAGCCGGCCCGAGAGGGAGTACCCCCATCGTCCGTTCGCCGCCGCGTCCGAGGCGAAGACCTCGAGATCGCCGGTCCGGTAGCCGCCGCCGCGGGCGGTCACCTCCAGGGTGTCCGGCCGGGGGGCGCGCGGCAGGAGCTGGATGGCGCCCCCCATGGCCGCGCTGCCGTAGAGCTGGGAGAGGGAGCCCCGGGCCATCTCGACCGATTCCAGCCCCGAGAGCGGCAGCCGGTTCCAGTAGACCCAGCCGCCGAAGGGGTCGTTGAGAGGAACGCCGTCGAAGAGCACCAGAGTGCGGCTCGCCCCGCTGGGACCCAACCCCCGCAAAGAGACCCCCTGAGAGGTCGGATGGGCCGTGAGGCTGCTCGACCGCCGCAGCAGGCTGAACCCAGGGATCTGCCGGAGCTGCTCGTCGAGGGTGAGGCCGGGCGAGCGGGCGAGGTCCTCGCGGGTGAGGACGGAGGTCGGAGCCACGGCGTCGGTCAGGCGCTCCTGAGACCGGGCGGCGGTGACGACGAGGGTGTCGGCGAAGGGCTGGGAATCGGGGGGTGGCTCGTTGGGGGTTTTGGGCGGGGGACCGCCCAACAACGCGGCAAGGAGAAGCGTCAGCGCATCCACAATCTCACCGCCCGATCTCCACCCCCCACGCTCCCTTGCCGGCGGGGATCGTGGCGGTCACCTTCAGGGTAGCGGTATCGATCACCGAGACGTCGTTGCTGAGGCCGTTCGCGGTGTAGAGCCGCTTGCCGTCGCGGGTGACGGCGATCCCCCAGGGGCGCTTTCCCACAGGGATCGTGGCGGTCAGCTTCTCCGTGGCGGCGTCGATCACCGAGACCGAATTGCCGTGGCCATTGGCGACGTAGATCCGCCTGCCGTCCGGCGAGACCACCACCCCCACCGGCTTGGCCGTGGGCGGCAGCTTGATCGCACGCAGCACCTTGTGGTGGACGGCGTCGACCACGGTCAGGGTGCCTCCGATCTCGGCGGTGACGTAGGCCCGCTTGCCGTCCGGCGAGAAGGTGGCGACGCGCGGCCGGGGGTCGACCAGGAAGGTCGAGGCCACCTCCAGCTTCCGGGTATCGATCACCGAGACGGTGTTGCTCGTCTCGGCCGTCACGTAGACCCAGCGGCCGTCGGGGCTCAGGGCCACCCCCTCGGGCTCGATGCCCACCACCAGCGAGGCGATCACCTTGTTCCTCTTGACGTCGGTCACCGTGGCCAGGCCCGCGTCCTCGTTGGCGGCGTAGAGCCGGGAGCCGTCGCGGGTGACCACGAACCGCTCGGGATCGCTGCCGACGTCGAAGCGCTCGACCTCCTTGAAGGTCTTCGAGTCGAGGGCGACGATCGAATCCGCGGGGCTCTGGGTCCGCCGGCCGATGTCGCTCAGGGCGATGTAGACGCGCTTGCCGTCCGCCGTGAGCTGGATGCCGCGCGGCCGGGCCCCGGCGGGAGTCATCCGGACGGTCGAGACCGCCTGGTTGGTGGCGGTGTCGAAGATGGTCACCGTGCCGCCGACCTCGTTGGTGACGTAGGCGAGGGGGGCGGCGGTCAAGGGAAACGCGGCCAGGGTGGCGAGGACGGCGAGAGTGAGGGTTTTCACTCCTTCCACTCCGGAGCCACCTCGTCCACCACCTTCCCTTGCGAATCCACCAGGTAGACCGGCTGGATCAGATGGTGGTCCTTGGGATCGAAGCGCAGCGGCATCCCCTTGTGACCGTCGATACTCAGATCCCCGATCTTGTCCGGCGCCGCGGCTCCCGGAAAGCGCAACGCCAGCTCGGCGGCCAGCTTGACCGCGATCCAGTCGCGCCAAGCCGCCTCGTCCATCGGCTGGTTGAAGCGGCGGCGGAAGCGGAGGTTGAGGGCGTCGGCGCCGAATTTCTGCAGCTCGGGATTCCATTCGACGACCTTCAGGTCCTTGCGGTCCTGGTGACGGTCGAGCGCTTGGCGCCGGAAGGCCGGGCTGGCGGCGATGGAGTAGACGTGCGGCCGGACCGGATCGCCGTCGCGCAGGGGACCCACGGCGAGGAAGAGCGCCTTCGGCTCCACTTTCGGCGCCGCGAGGCCGATCAGGGCGTATTCGGAGGTCGGCGCGGCCGAGATGTCGATGTGCAGGAGCTGCCCGGCCCGCTGCGCCTCCTCGAGCCCGAGGCGCGTCCCGCGCCCGGCGGCGGTGTCGGGGTCGAGAAGGAGGCCCAGGGGGACCAGACGGTCGCCGGGCTTCGGGCGGCGGACGGGCTGGACGGCGAGCGCCTCCGGCCGCAAGCCGGCGAGCGCTCCCGCGGCGAGGAGGGACTTGAGGAGGTCTCGGCGGTCGATCATTGGCGCAGGGTGTAGAGGTAGGCCGCGATGTCCTTGCCGTCCTGGTCGGTGACGCCGAGCTCGGGCATCGCGGTGCCCGGCTGGACCTCCTGCGGCTCGCGGATCCATTTGATCAGGTTCGACGGAGTATTGGGGAGCTTGCCCGCCAGATAGGCGCGGCTGGCGATCCCCTCCAGCGACGGGCCGACCTGACCGCGCGCACCCTCGACTCCCGGGATGGTGTGGCAGGTGGAGCACCCGTAACGCCGGATGATGTCCTTGCCGCGCGACGGCTCGCCGCCGGTCATCGCCGCCGCCTTCCGCTCGACCTCGGACGGCCCGCCGCTCTCGCAGCCTGCCAGTAAGCCGGCCGCGAGCGCGAGCGCCAGACCGGCCGCGGCGAGCGCCTTCCCCTTCCTCTCAAGCTCCATGTCCCGTCCCTCCTTCGATCGTTCGCAGCAGCGCCTCGCTCCGGGTGTGGGCCACCCGGCGCTCCGCCTCCCCCAGCCAGGCCGCGAACAGGCCGAGCCCCAGGAAGATGAAGACGACTCCCGCGGGAATCCACATGATGAGGCCGGCGAGCTGCTGGTCTTCCAGCGGCGAGAGCCCCCAGCGGCTCGTCCGCGCCTGGTAGATGGGATACCACAAACGGGGGGCGAAGGTCAGGAGGGCGCCCAGGATGCCGCTGTGCATCGAGGTGGCGAAAACGTAGACCACGGCCGCCCCGTAGCCCAGCCGCCCGAACCGACCGTGGATCAGCGCCCACCAGAAGAGGGCGGCGCTGAGGAAGAAGCTCAGGTGTTGGAGGGCATGGATGAGATCGTCGTCGAGCGTCGCCTGATAGAGCCCCGGCAGGTGCCAGATCCAGAGCGCCAGGCCGTGGAGCACAAAGACGGTGGCCGGCGCGGTCAGCCATCGCCAGGAGACGGCGAACCAGGGGGCCTGCGACACCCGCCCCGCCTCCTCGCGCACGTCGCGCGGCAGGGCCCAGAGGAAGGGCGCCAGCGGCCGGCCGAGCACCATCAGGGGCGCCGCGACCAGGATCAGCACCTCGTGCTGCGCCATGTGAGCCGAGAAGAGGATGTCTCCCAGGGCGTCGAGCGGCGAGATCAACGCCACAGCGAGCGCGGCCCAACCCCCCGCGAAGCAGGCCGCCTGCCAGCGCCGGATCCCCTGCCCCACTCCCGCCCGCCGCCAGAGCCGGCGGAGCCCCACCGCGTAGAGGGCGCCCGAGACGGCGAGGAGGAGGATCACGAACGGATCCCACGTCCACCAGCCGAAGACGGTGCCGGCGTCGAGGTGGTGGCCGGCGTGGAGAAACAGGAAAGCCATCAGTCACACACCCGCAACATCAAATTCGGCACCGCCTCCGCCAGGATCACCACCGCGAAGGAGACGCAGAGCCAGAATCCGGCCATCGCCATGAAGCGCGCGCGCGACTCGCGGTGGTCCCCCGTCTCCGTCGATCCTTCAGGCTGCCGCTTCCACCGGCTGTGGGCGAGCAGAGCACAGGCGAGGACGATCAGCACTGTGCACAGCGGTACGAGGTAGAGGATCAGGTGGTTCCCCGTCCAGCAGGCGGTGGGGGTGAGCATATAGCTGAGCTGCTCGGTCAGGGCCCAGGCGATCGGGCCCGCCAGCACGGGGACCCAGAGCAGGACGTCCCCGCGCGCGGGGCGGTTCTCTTTGATCTCTTTGCTGCGGTCGGCCATCGTCAAACCCCCTCAGCCCGCCGTGGCGCCCAGCAGCCCCGGGTCCAGGAAGAAGATGCAGTAGAACGGCACCCAGGCGGCGGCCACGAAGTACCAGTACATGCTGTTCAGGCGGAGGTCGTCCATGTGCTTGTCCTCGACCGGCCCCTTGGTCAGGAGGGTGATGAACAGCAGGTTCTCGCAGATTCCGGTGACGACGTGCAGTGTGTGGAGCCCCACCGTCGTATAGACCAGCGAGCCGTAGGCGTGGCTGTCCCAGCGGAAGGTGAGCCGGTGCAGGATGACGAACCGGATGATCAGGAAGGCCACCATGAGGACGGTCGAGACGATCAGCCAGAGGCGGATCTTCGGCAGGTCCTCCCGCTCCGCCGCCTGCGCCGCGAGGTGCATGGGGACGATGCTCACCAGCAGGATCACGAGGTTCAGGGTGGTGATCCCGACGCCCGGATGGAGCGTGCCCGCCGGCGGCCAGAGGTTCGCGCCGCCGCGCAGGTAGAAGTAGCTCGCCGCCATGATGGCGAACATCGTCCCCTCGATACACATGATCCCGGTGACGCCCCACCAGAGCGGATCGCGCGTGCCGAAGGCGGTGGTGGGCAGCTCCGAGACGTCGAGCGCCGGCCGCTGGGTCATGACTTCTCCTTGAGGACGTGATGTCCCTGGTCCCCCCGCGGCCAGAACCAGGCGACGAGCGAGACCGCGACCGGCACCGCGCCGATGGGCAGGCCCCAGGGGGTGAAGATGCCCACGATGAACGTGATGCCAACCCCGAGCGAGAGGAAGAAGGGCCAAACCGTGGGGCCCGGCGAGACCTGCCGGTGGTCCGGGTCGGCGTCCATCATGTTGGTGATCAGAAACTCCCGGCGGTCGCTCCGCAGGCCGGTCACCACCGGCTGGTCGTCGCGGCGGTGCCAGAGGGGCGCGCGGGCGCTGACGGTCGGGATGTACTGGAAGTTGTACGGCGGCGGCGGCGAGGTGGTCGACCACTCCAGGGTATCCGCCCCCCAGGGATCGTCTCCGGCCGGGGGACCGCTCACCCAACTGGAGATCAGATTGATCACGAAGAGCAGCACGCCCAGGCCGAGGATGAACGCGCCGGCCGTCGACAGCATGTTCAGGTCCCCCCACCCCGTCTCCGGCAGGTAGGTGTAGACCCGGCGCGGCATCCCCTGGAGCCCCAGGATGTGCTGGGGAAAAAATGTGACCTGAAAGCCGAGGAACACCAGCCAGAACGAGAGCTTGCCGAGCGTCTCGGACAGCATCCGCCCGGTCATCTTCGGATACCAGTAGACGAGCCCGCCGAGGAGCGGGAAGACGGCGCCGCCGATCAGCACGTAGTGGAAATGGGCCACCACGAAGAAGGTGTCGTGTACCTGGAGGTCGAGCGGCACGGCGGCGAGCATCACCCCGGTCAGGCCGCCGATCACGAACGTGAATATGAAGCCGAGCACGTAGAGGAGCGGCGTCTGGAAGCGCAATCTCCCCCCCCACAGGGTCGCCAGCCAGCAGAAGATCTGCACCCCGCTGGGGATGGCGATCATGATGCTCGCGGCGGTGAAGAAGCTTGCCCCGAGCTGCGGCAGGCCGGTGGCGAACATGTGGTGCACCCAGAGGCCGAAGCCGATGAAGCCGGTCGCCACCAGCGAGAGGAGGAGGGCCAGGTAGCCGAACGCCTCGCGGCGGGTGAACGGGGCGAGGATCGTCGACACGATCCCCGTCGCCGGGATGAAGATGATGTAGACCTCCGGGTGGCCGAAGAACCAGAACAGGTGCTGCCAGAGCAGCGCGTCCCCCCCCTCGGCCGGATTGAAGAAGTGCGTGTCCACCAGCCGGTCGAGGGCGAGCATCAGGCTCGACAGCATGACGGCCGGCATGGCGAAGATCACCATGAACGAGGTCACCACCATCGCCCAGACGAAGATCGGAATGCGGTTGAGCGACATCCCCGGCGCCCGCTGCTTGAAGGCCGTGGTGACGATGTTGACCGCCACGGCGAGCGCCGAGAGCTCGGTGAAGGTGATCATCTGGGCCCAGACGTCCACCCGCTTGCCGGGGCTGAACTGGGGGCCGGAGAGCGGCACGTAGGCGAACCAGCCGGCGTCCGGCCCGGTGTTGAGGAAGAAGGCGGCGTAGAGGAAGAGCCCGCCGATCAGGTAGACGTAATAGGAAAAAGCGTTCAATCGCGGGAAGGCGAGGTTGCGCGTGCCCACCATCAGCGGCACGAGGTAGACGCCCAGGCCCAGCATGATCGGCACGGCGAAGAGGAACATCATCGTCGAGCCGTGGGTGGTGAAGATCTCGTTGTAGAGGTCGGGATTGAGGAAGCCGTTCTCGGGCCTGGCGAGCTGGACGCGCATCATCAGCGCCTCGATCCCGCCCAGGGCGAAGAAGATCAGGGCGGTGACGATGTAGCGCACGCCGATCTTTGTGTGGTCCACCTCGGCGATCCAACCCCAGAGGCCGGAGGCGTACTTCCAGGTCCGCTCGAGGAGCCGGCGGTCCTCGGCGTCGGCGTCGTCCGCCACGAGCCCGGCGTCGATCGGCTCTGCGCTCATTGGAGGCTCTCCAGATAGGCCAGCACGGCCTGCAGATCCTCGGAGGAGAGGCTGTTGGCCGGCATCTGATTTCCCGGTTTGATGGTCTGGGGATCGACGATCCAGCCGCCGAGGTTGCCGCGGGTGTTGGGCAGGGTGGCGGCGGCGAGGGTGCGGCGGCTGGCGAGATGGGTGAGGTCGGGGCCGAGCTTGCCCGACGCCTGCGTCCCCTGGATGTTGTGGCAGACGGCGCAGGGGGCGGACTCCACCACTTGGCGGCCGTGCTGCAGGAGCGCGTTGGCCGGCGGCGGCGGCGTCTGGAGCTGGCCGGCGTACCAGGCGGCGTACCGGTCCGGGGGATCGGCGATCACCAGCAGCCCCATGTGGGCGTGCTGGTGGCCGCAGAATTCGGCGCAGAAGCCGCGGTAGACGCCGGGGCGGTCGGCCTGGATCCAGATCTCCGACTCGTGGCCGGGGATCAGGTCCCGCTTGCCGTGCAGGCTGGGGACCCAGAAGCTGTGGATCACGTCGGCCGAGGTCAGCTCGATCCGCACGGGGCGGCCGGCCGGAATGTGGATCTCGTTGGCGGTCTGCACGGTGTTCGACGGCACCGGGTCCTTGTACTCCACCTCCCACCACCACTGGTGACCGGTGAGCCGGATCGTGATCGCCTTGGAGGCGCGCAGCGACTCGATCGCCCGGCCCGTGGAGACGCTGGCGAAGAGCAGGACGAACAGAGTCAGGACCGTGACTCCGACCGCGCCCGCCACCACCCGGCTCATCCGCTGGCGTCGCTCGGGTGGGATGGCGCCCGGTGGTCCGCTCTCCCGGGGCCGCCGGGTGATCGCGGCGCCCAGGGCCACCATCACCAGCACGAAGACGGCCGAGCAGACCCAGAACATCAGCCACCAGAGATCCTCGATGCGGGCCGCCTGCGCGCCGTGCGAATAATAGGCGGTGTGGCGGCCGATCCAGTTGGGGAGGAGGAGGGCGATCATCCCGGATGGCTCGCTTTCTGCGGCTTCGGCTCCTTCCGCGGCATCGCCTGCTCGGAGGGGTGCGGGAAGAGCTCGTCGCTGCGGGTGGGCCGCGCCGGCTTCTCCACCTGGCCGGAGAGGGTGCGCACGTAGGCGGCGATCATCCAGACCTGGTCGTCCGGGATGTGGCCGCCGTAGGAGGGCATGCCGTTCGGCCTCCCCTGGACGATGGTGTCGTGGATGTTCTGGCCGCTGCCGCCGTAGATCCACAGCTCGTCCATCAGCGGCGGGCCGATCCCGCCGCCGCCGTGGAAGTGGCAGCCGACGCAGTTGTACTGCTCGTAGAGCCTCTCCCCCTGGTTGATCCCCCAGGCGTTCCCCTCGTAGGGGCCGCCCGCGGCCTGCTTGGGCTGGGCCGCGCCGGGCTGCAGGCTGACCAGCCGCACCGGCTCCGGCCGGGCGTTGTCCGCCGGGAGCGAGTGGAATTTCCGCGTCTCCCGCGGGCAGCCGGCGAGGACGAGGCCCGCCGCCACGGCGCAGGAGACGAAAACGAATCTGTGAGCGCGTCGCATGGCGTCCATCCCTTCCTCAAGTCGCTCCCACCCGCGGGACCCCGTAGCGGTCCAGCAGGGCGTCGATCTCGGGTTGCCGGCGCTCGATGAACGAATCGAGCTCCGCGTGCAGCTTGTCGTCCCCGCGCCGCACCGCCATCGAGACGTCGAAGACGAAGGGGAGGAACGGCCGGTCGATCTGCGGCGAGACCGGCACCAGCTCCAGCGCCACCTTCTGGCGCGGCGCGAAGTAGCCGGCGAGCGGCCCCCAGACCACCGCCATGTCGACGTCCCCCTGGGCGACCGCCTCGACAATGCGGGCGGGGGGGTTGGGCTGGGAGTAGTCGCCGTAGACGGAATAACCCTTGATGTTGTCGATGATTCTCCGCTTGGCGAGGGCGTGCGCCGGCGGCGAGTTGGTGCCGTCGTCGCCGATCATCTGCACGCCGATGCGCAGCTTGCGCAGGACCGGATCGTCGAACGAGCGGACGCCGATCCCCCGGTCCCGGCGGGAGACGAAGACGTAGGTCGACCGGTAGTAGGGGCGGGTGGTGAACGCCAGCTCGACGCTGCTCGGCAGCCCCAGCAGGACATCACACTTGCCCGCCTTGAGCGTGTTGCGGATGAACCCCCGGTGCTGCGGCCACCAGACGTAGCTCACGCGGGCGTGGAGGTCGCGCGCCACCATCTCGGCCAGCCGGTTCTCGAACCCCTCCCCCTTCCGGTTCGAGTAGGGCAGGTTGTTCGGGTCGGCGCAGACCCGCAGCTCCCGCGCGGGCGGGGCGGGGGCGCCGCCGCCCTTCGCCCCACAGGCGGCGGCGAGGAGGGCGAGCGCCGTGAAGGCCACCCCTTTAAGGCAGCGCGAAGACATACAGCATGCCTCCGGGGGTCGTGTATTTGGGCAGGTCCCCCATCGCGCCCACGAAGCCGAGGGCGGCGGTGGCGTCGCGCGGATCGAGGTTGCCGGCCACCACGGCGCCGGACCAGCCGCCCACGCCGGAGAGGACGGCCACGTACTGCTTGCCGTCCGGGCCCTTGTAGGTGACCGGCTGGCCGATGATCCCGGAGCCGGTCTTGAATTTCCACAGCTCCTGGCCGGTGGCGGCGTTCACCGCCTTGAACCAGCCTTCCATGGTGCCGTAGAAGACGACATCCCCCGCGGTGGCCAGGGCGCCGCTCCAGGCGGGGAAGAATTCCTTGATCTGCCAGCGCGGCTTGTGCGCCGCGAGGTCCCAGGCGGTGAAGAAGCCGCGGTTGCCGCCGGGGCCGGGGTACATCCGCACGTTGGCCCCCACGAAGGGGGTGCCGGCGATGTAGTTGGCCTCCATCCCCTGGAAGTCCATGCACAGGTTGTTGTGGGGGATGTAGAGCAGCCCCGTGCGCGGCGAGAAGGCGGACGGCTGCCAGTCCTTGGCCCCCGGCGCGGACGGGCAGATCTGGCGCACGGTCTTGCCCGCCCCTGTGATCTTCTCCGCCACGTCCTTCATGCGCCCCGACTTCAGGTCGACCCCGGTGCTGGCGGTAATGGGGACAAACGGGTCCGCCGAGAGCACCTCGCCGGTCGCCCGGTCCAGGATGTAGAGATAGCCATTGCGCTCCGGACGGACGAGCACCTTGCGCCGCTGCCCGTTGATATCCAAGTCGAGCAGCACCAGCTCGTTGATGCCGTCGTAGTCGAAATGGTCGTGCGGGCTGAGCTGATAGAACCACTTCGCCTGGCCGGAGTCGGCGTCGCGGGCGAAGATGCCGCACGTCCACTTGTTGTCCCCCGGGCGCTGGTCGGGGTTCCACGGGCCGGGGTTGCCGGTGCCGTAATAGATCAGGTTGAGCTCGGGATCATAGGAGATCCACCCCCACACCGTGCCGCCGCCGAGCCGCCAAGCCTCGGGCGGCCAGGAGGAGACGCCGAGGTCCTTGCCGCGGTCCATGGCGTAGAAGGGCTTGAAGTCCGAGCCGATCAGCACGTCCTTGTCC
Source organism: Thermoanaerobaculia bacterium (assembly GCA_045807625.1). Classification (GTDB taxonomy): domain Bacteria; phylum Acidobacteriota; class Thermoanaerobaculia; order Multivoradales; family UBA5704; genus DATARR01. The sequence goes on along the minus strand of JBJMHA010000023.1, from coordinate 11,611 downwards.
GGGCCGGTGCTGTAGGCCTTCCAGGCGATCTTGCCGGTCCCCTCGTCGAGCGCCGTCAGCCAGCCGCGCACGCCGAACTCGCCGCCGCTGTTGCCGACCAGGACCTTGCCCTTGACCACCAGCGGCGCCATGGTCATCGATTCGCCCTTGTTGATGTCGCCGAGCGGCGTGCGCCAGACCTCCTGGCCGGTCTCGGCGTCCACGGCGACCGTCTGGCCGTCGAGCGTGTTGTAGAAAACCTTTCCATTGTCGTAGGACGCGCCGCGGTTGACGTGATCGCAGCAGGCGACCCCCTGGGCCGCGGCGTCGACCGGCGGCTTGTAGACCCACTTGGATGCCCCCGAATTGGCGAGGTCGAGCGCGTAGAGATAGTTGGGGAACGGCGCGACCACGTACATGGTGCTGCCGACGATGAGCGGCGCCGCCTCATGCCCCCGCGTGTTGCCGGTAGAAAAGGTCCAGGCGACCTTGAGGCTCTTGACGTTCTGGGCGTTGATCTGGGCCAACTCGCTGTAGCGGGTGCTCGCGTAATTCTTGGCCGGCATCAGCCACTGGCCGTCGTCCTGCCCGGGAGGCTGCGACGCGACCTTGGCTCCCGCGATCGCGGGGTTGCGCGCGGATGAAGGCGGCGGCACCTTCTTCCCCGACTCCGACTCGGTACGGCAGCCGGAGAGGGTCAGGTTGAAAGCGAGGAAGACGGCGGCGAGGGCCGCTCCCCTCGCAACACGATAAACCGGACCAGGGTTTCCCTTTGGCTGACCAAACGGACCCGCCAGATTTCGCATCGGCATCCCCCGTTGCGTGTCGAAATAACTTCACCCCACGTTTGGGGTAATAGCAAAACACGCGCCAGCGGAACGGGGCCCGTGAAGCGGTGAAATCCAGAGTAGAAGAAGCGGGAGGGGAGAGGGCGGAGGGGGGCGTTTATAGAAAATTTACAAGTGGATCGGAGAAACTGAGACTACGGCCGGCACCCCTCCCCCGCCCGCGCCTCCTCCGGGTCCCCCGCCGTCCGCCGCCACTCCGCCGCCTCCTCGCACCGGCCGAGCTCCGCGAGGGCCAGCGCCACGGTGCGGGCGTGGGCGGCGGAGGGCTGCGCCTGCCAGACGGCCTGGGCGAGCGCCAGCGCGCGGGCGCCGTCGCGCACGGATGGATCAGGGCAGGCGGCGAGGAGGCGGGCCAGGGCGTGGCTCAGCAGACCGCTGGTGGGCATCTGCTTCAGATCCTCCTCCAGCCGGCGGCGGGCCTCGGCGTAGCGGCTGAGGCGGACCAGCGTCTCGGCCTCCCCCAGGCGGGCGGTCTCGTCGGCGGGCGCCAGGGCGACCGCTTTCCCATATTGCTCCAGGGCCTCCGGGAGATGGCCGCCGTCGCGCAGGGTCTGCGCCAGGAGCCGGCGCGCCTCGGCGTCGTCCGGCCGGACGGCGATCACGGCCTCCAGGTGGGCACGCGCCTCGTCCGGAGGGAGCAGCGAGCCGAGGTTGAAATGGGCGGTGACGTTCGACGGATCGAGGCGCAGGGCGTCGCGGAATTGCCCGGCGGCTCCGTCGCGGTCTCCCGAGAGCGCCAGGGCCGAGCCGAGGTTGACCCGCGCCTCGACGCTCTCAGGAGCGGCGGCCAGGGCCTTGCGGAATTCCTGAGCCGCGTCCGCGTAGCGCCCGGCCTGGGCCGCCACCCGGCCCCGCATCAGCGCCACCCGCTCCCCCACCCGCAGATTCGCCACGCCCTCCAGCAGCGGATCGGGGGGCTTCAACCCCACCTGTCCGGCCTTCGCCAGATGCTCTTCGGCCCGGGCGCGGTCGTTCAACCCGCGATAGGCCAGAGCCAGCGGATAGTGCAGACGGCTCGCCTCGGGCACCGCGGTGAGGGCGGCTTCGAGGTGCTCCGCCGCCGCCTTGAAGTCCCGCCGCGCCAGGGCCGCCTGGCCGAGGAAGGAATGCGCCGCGGCGCTGGTGGCGGGAACCGCGAGCGCCTTGCGGAGCGCAGCCTCGGCGTCGTCCAGCTTCCCCTGGAGCAGCCGGATCTCCCCGAGATGCACCCAGCCGGCCGCGGCGTCCGGCGCCAGCGCCAAGGCCCGGGTGAAGCCGTCCGCCGCCTCGTCGAGCCGTCCGGCGGCCTGCTCAGCGGCTCCCAGCAGATAGGGCCAGCGGTAATCCCTGGGATCGAGACCGGCCGCCTGGGTGAAGCCGTCCGCCGCCGCGTCGTTGAAGCCGTAGGCGAGATAGACCTGCCCGAGATCACCCCAGGCCCGGGGATCGGCGCTCTGCTTGTCCGCCAGGCTCCGCATCTCCGAGATCTGCGCCGCCACCGCGCTCTCCAGGCCGGAGAGGTCCGGCGGCGAGACCGCTAGCACGAGGGCGAGAAAAATCGCGTTCACTTCGGTCCTTCGGCCTTGCCCGTGCCGCGGACCAGGGTGGTGTAGGTCCGCAACGGCGGCGGCGGGAAGAGCTCGGCGAGACCGTCCGGCCAGACGACCCGCACCCCGGTCACCTCGGAGGCGTCCCCCAGCCCCACCAGCACCCGCGGATCGTTCGCCGAGGCGTAACTGCCGTCGGTCGCGGCGCGCCGCCAGAGCGAGGGGGCCCCCTTCCGCCTCACCTCCACCCGGGCGCCGAGCATGTCCCGCTCCGCCTTGGCGCCCGCCGGCTTCCCCACCAGCCGCAGGCCGAGCCAGGGGTTGTGGCTCCCCGTCTCGTTGACCAGCAGGCGGAGGGGACCATCCGCGTCCACCACCAGGATGTCCGTGTCGCCATCATTATCGATGTCCCCGAAGGCGGTCCCCCGGGAGACCGCGGGCTTCTGGAAGGCCGGGCCGGCCTCCGGCGCCACCGCGAACCGGCCGCCGCCCAGGTTGCGGTAGAGCTGGTGCGGCTGGGCGTAGGGGGCGATCCCCGGCCCCGATCCCATCGCCCCGGTCAGGTTGACGGCGCCGTTGAAGACCGCGAGATCGAGCCGGCTGTCGTTATCGACATCCAGCCAGCCGGTGCCGAAGCCGGTGAAGGGCAGGCTCGGCGCGCCCAGCCCCGAGCGGGCCGTGGCGTCCTCGAACAGCCCGCCGCCGAGGTTGAGATATAAGGTGTTCGTCTCCGCCGTCAGGTGGGTGATCAGCAGGTCGTCGCGGCCGTCGCCGTCGGCGTCCCCCACGGCGATCCCCATGCCGGCCTCGGGCCTGCCGGCCGCGTTGAGGGCCACCCCGGCGAGCAGGCCATCCTCCCGGAAGGTGAGATTCTTCTGGTTGATCCAGAGGAAGCTGGCGGCGCCGTCGTTGGCCACGAAGAGGTCGGGCCAGCCGTCGCCGTCGAGGTCGTCCGCCACCACGCCGAGCCCCGGCCCGGCCTTGCGGCCGATGCCGGAGGGGAGGGAGACGTCCTCGAAGGTGCCGTTCCCCCGGTTGCGCAGCAGGCGGTCCGGCACCGGCGCGAAGGTCGAGGGGCCGCAGTAGTCGCGCCGGCTGCTCGGGGCGTAGCAGCGCGGACTGTTGGCGACCGAATAGTCGACGTAGTTGAGGACGTAGAGGTCGAGCCAGCCGTCGCGGTCGAGGTCGGCGAAGGTGGCGCCGGAGCTCCAACGCGGATCGTCCACCCCGGCCCGGGCCGTGACGTCGGTGAAGGTGCCGTCGTCGTTGTTGTGCCAGAGCTGATTCGAGCCGAAGTTGGCGAGATAGAGGTCGATCCGGCCGTCGTTGTCGAAATCTCCCGTGGCGGCCCCCATTCCATACCCCGTCGCCCGGATGCCGCTCGCCGCGGTCACGTCCACGAACCGGGGGACCGGATTTTTCCCTTGCGGCGTGATCAGGTCGTTGCGGAACAGCCTCCCCCACCCCGCCGGCCCGGGCTCGGGAGACCCCGGCTTGAGCGGATGCCCCTGGACCACGAAGACGTCGAGGTCGCCATCGCCGTCATAATCGAACAGCGCCGCTCCGCCCCCCATGATCTCGGGGAAGTAGAGCTCGCCGGCCTGTCCCGTCGCATAGGTGAAGGTGAGCCCCCAGTCGGCGGCGCGGTCGGTGAAGATCACCTGAGGGGATGCCAGCAACACAAGCAGGGTCAGAATCCGGAGAGCCATCGTTGATCGCAGTCTACAACGGCGCCCAGGCCTTCAACGGACCCGTAGAGACGTCCCAGTCCGTCCGCGCGGACCTCGCGAGGCCACCGTCGGCGGGACGTCTCTTTGCGGCCGGACGTTCGCGATCGCGCAATCCTGCCGCGTGTGCCTCGTGGCCCGATCCTCGCGATCCGGAATCCGAACCCCGGAAATGCCCGACGGTCCCAGAAATCCGGAGATGCGTTCGGGCGTTTTCCTGAAGGCCGCCTCCCTGCCATCGCGATCGACAACAACAGCAACGAACAACAGCAACAGCAAAAGAGACGTCCCGACGATGGAGGCCTGCCCACGTTGTGCTGAAACGGGCTGGGACGTCTCTACGGGTCCGTTGGTGGACTACGGGGCTGCTTGGCGGATTGGGGCGGTGGCCTCCGCCGCCTCCGCCCGGAACCTTCTTACGATCTCCCCCGCCGGCTCCACCGCCTCGATCCCCGCCACGCTCCGCCCCGCCTGGAGGTAATCGCGGTAGGAGAATGTGGTCGCCGACCGCTTCAGCTTCCAGATCGACTGCAGCCCGTAGATCGTCCGCATCCAGTGCTTGGTCTTGCGGCCGCGCAGCATCCAGCGGGCGAGGGGACCGGCCTTGGTGCCCGTCTTCTCGATGTAGGGGGTGCGGATCACCGCCACCGGCACCCCCGTGATCCGCTCGGTCAGCACGATGTCGTCCGCGTCCGCCTGGAGGATCGCCCGCTTGTAGTCCAGGTGCGCGGTGCACTCGGTGGTGGCGATGAAGCGGGTGCCCATCTGGACCCCCGCGTAGCCCATCCGCAGAGCGCGCACGAAGTCCTCCTCGCCGCCGATGCCCCCGGCGCAGACCACCGGCACGCCGAGGTCGCCAAGCTCCGCGATCAGCGCCTCGGCGCTCTTCGGGCCGGCGTGGCCGCCGGCCCGGTCGTTGACCGCGATCAGGCCGTCCACCCCGGCCTCCAGCCCCTTGAGCGCCCACTTCCGCTCGGTGACGTCGTGGTAGACGAAGCCCCCGGCCGCGTGCGCCTTCTCCACCACCCAGCGGGGGTTGCCCAGCGAGGTGACGAAAAAGCGGATGCCCCCTTCGATTCCCTCGTCCACATAGCGCTGCATCCGCTCCTGGTAGACCTTGGAGGAGCGCTCCACGATCACGTTCATCCCCACCGGCTTCGAGGTGAGGCTGCGGATCAGCTTCAGCCCGGCGCCGAATTCGTGGCGGTGGACGTAGACCATCGAGAGCGGCTGGATGACCCCGATGCCGCCCGCCTCGGAGGCCGCCGCCACCAGCTCCGGGTTGCTGCACGGGTACATGGCGCCGCAGATCAGCGGCACCTCGATGCCGAGTTGGCGGGTGAGCGGCGTTTCGAGGAGAGTACCGGGCAGGGGCACCTAGCGCTCCACCGTGACGCCGCGCCAGAAGGCGACGTGGTCCTTGATGTTGGCTGCCGCCGGCTTGGGGTCCGGGTAGAACCAGGCGGCGTCCCTGTTCTCCCGGCCGTCCACGGCGACCGTGTAGTAGCTCGCCATCCCCTTCCAGGGGCAGACCGTATGGGTGTCGCTCGGCTGGAAGAATTCGCGCTTCACGGACTCTGGAGGGAAGTAGACGTTCCCCTCGACCGTTTCAAAGGTATCCGTCTCGGCGATGACAGCCCCGTTCCAGATGGCTCTCGGCATGGCTCCTCCCTCCCGTTCCGTGATGGTGCCCTACCCCCCTCGCAAACGCAAGCGGCTCTAGGACGAATCAGTTTTGGACCCGTTTTTACGTCTTCTAAGGGGTATGAGAGCCAAGCTACGCTACCTTCCCCCTCTCCGCACCTTCGTCTCCGTCGCCCACCGGGCCCTCCAGGCGCGCTTCCTCCTTCACTACGGAAAGCCGCGCTGGCTGAAACCGATCCTTGACAGGATTCCCGGTATCGCCTATGATACCAAAGTGAAGCAGAGGCGGGTGGTGCTCGATACCAACGTGATGGTAGCGGCTCTCCGCTCGCGACGAGGGGCCTCGTACCAGTTGCTCTCCCTCCTGGGAGAAGGACGGTTCGAGATCGCCGTCTCCGTGCCTCTGGTGCTGGAGTACGAGGATGCCCTGGCTCGCGACCTGGAAGGCCCCTACAGCCGGCAGGACATCGAGGACCTGCTCGACTTCCTCTGCCAGGTCGCCCATCGGCAGCGCATTTTCTTCCTCTGGCGGCCGTGCCTGCCAGACCCGAAGGACGACATGGTCCTGGAGCTGGCGGTCGCGGCGGGGTGCGAGGCGATCGTCACGTTTAACGCGCGGGACTTCGTGGGAGCGGAGCGTCTCGGCCTGAGAATTGACAAGCCGGGAAGCTTCCTGCGGAGTCTCAAGGAGCCATCATGAGCACGTTGAGCCTCAGATTACCGGATTCCCTGCACAAGCAGATTCGCGAGCTTGCTCAGCAGGATGGCATCTCGATCAATCAGTTCATCAGCACCGCCGTCGCGGAGAAGCTGTCGGCCCTGATGACCGAGGACTATCTGGAGAAGCGGGCACAGCGCGGCAGCCGGGAGAAATTCCTGTCCGTTCTCGCCAAGGTCCCCGACGTTCCACCGGAGCCCGGAGACGAGGCCTGACCTCTGGAAATGCGAAGCTCAGACCGATTTTCGTCCATCCTCCTGGTTGCGCTGGCCCTCGCCCTGGGAGCCAGCCAGGAGGACACGGCCGCCGCGGCGCGGAAGCTCCGCGTCCTGGTCTTCACGAAGACCACCGGCTTCCGCCACGACTCGATCCCCGACGGCATCGCCCTGGTGCAGAGCCTGGGAGCGGCCAACGGCTTCCGGGTCGACGCCACCGAGGACGCCGCGGTCTTTAACCCCCAGGGTCTCAAGGCCTACCGGGCGGTGATCTTCCTGAACACGACCGGCGAGGTCCTGGGCCCTGCCCAGAAGGCGGCCTTCAGGAACTACATCCGCCAGGGGGGCGGCTGGGTGGGCGTCCACTCGGCGGCCGACACCGAGCATGCCTGGCCCTTCTACGGGCAGCTCCTCGGAAAGGGAGCCTGGTTCCTGAGCCATCCGGCGATCCAGACCGCCACGCTCCAGCGCGAGGATGCGGACCACCCCTCCACGGGGCATTACCCGGCGAGCTTCTCCTTCACCGACGAGTGGTACAACTTCAAGGCCAATCCCCGCGCTGCGGTCGACGTCCTCCTCTCCATCGACGAGACCAGCTACGACCCCGGCGCCGACGCCATGGGCGACCACCCCATCGCCTGGTGCCACGCGACCGGCCTCGGCCGCGCCTGGTACACCGCCCTGGGCCACCGCTCCGAGACCTACGCCGATCCCGCCTTCGCCCGGCACCTCCTGGGGGGGATCCTGTGGGCGGCGGGAAAGTCTTAGCGATACCCTGATACCTGAGATTGCGGGGCGGCGGCGCACACCGGTCCCGGCCGCAAGGGACCTAAGCGTGGCCGCCGCGAAGAAAGGTGGGAGCAGAGGAGCGTTCCCCGTCCGCTCCCCTGCTTGGACCATCGATTGTCAAAGAGCCCGGGGGCGAGGCGCCGCGCGTCGAGGCCGGCGAGCCTCATTCCCCCGTCCCCCTCCCATCCGGAGGGGACTTTGCTGCTTTCAACGAACCCTTCGAGCCGCTTTCACCGCTTCTCGAAGCCCGCCAGGAGCTCTTCGCGCCCCGTTCCCCGCCCTCAGCGTTCCTTCCCCTCGCCTCCGAACGGTGCGAAGGGCTCACAGCGCCGCTTTCCCCACTCTTCGCATCCCGCGAAGGACAGGAGGCGGCTCATTCCCCGCGCTTCGAACCGTCCGGAGAGGAGGGCATGGAGTTCGAAGAGCCCTTCGAGTCATGCACATCACGGGGAATGAGGCTCGAGCTCTGGGGAATGAGCCATTCCCCGCTCTTCGCGCCTCAGTCCCTCCAGGGAAAGCCGTCCGATCTCGGGAGAATGCGCCACGAAAGGTGCTTCCGCTGCCTCAAAATCCAGAGAAAGCCGGACCAAGGCCGCCTGACGCCCTTTGCCGGAGAGGGTTGACAGCTCGTTCTCCAGCCCCTATATTATGTACATCATAGCCGTTTGTCCAGAGGCCCGGTCGAAAGGGCTCACGGCTCTTACGGATCGCGGAGCTCCGCCGTCACTCAAGGCGTCGAGCCTGCGGCGCGGGGCTCAGGGCAGGCGGCGGGGGTTCTTTGACAAGTGACGTACCCGAGGGAACGGAAGCGGGGCCGTTCCCTCGGGCCTTCCTTACTCCGGAGGCCGGAGGTGTGGGCTGAGGCCGGGCGGCATAGACGCCGCGATCCCAAACCCAGCCCGTTGGGCTGGGCTGAGGGAGCCCGGGCCGTTGGCCCGGACGCCCGCAATGGCTTCAGGTCTGGTCGCTCCAGCACTGGCGTCAGCGTTCCGGCGAGATCGGGATTGAGGCCAAGGGGCCGCTCTTCCTCAGCCCAGGGCATGGGCCTGGGATCAGGCGGGAAGATCCCTCCGGGGCTGGAACGCCACGCTACAATGTCCCCCTGGGAGGGTGTACCGTGGACCGAGACGAGTTGCTGAATCGCTATCGAGAGACCCGGGGCCTGAGCGTCGAGCTCTGCCGGCCCCTGCACCCCGAGGACTTCCGCATCCAGTCGATGCCGGACGTGAGCCCGCCGTGGTGGAACCTCGGGCATACGACCTGGTTCTTCGCCAAGAACATCCTGGAGCCGTTCGGCCTCTATTCTCAGGAGGATGCGCGGCTGGAGTTCGTCATGAACTCCTATTACGAGTCGCTCGGGCCCCGCATCCGCCGCGACCACCGGGGGCTGGTCACCCGGCCCACCAACGAGGACGTCTTCCGCTTCCGCGAGTCGGTGGACGGCCGGGTCGAGGAGTTGATCCGCACCGCCTCGGAGGAGGACCTGGAGCGCCTGCGCTTCCTCGTCTTCACCGGCATCCAGCACGAGCAGCAGCACCAGGAGCTCCTCGTCACCGAGCTCAAGCACATCCTGGGGAGCAACGTCCCCGAGCTCCGCGAGGCGTACCGCCCGGCCCCGGCTACCAACGACCAGAGGACGCCGGCCGCGCGGTGGGTCCCCTTCGAGGGGGGGCTCCAGGAATTCGGCAACGTCGAGGGCGGCTGGTGCTGGGACAATGAGATGCCGGTCCACAAGGGGTGGCTCGACGGCTTCGAGCTGATGAATCGCCTGGTCACCAACGGCGAGTACCTGGAATTCATCGCGGACGGCGGCTATCGCAACCCCCTGCTCTGGATGTCGAACGGCTGGGCCAAGGTCAAGGAGCAGGGTTGGATCGCCCCCTTCTACTGGGAGCAAAGCGGGGAAGAGGACGGGGACCGCTGGCGCCTGTGGACCCTCTCCGGCGTGCGCGACGTCGATCCGGACGAGCCGGTCTGCCACGTCAGCTTCTACGAGGCGGACGCCTACGCCCGCTGGCAGGGGGCCCGCCTTCCCACCGAGCGGGAGTGGGAGCATGCGGCGCGGGTCTCCGGCTTCCCCGGCTCGAACTACCTCGACAGCGGCGCCTTCCACCCCCGGCCCGCGGAAGCGAACGGCGGAGGGCTGGCGCAGATGGGCGGCGATCTCTGGGAGTGGACGTCGAATCACTACGAGCCCTACCCCGGCTACCGGCCGTTCGAGGGGACTCTGATGGAGTACAACGGCAAGTTCATGGACAACGTCCGCGTGCTCCGCGGCGGCTCCTGCGCCACTCCCGCCAACCACATCCGGGCGAGCTACCGCAATTTCTGGGCGGGGGACACCCGCTTCCAATTCACCGGCATCCGGCTGGCCAAGGACGCCTGAGATGCCCGAGGTCGCCGTCGTCGGAGCTGGCGTGATGGGCGCCAGCGTCGCCTGGCACCTCGCCTCGCGGGGGTGCCGGGACGTGGTGGTGCTCGACCGCGCCCCCGCCGCCGGAGCCGGGAGCACCGGGCGGGCCACCGGCGGCTTCCGCGCCCAGTTCGCGACCGAGGTCAACATCCGGCTCGCCCTGCTGGCGCGCGAGAAGCTGCTCCGCTTCCGCGAGGAGATCGGCGCCGACTCCGGCTACCGTCCGTATGGCTATCTCTTCCTGGCGGCGGACGAGGCACAGATGGCGGCGCTGCGGTCGATCCGGCCGCTGCAGCACAGGCTGGGAGTGCCGGTCGAGGAGATCGGCCCGGAGGACGTGGCGCGGCTCAATCCGGCGGTGCGGGCGGAGGGCGGTTCTTCCCCTACCATCGCCGGCGGCTCCTTCTGCGCCATCGACGGGTTCATCCGGCCGCTCAATATCCTCAACGGCTACGTGGAAGCCGCCCGGCGGCTGGGGGTGCGTTTCGAATACGGTGTCGAGGTGACGGGGCTCTCGATCGCCAAACGCCTTCCCGGCCGGGTGGTGGCGGTGGAGACCACGGCGGGTCCAATCCAGGCGCGGCACGTGGTGAACGCGGCCGGCGCCTGGGCGGGCCGGCTCGGCAAGATCGCCGGTCTTGAGATCCCCGTCACCCCGCTGCGCCGGCAGGTGGCGCCAACCATGCCCACCTCCGTGCTGCCCGAGGACATGCCGATGACGATCTTCCTGGAGGACGGCTTCCACCTGCGGGTGCGCGACGGCCGCGTCCTCCTCCTCTGGCCGCAGCCCCCCCGTCCAGATATCAGCGCCGATCCGTTCGACGACCGCTTCGACGAGAGCTGGCTGCCGGGGCTCCTCGAACGGGCGCACACCCGCGTCCCCTGCCTCCGGGACGTGCCGGTGGACCGCGCCGCCTGCTGGGCGGGGCTCTACGAGATGTCGCCGGACAAGCACGTCCTGCTGGGCCTCGCACCGGGCCTGGAGAACCTCTGGCTGATCAACGGCTCCTCCGGCCACGGCGTGATGCACTCGCCGGCCCTCGGGCAGATCCTGTCGGAGATGATCCTGGACGGCGGCGCGAAGACGGTGGACGTGCATGCCCTGCGGCCCTCGCGGTTCACGGAGGGGGCGGCGATTCCGGAGTTTCATCTGCTGTAGGGGCGGCCGCCCACCCAAGACCCCTCACCACCCCATCGTCCCCGCCCCGCCCTTGAACGGTCCCACGATCTCGCGGGTGATCCAGCCGCCGTAGAAGTCCCCGGGCTGCGGCTGGACCGGCTCGCCGTCGACGAGGCAGGCCTCCATGGCCTGGGGGTAGAAGGCGACGTAGCCTTTCATCGGCTCGTAGATGCGCGTCGGCAGCGGGAAGTACCAGGCCGCGGCCTCGGCCCGTTGGCCGTTCACCTCGACGTCGTAGTAGCGGGCGAGCCCCTTCCACTCGCACCAGGTGGCCTTGGGGTTCTCCCGCAGGAATTCCATGCGGACGTCTTCCGGCGGAATGTAGTAGACGGGCGGATGGCTCGTCTCCAGGACCCGCTTCGCCCGGCGGGTGTCGGCGATCGTCACGCCGTTGAAGCGGACCTCGATGTGCTTCGGGGAATCTTCGAGAGCGGGCGGACGGGGGTAGTCCCAGACCGATTCCTGGCCCGGCCCGGGCTCGATGCGCTGGGTGGTCATACCTGAAGAATATCGTGGAGAGGAATGTAGGGGCGGCCCTGTGTGGCCGCCCTGGGGTGAGGAAAGCAGGGCGG
>JBJMHA010000022.1:0-118436 GCA_045807625.1 Thermoanaerobaculia bacterium | reverse complement strand
GGGGGTGAGCCCTCGAAGGCCCGGACGCCCCAGAGGGCACAGGGTGTCGAAGCGGGAGAGATCAATGCAGCAGCGGCGCGATCACCGCGTCGGGATCGTCCGGCATCTTGCCGTGGTAGCCGGCCTGGCCGTCCTTGATCACCACCAGCCCGGGGAGGGTGGCGACGTTGTACTTGCGCGAGAAGGCGCCTTCCGGGTCGAGACAGACCGCCGCGCCGAGGCTCTTGCCGGCCAGGAAGCGCTGCACGGCGGCGCCGTCCTCCTGGAAATTCACCGTCACCACCCGGGCGCTGCCGCTCCAGCGGGCGGCCAACGGGCTCACGCGCTCCGCGATGTCCCGCGAGCGCGGCGACCAGGAGGCCCACACCACCACGATCGTGGCCCCCCGCCCCAGGTCCGTGTCGCTCAGGTGGCCGCCGCCGAGGCAGGAGAGATTGACGTCCTCCGCCCGGACAGAGCCCGGCAGCAGCGGCAGCAGGGCCAGGGCGAGGATCGCCACTCCCAGACGGACGCGGGAGGCAGAGCTGATTGTCATGGGATTCGTCTCAGTGGGGGCCGGGAACGGTACGCCGGTGGGGCAGGTGGGTGAGGATGCGGTGCCGGAGGCTCTCGGGGGCCGTACAGCGGACCGTCCTCTCGCGGACGATCAGCAGCAGCTTGCGGGTGTAGTCGACCTGCTTGGCGCAGCCGTCACACCGCCCGACGTGGTCCCGGAAGGGGGTCAGCATGTCGTCGTCCATTTCGCCGTCGAAAAACAGGAACAAAACCGAGCTGACCTCTTTACAGTCCATCGTCCTTCCTCCGGAACCCAGCCTCTAGAACAGTCTACTGCGACATGCCCACGTCTGTACCCGCACTGTTCAACTGGGGTGGGGTGCGGGAAATTTCCGGGAAACGGGCGCTCTGTGCCTGGTCCTTTGCCGCGCGCCTTACTTGGGGCTCGAATTGCGGCTGCGCATCTTGACCGGCTCCCCCTCGCGCAGGTAGCCGTGGTCGCGGGCGAACTCCAGCATCGCGGCCTCCAGCAGGCGCCGGCCGCGGTAGAGGCGGCTCATCACCGTGCCCACCGGCACGTCCAGGATCTCGGCGATCTCCTTGTAGGAGAACCCTTCGAGGTCGGCCAGCAGCACCACCATCCGGTAGTCCGGCGGCAGCTTGTCGAGCGCCCGCTGCACGTCCTCGTCGAGCACGTTCTCGAGCAGCTCCTCCTCGGGGTTCTTCAGGCCCGGCTTCGAGGCGTCCTCGCTCACCTGGGTCTCGAACGACTCCTCGATCTCCGCGAAATCGCTCAGCGTCGGGGCCTGCTGCTTCTTGCGGTAGTTGTTGATGAAGGTGTTCTTCATGATCTTGAACAACCACGCCTTGAAGTTGGTCCCCTCTTCGAACTTGTCGTAGTACCGGTAGGCCTTCAGGTAGGTCTCCTGCACGAGGTCCTCGGCGTCCTCGGAGTTGCGGGTCATCCTGTAGGCCGTATTGTAAAGAGCGTCCACGAACGGCATGGCTGCCGCTTCGAAATTCCACCCTTTCTGGTGGTCGACGCTGACATTTTTCACTGGCATGCTTACCCCCTTCAACGGAAACCCCTCGCCTCCGCTACCATGGCATACGCACAGACGGTGCCAACGGTTTGACTGGGGTTTTCCTGGAAAGAGGGAGCCTTTTCGGCCTCAAGGTCCGGAGCGAAAACTGAACAGGGTGTCCCTCCGGGATGACACTCCGGAGGAGGCGTGGACACGGGACCCCAGTCCATGGCGGCTCGCCGTTTCGGCACATGGGGTGCCAAAATGCGGCGCCTCCGTCTTCTATTGTACGCTCAACGGTCCGCTTCGCCCAGCGCCACGTCGAGGGTGCCGAGCAGCGCCACCAGGTCGCCCACCAGCTCCCCGCGGCAGATCTCCGGCAGGGCCTGGAGATTGGCGAGCGAGGGTGCCCGCGAATGGCAGCGCCAGGGGTTGGCCGTGCCGTCCCCCACCAGATAGAACCCGATCTCCCCCCTCGGACCTTCCACCGCGTGATAGGCCTCGGCGTCCCGGGACGCCTCCGGCTCGGGCGGCAGGTCGGCCAGCACCGGTCCGTCCGGCAGGCGGTCCAGGCACTGGACGGCGATCCGCGCCGCCTGCCGCATCTCCTCGATCCGCACCCGGTAGCGGTCGTAGGTGTCGCCGTTGCGGCCCACCGGCACGTCGAAATCCACCTCCCCCCAGGCCTCGCAGGGGCGGGCGCGGCGCAGGTCCCAGGCGACGCCGCTGGCGCGCAGCGCCGGCCCGGTCACGCCGAGGTCGACCGCCGCCTCGGCCCGCAGCACGCCGAGCCCCACCGTCCGATTCTTCCAGAGGCGGCTCTCGGTGAGCGTCCCCTCGCAGCCGGCCAGCGCCGCCGGGAACCCGGCGAGGAATTCGCGGCACCGCTCGCTCCACCCCTCCGGCAGGTCGTGCGAGAGGCCGCCGGGACGCAGGCCGCCCTCCCCGGGCCAGCCCGCCAGATAGCTCTCCCAGAGGTCGAGCACCCGGTCGCGCTCCCGCAGGGCGGCGGCGAAGGGGGGCACGGCGCCGGCGTCCGCGGCGTGCGTGCCCAGCCAGAGCAGGTGCGAGGCGATCCGCTGCAGCTCGGCGAACAGCGTGCGCAGGAAGCGGGCCCGCGGCGGCGCCTCGACCCCGAGCAGCCGCTCGACCGCCCCCACGTAGGCGAGGTTGCTGGTGATGGGCGCCGCGAAGTCCAGATGATCGGTGAGCGGGAGGTTGGCCGCGAACGGCCGGCCCTCGAACAGCTTCTCCAGGCCGCGGTGCAGGTGGCCGATCACCGGCCGGCACTCCACGATCCGCTCGCCGTCCACCCGCAGCTTGAGGACCAGCACGCCCTGGATCGCCGGGTGCTGGGGCCCGAGGCGGAGCTCCAGCTCGTCGCTCAACCCCTCCCTCAATCCCTCACCCCCCGGCCCCCTCTCCCGTCCCCTCCGCCCCTCCCTCACCGGGAGAGGGGGAGAGAGACGAGGTCCCCTCGACGGGGAAGTCCTTGCGCAGGGGGTGCCCCTCGAACCCCTCCCAGAGGAGGAGGCGGGTGAGGTCCGGATGCCCCTCGAAGCGCACGCCGAAGAGGTCCCACACCTCGCGCTCCGGCCACTCCGCGCCCCGCCAGACGCCGGTGACCGAGGGGACAGGCGTCTCCTCGCCGGCCGTGATCTTGACCCGCACCCGCCGGCCCGCCGCGGGATCGCAGAGGTGGTAGACGACCTCGAAGCGGGGGTCCCGCCCGGGGAAGTCGACCCCGCAGAGGTCCACGAGGCGGGTGAAGCCGTGCCGCTCCCGCAGCGTGGCGCAGACCCGGGCGACCGCCTCGCGCTTCACCCGCAGCGTCAGCTCCCCCAGGACGGTGCGCGCGGTCTCGATGGCGTCGCCGAGCTCCTCGCGGAGCGCGATGGACAGCGGGACCTCGCCCGGCGTCCCGCTCAAGGCGCCGCCTCCGGACGGATCTTCTTCTCGAGCTGGAGGAGGGCTGCGAGCAGCGCCTCCGGGCCGGGCGGGCAGCCGGGCACGTGGACGTCGACCGGGATCACGCTCTCGAGCCCCCGGGTGACCGCGTAGGTGCGCCAGTCGCCACCGCGGCCGGCGCAGGAGCCGAGGGCGATCGACCATTTGGGACCGGGCATCTCGTCCCAGATCCGGCGCACCAGGGGGGCCATCTTCTCGCTCACCGGGCCGGCGACCACGAGCAGGTCGCTCCTGCCGGGCGCGGCGCGGAAGGCCTCGGGCCCGAAGCGGGCCAGGTCGTGCCGGGGATCGAGCCCGGGGAGCATCTCGAAGGCGCAGCAGCCCAGCCCCAGCCGCACCGGCCGCACCCCCAGCCGCCGGGCCCAGTCGAAGATCCGGTCCCACGCCGTGGTGAGGACGGGGGGCTCGGGGGTGGTCGGCGGAGCGCTCTCCATGGGTCTGAAGTCTATCCGACGAAGATCACGCGCATGAGGGGTAGCATAATTGGCATCACCTATGTATCTTCGGCCCTCCAAACGTAGCCGAATTCCAAGGAGACGACAATGCCGAAGATCGCGTTGGCCGACACGTTGCACGAATGGGAATCGCTGTACCGGGCTCTGGGAGAGGATCCAGCGCTCGACACACCCGCCTTGCGGAGCCTGAGGGAGAGGCTCCACCTCATGCTGGAAGCCACGCAGGAGCTGGTGGCGGAGCAGGATTCCCTCCAGGCCCGCCGTCAGGCGGTGACCCAGCAGTTGGGGATCACAAGGAGCATGGGAGACGACCTGGTCATCAAGGTTCGCGCCGCGATCACGTCCGTTTTGGGCCACGCCAACGAGGCGCTGGTTCGTTTCGGCATCCGGCCGACCCGCCGCCGCTCAAGGACGACCACGCTCGGGTCCTTTCCCCGTCCCGACCTCCTCGCCGCCGCCGGAATCACCGTCCCTGGCGCCGAGACCGACTCCGGCGCTCCGTCCGAAGAGAGCTCACGGTGAGGCGAGAGCTCTCCTGGACCTCCCGCGAGCCGTGGGCCGCGCCGGCACGAATTGGGGCAGCGGCTGCCCCAATTCGGTACCGGGCTGCCTCGATCGGGGTCCCGGCAGCCCGAGCCTGTGCCACCACGGCCCGGATCGTGGCAGCCGGTCCCCCGATGCGGGGGGTATGATCCCCAGTTGGGGTAGCCACGGCCCGGATCGGTGGAGCCCCGGCCCCAGTGTGGGCAGCGGCGGCACGCGCCCGGTACCGCGCGGCCCGGATCGTGGCAGCGGTGGCCCGGATAGGTGCGATGGCGGCCCGGGCGGGGGGAGGGGGGGCCGAGGCTTAGGATGAGCATCTTGGAGCAGGCCCTAGTGAGAGTAAAATTGAAGGTGGGAGTGCTGATTGGAGGACCAGTTAATGGAGATCCCTACTGAGACGCGTGTCGGCTCATACCTTTCCGAGAAGGAAGCGAAGAGATACTTCCGTCTTCGAGAGGCATTCTTTGAATTCGTGCGCCTGTTCGACTATAGCGAGGCAAGCGACCGAGCTGTTGCGGTAGTGGGACCAGCCTATCTAGATACTCTCCTGTATGAGACGCTCGTTAGCTTTTTCATTGACGAGGAGAGCGAAGTAAACAAGCTGCTGAGGCCGGATGGGTCACTGGGCAAATTTGGCAGCCGAGTAACAGCTTGCTACTGCCTTGGTCTTATTGGTGACATCGTTAAAAAAGATCTACAGCTTGTCGGAAAAATCCGCAACAGATTTGCTCACGACCTGAGCGCACAATTTTCCGACCCACAGATCAGCAGCTACTGCAGGGCTCTTCGGTGGCATAGAGAGCTGTTGCCGGACCCACCTCCGGGCGCCACTGACCGAGACCTCTTTCAGGTCGGTGTGAATCAGCTCGTCTGCCACCTTGAGGTTCTCCCTAGTATAGCTCGATTCGATAAAAGGGTAAAGAAAGAGTACTGCTAAGGGCAACGGATTTTGTAATCCCCCAAGCCTTCTTGAAATAGCTTTCGCCATGCGGATCTATCTGGACACTTGCAGCCTCGAACGCCCGTTGGATGCCAGGACGCACTCGCGCATCCACTTGGAGGCGGAAGCGGTCTTAGATGTCGTCGCGCTCTGTGAGGCTGGCCAGATCCAACTCGCCTCCTCCGAGGTCCTGGAATTCGAAATTGAACGAATCTCGAACTCGTTACGGCGGGCTAACGCCTATGAGATCCTATCCAAGGCGACTTTGTACGCCGATGTGAC
Source organism: Thermoanaerobaculia bacterium (assembly GCA_045807625.1). Taxonomy (GTDB): domain Bacteria; phylum Acidobacteriota; class Thermoanaerobaculia; order Multivoradales; family UBA5704; genus DATARR01. Next base: position 112,728 of record JBJMHA010000022.1, on the reverse strand, counting down.
TGAGGCCGTCGTGGAACGAGCCCGGGAATTCAGAGAGGCAGGCATCCAGCCTCTTGATGCGTTGCACCTTGCGGCGGCCGTCGAGTTGGAGGCAGATTACTTCTGTACGTGCGATGACAAATTCCTCCGACGCGCAAAAGCCTTGGATCTGCCCAAGACAAAAGTCGTTACACCTCTCGAACTTATTGTGGAGCTTGACCTATGGCTTTTCCCTTGAAAACCCTCGCCGAGATCAATGAGGAAGCAATCCGTATCTTGAGCCGGGAGATCGGAGTTGCCAACACTCTTCGATTCATCAACCAGTTCACCCCAGGGACAGGGAACTACACTGAGGAGCGACGAGAAATGTACTCTGGGCTAGAGTTGGACGACCTTGTGGCCGAGATCAAGCGCCGGAGAACCGGGGGCTGAGCAGCAGCCTCATCGCCCCTCGAACTCCCGCAAAATCTCATCTGGAAGCGGCGCGTCGAAGTCGTCCGGAACCGTGAACGCTCCTGCGGCGAGGCCAAAGGGTCGTGAACCGTGCTGGACCACGGGTAGGGGCCGGAGCTCGGCGACGGGGTGGCCACCGCGGACTACGACGAGGCGCTCCCCGGCCTCCACCCGGTCCAACAAGGCTTCGGGGTCCTGTTGAAGCTCCTTGAGGCTGACGGTGCTCATGCCGTCATTTTAACAGACTGCCGGGCATGGCCCCTCCCCCGTTGACACCCACCCTCCCCCCGCGCCACCATGAGTCCTTCCAGATCCAAGGCGTACGTCGAAGCAAGGGAGCCCATCATCTTCACCGATCCTGAAGCCCGCGCCGCCCTGGTGATCGCCCACCCCGGCCATGAATTGCGGGTCCATCACTGGATCGAGCGCACCCGGCCCGTCGTGTTCGTGATGACGGACGGCTCGGGGCATACCGGGTTGTCGCGCCTGGCCTCCACGACGGCGGTCCTGGAGCGGGCGGGGGCCACGCCGGGGTCGATCTACGGCCGGCTCTCGGACCGGGAGGTCTACCGCGCGATCCTCGACGGCGACGTGGACCTCTTCGCCGGACTGGCGGACGAGCTCGCGGCGGCCCTCGACCGGGCGGAGATCGGCCTCGTGGCCGGGGACGCCGTCGAGGGGTTCAATCCCGGGCACGACGTCTGCCGGCTGGTGATCAACGCGGCCCTCCTGCGGCTCGCGGAGAGAGGACGGCATCCCGCCAGCTTCGAATTCGCCCTCGAGGGGGCTCCAGACGACTGTCCGCCGGAGGACCGGGCGGACGCGATCCGCCTGGAGCTCGACGGCGACGCCCTCCAGCGCAAGCTCGCCGCGGCGGCCGGGTATCCGGAGATGGCCTACGAGATGGAGCGGGCCCTCGCCAGCCATGGCCGCGCCTCGTTCGGCGTCGAGTGCCTCCGCCCGGTCCGCTATGGACTGGAGACCGGCGGCCGGCACACGCAGCCGCCGTACTATGAGAGCTATGGGGAGAAGCAGGTAGCGGCGGGGATCTATCGCGAGGTGATCCGCTTCCGGGACCACATGGCTCCGCTGGCGGAGGCTCTGGGACGGCGCGCGGCGCGTGGGGGTCTGATCGCTTGCGCATCCTCCTGACCAACCGCTCGCTCGACCAGCGGGCGGGCTCCGAGCTCTATCTCTACGAGCTGGCGACGCGCCTCCTGGCGCGCGGGCACTCGCCCGTGGCGTTCAGCCCGCGGCTGGGCAGGGTGGCGGCGGCGCTGCGCGAGGCCACCATCCCCGTGGTGGACGACCTCGGCGCCATCGGCGAGCCGCCGGACCTGATCCACGGCCAGCATCACATGGCGGCGATGACGGCCCTGCTCCACTTCCCGGGCGTGCCGGCCCTTTACGTCTGCCACGGCTGGCAGCCCTGGGAGGAGATCCCGCCGCGGTTCCCGCGCATCCTGCGCTACGTGGCCGTGGACTACACGGTCCGGGAGCGGCTGGTCTCGGAGGAGGGCATTCCGCCGGAGCGGGTGGAGGTGGTGCTCAACTTCGTGGACCTCGACCGCTTCCGGTCCCGCCCGCCCCTGCCGGCGAAGCCCCGGCGGGCGCTCGTCTTCAGCAATCAGGCGAGCGAGCGGACCTTCCTCCCTGTCGTGCGCGAGGCCTGCGAGCGGCTCGGCATCGCGCTCGACGTGGCCGGCGTGGCCTCCGGAGGCCCCGTCGAGCGGCCGGAGGAGCTGCTGCCGGGCTACGACCTCGTCTTCGCCAAAGCCCGCGCGGCGCTGGAAGCGATGGCGGTGGGCGCGGCGGTGGTGCTCTGCGATCAGGCGGGCGCCGGGCCCCTGGTGACCACGGGTGAGCTCGACCGGCTGCGCCCGCTGAATTTCGGCATCCGGACATTGCGCAACCCGCTCACCGCCGACTACCTGGCGAGCCAGATCGAGCGCTACGACCCCGCCGACGCGGCGGAGGTCTCGCGGCGTCTCCGCGCCCTGGCGGGGATCGAGGCGGCGGTGGACCGCATGACCGGCCTCTATGAGGAGGTCCTCGCGGAGCACCGGGAGAATGGGAATCCGCCGGCTGGGGAGGAGAGCCGGGCCGCGGCGGCGTACCTGCGCTGGCTCAGCCAGTACGTCGCGGAGCGGGAGGGCCTGAGCGAGGAGAACGCCCACCTGTGGCAGGAGGTCCAGACCCTCCAGTCCACCGCCACCTGGCGTCTGCGCGAGCGGCTCCTGCGGGTGCCTCCGCTGCGTTGGGCGTACCGGTGGGTGCGGGGGGTAGGGCGCTGAGCACGTGCAATCGGTGCGGAGCGCTGTATGATTACGGCCATCTATGAAGAACCTCGAGAGAATCACCCTGGATCCCAATGTGATGGGCGGCAAGCCTTGTATCCGAGGAATGAGGGTTACAGTCGGCACGATCCTCGGGTTGCTGGCAGCCGGCCACAGCGAGGACAGAATCCTTCAGGCATACCCGTATCTGGAGAGTGAGGATATCCGCCAAGCTCTCGCTTACGCGACGTGGAGAGTCGAGGAGGTTGAGATCCCCCTGAGCCTCGAAGCTCGATGAAAATCCTCGTCGACATGAATCTCTCGCCCGAGTGGATACCTACTCTCATCGCCGGGGGCTTTGAAGCGGCTCATTGGTCGAGTATCGGAAATCCCAAGGCCCAGGATGTAGAGATTCTCGAGTGGGCCCGGCGGAATGACTGGATCGTTTTCACCAATGATCTGGATTTTGGGCACATTCTCGCACTGACACGAGCAGACGGGCCGAGCGTTATTCAAGCTCGCGCTCAGGATCTTCTCCCAGAGAATCTCGGGGACATCGTGATTGCAGCCCTCCGGCAGAACCGAGCGTCTTTAGAAGCCGGGGCTCTGATCGTGGTTGACGAAAGCTCGCTTCGCGTCCGTATTCTGCCGATCAGATGACATCCGCTCTCAGGATCGCCTATGAAAACCATCGACGCCACCGCCCTCCCCGCCAACGTCGGCAATCCCAACTACTTCACCGGCGACGTCACCCTCCGGCCGATCCCGGCCGAGGGGGCCGATCCGGTCAAGCTGATCCGCGTCGAGTTCGGTCCGGCGGCGCGGACGCACTGGCATACCCACAGCGGCGTGCAGATCCTCTTCGTCGCGGAGGGGCGGTGCCGGTATCAGCATGAGGGCGGGCCCGTGGAGGAGGCGGGGGCCGGCGAGATGATCTACATCCCCGCCGGGGAGAAGCACTGGCATGGCGCGACCCCGGATGCGCCGATGGTGCACATCGCCATGAATATCGCCCTTGAGACGGAGTGGCTGGAGCCGGTGACGGAGGAGCAGTACGGGGGGTGATTCCCGACCTTCAGGACCGGATCGCGCGGCTGGAAGCCTCCTACGGGACTCCCGAGCCCCCCGCCATCACCGACCCTTTTGAGATGGTCCTCTGGGAGAACGTCGCCTATCTGGTAGACGACGAGCGGCGCGCCCGGGTCTTCGCCCGGCTCCAGGAGGAGATCGGGCTCCTTCCTTTGGAGATTTCCACGACGCCGCTGGAGGTGCTCGCGGAGGTGATCCGGGACGGCGGCATGCAGCCCGAGCACCGGGCCGGGAAGCTTCTGGCCGCGGCGGACGAGGCTCTCGACATCGGCCAGGACAGTCTCCAGCAGCTCATCCGGACGGCTCCGGACAAAGCTTCCAAAGCGCTCCGGAGGTTCCCGGGCATCGGCGAGCCCGGGGCGGACAAGATCCTCCTCTTTTCCCACGCGAAGCGGACGCTCGCCCCGGAATCGAACGCTCTCCGCGTGCTCGTCCGCCTCGGCTTCGGTGAGGAGGATGAGAGCTATGGCCGCATGTACCGGGCGGCCGAGAAGGCTGTGGCGCCCCAGCTCTCGGAGGATTTCGCTTGGCTGATTCGCGTCCACCGGCTCCTGCGGCGGCACGGTCAGGAGGTCTGCAAGCGGAGCGTTCCTCTCTGCGAGGCCTGCCCGCTGACGGACGGCTGCCGCTGGTTCCTGACGCGGGCGGGAGACGGGACTGCCTGATCGGAGCTTCAACTGGCATATCATCGAGCAGGAGGTCCGAGATGCCGATTCAGCTCACAGCCGTTTTCCGTCACGTCCCCGGAGGCTACGTCGCCTTCGTGGAGGAGCTTCCTGGCGCCAATACTCAAGGAGCGACTCTCGAAGAGGCTCGGACGAACCTCCAGGAGGCCGTGGCGCTCGTCCTGGAGGCCAACCGGACCCTGGAGGAGGAGGAGCTTCATTGAGCTTGTGGAACTACCAATCCTCTTCTCCAAGAGAGGCAGCCTGGATCGCCAGGACAACCGGATCGAGGCTGGAAGGCTCCTGCTCGTAGACCCGGTTCAGCGCCTCGGTCACGGCTTCTCTCTGGTGTGCCTTCAGGTACTCTGCGATTGCGTTCGAGTAGAGCTCACTTCTTGAGATCCCAAGGCGCTTGGCCAGCTCTTCCGCGGCTTCGAACAGCGGGTCGGGAAGAGAGACGGCCGTCTTCATGGCTTCGAGCATAGTCGATGTCAACTTGAAGGCCGACCGTGTTCTTACTCCGTGTTGGTGATCGGGAGGCGGGTTCCGGACGGCAAGACCTCTACGGTGGCGACCTGACCGCGCGCGATCCACACCCGATGTGGGTTATCGGGATGACCAGAGATGAAGAGCATGAGATCTGAGCCCTGATCCAGTTGTGCGATATAGCCAGGGTGGAAGATTGCTTCGCCGCTGCTAAGCCGAATCCTGAGTCCTGTTTTCTGTTTCGCCCACTCTTCCCACTTCCCTCCACATTCCATGCCTTTATTCTAACTCTGCCTCGCCCCCCTGCCCCTTTCTATTGTCCCTCCTGCTAGACTCACAGGGCTCTGCTACCGGTATGCCATAGGAGGTCATCGAGGCGGCGCTGGGGCGGGGAAGGGGTAGGTCGGAGATGAATAGCTCGGAGATCCAAGGGGATCGAGCATCGGAGACGGAAAGGACTGGAGACGCGCTACGGTCGGGATCCAGCTCCCAGGCTGCCATACGGCGTGCGCAAGCGCTGGTGCGCTCATATATCCCTGAAGGCAGGAGCCTGGCGGATGAGCTGATCGCGGAGCGGAAGGGCGAGAGCCGCTCCTGAGCCCACCTGCCCCACAGACTCTCAAGGACAGCAAGGACACCAAGGACAATCACGGACCAGAAAAAACCTGGCGCCGTCCGTGCTGGTCCTTGTAGTCCTTTGGGTCCTTGCAGGCGCCTGCTCCTTCTCCCCGGAGCCCCTGCTACAATCCCCACCCGCATGCCCCACGTCCAGCTCCTCCCCACCACCGACCGCCTGCTGCGCCGGATCGACGCCATGGCCGGCCAGCCGGTAGCGATGCTGGTCGATCTGGTGGCGGACGTGTTCGTCACGGGCACGCCGAAGCGGATCAGCCGGGAGGCGCCGGTGCTCATCCTCTCGTTTCAGGAGGAGAAGCTGGCCCCCGGTGGCGGGGCGAACGCGGTGGCCAACGTCGCCGCCCTCGGGGGTCTCCCCCTGCCGCTCGGGGTGGTCGGGGACGATCCGCACGGCCAGGGGCTGCTCGCCGATCTGGAGGCGCGGGGGGTGCGGACGGAGGGGATCCGGGTGCGGTCCGGCTACCGGACCCCCACCAAGGTGCGCATCCTCGGCGGCGGCAAGCATTCGATCAAGCAGCAGATCGTGCGCTACGACATCGAGGAGACACTCACCCTCGACCGCGAGGACCGCGAGCATTTCACCGCCCTCCTTCAGCGCTGGGCCGGCGAGGTGAGGGTGGCCATCCTCTCGGACTACGGCTACGGCGCGGTCGAGCCGGGGATGCTCCCGCGGGTGCGCGACGCCCTGGGGGAGACGGCGACTCTCCTCGCGGACAGCCGCTACCGCCTCAGCGAGTTCCTGGGGCTCGACGGCGCCACTCCCAACGAGGAGGAGGCCGAAGCGCTGCTCGGCTCGGCGATCGAGGACGATCCCGACCGCCTGGAGCGGGCGGGCCGGAGCCTGCGCGAGCGGCTGGGGGCGCGCTTCCTCCTGATCACCCGCGGCAGCCGCGGCATGAGCCTGTTCAAGCCGGAGCTCTCGGCCCACCTGCCCGTCTCGGGCACCGACCAGGTGGCGGACGTGACCGGGGCTGGGGATACGGTGATCGGCACCTTCGCTCTCGCCCTCGCCGCCGGGGCGGACCCGCTGGAGGCCGCGCTGCTCGCCAACTACGCCGGCGGCGTGGTGGTGATGAAGATGGGCACCGCCACCTGCTCGCCCGAGGAGCTGCGGCGGGCGGTGGAGAGGGACCGCCGGCCGCTGGAGGAGCTGCGGTGGGGCTGGTCCTGACCGTCCCCGAGCTGCGCGAGCGCATCCGGGCGCTCAAGGCCGCCGGGAAGAAGGTCGCCTTCGCCAACGGCCATTTCGACCTCCTCCACGTGGGGCACCTGCGCTATCTCCGCGACGCCCGCGCCGAGGGGGACGCCCTGGTGGTGGCGATCAACGACGACCCCTCGGTCGAGCGCCTGAAAGGTCCGGGCCGGCCGGTGGTCCCCGCCGCCGAGCGGGCCGAGCTGCTGGCGGCGCTGGAGCCGGTCGACTTCGTGGTGGTCTTCGAGGGTGACTCCCCCGCCCCCCTGCTCGCCGATCTCCAGCCGGACATCCACTGCAAGGGGACGGACTACGGCCTCCCTGAGCGGGTGCCCGAGTACGAGACGGTCCGCGCCTACGGCGGCCGGACGGCGCTGGTGGGCGATCCCAAGGACCACGCGACGAGCGATCTGATCGCCAGGGTGAAGGCGCTGCCTTGAGCCCTCACCCCCGGCCCCTCTCCCGTCCCCTCCCCCCTCCCTCACCGGGAGAGGGGAGAAAAACCGTTGAGGTTTCTTCTTCTGTCTTTCTCCCTCTTCTCCCGGTGAGGGAGGGGGGAGGGGACGGGAGAAGAGGGCCGGGGTGATGAGGGTCCTCCTCGTCCGCACCAGCGCTCTGGGGGACGTCGTCCATGCCCTGCCGGTGCTCACGGCCCTGCGGCGGCATCTCCCGGAGGCGAGGATCGGCTGGGTGGTCGAGGAGGGGATGGCCCCGGTGCTCGAGGGGCATCCGGACCTCGACGAGCTGCTCGTGGTGCGCCTGCGCCAGTGGCGGCAGGTCTCGCGGCGGGCCTTGAGCGGGCTCGGCGGCCTCGTCTCGGAGCTGCGGCGCTTCTCGGCCGACGTGGCGCTCGACCTGATGGGGAACCACAAGGCCGGGGTGATCTCCAGGCTCTCGGGCGCAAAAACCCGGATCGGCTTCGCCCGCCCGCACCGGCGGGAGCCGTCGAGCGCGGTCTTCCTCAACCGGCCGGTGGTGCCGCGCGGTCTCCATGCGGTCGACCGCATGCTCTCCCTCCTCGACCCCCTCGGCCTCCCCCCCGAGCCGGCCGACTTCGGCCCGGAGAAGCTCTTCCGGGAGGAGCCGCCGGCCGCGCGGGAGCTCCTCGCCGGCCATCCCGAGCCGTTCGCCCTCCTCCACCCCGGCGCCGGCTGGGCCAACAAGCGCTACCCCCCGGCCTGGTGGGGGAAGGTGGCGCGGCTCCTCCAGGCCGGGACGGGCCTGCCGACCTGGGTGGCGGCGGCGCGCGGCGAGGAGGGTCTGGCCGCCGAGGTGGAGGCCGCGGGCGAGGGGGCGGCCCGGGTCGTGCCGGCGCCGGACCTGCCCACCCTGGCGGCGCTGATCCGCCGGGCGAAGCTGATGCTGGGCGGCGACACCGGCCCCAGCCACCTCGCCCGGGCGCTCGGCACGCCGCTGGTCATGGTGATGGGCCCCACCGACCCCGAGCGGCACGGCCCGTACGGCGATCCGGAGGGGGCGGTCTGCAAGCGCCTCCCCTGCAGCTTCTGCTACCAGCGCCTCCCCGAGATCAAGGCGTGCATGCTGGAGGTGCCGCCGCGGCAGATCGCCGCCCGGGCGGTGGCGGCGCTTTCATAGGCTCGCTTTCATAGGCTCGCTTTCATAGGCTCGCTTTTATAGGCTGATACCAATTTGCGTTGACCCCTTTTCCTACCGGCTGATAAACTTCCCGGGCGTTTCATCGTACTGGCAGCACGCTGCAATGGAAGAAAGGGCCCGCAGCTTCGGCCCGAGAGGTGATTGGCATGGCACCACCCGCGGAATCGCTCCGCCGGCCGCAAGCTCAGCCGATAATCCCCGACAAGCTCGGGGAGCTGCTGGTCCGCTCCGGCAGGATCAACCCGGCGCAGCTCAACGAGGCGCTCGCGCTCCAGAAGGAGCAGGGCGGCCGGGTCGGCACCAACCTGGTCAAGCTCGGCTACATGACCGAGAAGCAGCTCGTCGAGTCGCTCTCCCAGCACTTCAAGGTCCCCTCGGTCGACCTCAACGGCGTGGAGATCGACGAGGCCGTGCTCAAGATCATCCCGGCCGACCTGGCGCGCAAGTACACGATCCTGCCGGTGACCAAGACGGGGGCCACGGTCACGGTCGCCATGATCGACCCGACGAACGTCTTCGCCATGGACGACGTGAAGTTCATGACCGGCTACCGGGTCGAGCCGGTCGTGGCGTCGGAGTCGGGGATCCGCGCCGCCATCGACCGCTACTACGGCTCGACGCACGCGATCGAGCTGAAGAAGGTGATGGAGGACCTCTCCGAGGAGTCGACCAGCGACCTCGAGGTGCTGGAGGAGGAGGAGAACCTCGACCTCGCGACGCTGGAGGAGGAGTCCGAGCAGGCGCCGGTGGTCAAGCTGGTGAACCTGGTGCTGACCGACGCCATCAAGCGCGGCGCCTCGGACATCCACATCGAGCCGTACGAGAAGGAGTACCGGGTCCGCTATCGCATCGACGGCATCCTCTACGAGATGATGCACCCGCCGCTCAAGCTCAAGGAGGCGATCACCAGCCGCTGCAAGATCATGGCGCGGCTCGACATCGCCGAGAAGCGGCTGCCGCAGGACGGCCGCATCAAGATCAAGACCAAGATCTCCGGCAAGTCCAAGGACCTCGACTACCGGGTCTCCGTGCTCCCCACGCTGTTCGGCGAGAAGATCGTCATGCGCTTGCTCGACAAGGACAAGCTCATGCTCGACATGACCAAGCTGGGCTTCGAGTCGGAGTCGCTGCGGAAGTTCGAGGCGGCGATCCTCAAGCCCTACGGCATGGTGCTGGTCACCGGCCCCACCGGCTCAGGGAAGACGAACACCCTCTACTCGGCCCTCCAGCGCATCAACACCCCCGAGGTGAACATCATGACGGCCGAGGACCCGGTCGAGTTCAACCTCTCGGGGATCAACCAGGTGCAGACGCGCGAGCAGATCGGCCTCAACTTCGCGGCGGCGCTGCGCTCGTTCCTGCGCCAGGACCCGAACATCATCCTGGTGGGCGAGATCCGCGACTTCGAAACCGCCGAGGTGGCGATCAAGGCCGCCATGACGGGGCACCTCGTGCTCTCGACCCTGCACACCAACGACGCGCCGTCCTCGATCAGCCGCCTGATGAACATGGGCATCGAGCCCTTCCTGGTGGCGACCTCGGTGCACATGATCGTGGCCCAGCGGCTGGTGCGCCGCATCTGCTCCTTCTGCAAGGAGCCGTTCGAGATGCCGCCCCCGGCGCTCACCCAGGTCGGCTTCTCCGAGCACGAGTCGCGCACTCTCAAGCTCTTCCGCGGCCGCGGGTGCGAGCGCTGCAGCAACACCGGCTACAAGGGTCGCGTCGGCCTCTACGAGGTGCTGGAGGTCGACGACGACATGCGGGAGATGATCCTCTCCGGCGGCAGCGCCTTCGAGCTGCGCCAGAAGGCGGTCCAGAACGGCATGATGACCCTGCGCGCCAGCGGCCTCCAGAAGATCCGCGACGGCATGACCTCGGTCGAAGAGGTCGTGCGTGAGACGGTGGCGTAAACGGTGAGCCCGGACGGCCCCCTCGTCGTCACCTCCGAGGGGCCGGTCCGCATCCTCCGGCTCAACCGTCCGGAGGCGCGCAACGCGATCGACTCTCACACCGCCCGCGCCCTGCGGGAGGCCTGGCTCGACTTCGACCGCGACCCGGAGGCGCGGGTGGGCGTCCTCACCGGCGGCGGCGAGGTCTTCTGCGCCGGGGCCGACCTCAAGGATCTGGAGTCGCTCGCCGCCGGGGCTACCGGCGGCGAGGGTCCCCTCGGCTTCACCCGCCTGGCCGTCTCCAAGCCCACGATCGCGGCCGTCGCCGGCTACTGCGTGGCCGGCGGCCTGGAGCTCGCCTGCTGGTGCGACCTCCGGATCGCGGACGTGACCGCCGTCTTCGGCTGCTTCGAGCGGCGCTTCGGCGTCCCCCTGATCGACGGCGGCACCCAGCGCCTCCCCCGCATCGTCGGCCTCGGCCGCGCCCTCGACCTCATCCTCACCGGCCGGCCCGTATACGCCGGCGAGGCCCTGATGATGGGGCTGGCCACCAAGGTGGTGTCGCAGGGGGAGGCCCTGAGCTACGCGGTGAAGCTGGCGCACACCCTCGCCGGCTTCCCGCCGGAGTGCCTGCGCAACGACCGCCGGGCGGTCTACGAGGGTCTGGGGCTGCCGCTGGAAGAGGGGCTGAAGCTGGAGGCCCGGCTCGGCGCCGACACCCTGGCCTCGGGCGAATCCGCCGCCGGAGCGAAGGCCTTCGCGGCCGGCGAGGGCAGGCGCGGCAGCCCCAGGTAGGCGAGCGCCGAGGCGCCCAGCAGCACGAAGGCGATCCACAGCAGGTCGGCCATCAGCAGGTGGACCACCTGGAGCCAGACCGGCGCCAGGAGCAGTACGTTCACCGTCCCCATCAGGATCTGGGTGAAGACGAGCCCCGCCGTCCACCCCGCGAAGCGCCGGGTCTCAGGGTCCAGCCGCCGCTTCAGCAGCCGCAACGCCAAGGTGAGGGCGAGGAGCCCCGAGGCGATGGCGATCGCCGGATGGAAGATCCGCAGCCGGATCAGCAGGTGCGCCGTGGGGGAGAGGTCCTGCCGCAGGGCCTCGGCGAGGGTCTGGGATGGGAAGAGCGTATCCCCCAGGGCGGCGGTGGCGCCGCTGACCCCGGAGACCAGCAAGCCCAGGAGGCCCAGCGCGAAGCCGCCGCTCCACCACCCGCGCCCACGCAGCCGGAAGGCCGGGCCGCCGCTCACGAAGTGGGCCGTCAGGGTGAGGGCCGCCAGCAGCAGGAAGGTGTTGACCAGGTGGGTCGCCATGAACATCGCCCGCGCCATGGACGGGTTGTCCGCCACCAGCCGAAACAGCACCAGGGCTGCGCCCACGGCGGCCTCCCCCACCATGAAGAACATCGACCAGACCGCCGCCTTGCGCCCGGCGTGCCCCCGCGGCAGCAGCCGGAACGCCCCCACGACCAGCCCGACCACCAGCAGCAGGGCGATGCCGCTGGTCAGGCGGTGGGAGAATTCGATGACCGTCTCGATCCGGGGGGACTGGGGCAGCACCACCCCGTTGCACAGCGGCCAATGGCTGCCGCACCCCGCCCCGGAGCCGGTAGCCCGCACGATCGCCCCCCAGAGGACGACCAGGACGTTGAAGGCGAGGGTGAGCCAGACGTAGCGGGCGAAGCGGGTCATGGGGGGATCATAACGCCGCGAGACGATCTGTATCCGCTTGAGGCCCGAAGGGCCGCCCTCCCTAAGCCCAGGGCAACGCCCTGGGTTTGTGCAGCGATGGACAATCCATGCGGCCTGAAGGGCCGCGCTATCACGCCCCGTCGGGGCTTGGGATGGTAGTGAGATACCGGTCCCTGGACCCAGCCCGTTGGGCTGGGCTGAGGGAGCCCGGGCCTACGGCCCTTCCACCCACCCTCTGAATGCGCCCGAATCCCACCTACCCCCGCTTCCGCAACCCCCGGTTCCGCCGCCCCTCCTCCCCCTTCCGCTTCTGGCTCGCCGCCCAGGAGCAGATCGGACATCCATCCAGGTCGTGGTACAGCGCCGGGCAGTGCTGGCGGCCGAAGTAGATGATCTGAAGGTGGCGCTTCCCCCAGGTCTCCTCGGGGAAGAGGCGCTTGAGATCGTGCTCGGTGGTCTCGACGTTCTTGCCGCGGGTCAGGCCCCAGCGGGTGGCCAGGCGGTGGATGTGGGTGTCGACCGGGAACGCCGGCTGGCCGAAGGCCTGGGTCATGACGACGGAAGCGGTCTTGTGGCCGACGCCGGGGAGCTCCTCGAGCTCCTCCATCGTCCGCGGCACCTGCCCGCCGTGCCTCTCCACCAGGATCTCGGAGAGGCGCTTGAGGCTCTTCGCCTTGACGTCGGTCAGGCCGATGCGGCGGATGAGGTGGCGGATCTCCTCGACCGGCAGGGCCGCCATCCGCTCCGGGGTGGAGGCGCGGGCGAAGAGGGCGGGGGTCACCTCGTTGACCAGCTTGTCCGTGGTCTGGGCCGAGAGCACCACCGCCACCAGCAGCGTGAACGGGTCCCGGTGCTCCAGGGGGATGTCCACCGTGGGGTAGAGCCCGTCGAGGATCTCGCCGATGCGTTGCGCTTTCTCCTGTCGCGTCATGCGGGGCGAATTTCTATCACACGGCGATCTCGGGATCGCGGTCGGCGCGCCCGGAAGGAATCTCCAGATCGCGGACCGAGCGGTCGAGCAGGGTGCCGAGGCCGATCAGGGTGAGGGCGCAGCCCACGGCGAGCGCTCCGGCCACCAGGAAGCCTAAGCGGGCGTTCGAGGGGACCTGCGAGATCCCCAGGATGCCGAACCCGAGCGCGATGGCCGCCGTGTCGGCCACGATCGCCGGTCCGGCCTCGGCCACCGCCTCCAGGGCCGAGTCGCGGCCCGCCCCCTCCCGTTTCAGGCGCAGGAAGACCTCGTAGAAATGAATGCCGTAGTCGATGCCGACGCCCAGCGTGATCGAGCAGAACATCGCCGTGGCGACTCCTAAAGGGATCCCCGTCCAGCCCATCAGCCCCAGCATCCAGGCCACGGCCATGGACGAGGGCAGGGCGATCAGGAATCCCACCCAGAGCGAGCGGTAGAGGATCGTCACCACCAGCCAGCAGCCGAGCTGCGAGAGCGGCTGCGAGTAGACCTGGGTGCGGACGATCGCCGGGATCATCGCCTGGCTCACCGCGATGTCTCCCGCGAAGCCGACGCGGACCCCGAGCGGCTCCAGATGATCCCGGGCGTAGCGCCGCGCCGCCTTCATCAGGGCGTCGACCTGCTTGTAGTCCGGGTCCTTGAGGAAGAGGGTGATCACCCCCTGGCGGCGGGCGTCGTCGATCACCTCCCGGCGCCGGGAGGCGCTCCGCACCTCGTCGAACCAGTGGACCAGGTCCGCCACCTCCTCCGCGCTGTTGGGAATGCTCATCCGTTTCGGGTCGCGGGCGTGCTTGAGGAAGGAGACCGTCGCCAGTTGCGAGTACGGGCCGAGGGCGCCCCCCACGCGCGGCTGGCGGCGCAGGAAGGCCTCGAAGCCGCCGATCGCCCGCAGGGTCCCGGGATCGAGGAGCGGCCCCGGCGTCCCCTCCCAGACCTCCCCGAGCTTCCCGTTCCACCGGGAGAGGTCGAGCTCGACCTGCAGCAGGTGGGTGCCGTTGAACAGGCGGTTGACCTCGGCGGTGTCGCGGCGGAACGGGCTCCCCGGCGCGAAGCCGCCGATCCAGGAGTCCTGCACCTGGAGGAGGCCGACCCCCAGGCTGGCCAGGAGGGTCAGGGCGGCGAGCGCGCCCAGGGTGCGCCGGGGGGAGCGGTAGAGCGGTGTGAAGAGGCGGCGGAAGCGGTCCGACGGGGCGGCGCTCCCCCCCGCCGGCCGCCGCAGGGAGGCGGGGGGGAGCAGGGCCAGGAGGGCCGGCCCCACCATCAGCGACCAGAAGAGGCAGAAGAGGAGCCCCACCCCGGCGAAGGCGCCGAAGCTCCGCACCGCCACCAGCGGCGAGGAGAGGAAGGAGAGAAAGCCGATGATCGTGGTGACCGTCGCCAGCACGATCGGCCGGCTCATCTGCGAGAGCAGCACCCGCACCGCCTCCGGGTGATTGCGGTCGGCCTCCCCCGGCTCGGGGCCCAGGAGCTGCTGGTAGCGCCAGAAGAGGTGGATCTCGTCGGCCAGCGCCAGGGTGGTGAGGATCACCGGCAGCACGGCCGTGGTCAGGTAGACCGGCACGCGGAGCCACCCCATGACGCCGAAGGTGAAGGCCTGGGCCGCCGCGAGCTGGATCATCCCCTGCCAGACCCCGGCCAGGCGCCGGCAGCCCAGCCAGAGGACGAAGCAGATGATGGCGATCGACAGCGGCAGCAGGACGATCAGATCCTGGAGAATGTGGAGGCCCAGCAGCGACTCGGCCATCGGCGCCCCCACGACCCGGACGCGGTTCCCCGGCGCCTCGAACCTCCGGCTGATTTCGACGATGCGGCGGCAGAGGGCGACCCGGTCGGCGGCCGCGGCGTTGACGCCCCCCGGCGCTCCGGACCGGTCGAGCACGTTGGGCGCCCCCACCAGGATGGCCACCGCGCTCTGGTCCTTCGACACCAGCGTGCCGTGGAGGACGTCGATCCCTTCGAGGTCCCCCCGGAAGAGCGCCATCTCCTCCGGCGTCTCGGGCACCACGTCGAGGAAGGGCCGGAAATTGAGCGTGCCGGGGTAGACCCGGTCCCGCTTCTCGGTGGCGAGGCTGGTGACCCCGCCGGCCGGGACGCCGCCGAGCTTCTCCAGGTCGGCGGTCAAATCCTTGACGCGGCGCAGGGTGCCGGTGTTGAAGATGCCGTTCGGCCGGGGGGTCTGGAGCACCACCACGATCGGATCGCGCAGCCCGAAGTGCCGCCGCACCTCGGCGTCGAAGCGCACGGCCGGATCGCCGGCCGGCACCAGGGCGTGGCCGTCGGTGCGGAGCTGCAGCCGCAGGAGGCCTGGCGCGGCGAGCAGGGTCAGGAGCGCGAAGGCGAGGATCGTCCCCCGCGGATGGTCGATGGCGAAACAGGCCAGCCGGTCGAACCCGAAGGCGGAGCCGAAGAGCGCGCGGAGACGCGAGGGACGGGTCACGGCGGGGGAGATCTTCACATACTTGAAGGTGCTCCAGACACACGAAGGGCGGCCCGCGGTCGCCCCATCCACCCTCGCCCCACTCTTCCGCCCTCTCCGCTCCCGAAGAGGGCGACCGCTGGCCGCCCAACTCTTTTTTCAGTCTCTGGATCAGATCCTCGGCGGACCGCTCGGTCCGCTGCCGGGCCCGCCGACAGATCCGCTGGGCCGTCCCTGGGTCTTCTTGACCGCGCTCAGGATGCCGATCCCCACCAGGCAGATCACGCCGACGGCGATCCACATCGAGGGGACGCCGGCCAGATGGGCCCCCAGCGCCAGCCCGATGACCAGGATGATGAAGCCGATCAGATATACGCCGAACGAGGACGACATGTGCGCTCCTCCTGATTCCGGAGATGGAAGCGGACCGGCGCGAACCGGTCCGCGGCGTCCTCAGATTGAATTCAAAACCCGGGCCAACTTCAGGCGCGGCTGTCCCAGAGCAGGTCCGCGATCCCCCGCTTGAGGTTCTCGTAGCGGGCCATGACGAAGAGGGCGTCCGAGAGGCGGTTGAGGTAGCGGACGACGAAGGGGCCCACAGGCTCCTGCCGCGCCAGCGCGACGGCCAGGCGCTCCGCCCGGCGGCAGACGGTGCGGGCCACGTGGAGCTGCGCCGCGCCGGCCGATCCCCCCGGCAGGATGAAGTTCTCCAGGTAGGGGAGCTCGCCGGAGAGCTCGTCCATCAGCCGCTCCAAGGCCTGGACGTGCCGCTCCTCGACCCCTGGCACGGGCATCTTCGCCTTGTCCTCCTCCAGGATGCAGAGGTCCGAGCCGGCGTTGAACAGCTCGTTCTGCACCCGCGCCAGCGTCTCGGCCAGCTTGGGCTCAAGCCCCAGGGCGATGGCGACCCCGATCTCCGAATTCAGCTCGTCGACCGTGCCATAGGTCTCGATGCGGACCGAATCCTTGGGCACCCGCTGCCCCCCGCCGAGGCCGGTCGTTCCGTCGTCTCCAGTGCGGGTGTAGACCCGGGTGATGCGTGGCATGGCGTCCCCTCCCCTGTGAGGAGGTGTAAGCTATCCGAGCCCCGCTTGGGGAGCAAATGCAGCCCATGAAACCGCCCCCCGACCCCCAGCGCGACGAGACCCCGTTCCGCAACGCCTCGCCCGACGAGATCATGCGGACCTGCCCCAACTGCGGCCGGCGCCTGGAGGAGCGGAAGTGCAAGCTGTTCTGCCCGGACCCCCGGTGCGGCTTTTACCTCTCCTGCGCGGATTACTACTGAGATCCCGTCCGGAATCTCGCGGGGCGAGCCTCCCCTCCGAGACCTTCCCGAAGGGCTTCGTTGGATATCGCCACTTTTTCGAAGGGGAGCTCTCCCCTACGAGATTCTCCGGAGAAATCTCACAGGGGAGGACGGTACCTCTGAGATTTTCGGCTCGGGTCTCAGAGGGCGAGCCTGCCCTTCGAGATTGTGGAGCGTGGGAGCTCATCTTTCGTCCAGGGCTCCACTCCCCACCGGAGATCCAGAGCAGAATTTCCAGCCGGGAGAAGACCACAACGCCGGAAGCTCCATCCCGCCCCCTCGGATCAGCCCGCAGGGCGACAGGGAGTAGATGAGCGCGGCCCTTCAGGCCGCCTCGGGATCGATCTCGCCCCTCGAACCCAGGGCGATGCCCTGGGCTGAGGGAGGGCGGCCCGTTCGGGCCTCAAACATCTCGCGACCACCTCCATCCGGGCTGAAGGCCCGGGCTCCCTCAGCCCAGTCCAACGGGCTGGGTCCAAAGCCCGCATCCCACAACGATGCAAGCCCCAACGGGGCGCGATAACCAACATCAACCCGATGCACACTACACTGGCGGTGCTCAACCTATGATGTCCTTCCGCAACAATCTCTCCCGGCTTGCCCTGCCTGTCAGCTCCGACGTCCTCCACCGCAGCTCGGAGGGGTGGCACGAGGGGCGGCACGACCTCCTGCCCTGGCTCAATTTCTTCCTGGCGATTTTGAAGAGGGCCTACCGGGAGCTCGATAGACTCCCGGCGTGATCCTCCTCCCCGGCCTCTATCTCGCCCTGCTCGCCTTCCTGCTCGACCGGGCGCTCCGGCGATGGTGGGACCCGGTGCCGGTGCGGATCTGGGGGGTGTTCGGGCTGCTCCTGGTGATCCTGTTCGGGCCGGCGCTGTTCCTGGGGAAGGTGCTCCTTCCCGCGGATATCCTCCCCGGCATGGCCCAGCCGGAGGACGCGCGGAAGCCTCCCCAAGGGAACGTCCTGCAGAACGACCTGGTGACCCAGGTCGTCCCCCTGCAGGCCCAGGTGCGGCGGGAGATCCGGACCGGCGCGTGGCCGCTATGGAACGACCTCGTGGGCGCGGGGATGCCCCTCCTCGCCGATCCACAGGCGCAGACGTTCCAGCCGCTGGTCCTCGCCGCCCTCCCCCTTCCCCTGCCCGCGGCGGTCGGCGTGACGGCGGGCTTGCGGGTGCTGCTCGCCCTGGTCTTCCTCTTCCTGCTGCTGCGCCGGCAGGGGCTTTCGGAGGAGGCGTCCCTGTTCGGCAGCCTCGCCTTCGGGCTCGGGGGGTTCCTGCTGCTCTGGGTCAACTGGCCGCTCGCCAATTCGCCGGCCCTCCTGCCGCTCGTCCTCTATGCCCTGGTGATGACGGACGAGCGCGGCGCGCGCCGGGACTTCCTGCTGCTGGTGGCCGCGGCCTTTGGCCTGATCACGGGCGGGCACCCCGAGACGGCGCTCTACGTGGCGATCGTGGGTGGGCTCTTCGCGATCGCCCGGCTCCGGCGCCGGCCGGCCGGAGAGCGGGCCCGGCTGCTGGTCCGGTGGGCGGCCGCAGGGGCCCTCGCGGCCGGGCTGGCCGCTCCGGGGCTGGTGCCGGCGCTCCGGCTCCTCCCGCAGTCGCTCCGCCACCGCTGGGTCGAGGCCCGCAACGAGAGGCTCCTGGCCCATCCCGAGGCCGGCCTGCGGAGGAGCGAGACGGGGGTCGAGAAGCGCGTGGTCCCGGTCTTCGCGCCGAACGCCTTCGGCAACAGCCGCTACGGCCACTACTGGGGGGAGGCCAACAGCAACGAGGACTCCTCGGGCTTCGTGGGCGGGGCCGCCCTGCTCGCCGCCCTGCTGGCCTTCGTCCCCACCGCGCGGCGGTTCCGGGAGGAACCGCTGTTCCTGGCGCTCGCCCTGGTGAGCCTGCTGATCGCGATCAACCTTCCCGGGGTGTCGCTCCTCCTCCTGAAGGTGCCGGGGCTCAACCAGTCGCTCAGCGCCAACCGGCGGCTCCTCCTGGTCGCCGCCTTCTCGCTGGCCTGGGTGGGGGCCTGCACGGTGGAGCGCTGGCGGGCGGGCGCGGGGCCGGGGCCCCGGGCGGTCCTCGCCGCTGCTCTGCTCCTCCTGGGGTTGATCGCCTGGGGGTATCTCCTCTCGGCGGACGTGGAGTCGCTGGCCTCCCTGCGGTGGCTCTGGATGGGGACGCAGCTCGTGGCGGTGGCGGGAGCGGCGCTGCTCTTCTGTCTGAGGTCTCGAACCCTCACCCCCGGCCCCTCTCCCGGCCCCTCCCGTCCTCCCTCACCGGGAGAGGGGAGAAGGGTCGCGGTCCTCGCCCTCTGCGCCCTCCTCGCCGCCGAGCTCCTCGTCTTCCACCTCCCGGCGAATCCGTCCCTGCCGCGGAGCGCCTACTATCCGGTGACGCCGCTGATCCGCTTCCTCCAGGAGAACGCGGGCGGCACCCGGATCGCGGCGCTGGACACCCGGCTCCTGCCCAACGCGCCGGCGGTCTATGGGCTGGCGGACGTCCGGATCTCGAACCCCCTGAAGCCGTTCCCCTATGCGCAGGCGGTGGGGCCGGTGAGCGCCGCCGTCCGCTCGACGGAGCACGTGCTGACGGTGCCGGAGCACCCCCTCTACCAGCTCCTGGGGGTGCGCTGGGTGGTGACGCCGCCGCGGATGCGATCGATCCCGGGGCTGCGGCCGGTCTTCCACGATCCCACGGGGCGGATCTTCGAGCGCGAGCGGTTCCTGCCCCGCCTCTTCCTTCCGGCCTCCACGGAGGCCCTCGGAGCCCGGCCCTGGCCCGAGCAGTTGGCCGCCAACCCGGATTTCGCGGCCCGGGCGCTCGTCCCGCCCTCCCCGGACCGGCCGGCGGCCTGGACGGCGGCCCGCCCGGCGGATTCGGCGATCGAGATCCTCACGATGGGGCCTTCCCTCCTCGTCGCCCAGGCGCGGCTCGCCGAGGAGCGCCTCCTCGCCTCCAGCGTCTACCAGGACGGCGGCTGGCGCCTCTTCCTCGACGGCCGCCTCTTTCCTACAGGAGTGGCGGACGGCCCCTTCCTCGCCGCCTGGCTGCCGGCGGGCGAGCACCGGGTGGAGCTGGTCTACCGGGCGCCGGGGTTCCCCGCCGGGCTCGGGTTGGCGGCGGTGGCGTTGGCGGCGGTGGTGGGGTGGATGCTGAGGCCTATAGCCAGACGCTCACCTCCTCCAACCCCTTCCGCCGAAGGTCCGGCACCTCGGCGTCCGGCGCCGGGTAGCCCACGGGGAAGAGGATGAAGGGCTTCTCGTTGGCGGGGCGGCCGAGGAGGCGGGAGAGGAAGGCCATCGGGCTCGGCGTGTGGGTGAGGGTCGCGAGACCCATGTGGTGGAGGGCGGCGATGAAGAGGCCGCAGGCGATCCCCACGCTCTCCTTGGGGTAGTAATTTTTCCGCTTGCGGCCGTCGGGACCGAGGCCGTACAGCTCCTCGAAGACGACCACGATCCAGGGGACGGTCTCCAGGAAGGGCTTCTCCCAGGTGGTGCCGAGCGGGGCCAGGGCCTCCAGCCACTCCTCGGGCATGCGCCCGCCGGCGTAGCTCTCATACTCCTCGGCCTCGGCGGCGGCGCGGATCTCCCGCTTGAGCGCCGGGTCCCCCACCACCACGAACCTCCACGGCTGGCGGTGGGCGCCGGAGGGGGCGGTCGAGGCGGTACGGATGGCGGTCTCGATCAGCTCGCGCGGCACCGGGTCGGGGGAGAAGAAGCGGACGCTCCGGCGGCGGTCCATCTCGGCGTGGAAGTCCCGGGCCCGGCGCAGCATCTCCGCCTCGGGGAGCCGCTCGGGGCGATAGGGGAGGAAGGGGTACGCCCGGCTCAAGCGCCCTCCTCTCGCCGCAGCTCGTCGCAGGCGCGGCCGATCAGGTCCCAGAGAGACTGGATGTGCTCCCGTCCCGTCCGCAGGTTGCCGATGGCGACCCGCAGGGTGTAGCGCCCCTGGAGGGCCGTGTGGGAGAGGAAGACCGGCCCCGCGGCGTTGACGCGGGCGAGGAGCCGCTCGTTGAAGCGGTCCGGGTTCCCCTCCGGCCCCTCCAGGCGGGCGCGGAAGCAGACGGTGCTGAAGGGGACCGGGGCGGCCAGCTCGAAGCGGGGGTCGGCCGCGATCCAGCCGGCGAGCTCGCGGGCGAGGGCGCAGTGCTCGCGGATGCGCTCGCGCAGCCCCTCGACGCCGAAGGCGCGGATCACCATCCAGAGCTTGAGGGAGCGGAAGCGGCGGCCGAGCTGAAAGCCGTAGTCCATCAGGTTGGTGACCTCGGATTCCTCCGGGGTCCGCAGGTACTCCGGCACCAGGGAGAAGGCGGCCTTGAGCAGGGCCGGATCGCGCACGTAGAGCACCGAGCAGTCGACCGGCGTGAACAGCCACTTGTGGGGGTTGACCACCAGCGAGTCGGCGCGCTCGATCCCCGGCATCAGGGCCCGGTATTCGGGGCAGATGGCGGCCGAGCCGGCGTAGGCGGCGTCGACGTGCAGCCAGATCCCAAACCGGGCGCAGAGGTCGGCGATCGCGGGGACGGGGTCGACGCTGGTGGTGGAGGTGGTGCCCACGGTCGCCACCACCGCCATGGGGAGCCGCCCTTCAGCGCGGTCGCGCTCGATCGCGCGGATAAGGGCCGGGACGGACATCCGGAAGTCGCCGTCGCTCTCGATCCGCCGGACGTTCTCCTGGCCTACCCCAAGGACGATGGCCGACTTGTCGATCGAGGAGTGGGCCTGGTCGCTGGCATAGAGAGTGAGCGGGGGGGCATCGGGACGGCCGGAGAGCCCGCGCACCCGCGCGTCCAGCCCGGGGAGCCGGTGCCGGGCGGCGGCGAGGGCCACCAGGCTGCTCGACGAGGCGGTGTCGTTGATGTGGCCGCGGAAGTCGGCGGGGAGGTCTATCATTCGGGCCAGCCAGGCGCAGACGCGCTCCTCCAGCTCGGTGCCGGCCGGCGAGGTGCGCCAGAGCATGGCGTTGACGTTGAGCGCCGCGGCGAGGGTCTCCCCCAGGATGCCGGGGCCGGAGCCGGTGATGGCGAAGTAGGCGAGGAAGCCGGGGTGGTTCCAGTGCGTGAGGTTGGGCTCGATCACCCGCAGGTAGTCGTCGAGGATGGTGTCGAGCGGCTCCGGCTCCTCCGGGGGCGCGGCCGGGAGCACGCTCCGCACCTCCCCCGGCCTGACGGCGGGCAGCACCGGGCGGTCCCCCACCCCCTCCAGGTAATCGGCCACCAGGTCGGCCACCCGGTGCATGGCGGCCCGGAATTCGTCGGCGGGAAGGTCTCTGGACATGGGGGGAGGATATACAAAAGGGGCGGCCCTTGAGGCCGCCCCCCATCGAGTCCCGTCTGGAACCGTCCAGCTTACTTCGAGGCGGTCTTCTGACCCGCGCGGCGCAGCTCGTCGTCGATCACGGTGGTGATGTTGTCGAGCGGCACGGCGCCGTTGATGAACCGGCCGTTGATGAACATCGCCGGGGTGCCGCTGACGCCGGCCGCCGAGCCGGCCTTGACGTCGGCCTGGATGGCCGCGGCCTTCTCGCCGGAGTCGAGGCACTTGTTGAACTTGTCGGCGTTCAGGCCCAGCGAGGCGGCCTTGGCCTTGAGCTGGTCGACGCCGAGCTCGCCCTGGTTGCCGAACATCGCGTCATGCAGCTCCCAGAACTTCCCCTGGTCGGCGGCGCACAGCGAGGCCTCGGCCGCCTTCTGGGCGTTCTGGTGGAACGGCAGCGGGTACTGGCGGAAGACCAGGCGGACCTTGTCGCCGTACTTCTTCTCGACCTCCGCCAGGGTCGGGGTCAGGCGGGAGCAGAACGGGCACTGGAAGTCGGAGAACTCGACGATCGTCACCGGGGCGCTCGCCGGGCCCTTGGCGGGGCCGGTGGCGGCGACGTCGACGCGGATCGGCTCGAGCTTGTAGTCGACCTTGTACTTGGCCTGCAGCGTCTTGAAGTACTCGGTGCGGGCCTTCTGCTGGCCCTGCTGCTCGAGGTAGGTCTTGATCTGGGCCGCGACCTGCTCCTTCGGGCGTGGGATCTGGGCCTTGTTCTGCTCGTAGAAGGCGTCCACGTCCGCGTCGGTCACCGCGGCGGGCTTGATCTCGGCGAGGAGCTGGTCCTTGGTCACCTTGCGGGCGGCGGCCTCCGCCTCCAGCAGGCGGTCCTGGACGGCCTGGTCCAGGCTGTTCTCCAGGAGCTGGTGGACGTTCTGCTGGTACTCGCGGTCGAGCGCCTTGAACTGGTCCGCGCTGGTCTGGCGGATGTCCGCCTCGGTGATCGGCTTGCCGTTGACCACGGCGAGCACCTGATTCGATCCAGACGCCGACCCGGCGGCGGCAGCCTTCTGCTGCGCGCAGGCCGGCAGGACGCCCAGGACGGCGGCGAGCACGAGCGCCCCCGGGATCAACTGCTTACGAAATGCATTCATGAGTCTGACTCCTTTTTCGTGGACGGTGTATCAGAGGCTGCCAACAGATCGAGACCGGGACAGATTCCGATAGGCGACAAAAAACGGAGGATTATTTTAGCACACCCCTCGTGCCGGGCTCCTTCCCTCCACAGGGGATGGTGCTCAAGCCGTGAGATGGCGAGCCACCATCCCCTCCAGGATGCGCTCGGCGGTGATGCCGCGCAGCCGCAGGGCGGGCCCTTCGAGGAGGGCCTCGGCGAGGGCGAGCCGGGCGCGCCGGCCGGCCCCCGCCTCCGCTTCCTGGGGGAGGGAGCGCACCACGGCGGCGGCGGCCACCGCCCAGGGGCGCCCCGAGCGCGGGTCCTCCCACCCGCCGGCTCCGGCGAGGGCCGCCGCCGCCGAGAGCAGGTAGACCGGCGAGCCGCTCGCGCCCCAGGCCGCGGCCGCGGCGGAGAACGCCCGGGCCAGGGGCTCGACCACCGCGGGGTCGACCGGCTCGGCGGGCCCCAGGAAGACCGCGAGCGAGCGGCTGCGCAGGGTGGGCAGGAGGTCGAGCCGCGAGGGGGCCAGGAGGAAGAAGTTGCGCGGCGCCGAGACGTGGGGCTCCTCCAGGGTCTTGAGCAGGGCGTTGGCGGCCTCGCCGGTGAGGCTCTCGGCGCTGGCGATGACGAAGACCTGCCCCCGGGCCTCGTAGGGGGAGACCTGGGCGGTGCGGAGCATCTCGCGGGTGGCGTCCACGGAGGTGGACGCCTTGAGGTCGCGCTCCAGCACCTGGAAGTCGGGATGGAAGGGGGCCGCCTCGTCCTCCCCCGCCCAGACGATGCGCCGGCAGTGGCGGCAGACGCCGCAGGGGCGCTCCGCCGCCGGGGCATCGCAGAGCAGGGCGCGGGCGAGCTCCAGGGCGGCGCTCCGGCGCGCCTCGGCGCTCCCGCCGTCGAGGATCACCGACGGATAGAGGCGCCCCCGGCGGGCGGCGGCGAGGGCCGATTCGTAGCTCACTCCCGGCCCTCCCCGCCGAACAGGCGCCCGAGGACGCGGAGCATCCGCTCTTCCGTGGCGGCGACCGCTCCCGCGGAGTCGAGGACCTCGAAGCGCGGCTCCCGCTCCGCCATCTCCAGGAACCCCCGGCGCACCCGCTCGTAGAAGGCGAGGTCCTCGGCGTCGAGCCGGTCGGCCTCGCCGCGCCCCCGGCGCCCGGGGGAGTGGCCGCGGGCGCGGGCCGCCTCCGCCGGCAGGTCGAAGAGCAGGGTGTGGTCGGGCCGCCGCGCCGCCGTGGCCAGCCGGTCCACCTGGTCGATGACGCCGAGCGGCACCCCCCGGCCGTAGCCCTGGTAGGCCCGCGTCGAGTCGGTGAAGCGGTCGCAGAGCACGTGCCGGCCCTCGCGCAGCGCCGGCTCGATCACCTCCAGCAGGTGCTGGCGCCGGCTGGCGAAGACGAGCAGCAACTCGACGACGCCGTCGACCGCGCCCCAGCGCGAGTCGAGGAAGACGGCGCGCAGGGCGTCGCCCAGCGGCGTCCCGCCCGGCTCGTGGGTGACCAGGTGTGGGATGCTACGCTGCGCCAGCCAGTCGGAGGCGCGCCGCAGGTGGGTCGACTTGCCGCTGCCGTCGAGCCCCTCGAAGGTGATGAAGAGGGGGCGCATGGGGCGCCAACGTTACCATTCGCGCGGGCCGGCGAAAACCGGCTACGATAGAGGGGATGGTCCCCACTCCGCGGGGAGGGCACGGCCGGAGATTTGCATACGGTTTCCGGCGGTTTTGACGACCCGGAGTGAACTTTAACCTTCAGATTGTGGAGGAGTATTCAATGGCCGAGAAAAAATCGAGTGGCGCTTCCAAGGCGGGCGCATCCAAGAAGGCGGGCGGCTCCAAGGGCGGGGCGGCCAACAGCGCCTTCATGGCTCCGCTGACGCCGGACGCGGCGCTGGCGGCGGTGGTCGGCAAGGATCCCCTGCCGCGCACCGAGGTCACCAAGCGTATCTGGGACTACATCCGCGAGCATAAGCTTCAGGACCCCAACGACAAGCGGACGATCAAGGCGGACGCGAAGCTGAAGGCGGTCTTCGACGGCAAGGATTCGGTCTCGATGTTCGAGCTGACCAAGCTGGTCAATTCCCACCTGAAGAAGGGCTGATTCCGCCCCCGCGGGGCGCTCTCGCGCGCGGAGGCGCCCCGCGGACGGATTTCCATGGGACAGATCGCCGTCGGCACCCCTCTGCACTGGGGCGTTTTCTTCCTCCTGATCTTAGGGGTGCTGGCCCTCGACCTGGGGGTCCTCAACCGCCGGGAGCACCGCATCGGGCTGCGCGAGGCGCTGGTCTGGAGCGTCGTCTGGACGGCTGTCGGCCTGGCGTTCAACCTCTGGATCGCCTTCCGCTTCGGCCACCAGGCCGGACTGGAGTTCCTCACCGGCTACGTCATCGAGCGGGCGCTCAGCTTCGACAACATCTTCGTCTTCGTCATCCTGTTCAACTATTTCGCGGTGCCGGCGGAGCAGCAGCACCGGGTGCTCTTCTGGGGAATCCTGGGGGCCCTGCTCTCCCGCGGCCTGTTCATCGGCCTGGGCACGGCGCTGATCTCGCGCTTCGAATGGCTGATCTTCGTCTTCGGGGCCTTTCTCGTCTACACCGGCTTCAAGATGTTCCGCTCGGAGGAGCCGGAGGTGCATCCGGAGAAGAACCCGGTGGTCCGCCTGTTCCAGCGCTTCGTGCCGCTCGCCGGCTCCTACCACGGCAAGCGCTTCCTGATCCGGGACGGCGGCCGGGTCATGGCCACCCCCCTGCTGCTGGTGCTGGTGGTGATCGAGGCCACCGACGTGATCTTCGCGGTCGATTCGATCCCGGCGGTCTTCGGGGTCACGCGCAACACCTTCATCATCTTCACCTCCAATATCTTCGCCATCCTGGGGCTGCGGGCCCTCTACTTCCTGCTCGCCGGGTTGATGGTCAAATTCCGCTATCTCGGCTACGGCGTCGGCCTGGTGCTGGTGTTCGTGGGCTGCAAGATGCTGGGCCACGAGGTGGTCGACATCCCGCCCGAGCTCTCGCTCGGCATCGTGCTGGGGGTGCTGGCGCTGTCGATCCTCGCCTCGCTCCTGCGCCCCGCCGCGCCGGACCCGGAGGAGGAGGCGGTCTTCCACGATCCGGCCGAGAACGCCGGCGAGGACTTCCAGAGCTCTCCGGCGGGCCGCGAGCTCGAGATCGAGGACTGAATTTGCGCCATCGCCGTCCGCGCAGTAGGATTCCCGCGGAATCAAACCCCGGCTTGGGAGGCTCCGTCCATGGTGAAGGTCTTCGTCCCACGTGAGCGGCGCCCGGGAGAGACGCGCGTCGCCGCCACCCCGGAAACGGTGCGCCGGATGGCCAAGCTCGGCCTCGAGGTCGCCGTCGAGCGCGGCGCCGGCGAGGCTTCTCAGTTCCACGACGCCGAGTACGAGACGGCGGGCGCCGCCCTGGTCGACAACCCCGCCGCCGCCTGGGAGAGCGCCGACGTGGTGCTCAAGGTGACGCCGCCGGGCGCCTTCGAGGGGCTGCCCGGCCCCGAGGCCGAGGGGCTGAAGCCGGGCGCCGTGCTGATCGGCTTCCTGGCCCCCTACCGCCATCCCGACATGGTGCGCACGCTGGCGGCGGGCAACGTCACCTCCCTCGCCCTGGAGCTGGTCCCCCGGGTCACCCGCGCCCAGCCCATGGACGCCCTCTCCTCGCAGGCGTCGATCGCCGGCTACAAGGCCGTGCTCCTCGCCGCCTGGCGGCTGCCCAAGTACTTCCCCCTGCTGATGACCGCCGCCGGCACCATCAAGCCGGCGCGGGTGGTGATCATGGGGGCCGGGGTGGCCGGCCTGCAGGCGATCGCCACCGCCAAGCGGCTGGGCGCCGTGGTCGAGGTGTCGGACATTCGCGCCGCCGTCAAGGAGCAGGTCGAGTCGCTGGGGGGGAAGCTCATCGAGCTCCCTCAGGCCGAGAGCGGCGAGGGGCAGGGGGGGTACGCCCGCGAGATGGGCGAGGACTTCCTGCGCCGCCAGCGCGAGATCGTCCAGCGCCATCTCGCCCAGGCCGACGCCGTGATCACCACCGCCCTGGTGCCGGGCCGGCCCGCGCCGCGCCTGGTCACCGCCGAGATGGTGCGCGCGATGCGGCCGGGCTCGATCATCGTCGACCTCGCCGTCGAGCAGGGGGGCAACTGCGAGCTGTCGCAGCCCGACTGCGAGGTGGTGGAAAACGGCGTGCTGATCGTGGGCCCCTCGAACCTGGCGGCCACCATGCCCCACGATTCGAGCCTGCTGTTCGCCCGCAACGTCCTCTCCCTCCTTCAGCTCCTGCTCGACAAGGAGGGGAAGCTGGCCGTCAACACCGGGGATGAGGTCGTCGCGGGGTCGCTGCTGACCCACGGCGGCCAGGTCGTCCACGGGCCCACCGCCGAGCGGCTGGCCGCGCCGGAGGTGCCGGCCTGAGATTCGAACGCCGCGCCGGGGCTCCGGAGCGGCCGTCCCGGTTCGCCCCCCTCTCCGCACTCGGGAAGTAAGGATTCCCATCTGTCCATGACCGACGAAGACCGCGGCGGCGCGCTCGACATCGCCGAGCCGTCCACCGCCCTCCTGCTGGAAGAGGACGGCGGCGCCACGGCGTCTCTGCTCGCCAGCTTGAGCCGGTTGCGGTCGGCGCTCGACCGCGAGCGCGCCGAGGCCCCCGTCCTGGCGGCCGAGCTCCTGGCGCTCCCCGCCGAGGCGCGGGGGGAGCGGCTCCGGCGCGACGGCCGCTTCCATACCTGGGGGCTCTGCGAGCTGCTGCTGGCCAAGAGCCTGGAAGGCGGCGAGGATCCCGCCGCCGCGGGCTCCCTCGCCACCCTGGCGCTCGCCGGGGCCGACCGGCTCGACCCCGAGCGGCACGCGGCCCCGGTGGTCGAGGACCTGAAGGCCCGGGCCTGGGCCGCGGCCGGCGAGGCCCGGCGGCGGCAGGGGGACCTGGCCGGCGCCGAGGCGGCGCTGCGCGCCGCCGCCGGCTGCCTGGCCCACGGCACGGGCGACCTGCTCGTCGAGGCCCGCCTGCTGGAATTCGAGGCGGCGCTGCGCCGGGAGCAGGGGCGCGGCGGCGAGGCGGCGGCCCTGCTCAAGCTGGCCGCCGCGCGCTACCGCGAGAGCGGCGAGGTGAAGCTCCTGGAGCGTGCGCTCGCCGCCCGCGACGCGCTCCTGCGGGACCGGATCTCGTAGTTAGATCTCGTAGTTGATCTCGTAGAATCGGCGGCATGAGAAAGCTCCCCGCCGCTCTCCTGCTGCTCACCCTGCTCCTCCCCCTCCCCGCCCGGCCCGCGGCGGTGCCGGCGCCGATCGGCACCGGCGGCGCGGTGGCCGCGGCCGACCCCCTCGCCGTCGAGGTGGGGCTGGAGGCCCTGCGCGCCGGGGGGAACGCCGTGGACGCGGCGGTCGCCACCGCCCTGGCCCTGGCGGTGGTCTATCCCGAGGCCGGCAACCTCGGCGGGGGGGGCTTCGCCGTGGTGCGGATGGGGGGGGACCTCGCGGCGCTCGACTTCCGGGAGGTGGGGCCGGCCCGGGCGCGGCACGACATGTACCTGGACCCCCAGGGCAAGCCGGTCCCGGGGGCCTCGCTGGTGGGGCCGCTGGCGGCGGGGGTCCCCGGCTCGCCGGCCGGCCTCTACGCCCTCCACCAGCGCTACGGCCGGCTCCCCTGGACGCGGGTGGTGGCCCCGGCCCGGCGCCTGGCGGCCGAGGGATTCCCCGTCAGCCGCTATCTCCACGACCTGCTGGGCAAGGAGCAGACCCGCAAGCTCCTCGGCCGCTTCCCGGAGAGCGCGCGGGTGTGGCTCCCTGACGGCTCCCCGCCGGCGATCGGCGGCGTGCTGCGCCTCCCCGACCTCGCGGCGACCCTCGGCCGCTACGCCGAGCAGGGGCCGCGGGGGATCACCACCGGCCCGGTCGCCGCCGCGGTCGAGAAGGCCTCGAGCGAGCACGGCGGCGTGCTCACCACCGCCGACCTCGCGGCCTACAAGCCGGAATGGCGCCAGCCGCTCCTCCTCGACGCCTTCGGCTGGAGGCTCGCCTCCATGCCGCTCCCCTCCTCCGGCGGCGTCATCCTCGGCCAGACCCTCGGCATGCTGGAGCGGCTCGGCTGGGCGAAGCTCCCGCGCTTCGGGGCCGACCGCGACCACCTGCTGGCCGAAGCCTTCCGGCGCGCCTTCGCCGACCGCTTCCTGCTGGGCGATCCCGCCACCACCCGGGCGACCGAGGCGCAGCTCCTCGCTCCCGACTGGATCGCCCGCCGGGCGGCGCAGATCGATCCCCGGCACGCCACCCCTTCCACACAGATCAAGCCGTGGCCGGACGCCGGAGCGGCGGCCGGGGGCACCGAGACGACCCACCTCTCGGTGGTGGACCGCGACGGCAACCTCGTGGCCCTCACCACCACCCTCAACGAGCTCTTCGGCTGCGGGCTGTGGGTGCCGGGGGCGGGGTTCTTCCTCAACGACGAGATGGACGACTTCGCCGCCGCCCCGGGCCAGCCCAACCTCTTCGGGCTGGTGCAGGGGGAGGCCAACGCCGTGGCGCCGGGCAAGCGGATGCTCTCCTCGATGGCGCCGGTGATCGCCTGGAAGGGGGACGAGGCCTATGCCCTCGGCGGGCGCGGCGGCTCGCGCATCCCCACCAACGTCATCCAGGTGCTGCTCGACCTGCTGGTGGACGGCGACCCCCTCCAGGCCGCGCTCGACCGCCCGCGGCTCCACCACCAGTGGCTCCCCGACCGCCTGGAGGCCGAGCCCGACGCCCTGTCGCCGGAGACCCGGGCCGAGCTCGAGCGGCGCGGCCAGACCCTCCTGATCTCCCGCGACACCGCCAAGATCCACGCCGTCCACCGGCTCCCCGACGGCCGCGTCGAGGCCGCCTCCGACCCTCGCGGCTCCGGGATCGGCGGGGTGGTCACGCCCGAGCGCTGACGCCCTGTCGCCTTTTTCGGACGCCCGCGGTCCCGGCCTCCCAGGGAGCCGCGGGCGGCACGCGCCTTGCGATCCCCTCCGGCATGACCCGCCGGTCCCATCGCCCGCTCCTCGCCCTGGCGGCCCTGCTCGCCCGCCCCCTGGACGGTCTGGATCTCCGAGCCGGAGGCTGCCGGGGAGAGCAGGCTCCACACGCTCGCCGTCCGTCTCCCGCGCAAGAAGGCGGAGGCGCGGGCTCCTCTCTGGCTTCCCTGATCAGCCGGCGGCGCGCAGCCCTTCGGCGGCCTCGTCGAGGACCGTGCGCACGGTCTCGCCCAGCGTCTTCGGAGAGAACGGCTTCTGGAGGCAGAGAGGGGAATCCGGGCCGCCGTCCGAGAGCAGCTCGTCGTTGTAGCCCGACATGAAGACGACCCGCGTCTGCGGTCGCTCGGAGCGCAGGCGCTGGGCGAGCTCGGTCCCCTTCATCTCGGGCATCGTGACGTCGGTCAGCAGCAGGTGGACCGCGCCGCGGTGGAGCCGCGAGATGACGAGCGCCTCCTCGCCGGACCCCGCCTGGAGCACCCGGTACCCCCGGTTGACCAGGATCTGGTGGAGCACGGCCCGCACCTCCTCCTCGTCCTCGACCAGCAGGATGGTCTCCGATCCACGGTCGGAGAGGGTGGCGACGGGGCCGGTGCGGACGTTCTCGGCCTCGCGGGTGACCGGCAGATAGATCGAGAAGCGCGCGCCCTGGCCCGGCGCGCTGTTGACGAAGATGTGGCCGCCGCTCTGGCGGACGATGCCGTAGGCGGTCGAAAGCCCCAGCCCCGTGCCCTCCCCCTTGGTGCTGAAGAACGGCTCGAACACGCGCGCCTGGGTGGCGGCGTCCATGCCCATGCCGCTGTCGGCCACCGTCAGCAGCACGTAGGTGCCGGGGGGGACGTCGTGAGGCGCCGGACGGTCGGCGGCGACCTCCAGGGGCTCCGTGCACAGGGCGAGCCGCCCCCCCGAGGGCATGGCGTGGCGGGCGTTGACGGCGAGGTTGACGATGACCTGCTCGATCTGCCCCGGATCGATCTTGACCTTGCCGAGCTCCGGATGGAGGCCGGTCTCCAGGTGGATGTCCTCGCCCAGGAGCCGCTGCAGCATCTTCTCCAGCCCCGAGACGACAGCGTTCAGGCTCATCACCCGGGTCTCCATCGGCTGGCGGCGGGCGAAGGCGAGGAGCTGCTTGGTGAGCGCCGCCGCCCGCTGCCCCGCCTCCTTGAGGCCGGTCAGGTTGCGGGCGAGGAACGGGTCGTCGCGGTAGCGCTCGAGCATCAGGTCGCTGTAGCCGAAGATGGCGAGCAGGCAGTTGTTGAAGTCATGGGCCACGCCGGCCGAGAGGCGGCCGATGGCCTCCATCTTCTGCGAGTGGAGGAGCTGGCGCTGGAGGGTCTTGTTCTCGGCCTCGTCGCGCTTGCGCTGCGCGATGTCGCGGATGGCGACCACCGAGACCTCCTCCCCCTGGAAGACGTAGCGCTTGCCGGCGATCTCGATGTCCACCGTCGAGCCGTCCCGCTTGAAGCCGATGCTCTCCCGCGGCACCCCCGCGAGGTCGACCTCGCCGGCCACGAGGTCCGAGAGCCGGCGGCCGAGGATCTCGTCCGGCTCGCCGCCGAAGATCGCCAGCAGGGCGTGATTGACCTCCAGGATCACCCCGTTGCGGACGATGGCGATCCCCTCGAGGGTCGCCTCGAACAGGGTGCGGAAGCGCTCCTCGCTGCGCCGGATCTCCTCCTCCGCCGCCTTGCGCTGGGCGATCTCCTGCTGCGCCTTCTCGTAGAGGCGGACGTTCTCCGCCATCGGGGCGATCTGGTTGGCCACGGTCGACAGGAGCTGGATGTCGCTCGCCGGGAAGTAGTCGTCCGGGTCCCGGCGGCCGACCAGCCAGATCCCGACCGGATGGGTCTGGAGGATCAGGGGGATGACCAGCCGCACCCAGGAGAGCTGCGGCTCGCCGGGCCCCGCCGGCAGGTAGCGGCCGCTCTGGGAGAGTAATGGCCGCAGATCCGTCTCGGCCGGCTTCGGGGAGGCGGCGGGGACGGCCTGCTCGTAGAGGACCTCCACCCGCTCCTCCGCGAACAGGTAGAGCGCCGACTGGCGGATCAGCAAGGTCGGCAGGATCTCCTCGGAGACCACGCTCGCCAGGATCTCGCGGTCGAACGCCGTGGGAATCCGGGCGGAGACTAGGTCGATCACCTCCTCGGGAGAGTGCTTGATGCCGAAGACATGGCGGTCCACCAGGGTCTGGAAACGGTCGCGCAGGAGCGGCACCGCCGCCATGTAGCCGAGGGAGACGAAGAGGAGGGTGGCGAGGAAGTCGGCGGTAAGCGTCCGCCGCTGGCCGCTCAGGGCGAAGAAGATCAGCGTGTAGGATGCGAACAGCAGGGCGGAAAAGGTGTAGATGCCCAGCAGGCGGTTGGCCCGGAACTCCGCGGCGCCCAGGTGGTGCTTGTAGATGGCGTAGATGTAGCTCAACGGCAGCACTGGAATGGTGATGAGCGAGATGGCTGTTATGTAGGGGCCGAACAGCTGCAGATCCTGCCTCGCCAGGGCTATGTGCTTGAACCAGAGCAGTAGCACGCCGTAGAACACCACGAAGGGCACCAGCCCGAGCGTCACCCCGAACAGCATGATCCGGACCGCCACCCGCGTGGCAGGCGCGCTGCGCAGGACCAGCCGCAGGGCGAGCAGACCGATGGAGAGCAGGATGCCAGCCATGGTGTACCAGACGACGGCGTAGGAGAGCCGTTCCAACAGGAGCTGCGAGTCGAGGATCGCCAGGGCCATGGACAGCGCGTACAGGAAGATCTGCAGAGCCCGCCGGACCCGCCGGCCGAAGATCCCGCTGGGCAGGATGGTGTGGAGATGGAACGCCAGCGGCAGGAAGAACCAGATGACCGCGTGAAAAACGACGGCCGACCCACCCGTCCGCTGTCCACTGCCGGCGGCGATCCAGACCGCTGTCACGTAGGCGAAGAGCACCAGGACCAGCCAGCGCTCGTCCCGCGGCCGCAGGAAGATGACGATCACCGTCCCCATCAGCCAGAAGATGAGCGGCGCGACGATCGAGAGCAGCGCCAACCGGAGGTTGACGTGGCTCGAACGGATCTTTATGTCGAGGGTCATCAGCCGCCCGTTGCGGGCCAGGCGGACGCGCCCGATGCCGTCGTCGCCGAAGAGATTCGCGATCGACATCCGGCGATCGTGCGAGAAATGGTAGAAATCGACCCCTTCGATCGACAGGATCTGGTCTCCGACCTTCACGCAGCTTTCGGGCCGATGATTGCAGAGCTCCGCGCTGACGACCTTCCAGTCCGCCGGGCTGGCGATGAACCCGAGATCCGGCGACAGGGAGGCGTACGGGTAGTACAGACAGGGGAGGAGGACGAGCAGGGAGGCAAGGACCAGAAACAGGTCCACGCTCTTCTTCCAGGAGGAAGGTTGCCGGGCTTCCATATTGTCCCTGAACGCAGATGAAACAAGCCCCTTATAGCAGGCTTTGCATGCCGGGTCCATCCCCGGGGAGAGCGCGAACGCCCGCGGGCCCTCATGGCTCAGAAGTGGGAGGGCCACGCGGACGCTGGGCCCGAGCCGGCGGATGGCGGCTCAAGCCCGGGCGGCCCTGAGGGCCGGGACGGTGTCATTGCTCACAGCCGGCCATTCCGGGCCCCAGCCCGGCGGATTCTGGCTCGGATCCGTGGTGCTCGCCTGCAGCGCAGACGGGTCGAGCCGGCTGACCCGCTGCAGGATCTCGAACAGGAAGCTCCTCTCGTCCTTGCCGGAGAAGCGCGCGAAGAACTCTTTCATCAACATGATTGGATCCCTCCCGAAAAAAGTGCTCGTTTGGGTTGGTTGGCACGGCAGGAGAGGAGGCGGGGGCGCACGCGCCAGCCCACGGTAGGGGGTGGCGAGAGCGCCGCGGGATGGCGGGACCCTAAGGGGAAGACGCCCGGACGGGCTGGACGTGGGGAGCGAATCCGCGGGGAGGCTCTCGGCCGGCTCGAACGGCCGTTGAGGCCTGACCACCGTGCTCAACGTAACGCAGCAGAACGTGAGCATCTCAAGAACCTCGTTTCTCCAGCGGAAGAGCTGGAGGCTCCAAAGCTATAGTGCTACCATGACACGAAACCTCACCCGCACCCTCGAAAATTACCTAACGGGCCACGAGCGCCAGGGGGTCTTCCACCCCGACCTTTTCGAGCAGCGAGCACAACGGCCGCATGTGGACCTCAAGGAGATGCTCGATCGGCTCGGGATCCCGCAGCGGGAGGCGGGCGAGCCGCTCCCGCGCCTCCCGCGCCAGCTCGATCAGCTTGAGCGTGCAATAGCTGATCGCGCCGCAGCGGAAGAGGATCTTCTGCGCCTCGGCGAGCGCCTCGGGCTCGCCGGCCCGCGCCGACAGCCGGAGGAACTCGTCCCGCTCGGCGTGCGCGGCGGTCAGCGCGAACAGCAGCGGCAGACAGTTCGAAGGGCGATTCCAGTCGGCGCGCGCCGGCGTCTCCAGGACGTCTGTCACGTCATCGCTGACCTGGATGAAGCAGCCGAGAACGCGGCCGAGGTCGGCGAGCTGATCCGCGGTGGAGGCCGGCGCGCCACCCAGCAGGGCACCCATGCGCAGCGCCTCACAGAAGAGCGGCGGCGTCTTCGTCCCCACCACTCGCCAGTACTCCTCCTCGCTCGCCAGCTCGCGGGAGTCCAGATCCTGCCCCAGACAGGTGGCGAGCGACATCTGGGCGAAGCTCGCCTGCAGCGCCGCGCGGACAGCCGCTGGCGCCACGGCCTCTTCGAGCAGCCGGTGCCCGGCGGCCTGGAACGCCAGCGCCAGGTTGGCCGTCCGCCCCACGCCGAGATAGCGGAAATCGCCGCACGGCTCGTCGTCCAGCATGTCGTCGACCAGATGGATGCTGATCATCGAGCACAGGAGGGCCGCCGACGCGGGGAGCACGTCCGCCTCCCGCCCACCCACCGCCCGGCAGGCGGCGACCGGATGCTCCCAGACGGAGAGCGACTCCCGGTGCACCACCCGCTCGATCAACACGAGCATCTGGGGCCACGAGGAGATGATCGAAAGACTGCTCACCCTGTTCTTGATCTCGTCGAATCTCATCCGAATGCTCCATTCCCTCAAAACCTTCAGATCGGTCCTCAGATCGCTCCTCCCGGAGGCGACGCGCCTCCGGAAGGAGCCTCTCACTACGAGAGATTAGCGAGGAATTTACCTGCAGGTTCCACGCCAATCGAGCAGCTAGCTACACGGCCGCTTCCAGGCCCGGCCAAGCCGGACCCCAGTCGGCCCCAAAGATCCCCGGATGATCGGTGATGCTCTTCGGATCCTCGATCCGGCTCAGGATACGGAGGGCCTGGAAGAGGCGGCTCTCCTCGGTGGCCGACGTCAGCTTCGAGTAGAAGTCATGAATGTGCATTGGCGTAGCTCTCCCCAAGCGGTCGTCACAGACCCCTGGTTAAAAAGAAGTTGAAAATAAAACATGATGACGAGACTGGCGGCTGTGTCACGCACGGCCGTCAGGTGCTGCGGGCTTTCATGGCAAGTTCCCCCCATTTGAAGTTAAAGATAACAACACCACGGACGCTGAGCGTGCACGCCCAGAAAAAAAGGTGCTCTGAATGCCGTTAACTGTGACAATCGGGTGCCATCTGCCCTGGACCGGAGATCAGCGCTCAGGGCACGGAGCACCTGGAAGGGACGGCTCTCCCCGGTGGTGGAAGTAAGCCTCGAGCAGAAGTCATGAATGCGCATGGGCGCAGCTCTCCCCACAGGGTTTTTGAGACCCGGCCAAAGGTTAATATTAGGACGACAATGAATATGATGAGCCCGGCGGTGTCGAACCGTCAGGTGACGCAGGCTGGCATGTGAGGTCCCCCCATCAATATATTAAAGATAACAACAAGACGGATACGCAAAGCGTACGCGCGTCCGGCGTCATAGTGCCACAAGTGTCAAGCATCGGGACAGATCTGACAGAAGAATTTTTTGGGGACGGCGGTTTCCGCTCAGGAAGCGGTGGGCGCGGCGCCGAGCGGCTCGAGCACGCTCGTGCGATCGGAAGCGGAGCCGCCCTTCAGAATCAGGGCGAGCTCGCGGCCCGGCAGGGGGCGCTGAAAGAAATATCCTTGAGCATAATCTATTCCAAGCAGGCGCAGGACCTCGGCGTCCTCGGCCGTCTCCACGGCCTCCATGACGGTCGCCGTGCCGGCCCGCGCGGCCATCTCCGCCGTGCTCTGGACGATGATCTGTTTGAACGGATCGTGCGCCAGGCCCCGGCAGAAGGTGCCGGAGATCTTCAGGAAGTCCGGATGGAGGTCCTGGAAAAGGTTGAGGTTCGAGGAGCCTTCCCCGAAGTCGTCGAGCGCGATGCGGAAGCCCCGCTCGCGCAGCCGCTGCAGGGTGGCCGCGAAGGCGCTCGGATTGACGATCGTCTGCTGCTCGGTCAATTCCAGGGCGATGTCCTTCTCCTGGAGCCCCGCCGCCCGCACCGCGTCGCACAGCCGCGAGGCGAAGTCGGGGTTGGTGAGCGACCGCGGCTGGACGTTGAGGAAGGTGGTGACGGTGTTGCCGAGGTGGACCACCTCGGTGAAGGCGGCGCGGATACAGATCATGTCCGCCTCGAAGAGGAGCTCCTTCTGGGCCGCGTAGGCGAGGAAGACCGCGGGGTTGCCCAGCACCGAGTGGCTTGGGCCCCGGGCCAGGCTCTCGACCCCGAACACCTCGAAACGGGTGGAGGCGTCCTGCAGCTTGACCACCGGCTGGAGCACGGCGCGGATCGGGTTGACCGCCATGAACTCCTCGAGCAGCTCGACCTGCTGGACCTCCCCCTCCCCTTCGAGCGGGGTGTTGGGGGCGAGCCGCGACGCGCGGCGGTCGAGCAGGTAGCCGCGCAGCCGCGTCAGCCCCTCCGACTTCTCCAGCACCGCCGTCACCCCCAGGACGGAGCAGAGGTCGCGCACCGCCTGGTCGACGTAGCCGCTCAGCACGTAGACCGCCGTGTCGGGGAAGTTGGCGGTGACGAAGCGCACCAGCCGCATGCCGTCGAGGCCGCCGAGCTGGGACACCGACAGGTCGGTGATCACCACGTCGAAGCGGAAGCAGCGCAGCAGGGCCTCCGCCGCCTCGATCTCCATGCAGGTGGTCAGCTCGATACCCGGCAGCCGCAGGCAGGCCGCCAATGTATCGACCACGATCGACTCATCGTCGAGAATCAGTACCCGAAGCACGGCGTCAGTATCGTCCCGTCTGGCGGCGGGGCTCCGCGCCATGCGCCCCCGCATCGAAGCATCCAATGGAACCTACGGCAGAGTGGTCTGGGGGGAGGGTACCGTGCGCCCTCCTGGAAAGTCAACCGCCACCCCGCTCGAAGAGCATGCCGGCGTCCTCCTCCCGGACGAGCCTGTAGTTCCTGCGCAGGCGGGTGCCCAGCGGGTGCTCCGGCGGCATCCGCCAGACGTAGACGGCGTCCACGCGGCGTATGTTCGCCCGGACGCGGTACGCGCCGGGCTCCAGGGGCAGGCCGCTGAGGTCGGGGAAATCCACGCCGTCGCGGAACCGCACCGAGAAGTAGGTGGTCTTGGCCTCGTAGTTGTCCCAGTCGACCGCCCCCTTCTCCAGGGCCACGTAGTCGATGGCGTGGGAGAGGTGGTCGGTCGGGCCGGTCCGCTCGAACAGCAGCGGCAGGACGCGGCTGTTCGGCGCCAGGGGGGCGACCCCGGCGATGAAGGCCTCCTCCCGGGCCCCCATCTCTCTATAGCCGTGGACCAGATATCCGAGGTAGAGCAGGGCCGCCAGGGCCAGCCCCAGGGCGGCGGCCGCCTCCGCCCGGCCGCTCAGCCGGAGGGAGAGCCAGGGGAGCAGGACCAGGAAGGGGTAGAGGCTGAGCCGCTGCTTCAGCAGGAAGCCCCCCGCCATCCCCTCGGGGCTGGTGAAATAGAGGACGGTGAGGAGCGCGGCGAGGACCAGGAAGGCGTGCTCCTCGCGCCGGCCGCGCCCGCGCCAGAGGGTGAGGCCGAGCAGCAGCAGGAAGGAGGCGGCGAGCGCGCCGCCGATCCAGAGCTGGGCGTCCCCCAGCGTGTACAGCACCTCCAGGCGGCCGAAGTAGCGCGCGAGCTGGGCGAACGGCCAGCCGGA
Source organism: Thermoanaerobaculia bacterium (assembly GCA_045807625.1). Classification (GTDB taxonomy): domain Bacteria; phylum Acidobacteriota; class Thermoanaerobaculia; order Multivoradales; family UBA5704; genus DATARR01. Next base: position 74,576 of record JBJMHA010000022.1, on the reverse strand, counting down.
GGGTATCTCCCCTCGCCCCTGGTCGCGCAGGAACCAGATGGGCAGGGCGACCTGGGGGAGCAGGATGGGGACGTGCGGCAGGTGCCGGCGCCAGCTCTCGCGGCGCAGGGTGGCGAGCCAGAGCACCCCGATCCCCGCCAGGGCGAGGGTGAGGGAGAGGATGTGCGAGAAGTAGCAGAGCCAGAGCAGCAGGTTGATCTCCACCGCGAAGCGGAGGCCGGGCCGCTCGCGGTGCCGCCACCAGTAGCCGAGGGCGATCTGGAAGAAGGCGACGCTGATCGCGAAGTTGTAGAAGCCGAACTGGAAGAGCTGGTGCAGGGCGAACGGGAAGGCCAGGAAGGCGATCCACCGCTCCCCCGGCCGCACCGCGCCGGCGAGGTACCAGGCGCCGCCGAGGAAGAGCAGGACGTAGCCGCTCACCAGCAGCTTCTCCGCGATCAGGGGGGGGACGGCGTACATGAGGAGCGCCATCACCGCTTGGCCGATCCAGTTCGGATAGGGCTTGGCGCTGATCTCGTAGTACTGCTGGAACAGGGGGTAGCGCTCCACGTTGCCGTACTGGTGGAGGATCCAGGCGTTATAGGTGTGGCAGGGGCCGTCCACCGTGGGGAGGTAGCGCACCATCCAGAAGGGGAGCACCCAGAGCAGGGCGAGCGCGAAGAAGAGCCAGCGCAGCCGGCGGTCGCCGGCCGTCACGGCAGCCGCCGCTTCCAGAGCACGCCGCCGTTGGCTTCGGCCACCGGCTGGTAGAAACGCTCCAGCCGGCCGTGAAACGGATGCTGGGGGCGCATCCGCCAGGTGTAGACGTAGTCGGCGCGGCGGCTCCACTGTTCCATGCGCAGGCGGCCCGGCCGCGCCTCGATGTCTCCGATCGGCGGCCAGGGCGCCGACTCCCTGAATTCCACCGGGAACAGGGTGGAGGCCGCCTCGTAGTTGTCCCAGTCGATCAGGCCCTTCTCCAATGCCGCGTAGCTCATCGCGTGGCCAAGGATATCCAATCTCGAGCCGTGAGGCCCGTGGGCGAAGCGCACCGGCAGGACGCGGGTGTCGGGCTCGACCGCGGCGAGCCCGGCGAGATAGGCCGCCATGTCGCCGCTCAGCCACCCGTACCAGCGGATCACGAAGGCGAGGTTGACCAGGGCCAGCAGGGCCAGCGCCGCGGCGGCGGCCCGCCGGGCGCGGGGCTTCAAGCCCGGCGCCAGCCAGGGGATCAGGATCAGCCAGGGGTAGAGGCTCAGCCGGTTCTTGAGCATCGTCCCCCCCGCCATCCCCTCCGGGCTGACGAAGTAGAGGAGGGAGAAAAAGGCGGCGAGCAGGAGGAAGGCGTGCTCCTCCCGCCAGGGGCGCAGCCCCTCCCGGCGTAGCGTCAGGACGAGGAGGGTGAGGAAGGCCAGCGCCAGAAGCCCGGCCAGCCGGTCCTGCCCCCCTCCGAACGGGGAGACGACCCGCAGCTCTCCGAGGTAGCTCACCAGCTGGGAGAAGGGCCAGTAGGCCGCGACGGAGCCTCCCCCTTCCCGGCTGAGATACCAGACCGGCAGGAGGAGCTGGGGAGCGAGGACCGCCACGTGCAGCAGGTGCCGCCGCCAGCTCTCCCGCCGCAGCGTGGCCAGCCAGAGGACGGCGATCGCCAGCAGCGCCAGCCCGAAGGAGAGGAGGTGGGCGAAGTAGCATGCCCAGAGGAGCAGGTTGATCCCCACGATGTAGACCGGGGAGCCCGGCCGGCCCCGGTGCCGCCACCAGAAGCCCACGGCGAAGAGGAACAGCCCCAGGCTGATCGAGAAGTTGTAGAACCCGAACTGGAACATGAAGTTGAAGACGAAGGGGAGGGCCAGGAGGGCGAGCCAGCGGCCGTCCGGCCGCACCGACCCTGCCAGGTACCAGGCCCCGGCGAGAAGCGTCAGGGCGTAGGCGCTCGCCAGAGCCTTCTCCGCCACTCGCGGCGGCACGGCTCGCATCAGCAGGGCGAGGAGCCCGTGGCCGATCCAGTTCGGATAGGGCTCGGCCTTGACCTCGTAGTACCGGCCGAAGAGGGGGTACCGCGGATCGTCATGGTGGACGAGGATCCACGCGTTATAGGTGTGGCATGGCCCGTCCACGGTGGGGAGGTAGCGGACGCTCCAGAACGGGACGACCGAGAGCAGGGCGAGGGTGAGGAAGAGGGCGGCGAGCCAGCGCTCCTCCCGGGACGATTTGGCCGCGGGCTCCATCGCCGTCTAGGGTAAGCGTTTCCCGATCCGGCGGTACGCCTCTCGGAAAGGGATGCCCTCGGCCAGCACCAGGGCGTAGGCCTCCTCGGCGGCGCGGAGGCCCGGATCGAGGCGGATGCGCTCGGGGTGGAACCGCACGCCGGGGAGCGCCGAGGCGAGGACGGCGAGCGTCTCCTCCGCGAGGTCGATCCCCCGGAAGAGCGGCGCCTTCAGCAGCTGGAGGTCCCGGTGGTAGCCGGAGGTCAGCTTGGCAGGGATCGCGAGCGCCTCCAGGAGGCACCCATGGGCCGTGGCCACCCGCCCGCGCACCAGCTCAAAGACGTCCGGGTTCCGCTTCTGCGGCATGATCGAGGAGCCGGTGGTCATCTCGGCCGGCAGGCTCACGAAGCCGAATTCGGAGGTGGCGAAGAGGACGAGGTCGGCCGCCAGCCGTCCCAGGTCCTGCATCAGCAGGGCGATCTCGAAGAGCACCTGCGCCTCGGCCTTGCCCCGCGAGAGCTGGACGGCGGTCACCGGTTCGTGGACCTCGCGGAAGCCCAGATCCCGGCGGGTGGATTCCCGGTCGATGAGAAGCAGGGGGACGCCGTAGCCCGCCGCCGATCCCAGGGGGTTCTTCCCGATCCGGCGCGAGCAGGCCTCGATCCCCTCGGCGCCGTCGCGGAGCTCGGCCGCGAACCCGCCCGCCCAGAGGGGGACGGAGCTCGGCATGGCCTGCTGGAGGTGGGTGTAGCCCGGCAAGGCGGTCGCCTTCTCTCTCGCTCCGAGCTCATCCAGCGCCTCCGCCACCCGGCGGGCCCCGGCGGCCAGGGAGGCGACGGCGTCCCGCAAGTAAAGCCGGAGGGCCGCGAGCACTTGGTCGTTCCGCGAACGCGCCAGGTGGAGGCGGGCCCCGGCCTCGCCGATCCGCTCGGTCAGCCGCGATTCGAGGGCGGTGTGGACGTCCTCGTCCACCAGGGAGATCTCCCAGCCCCCCTCGGCGTGCTCGCGCGCCAGCACCTCCAGCCCCTCGCGAATAGAGGCGAGATCCTCCTCCGACAGCAGCCCCGCCTCCCGGAGCATGGCCGCGTGGGCGACCGAAGCCCGGACGTCGTAGGGGACGAGCCGCGCGTCCAGCCGGTGGTCCTCGCCGGCCGTGTAGCGCAGCACCCGCTCGTCGAGCGGCTCCCCCTTGTCCCAGAGGCGTGTCACGCCGCGGTCTCCACCAGCCGCTCGGCCCAGGCCCGCACCAGCCGCGTGTAGAAGCGGGCGCCGTCCAGGATCTCACTCTCCAGCACGTACTCGTCGGGGGTGTGGGAGCGCTCGGTCCGCCCCGGGCCGCACTTCAGGGCGGGGATCCCCTCCATGAAGACGAGGTCGGAGAGGGTCGAGGAGCCGAACAACCGTGCCTCCGGCCGGGCCTCGCGGGCAGCATCCACCAGCGGCGAGGCCTCCGAGGTCTCCCGCGGCTTCAGCCGCTCCGAGAGCACCCGCACCTCGCCGGCGACGGCCGCCTCCAGCCGCTCCACCAGCCCTCGGCCGTGGAGCCCCGGCGTGGTCCGCACGTCGAGCAAGGCGACCGCCTCTCCCGGCACCACGTTGCGCGCTGTGCCCGCCCGGAGCTGGGTCGGCTCCACGGTAACGGGTCCCAACTGCGGATGCGGAGCGCCGAGGTCCACCCCCTCCAGAGCCACGAGGTCGTGGGCCAGCCGGCGGGCGGCGTTGGCGGCGCCCAGGGCGGCCGCGTTGGCGGCATGGCAGGCCTCCCCCCGGGCGACCAGCTCCAGGACCATCAACCCTTTCTGGGCGATGGCGACGTCCAGCCCGGTGGGCTCCCCCACCACCGCTGCCTCGGGAGGAGTCTCCCGCCGCGCCAGCTCGGCCATCACCGCCTCGGTGCCGGTGCCCCGGGTCTCCTCCGCCTCGACCAGGGCCAGGGCGAGGGTGAAGGGCAGATCGGCCTCGCGGAAGGCGAGGAAGGCCGCCGTCATCGCCGCCACTGAGGCCTTGGCGTCGTTCGAGCCCAGGCCGTAGACCCGCCCGTCCTCCACCTCCACGTTCCAGGGATCGCGGGTCCAGCCGGCCGCCGGGGGGACGGTGTCGAGGTGGGTGTCGAAGAGCAGCACCGGCCCCTGCCCCACCGTGGCGAGGAGGCTGGAGCCGATCCGCGCCACCGCCACCCGGTTCCGCCGCAGCAGGTCTCCCAGGAAGTCGGCCAGCGCGGCCTCCTCCCCCGAGACCGAGGGGATGGCCGTGATCGACCGGTGGAGGGCCAGGATCTCCCGTTCCGGCAGCATCAGAGCGCCCCCACCAGAGAAGGGACCTGTCCGGCCGCGGCCTCCGCCGGGGTCAGCGCCCGCACGTCCGCCACCACCAGCGTCCCCACCCCCTCGTTGGTGAACACCTCGGCCAAGAGGCCGTCCGGCAGGTCGTGCGAGAGGATGTGCACCCGCCGCACCCCGCCGTGGATCGCCGCCTCGATGGCCGAGGTCTTGGGGAGCATCCCCGCAACCAGCCCCCCCTCGTCGCGCAGCCGGCGCAGCCCCGCGATGTCGGTGTAGGACACCAGCGATCCAGGATCGTCCGGCCGCTCGAGAATTCCCGGCGCGCCGGTCAGGAAGAGGAGCTTCTCGGCCCCCAGGGCCACCGCCAGGGCCGAGGCGATAGTGTCGGCGTTGATGTTGAGCACCGTGCCGTCCTCGGCGGCCGAGAGCGGGCTCACCACCGGCACGTACCCGGCGTCCATCAGGTCGGTCAGCACCTTGGGATCGACGGCGACGACGTCCCCCACCAGCCCGTAGTCGACCAGCTCGTCCCCCACGCGGACGGGGGGGCGCTTGCGGGCCTGGATCAGCCCGCCGTCCACCCCCGAGACCCCCACCGCCGGCAGCCCCACGGCGCGGCAGATGGAGAGGAGACGGGTTCTCACGGAGCCGTTGAGCACCATGGCGGCGACCTCCAGGGACTTGGCGTCGGTCACCCGCCTCCCCTCGACGAAGCGGGCCTCGCCGCCGAGCGCGCGCACCAGCTCGGTCGACTGGGTCCCCCCGCCGTGCACCAGCACCACGCGGATGCCCACCTGGTGGAGCACCTCGATCTGCTCGATGAGGGCGCGGGCGGTCGCCTCGCGCTCCAGGGCCCCGCCCCCCGCCTTGAGGACGAAGGTCTTCCCCTTGAAGATCCGGATGTAGGGGACCGCGTGCTTGAGCGCGGTCGCCTCGGCGGTCCGCTGGCCGACGTCTTTCATTTCTATCTCCTATCCCTTCAGCAGACGGTGGAGCACCGCCATCTGCGCCCACATGCGGTTGCGCGCCTCGTGGACCACGACGCTCCGCGGCCCATCCAGCACCGAGTCCCTCACCACCACGTTGCGCCGCACCGGCAGGCAGTGCATGAAGCGGCACTCCGGCGCGGCCGTCTCGAACCAGTCGTCCCCCACGCACCAATCCCTCAGCCCCGCGCGGAAGGCCGCCTCGGCCTGCGGGTCGCCGTAGTGCCGGGGGGAGGTCCACGACTTGGCGTAGAGCACGTGGGCCCCCTCCAGCGCCTCCGTCCGGTCGGCTGTCTCGCGGAGCGATCCGCCCGAGAGCCCGGCGGCGGCCCGGGCCTTCGCCATCACCGGCTCGGGGAGCCCGAGCCCCTCGGGGCGCAGCACGGTGACGTCCATCCCCCGCAGGGCCGCCATGTGGACGGCCGCCGCCGGCACCGCCAGCGGCAGCGGCTTGGGGTGCCAGGCCCAGGAGAGGACGAATCTCCCTCCCCGAGCGGGAATCGCGAGATCGTCCATCGTCTTCCAGTCGGCCAGCGCCTGGCAGGGGTGGTCGATCGCCGACTCCAGGTTGATCAGGGGCACCGGGCAGACCTCCGCCATCGCGTGGAACGTCGCATCCGCGAGATCCGCCGCGAGATCGGTCCCGCCGGCGAAGGAGCGGATGCCGAGCGCGTCGCCGTAGCTCGCCAGGACCGGGATCGCCTCCTTGACGTGCTCGGCGGCGGCGCCGTCCATCACCACCCCCTCGCGGGTCTCCAGCAGCCAGGTCCCCTGCCCCGGAGAGATCACGAAGGCGCTCCCCCCCAGCCGGGCCATCCCCGCCTGGAAGGAGGCGAGGGTGCGCAGCGAGGGGTTGAAGAAGAGGAGCGCGAGGATCTTCCCCTTCAACGCCTCCGGCTCCGGATGGCGCTCCAGCCGACCGGCGAGAGTCAGCAGCTCCGCCACCGCCTCCGGCGCGAGGTCGGACAGATGGAGGAAATCCTTCAAGGCCGGATCTCCGCCAGCGCCTTTACGAGCATCTCGACGTGGGACTCCTCCAGGATCAGCGGCGGCAGCAGGCGCACGATCTCCGGATCGCCGCTGGTGCCGGCCAGGATCCCCTTCTCCAGCAGCTCGTCCACGATCTGCCGGGCCGGCCGCGAGGTGCGCAGCCCCAGGAGGAAGCCGTCCCCCTGGATCGACCGCACCGGCCCCACCTGGCAGGTCTCGCGGATCAGCTTCGAGAGCGACCGCACCCGCTCCAGCAGCCCCTCGGACTCGAGGGTTTCGATCACCGCCTCGATCAGCGCGCAGGCCATGGGGCCACCACCGAAAGTGCTGCCGAGGTCCCCGTACTTGAGCCCCGCCGCCACCGCGTCGCTCGCCAAGACCGCCCCGGCCGGGAAGCCGCCGGCAAGCCCCTTGGCCGTGGTCAGGAGGTCCGGGGTGACGCCGTAGGCCTGCGCCGCGAACGGATGGCCCGTGCGACCCATGCCGCACTGCACCTCGTCGAAGATCAGCAGCGCGCCGGCCTCCTGAGTCAGCTCGCGGGCCGCCGCGAGATAGGGCGCCCCGAGGTCCACGGCCCCGGCCAGCCCCTGGACCGGCTCCACGATCAGCGCCGCCACGTCGGCCCCGAGCGCCGCCTCCAGGGCTCCCAGGTCCCCGCGCGGCACGAAGGTGACGTCGAACGGCGCCCGGGGGAAGCCGTACCACTTCCCGGACCCGTGACTGACCGCCGCCGCCGCCGCCGTGCGGCCGTGGAAGGCCCCCTCCAGGGCCACGATCCGGGTCCGCCCCGCTTGTGGGGGAAAATTGCGGAAGGCGAGCCGGAGGGCGTTCTCGTTCGCCTCGGCGCCGCTGTTGACCAGGAAGGCCCGGGTGAGCCCGGCGGGGCCGAAGCGCACCAGCCGCTCGGCGGCCCGGGCGCGGACGGCCAGCGGCACCGAGTTGCTCTGGAAGAACAGCTCCTTCGCCTGCTCCGCCAGCGCCGCCACCAGGCGCGGATGGTCGTACCCCAGCAGGGCGACCGCGTGGCCGCCGTAGAAGTCGATCAGCGCGCGGCCGTCCCGCGTGTAGACGACCGCCCCCTCCCCCCGCACCGGCTCGACCGGCGTGTGGGGGGTGTAGACGGGGAGCAGCCAGTGGGATTCGTCCTGCTCGGCCGAACCCTCACCCCTGGCCCCTCTCCCGTCCCCTCCCCCCTCCCTCACCGGGAGAGGGGAACCGAGAAAGCGGTTTTTATCATCCGACCGATCCGACGGATCCGTCGGATGGGACCGATAAGGTGATGAGGTCTTGGTCATAGCCACCCCAATCCTGGCCCCATCAGGCCCGACGTCTCCGGGAACCCCAGCAGCCGGTTCATCCACTGGATCGCCCCGCCCGCGGCCCCCTTCACCAGGTTGTCGATCGCCGAGAAGACCACTACATGGTCCCCGGACACCGCGGCCGACAGCCGGGCGCGGTTCGTCCCCACCACGTCCTGGAGGCGCGGCGGATCGGCCAGAACGTCCACGAACGGCGCCCCGGCGTAGAAGCCGGCCAGGGCCCGCCGCACCTCCTCCGTCTCCATGGGCTTCAGCAACCGCCCTTGGAGCGTGGCGTAGATCCCCCGCGCGAACGGCCCGGACTGCGGGGTGAAGAAGATCTCCGCCTCCACCCCCGAGGCCACCGCGGCCAGCGCCCGCATCTCCGGCTCGTGCCGGTGCGTCAAAGGGCTGTAAGCGAAGAGGTTGCTCCGCCGCGCTGGATGATGGGTGGTGTCGGTCGGCTTCCGCCCCGCCCCCGTGCTGCCGGTGACCGCCACCACCGACAGCCGCGGCTCCACAAGCCCCAGCTTCAGCAGCGGCACCGCCGCCAAGAGGGTCGCGGTGACGAAGCAGCCCGGGTGCCCCACGTGGCCGGCCGGCGTCTCCGCCAGGTGCTCGGGCAAGGCGCAGCGGAACTCCCCCAGGCGGTCCGGAGCCCCATGGGCGTGCTTGTAGACCGCCTGGTAGGCATCTCCCTCCGCGAAGCGGAAATCCGCCGAGACATCCACCACCTTGACCGCGCTCCCAGCCCGCTCAGCCGCGCTCAGCGCCTCGTCGAGGAGGGGGGCGGCGGCGCCATGGGGCGCGGCGCAGAGGATCGCGGCCCTCTCATGCTCCCCGATCAGACGAGCGAGATCCTCCCGGCCCGAGAAGGCCAGCCCCGGATAGCACCCCGCCAGATGGGGGAAGGCGGCCTCGACCGTCCCGCCCGCCTGGCTGTCCGAGAGCACGGCCTCGGGGCGCAGGAAGGGGTGGCCGGCCAGGAGCCGCAGCAGCTCCCCGGCCACGTAGCCCGTTCCCCCCAGCACGATCGCGGGGACCGGAGTATTCATCCCAACACCTCGACCGGCACGCCCAGCCGGCTCCGCACCAGCGCGGCCAGCCGCTCGCCGTCCGTGCGGGCATTGATCGCGGGCACCCCCACCGCCTCCTCGATGATCCGGGTCCCGGCGATGTTGTCCGTGGCCGGCCCGGTCACCGCCACCGGCTCGATGCCGAACCGCTCGCGCAGCATCTTCACGCCACCCCACGCCGCCACCGGATCGTTGGCCGCCAGCACCACGGCGGTCATCGCCTTGCGGATCGCGGGGTCGTCCAGGATCGCCGCCACCCCGTAGGCGCCGAGGAGGCCGTCCCCCAGCTCGGCCACGATGGCGTCCGGCCGCCCCGCGGCGAGGCGGGTCACCAGGGTGCGCATGGCGGCCGGCGCGTTGGCCGGAGAGGTCGAGACGATCCCCAGATCCGTGAAGATCCCGGTCGCCCGCGCCCCCGCGTCCTCCATGGCCAGCACGTCGCGCCGCAGCGAGACGCCGGTCGCCTTGAGGCCGTCCACCGTGAGCCCGCCGTGGCTGAGATGCCGCACCAGGGTGCAGGCGGCGGCGGTCTTGCCGCAGTTCATGCACGAGCCCACCAGCGCGATCACCGGCACCCCGGCCGCGTCGAGGGGGGGCTCCGCGCTCAGCGGCTCGCCGCCGATGCGCGCCGCGATGCCGATCCGCTCCCCCAGATAGGGGAAATGGAGCACCGCGCCCAGCACCTCGCACTCGAACGGGGGACCGAGGTCCGGATTCACCGAGTCGCAGATCCCGATCACCCCACCCATGTTGAGCAGGTTCACCGTGTCGCCCGGCGCCAGCCGCTCGGGCAGGTGCCCGGAGTAGCCGAACAGGGCGTGCCGGTGGCCGAGGGCGCCGGCGATCACGTCCCCCTTCTTCACCTGGGCCATACGGCCGCTCGGCAGCTCGAGCTGGCTGTACGCGCTCTTGTCGTTGAGCACGCGCACGGCCACCACCACCCCCTCCTCGCAGGGGATGTCGGCACTCACCCGCACCTCCCGCTTGAGGCCGCAGGCGCGGGTGACCGAGGCGATCTTGTCGAGCAGCACGGTCTTCACGATCCGTCCCCCATGCGGGCGTAGAGCTCGCCCGGCAGCGCCGCGATCCGCGAGAAGCCACGGGCGTCCGCGGCCGACCACTCCCCCGTGGCCTCTCCATAGACGCCCCGCGAGGCGGCCCGCAGCGAATAGGGCGAAGAGACCCCTTCCACGAACACCAGCCCCGGCCGGAACAGGAGATAGACCTCCCCCGTGACCCGCCCCTGGGAGGAGAGGAGGAGCGCCTCGATATCCCGGCAGACCGGATCGAGATGCTGCCCCTCGTGGACCAGATCGCCGTAAACCGCCGACACCGTCTCCTTGACCCGGATCTGCCGGCCCGTGAGCACCAGCTTCTCGAGCTCCCGGTGAGCCGTGAGCAGCACCTCGGCGGCCGGCGCCTCGAAAGCGACCCGCCCCTTGATCCCCAGGATCGTCTCCCCCAGATGCACCCCGCGGCCGATGCTGTACGCCGCCGCCGCCTCTTCGATCATCTCGATCAGCTCGACGGGAGGCAGCTCCTCGCCGTCCCAGGCGGACGGTACCCCGCCCGCGAAGGCGACCGTGTGGCGCGACGGCGTCAGCGATCTGTCGAAGGCCCCCTTCGTCAGCACCCAGGCGGATTCGGGGATCGAGGAGACCGTGTCCAGCGTCTCCTTGCCGCCGATCGTCACCCCCCAGAGTCCGCGGTTGATCGAGTAGGCGGCGCCGAACGGCGGCACGGGGAGCCCCCGCGCCTCCAGATAGGCCACCTGCTCCGTGCGGGGCCGGGGCTCGTCGCGCACCGGCGCCAGGATCTCGAGGCCGGGGTCGATCGTCCGCAGGGCCACCTCGAAGCGCACCTGGTCGTTGCCGGCCGCGGTGCAGCCGTGGGCCACCGTGCGCGAGCCGAGCCGGGCGGCGGCCTTCGCCACCTCCTGCGCCTGGATCGCCCGCTCCGCCCCCACGCAGAGCGGATAGACCTGTCCGCGCCGGACGTTGCCCTGGATCAGGAAGCGCAGCACCCGCTCGAAGTACATCTCCCGGGCGTCCACCAGCAGGTGGTCCGCCGCCCCGAGGGCGCGCGAGCGCCGGGCGAGGTCCTCCGCCGCCGCCGCGTCGATGCCGCCGGTGTCGACGGTCACGGTGACCACCGGCCGGCCGCAGGTCTCGGTCAGCCAGGGGATGCAAAAAGAGGTGTCCAGCCCGCCGGAAAAAGCGAGCACGATCGGATCGGGCATGATCTACCCCTCCTGAAGGAAGCTGTCGAGTCGTCGGATGAAGCGCTTCTGATCGCCGGCGGAGGCGGTGGCGACGAACACGGTGTCGTCGCCCGCCATGGTCCCCACCAGCTCGGGCCAGCCGGCCCGGTCGATGGCGACCCCCACGGCCTGCGCCGCGCCGGCCATGGTGAAGACGACGGTGAGATGGGGCCCCGCGGGCTTGACCCCACGCAGGAACTGGGAGACCTCGGCCACTCCGGGATCGCTCTCCTCCCGCTCGACGGGCCGGGCGTAGCGGCCGCCGATCCACCCCACCCCGAGGTCCCGCAGGTCGCGGCTGACGCTCGACTGCGTCGCCACGACCCCCCGCGCCCGCAGCATCTCGACGAGTTGGGTCTGGCTCGTCACGCGCTGGGCGTCGAGGATCGCCAGGATCTCCTGCTGGCGGGCTTCACGGTGCTCGTGGTCGTTGGGCATGGTCGGCTCACTGCAAATCCACTCGCATGATTATGCATAGCGTGCATGGATTGTCAATAAGGGGAGCACGGACTCACAGGACAGGGTGATCGTCCGTGGCGCGTCCGTGCAGGTCCGTGCTCGTCCGTGCCGCACGCCCCCAGGAGACAAATGCTCTCCCGAGGAAAACTTGGGGTAGGCTCTTCCTCCCTCAAATCGCGTAGAATGGAGGTGGGAGGTGGATCATGGCGGTGCCGATTCAGAAGCAGCTCTGGACGATCGAGGAATTCGAGCGCGCGTGGGACGAGGGGGCGTTCCCTCCGGACGTCCGGCTGGAGCTGATCCGTGGGGAGATCGTTGAGATGCCCCCCATTGGCGGTCCGCATATCGCCTGCGTCGTCCGGCTCATCACTCTCATGAGCCGGTTGTTCCCGAAAGCACAGGTGAGCCCCCAAAACCCTCTGCGGATCTCAGACCGCATATCGATCCCGCAGCCAGACATTGTGGTGATCGGCACGCGTACTGACCTGGCCGAAAATCCCCCTACAGACGAGGATTCTCTACTGCTGATCGAGGTCGCGGATTCTTCTCTGCATCGCGACCGCAAGGACAAAATCCCCCTCTACGCCGAGGCCGGCATCCCCGAATCCTGGCTGGTCGACCTGAATTCCGGCACCCTCTTCGTCTACCGCCGCCCATCCCCCGAGGGGTATCAGGACGTCCGCGCGTACCGCCGGGGGGAGTCGGTCGCTCCCGAAGCGTTCCCGGACGTGCTTTTTACCGTCGACGAGATCCTCGGCTGATTTTTGAGCCTCTCCGCCCGTTTTTTGAGCCTCTCCGCCCGTTTTTAACCCTCGAAACCGCCTTTCAAGGGTCGATGGCCGGTTTTCCAGCCTCCCGGCCGGTTTTTTGAGGCTCAAATTGGATTTTTGAGGGTCCTCGGCCGGTTTTTCAGGGTCTCCAGCCGTTTTTTAGCCTTGAAAAGGCCCGAAACGCTATTTCGGCGAGAGATACACCGTTGCACCGTGACCCTGGAGCTTCACGCGGCCGGATTCGATCGCCACGACCGTGAAGCCCTGCACGTTCTCGCCCGGGCCCATCACCCGGCCGTCGAGGACGGCGATGGGGTGGTCCGCGGAGTAGACGATGCCGTTCAGCTTCACGCTTCCACCCCCCGGCACGGGGAGCTCGCCGGTGTAGGTGCTCCCCTCGACCAGCCCGCCTTCGGGAGCGGATTGTGGCGGGGTCGCGGGAGCTGGCGCGGCCTGGACCGGCGCGGGAGCCGGAGCTGGAGCTTCCACGGCAGGCTGGGGCGCCGGAGCCGCTTCCGGAGCGGGACGGGGGGTGACGGCGACCGGCGGCGGCGTCTGGGCCGGCGGCGCGGGGCGGACCGCTTCCGGCTCGCGCTTGGGCGGCTCCGGAGCGGGCTTCGGCGCGGGCGCCTCGACCACGGCCACCGGCTGGGGAGGCGGCGCCGTCACGGGTTGCGGCTCGGGAGCGGCCGGTGTGGGAGCCGCGGGGGCCGCCGCGACTTGGGGTCCCGCCGCGGGCTTGTGGAACGGACCCCAGCCGGAGAAGAAGGCCAGCGCGAAGATCACCGCCGCGAGGAGACAGCCGGCGCCCAGGCCCGCCAGCAGCGAGATCCAGGGGGCGCGCGGGGCCGGCGAGCTGGCGGCTCCGACGGCGTAGGGCAGTCCCGGCCGGAGCGAATCCTGCTGCGCGGCCTCCTGGCGGGCCTTCTTCAAAGCGTCGCTGATCAGACTCATGTGAGCTTCCCCTCCAGCTCGCGGATCGCCCGCCGCACCTGCTTCCAGGTCAGCAGGTCCGTGCCGTCCACATACCCCGCCAGCAGCGCCTTGTCGCAGACGGCGTTCACCAGCCGCGGGATCCCCCCCGAGTAGCGGAAGACCGAGCGGACCGCCCACGGCGTGAAGGCCGGGCGCCCGTTGGCCCCCACCACCTGGAGCCGGTGATGGATGTAGTGCTCGACCTCGGGACGCGACAGCGGCGTCAGATGGTAGCGCACGGTGATCCGCTGGCGGAGCTGGCGCAGGCCGCGCTCGTTGAGCTTGTCGCGCAGCTCGGGCTGCCCCACGAGGACGATCTGCAGGAGCTTGCGCTGGTCGGTCTCCAGGTTGGAGAGGAGGCGGATCTGCTCGAGCAGCTCCGGCTCGAGGTCCTGGGCCTCGTCGATTAGCAGCACCACGTCGTTCCCCTGGGTGAGCTGCTCCAGGAGGAAGGTGTTGAGCATCTCCAGGCAGGTGGCGCGGTCGGCGCCGCCGGGCTGGAGGCCCAGCTCCTTGAGGACGGAGCGCAGGAGCTGCTCGGGGTTGAGGCAGGGGTTGAGGATCAGGGCGGTGACGTAGTTGGGGCCGAGCTCGTCGAGCAGGGCGCGGCAGAGCGTGGTCTTGCCCGCGCCGACCTCGCCGGTGATCTGGATGAACCCCTTGCGCTCCCGGATGCCGAACAGGATGTGGTTGTACGCCTCCCGGTGCCGGTCGCTGAAGAACAGGAACCGGGGGTCCGGCGTGATATTGAACGGCGGCTCGCGGAAGCCGTAGAACTGGTTGTACATGGTTGGTCAGAACGGCCGGGGGCCGGCCGGCATTTCCCTCGATTCTCTCTCCATAGTAATACGGCCGAGATCACCAGACCGTCGTCTGTCCCCTCGGTGAGGGAATTCCGCCCCGCCGGCCGTCTCTTCCCGTACAATGATTCAAGCGAGGTCCGCCAAATGAAGCCGCCCCGGGTGCTCTTGTCGATCGCTCTGCTCTTCCTGGCCGGCGTGGGTCTCGCCGGCGAGCCCCCCGCGGGGATCGGGCTCCAGGCGCCGTCCGCCATGAAACCGGGCGAGGCGTCCCACCTGACCTTTTCGCTGATCGGGAAGAAGGGGGAGCCGGTCCCGTCCCCCCAGGAGCTGCAGATCGAGATCCGGGGCGCTGAAGGGCTCGGCGCGCCCGCGCGGGTGGCGATCCCCGCCGGGGCCGCGAGCGTCGAGGTGGCGGTCCGTCCCTCGAAACCCCACCTCTGGCAGATCGAGGCGAGCAGCCCGGGGCTCGCCTCGGGCTACGCCCTGGTGGCCTGCGTCGGCGAGGCCCGCAGGGTGATCGTGGCTCCGCCGCCTCCCAAGGTGAAAGCGGCCCCCGCCGAGAAGTCGGCCGAGAGGAAGCTCCAGCTTCCCACAGCCATCTTCCGGGAGCACCGGCGGTCCAGGGTGGAGGCCAGGACGGAGGCCATGCCCCCACCCCCGCCGCCGCCAGTGCCGGCGGCCACCGCCGCCGAGGCCTCCCCCGGGAGCGACACCGCTCCCACGGTCGCCCCGTCCCCGGAGGTTGCCCGGCCGGGGCACGTCGAGCTCATCGCCCAGCCGCCGAAGCTCCGGCGCGGGCGCGGCGGCTGGGGAGAGAGCCAGGTGATGGCCTTCTGGTTCGAAGGGGACGCGCCGGGGCCGACCGTCGCTCCTCTCAGCATGAGCCTGGTGATGGACGGCGGGACCGGCGACACCGAAGTCAACCCGACCGTCCTCAGCATCCCAACCGGCCAGTTCCAGTCTCCGGGCGCGGCCAGGATCTCGGCCCGGCGGGCGGACAAGGCCGTGATCAAGGCGCTCTATGCGGGCGGGCAGTCCAAGCCGGTCGAGATCGACTTCCTCCAGGCCGAGCCCGCCCGCCTCGGCTTCGTGGGCGCGTCGCAGACCTTCCGCGGGCTCACCTCCGTCGAGACCGACCTCTACGTCCGCCTTCTGGACGACGACGGCGAGCCCGCCACCACCGCCGAGCCACGGAAGGTGAACGTCGCCGTCCAGGGGCCCACGGGGGTGCGCTCGTACCCGGCGATCCTCCCCGCCAACGAGACGCAGGTGAAGGTCCCGGTCGAGCTGGTCCGGCCGGGGACGTACTCGATCGTCGCCTCGGCGCCGGGGGTGCAGGACTCCGCGCCTCTCGACATCCGTTTCGCCCTGGACTGGCTGCTGCTCGCGAGCTCGTTGCTGGGGGGAACTCTGGGGAGCCTGACGCGGGTGCTCTACCGGCGCGAGCGGGTCTGGCCGAAGGGGCTCCCCCGCAGCCTGGCGCTCGGCCTGGCGGCGGCGCTGCTCGTCCTCCTGCTGTCCCTCTTCGGGGTGCTGTCGGTGCTGGGGGACGCCCTGCCGGCGGCCGAGGCGCTCCAGAAGGTCTCGGCCACCAATCTGGCCGGAGCGCTGCTCCTGGGCTTCATCGCCGGCCTGGTGTTCGATCAGATCCTCGGCCGCTTCCTCGGCGGCACCCGGGGCCGGCACGCCAGGCCGAAGAGCGGCGTGCCGGCTCCGAAGCCAGGGCCGGCGTAGATCGCGGGGATTACGGCGCCTTCGCCGTCACCGCCTCCGTCTTCGGCGTCTCCCCCTTCAGGTACTTGCCGTACCAGGCGAGATACCGTTCGTAGCGGTCCTTCTGGTAGCTCGGCTTGGAGATGCCGTGGCTCTGGCCGGGGTAGACCACCAGCTCGGTGTCGCGGCCCAGGCGCCGGAGGGCCTGGTAGAGCTGCTCGGAGTTGAGGAACGGCACGTTGACGTCCTCCGAGCCGCCGAGGATCAGGGTCGGGGTGGTCGCCTTCTCGATCTGGAAGAAGGGGGAGATCCGCATCCACCCCTCGGCGTTCTTCCAGGGCAGCCCCAGCTCCGCCTCCCACTCCTTCTGATAGTGGTCGGTGCCGTAGTTGGCCAGGTAGTTGACCTCGCTCGCCCCCGAGGTCGCCGCCTTGAAGCGGCTGGTCTTGGTGATCACATGGTCGGTCAGGATGCCGCCGTAGCTCCACCCTCCGACCCCCAGACGGTCGGGATCGGCCACCCCCATCGCGACCGCCTGATCGACGGCGGCCATCACGTCCTCGAAGTCCTTGTTCCCCCAGTCGGCCCAGATGGCCCGGCTGAACTCGCGGCCGTAGCCGGTCGACCCCCGCGGGTTGGCGCCGACCACCGCGTAGCCGTGGGCGGCCAGCATCTGCCACTCGGTGTTGAACCCGGTGTCGTACTGCGAGGTCGGCCCGCCGTGGATACGCAGGATCGTGGGCACCCTCACCCCCGGCTTGTAGCCCGGGGGTAAAGTCAAAAAGGCATCGATCTTGGCGCCGTCGGCGCTGGTGGCCTGGATGCGCTTGACCTCGCCCAGGCGGATCCCCTGGAGGAAATCGCCGTTCACCTCGGTCAGGTAGCGCGGCGATCCTCCCTCGAAGGCGGCGATCTCGTAGGGCCGTTGCGGGGTGCTCTCCAGGGCCACGACCTGTCCCTTCGAGCCCAGGGCGTATCCCTGGACGGCGCGCTCGCCGTCGATCACCCTTTCGATGGCGCCGCCCGCGGCCGGGACCCGGGCCAGGTGCTCGTTCCCCCCCTCCTCCAGCCCGAAGTAGATGAATTTGCCGTCGGGGGAGAAGCGCGGGCGCTGGACGTTGCGGTCGAGGGCGGCGGTCAGGGCCCGGGGCTCCCCCCCGGCCACCGGCACCACGGCGACGTGGTTGGTGGCGTACCAGATGTCCTTGGGGTCCCCCCCGGCGACGTAGGCGATCCACTGGCCGTCGGGGCTGAAGACCGGCTCCCGGTCGGCGGCCGGCGCGGTGGTGAGGGCCCGCGGCTTCTGCCCCGCCTTCGCCTCGATCACGAAGACGTCGCTGTTGTCGTTGGCGTCCGGGTCGGAGGAGCGGTTGCTGCTGAAGGCGAGCCAGCGGCCGTCCGGGGACCAGACGGGGTCCTCGTCGTCGAACAGGCCGGAGGTGATCTGGGTGCCGGTCTTGGCGGCGACATCGAAGACGTAGAGATGCTGGTGGAGGTCCCGCAGGAACCCTTCACCGTCGCGCAGGAACTGCAGGCGGTGGATGACGATCGGCTTCGGCGTCTTCGCCGCCCCCGTCTTGTCGCCCTCGGCCTTGTCGTCCGACGGCTCGTCGGGATCGACGTCCCCCACCACCAGGGCGAGGCGCTTGGAATCCGGCGACCAGGCGAAGTCCGAGACGCCGGCCTTGAGGTCGGTCAGCTTCACGGCCTCGCCGCCGCGGCGGTCGAGCAGCCAGACCTGGGGCTTCTTCCCCTCGCGCCCCGAGAGGAAGGCGAGATAACGGCCGTCCGGGCTGAACCGCGCGTGCGACTCCGGCTTCGGGCTGGAGGTCAGGCGCAGGGGGGCCCCACCGGCCCAGGGGACCATATAGACGTCGGAATCCGCGGAGTCCTCCTTGGGATCGAGCCAGCGGACGGTGTAGGAGACCCAGGCCCCGTCCGGGCTGATCTGGGGATCGCTGACCTGCTTGAGAGCGAAGATGTCGTCCACCCGCAGCGGGCGGGGGCCCTCGGCGAGGAGCGGGGCGGTGAGCAGGGCGGCCAGGGTGAGGCCGGCCAGAGCGAAGGCGCGTCGGGTCATAGTCATACCTCGTCCGGAAAAACCACGGTTGCGAGCGGGAAAATCCTACCAGCACCCGGCCTCCCCCGATCAGATAAACTGCCGCGGCGTTTTCAACGCCTATGGAGGAGCTCTCATGAAGCGTACGCTCGTTTTCGCTCTCCTGGTTGTGACCGCCCTCCCCATGTGGGCCGAGGAGCCGGTGGACCTCGCCATGATGACCCGCATCCGCGATGAGGGTCTTCACCATTCACAGGTCATGGAGACACTGTTCAATCTCACCGACCGTATCGGCCCCCGCCTCACCGGCTCCCCGCAGGCGAAGCAGGCGAACGAGTGGACGCGCGACCAATTCACGCGCTGGGGGCTGGTCAATGCCCATCTGGAGGGGTACCCCTTCGGCCGCGGCTGGTCGTTCAGCTCCTGCCAGGTGCGCCTGACCTCCCCCCGCACGGCCGTCCTTCACGCCTATCCCAAGGCCTGGACCCCGGGCACCAACGGCCCCGTGAAGGGGCAGGTGATGCGGGTGAAGATCGAGTCGGAGAAGGATCTCGATCAGTACCGCGGCAAGGTCGCCGGCAAGATCCTCCTCCTCGACGACCCTCGCGAGTTCAAGGAGCCCGAAGACCCGCAGTTCCAGCGCTACACGCGCGAGGATCTCGACAAGCTGGGGGATTTCGAGATCCGCGACCGGGAGCGGGACTTCCGCAAGGCCGCCGTCGAGCGCTGGCGGCTCCGCAAGGCGATCAACGAATTCATGGAGAAGGAGAAGGTGATCGCCACCGTGGAGCCGAGCGGCCGGCTCAACGGCGTGGTGCGGGTGTCGCAGGGGGGCTCCTGGACCCCGGGCGAGAGCGTGGGCGTGCCGGCGCTGGTGATGGCCGCCGAGCACTACAACGAGCTGATCCGCCTGGCCGAGCACGGCCAGCCGGTCGAACTCGAGCTCGACGTCGCTGCCCGCTTCCTCGACGACGACCTCCAAGCCTACGATACCCTCGCCGAGATCCCTGGCACCGACAAGAAGGACGAGCTGGTGATGGCCGGCGCCCACCTCGACTCCTGGCACGCGGGCACCGGCGCCACCGACAACGCCGCAGGGAGCGCCGTGGTGATGGAGGCGGCGCGCATCCTCAAGGCCCTCGGCGTCAAGCCGCGGCGGACCATCCGCTTCGCCCTCTGGACCGGCGAGGAGCAGGGGTTCTACGGCTCGGCCGCCTATATGAAGAAGCACTTCGCCACCCGGCCGGAGAACCGCGATCCCGACCAGCAGGAGATCCCGGAACGCTACCGCGAGGAGAAGTGGCCCCTCCAGCTCAAGCCCGAGCACGCCAAGGTCGCCGCCTACTTCAATCTCGACAACGGCACCGGCAAGGTGCGGGGGATCTACTCCGAGGAGAACACCGCCGTGCGGCCGATCTTCCAGGCCTGGCTCGCCCCCTTCGCCGACCTCGGCGCCAACACGGTGACCCTGCGCACGACCGGCGGCACGGATCACGTACAGTATGATCGGATCGGGCTGCCGGGCTTCCAGTTCATCCAGGACGAGATGGACTACGAGACCCGCACCCACCACACGGACCTGGACACCTACGACCACCTCCAGGAGCAGGACCTGCGGCAGGCCTCGGTCCTCATGGCCGCCTTCCTCTACGACGCCGCCATGCGTCCGGAGCCGCTCCCCCGCAAGCCGCTGCCCCAGGAGCCACCGAAGAAGCAGCCCGCGGAGGGAAGAAAGGAGACCACACCATGATGAGACAACGCCGGCTGGGGACGATGGGGCCCGAAGTTTCCGCGATGGGCCTGGGTTGCATGGGCATGTCCGACTTCTACGCCGGACGGGACGACCAGGAGTCGCTCGCCACCCTGGAGCGCGCCTTCGCCTTAGGGATCACCTTCTACGACACGGCCGACATGTACGGCCCGTTCACCAACGAGGAGCTGGTCGGCCGCTTCCTCCAGGGCAAGCGGGACTTCGTGATCCTTGCCACCAAGTTCGGGATCATGCGCGATCCCAAGGACCCGTCCGTCCGCGGAGTCAACGGCAAGCCGGACTACGTCCGCAAGGCCTGCGAGGGGAGTCTCCGCCGCCTGGGAGTCGAGGCGATCGACCTCTACTACCTCCACCGGGTCGATCCGGCGACGCCGATCGAGGAGACGGTGGGCGCCATGGCCGGGCTGGTGCAGGAGGGGAAGGTGCGCTGGCTGGGCCTCTCCGAGGTTAGCCCGGAGACCCTGCGCCGCGCGCACAAGGTGCACCCCATCACGGCGGTGCAGAGCGAGTACTCCCTCTGGAGCCGGGACCCTGAGGACGACGGCATCCTCGACGCCTGCCGGGAGTTGGGAGTGGGCTTCGTCCCCTACAGCCCGCTCGGCCGCGGCTTCCTCACCGGCCAGCTCAAGCGCTTCGAGGACCTGGCGCCGGACGACTATCGCCGGAGCTCCCCGCGGTTCCAGGGGGAGAACTTCCAGAAGAACCTCGACCTGGTGAAGCGGATCGAGGAGATCGCCAAGTCCAAGAGCTGCACCCCGGCCCAGCTCGCCCTCGCCTGGGTCCTCGCCCAGGGGGACGACCTCGTCCCCATCCCCGGCACCAAGCGCCGGCAGTACCTGGAGGAGAACGTCGGAGCCCTGGACGTGACGCTCACCGCGGACGACCTGCGGCGGATCGACGAGGTCGCCCCGAAGGGGGTGGCGGCGGGGACGCGGTATCCGGAGGCGATGATGGCGGCGGTGGGGCGGTAGGGGCGCTTCACCAGCCTCGGCCTCCTCGGGAGGTTGGCCCTCATCTCCCGGCCCTCTTCTCCCAGCCTCCCCCCCCGACCGCCGGGAGAAGAGGGAGGTTCTTATCGCTGGCGCGGTTTTTTCTTCAGGCTGTCCAGGAAAGCCTGAGCCTCAGCCGGAGTCTTGGTCCGGGTGAAACGGCCGGAGGCGAGATCCTCCTCGGCGCGACGGATACGGGCCTGCATCTCTGGGTGATAAAACCAGAGCTGGTCGTCGGGTACGGGATCTTTCGCCATTGGTCATAGTGTAGTGCATCGCAGGCCGGCCCGAAGAAAGCTCGCTCTCGCACCACCGTACCCGTAGAGACGCCCCAGCCCGTCCACGACACCCTGGGCAGGCCACGGGGACGGCGGGGCGTCTCCGCTGGGGCAACGCGGACGCGATACACGAGGTCGGATCGGGGCAGGGATCCTTGCCCTCCCGCAGGTTCGGGGCAACGGCAGGGCATGCACTTCGAGGAGACGCCCCGCCGTCCCCGTGGCCTGCCCAGGGTGTCGTGGACGGGCTGGGGGCGTCTCTACGGGTACGGTGCCTTGGGCTCGACGTTCGTCTGGTTCCGGGCGAACCCAGCATTTCTGGGTTGACGGTGTACTAGGGCGGCAGGAGATCGGCCATCCTGCCGCCCCTGTGGGGCTGATCTGACAAAACGGCCCTACCCCCCCTCCCCCTCCCCTTCCGCGCACCGCGGCTCCACCCACACCCGCGCATCCCGCGCCGTGAGCACATACGCCGCCTCCGGACCCCAGGTGCCAGCCGGATAGATCGGCAGGTCGGAGTGACCCTGCTCGTCCCAGTACTCCAGGATGGGCATGACGATCTTCCAGGCCTCTTCCACCTGGTCGCGGCGCATGAACTGGGAGGCGTCGCCGTTGATGACGTCGAGGAGCAGAGTCTCGTAGGCCTCGGGCTCCGGCATCTTGAAGGCCTCTTTGTAGCTGAAGCAGGTCTCGACGGCGGCGAGGCGCATGCTCGATCCCGGACGCTTGGCCTGGAAGCGCAGGGCGATGCTCTCCTGCGGCTGGATGCAGAGCAGCAGGCGGTTGGGCTCCATCTCCCCGATCGCCGAGGAGGGGAAGGCCTGGTGCGGCACCGGCCGGAACTGGATGCAGACCTCGGAGGCGTGCACCGGCATCCGCTTGCCCGTCCGGAGATAGAACGGCACGTCCTGCCAGCGCCAGTTGTCCACGAACAGCTTGAGGGCCACGAAGGTCTCGGTGGTCGAGTGGGGATCGACCCCCGTCTCGCTCCGGTAGCCGGGCGCCTTGTCGCCGTGGACCAGCCCCGGCCCGTACTGGCCGCGCTCGACGAAGTTGTGCACGTCCTCCGGCTTCAGGCGGCGCACGGCCCGCAGCACGTCCACCTTCTTGTTGCGCAGCTCGTCGGCGTCGAAGGAGACCGGCGGCTCCATGGCGATCAGGCAGAGGATCTGCGTCAGGTGGTTCTGCACCATGTCGCGCAGGGCCCCCGCGTGGTCGTAGTAGCCGCCGCGGGTGCCGACCCCCTCCTCCTCGGCCACCGTGATCTGCACCGAGTCGATGTAGCGGCGGTTCCAGAGCGGCTCGTAGACCGAGTTGGCGAAGCGGAAGGCGAGGATGTTCTGCACCGGCTCCTTGCCCAGGTAGTGGTCGATGCGGAAGATCTGCGACTCGTCGAACAGCCCGCCCAGGAACCCATTGAGCTCCTGGGCGCTTTCGAGGTCGTGGCCGAAGGGCTTCTCGAAGACCAGGCGCGAGCGCCGGGGATCGGCAAAGCACCCGGAGTCGTGGAGCTGCTGGGCGATGAGCTGCATCACCGTGGGCGGGGTGGCGAGATAGAAGACGCGCGTCGCCGGCTTGCCCGCCTGGGCGTCGAAAGCGGCGAGGTCGTCATTCAACTTCTTGAAGGCCGTGGCGTCGGCGAAGTCGGCCCGCAGGTATTCGATGTGGGCGGTGAATTTCCCCCAGGCGTCCTCCTCGGCCTTCCCCTGGCGGCTGAAGCGGTCCACCCCCTCGCGCAGGTGCTGGAGGTAGACGCCGGCTTCCGTCTCCTTGATGTCGAGGGCGACGATCTTGAACGGCTCGGCGATCGACTTGTCCAGCCAGAGGTTGTAGAGGGCCGGGATCAGCTTGCGCCAGGCCAGGTCGCCGCCGCCGCCGAAGATCACGAAAGCCGTCGGATTCGCCGCTCGGTTGCCCATCAAGGTTCCCCTTCCCAGGGCGGCCACATAGGGCCACCCCTACATTCTAGGTCTTCAGTCCCAGGGCCTCGAACGCCGCCCGCGTCCGCTCGAGGTCGCGGTGCCAGATCTCCCGCATCCCCAGCCGGCAGGCCACCTCCACGAACATCTGCCGGTCGTCCACGTAGGCCACCTCGCCCGGCTCGGCCTGGGCCACGTCGAGGGCGATGCGGAAGATGTCCTCGTCCGGCTTGCGGAAGTGGACGAAGCTCGAGACCACGAAGATGTCGACGAATTCCTTGAGGTCGAACCGCCGGATGCGGTCGGCCGTCAGCTCCCGCCCCTCGTTGCTCACCACCACCACCTTGAGGCCGTTCTTCTCCTTGACCCTCTTGTAGAGCTCGATCATCTCGGGGAAACACCGCGCCTGCTCCAGCATGAAGGCGACCACCTGGTCCTCGGTGAAGGGGCGCGGCTCCCAGAAGACGACCCGCTCCAAATAGACGGAGAGGCTGATCTTGCCCGCCTCGTAGGTGTCGTAGGTGAGGTGGTGGCGCTCGTCCATCTCGGCGGCGTCGATCTCGAAATGGGAGGCGACGAGCTTGCGCAGGCCGCGGTCCCAGCCGTTGGTGAGCAGCACGCCGCCGAGGTCGGTGAACAGGTGGGTGATCATCGCGCCCCTCCTCCCGAGGCCCCCGCCTCCTCGATCCGCGCGACCGGTGAGGCGGCCAGCAGATCCTCCAGCAATTTTTCCGCCGCCTCCGCCGTCACCACGCCGGCCGGCAGGTAGGCCACCATCCAGGCCCGGCGGGTGTCGGCGGTGACCTTGACCCGCTGGCTGTCGGTGATCGGGGTACCGAAGGCCCCCGCGCCGTCAGACAGCAGCGGCTTGCCTTCGAGATTGAAGGGACCGCGCAGCGATTCGTAGCTCTCGCCGGGCCGCCCCGCCCGCAGCGTCACCGGCGGGTCGAAGCTCCCCTCGGCGGCGACGCACGCGGGGACGGCGAGCGCCACCGAGAGGCAGTTGTTGAGGTCTACGAAGGGGTGGATCGCCGGCAGCTCCTCCCCCTTCAGCAGGCGCCGGAGCAGCGCCTCGGAGGAGGGGCGGTAACGGGTGGGATCGCACCCCGCCGCCCGGAAGAGCGACCGCACCGCGGCCACCGTGGGATCGGCGGACAGGGTCTCCAATCTCCACTCGGCCCGCGCCCGCTCCCCCGCCCGCCGGCGCAGGGCCGCCAGCGCCTCCTCCTGATTCGACGAGGATACCGGAAGGGCCTCCAGAAGGGCCCAGAACAGCTCCCAGCCGGCCAGCTCATGGGTGACGGGGAAAGGGATCGGCCGCATGGAGAGGGATCTTGACATAGGCGGGGGTCGGCGGCAGCAGGCTCAGTGCGATGGCGTACATCACGTCTGTGCCCTCTGGGGCGCCCTGCCCTCCGAAGCCTCACCCTCGGTCCCTCTCCACTTCGTGGAGAGGGAGGGCCCAGAGATCGAGGTCTTCCAGATTCGGCACGTTTCCCCCTCTCCACTTGTGGAGAGGGGGCCAGGGGGTGAGGCCTCGGAGGGCAGGACGCCCCAGAGGGACGGATACGCTCAGTGCGCCTTCTGGCGCGCCTCGAAGCGGCGGATCAGCTCCATGGTGGAGGCGCTCTCGGCTCCCGGACGCCGGGGGCGGCGCCAGGGCTGGTCCTGAAGCCGCTGCTTCCGGCCCAGCATCTCGGAGACCTTGTGCAGGTCCTGGTCGGCCTGGGGGGTGTGGAGATGCTCGAGGATCACGCCGACGGCCATCTTCCGGGAGGCGCCGTGCCCCAGGTTCCTCGGTACCGGATTGTCCATCGATCGATGTCGCATCTACACGCCTCCTTCCTATCTTCTACGGCCGGACCCTCCCCGCCGTCCAAGGCCTTACTCCGTTAGACACCGGAAGTCGCCGATAGGTTTCCGTCCGATCCGCAAAATCGATGCCGTCCCCGGCGGCCCTGCAGGGAATACGAAGGAACCGCCCTCTTGGACGGGACCTCCCTTCGCGAGCCTCTACTGAAGAAAACGCCCGGCGCCCGGAACCGTTACACACGGCCTCGCGCACCCTCGCAGCCCCCGCCACCCCGCTCGCCCACCCTCCCCCCTCCCGCACTTCCGGACACCGGACGACCAACGGCAAGCCTTCCCTTTACGCTTTTCCGTGAAAAGAGGGGGCCGGGCAGGAAGGAGATGCGCCGGCCCATCGTAGTGAGTCCCTGGATCTCTCCGATTTCGTTCGAAGCCGCAAGGACAGCGACTCATCGTCAATGTAGTCAATATATGGACAAATCGGGATTGTCAACGGCTTTTTCAGTGTAAATCGGCGTTTACATATCTGGACAAAGCTCCGGGATGTCCAGAATCCAAGGAAGGCACGCCGCTTGCTCAACCTTGCTGGGGGAGGAGGGACTCAGATGCACGATCCACAAGCTGACCTCTGGAAAGGAGCCGCCGCGGGGCTGGCCGCCGGGCTCGCCGCGACCTGGGTGATGACGCAGTTCCAGGAGCTCTCCGGGAAGCTCGCCGAGCCCCACAAGAAGGAGGATCCCCAGCACTCCGCGAAGCGGGGAAAAGAGGAGAGCGCCCAACCGAAGGAGCAGAGGGACGACGCCACGGTGCGGGCCGCCGACAAGCTCTCGCGCGGGCTCTTCCACCACCCGCTCACCAAGGAGGAGAAGAAGGCCGCCGGCCCCGCCCTGCACTACGGCTTCGGCGCCCTGACCGGGGCCGCCTACGGCGTCCTGGCGGAGCTCGCCCCCGGCGTCACCCGGGGGGTGGGCGCGCCGTTCGGGACGGCGGTCTGGCTGGGAGCGGACGAGGTCGCGGTGCCGGCCTTCCGGCTGGCCGGCCCCCCCTGGGAGCACCCGGCGTCCGTCCACGCGCGGGCGCTGGCGGCGCACCTGGTCTACGGCGTCGCTACCGAGGGGTTGCGGCGGCTGGTGCGGCGGGCCCTTTGAGCGCCACCCGCTCCCGGGCGGCCCAGGGCTCGAACCAGATCACGCCATCCTTCCCCTCGAGATCGACGGGCGAGCGGGCGAGCTGTGGGAGCTTCAGCTCGGCGAGCCGCCGGGTCCCCATCGGCTGGACGGTCCCGCGCTCCAGGTCCACCCGCCAGAGATCGCGAACCGAGCCCGGAGCGCCGGGGCGGGAGGTGACCACCCACAGCAGTCCGGGCGCCGGCTGATCCGCCACGATCAGCGACCGCGCTCCGGGGAAGGGGAGGTGCCGCGGCTCGGAGCGCCCGTCGGCCGGGAAGATCCGCAGCTCCGGGCCGAGGCCGGGCAGGGTTTCCGCCACGGCGACCCTGCCATCGGCCAGGAACGTCCCTCGGGCGCGGCCGCTCGCCAACCTTGCCAGGGGCATGCCGGTCCTCCCGTCGCAGAGCCCCAGGGCGTCGGCGCTGCGCAGGAGGATGCGGTCCCCCGCGGGCGAGAGGCTCCAATCCCGGATGCCGCCGGTCATCGCGGGGAGATCCCCCGTCTTCCGGGGCTGCGGGGTGCTCGCGGTCAGATCCATCTCGAAGATCGCCGCCGGCGAGCTCAGCATCTGGTGAGGGCTGAAGTCCGGGAGGTGGATCTCGTACATCCGCAGGAGGTCGGGCCCGGCGAAGACCAGCCGGGGGAAGGTGCTCTCGCTCTCATACTGCGCCGCCGCGAGCAGCCGGCCGTCGTCGACGGAGGAGACCGTCAGGCGCCCCTCCCACTCGTAGGTGGCGATCCGGCGACCGTCGGGTGAAAGGGCGAAGCTGCGCGGAGGGTAGCGCAAGGAGATCGTGGTCCGCACCGGCCTGGAGCCGGGGCGGTCGAGGTCCATCCGGAACGCGGTGACCGGCGACTTGAAGGCCGGCCCGTCGTATTCCAGCCAGACCGCCCGGCGACCGTCCGCCGAGAATCCGACCGGCATATCGGTCCTGCCGAACAGTTGGAACTGGGATATCAGCCCGAACCGGGCGTGAAGGGCGCGGCCGGAATCGAGGTCATAGAAGAAGCTGGGGTTGTAGCCGGGCCGCCGGACCGCGGGCCCGTCTAACGCGATCCAGTGACCCGTCTGGGCCCTCGGAGCGGCGAGGATCCCGGAGACGCCCAGGAGATCGCCGGGGCCGGCGGCCAGCACCCAGGCGGTGACGCCCGCGAAGAGAAGGACGGCCGCGAGCAGCATCCCCCAGAGCGACTGGGAGAGCGACTGGTGCGCCCGCCGCAGATCGGTCCGCCCGCGAACCACCTGGAGGGCGCCGGCCAGGGCGAGGGAGAGCAGGAGGGCGGCGAGAAGCCCCAGCTCCATCCAGGCGACGATGCCGAGCTGGTCCCTCAGCGGGAGCCCCGCCTGGAGGCTGACCCCTTCGATCCGCAGCCGCCGCAACACCCCTCCGACCAGGCCCGCGACCACTCCCAGCGCCGCCAGGTCGAGGAAGGCCCAGGAGGAGCGGGCGCGCACGATGACGCTCGCCGCGTGGGCGGCCAAGAGCACGAGGAGCAGGGCCAGGGCCCAGGTGGTGAGGAGGCTGGCCCCGCTCACGCTCATCACGCCGCCGATCCCCCAGATGCCGTCGAGATTGAGATTGCCCCCCAGCAGGACGGCGGGAGCCAGTACGAGGAGCGCGCCGCCGAAGATCAGCGCCAGGGCGGCGGCCATCTTCCCCCCCCAGATCGCCCAGCCGGGGAGCGGGCGGGAGAAGTAGAAGCCGAGCCGCCGCTCCGCCAGATCGCCGG
This sequence comes from Thermoanaerobaculia bacterium, assembly GCA_045807625.1. Classification (GTDB taxonomy): domain Bacteria; phylum Acidobacteriota; class Thermoanaerobaculia; order Multivoradales; family UBA5704; genus DATARR01. Next base: position 47,053 of record JBJMHA010000022.1, on the reverse strand, counting down.
CGATGATCGAGCCTCCCAGGAAGAGCGCCAGGATCAACGTCAGGAGCAGCGCGAAGCCCAGCGCCATCCCCCCCTGAAGGTCCGTGACCGCCACCCCGCCCGGCCGGAAGCCCGGCATCAGGGGCAACAGGACGGCGATCAGCCCCAAGGCGAGCGCCAGCAGCCCGATCAGCCGGCGCTCGAAGACCTCCCGTCGCAGGATGGCGGCGAGCCCTCTCATTCCATCACCTCCATGCCGCCCGTCAGGGCGATGAAGATCTCCTCCAGGGTGAGCGAGCTGACCTCCGGCCCGTCCTCCACCGGCAGGTGCTCCTCGGCGTAGCGCGAGACCACCGCGTCCACCTCCCAGCCGCGCGAGGCCACGGCGACCGGCGCCAGGGGGGCGAGCCGCCCGACCGCCGCCTCCCGCGAGCGCGGGAAGCTGACGCGGCGGAAACGCGTCTTCAGCGCTTCCATCTCCTCGTCCAGCACCAGCCGCCCCTCGCGCAGGATGCCCACCCGGTCGGCGATCCGCTCGACCCCGGCGAGGTCGTGGGTGGTGATGAACACCGTCGTCCCGCGGTCGGCGAGGTCGCCGATCAGCTCCTCGAAGACCGCCTTCCGCGCGACCGCGTCGAGCCCGAGGGTGGGGTCGTCGAGCACCAGCAGCCGCGGCGAGGCGGCGAGGGCCAGCGCCATCAGCACCTGACCCTTCTGCCCCTTGGAGAGCTTGCCGAACGGCGTCTCAGCGGGGACGCCGAACCGCTTGAGCCGCGCCTCCACCCCGGCGGCGTCCCAGCGGGGGTAGAGCCGGGAGCAGAAGCGGGAGAGTTGGCGGGCGTTCATCGCCGGCGGCGCGTCCGGCTCCTCGGGCACCACGCCGACCTCGGAGAGGATCGACGCCCGCTCCCGCCAGACGTCCCGGCCGAGCAGCATCGCCCGGCCGGCCGAGGGCTTCTGCTCCCCCAGCAGACAGCGGACGAGCGACGACTTGCCGGCGCCGTTGCGGCCGAGCAGGGCGTAGACCGACCCCTCGGGCACGCCGAGCGAGACCTGGTCGAGGGCGAGCCGTTGGCCGTAGCGGACGGTCAGGTCCTCCAGGGCGATCGGGTTCATACAGCGTCTCCTTCGGAATTGCCGTCCGTCAGGCCGAGCCAGGCGGTCTCCAACGTGTCGAGCGCCTCCTCGCGGCTGGCGCCCAGGGTGATTGCCAGGCTGGCGTAGCGCACCGCCTCCTCATGGAGACGGGAATTGCGGCGCGTGTCCTCCAGGGAGGGGGGCGTCTCGACGACGAACGTCCCCTCCCCCCGCCGCACGGTGAGCACCCCCGCGTCGGTCAGCCGCTGGTAGGCCTTGCTGACCGTGGCCGGATTGACCTGGAGATCGCGGGCGAGGTCCCGCACCGAGGGGACGAGCGCCCCCGCCGGCAGCGCCCCGCGCGCCACCAGGTGCTGCACCCCCTCCTCGATCTGCCGCCAGATCGGCCGGGCGTCGCGGGGATCGATGCGGAGGAGGGGTGGCATGGGAGCAGTGTACCACGACAATAGTACACCGAGATCAAGAAGACGGCGGCCAGCGGGTCGTCCTGCCCTTCGAAGCCTCACCCTCGGTCCCTCTCCACTTCGTGGAGAGGGAGGGCCCAGAGATCAGCGTCGACGAGATCGGGAGGCTGTTTTCCCCCTCTCCACGAAGTGGAGAGGGGGCCAGGGGGTGAGGATTCGGAGGGCAGAACGCCCCCGTCAGGCATGAAATCTCGAGGCCTACTCCTGCCAGGAGTAGGACGTCTCCTCCGGCGCCGGCACCAGGCGGGGGTTCGCCATCAGGGCGCGGGCGCAGGTGTTCCAGCGGAGGATGGCGTCGTCGTTGCCGGGCGGGCGGAGGGCGGCGGCCTTCTCGAAGTGCTCCATCGCTTCCTTGAGCCAGTCGTGGGCGATGTAGCCGGCGTGGGCGCCGCCGCGCTTGAGCTGCGCTTTCGCCCGCCGCTCGCAGATGATGCCGGCGTGGTAGGTCCGGCTGTACTCGTCCCGGATCTGGGCGAGAACCTGCCGCGCCTGCTCCAGGCAGGGGTTCGGATGATCCTCGAACTGATCGGTCAAGGCGAGCAGCAGCGTGACGGCCGCCTCCTGGTTGCCGGGGTCCGCCGCCAGGATGTCCCGGCAGATGCTCTCGGCCTCCAGGGGCTCGTTCAACAGGCGGTACCGGTGCGCCTTCTCCAGCGCGGCGGGGATGGCTTCCCGGGAGAGGGGCTTCAAGTCGTACATCGCCGGCCTCCTTCGCTGCCAGTTTGAATCACTTCCGGAAGACGCGCAAAAGCCTCTTCAGCGGATCGTAGAACTCGTCGACCACCCGCTCCTTGAGCGGGATGATCGCATTGTCGGTGATGGTGATCGACTCCGGGCAGACCTTGGTGCAGCACTTGGTGATGTTGCAGTAGCCGATGCCGTGCGCCCCGCGCAGGTCGGCGAGGCGGTCCTCGGCGTCGAAGGGGCTCATCTCCAGGGCCGCGGCGTAGACCAGCAGCCGGGGACCGATGAACTCGTCGTGCAGGTGGTGCTCGCGCAGCACGTGGCAGACGTCCTGGCAGAGGAAGCACTCGATGCACTTGCGGAACTCCTGCGCCCGGTCGACGTCCTCCTGCTGGGCCCGCCAGGTGCCGTCCGGAGCGTCGGCTGGACGGGGCTTGAACTTCTTGATCGTCTTCTTGGCCCGGAAGTTGTACGAGACGTCGGTCACCAGATCCCGGATGGGCGGGAAGGTCCGCATCGGCTCGATGGTGACCGGCTCGGCGAGCGGCAGCTCGTTCAGGCGGGTCATGCACATCAGCCGCGGCTTGCCGTTGACCTCGGCCGAGCAGGAGCCGCACTTGCCCGCCTTGCAGTTCCAGCGCACGGCGAGGTCGGGAGCCGACTCGGCCTGGATCTGGTGCAACGCGTCGAGCACCACCATCCCCTCGGACACCCCGGTCGAATAGTCCTGGAGCGCGCCGCCGTTGGCGTCCCCGCGCCAGATCCTGAAGGTTGCCTGCGCCATTTACTTCATCTCCTCATTTCATCTCTTCAATAATGGCCTGGTGCTCGGGGGTGAGGGGGACGACCGGCACGCGCTCGATCCGCATCCCGCCGTCCGGCTCCTTGCGGACCACGATGTTGACCTTGCCGAATTCCGCGCTCTTGTCCGGGTAGTCGACGCGGAACTGGGCCCCCCGGCTCTCCCGGCGCTCCAGCGCCGCCCGGGTGACCGCCTCGGAGACGGTGAGCAGGTTGGGGAGGTCGAGCGCCGTGTGCCACCCCGGGTTGTACTCGCGGTTGCCGGCCACGGCGACCTCCGCCGCCCGCTCGCGCAGGCGGGCGATCTCCTCCAGAGCCTGCTCCATCTCGGTCTCGACCCGCACGATGCCGACCAGGTGCTGCATCATCCCCTGGAGCTCGTGCTGGATCTGGTACGGCCCCTCGGCCCCCGGCTCACCATGACGCTCGAAGGGGGCGAACAGCCGCTTCGCCGCGGCGTCCACTTGGGGACCGTCGACCCGGCCCGCGCCGTGCTCGCGGGCGAATTCCGCCGCGTGCTCCCCGGCCCGCTTGCCGAACACCAGCAGGTCCGACAGCGAGTTGCCGCCGAGGCGGTTGGCGCCATGGAGCCCGGCGCCGCACTCGCCGGCGGCGAACAGGCCGGGCACGGTGGACATCTGGCTCTCGGCGTCGACCCGCACGCCGCCCATCATGTAGTGGGTGGTGGGGCCCACCTCCATCGGCTCCTTGGTGATGTCGATGTCCGCCAGTTGCTTGAACTGGTGATACATGCTGGGGAGCTTCTTCTTGATGTGCTCCGCCGCGTGGGGGAGCCGCTCCTTGATCCATGAGATGTCGAGGAACACCCCGCCGTGCGGGCTCCCCCGCCCCTCCTTGACCTCGCGCATGATGCAGCGGGCCACGTGATCGCGGGTGAGCAGCTCCGGAGGGCGGCGGGCGTTCTTGTCCCCCTGGCAGTAGCGCCACCCCTCCTCCTCGTTGTCGGCGGTCTGCTCCCGGTAATTTGCCGGGATGTCGTCGAACATGAAGCGCCGCCCCTCGCTGTTGCGCAGCACGCCCCCCTCGCCGCGCACCCCTTCGGTCACCAGGATCCCCCGCACGCTGGGCGGCCAGACCATGCCGGTGGGGTGGAACTGCACGAACTCCATGTCGATCAGATCGGCCCCGGCGCCGTAGGCCAGGGCGTGGCCGTCGCCGGTGTACTCCCAACTGTTGCTGGTCACGGAGAAGGCGCGGCCGATGCCCCCCGTGGCGAGCACCACGGCCTTCGCCTCCCAGACCACGCAGCGCCCGCGCTCCCGCTCATAGCCGAAGGCGCCGGCGATGCGGCCGCCGTCCTTGAGCAGGGTGGCGACCGTGTGCTCCATCTGGAAGTCGATCCCCTGGTGGATGCCGTGGTCCTGAAGGGTGCGGATCATCTCCAGGCCGGTGCGGTCGCCCACATGGGCCAGGCGGGGGTAGCGGTGCCCCCCGAAGTTCCGCTGCAGGATGCGGCCGTCCGGCGTGCGGTCGAACAGCGCGCCCCAGGTCTCCAGCTCGCGCACCCGGTCCGGCGCCTCCTTGGCGTGGATCTCGGCCATGCGCGGATGGTTCAGATACTGGCCGCCGCGCATGGTGTCCGAGAAGTGGACCCGCCAGTTGTCCCGGTCGTCCACGTTGGACAGGGCCGCGGCCACCCCACCCTCGGCCATCACGGTGTGCGCCTTGCCGAGGAGCGACTTCGAGACCACCCCCACCTTGGCGCCGGCGGCCGAGGCTTCGATGGCGGCGCGCAGGCCGGCGCCGCCCGCCCCGATCACCAGCACGTCATACTGGAACCGCGGAAAGTCGGCCACCTAGAAGATCCTCCAGTCGGTCCAGATCCCCATCGAGCAGAGGCGGACGTAGAGATCCGAGAACCCCACCGAGCAGAGGCTCAGCCACGCGAACATCATGTGGCGCCGGTTGAAGCAGCCGACGCACTGGTAGGCCTTGAGCCGCGCGGGCGAGCCCGAGAGCCGGTCGCGATAGCCGCCGATCAGATGGCGGAGCGAATGGCAGCCGAAGGTGTAGCTGGCGAGCAGGGCCACGTTGGCCGCCAGCACCAGGGTGCCGACTCCCATCCCGAAGGACGTCCGGCCGCTGGGATCGGTGAACCAGAAGGCCTTCCACACGTCGTGGGCGAGGAAGACCAGGAAGAACAGGGCGAGGTAGAGGAAATAGCGATGGACGTTCTGGAGGATCAGGGGAAACGACTTCTCCCCGAGATAGCGCTTGCGGGGCTCGCCCACCGCGCAGGACGGCGGATCGGCCCAGAAGGCCTTGTAGTAGGCGCCCCGGTAGTAGTAGCAGGTGAAGCGGAAACCGCCCGGAGCCCAGAGGATGAAGAACGCCGCCGACCAGGGGATCAGCCCTGGCCACCATCCCGGTTTGCCGCCGAACCAGCTCGTCTCGGGATCGCCGAAGACCTCGGGCGAGTAGAACGGCGAGAGATAGTTGCCGAAGCGGTAGTGCGCCCCCTGGAACGCCGCCCAAGTGGAGTAGACGATGAAGGTGCCGAGCCCAAGGAAAACCACCAGCGGCTGCACCCACCACGCATCCCGCCGCATCGTCTCCCCGAAGGACCGCCGGTTGAGGACTTCCAAGGCCATGCTGCCGCACCCCCTTTGTCGTGGCGGTATTGAAGCTGAAGAGGGGGGCGGTGTCAAACGCTGCGCGGCAGAAAACGAGCGGAGGCGGTAGAGACGTCCCAGTCCGTTTCGGCACGACACAGGCAGGCCCCCAACGCCGGGACGTCTCCCTCCCGAGGCCACCCACGCCTGCTACCCGCGCCGATCGGGTGGGGGATCGCCCCGGGAAGACGGAATGATCGGTAGGGCATGCCCTCCGAAGAGACGTCCCGACGTTGGGGGCCTGCCCGCGTCGTGCTGAAACGGACTGGGACGTCTCTACGCCTCATAGTTTTTGCCGCGCAGGCTCCTACCGGTTGTTCCCCGCCGCTTCCCGTGCCCTGGCCTGGAGTTCCATGGCCTGCCGCTGGAGCTGAGCCGCCTCGTCCACCAGCGCCTGGCGCTCCGCGGGATCGTGGGTCAGCCCCGCCTTCTCCCGCAGCAACAAGGACTTGGAGATCATCGCGTCCAGGCCTTCCCGGCGGGCCTCGAGCGCCATGGTCTCGGCCTGGAGGCCCAGCTCGACGACCGCGGCCCGCCCTTCCGGGCTCAGCAACTTGTCACGCGACGCTCGCTCTCTGGCGAAGGCACCGACGAGGGCGAGCATCTCGTAGGGATCGGGACCCCGGTAGCCGCGGGCCACCCCCCAGGCGTCGTCCAACCGGCCTTGCTGCAGCAGGAGATAGCAGCGCGCGGTCGTGATCTCGGGCTCCGCCGGCCGCTCCGTGGCCAGACGATCCAGAAGCGCGGCGGCTTTCGTGTAGCGTTTGGCTCGCAGGTCCTCCGCGAATTCAGGATTCGCGTTGAGGAATTTCTGGAGCTGCGGGCCGGGAAGAGGGGAATCATTCCCCTGGAAATTCACGGTCAGCACGTAGTAGACCTTGACCGGCTTTCCGTCCTTCGTGGCCGGCTTGAACTTCCAGTTCTTGACGGCGTCCACGGCCGCCTGGTCGAGCCCCATGGGCTGGTCCTTGAGGACCCTCACGTTCTCGACGTCGCCCTGCTCATTGATGATCGCCTCCAGGATCACGGTGCCGGTCACCCGCGCCCTGCGGGCGAGCTCGGTATAGACCGGAGCCGGCGCGGAGATGACTTCCGGCCGGGAGACTTGATCGCCGACCCGATAGGGGGGGCCGGCCGGCGGCGCGTCCTGCGCCAGAGCCGCCGCGGCTCCGCCAGCAAACAGGAAGAGGAGGAGCATCGCGACGGTCAAGCACCGATGAGGAGCGCTGAATCGTGACGCCATCTGGACCTCCTGACGAGCCGGATCGCCGGCCGGTTGTGGACTGGAGGTGAGAAACAGCGGCCAGTAGAACTATATCCCGGTCCTCAGAGGCAGTGAAGGCGCCGGCGAGCCGTTCGAATAGTGGTCAGATCTAGTGATCGGAACCGGCGGCCTTCCGTGTCCTGGCCTGGAGCTCCATGGCCTGCCGCTGGAGCTGAGCCGCCTCGTCCTCCAGCGCTTTGCGCCTGGCGGGGGTGAACGCCAGCTTCGCCTTGTCCTGCAGCAGCAAGGCTTTGTAGGTCATCGCCTCCACGCCTTCCCTGCGGGCCTCGAGCGCCTGGGTCTCGGCGTCGAGGCCCAGGTCGATGAGCCCGGCCCTCCCAAATGGGTCGTAGACTTCCCGCTCCCGGGCGAAGGCGCCGACGAGATAGAACATCTCGTAGGAATCGGGACCCGGGTAGCTTCGGGCCACTCCCAGGGCAGTTCCCCAATCGCCTTGCGCCAGCAGGAGATAGCATTGGGCGATCCTGAGCCCCGGCTGCTCCGGCCGCTCCAGGGTTTGGCCGTACAGGAACGTCTCGGCTTCCCGGTGGCGTCTGAGGAGCATGGACTCCGCGAATTCAGGATTCTCTTTGAGGAACCTCCGGAGCTGCGGGCCGAAGGGAGGATCTTTCTGCATCTGGAAATCCACGGTCAGAACCCAGGAGACCTTGACCGGCTTTCCTTCCAGCGTGGCCGGCTTGAACTTCCAGGTCTTGACGGCTTCCCACGCTTTCCCATCAAGCCCCATGGGTAGGCCCTTGAGGACCTTTGCGTTCTCGACATTGCCCTGCTCGTCGATGATCACCTCCAGGATCACGGTGCCCGTCACTTGGCGTATGCGGCCGAGTTGGGTGTAGGCCGGAGCCTCCCCGGAGATCTTTTCCGGCCGGGTGACCTTGTCGCCGACCCGGTAGGGCGGGCCAGCCTGCGCCATGTCCTGCGTCAGAGCCACCGTGGCACTGCCCAGGACGAGGAGAAGCATCGCGACGGCGAGGCTCCAATGAGGAGCAGAGAATCGTGACCCCATCTTGGGCCTCCTGACGAGCCGGACCGCCGGCCGGAGTGGACCGGCGACGAGAAACAGGCAACGGAATTATATCCCGGTGCTCGGAAGCGGGAGGCGTGTCACGACCTGAGCTCAGCTCTCTTTTCTGATGTCGACCCGACAGCCGGCCGGAGCCAGGACGTAGCCAGCGGACCGACCTGTTCCGGGGCCTTCGGCCCCCCCTTCAGTTGTGCTACCATGTGCTACATGGGAAACACGGAGGGGAAGGTTCAGCGAGTCGGCGTTCGCGAGCTCCGCCAGAACCTCAGCCGTTACCTGCGGCTGGTCGCGGAGGGGGAGCGTTTCGAGGTGACGGAGCACAACCTCCCCGTCGCCGTCTTGGGGCCGCTGCCCGGCCACAGCTCGCCGCTGGCTCGGTTGATCGCCGAAGGCCGCATCGTGCCGGCTCGTCTCGATCTTACCGAGCTGGGTCCGCCGCCGGAGCAGCCCCGCGAAATGACGATCTCGGAAGCGCTCGCGGCGCAGCGCGAGGAACGCTGACCCGATGGGCGGCGAGCTCCTCTATTTGGACTCCTCGGCTCTGGTCAAGCTGGTGCTGCCCGAGGCGGAAAGCGAAGCCTTGCTCAAGAGCCTCTCGGCCTGGCCGGTCCGCGTCACCAGCGAGCTCGCCCGCGTCGAGGTGGTGCGCGCCGCCCGCCGCGCCACGGCACAACCTGGGACCGAGCAGCGTGCAGAGGAGGTCTTGGCGGGTCTCCATCTGCTCAAGGTGGACAACGACATCTTCAGCGCGGCCGCCCGGCTGGAGCCACGGAGCCTGCGGTCTCTGGACGCCATTCACCTGGCCTCGGCCCTCTCGCTGGGAGCCGATCTGGGGGCGATCGTGATCTATGACTCCAACATGTCTGCGGCTGCGAAAGGTCACGGGCTTCAGGTTCTGGCGCCTGGCTCTAACGGCAAGCCGTCGTTCCCCTCCGCGGGCTGACAGCTCTCGTTGCGGTTGCCGTCCAGGCTTACACGACAAGACCTTGCCGGCCAAGCCCTGCGCAAAAAGAGGCCAGAGAGGACGGCCCCCCGCTCGCCGTCCCCCTGGCAAAGGTACATCGTCTGTCAAAGAACACTACGGACCGCCTCACGAGCGAATCCCGGAGGTCGTTGAGGCGGTCCTGGGTGACCTGACCGGTTACGGCGTCAGGCGGTGGCCGGGTTGGACGGGGCCGGGGGCTTCGCCGCGTCGGTCGACGACCTCACTCTCTGACGGACGGGCGCGAGGTCGAACTCGACCAGCTTCTCCGACTTGTCCCCGTAGCGCTGCTTGACGCCTCCCCGGAGGAAGGTCACCAGCTTGCGCCCCTCCACCAGGAGATCGTTCAGACGCTGGGTGGCGTCCTGCTTGGCCGCCGCCATCGCCGTCTGCTCCTTGGCGGCCTGCCGGGCCGCGTCCAACATCGTCTGCAACTGCGCGCGGTAGGCCTCCAACTGCTGGAAGTCCTGCGGATTGGCCTCGATCGAGGTCAGCAGGCGCTGCCAGCCGTTCAAGGTCGTCCCGTACTTCGGCTCTCTGGCCATGGTCTTTCTCCTCTTTCTGGGCCGCGATTGGCCCTCAAGCCACCGCCGGAAGTGGCGGCGGACTCAATCCCGCGATCTGTAGACCCTCGGAAGCCCTGCTGTTCCCGTTCAGCGTCTCTCACCGGGCTCCCCAAGGGGTGGGGCTTGCAATGGGGGTATATTGGTGGGTACTATCCGCCGTGTCAAGCCCCTGGCGCAAGATTCTTTCCGGGCTTCAGGCAACAGGCTGGATTCTCGACCTGGATCACAGAGGCTAAGTATCGGCAATATCTGGACTTCATGGCGCCCTTTGTGGATTTTTTTCGGCATTCCCTCCTCTTTGGACGATTCGGAGGGGAGATCGGATGCCATTCCCTGTCGTTCGCGTCGCATTCCCTGTATGGGGTATGACGCGAGGTTAGGGAATGTCATCCGTAGAGCTCTTCGGATGGCGTTCCCTCCTGTTCGGACGCCATTCCCTCTGGTTCGCGTGGCATTCCCCAGGCTTCGGATGACGCGAAGCGAAGGGAATGGGGCTCGAAGAGGAGGAAACGCCGTCCGAAGGAGAGGGAATGCGGTCCGAAGAGGAGACCGCGCGGCTCGCCGTCCCCTTCGGATGGCCCGAAGGGGAGGGAACGGGGCTCGAAGAACGGGGAATACGGCGCCAAGGACTCTTCGGACGGCGCGAAGCCCTGTTCGGATGACGCGAAATCGGGGGAATGAGGCGCGAAGGGCTCGACGCGCGGCGCCTCGCCCTTGGGTTCTTTGACAATCGATGGTTTCAGCCGGGGAGCGGACGGGGAACGCTCTCCGGCTCCCACCTCGTATCGCGGCAGGCGCGTTTCGGACCTTCGGGGACTGGGACCGGAGCGCGCCGCCGCCCCGCCGATTCGCGCGAGGCGGAGGGAATACTCCTTCAGGCGTACTGACGGTGCCGGCTCAACGGCCGGTCAGCTCCCGGTTTTCTGTGCGGATAGGATCGCGCGGACGGTCTCCAGCGCGAGATCCCGGTTGGCGAAGTAGTCCTTCGCGCAGAGCGGCACCGGGATGTCCGGCGCGATCCAGAAGCGGACGTCCAGCGGGTCCGACTGGTGGTATCGCGAGGAGACGCTGGCCACCAGGCCGCTGGCGGGAAGGACGACGGGCGTGTCCTCGCCGATGAAATTCGGGCTCGAGCTGCTCGGCTCCCCGGCGAAGATCGCGTTGGTGAGCCGGCCGGCTTCGTTGATGAAGATCTGGGCGGCGGAGTAGGTCGAGCGGCTGGTGAGCACGAAGAGCCTGGCGTCCGGCCGCGTCGTCTCGAAGTGGATGAGCGTACGGAGCAGCGGATTGAGCAGATGGGAGTTGCCGCCGGTGTTGAGGCGGACGTCCACGATCAGGTTTTTCGTCCCCTGCTCGTCGACAGCCCGCCGGAGGCGCAGCGCGAAGGCCGCGAGCGTCTCTCCCGGCGTGTCCCTCACTTGATTGAATTGCACGAAGAGCGTCTTCGGCTCGGGCAGAGCTTCGAGCCAGAAGGCTTCCTCCGCGCGGCGCAGGTAGAGAGGAGCCGGCGGCGCGCCGGGCAGGGCGGAGGGGGTGAGGGTTTTGGCGATCGGGCCCGCGGGCCTGGGCTCGAGGTCGACCGTCTCGCGGCTCCCGCCGGGTCCGAGCACGGTGAGGGGAACGTGCCGCGGGTCCGCCACGGCGCCGATGGCATGCAGGAAGCCGGGGAAGGACAGGAGGTTGGCCCCCATCGCCCGGACGAACATCGGATTGTCCTTGCTCACATAGGGTGCCACGCGGGCGAGCGCCACCTCCGGCGCCAGCGATCCGATCGCGGCCACGCGGGCTCCGATCAGCCGTTCGAGACCGGCGGGAGCGCTGGTGACGTACAGGCCGTCGCAGAAGTCGTGGAAGCGAACCGGGATCTGCCGGAGGGAGTGTGGGCCGAAGAAGAAATAGATCGTGCTGTGCCCGTCGCCGAGCCGCGCCATCAGTCCCTGGAGGCCGACGATGACCTCCTCGTCGCTCAAGCCCGGAAGGCGCTCGCGCAGTGCCGCCGCGGCCCGTTCGAACCCTTCCGGGAGCGGCTGCGTTCGGTAGGCGGCGTGGAGGCGCCGGATCTCGGCGACGAGGAAGTCGAGGTCGGACCGCCAGGCCGCGGCACGGTCGAGCGGTCCCCGGGGAGCCTGGCCGGCGGCCTTCGCGAAGCGCGGGTTGTCGCGGAGCGAGGCGAAGGCCGGATCGTCCGCGACGTCCGCCCGCGTCAACTACACGAGTAGGAGGAGGTTGGGGCTAGGGTTTCCCGCAAGGGAGAAGCCGCGAAGCGCCGAACAGCCAGAGGCATTGACTCGGCATTATTCGTAGCTACAATTTAAGCCGGTGGTGACCTGGGATGAGCAGAAGCGCCAAACCAATGTTCGCGTCCATGGGCTGGACTTCGATGGATGCGATGTGGTGTTCGATCATCCCGTCCTCACCATGGAGGATTCGCGCTTCTCGTACGGCGAGCAACGAATCAACCTGCTCGGCTGGCTACGAGGACAAGTCGTCCACCTGACCTACACTGAGCGTGGGGAGGACATGCACGTCATCTCCCTGCGAGAGGCAACGAAGCATGAAGCCCGGTACTACTTCAAAGCCATTTCCGAGCAAGCCTGAGGAGATCGAAGCGGCCATCCAGGCAGCGCCGGAGCGGGTCCACGATCCTGAAGGCCCATACGATCCGAGTGACCCTGCCGCAGTGGAGGCGTTCTGGAAGAAGGCCACCGTACGTCGTCCTGGGGAGAGGGGATCGGGCAAAAAGGCCAAGAAGGTCCTGCTGTCCGTAAGGTACAGCCCCGATGTCGTCGACTACTTCAAGTCCACCGGGGAGGGTTGGCAGACCCGCATGGACGAGGCGCTGAAGGAGTGGATGGCGGCTCATCCACGAGAGTAACGGCCTTCTCGACCGATCGCCGCCGATTCTGCTACTGGAGATAAAACAAATGCGCGCAGTCGTACTCTATCCAGGAGAAGATTTTATCGACTGCCAATCCCCTGCTCCTTCCTCGCTGTGCATAGGTCTCCGTCAACGAGGGTCTCGTCAGACCTCGGCTTCCAAGAGGGCGCGAGGGTTCTTGTAGGCGATCGCTAAGAGCATACGGGCCGGTCCGGACGGAGAGCGACGTCCTTGCTCCCATTCCTGCAGTGTGCGAACGGATACCCCCAGTAACCGGGCAAATTCCGATTGAGACAACCCCACCCGCGCACGTGTTTCAGCAACCGGAGGAAATGTGGTGACGCGACCGACCTCACCCCTCTTGATCTCCCGAATACCTTCAAGGATCTCAGCTCCAATGTCACGGGTGCGCTTCTTAGCCATTTTCCATCTCCTCACGAATCTTTCGTAGCACGTGGGCCGGGATATTGTCAGCGACGTTTTTCGGGTAGAGCCTCAGCATCCAGATGATGCCCTTCCGATCCCTCAGGTAGTAGATGACGCGAAGGCCACCACGCTTGCCTCGACCCGTCAATCCCCACTGTAGCTTGCGGACACCACCTGACTCTGGGATGACGGTGCCGGCTTCGGGGTCCCGCGCGAGGGTAGCCTGCAATTTGAGGTATTCATCGTCGGACAGATACTCGCTGACGAGGCGGGTGAAAAGCCGGGTTTCAACGAATGTGAACACCCGGCTACTCTACGGCAGAGACGGATAGTTGTCTACTAGGCTGCCCTGTTTGCCCGCTACCCCACCAGGAGCTCCCCCACCTTCCCCACCGCCTCCCCCGGAGCCACCATCCGCTTCTCGCGGTCCCGCCGCAACGACACCTCGACCTTGCCATCCGCCAGCGACTTGGCGCCGACGGTCACTCTCACCGGGATGCCGATCAGGTCGGCGTCCTTGAACTTGACGCCGGGGCGCTCGTCGCGGTCGTCGAAGAGGACATCGATCCCCTTCTCCTGGAGCTGGGCGTAGATCTCCTCGGCGGTCTTCTTGACCGCCTCGTCCTCGGGGTTGACGGCGATCAGCAGCACCTCGAAGGGGGCGAGGGGGCGGGGCCAGATGATGCCGTCTTTATCGTGGTTTTGCTCGATGGCGGCGGCCACGGTGCGGCCGATGCCGACGCCGTAGCAGCCCATGATCATCGGCTTGTCCTCGCCCGCCTCGTCGGTGAAGAGGCAGCCGAGCTTCTCCGAGTACTTGGTGCCAAGCTTGAAGATGTGCCCCACCTCGATTCCCCGGAACTGCTCCAGGGTGCCGTCGCAGCGCGGGCAGGGGTCCCCCCCGGCCACCAGCAGCAGGTCGGCCCAGTCGGAGAGGTCGACATCCCGCCCCCAGTTGACGTTGGTGAGGTGGGTGTCCCCCTTGTTGGCGCCGGTCACGAAGTTGGTCATGCCGCGGACCCCGACATCACCCACGATGGGAACGTTCTTCAAGCCCACCGGCCCCGCGAAGCCGACCGGGGCGCCGGTCACCTCGCGCACCCTCTCCTCGCCGGCCAGCGTCAGGTGCTGGACGTCGAAGTGGTTGGCGAGCTTGATCTCGTTGACCTCGCGGTCGCCGCGGACGAGGGCCACGATGGGGCCCTTCTCCGTGTCGTAGATCAGGGTCTTGACCAGCCGCCGGGGCGCGACCTTGAGGAAGCGGGCCACGTCCTCGACCGCCTGCTTGCCCGGGGTGGCGACCTCCCGCATCTCCTGGGGCGGATGGGCCTCGCCCGCCTCCTCGGCGCGCCGCATCTCGGCCCGCTCGACGTTGGCCGCGTAGCCGCAGGAGGGGCAGCGGACGACCGCGCTCTCCCCCGTGTCGGCCACCACCATGAACTCGTGGGAGGCCGAGCCGCCGATGGTGCCGGTGTCCGCCTCGACCATGATGTAGTCGAGACCGCAGGCCTCGAAGATCCGGCAGTAGGCGGCGCGCATGGCCTCGTAGGAGACGTCGAGCCCCTCGGTCGAGGTGTCGAAGGAGTAGGCGTCCTTCATGATGAACTCGCGGCCGCGCATGAGGCCGAAGCGGGGACGGATCTCGTCCCGGAACTTGGTCTGGATCTGGTAGAGGTTGAACGGGAGCTGGCGGTAGCTCTTGACGTCCCGCCGCACCGCGTCGGTGATTACCTCCTCGTGGGTGGGGCCGAAGACGAAGTCCCGCTCGTGGCGGTCCTTGATGCGCAGGAGCTCCTTGCCGTAGCGCTCCCAGCGGCCGGACTCCACCCACAGCTCGGCCGGCTGGATGTCGGGCATGGACAGCTCGATGGCGCCGGCGGCGTTCATCTCGCGGCGGACGATCGCCATGAACTTCTGCAGGCTTCGCCAGCCGAACGGCATATAGGTATAGATGCCCGCGGCGAGCTTCTTGATCATGCCCGTGCGCACCATGAGCTGGTGGCTGATCACCTCGGCGTCGTTGGGCACCTCGCGGGTGGTATACAGGTAATAGCGGCTCCAGCGCATCGCGTTCTCCAGTCTTGGCTTGGGGACGAGCCCCGAAGGGGCGACATTGTACAGCGGGAAAGGCTGCCCTCACTCGCCGGTTTCGTAGGGGCGGCCCTATGTGGCCGCCCTGGGCGGGGGTGCCTTTCGCGAGCAGGGCGGCCACATAGGGCTGCCCCTACAGAGGTTTTTGGAGGTCTTCCCGCTACTTCCGCGGGCTCCGGCGGGAGCGCTCGATGAGGCGGGCGGAGTCCTTCATGCACTCCATCATCTTCTCCTGGAGCGCCTCACCCTTTTCGCCGAGAGAGCGGGCCTGGGCGAGCACGGAGCGGGCCTGGTCCTCCTCCCCCGACGCCAGGAGGGCCATCCCCAGATGGGTGAGCGTGGTGGGCGAATTCCCCAGCTCGCTCGATCGCGAGAGGAAGTCGACCGCCTTGTCGAACTCCTTGCGCTTGTAGTGCACCCAGCCGAGGACGGCGAGCGGGAACTGCTTGATCTCGTCCGGCGCCAGCTCGACCGACCGCCGGGCGTAGTCGAGGGCCTCGTCGAGGTCCTCCTCCATCTCCGCCAAGTTGTAGGCCATCTCGTAGTAGGCGATCGACTTGGTGAAGTTCGAGCTTCCCTCGTCGAGCAGCAGCTCGCCGATGCGGTTGCCCTCGCGGAACTTCCCCTGGCTGCGCATCGCCTCGATCAGCGCCGCGTAGGCGGTCGCCTTGAGGGTCTCGCCGGGGTTGAGGTCGAGCACCTTGCGGGTCACCGCCTCGATCTCCTGGCTGCGGTTCATGTTGAGGCAGAGCAGGGCGTAGGACATCAGTAGCGTCGGGTTCTCGGGGTCGAGCGCCAGGGCGCGCCGGTAGCAGGAGTGGGCCTGCTTCAGGTTGTCGCGCGAGCGGTACTCCTCCCCCTTGCGGAACCAGACGGCGGCTTCGCCGTCCACCTCGGGGAGCGGCGCGCCGTTGTGGCCGGAGAGGTAGCTCACCAGGTCCTGGTACTGGAGCCGCTTGGGGTTGAGCCGCTGCGCCTGGCGGAAGGCGTCGAGCGCCTTGCGGGTCCAGTGGCGATCGAGGTAGGCGAGCCCCAGCAGGTGGTGGGCCTCCTCGAAGGCCGGATCGTGCCGCACCGCCTCCTGCAGGTAGTGCACGGCCGAGGAGAGCTTGCCCATCTCGTAGTAGCAGCTCCCGAGCAGGTAGAGGGCCTGGGGGATCGGGTCGACCTCGACCGCCCGCTCCAGGAAGAGCACCGCCTTGGCGAGGTCCCCCTTGCCGGCATAGACCGCCCCGAGGCTGAAGTGGGGCAGGAAGCTGTCCGGGTAGATGGCGACCGCCCGCTTCAGGAACTCCTCGGCGCGGGTGTGGTCGCCGCGCTCGTAGTGGATGACGCCGCTGTAGACCAGCCCCTCATAGTGGTCCGGCTTGACCTCCAGCACGCGGGCGAAGTACCCCAGCGCGGCCTCGCTGTTGGCCTCGTTGAAGTGGGTCTCGCCGAGGAAGTAGGCGAGCTCATAGTTGCCGCGGTCGAGCTTGTAGGCGGCCTCCAGGGCCGCCACCGCCCGCTCGATGTCGAAGGCGAAGAGGGCGTACTCGGCGTCCTCCAGGTACTGGAGGAAGAGCTTGCGCTTGTCGCCGTGGTAGAGGCCGGAGATGCGCTCCTTGGTGGCCAGGAAGCGCTCGCGCTTCTCCAGGGCGAGGAGCTGGTAGTCCATCTTGGACTCCCAGAGCTCGCTCCACTCGTCCCAGCCGATGTACTTCTTGGTCTCCAGGAGCTCGCGCAGGGCGGAGAGGCCGGTCTGGTTGATGAGGATGTTCTTCTCCTGCTTGTGCAGGGCGCCGAGGAGCTGGCGGACGGTCTCGGCCGTGCGCTTGACCGCCTCCTCCAGGATCGAGATCCGCTCGAGCAGGTGCTCGTCGAAGGAGAAGCTCTCCTCGCCGCTCTCCTCGTAAGCCTCCTCCTCCTCGCGCAGGGAGCCCGAGAGCACCAGGAGCTTCTGGTGGCAGCGGACGCAGAACTCGTGGTCGTCCCGGTTGGGTGCTCCACAGACCTGGCAGTACATCCTCGTCTTACTTTCCTTCCCCGTACTCGTAGAAGCCGCGGCCCGACTTGCGGCCGAGACGACCGGCGTCGACCATCTTGACCAGCAGCGGGCAGGGGCGGTACTTGGGATCGCCGAACCCCTGCTGCAGGACCCGCAGGATGTCGAGGCAGACGTCGAGGCCGATCAGGTCCGCCAGCGCCAGGGGTCCCATGGGGTGATTCATCCCCAGCTTCATAACCTCGTCGATCGCCTCCGCCTTCCCGACCCCCTCGTAGAGGCAAAAAATGGCCTCGTTGATCATCGGCATCAGCACCCGGTTGGAGACGAAGCCGGGGGCGTCGTGCACCTCGACCGGGGTCTTGCCCATCTTGCGGGAGGCGGTTTCGACCGCTTCCCAGGTCTCCTGGCTGGTGGCGAGGCCGCGGATGACCTCGACGAGCTGCATCACCGGCACGGGGTTCATGAAGTGCATGCCGATCACCTTCTCCGGCCGCGAGGTGGCGGCCGCCAGCCGGGTGATCGAGATCGAGCTGGTGTTGGTGGCGAGGATCGTCTGCGCCGGGCAGGCGCGGTCGAGCTCGGAGAGCACGCTCCGCTTGACGTCCTCGCGCTCGACCACCGCCTCGACCACGAGGCCGGCCCCGGCCAGGGCCGCGAGATCGCCGCCGGTGGTCAGCCGGCCGAGGGCCTGGTCGCGGTCCTCGGCGGCGAGCTTGCCTTTCGTGACCAGCCGCTCCAGCCCCTTGCCGATCTGGGCCCGGCCGCGCTCCAGCGCCGCCGGCACCGCGTCGACCAGGATGACCTGATATCCGCTCTGCGCGGCCACCTGGGCGATGCCATGCCCCATCGTGCCCGCGCCGACGACTCCGATCGTGTGAATCGAATCCATGAAGTGTAGACCCCTCCCCTTGCCGCCGCGGCGCGGCGGTGAGCCCCGAGCGTATGAAATCGGGGGGTGGGGGTCAAGAAGCCGCGAGGTCAGCCAGGGAGGACGCCGCGCCGGCACGAATACTGAGCTCAGTGAGCTCCTCGATCGAAGCGATTGCTTCCACCCGCCGGCTGAAATCCTCAGGCAGAGGCCCGAAGCGCCGCTCTAGGTCTCGCAAAAGGACTCCTCGGGCCTTCGCGAGAGCCTCTTGGCGCTCCTCCTGGCGCCCCTTTTCGATCCCTTCCTGTTCCCACCGATCGGACCAACTAAAGCCGCTTTCGGCAAGCATCGCCTTGACCTCCTCAAGATCGAGTAACTCGGGGAACCTGACCCCGCGGATCCGGGACGGGAGCAGAACCTTCAGCACCCAGTTTGTCCGGGCATGCCTGCAAAGAACACGACATTCTCTCAGGGAACAGCGGTGCCCGCAAGAGTCCCCGCCCCCAACCCCTCCGCCAGCTTCGGCGGCGCATCCTCCAAGAGCTGCTCCAGGTCCCGCCGGGCGCGGGCGGCCAGCGGGTGGTGGTGGGCCTGGTAGCACTGATAGCGGTAGGTGAGGAACGGCTCCTCCCATGGGACGTGCGGCTCCAGCGGGGCGATGGCGTCCACGCAGAGGCTCTGGGCGTCGACGGCGCGGCTGATCCAGATCCGCGAGAGGAGGCGGGGCTGGCGGAACATGTCCACGGCGAAGGGCTGGCTGAAGGCCTCGTAGAGCCGGGGGGCGAGCGCCCGGTCCTCGCGCGCCAGGCGGACCGCCACCGGCAGGGTGCGCCGCATCAGCGGCCGGTAGACCCAGGGATCGGTCCGGTAGGCCGCCAGCGCCGCCAGCATGCGCTCTCCCGCCTCGGGCGCGCGGCCCGCATTGGCGAGCCAAGTGGCCAGCGCGAGGTTCGTCTCGATCGGCTGCTCCGCGGCGAGCAGCGCGGCGTACTGCGGCGCCCGGGGATCGCGGCCGTCGGCCAGGCACTCGGCCACCAGCAGGCGGTCGGCGTGGGTCCGCGGCGGCTCGGGCTGGCCAAACCAGATCGCGCAGGCCTGGGGGAAGGTGTGCCGGGTCCAGGCGTGGCGGGCGGCGATGCGCAGCCGGGCATCGCGGTCCCCCCGCGGCTCGGGATCGGGGATGAGGTCCTCCCAGAAGGCGGCGCGCGCCACGCGCATCTCCCCCACGCGCGACCAGTCGAGCGGCGCCCCCCGCATCTCCGGGCGGTCCTCGTGGCGCGCCTTCACGAGGTCGTAGAGGTCCCCCAGCCGGAACAGCCCGAAGCGCCCCAGGTTCCGCGCGAAGCCGAACTCCAGGATCGGGTGGTCGTCGGTGTTGATGGCGCTCCCCTCCGCTTTCCGCACCGCGCGGGCGAAGGCCGGGGTGGCCACGTAGCCGGCGTAGAAGCCCTCGGCCCCCTCCACCCCCCAGATGCGGGTGAGGGCGGTGCGGTAGGGCTCCTGCCCCACCCGCGCGCGGACGCGGTCGAGGTCGTGCACGACCGGCTCGCGGCTCGCCATCAGCAGGAGGTCGGCGCGGTGCACCTGCCAGCTCTCGACCGCCGGGAAGACCGAGCCGAGGGTGGCGTAGGCCGTGCGCACCACCTGGGCATCGAGCTCGTACCCCTGGAGCCACTGGAGGAAGATCCCCCCGGGGCGCAGCCGCCGGACGACCGCCTTGTAGAAGTCCTGGCTGAACAGGCTCGCCACCCCCGCCCGGTAGGGGTTCGAGGGCTCGGAGAAGACGAGGTCGTAGTCGTTCTTCGTGGTGAGGAGGAATTCCCGCCCGTCGCCGATGTAGAGATGGACCTTGGGATTGGCCAGCACGTCCTGGTTGATCCTGGCGCAGACGCGGGCGACGTGGGTGATGGCCGGCTCCAGCTCGACCACGTCCACCCGCTCCATGGTCGGCACCTTGGCCAGCCAGCCGGCCGTGCTCCCCGTGCCGAGGCCGATCACCAGCGCCCGCCGCGGGTTGGGGTGGACCAGGGCGCCCACGAGGCCGCTCATCACTTGGGTGGGCGCGTCGGCGAGGGCGCTGCCGTCCGACTTGCCGTTGACGATGAAGGCGTACTCTTCCGCGAGGTCGAGCGCGACGCTGCTCTCGACGCCGTCCGCCTGCCAGACGATGCGCTGGCGCATGTCCTCGACCTTGTTGCGGACGTCGTTCGGCCCGTTCCACTCGGCGACCCTCACCCGACCGGCGCCGATCGGCGTGTGGCGCCAGAAGGCGGTGGGACCAGTGGCGGCGCAGAAGAGGAGCCCCACCACCCCGGCGGCCACGGGCAGGAGCGCGGCCCGGCGGGGGGAGCCGGCGCGCAGGCCGGCCGCGACCGCCACGGCGGCGAGGGCGAGCAGGAGGAGGGCCACCAGCCGCCAGACCCCCTGGGCGGTGAGCAGGGGGATCAGACCGAAGCCGCCGGCGATCGAGCCCAGGATCGCTCCCAGGGTGTTGGCGGCGTAGGTCACCCCCACCTCGCGGCCGATCCGGCGGCGGCCGGAGCCGAGGAGGGCGATCAGCAGGGGGAACTGGTAGCCGGCGACGAGGGCCGGCGGCAGCACCACCAGCGCCGTCACCCCCGCCCAACCACCCACCAGGGCCAGGAAGCCCGCTCCCGCCAGGGGGCGCAGGAGGGCGGCGAGCACCGCCACCTGGTCGCCGAGGGCGAAGGGGAGGGCGATGAGGAGCGCCTCCAGCGAGCAGGTGGTGGCGAAGGAGAGCATGGTGGGCCGGCGCTGCCGCTCCCCCACGCCGTAGATCAGACCGCCGAGGCCGATCCCCAGCAGGGCCACGGCCAGGATCAGCCCGAAGGTGTAGGAGGAGCCGCCGAGGAGCGGCCCGAGCATGCGGTACCAGACGAGCTCCATCAGCAGGAAGGCGAAGCCGACCAGCGCCGCCGCGAACGGCGGAAGCCAGCCGGGCCAGGGCGGCGGCTCCTCGGAGGCCTCCCCGGAGGCCGGCTCCGCCGCGCCCTCCACCGGCTCCGCCGGCAGCTCGCGGGCGAGGCCGCGGGCGGCGAGCACCACCAGGAGGTTGAGCAGCGCGGCGATCCAGATGGTCTTGCGGATGCCCATCGTCTCCAGGAAGAGGAAGGTGGTGAGGAGAGCCCCCAGCACCGCGCCCAGGGTGTTGACGGCGTAGAGCAGCCCCACCACCCGGCGGCCGAAGTCGGCCCGCCCCTCGACCGCCCGCGCCACGGCCGGCAGGGTGCCCCCCATCAGGAAGGTGGGGAGCCCGAGGACGACCAGCGACAGCAGCAGGCGGACGATGCTGCTCCCGGCGAGCCCCAGCCGGGCGCTGCCGCCCATCGCCACGTAGAGCCATTCGACGAGGGCCAGCAGCAGCGGCGAGAGGCCGGCCGAGATGGCGATCCCCGCCTCCAGCCCGGCGTAGAGGCCGAGCGGCGAGGGATGGCGGTCGGCCCGCTTGCCCAACAGCAGGCCGCCGAAGCCGAGGCCGGCCATGAAGATCGCCAGCACCGCGGCCGAGGCCGCGGTCGAGGCGCCGAAGATCAGGCGGAACATCCGGAGCCATGCCGTCTGGTAGACCAGCGCGCAGAAGCCCGAGGCGAACAGAAGCAGGGCCACGCGGCCCACAGCCGAGCGCATCCGAGAGCTCCCTCTGGCGAAATTTGCCGGAGGGTAAGTTATCAGAAACTGAGAATAGCTACGCCAGCTCGAACCAGGGCTCGCGCCGGCCGAGCTTGGTCGACAGGGCGGCGCCGACGCCGATCAGGGTGACCACGTACCAGGCGAGCACGCCCAGCCAGGGGAGGAACTTGACGGCGCCGAGCACCAGCAGGCCGATGGTGGCGGCGTTGAGCGGCTGGAAGCGGCGGCGGAAGACGTGGGTGGAGAGCCAGTCGCCGAGGGCGTAGAAGACCGCCACCGTCCCCCAGAGCTTGAGCACGATCCCCAACAGCACGATCAGCACCACGAACGGCGCGCCGAGGATGCCGCGGGCGAAGGCGGTGAGGAAGAGGGCGGTCAGCACCAGGCAGACAACCCCGGTGAGGCCCACGAAGAAGCTGCGGAACGGCTCGCGGCGCACCCCCTCGGCGGTCTCGATGAGCTGCCGGCCGCTGGTGGCGAAGAAGAGGAGGAGCAGCAGGGCCCACGACGCCACCAGGGCGAGCTTCGCCCCCAGCACCAGGCGGGAGGCGAAGCCGAGACCGATCGACGGCCCCTCGAGCAGGGTCAGCCAAGCGTTGGGCGCGTTGGGATAGGAGACCATGCGCCCCCCCGTCTGCGCCCCCCGGGCGGCGCGGATCCGGCCGCCGACCACGAAGACGTCGCCAGCCACGCGGGCCGTGGGGGCGAGCCGCGCGTCGCCGCGCAGCACGATCACGCTGCCGTCCACCCGCCCGGAGACGTCGACCGAGCCGTTCAGGGCGGCGACGTCGGAGAGGGCCTCCCCCTCGACGCTGACGTCGCGGCCGATCGCCACGAGTTGCTGCCCCGTGGTGCTCCCCGCCTCCAGGCGCATCGCCGGCTCGCCCGCCGCGATGGGCGCGGTGTGGGCGGGAGCCGGGACGACCAGGGCCAGCAGAAGCAGCAGCGCTTTCACGACGGAGATCTTATGCGAGAAAACCGTAGGGGCGGCCCTGTGTGGCCGCCCTGAAACGGCAGGGCGCCCACATAGGGGCGCCCCTACACCCGTGGCTCTCTTCCCGGCCGCTGGGCCGCCGCGCCCGCGGGCCGCTTGCGGCGGATCAGCGAGACCAGGAAGAGGTTCAGGCAGAGCACGAGGAAGCCGAAGGCGCCGAGGCTCACCGGCGAGGCGATCACCTTGTCGAGCACCATCCCGAGCCCCTTCCAGGAGGCGCCGAGCAGGCCGGCGCCGGCCACGGCGGCGGCCTGGACCATCCCGGCCACCGCGGCGAGGGTGCCAAGCCCTGAGGAGGCGGGCGCGGAGCCGGCGGCCATCAGCGCCGCGGCGAGGGCCCCCAGCAGCACGATCACCGCCGCCGTGAAGCGCCAGGCGCGGGGGGAGCGGGCCTCCCAGCCGGCAGTCGGGAGGGCGCTCATCACCGACTCGCGAAGGTCGGCGCGCACCGGCAGGGCGGAGCGCTGGAGCAGGGCGTCGAGGGCCAGGTGCTCGTCCCGCTCGCGCCGGCAGTCGGCGCAGGAGGCCAGATGGCCATCGAGGAGGGCCCGCTCGCCGTCGCCGAGCATGCCGCCGGCGTCCAGATTCAGCCATTCGCGGTAGGTGCTGTGATCGGGCCTGCTCATGACCTGTCTCCCGAGCCTGTCGATTTCTCGCTTCAATCGCTCAAAAAGTCCTGGAGCTTTTCCTTGAGCATCTGCCGCCCGCGGAAGAGCTTGTTCTTCACCGTCCCCAGGGGCATCCGCTTCATCCTGGCGATCTCCTCGTAGGGCAGCTCGCCGAAGTGGCGCAGCAGGATCAGCTCCCGGTACTCCCAAGGAAGGGTGTCGATCGCCTCCTGAATCGCGTCGCCCCTCTCCCGGTTGCGCATCTCGCCGTAGGGTCCCCGCTCGGGCGACGGCAGGTCCCAGTCCCGGTTCTCCCCCTCGTCGTCCTCCTGACGGAGCGAGACCACCTTGAGACGCCGCCGCCGGATCTGGTCGATCGCCGCGTTCTGGGCCACCCGGAACAGCCAGGTGGAGAACTTGTACTGCGGGTCGTACCGATCCAGGACCTGGTACACCTTGACGAGCACCTCCTGCGCGAGATCGTGCGCGTCGTCCGCGTTGCGGAGCAGCCGGAAGAGATAGTTGACGAGGCGCCCCTGGTACCGCTCGATGAGGTCGCCGAACCGTTCCCGGTCTCCCCCGAGGACCGCCGCGACCAGCTCCTCGTCGGTCGGTTGCTCCGCTCCCCGCGTCATGGGTGGATACGCAGGCCCGAGGCCAAGGTTTCAGTGTCTCTGGAAGGAGAGGGTGATCATCCCTGGGGATGAGGGTTGGCCGGCGCCAGGTCCTGGCGGGTGGTGAGGACCCCCGACGCCTTGCCGGTGAGCAGGGCCAGGAGGTCCTGCTCGACGCCGTGCGGCGAGGTCTCGACGATCCGCCCCACCTCGCGGCCGCCGCGGCGCACGATGAAGGTCGGCAGGTAGCGGACGTCGCTCTCCTTGAGGAGGTCGGCCGGCTGCTTCTTATCGTGGTCGACGCCGACGTAGCGGACCTGGAAGGGGACCGCGCCCCCCCCGGTGTCCAGGGCCTTCCAGAAGCGCGGCACCTCGCGCCGGCTGTCGCCGCACCAGGTGCCGAGGAAGACCGTGACCTCCGCTCCCGGCTCGACCGCGCCCAGGGCCTGGGCCGCGCCCGCGTCCGGCCTGGCGTCCACCTCGGCCTGCACCCACTCCGGCGAGGCCTCGACCTTCTCCCGGGTGGTGGGGCCGACCGGCACCGGCTCCTCCGGAGCGGCGGGCCTCACCGTCAGAGGGGCGGCCGGAGGATCGGCGGCCCCCGCGAGAGCGGTGAGGACCACGGTTGTGGAGAGCGCGAGGAGGAGGATCTTGAAGGTCATGACCGGAGATCTTATCTCACCTCCACCACCTTCTCGATCCGGTCTCCCAGACGGATCCGGTCCAGCACCTCGGCGCCGGCGGTCACCTCGCCGAAGGCGGTGTAGCCGCCGTCGAGGTGCGGCTGGGGGGAGAGGGTGATGAAGATCTGGCTGCCGCCCGTGTCCGGGCCGGCCAGGGCCATGCCGACCACCCCGCGGTTATAGCGCAGGCGGTTGATCTCGTCGCGGATAGCGTAGCCGGGGCCGCCGCTGCCGTCCCCCTTGGGATCTCCCCCCTGGATGACGAAGTCGGGGACCACCCGGTGGAAGGTCAGGCCGTCGAAGAACCCCTGCCCGGCGAGATTCAGGAAGTTGAGGCAGGTGATCGGCGCCTGGGGGCAGGCGAGCCGCACGGTGATCGTCCCCCGCTGAGTGCGGATCTCGACCGTGCGCGGCTGCCGGGTGCGCTCGACGATCTGGCGGTAGATCTCGGTGTCCTTGACCCGCTCCGCGGGCTGCAGCGGGGGCACCTTCTGGCCCAGCTTGCCCAGGCGCTCCCCCGCCTCCCGCCGCAGCACGTACGGCCCCCCTTCGGTCAGCTTCTCCAGCAGGGCGATCCCCGCCCCCCGCTCCTTCGGCTCCCCTTCGGTCCGCGCGGCCACGGCGCGCACGGCGGCAAGCCCCTCCTCCTGCGTCCTCTCCTGGTAGACCGCCGGCAGGGCCTCGGCGAGATTGCCGAGCGGCACGACCGGATGTTCGGTAAGCCAGTCGAAGGCGGTGCCGCGCACGGTCGGATCGGGATCGGTCAGGGCCCGGCGCGCCACGTCCGAGGCCTTGGGGTCGTCCGCCAGCCAGGCGGAGAGGGCGGCGGCGCGCACCCGCGGGCTGGGATCGCCGGCCAGCTTCTCCAGGACCGCCGCCGCTCCCGGCAGGCCGAGCGCCCCGGCGGCCTCGGCGGCGCGGGCCCGCAGGACGTCGTCCTTCGCGGCCGCGGCGGCCTGGACCAGCTCCAGGGCCTTCGGGTCCTTGCCGGCCGCCAGGGCCGCGAGGGCCGTCCCCCGCTCCCAGGCCTCCCCGTCCGCCGCACGCGCCTCCAGCAGGCCGTTCAGCTCGGGCGATCCCCAGGCTCCGGAAGCCTCGACGGCGCTCATCCGCACGCCGGGCCGGGGATCGTCGAGGAGCGCCCGCAGGCGGGGGGTCCAATCGGCGATGGGCTTCGCCTTGCCGTTGGCCGCGAGCGCCCGGGCGGAGCGCAGGGCCTGGATCAGAGGGCCGGGATCGCCCGAATCGCGATCATCGAGCAGCGGGCGCAGGAGGGCGAGGTCCTCCTCGCCGCCCACGATCCCCAGGGCGCGGGCGGCCCAGGCGCGGACGCGCGGCGCGGGGTCGGCCAGGAGCTTACGCAGGGTGGGGAGGCCTTGAGCCTTGGGCTCGCGCGACAGAGCGTAGGCGGCGCGGGCGTGGAGCTCCGGGTCGGCCTGGGCGAGGCCGCGCTCGGCGAGCGAGACGACCGTATCGTCCTTGAAGCGGAAGAGATGGGGGAGGAGCCGCGCCCAGCGCTCCTCCTCGGGGAGCGGCAGGAGCGCCTCCAGCACGTCCACCGTCCGCGCCCCGAGCCGTCCCAGGGCCTCGACGGCTAGCACCCCCGTCTCCCGGTCCTTGTCGCGGACGGCGGCGAAGAGCGCCTGCTGGGCGTCCGGATCCCCCAGCAGCCCGAGGGAGAACGCCGCCGCCCGGCGCACCGCCGGCTCCTCGTCGACCAGCAGCCCCTCCAGGGTCGAGCGCCCCTGCCGGTCCGGGATGCGCCCCAGGGCCACCGCCAGATCCTCGCGTAACGAAGCATCCCCCTTGAGACTCTGATGGATGATGAACTCGTCATACGCCTGCCGGTCGACCAGCAGCAGCAGAAGGGCCCGCTCCTCCAGATTGGGCACCTGGAGGGTGGGCACGGCCGGCGCCGTTTTCGGACGGGAGGCGCAGGCGCAGGTGAGGAGGAGGACGGCGAGGATTCGTTTCATGGTCAGGCGATGCTAACACCGCCCCTATAGGGGAGCCCCAGAGCTACCCTCCAGGGCGGGGCGCCCCACCGCCGCAAAAGGTTATATTCCGCACGTGCTTACGACGACCACCGCCCTCCGCTTCGAGAACGTCCGCCGCCGCTTCGGCCGGCTGTCGGTGCTGCGGGGCGTCTCCGGGGGCGTGGGCGCCGGCGAGATGCTGCTCGTCACCGGCCCCAACGGCTCCGGCAAGAGCACGCTGCTGCGGTGTCTCGCCGGGCTGATGGCGCCGGACGGCGGCACCATCGAGTATTCGGAGGGTGGGGAGAGCCTCGACGCCGCGGGCCGGCGCCAGCGGGCCGGGGTGGTATCCCCCGACCTCGCCTTCTACGGTGAGCTGACGGTCGGGGAGAACCTGGAATTCTTCGCCCGGCTGCGGCGGACCTCCCCGGAGCGGGGGCTGGCCGTGCTCGACCGTCTGGAGCTCCCCCTCGACCGCATGGCGAGCGCGCTCTCCTCGGGCATGCGGCAGCGTCTTCGATGGGGCTGGGCCCTGCTCCACCAGCCCCGGCTCCTCCTCCTCGACGAGCCGTTCCAGAACTTCGACGCCCCCGGCGAGCGGATCGCCCGCGAGCTGCTCGCCGAGCACCTGGCGGCCGGCGGCTCCGCCGTGGTGGCCAACCCCTCGACCCTCGAATTCGGCGATGTGGCGGGACACCTCGACCTGGGCCGCTGAAGCCGTGGCGGTGTTCGCCAAGGAGTGGCGGAGCGAGCTCCGCACCCGGTATGGCCTGAACACCCTCGGCCTCTTCGCCTTCACCACCCTGGTGGTGGTGAGCGTGAGCCTCGGCCCCCTGGGGGTGTCGCTGGCCCAGGGGACGGCCGTGCTGCCAGTCCTGCTCTGGATCATCCTCCTCTTCTCGGCCGCCGCGGGGCTCCCCCGCGCCTTCGTCCACGAGGAGGAGACCCAGACCGCGACCGCCCTGCGCCTCGCCGCCACCCCCTCGGCCCTGTTTTGTGGCAAGCTCCTCTACGGGCTGACGCTGACGTTCGCCCTGGAGCTCCTGGTCACCCCCGTCTACGTGGCGATGACCAGCCTCACGGTCAAGTCCCCCGGCCTGCTGGCGGGGGTGCTGGCCGCGGGCGGGTTCGGGCTCGCCGCCGGCAGCACGCTGGTGGCAGCGATCATCGCCCAGGCGAGGGCCAAGGGGACGCTCTTCTCGGTGCTGGCGTTCCCCGTCCTCCTCCCCCTGCTGCTGATCGCCGTCGAGCTCAGCCGCGGTGCTGTGGCAGGCGATCCGGCGGACGTGGCCCTGCTTCAGCTCCTCCTGTATGATGCGTCGGTCACCGTCGCTGGATTCATGCTCTTTCCGGTGGTATGGAACCCATGAGAAAGCTCCTCGCCTGGCTGCTCTGGCTCTGGCTCTCGGCCGTGATCGTGGGCGCGTTCCTCTACGCCCCGCTCGCCAAGGGGTTCATCGGCCAGTCGAGCCGCATCCTCTTCTTCCACGTCCCGATGGCCTGGGTCTCCTTCGTGGCGTTCATCGCCGCGGGGGTCTGGAGCCTCCTCTTCCTCTGGCGCCGCGACCCGGGGCACGACCGGTCGGCCGCCGTGGCCGTCGAGCTCGGGCTCCTCTTCGGCGTCCTCGCCACCGTCACCGGCGCCCTCTGGGCGCGGGTGATGTGGGGCGCCTATTGGAACTGGGACCCGCGGCAGACCTCGATCGTGGTCGCCCTGCTCTTCTACGGCGCCTACCTGGCCCTGCGCTCCAGCCTGGAGGACCGCGACCAGCGCGCCCGCCTCTCGGCCGCCTACGCGGTGCTCGGCCTGGTGGTGGCGCCGTTCCTGTTCTTCATCATGCCGCGCATCATGTTCTCCCTCCACCCCCAGTCGGTGATCAACGCCCAGGGAAAGGTGGAGATGGAGTCGCGCATGGTGCAGGTGCTGCTCGGCGGCTCGGCCGGCTGCACCGCCCTCTTTTTCTGGATTCACAACCTGCGGTGCCGGGTCCAGGCTCTCTCCGAGCGGAAATCGGCACTCTATGAGTAGAGGTTCTCTATGGTGACCGGCGGAATCGGTTGGGTCGTGGCCGTAAACCTCATCATCTGGACAGGGCTGTTCCTCTACCTGCTCCGCCTGGGCGCGCGGCTTCGCGACCTGGAGAAAAAGCCATGAACGTGAAAAAGAATCGCCTCTACCTGTTCGGCATCCTGCTGCTCGTGGCCTTCGCGGGGTTCTCCTTCACCGCGTTCAAGGACTCGATGACCCCCTACGTCTCCTACGACCGCGCGAAGGAAGGGGGGCGGATCGTCCAGGTGGCCGGAGCGCTGGAGAAGGGGAGCTACACGTACGCGGCCGCCCGCGAGTCGCTCTTCTTCACCCTCCAGGACCCGAAGTCGAAGCAGACCCTCAGGGTGCGCTACAAGGGGCTGAAGCCGGCGAACTTCGAGGACGCCATCAGCATCGTGGCGATCGGCCACTATGACGAGAAGGCGAAGGAATTCGAGGCCAACAAGCTGCTGGTGAAGTGCCCCAGCAAGTACCAGGGAGCCGAGGTCGAGAAGACCTACAGCTAGCGGAGGCCATGATGGATTACCTGTCGCACATCTATCTGCCGGGAGCGGTCGCCCTCTGGAGCGCTCTCATCTTCGCCCTCGCCACGATGTGGGGGTACGCGCTCTCGTTGACCGCGGCGCCAGGCGACACCGGCGCGCTCACCTTCGCGCGCCGATCCTACGGCTTCTTCGCCCTGTCGATCTTCCTCACCGCGTTCGTGCTCACGTCGCTGCTGATGGCGCGCGACTTCCGGGTGGAGTACGTCTACCAGTACTCCGGGATGGACCTGCCGTGGTTCTACCAGCTCGCCGCCTTCTGGGCCGGCCAGAAGGGTAGCTTCATGATCTGGCTGTTCTGGGGGACGATGCTCGGCCTCCTGGTGCGGCGGACCACCGGCCGCAGCGAGCCCGCGGTGATGGGCATCTATACCCTGACCCTGCTCGGCCTGCTGCTCATCCTGGTGCGGGAGAACCCCTTCGTCATGCTGCGGCAGACCCCGGTCGACGGCCAGGGGCTCAATCCGCTGCTGCAGGACAACTGGATGGTGATCCACCCGCCGATCATGTTCATCGGCTACGCCGCGACCGCCATCCCCTTCTCCTTCGCCATGGCGTCGCTCTGGCGGCGCAAGTACGACGGCTGGGCGGCGAGGGCCTTCCCCTGGGCCCTCGGGGGCTTCCTGGTGCTCGGCACCGCCATCCTGATGGGGGGCTACTGGGCCTACAAGACCCTCGGCTGGGGCGGCTACTGGGGGTGGGACCCGGTCGAGAACGCCTCGTTCATCCCCTGGCTCTTCGGCACGGTGCTGATCCACGGCCTCTACCTCGAGCGCACCAAGGGGCGCTTCCGCCGCGCCAACTACCTGTTCACCTTCCTGACCTACATCTCGGTGCTCTACGGCACCTTCCTCACCCGCTCGGGCGTGCTGGCGGACTTCTCCGTCCACAGCTTCGTCGACCTCGGGATCTCCGGCTGGCTCACCCTCCTGCTCGGCGGCTTCATGCTGCTCGGGCTCTATCTGATCGTGACCCGCTGGAAGGAGATCCCGACCGTTCCCAACGAGGACCCGTCGTTCCTGTCGCGCGGCACCTTCATGGTGATGGGGAGCATCACGATCCTCATCGCCGCCCTGGTGATCACCGCCGGCACCTCGGCCCCGCTCCTCACCCGCTTCATGGAGAGCCAGAGCCAGGTCGGCCCCAGCTTCTACAACCGGGTGAACCTGCCGATCGCGATGCTCGTCGCCTTCCTGCTCGCCTTCGTTCCCTACCTCACCTGGAAGGAGACGCCCGGGGGGGACCTGCTGCGCAAGATGGCCCTGCCGATCGGCTTCAGCGTGATCGTCACGGTGGCGGCGGCCGTCTGGCGGGTCCACGACGTCTTCCATCTGGTCTTCATCCTGCTGGCGGCGCTGGCCCTGGCGACCAACCTCCAGAAGACGGTCGACAAGTACCGGGCGGGCGGCCTCAAGGCCCTGGGCGGCTACCTGACGCACGCCGGGGTGGGGGTGATCCTCCTCGGCATCATCGCCTCGTCCGGCTACGACCAGAGCACCAAGGTGACGCTCACCCAGGGGGCGCCGAAGAAGGTTGACGACATGACCCTCACCTTCAAGCGCTTCATCCCGCGCCAGGGGCGAGAGAAGGAGCGCATGGAGATCGAGGTGGCGAGGGCCGGCCGGGCGCCGTTCATGGTCTACCCGAAGCTGTTCGTGAACGACCGCACCCGGCAGACGATGGTCAACCCCGACATCAAGAGCTCGCCGTTCCAGGACCTCTACGTCTCGCCGATCGAATTCGATGCCGGCCAGCCGCGGCTGGAGCTCGCCAAGGGGCAGTCCGGACAGGTCGGCGACACCGAGGTCCGCTTCCTCGGCTTCAACCTGGACATGGAAGGCAACGCCGTGGCGGCGCTGAACGCCGGACATTCGTCCACGGTCGGCGCGGAGCTGGCGGTCACGCAGGGGGGGCGGACCGTCAAGGTGACCCCGATCTACCGCCTCGACCCGGCGAACGGCACGGTCGAGACGCCGCCCACGCCGCTCCCCGGCGGCGGCACCATCACCCTTGCCGGCATCAACACCAGCAACCGCGCCGTGCAGCTCGTGACGGCCGGCGTCGCCAGCCCGATGAAGCTCTCGATCGACCTCACCCGCAAGCCGCTGATCCAGCTCGTCTGGGGCGGCCTCTACGTGGTGCTGATCGGCGGCATCCTGGCGATGATCCAGCGGTTCCGCCAGGCGCGGGTGCTGGAGGGGTTGGAGGATGAGAGGAAGGAGTAGGGCGGTCCCCTACGCCCCCACCGCCAACCGGTCCGCCAGGCTGCCCGGCAAACCGGCCTTGCGGATGCGGGCCTGGGCCTCCCCGATGGCGTAGGGGATGCGGTACCAGTTCACCACCCGCCGCTTGCTGTCGTAGATCATGTAGGAGGCGCGGGGGTCGCGGTCGCGGGGCTGGCCGATCGAGCCGGGGTTGATCAGGTAGCGCCCGCCGGGCGAGAGCACGATGCGTCCCGAGGTGCCGCGCAACGCCTTGACCCCCAGCAACCGCCCCTCCAGCCAGAACAGCGACGGGATGTGCGTATGGCCGAAGAAGGTCACCGGCGTCTCGTAGCGGGAGAAGATCTCCCAGGCATCCACGTCGGAAAAGACGTAGGTGTCCTCGTCGAGGGGCGAGCCGTGGCAGATGGCGACCCCCTCCTCCACCCGCAGCGGCCCCTGCGGCAGCTCGCGCACGTAGCGGAGGTTGCCCGGGGTCAGGCGGCCGGTGGTCCACTGCGCCGCCGTGAGGGCGGTCTGGTTGAAGTTCCCCCCAGAATCGATCCCGGCCACCACCTTGTCGTGATTGCCGCGCACGGTGAACAATTTGGGACCGAGATGGCGCACCGCCTCCACCACCTGGTTGGGGGCCGCACCATAGCCCACCAGGTCGCCCAGCACGAGCACCGCCTCATAGCGCTTGCGCCGGGCCCGCCGCAGGACGGTTTCGAACGCGTCCCAGTTGGCGTGCATGTCCGAGAGGATCAGATAACGCACCGTCGATTCCCGATCAGCAGGGCGATTCTCGCCGCGATCTCCTCCGGCCCCTCCTCGGGGGCGATGTCCACCGTCAGGTCCGCCCGGCGGTAGGCCGGGAGCCGCTCGCGATAGAGCGCGAGCGCCTGGACCTCGTCCTTGAACAGCGGCCGATCGGCCTTGCCCAACCCGCCGATGCGCGACGCGATCGTCGCGAACGGGACGTTGAGCCAGACCGCCAGGCCGTTCGCGCTCACCCAGCGGGCGTTCGCCTCGAACGTCAGCGTGCCACCGCCCACCGCAACCACAACGTCCGGCAGGGCCAGAGTCCCTCGCAGGGCCTCGGCCTCCATCGCTCGGAAAGCCGGCTCCCCCTGCCGCTCGAAGATCTCACGCACCGTCATCCCCGCCCGCCGCTCGATCTCCAGGTCGAGATCGAGGAACGGCGCTTCCAACCGCCGGGCCAGGAGAGCGCCGACCGTGGTCTTGCCGCACCCCATGAAGCCCGTCAGATAGATCCTCATCCCCCCCGGCCCACCTCCGCGAGCAGGCGCAGGCAGTTGGTCCGCACCTCCCGGACGCCGCCGCGGCAGGCCGCTCCCAGCACGGCCGCGGCGTCCGCCCCGGCGGCCAGCACCTCGGCCACGTTGCCGGCCTCGATACCGCCGATCGCCACCAGCGGCTTGCGCGTGCGCTCCCGCGCCCAGCGCACGAACCGGAGCCCCACCACCGGATCGGGATTCTCCTTGCCGGTGGTGGGGAACACCGGCCCGACAGCGATCACGTCCACCGCCGGGTCGGCGTCCGCCGCGGCGAATTGCTCCTCGTCGTGAGTCGAGAGCCCGATCTTAACACCAGCGCCCACCACGCGCCGGGCCGCGGCCGGCGGCAGGTCGCGCTGGCCGACGTGGACCCCCTCTACAGGGAAAAGCGCCGCGAGATCGGCCCGGTCGTCAACCCACAGGCGGACGCCGCTCCCCTCGAGCGCCCGGCAGCAGGCCGCGAGGGCGGCGTGCCAGCCGCTGCCGGAGAGGTGCTTGGCGCGCACCTGGATCCAGCGGATGCCCGCCTCCGCCATCCCGGCCACCGCCGCGGGCAGGGCCTCGGCGCCCAAGACCCCGGCGTCGGCGATGGCGTAGACGGCGCCCATCCTACTTACCGCCGTCTTCCCGCGCCTCGCGCTGCTGGAAGCGCTCCATGAAGCGGGTCGAGAGGCGGCCGGCGACGAAGTCCGGGTCCCGCAGGATTCGCTTGTGGAGCGGGATCGAGGTGTGGATCCCCTCGACCACGAAGAAGTCGAGGGCCCGGCGCATGCGGGCGATGGCGTAGTCCCGCGTGCGGTCGTGCACGATCAGCTTCGCCACCAGCGAGTCGTAGTGGGGAGGAATGACGTAGTCCTCGTAGCCGTGCGTGTCCACCCGCGTGCCGGGCCCCCCCGGCAGGTGGAACGTCTTGAGCGGCCCGGGGCTGGGCGCGAAGGTGTTCGGGTGCTCGGCGTTGACCCGGCACTCGATGGCGTGGCCACGGGGCTTCAGGCCGTTCGGGATCTCCAGCTTCCGGCCGATCGCCACCTCGATCTGCATCTTCACCAGGTCCATGCCGGTGACCATCTCGGTGACCGGATGCTCGACCTGGATGCGCGTGTTCATCTCCATGAAGTAGTAGCGGCCGTCGCTGTCGAGCAGGAACTCGATGGTCCCCGCGTTCTCGTAGCCCACCGCCTCGCAGAGCCGCACCGCCGCCGCGCCCATCTCCTCGCGCAGCTCGGGGGTGAGAGCCGGCGAGGGGGACTCCTCGATCAGCTTCTGGTGCCTGCGCTGGATGGAGCACTCGCGCTCCCCCAGGTGGACCACCCGGCCGTGCTGGTCGCCGAAGACCTGGAATTCGATGTGTCGTGGCTCGACCAGGTACTTCTCCAGGTAGACCGAGCCGTCGCCGAACGCCCTCTCCGCCTCCTCGCGGGCGGTGGAGAGCTGGCTGGCGAGGTCCTCCTCGGCGTGGACGATCCGCATGCCGCGACCGCCGCCTCCGGCCGCCGCCTTGAGAATCACCGGGTAGCCGACCGCCGCCGCCAGCCGGGACGCTTGGCTCGCGTCCTCCAGCGGCTCCTGACTTCCGGGGAGCACCGGCACGCCGGCCGCCTGGGCCGTCTGCCGCGCCTTGGCCTTGTCCCCCATCAGGCGGATGACCTCGGGGCGGGGGCCGATCCAGCCGATCTTGCACTCGTCGAGAACCTCCGCGAAATGGGCGTTCTCGGCGAGGAACCCGTAGCCCGGGTGGACGGCGTCGGCGCCGGTGATCTCGGCCGCCGAGATGATGCTGGAGATGTTGAGGTAACTCTGCTTCGACGGCGGCGGCCCGATGCAGACCTCCTCGTCCGCGTAGGTGACGTGGAGGCTGTCGCGGTCGGCCGTGCTGTAGACGGCGACCGTCTGGATCCCCAGCTCCTTGCAGGCCTGGATGATGCGGAGCGCGATCTCGCCCCGGTTGGCGATCAGGATCTTCTTGAACATCGGCGCACCCGGGCCCTAGCTCGTCTTGATGGCGAAGAGCGGCTCGCCGAACTCGACCGCCTGGGCGTTCTGGGGATAGACCTCGGCGATCACCCCGTCGACGTCCGACTCGATCTCGTTCATCAGCTTCATCGCCTCGATGATGCAGAGCACCTGCCCCTTCTTGACCCGGGAGCCGACCTCGACGAACGGATCCGCGTCGGGCGACGGCGACCGATAGAAGGTGCCGACGATGGGCGAGGTGAGGACATGGGTCCCCGGCGGCGGTCCGGCGGGGGCTTGGGCCGCGGCGGGCGCGGCCGGAGCGGCGGCGGCCTGCGGCGCGGCGGCGGGCACCGGGCTGGAGACCAGCGGCGCGGCGGCGCTGGGCGCGACCGCCTCGGCGTTGACCGCCACCGTCTGCTGGGCCTGCTGGCCGTCGATCTTCAGGCGGAACCCCGAGCGCTCCAGCTCGAGGCCCTGGAGCCGGTTCTCGGCCACCAGCCCGATCAGCTCTTTGATCTGTTCAAAAGTCAGCACGTAGACGCCCCCTTGGCATGCCTCCCGCGGCGCGATGGCGTCCACCGCGACCGCTCAGGAGAGATCCTCCTCCAGGAGCAGACGCGCTCGCCGGAGCTCGAACCGGGCCTTCCCGTAGTTCCCCTCCGGGCCCAGGACGAGAAGCAGATAATAGTCCGCGGCGACGGAGCTTACCATCAGCGTCAGCCGGTCGGTCATCACCGAGAGCTGCTGCACCTCCCCGACGTCCAGCTCGCGGTGGTTGTCGCTGATCGACCGCGCCTGGGCGACCAGCTCGGCCGCGAGCACGTCGAGGTCCAGGTCGGGGTCCGAGCTGACCGACTCGACCGGAATTCCGTCCTTCGCCACCAGGGACAGGGCCACCGCGCCGTCGATCCGGTTGCTGATACGGCTGAGCTGGTCAAGAAACATCGCGCTGACTCCCCCGCCGCAGGCGCTTCAGATAACTGTTGAGCAGGAACACCTTCCGGGCCTTCGCCTCCGCCTCGCCCCCCTCCTCCCCCGGCTCGTAGCCGGCGAGCAGGTCGCGCGCCGCGATCGGACGCTGCCGCGCGGCGAGCTCGGCCAACGCTTGGCGCGCCACGGCGTTGTCCGGCTCCCGGCGGAGAACCTCCTCGAAGATCCGCCTCGCCTCGCCGGGGTGATCCTGCCGGAGGTAGAGCTCCCCCAGGGTGACCGTGGCGGCCGGCCCGGCGGCGGGCGCCGGCGCCAGGACGGGCTCCGCCGGCGCGGCCTCCAGGACCGGGGGCTCGGGGACGATCTCGGGGACGACCGGCTCCGGCTCGACGGCCCAGGGGGTCTGCTCCTCGATCTCGAAGACCGGCTCCTCGGGAGCGGCCCACGCCGGCTCAGGCTCCGGCGCGGGAGTTGGAGCGGGCTCCTCGGCCACCTCCCAGGAGAATCCGGCGATGGCCGCCAGGGGCTCCGCCGCGGCGGGCTCCTCCTGGACGGGCGCCAAGTCTTCCAGGACCGGCGGCTCCGGCTCCATCACCTCCACGGCGCTCTCCTCGTGGAAGGCCATCGCCGGCTCGGGCTCAGGCGCGGGCGCCGCGGCGGCCTCGGCCGTCAGATCGAAGACGAAGAGCCCCTCGGCGGCCAGAGCGCGCAGGTACCGGCTCCGGCTCTCCCGCGAGGCGAGGCCGGGGAAGACGACGTCCTCCGCCTCCGGCTCTTCCTCCAACTCGGCCACGGCCACGGCGGCGGAACCGGCGGCGGGTGCCGCGACGGCAGGCGCCGGAGCGGGAGGGGTCCAGAGATCCGCGAACGGCTCGCCGGGAGGCGGGGCGGCGGCCGCCGGCCGCGGGGCCGGCGCCGGGAAACCGAGATCGAAGACGTCCCCTCCGCCCCGGGGCGGCCCCGGCGGGGCGAGGTCCGGGAAAGGGCTGTCCGACGTCGGGGGGGGCTGTGGGGGTTGTTCCATCGCGCGGAGCCTCCGGCGCAGCTCTTCGATTTCGGGATCGCTGTCGTTCAGCAGAGTGTAGAGGTCGAGCCGCTCGCGGGCCCGGTCCGGCTCGCCGGTGTCGAGGTACGCCCGCACCAGCAGCTTGTTGGCCACCATCTGGGTGGCGTCCTGCTTGACCACCCGTTCCAGCACCGCGCGGGCCGGCTCGGGCTCGCCCAGCTCCAGGTGGCACCGCCCCTTGGCCACCAGGGCGGAGAGGTACCCGGGATGCTCCTTGAGCCCGCGGTCCAGCACCTCCAGAGCCTCCTTGACCCGCCCCTGATGGCGGTACTCCTCCGCGAGTTGGAGGAAGACGCGGGAGGAGGGGTCGGCTTCCCAGCGGTTCTTGAGCTGGGTGAGGCGGTCGGAAAACGCGCCATTGCTCATCCCGAGGACACCTCGTCTGGAGCTTGGACACGCGGGGACCGGGCGGGAGGCATCGTAAGTGACGGCAAAGTGGCCGCATTATAGCAGGCGATACCGGCAGCGGTACGCGAAAGGCGCTCCCCCGCGGCCCGATGCCGGAGCCGCGGGGGGAAGGGCCGAGAGCTCGCCCGGCCTATGGGGGACAGCCCGAGTTGCCGGTGACCTTGATCTTTTGCATTGCCGAGAGGTTTGCGGTCGAGGCCGTGACGTCGACGGAGCAGACCCCTGAGAGATTCGTCGAGGTCAGGGTGAGCGTCACGGTGACCTGGCCGTTGGCGTCGGTGACGCCCTGGGTGTTGTCCAGGGTGCCGCTAGACGCGTTGAAGGTCACGAGCACGCCCTGAATCCCCTGGCCCTGCGAGTTGAAGGCCGTCGCCGTCAGCTTGACCGTCCCGCCCTGGTTGCTGATCGAGGCCGGGTTCGCCGTCAGCTTGAGCGTCGCGGCCGCGTCGCGGATCGTCACGTCCTGCTTGGCCGC
Organism: Thermoanaerobaculia bacterium; assembly: GCA_045807625.1. Lineage (GTDB taxonomy): Bacteria > Acidobacteriota > Thermoanaerobaculia > Multivoradales > UBA5704 > DATARR01. The sequence continues at coordinate 9,835 of JBJMHA010000022.1, read as the reverse complement.
GTCGCTGGAGCCGAACACCGCCGAGACCGTTGCCGTTCCCGCCTGGGCTCCCGCCTGCAGCATCGTCGTCGCTGTGCCGTCCGCCTTCGTCTTGGGCCGCGGGTCGGTGATCGTGCCGAGAGTGCTGGTCACGATCACGGTCTGGCCGGCCCCAACCGACGTACCGTCCGCGTTACGGACGATCAGCGTCACGGTCGCCGTCTCTTTGATCAGGATGTTGTTCGGGCTCACGGTGATCAGCACCGTCGGCTTCTGATCCGTCGCCTGGCCCACCTGGACGCTCGTCTCGGCCTTGGCGTCGCCGCCCCCCGTCGCGGCCGAGATCTTGACGGCTCCGGCGCGGCCATCGGCATGGAAGACCGTGGTCGCCGTGCCGTTGCTGTCGGTCGTCACGATGGAGTCGATCGTCCCCCGCTCCGCCATTAGCCGGATCTCGGTTCCAGGGTTCAAGGGATTGCCGTCCGGCTTGCGGCCGACGACCGTGATCGTCGACCTGCCGTTCAGGGCGATCTGCGTGGGGTTGGCATTGATGGTGAGGATCGTGCCCGAGGGGGCGACCGGCGTGGCCTTGTCACAGCCCGCGACCGGGAGCAGAGACACTACGAGAAGGAGACAAGCAACAGCGCGGTAATTCATAGCACCCAGTATACGAAGCAGGGCGGCCATCCGTCCAGATGGCCGCCCCGGGAAAAACGGCGGAGGTGAGCCATGGGTGCCTTACGGCACGTTGATCACCTTCACCGTCTGGTTGGACCCGCCCGCGTTGCTCACCGTCAGCTTGACGCTGTACGGGCCCGCCGCGGCGTAGGCATGGGACGGGTTCTGCTGGGTGCTGGTCATGCCGTCACCGAAGTCCCAGAGCCACGACGTCGGGCTGCCGCTCGACGTGTCGGCGAACTGCATGGTGTGGCCGCTCACCGGCGTGGCCGTGAAGCTCGCCGTCGGCGGCGGGGTCTGCGTCTGGCCGTTGCACGTCGTGTCCGACGGGTTGAGCAGGAACCCGTTGGTGAACGCCGAGGTGCAGCCGGTGGCCAGGTCGGTCACGTTGATCGTGATCGGCGTCGGAGCGTTGCGCATGCCGCCGTTGCCGCAGGCCACCATGTTGAAGGCGAAGCCCGGCGGAGGCGTCGGCACGATGACACTGATCGTACCCGAGGTGCCGCCGGTCACCTGGGCCGAGCTGCCGCCGCTGCCGGTGCCGAAGGTCACCCCCGTGTTCTGCGGGGTGAAGTCGTGGCCCTGGATGGTGATGGTGTCGCCGGTGCCGCCGCTGTTCGGGCTGAGCCCGGTGATGATCGGGATCGGCAGTTGGAAGTTGAACCCGATGTTCGCCGTGGCGCCGTCGCCGGTGTTGATGTTGGTCACCGACACCGAGGTCGCCGAGACGAGACCGTTCTTCGGGCAGGTCGTGGGCAGCGGCGCCGGGCTGGTGAGGATGACGATCTGGGTGCCGCTCACCGAGAGCACCTGCTGGGCCACCGAGACGTTCGGGTTGGAGAAGGTGAACGACACCGCGACCGGGCCCTCGAAGCCGGAGCCGTCGATGGTCACCCGGGTGCCGCCGAGGTACGTGCCGCCGCCCGGCCCCATGGCCGTGATCTGCACGCTGGTGCCGTACTTGAACTGCTGCGCGCCGACGCCGCTGAACCCGCTGTTGACGTTCTTCACCAGGACGTCGACCACCTTGTTGAGGAGGCTCTGGCCGAAGCCGCGGGCCGCCGGCGTGAGGGCGACGATCTGCGTCGGCGTCACCGAGACGACGGTCGCCTCGATGCCGTTGAAGTTGGTGGCGCTCGTCCCGATGCCGAACAGCACCTGCACGGGGGCCTGGAAGCCGGTGCCCGTGATGGTGACGCGGGTGCCGCCGTCGTTGGTGCCCGAGGCGGGGTTGATGGCGAAGACCGCCGGCTGGCCGCCGCCGCCGCCGCCCAGCGAATAGGTGAAGCCGCGGTCGATCGAGTCGGACTGCTCGTTGGTCTGGTTGACGTGGTTGGTCACCATCACCGAGACCGAGGCGGTCTGGCCGACGCCGACCGGCACGCCGGCCGCCGCCGCCGAGGGGGTGACCACCACGATCTGGCTGGAGGTCACCGAGCGCACGGTGGCCGCGGCGCCGCCGAAGGTCACCCGTACCGGCGCGGCGAAGCCGCCGCCCAGGATGGTCACCTGCTGGCCCCCCGCCGCGTCGCCGGTGCTCGGCGAGACGGAGGAGACGAAGAAGGTGGCCGGCGAGTTGATATGCACGTTGGCGGCGCCGGTGGCGCCGGCGAAGGTGGCGGTCACGGCCGCCGTGCCCACCTCGGTGCCGCCGAACAGGGCCGCCTGCGCGCGGCCGTTGACCAGCGGGACCGTGATGGTCGTCTGGCCGCTGTTCGCCGAGTTGAAGGAGCCGAGCGAGGTGGTGAGGGTCACCTGCGAGCCGTCCGGCGGCGGCTGGCCGTTGTCGGTCTGGCGCACCTCCACGGTGACGGTGCTCGGAGTGGTGCTGCCCGCGGTGATGTTCGCCGGGTTGGCGGTGACCGACACCGTGTACGTGGTCACCGGGACCGGCGGCTTCGAGGTGACCGGCGGGCTGCTCGGCTCGGTCGGCGAATTGGTGCAGCCGAGAGCCGCCGCCAGCACGGATGCGGCCAGCAGGAGGGCGGTCTTTCTGAAGAGTCTCATACGCATGGCTCCTACATCCCTCAGGGCGTGACTTCGATCGTGAACGTGGCCGGCTCGGAAGCGATGTCGTCGCCCGAGAGCGTACGGCCAAAGAAGCGCAGGGTGACGTCCAGGGTAATGATCGCGGTGCCGGTCTCGCTGTCCCGGCCCAGAGTGATCAGATCCCGCAGCGGCTGATTGAGGGTCTGATCCGAGGTGATGAAGGGCAGGTTGAAGAGGTCGATCGTGCCCAGCGGCTCCACCAGGCCGAAGATCCCCTGCACCGACGGCGGCGGCACCCGCGTGCCGGAGTCACGCCGCCGGTAGGTGATCTCGTAATTCCGCAGCTCGATCCCCTCGAGCTGGTGCCCGGTGGGGGTGTTGACCGTGGGGTCCTTGAAGAAGTTCCTCAAGGTCACCTGGTCGATCTGGAACGGACCGGAGCTGGCCGAGACCCGCACGGGGAGGCCGTTGAAGTGCGACACCGAGAGGACGACGCTCCCCTCACTCCGGTCGGTGCGGCTCCGGCAGCCCGTGACGGTCAGAGCCGCGGCGATCAGCAGGAACAGAATGACGCGTTGAATCTTCATGGTCCGCTCCCAAGGGTTAGATCTTGATCACGCGCGGGGTGATGAAGATGAGCAGCTCATCGTTCTCCTCGTCGCGCGTCTTGTGCTTGAACAGATGGCCGATGATCGGGATGTTGGACAGGCCCGGCACGCGGTCCTCGCCGTTCTGTCCGGTCACCTTGTAGATGCCGCCGATCACCGCCGTGCCCCCGTCGCGCACCACCAGGCGGGTGCTCGCGTCCTTGGTGGAAATCGGGGCGTTGGAGTTGCCGGTCACCACGAAGGCGAGCTGAACCTCACGCTTCGAGATGTTGATGTCCAGCAGCACCGTGCCCTCCGCCGTGACCTGGGGGATCACGTCGAGCCGCAGGGTCGCGTTGATGAACTGCACGGAGAAGGTGTCGTTGAAGATCGTCTGCACCGGGATCTGCAGGCCGCTCTGGATGGTGGCGCGCTGGTTGTTCAGCGTCGCCACCTTCGGCGCCGACAGGATGGTGATCAGGCCCTCGTTCTCGGCCGCCTGCAGGGCGGCGTCGAGGTTGAAGGTGCCGAGCAGGTTGGACAGGTGGATGCCCAGCGTGCCGTTGTTGCTGTTGCCCGGCAGGTTGACCCCGCCGTTGAGATTGCCCTGCGCCGGGAACTGCAGCCCCGTGGTGTTGCCGTGGGCGGCGTCGGCGATCGCCGAGAGCCCCCAGCGGACGCCGATGTCGCGGCTGAAGCGCTTCGTGGTCTCCACGATCCGCGCCTCGATCATCACCTGCGGCTCCGGCGCGTCGAGCAGGTTGACCACCGAGAGCACCGCGTCCATGTTGGCCGGCAGCTCCTTGATGATCAGCGCGTTGGTCCGGCGGTCCACCACCACGCTGCCGCGCTGGGTGAGCAGGCCCGCCTGGCCGGTCCGCAGCAGCGTCGCCACCTGCTGGGCGTTGGCGTAGCTCAGGCGCTGGTAGACCGTGCGCAGGGGGATCGCCAGCGCCTTGGCGGCGGCGAGCTGCTGCCTCTCCACCGCCTCCTTGCGCAGCACGTCCGTGGGCGCGATCCGCATCACGTTGCCGTCGAGCTCGTAGTCGAGGTTGTTGATGCGCAAGACCTCTTCGAGCGCCTGGTCCCAGGGGACGTTTTCCAGCTCCGCCGTCACCGTGCCCTGCACGCCCGGCTGCACGATCACGTTGAGGCCGCTGATCTGGGCGAAGGTGCGCAGCACGTCCGTGACGTCGGCGTTGGTGACCTTGAGGTCGATCGGCTCGCCGAAATACGGCTTGTCCTTCTGGTTCAGGCTGGCGTTGCGCTGCGCGAGCCCCTGCAGCGGGGTGGTCGGCGGCGAGACGTCCACCGGCTTGCCGATCGGCGCCCTGACGGCGGGGACCGACCCCACCGAGCTGGCGATCGGCGCCGCGCCGCGGGCCGGGGCCAGCGTCACGGGGCCGGTCGGCGACGGCGGAGCCGCGGCCGGCAGCGGGGAGACGTCCTCGGTTTCGATGCGCCCCTTGGCCGGCTTCTTGGCCGGGGCCGGCGGATTGTGCTGCGCGAGCGACAGGTCCGAAGGCTCCGGCCCGGAGGCGGCCGGCGCCGTGGTGGTGGTGGTCGTCGTGGTGGTGGTGACGGTCGTGGCCGCCGGGGGCGCCCCGGCGGGGGTCAGCTCGACGACCGCCGCCTTCGACGTCTTGGTGGTGCTCGCCTTGGTGGTCTTGGAGCCCTTGGCCGGCTTGGCGGGCGCCGGAGCCGGGGCCGGGGCCGCCGGCACCGCCGGCGCCGGGCTGCCGTCCACGGCCGGGAACGAGATCACCAGCGCGTCGCCCGTCCGCTCGATGGTCGGCAGCGAGTCGCCGCGCAGGTCGAAGACCACGCGGGCCACCGCCTTCGGGGCGGGCTTGAACTGCGCCACGCGCACCCGCTCGACCACGCTGCTCCCCTCGACCTGCACGGTCGAGCGCTGGGCGCGGTTGACCACGCCGTTCAGATCGACCACGAAGCGCCGCGGCTCGGAGAGGGCGAAGGTCGAGTACGCGAGCTCGCCGTCGCCGGCCATGCGGATCACCGCGCCGCCGGTGGAGGAGAGCACCTCCACCGACTGGAGCTGGGTGGCCGCGGCGCCGGAGGGGGCGGGGCCCACCATCGGCTTGTCCGGCGTGCCGGCCGCCGCCGTAGAGGCAGGGGCGGAGGCGGCAGGCGCCGGGGCCATCGTTGCGGTGGTCGCGGAGGTCGCGGACGTCGTGGCAGGGGCCGCGGGGGGCTGCTCGGCGGTCTTGGCGCCCGCCACCGGCTCCTCATGGAGCGGCTCGAAGGCGAGCTTGCCCTTCCCCTCCTTCCCCGGGTTGTCCATGGGGAGGAGCTGGATGCGCAGCTTGGTGCCGTCCGCGCTCACCGAGTGCTCCACCTCCTGCCGGGTGGCGATCACCAGCCGGGTCAGCGGGCGGGAGCCCTCCTCGCTCTTCTGCACCGACAGCGAGGAGACCAGCCCCTCCTCGGGCGCGAGGTCGACGACCTTCGGCCCCGGCACCGCGTTGGGCAGCTCCACGACCACGCGGCCTTCGGCGTTGCGGAAGCTGGTCCACACCAGGGGAGCGTTCGCGTCGAGGTCCACGAAGACGTCGGGGGCACCCTCCCGCAGATCCAGCGCGCGGATCTCGACGGGCGTCCCTTGAGCCGGCTTCACCTCGGCTTTGTTGGAGGTGGGGGATTGTTTCGAGGCCCGGGGGGACGCCTCAACCCCGCGGGCGGGCGTGAGAGCGGTGCCGTCGGCACCGAGCAGCACGCTGAACACCGCCACCGAGGCGATCCATCGCCGCCAGCCAGCGCTCGGACTTCTCATGACCACATCTCCCATGTCAGCTCGCCTCCCTTTCGGGCCACTGATTCCCGTACGCCACGCATCGTCAAGCCACTCCTGAGATCGCGCCGAATCCATGGCTCAAGAAGGATTCAGACTCTTGACCACCTCTCGGAACGGCTTGAGAGCGGTCGGGTCCTGGACAACCTGTTTGAAGACCACCTCGTTCTTGTTGATGCTGACGACGTCGCCGTCGTAGAGCTGGTCTCCCTCCTTCAACAGATAACTCTTCTTCTGGTTCGCGGCCACGACCTGCGCCACGAACCCCTTGCTGGTATGGAAGATCCCGGTGAGGTCGATCTCGTCGATCAACAGCCCGGGCACCCCTTCCGGACGCGGCCCGCGGAACTCCGGCCGGTCCGGCGCCGCCAGCAGCGACTTGAACGGGTCGCGCCGGTTGCCGGGGTCGTAGGAGAAGCCGCTCCCGGAGAGCACCTCCTCCTCACCCTGGAGGATCTCGTCGATGTTGCCGAGGTCGGCCCCCGAGTCGCCGCCCGTCACCGAGGAGCTCCCGGCCGCGGCGCCCGCGGGCGGCGCCGAGGCCGAAGGGCTCGCGGACGAAGTCGACGCGGGCTTCTCCGCCGGCTTGGCCGCGGGCCTGGCCGCCCCGGCGGGCTTCGCCGGCGCCTGCGCCTTGGCCGGGGCCTTCTGCCCCTGCGCGAAAGCGGCCCAGGAGACCGCCAGCCCGAGGGCCAGGACGATCGCGGAGATGAGGCTCGTGGCTCTGGTGAAACGCATTACTCGGGTCCTCCGGGGGGACGGCTGCGGATCGGCCCCTCCTCGCTGCCGGGGCTGCCGGGCGGCGGCGTGGGGCGGACCGCCGCCGGCGCCTTGCCCTTCCCCTTCTTGTCCTTGGCCGTGGTGTCCTCGGGCTCCGGCTCCTTGTAGACGAAGGTCTTGGCCGTGAACGTGGCGTTGATCGTGTGCGGATTCGCCGCGTCCTGCCCCTTCGGGTTCTTCACCGCCGGCAGCGCCCGGATGTCCAGGTTCTCGATGTTGATGATGCGCGAGAACCGGCTGATCTTGTCGAAGAACAGGGCGAGGTTGTGATACGAGCCGTCGAGGTTCACGTTGATCGGCCACTCGCTGTAGAACTCCTTGTCCGTCAGGGTCTTGGGAGTGAACGCCTTGAGCGTGAAATCCCCCTGCTCGGCCAGCGAGCGGATGTGCCGCATCAGGTCGGGCGTATTGCGCCGCGCCGGCAGGATGCGCAGGAGCTTGTCCAGCTCCAGCTCGAGCTGCCGCACCTCCTCGCGGAACTTCGGCAGCTCCTGCTTGGCCGCCCGCCCCTCCTGGATCTTGTTCTGGAGGCCGGCGAGCTGCGCCACCGCGCTGTCGTAGTCATCCCGCATCGGCTGCAGCACGCGCCAGTAGCAGACCGCGAACAGCAGCGCGCCCACTCCCAGCCCCACTCCGAGGCCGATGTACCAGGGCTTCCCTTCCAGTCCCGTCTTGAGCGCCACCGGGCCAGCCCTCCTATTCCGCCGACGCCGGGGCCGCGGCCTTGGCCGGCGCCGGTTTCGGAGTTTTTGCCTTCGGCTTGGACGTGGAGGCGGTTGCGGTCGCGTCAGCCCCCGCGGCCGCCTTCTTCTTGCCGGCGAACGAATAATTGAAATCGACCCGGAACTTGTAGATCCCGCCCGCCTGCAGATCCGTGCCCTTCAGCGACGGCTCGTCGAACTCGGGGACCTTGTCGAGGTTGTCGATGAAATTGGCGACGGCGTTGGTGTTGAAGGCCCGCCCCTCGACCGTGATCGAGTCCGATTTCATCGACATCGCGTCGAGCCAGAGCAGCTCGGGCAGCGCGCGCGACACGTAGTCCATCACCCGCACCGGCCCGCGCTGGTTCGCCTTCAGATCGTTGATGATGCCGATCTTGCGCTCCAGCTCCGCCTTCTTCTCCTTGAAATCCTCGACCTCTTTGATCACCGAGGCCATCTGGTCGACCTCGCGCTGGGCCGCGGCCACCTCGGTCTGCTTCGCCTTCGTCTTCTGGTCCTGCACATACCAGGCGGCGGCGATCCCCAGCAGGCCGATCGCGATGCCGGCGATCAGCATCCACTGGCCGACGTCCGAGCCTTCCAGCTTGGCGCCCGCGCTCTTCTTGCGGACCGCCGCCGGACGCTTGCCCTCGGAGAGCAGGTTGATCTTGATCATCGGCTAATCCCCCGCCTTCCGGATCCCCAAGCCCACGGCGACCGCCATCATCGGGGCGATCGACTGCAACCAGTGACCGTCGAAATCGCTTTCCTTGTATTGGACCCGGCGCAGCGGATTCATCAGCTCCGTCGGCACCTGGAACCGCTCGCGCAGCACCTGCTGGAGATTGGGCGTCAACGCGCAGCCGCCCGAGAGCACCAGCTCGTCCACCGGCCCCTCCGAAGAGGTCGCCGAGAAGAAATCGAACGTCTTGCGGATCTCCGACGCCATCTCCGCCGACACCGCGTCGAGCACCGGCCGGGCGTCCGCCGGGGAATAGCGGTCCACCGACTCCCCCTGCTTCAGCCCCTCGGCCTGCTGGAACGAGAGGTTGAACTCCCGCTGCAGAGCCTCCGAGAACTGGTTGCCGCCGAACGAGATGTCGCGCCAGAACACCGTGCCGCCGCGCGCCAGGACGTTGATGTTCGTCACCCCGGCCCCCATGTTGATCAATGCCACGACCTTGCGCGGGTCGAGGTCGTAGTTCACCTCGTAGGCGTTCTGCACCGCGAACACGTCGACGTCCACCACCGTCGGGGTCTTGCCCGTCTGGCTGATCACCGACACGTAGTCGTTGACCTTGTCGCGCTTCACGGCCACCAGCAGGACCTCCATGTTGTCCCGCCCCGGCTCGCCCTCCGAGAGCACCACGTAATCCAGGCGGACGTCGTTGATGTCGAAGGGGATGTACTGCTCCGCCTCCCACTGGATCGAGTCCGCCAGCTCCTCCTCCGACATCGCCGGAAGCTGGATCTTCTTGATGATGACCGAGTGGCCCGACAGCGACGTCGCGTAGCCCGCGCCCTTGACCTTCGTCTGGTCGTTGAGCCGGTGGATCGCGTCCACCACGAGCGACGAGTCCATGATCGAGCCGTCCACGATCGCCTCGGGAGACAGCGGCTCCACGCCCAGGCGCTGGAGATGGAACTCCCCCTTGCGCTCGCGCAGCTCCACCAGCTTGATGGCCGAGCTGCCGATGTCCAGACCTACCACACCCTTCTTGGTACGGGAGAAGAGCACTGTTGACTCCCCCAAAGTCCAGCGTTCAAGGCAACTTAACTGCGGTTACTTAAAGCTTCGCTCGAAGCTACCAGCAAACCCACACCTCTGTCAAGGTGCCCATACATCTATGGCTATATTGTCCAGTGCAGGAACTCTACACCCTCCCTGGAGCGCTTGCAAGCCCTGTTTTTCTAGATTCCAGCGTAGTTTAGCCGCGCCGGCCCCCGGAATCCGGGCCTTTGCGGACGTCCCCGGAAGAGGACACCGGCGAGGCGACCTCTATATATAGAGGTTGGACGATGAAAGACCGCAGGAGGTTGGGGAGGACCGGGTCCGCCCGGGCATCTACGTTTCAACGAAAAGCCAGGTGAGCCCGGCTCCGAAGAAGCCCAAAAATTGTCAGGGAGCCCACGTAGGGTGCGCTGTGCGCCCCGTCAACGGCTCTGGCGCGCACAGCGCACCCTACAAGCCCCGCTGCTTCAGCCAAGTCCCCCTGTTCTGAAAATTGGGGTGGGGCTTGTCGGGGGGGCCCTATGGGGCCGCCCGGGTGGGGTGGGGTCGCAGGGCCGGAGCAGGCCCCCCTCCCAGGGCG
>JBJMHA010000021.1:0-138561 GCA_045807625.1 Thermoanaerobaculia bacterium | reverse complement strand
ACGTCTTCGTCGATTCCGCCGCCGAAGACGTAAACACCGGCGGCTTTCGCCTCATCAATCACAGCGTGCGCGTCGCGGCCTACCGCTCCCCATTCGCCATCGGGCACAACCATTGCCGCGCTTGGAAAAGAGATCAGGTATTTGGCCATGGTGCTCCTCCTGGGAATTGACCACGGTCGTGAAGCGTGTGTGCGGCCTAACGCCCAAACTCAGCCGCGGCGCCAAATTTGCGTAAGCAAATTTGGTGACGTCGGCTGGAGTGCCTGGCCGCCGTGTAGCAATACGCAACCATTTTAGCCTCCAACCGGAGGATTGTTAGAATTCCCGATTCACAAGCCGAGATCGCAGTTTTCATAACCTGGCTTAGGTGCGTTAAGCAGACGGTCCCACACAAGGCCACTATGAAGCGGGCCCTGCATCGAACGCCGAGCCTCCTTTCGCAAACCCTGGGCAGCAACCTCAAAGCCCATCTGCCGTTCATCCTTCCATCGAAACGCCTGAGGCTCAGTCCATTCGATTACTTCAAATCCAGTTTCCGGATTCTGCCGCACACAGAGTTCTGTGACGCGACGTGCATAGAGCCAAGGGTTATGTCCGCAGATGATTCTTTCGCCGTGCGGTACGGAGTTGATCACCATTCCTACCCGTGGCTTATAGGCTATTTGACCAGGCCGCTTCGCATAGGCCGCCCACTCAGAAAGCTCTAACGTGGCTAGATTGTAAAGTAGCTGCACGATGTCAGCCACTCTTCCATCTGAATACTGAGGTGGTAGGATCGCTGCAACCTTGTCTGCGACGGCTGCATGGCGACCACACCATTCCCAAGTGATTAGCCACGCCTTCATAGCGCCTGTCTTCCTCTTCTCACCACAGTCCTCGGTACTCCTAGCTTCTAGCCAGGCCGGCCAACCGCCATGGAAGCTCACCGGCGGCGCCAGCCGCCCGGTGCAGCGCCGGGGTTGGCGCCCCCTGAAACTCCCTCTTCCCCTTCAGGCTACACCACCGCGCGACATCATCTGGCGTCGCGAGGATTAGGCGGCTATGTGTCTTTTGTGCAAATCGTTGGGCACTAGGTAGATACCTTGAAGTTGTCACAAAAAGTCCTCTGTTTGCCTTTTCCGACTCTACTACCCCATACAGTGCGGAAACAGCTTCCAGGCTGATCGGCCGAGTTGGTGCATAGCGTTTTGCCTGCACGAGCGTCACTACTTCTCCGATAGTGTCCTTGCTGAGCAGCCGTAGATCTATGCCTTCGTCGTCGCTTCCTGGGCCAAGCTGTGTCCTATAACCGTGATTGTTGAAAATAGTCTCGAGGAGCTTCTCGAACTGCCGCCAAGAAAGATCGTAAAGAGCCTCAGGATGCGAGGCAAAGTACTCCAAGAGTTCAGCATCGATCTGCGCAAAGTCGGGCGCAAGAACAATGCAGGACGTCTGAAAATCTTTGGAATAATAAAGCAAGTCCTCTGGAGGTAACGGCTCCGAGGCTTGGAGAAAAACGAGCTGAACCTCTGCAGCCTCAAGGGCGGCGTCCACTAAGTCCTCAGAGTCAGTGTCAAAAACTGCCCCGCCTTCCCATGGCACGCTACCGTTCATTGCCTCATCACCGATCTCGATGAGAGCATCCCGCAGATCGTCAAAATTCCAGAACCTTCTAGGAGCCTTCTCACCTTTAAAGCCCCAATCCTCCGAATACAGAGTGACGCTTCCTTGCTCGCGATCGAGCGTTGCGTTGTATAGAAGGCCACGGATCCTATCCCGGGCGTCGGCTTCCCAGGGGGGGAGACCTTCGTACTCTTCGTCGCGGTCTGACATAGCGTCTTTCACTCTCTGGATCGTCTCAATGGTGCCCAATGAGATAGGGCCTCAGCGGCGGCGGTAGCCGTCCGCTGCAGGCTCTGCGTTGGGCGGATTCTCATATGCCTGGGCATCGTCGATGGCGTACCTGTGCTGGGGATAGTTTAACCTCTCGCCTGAGATGGAACGAGCATAGCTTTGCACTTTGGGCATTGAGGCTTCATCTCAGCAAAGACTTTGGCCAAATTAGCCGCGCCGGCAATTCTGTAGCTTGAGCCTTCGAGACCTTCAAGGGAATAGCTTTCGTACGGCATAACGCCGTCGCTCTCCCTCATCTTGATAGTTCCAGTGTGCCCGCAGGAGCACGTCACGGTATAACTATGACTAGTCACTTGGTCCTCCCAATTGATTAAGAGCAGCTACTATCCAACCACCTTGAGTTCCGCCCGACCTCGCGCTGAGCTTCTACGACTCACCCCAAATGTGCTTACCGTCATCTGCTCGTCAGACCGTTCTTCAAGAGGCGGCGCGCCTAAGTTGTTGATTATGCCCGAGTTGCAATTCTACGCCGACTGCTTATCCTCGTCAATGCCTTCGCGTTTGTCGTGTAAGCCTAGTACGCTGTCACCTTAGCCCATGCGGTCTTGCCCCGTTAGGGGCAACGGCATGTAGCCTGGGGCGTGAGCCCCAGGAAGGCGAGGCAAAACAAACCCAAAGCCCCGGAGGGGCGACGGCAGATTATCGTACCGGGGGAGCTGCCGTCGCCCCTCCGGGGCTCTCGGGAATGCGAGGGGCCTCCCTTCCCTGGGGCTCGCGCCCCAGGCTACATGCCTGGGCTCCTACGGAGCCCAATTCAGCAGGGCCGCCCTACAGAATCCCGCATTTCTACGGTGACGGTGTACTGGAAGGATTCGCCTCGCCTGCCGGGTAAGCCGCCGAGTCTCGCTGGGACCGTGCGATAGCGCGGCATCCGTGCGGTTGAGCGTGGGGTCAGGTTACCTGCCACCGGCGCCAAAGGACCGCGCCGCCCGCTGCCAGGAGGAGCGCGAGAGCGACAAGCACAGCGGTGGACGGTCGAGCAGGCTGCGGCGACGATCGGACGCCGATGCCCGGTCCGAGTTGCCCCAGATCGGCCGCGGCGAGGGCCAGCTCGCGCGTTCGCGTGCAGGTGTGCGTGAAAGTAGTCACCGGTCGCGTCGCGATTGGCGTAGACAAGATAGCTCTTTCCGACCTGAAGGGCACCGCAATCGGCCGCGCCGAAGCCAGAGAACACTCGAACCGTTGGGGTGCGCTGCCCTTCCATATGCGGTTCATGGACAACTTGTAAGGCACGGGGAGACGCGGCTTGGTGGGTTTCCAGAAGAGCCCGAGCTTATGGAGTCGACTCTCGACGCCCTGTATTGCCATCTTCGCTGACGGCTGAAGCGTCTCTGAGTCGACAACAGTTCCGGTCGCGATGAGATCCGCGCGCGTAACGGCGGTCTCGAAGGCGGGGGTGGGCTCGCAAGAACAGCAGCACGCTTTCGAGCTGTTGAGAAGCATTCCGGCAAGGATAGCGATGCAGGTGTGTTTGTTCATCGGGTCGCCAACCTTGAGCTTAACCTTTCGTCCCTTTTCCCATATGGTGCTTGGAATCGCCCCGAAAACCTCTGTATTCGGCCGGCGTATCTCTTTGATTCTGTGGCTCTTTTCTATCCTACGCCTGTTCCTGATCAGCGTCAACGCCCCGACACGGCAACGAAGAAGCGTCACCCCAGGATGGAACCCCGAGCTCACCCAAGAGGCGGGATTCAGGAGCCATCGGTTAGCGGTGATAGAGATTTGGGTTTGTCGAAGCACATATAAGAGGACGCGGCCGGAGCGTTCTACGTAGACGATCTGCATTCCAAGCCGAGGAAGGTAGCCTTGTAAATCCCATCCAATGAGTCAGACCTGGTCCCAAAGGCGGATCAGCGCGCACGTTATCCCGCTGCCCTGCCCATGCCGCCGCCGGGAGAGAGAGCGTCTGCCGGGCGGAATGCCCGGGCGGGGCTCTTCCGCCGGACACACCTCCGGCCTCCGGAGTAAGGAGGGCCAGAGGGAACGGCCCCGCTCCCGTTCCCTCTGGTAAATCGTCTGTCAAAGAACCCCGATGAGCTTCCAAGAAGGCGCCCAGGGTAGGCCCGCCGGGCCAGGCTTGTCAAGGGCGCATGCACACAAAAATCAAAATTCCCGTATTCAAGAAGCGCCATCTCCAGAAATCCCGTACATGGGATTGACTCGGGGGCGAGATGATAGCTACACTCTCATGCGCAACGGAATTGAAGGGTTGGATAGGCTTCTTCGAGCGCGCCCCGATCGATTTCCAGGGCGGGATGGCGGCCTCGATGCCTTGGATACGGCTTCCCAAGCCAGGATGGAGCGCTTCGAGCGCAGGATGCCGGCGCGGGAGTGTTGGATACCGGCGCGGGAGCACTGGATGCGAGGCCGGGAGAGCTGAACGGCGGTCGGGATCGCAAGATGACGGCGCGGGAAGACAAAAAGGCCGTCCGGGAACGCAGGAAAAGCGCGCGGGAAGCTTGGAACGGCGCCGGGCAAGCAAAATGGCCGTCCGGGAGCGCTCGCAACGCGCCGGGGAGGTCAGGAAGGCTGCCGGGATGGCAAAAAACGGCGCCGGGAAGGCTCGGCTCAGAAGGAGGCTCTTTGACAATTGATGGGTCAAGCAGGGGAGCGGACGGGGAACGCTCCTCTGCTCCCACCTTTCTTCGCGGCGGCCACGCTTCGGGTCCCTTGCGGCCGGGACCGGTGTGCGCCGCCGCCCCGCCATGCCCTCGGCCCGCCGCTACGACCCGGACGGCGGAGCCGCCGGAGTGTTGCCGGTCACCTGGAGCTGGTTCACGACCTCGCGCACGCCGTCGGTCTCGCGGGCGACCTTCTCGGCCTGGGCCTTCTGCTCGGGCAGGGCGACCTTGCCGCTCAGGGTGACCCGGCCGTCCGTCGTGTCCACGTTGACGTAGAGGGCGTTGATCGCCGGGTCCTGGGCCAGCCGGCTCTTCACCTTGGCGGTGATGCTGGCGTTGCTCAGGGCCTCCTTGGCCGCCGGAACGACCTTGGTCTCGATCTGGTTGCCGACCTTGTCCGCGCCGCGCTGGATGGCGGCGCCGGCCTGGTTGGCGCCTTCCTTGATCTGCTCGCCGGCGTTCTTCATGTCCTGGTTGGCCCGGTCGACGTTCTGGTCGACCTTCTGGCCGTCCACGGTGACGTGGGTATCGCCCTTGGCGTCCCGCTCGGCGTGGACCGGGTTCGTATCGCGATTGCAGCCGGCCAGCGGGAGCACCAGGGCTCCCAGGCAGAAGGCCGCCATGATCGGAAGGGCTCGCGTCTTCATGATTCGCCTCCTTTCGGGCAAAAAAAGGGGGGAGGCGGGCTGGTCTGTGGACTCAGGACGCCTCCCCTTCAGGGAGGGGCCGCGAAAGGCTGTTTCGCGCCGGTGCTGCGTTTGCGACTCTCGGGGGCTCTACCCCCCGATGCTGCCGGCTCACCGTCGTACCGGCCTGCGCTGGGAGGTATACTGCAGGTTGCGTGCCAAAACCCTCACCGCCCGGGATTGAAATCCCGGGCTACCTGCAGTCGCCCCTGCCCGGGGCTCAGTCCCGGAGGGACGATCGCCGGTAGCCCGGGATTTCAATCCCGGGCGGGCCTCTGCAACTATAAATTTTTTACAAGATCGGCAACGCCGGCCGCGCCGCGACCCCGGCCACCCTCTCGGCGCCGCTGTAGACGTTGAAACGGTCGCCGCGCAGGAAGCCGATGAGGGTGAGGCCGAAGCGGTCCGCCAGCTCCACGGCGAGGCTGCTGGGGGCGGAGACGGCGCAGACGACCGGCACCCCCGCCACCAGGCTCTTCTGGAGGATCTCGTAGCTCGACCGGCCGCTCACCAGCACCACGTGGCGGTGGAGCGGCAGGAGCCCTTCGCCGAAGGCCCAGCCGATCAGCTTGTCGAGGGCGTTGTGCCGCCCCACGTCCTCGCGGACGGCGAAGAGGTTTCCCTCCGGGTCGAACAGGGCCGCCGCGTGGAGGCCGCCGGTGGCGGTGAAGAGACCCTGGGCCTCGCGCAGGCGCGCCGGCAGGGCCGCGATGATCTCCGGCGAGACCTCCGGCCCGGGGGGGACCGGCTCCGTCACCCGCAGCTCCAGGGCCTCGAGCCCCGCCTTGCCGCAGACGCCGCAGGCGCTGGTGGCGAAGAAGTGGCGCTCCAGCCCGGCGAGCTCGGGCGCCGGGACGTCTTCCCTTAGCTCGACCTCGACGATGTTGGCGCAGGCCTCCCCCGGCGCGGCGCAGGGCGCGACCCGCAGCACCTCCTCGGGACGGTGGATCACCCCTTCGGCGAACAGGAAGCCGAGCGCCAGCTCGAGGTCCGCGCCGGGGGTCCGCATGGTGACCGCCACCGTCCGCCGCCGCTCCCCCTGGATCAGCCGGATCTCCAGAGGCTCCTCGGTCGCCAGCTCGTCCGGCCGCTCCTCCACCTCCCCGGATTCCACCCGGTAGACCCGGGCGCCCGTCGTGCTGGGCTTGGCGATACGGAGTCGCATGGGGTTAGCTTCTCACAGGATGAGCCGCCAGGGCTCTCCTTTCCGTGAGAACCTGCCAGATCCGCGGCCACACCCCGAACCCCACCAGCGACGCCGCCAGATAGAGCAGATAGGCCAAAGCCGGCGAATTCTGGAGTCCAGGCGACAGCCGAGCCGGCAGCCAGTAGAGCAGCACCCCCGTGAGCGCCACGGCGGCGGCGCCGCCCAGGGCCATCCCGATCCGCCCCCCCACCGTGCCCGGCGGCGTGTGCTCCGGCTTGGCGGCGACGCAGCCGGCGAGCAGGCCGCAGGCGCCCGGCTCCGCCCCGACCGCGAAGGCCAGGACGAGCGTCACCGCTCCGATCAGGACGTTCCAGGACGGCCGCCAGGCGCGCAGGCCGGACCAGCCCCCGGCGGCCCAGGCGAAGATCGTCCCCAGGACGAATCCGCCCCCCACGTCCTCCGGCAGGTGGACCCCCAGGTAGAGCCGCGACAGGCCCACGAGCACCACGATCAGGGCGGCGGCGATCCAGATCCAGCGCCGCGGGTAACGGAACGCGAAGGCGAGGTAGAACGTGGCGGCGTTCTGGGAGTGCCCGCTCGGGAAGCCGTACCCCGTGGCCGTCCGCTCGGCCGAGGGTGTGCTCACCAACTGATCGACCTGAAATGGCCGCTCGGTGTTGAACATCTCCTTGAGGATGCGGTTGGTGAGGAAGGAAGCCGCGAACGCGATCGACAGCCGCCGGGCGAAGATGGGATCGACCAGCCAGGAATAGAGGAGGAGCAACGGCCAGAGCACCGCGCTGGTGCCGAGACCGGTAAAGAAGAGGAACAACAGGTGAAGGTGCGGACCGAAAAGGTGCTGAAGGAAATGAATCGTACCCATAACGGCTCCTCTGCGGCATGCATCTTGCGTTCCCGCTCTTCACCGGAGGACGATTCGACGGAGCGATTCGATGGGGACAATTCGACGGAGAACAATCCATGGCACGAGCGATCTGGAAAGGGAGCATCAGCTTTGGCCTCGTCAACATCCCGGTGGGCCTCTATTCGGCCGAGACGCGGGATGAGATCAGCTTCAAGCTGCTGGACAAGAAGACGATGTCGCCCATCCACTACAAGCGGGTCAGCGAGGAGAGCGGCAAGGAGGTGCCGTGGGAGGAGACCGTCCGCGGCTACGAGCTCGGGTCCGGCAAGTACGTCGTGATGTCCGACGAGGATCTCAAGCGCGCCGCCCCCGAGGCCACGCAGACGATCGACATCGTCGACTTCGTGGACCTTGAGGACATCAGTCCCCTCTACTTCGACAAGCCCTACTATCTCGGCCCCGACAAGAAGGGGTCCAAGGCCTACGCCCTGCTGCGCGAGACGCTGCGCCGCACCAAGAAGGTGGGGATCGCCAAGGTGGTGATCCGCACCCGGCAGTACCTCGCCGCCGTGGTGGCCCGCGGCGACGTGCTGACGCTGGAGCTGATGCGCTACGCCCACGAGCTGCGCGACGCCTCCGAGGTCGACGTCCCGCGCGGCAAGGAGGGGGTGAGCGCCCGCGAGATCGACATGGCCGAGCGGCTGGTCGAGGGGATGGTCTCCGCCTGGGACCCCGAGAAGTACAAGGACACCTACCGCCAGGAGCTGATGAAGACGATCGAGAAGCGGGCCGAGGCCGGCCAGCTCGAATCCTCCCCCGAGCCGGCGCCCAGGCCCAAGGAGGCCCGCGGCAACGTGGTGGACCTGATGGCGCTGCTCAAGCAGAGCGTCGAGCAGGGGGGACGGAAGCCCGCGCGCAAGGCCGCCAGCAGCAAGAAGGCTCCGGCGAAGAAGACGGCCGCCAAGAAGACCCCGGCCAAGAAGACGGCTCACAAAACGACGGCCGCGAAAAAGCGGAAGACGGCTTGAGCCATGGGCCTCCAGGAATACAAGAAAAAGCGGAACTTCCGCGCCACGCCCGAGCCCGAGGGCAAGGTCAAGAAGAACGCCGGGAATTCCTTCATCATCCAGAAGCACGCGGCGACCCGCCTGCACTATGACTTCCGGCTGGAGATGGAAGGAGTGCTGCGGAGCTGGGCCGTGCCCAAGGGGCCGAGCCTCGATCCGGGCGAGAAGCGGCTGGCGGTCCACGTCGAGGACCACCCGATCGACTACGGCGACTTCGAGGGGATCATCCCCAAGGGGCAATACGGCGGCGGCACCGTGCTCCTCTGGGACCGCGGCACCTGGATCCCCGACGGCGACCCGATAGCCTCCTATAAGAAAGGGAGCCTCAAGTTCCGGCTCGACGGCGAGAAGCTCCACGGCCGCTGGGCCCTGGTGCGCATGGGCGGCCGCAATCAGCAGGAGGAAGGGCACGAGAACTGGCTCCTGATCAAGGAGAAGGACGAGACCGCCGTGCCCGGCAGCGGCGACGCGCTGGTCGAGCAGTATCCGGACAGCGTGGCCACCGGCCTCAGCCTGGAGGAGATCGCCGCCGACCCGGAAAGAGTCTGGCAGTCGAACCGCGCCGAGAAGACGGCCAGCTTCAAGGACAGTATTGCCGCGAAGGTCGCCAAGGCCGCCGCCAAGAAGGCCCCCGCGAAGAAGGCCGCGGCGAAAAAGGTTTCCAAACCCGAGGCCTCCTCCGCGGCCGCCGCGATCCCCGGCGCGCGCAAGGCGTCGATGCCGTCCGGGATCGAGCCCCAGCTCGCCACGCTGGTCGACGCGGTGCCGCGGGGCGACGAGTGGGTCCACGAGATCAAATACGACGGCTACCGCGCCCTCTGCGAGATCCGCGACGGCGAGGCCCGGCTGATCACCCGCCACGGCAAGGACTGGACCGACCGCTTCACCCCCATCGCCCGGGCGGCCGAGAAGCTCGGGGCCCGCCAGGCGATCCTCGACGGCGAGGTGGTGGTGCTGGAGCCGGACGGCACGACCAGCTTCCAGTCCCTCCAGAACGCCCTGGCCGAGAACCGGCAGGAAGACCTCGTCTACTTCGCCTTCGACCTCCTCTATCTCGACGGCTACGATCTCCGCCGCGCGCCGCTTCTGGAGCGCAAGCGGGCGCTGGACGACCTGCTCGCCGGCCGCGCGGGGGCGATCCGCATGGGGGACCACGTCGAGGCGGACGGCGAGGGGTTCTACCGGCAGGCCTGCACCTTCGCCCTGGAGGGGATCGTCTCCAAGCGCGGCGACCTCCCCTACCACTCCGGCCGCACCAAGGACTGGCTCAAGGTGAAGTGTCTGAAGCGGCAGGAATTCGCGATCGTGGGCTTCACCGATCCCGAGAAGTCGCGCGTCGGCTTCGGCGCCCTGCTCCTCGCGGTGAACGACGGCAAGGGGGAGCTGGTCTTCGCCGGCAAGGTCGGCACCGGCTTCAACGACCGCACCCTGCGCGAGCTGCGCGCCCGCATGAACAAGCTGGAGATCGACAAGCCGGCCTTCAAGAACCCGCCGCGTGGGGCCGAGGCGCGGCGCAGCCACTGGCTGAAGCCACAGCTCGTGGGCGAGGTGGCCTTCACCGAGTGGACGCGGGAGGGCATCCTGCGCCATCCCACGTTCCAGGGCCTCCGCGAGGACAAGAGCCCCCGCGAGATCGTGCGCGAGGAACCTCAGGCGCCGCCGCCGGAGGCGAAAGGAAAGAAGGCGGAGCTCAAGCGCCCGGCCGCGAAGACCGCCAAAGCACCGGCGAAGAAGGGAGCGAAAAAGGTTGTGAAAGGACCCAAACCCCCCCTCCACCCCGCGCCCGAGGAGGTCGCCGTCCCGCCCCAGGGGCGGAGCAAGAAGAAGGAGGTCGAGATCGCCGGGGTCCGCTTCAGCAACCCCGAGCGGGTCCTCTATCCCGAGCAGGGGGTGACCAAGGAGGAGCTGGGGGTCTACTACGCGCGGATCGCCGACTGGATCCTCCCCCACATCAAGGACCGGCCGCTGACCCTGGTGCGCTGTCCCGAGGGGCGGGCCAAGCAGTGCTTCTATCAGAAGCACATCAACGAGCACGTCCCATCCACGGTCCATCGGATCAACGTCGGCGACCCCGAGCCCTACGGCGTAATCGATTCGCTCGAAGGATTGCTCTCGCTCGCGCAGATGGGCGTGCTGGAGCTCCACATCTGGGGCTCGCACCGCGACAAGATCGAGCAGCCGGACTACATCGTCTTCGACTTCGATCCCGACGAGGGTCTCGACTGGGACCGGGTGGTCGAGGGAGCGCTCGCCATGCGGGCCTTCCTGGAGGATCTGGGCTTGAGGACCTTCCTCAAGACCACCGGCGGCAAGGGTCTCCACGTGGTGCTCCCCATCGCCCGCAAGGACGACTGGGACGAGGTGAAGGCGTTCACCAAGGCGGTTTCCGAGAAGATGGTGGCGGCCGAGCCGCAGAAGTACACCTCGAAGCTCCCCAAGGCGAGCCGCAAGGGGAAGATCTTCATCGACTACCTGCGCAACGGCCGGGGGGCGACCTCGATCTGCGCCTACTCCACCCGCGCCCGCCCCAACGCCCCGGTCTCCGTGCCGCTCTTCTGGGAGGAGCTCGAGACGGACGTGCGCGGCAACACCTATACTTTGCGTACGCTACCCGAGCGGTTGGAGAAGCTCCCCTCCGATCCCTGGGCCGACTTCTTCAAGGTCCGCCAATCGATCACGGCGGCCATGAAGAGAGCGGTGGGGATGAAGTAGGGCCTCAACCCCACCAGCTCTACTAAATCTGATCGGTCAAGGCCTGCTGTCCGGATCCGCCGGATCGGTATGAGCGCGCCGCTCGTCGCCATCCCAGGCGCCGTCCCCATCGCGGTCCACGCCGATGCGGACTCCGGAGCCGGGTGGCACGCAGGTGTACGTCACGGAGCGGCCGGCGCCCGCGGCCAGAGACCGCAGCGCCGCGTCGGCGATGGGCGGCAGCCCGCGCCGGTCCTTCAAGAACATGCCCGATCCCAGGTAGAGGAAGCCGGCCTCGTCGTCGTCGATCCTGGTCTTGGCGACGAGATCGCACTCCCCAGCGTCCGCGCGCTGGCGCAGGAGGTCGATGCGGGAGCCCACCACCGCGGAGCTCACCGCCGTGAGCGTGATCTGCTGGCCCACGGCGGGCGCCATGTTGGTGGGGAAGGCCAGGATGAACGCCTCGAGCTGCCGCCGCTGGACCTCCCCCTCCGGCCCATCCGGGATGCCGTTGTTGCCGGGCCCGTTGGATTGCTCCGAGAAGCTGATCCCATGGACGAAGCGGAACACCGTATCCATGTTCCCGTCGTTGAGGAACCCGAAGCCGCGCACCTGATCCCCCTTGAAGCCGTTGTCACCGCCGAGGAACCCGGGGTTCTCGGGGTTCCCGAACATTCCGACCTTCTGATAGAGGTTGCGCAGGTGAGGGGACTTGAAGAGCTGCGGGTTGAAGTCGAAGCTCGAGCGGCTGTTCGAGCCGAAGAGCCCGGGCGCCGCGGTACCGGGGTTGGCGTTCGGGTCGATCGTGTGGCAACCGTTGCACGTAAGGACGGCGCCGTTGAATTCCGGAGCGGACGGGATACCGCAGTTGACCGTATTGAAGAGCCGGCGCCCGGCCTCCTGGTCCGCGGTGAGCACGTTGCTGATCGGCCGGTTGGGGTTCGGCGGATAGGTGATCTGGAGGACGAAGTCGGTGAACGCGTTCATGTCCTCTTGCGAGAGGGTCGTGTGGCGCCCGAGCAGATCGGGGAACGCCCCGTTGAACTGGGCGAACGCCGCGCGCTCGTCGAAGGTCCCGCTGTCCGGCTGGGCGCTCGGCTCCTGGTTGCCGCCGGTGCGGTCGCCGCGCCAGTGCATCGGGCCGTGGTTGGCCATGCCGCGCAGGCTCTGCGTCGCCATCGGGCCCTTCATCGGGTGGAAGATGGGCTCCATGGGCTGCCCCGTGATCAGGTTGAGGAGCTCGCTGTTGAAGGGGCCGGGGTTGTCGATCACCTTTCCGTCCGGATTGCCGAGATCCCACGCCAGGCTGTCGAAATCGCCGAACACGTGGCAGCTCGCGCAGGCGGAGTCGCCATGGCTCGACGAGAATTTCGTGTCATAGAGGAACCGCCGGCCGGTCACGATGCTCGGCGGCTCCGGAGTGTGCATCTGGACGTGCGCCGTCTCCGTCCGCTTCCCCGTATCGACGATCGAGATCCCGTTGTCGAAACGCGTCATCACGTAGAGCTGACCTCGATCCTCGTCGAGGACGAGGCCGGTGGGGCCGCCGCCGCTCAACGGTACCTGGCTCGCCGTGCTCGGCACGAATGTGTCGGTTTCGAGCTGCGCCGTGGAGAAGACCCCCACCTTGCCGGACCCCAGGGCCGCGACGTAGAGAGTCGCGCCATCGCCGGTCACCGCCAGCCCCGAGGGTAGGGCGAGGGACCGGTCGTTCTCGGGGTTCGGGGCCGGCGCGCAGCACTTGCCGTAGTCGATGTGCTTGTTGAGGTGCCTCGCCGCCACGCCGCCCCCCGGTGAGAGCACGGTTATGCGGCTCTCGTGCAGGTGGCCGCGCAGGCTGTGCCCGGCGAAGGTCCCCGGGCCCTCGAAACGGTCGGCGTTGTTCGCGTCGGTGTTGGCGACGTAAACCTTTCCATTCACGGGGTTGACGGCCATCGTGTACAGGATGGTGCCGACGCCCTGGAAGAAGCCGTCCGCTCCGGCAAGCTGGCGCGGCGGATTGGCCATCGCGTCGAGCACGAACACGTCCTTGTCGGGCAACGAAAATTTCACGTACTGATCGCGGGAGCGGCCGAGCGCGTCGACCCAGTGAGCGCCGTTCCACTTGACGATGGCCCCGGTTTCGGGCGCGGGGCGGCCTTCGGCGTTGGTGGTGGGCCCCGGGACGCCGTCCGGGCCGAAGCCGTCCGGGAGCGAGGTCTCGGGGACGATGGTGGTCCGGTTGCCGGTGTGGAAGCCGGCGGCGTAGACGCGGGTGCCGTCGGGCGTCACCGCGAGGGCGCGCGGAGTGTCCGTGAAGAGGGTGACGACGGAGAGCGGCGCGCCGCCCAGGGCGTTGCCGAGCTTGTCCGCGTCGAACACCCAGACATCCGCGCGCCCCACACCCGGAGTCGAGAGCTGGGGGTCGAACGGGAGATTCTGACCCCGGTGCGCGGTGGTGATGAACGCCCGCTTCCGCCCCGGTCCGGCGAAGACGATGTCGCGCGGCTCGTCGCCCACCAGGAGCGTGCGCTCGACCTGTCCGGTCAGATCGCCGCCGTGCTCGTCGAGCTCGACGACGCTCACACTGTCCGAGAGGTGGTTGACCACCCAGACCTCGTGGTCCGTCCGGGCCGCGACGGCGACCGGCTCGAGGCCCACCGGGATGGAGGCGGTGTGGATGAGCCCAGACCCTCGGACGCGGAAGACCTCGAGGCGGTTGTCGGGCGTGTTGACGGCGAACAGGTGCTGTCGGTCCGGAGGTATCGCGAGCGGCCGCACCTGCCCGCTCTCGAAGAGCGTGTACGAGGAAGAGGCCTGCGTCGAGCTGCGGCCTCCGGCCTTCGTATCCGCCGACGCCTCGGAAGGACGGCTGGCGCCGGGAACATACGAGATCGCCACCAGGAACGCGAACGCCACGAAGGCCACGAGCGCCGCCACCCAGCCACGGTAAAACTGTTGCGGACCCATAACGATTTCCTCCTTTCTGTCTTGCGTGCCCTCCGCGAGCAGCGACAGATATTTCTTACTGGGAGAAGGAAGATGAAATCTGTTGAGATCCCGGATGTTTTGCCAGGTGCGTGGCGCGCCGAGCCTGAAGCTTCCCGGCGCTCTCAAGGAGAAGAACGCTCCCGCCGTCGATTTCCCCTCACCTTGACGGGGTACTAAAGAGCTCGGGAGGATGGATGGAGAGGCTGGTGGGGAGGCCGCGCTGGCCGGCGGCCGGCGGGGCGGGTCTCAGTCGCTCACTCGTGTGTCGACGGCGATCCAGTTGACCTCCCAGGTCTTGCCGCCGTCATCGGAGAAGGCCTGCTCGAACCGGCAGGATTTCGGCGTGATCTCCGAGATGACGAACCGGACCAGGATGGCGCGGCCGTCGAGAGTCTCCTGATCGTAGAATTCGCCGCGCCCGTCCTTGAATTGGCCTATCGTGGGGGTGGACAGAGCCCCGGCGCTGCTGCTCGCGAAATTGAGGCTCCACTGGCGGGATTGTGGATTGTAGAGACGTAGGCTGAGACCCTCGAAGTGGCCCGAG
This sequence comes from Thermoanaerobaculia bacterium, assembly GCA_045807625.1. GTDB lineage: Bacteria > Acidobacteriota > Thermoanaerobaculia > Multivoradales > UBA5704 > DATARR01. Next base: position 124,077 of record JBJMHA010000021.1, on the reverse strand, counting down.
GGGCCGTCCGCCACCAGCTCCACCAGATTGGCCTTACCGCCCCAGACCTTCCGGACGACGGTCGTTCCCTCCATCTCAACCCAGGTGTTGGAGCCGGTCAAGGGGTGCAGGCGGCGCGACAGGTGGGTCTTCCAGGTGCCGATCTCGAAATCGAAATCGTGCTGGCCGTCGCGTTCCGCGAGGATGGTCTTCGAGGCGTCCGGGCCGCCCTGAGCGAATCCGGCGGCGGCCAGGACAAGCATCAGGAGGAGAGGACGGAATGCTCTGAGCGCGTTCATGGTGATCTCCACAGGGTCTCGTCCTCCCCGAGTCTGTGGCACCCGAGCGGAGCCGCACAATAGCCACTTTGTGCTCAGCGGCCAGGACCATTTCGTAGGGCGGCATGTGAATCCGATTATAGCGATTCTGCCATATTGGGAAGGGTAGTACCTGTTCCTGTTGCTCCGAGGCGGCCCCCTTCAAGTCGTGGCGGATGTCGGTACCTTGGTTCCAGGTGGGACGGGGACCTTCCAGTCCGCTTTCGATTCGCGATCTTCGATTGATTCCGGGAACGTAGCTTTCCTGAGCCGGTCCCCCAATAAAAAGGCGTCTATACGAGCCGTGGTGGGGTCCTCCGAGTGGTGGCTGACCTGAAAACGCCAATTCCAAATGGGCAGGGTACTCTTGCTTCTTTCGAGGAGGTATCGATCTCGGGTTCTAACGTCGCCTTTGTGGGCCGAGGAGCCGGGCAGCAGGGCGTCTACTCCGATCTCGGCGGCACCCTCCATACCGAGGCCGACCTCAAGACGATCCTCCCGGGTGGGGGTCCGGACGATCGTGGAACGGCCTCGTCGTTGCGCGGTCCGGCGCTCGACGGCGAGAACCTTGCATTCGTCGCCTTTGGGCAGTTGGCCCGATCGGCGATCTATGACAAGCAGCAAGGGAGTCTCCAGGTGGTGGACAACCACACGCAGATCCCCGGACGACCCTGGAATTTCGACACTTCGAGCCCTTCATCTCCTACGAGGGGGGCAATCTCGTCTTCTGGAGCCGGGCAGCGCCTCCGAATCCTTATGAAGGGATCTTCGCGCGCTATGCCGGACGCATTGTCAAGGTGATCGACAACGACGATACACTCGACGGCCGGGATATTATGTTTCTCACTTTCGGACCGCGAGCGCTGAGTGGACATCGAATCGCTTTCAAGGCCGTTTTTTCCGATTTCTCCCAAGGGCTCTACGTAGCTGTCGCCTCGCTGTCCTTCAGCGACGGCTTCGAGTCCGGAGATCTTTCGGCCTGGACAGCACATACTCCTATATAGTGACTCACGCTGCCTCCTCCGCCCGCCGACAGAGTGCCAGGCACTGGGTCGGCACCTCCCAGGTAAGCTGACGGCGTAGACTTCGGAGCTCATGACCTGCCTGCCACGACGAACCGGGTGACGCCATGATGATCCATTTCCTCGACGGCACGTACGAGCTGTTCCGCCATTACTATGGCCGGCGCCGCTTCGAGAAGGACAAAATTGCGCCGTTCGGGGCCGTGACCGGCGTGCTGCATACGGTGTTGGAAATGCCCGGGGGCTCCAGGATTGATCGGGCCACGACAAGCTCCGCGGCGGACAGCGCGCCGACTCCCTGGACATCGCCTGTGACGAGGCGGCGGTGGTAGCTGACCTGGCCCAGGTGATACGCGAGATGCACCGCGAGCTGGACCAGCATCTCCCCCGTCTGCAGATGATGCTCCCGGATCGGCTCGGGAAACGGGAGCGACATCCGCGCTTCGCTCAGGCTAGGGAGAGTCGATTCGACGGCCGCCTCCGCCTCCGAGATCTGCGCCAGGAGCACCGCACGTGGAAGGTCCCGCGCGGCGAATTCCTCGTCGCGGTTCCGGGTGTAGCCGGTGCCGCCGAGGAGGGCTCCCACGTAATGCCGCAGGTTGCCCGCCAGGTGAAGGGGCCAGGGTCCCGGCCGAATTCGGCAGCCCGGCCGGGAGGGCCCAGATAAGCTGCTCGTCAGGATACGCCTCGAGCTCCAGGCGAAGGCTGCGGAGCTCGCGGCGGAGGAAGTGGCCGATCAAAACGGGAAGGTGAGTCGCCATAGGATTCTGCCTAGATCCGCTGGAGAGCTTTCGCCAGATCAGCAAGAGCCTTATGGATCTTTTGGCTTGGCCGCTTTGCCATGGGTTTGATAGAAGCTACGGACGCGGACCCAACGTTCTCTTGCCAGCTCGTAGTTGCGACGGCGAGCTTCATTTTCAGCGGAAGGCCAGTCGTGCATTTCACCGAACAGGTCCATCAATGCCAAGGCCCCCTTGGACGGCCGCGGCGGGATCAGGCCCTGCCTGGCGGCGTTCTTCGCGCTCCCGTCTCCCAACAGCCCGCCATCCTTCCACCATGCGGCGCACGTCTTCCGGATTCATAGGGGCAGTATATAACCTGGCAGGGTTTGGACGGGCTTGCTGTCGCCCGACGTTTCCCGTCCGATCTCGCCGAGAAGCAGCGCCAGCAGCACGAAATCGAGGACGGGCACGGCGAGGCCGGCCGCGACGATGCAGCGCCCGATCGAGAGGCCCAGGAGAGGCCCGAGCGAAGGGAGACGGTTCGCCCAGGTGGCGGCGAGGACGAGGGCAGCCTGCCCCACCAGGGCCCAGGGAGCACGGCGGCGCAGCGAGCCGGCGATGAGGAGGGCACCCGCCGGCAGGAGCAGGAGCTGGTAGTGATACCAGGAGATCGGCGAGGCGACGATGCAGAGAACCGTGAGATAGGCCAGGGCGATGAGGTCGTCGCGAGGCGAGGCCATGCCCCGGGCGGCGGTCCGGGAGACGCGCAGCCGCCAGGCGGCAAGGCCGGCCGCGAGCACGGCGAGAGAGACGGCGGCCGAGAGATCGCGCCGCCAGGCGGCGAGCCGCAGGACCGCCGGATTGTTGCCCATCACCCAGTCGCGCGGCTCGCCGCTCCCTGGGTCGAGCGGACCGGTGGACGGGCCGCGATAGGAGGCGCGGAGCACCGCCGCCGGCAGCGAGAAATTCAGCGGCGCGGGCGTCCCCATCCAGTACTTCGCCGCCGTCGGCGAATAGGGGGGAGGGAGGAAGGCCCGATAGACCGCCCACGGAAGGACGACCGAGAGCGCGGCGATGGCGAGCCCCCAGGCCAACCCCCGCCGCCGCTCGCGCCGCACGAACGCCAGGAGGAGCACCCCGGGCCAGACCTTGAGCGCCGCGGCCGCGCCCAGCGCCGCGCCGGCCCGGCCGGGCGCGCCGAGGATCCATCGCATGGCCAGGGCGATGAGCAGGAGGAGGATCGGGTTCATCTGCCCGAGAGCGAGGTTCTCCGGCACCGTCCCGGCGGTGCTCCACAGGGCTCCCAGGACAACCAGGGCGGCGCCGTCCCCGCCCAGCGGCCGGAAGAGGCAGAGCGCCGCGCCGATCAGGGCGGCCTGGCTGAGGAGGTACCAGACGATCCGCGCCGGCTCGATCGGGAGGCGAGCCAAGGGTGCGAAAAGCAGCGGGACGATCCCCGGGTAGGCGAAGTCCGGCCGGAACGGCGACTCTCCCCGCAGCAGCGCGGCGGCGGCCTGATAGTTGTAGCCGAAGTCCCCCGGCGTCCGCGCCACGTACGACCAGACCTCCGCGCCGGTCCGGTAAAGATAGAGGGCAGCGAACAGCAGGAGCAGGGGGTAGAGACGCCGCATGGCTACTCGGCAGCGCCCCGGACCTCGACCGTCGAGTAGCCCTGGCGCTTGGTCACAATGATCTGCTGGGCGAACTCGTCGCGCAGCTCCGGGATGTGGGTGATGATGCCGACCATCCGGCCTCCCACCCGCAGCCCCTGGAGGGTCTCGGAGACCAGCGCGAGAGTATCGGGATCGAGGGTGCCGAAGCCCTCGTCGATGAACAGGCTGTCGAGGTTCACCGCGCCGACGGCGCGCTGGACCTGATCACTGAGCTCCAGGGCGAGCGCCAGCGAGGTCAGAAAGGTTTCTCCTCCACTGAGGGTGTCGCTGATCCGCGTTTCGTCGGCGTTGTCGTGATCGACGACCCGGATCTCGTCGTCCTTGAATTGCAGGGAGTAACGCTCTCCGGTCAGCATCATCAGCCGGGCCGAGGCCCCCTTCACCAACTCGGTGAACACCTCGTGAAGGACGTAGGCCTGGAACTTGTCGCTTCGCAGGTCGCCGGCCAGGAGGTCGTACACGCGCAGGGCCGCCTCCTCGGCCTCCAGCTCCCCACGGAGCTCTCGGGAGCGTTCGAGCCGCTGCCTCATGCGGCCGGTCTGCTCTTCGAGCCTCTTCTCCTGGCCGAGCGCGGTCTCCACTTCGGTCGTAATGTCCGCCGCGAGCGTCTCGACGGCCGCTAACTGCTCGTCGGACACCCGCTCCTCCCCCAGCTCGGCCCGGAGCGTGGCGGCGCGTTCCTGGGCGGCGTGGGTGTCCTGCACGTACTTATAGACCTGCACCTTGAGCCGGGTGGCGGTGGCTTCGTCGAGGAGGGCCTCGCGGACGGCGGCCTCGCCGTCGAAGCCGGCGCGAGCGATTCCCGCGTCCCGGCTCTCCGCTCTCCGGGCGGCGTCCCGAAGCGCAATCTCGGCGGCTTCGGCGGTGTGCCGCTGCGCCTCCTCTGCGGCCGTTAGCCGGTTCCGGGAGCTTGCCGCCTCCTCGGAGGCCGAATTGAGGTTGGCTTCCAGTTGACGGATCCGCTCCTCCAGGTCCGCGGCCTCGGCGGCCGGGTCGGGCGACTCGGTGACCGCCTGGATCTCGGCCTGCAACGCCGTGAGCCTTTGCAGATTCGCGCCGCGCTCCTCCTCCAGCCCCTTTCGCGACGCCTCCCTCTCGCCGAGCCGCTCCCGCGCGGTGAGCTCCTCGGCCCTGGCCCTCTCCAGGATCCGCTCGGCCGCCGCCAGCCGCGCCTTCGCCTCCTCATTCACTTTTCGGCTCCTGGCGAGCGCCGCGATCCGCTTTTCGATCCATACCTCGATCCAGGCCTCGACGGGGGTCTCCCCTCCCGGAGCGCGGCCGCCGAGCGCTCGGCGGATCTCTTCCTCGCCGGCGGCCACGCGGGCTTGGAGCTCGGCGCAGCGCGACTCCAGCTCGGCGAGGCTCTGCCGGGCGGCCTGGAGCCTCGCCTGCCCGCCGGTGAGCGCGGCCTCGTTCTTCCGGGCCAGCGCGTCGGCTTCCTTCCGCCTCTCCCCCGCGGACTGGACCGCGGCTTTGGCGGCCTCGAGCTCGGGATTCAGATCTGCTGGAGGGGGTGTGTCCACGAGTTGCTCGCACACCGGGCAGGGCTGGCCGGGCATCAACCCCTCGCGGAGGTGATTGGCCTCGTCCAGACGGTGGGCGCGATGCAGCGCCTCCTCCGCCGCCTCGAAGCCGCGCTGCGCCTCCTCCGCGGACCTCCGGGCGAACTCGGCCTGCTCCCGCAGCCGCTCGACCTCAGCGGACTGCGCTTCCACCTCCTCCCGCTTCCGCGCGAGCTCGAAGCCACGCTCCGCCGCGCCCCTTCGGGCGGCGCCGAGCTCGACGGCGCGGTCACGGACGCTCTGCAGGAGCTCGTCCAGCTCCGGGTCATAGCCGGAGGCCTCCGCGGCCTGCCGGGCCGCGTCGACGGCCGCCTGTTGTTGCGACTGCACGGCCTTCGCCGATTCGACCGTCGCGGCGAGCGAGGAGAGCTCATCCTCCAGAGCCCTCAAGCTCCGCGTTTGCCGTTCCATAGCCGACTGGAGCTGCTCCCGTTCGGGAAGGCGTCCGATCACCTGGTGGAGGCGAGCCACCTGTTTACGCATCGCCGGGATCGCCTTGGCGGCTTTCTCCGCCGCCTTCAAAGCACCGGCTTTTTCTTTCGCATCCTTCTGTGCGGAGTCCTGGCGGGCCCTGGCTTCGTCCGCCGCCTTCGCCGCCGCCTTGGCAATGTCAGAGGCCCGGGCCGCTTCGTCGAGCAAAGGCAACAGGGGCACCGCGCGAGCCGCCGCCTCGATCCTCGCTCTCAAAAGGTTTACTTCTTCGGCCTGCTCCCGCAGAGCGGCCCTCTTTTCTTCGACCTGTTGAAGCTCCCGGGTTTTCGCGTGCTGGCCGCGCAGCCGGGTGAGCGTGGCCTGGATATCGTCCCGTCTCTTCCGCGAGGCTGCGAGCGACTTGACGACCCGGGAGTGCTCCAACTCCAGACTGGCGACGGCGGCCTCGTCGACGCCCGCGTACTCATCCAACAGGAGCTTCTGCAGCGAATCGACCGTGTTTTTCTTCACGGCCGCCAGACGCTGGGCCTGCTCCCGCATCCGCTCGTAAACGTCGAGCCGCAGAAGCGTGCGGAGCATGCCGCGCCGCTCTCTCGGCTGCGCTTTGAGGAACCGGGCGAACTCGCCCTGCGGCAGGATCACGGCCTGCATGAACGCGGGCGCGCCGAGCCCCAGGATCTGAGTTACCCGGTCGGTCGCGGCGCGCACCTGGTCCGCCAGGCTCTTGAAGGAGCCGCTCTCGTCGAGCTCCTCCAAGCGAACGATCTGGTTTCCATTGCGCCGGAGGGTTCGCGCGATGCGGTAGCGGCTCTCGCCGACGTCGAAATCCAGCACCACGCTGACCCGGTCCCGGGCCGCCGAGATCATCTCGGTCCGGTTGTAGGTGTTGACCCGGGGGATCTCGCCATAGAGCGCGAAGATGATCGCGTCCAGCAGAGTCGACTTGCCGGCCCCCGTCGGCCCCGAGATGGCGAAGAGCTCGAGATCGCTGAAGTTGATCTCCTGCTTCTCCCGGAAGCACGCGAGACCCTCGATGGTGAGATGGACGGGACGCAACGCTCAATCCTCCCCGGCCACCTGATCGTAGAGATCCTGGAACGTATCCAGGACGGCCACCTCCGCCGCCTGCTCGTGCTCGCGGAGGTGAAAGGCGGCATAGTGCTGCACCGGCGGGACTCCGGTCTCCAGCCGGATGTTGGGCGGCTCCTCGGTCTCGGGGAGCTCGGCGCGCACGACGAGCGCGTTGGGGAGCAGCTCGCGAACCTTTCGATTGAGATCGGGGTCCCTCTCCGTCAGGGGGACCGTCACGCGCAGCCAACCCGCGCGGAGCTTGTCCGCGGTCTCCTCCAGCTCCGCGAGCGAGGCCCGGACGTCGACGAGCGGCAATCCCCCCTCGTAAGAGACGTGCTCGATATCGGCGGGCGTGACGCGCTTGCCGGGCGACGCCGTGACGACGGTAAAGGTTTTCTCCTCCCCGGCCTCCCCGAAGTCCATCTGGAGGAGCGATCCCGCATAGTAGGCGGGCGCCGGCGCATCGATCCTCTGCGGCCTGTGGATGTGCCCGAGAGCGATGTAGCTCGCCTTGGACGGCAGGGCCCTGGGCGAGGCGGCCCAGTCCTCTCCGATGTGGACGCGGCGCTCCGATTCGCCGAAGACGGCCCCCTCGATGTGCGTGTGCGCCATGAGGAGGTTGACGGCGTCCTTCCGGAAGGGGCCGCAGAGGTCCTTGACCGCGAGCTCGAACATGCGGGCATATTGGCTCCGGGCGCCCGCCTCTTCCCCCGCGATATCCAGCGCCGACACCCAGGCCCCGGGGGACGCGAACGGCAGCGCCGCGACGACCGCCTTCTCTCCGCTCCGGGTCTGGAGGATCCGGGTCCCGCCCCGGGAGGCGGTGCGTGGGCGGCCGAGGATCTGGACGTTGAGAGATTCCGTGAGCAGCGAGCGGGCGTCCAGCCGGAGCGGATCGTCGTGGTTGCCGGCGATGATGAGCATCTGGGCGCCGGCTCGCCCCACGCGGACCAGGAACCGGTTCACGAGCTGCTCCGCCTCGGCGGGCGGGTTCCGGCTCTCGAAGACGTCCCCGGTGTGGAGGACGAGGTCGACGGACTGCTCCTCGATGAAGGCCGCGAGATGGTCGAGCACCGCCTCCAGCTCGTCGAGGCGCTGGATCCCCTTCCATCGGCGGCCGATGTGCCAGTCGCTGGTGTGGACGATCTTCATGACCGCGGGGCAGTCTACAGGATCTACGGCCCCTGCCTTACCTCGCCATCGCCACCTCGAACCGGTCGAGCTCCGAGAGGTCGCTCCGATAGGCGGTGACCTCGACGCGGCCCGTGTAGACATTCACAATGCAGAAGTGATTCACCTTCTCGAAAACGTCCTGGGGAAGCCCGCGCTCGGGGTGTTGGCCGTCATAGAGAGGAGCACCGCCGCCGCCGGTGACGACGTAGGTGATGCCGTCACGGACGGTGCGGTAGTAGACGTGGTCGTGCCCCTCGAAGGCCAGTCGAACGCCATGCCGCTGAAAAAGAGAATGGAGGATCGGCCTCAAGGCCACTACGTCGGCCTCCACAGCGTGGGGGCCGATCGAGAAAATCGCCTTGTGGAAGAAGGGAACGATGAAGCGTCCCGCGGCCTGCGCCTGGACAAGATCGGTTTCGAGCCAGCGCCCCTGCTCGCTCTCCGGGCCGAGCGGCTGCTGCGTGTCGATCGCGACGAAGTGAAGGTTTCCCTTCTCGAAGGAGTAGTAGAGCTTGTTGCCGGAGAGGACCGGCTGGGTCACTCGTTGCTCGTAGTATCCCTCGGGCGCCACGTCGTGATTGCCGCGGGCAGGGTAATAGGGGACCTGCCGCCGCATGGCGCCGGTGATGTCGTCAAAAATCCGCCATTCCTCGAGGGCGTTGCCGTGATGGACCAGGTCGCCGGTCTGGAAAACGAGGCTTGGATGGAAGCTCAGCACGTCCTCGACGATCTTGCGGTGAACGTCGTGGCCGTCGCGGGTGTCGCCATAGGCGGCGAAGCGGAAACCCGCGTCCGCCGCGGCGGAGGACCGCGGAGTAACCGCGGTCCGGGGAGCCTGCGTGCAGGCCTCGGCCCAGAGGATAAGCAGAGCGATGAAAGTGAACGTGCGCGAGCGGACCGTTGGCATTGAAGGCTCCAGGAGTGATTTAGATCTCAGGGTTTCGATTCGGTGAGCTCCTCGTAAATCAGCCACTGCCCGGCGGTTCCTGGACCAACGAGAAGGCTTATCGGACTCGAATATTCCTTCAGAACAGAGTACCGGGTCGCATGAATGCGAACGCGCTCCCCCTCAACCGAATAGCTGATCTCCGAGTATCGGTTCCGATCTCCTCTAGCCTTGGCGAGGGGCATCGCCTGGCGGATGAGCTCTTTGTACTTCGGAGCCGGAAACGTAATCTCTCGAACCTCCCCGGTCGGGTAGGTCCTCTTGTTTTTGATCAACGCTGCATCCGCGTAGAGATCGGCTGCCGCCGGGTCGAAGGTTTCCTCAAGAGATATGTAACGCCCGAAAAGCTGCCGAGCCCTGTCCAGCATTTCTGTTTCTTTCTGGGCGGCTGGTGGCGCGAAAGACCATGCGACCCAGAGAAGCGAAATAAGGCTGAGGACCGGGATTCTTCGAATAAAGAGTGTGTTCATTCATCACCACCTATAGATTCGCGTAGACTACCGCCGAGCTGTATTCGCGTCAATGATCTTCCGCCTCCCTCAGCGCTTCCGCGCCGTAACCAGGTAATAGCCGAAGTAGCGGCGGCCCAGGCCGATGAAGGGCGCGAGCAGGCAGGCGGCGATGTGTCCCCAGCGCACGCTGTTGAGCTTCTTGCGGCGGAGGAGCAACTCGCCGGCGAGGAACTTCAGCGTCACTCGCGGCACGTGGAGGACGCTCGGCGCGATGCGCCAGGAAATGTCCTCGGCGGCGAGCACGGTGAGGCCGTGACGCTCCAGGCAAGCACAGAAGGCGGGGAGGTCGGCGAAGCGCTCGACCGCCCAGTTCCGGGTCATGTAGCCGAGCAGCGTGGCATACCAGCGCGGCAAGCCGGCGCTCCTCTTCATGAAGCCGTCGGCGACCACCAGCTTCGCTCCTGGCGCGAGCAGCCGCGAGCACTCCCGCACGAACGGCTCCTTGTCGGCGCCTTCCGCGTGGCAGCAGGCCTCGATGGAGAAGGCCGCCTGGAACGCTCCGCTGGGCAGGTCGAGGGCCGTGAAGTCGCCGAGCTTCCAATCGACGGTGCCGAGCGCCGGGATCCCCTGGCTGAGCTTCCGCGCCATCGCGATCTGCCATTGCACCTTGGTCACGGCCGTCGCCGCGACGTCGTGTTCCTTGATCAGTGCCCGCGCCGGCGCCCCCAATCCGCAGCCGAGGTCCAGGACCTTCATGCCCTCGCCGAGGGAGAGCCGGCGGAAGACCTGCCGGCTCATCTCCTCCAGCATGCTCTCGAGTGCCAGCGGGTTCATGCCCCAGCGGTAGAAGCCGAAATGCATGTTGAAGCTGGAGCTCCAGGCACGGTAGTCCATGCCCGCCTCGGTGTAGTAGGTCACGAGGTCGACGGGCACCGGAGCCGCCGCCCCTGGTTTCGGAGTGCTCAAGGCTTGTCCATGGCTGAGGTTGTCCGGCGCGATTCTGTCGCATCCCGGGCCTCAGGGAAAGCCCGCAGTGCGGCGACATGCTTTCCCGTGGTCACAAGGCATGACAACGCAGGCCTCGACAGGAGCAGAGATCTCCTAGGACCCGGCAATCCTCATGCCTCTCCCTTCGGCTCGCATTAGGAGAAAGCCTGGCGGAGCAGCACGTCTTCATGCTCGATCGCTTCACCTCGAGAGCTGCGTCACGGAGCACTTAAATATTCGCTTGGTACCTGTGGTGGCTTTGTTGGCCGGGCCTTCGGCCGATTAATCGGCTGCCTGCGCTATCTCCTCAATCCGCTTGCAACGGTCCTGGACTTCGTGCTCGTAGTAGTCGCATTCAAGGAGGGTGTCCAGGCGGCGGGCGTAGCGAAACGTGCTCTGGGCAGAGGCACGAGCCTTATGGAGGCGGCGTTGAAACTGATTGAGGTCCGCTGGCGTGAGGTGGGTTGGGACTTGCTGAGATTGATAGTAATAGTAATCATCTACGGCTGGAACGCTGGCAGTGTGGCGGAGGCAGGCAAGGTGGTAATCGAGGTGCAGCATGCGGGTACTATACCGGCGGTGAACGTCCTGCCGGCTCTTAAGAGGACGGCGGAGCTCGGCGCAAGTCGGGTGGAAGTGGGCAGCGGGGTCGCCTGCGTGGGGGTCGAGTAAATGGGTACGGGCGAAAAGCTCACGGATAATATCAGATGTATCAGCGCGCTGGACATCCGCCGTGCGGTCAGTGTAAATACGCAGGTGCGATAGGAGAGTCGCGAAAGGTTGGCCCTCGGCGAAGGCAAGGCGGAGAGTCGCCTCGGCGCTCCAGCGAGGAACAGATTCCTCCTCGCATTGGTCAAGTGCGGAAATCCAATCTCGGGAGGCGGCAACCTGGCCGAGTTGCAGGCAGAATTCGGAGGCAAGGTAAGCAGCGTAGGAATTGCGTTTGCCATGCCCATTATTGTCCTGCCAAACGGTCTCCGAATAGGCGAGGGCGGTGCGCCAGTCTCCGCATAACGATGCCAGATATCCTTCTAGTTGAAGAACTTCGTTTGCCCGATCACGGTGGGTTTTGGCGTAAAGTCGAAGGTCGGCAATGAGTTGTTCCAACCGAACTCGTTCTGGGCGGGTCGCGGCTGTGATGATAAAGAGTTCTCTCCGAGCCAGCCATGCTTCCCATTGCGGAGGGTCCTCGGGCTCCTCTTGGCGAGCTTCTAGAAGCAGAGCGAGGCTGGTTCGCATGTCACCTTTTTCGCTTGTGGAAGTTGCTGCCTGCACCATGCTCTTGAACCATGCGGCACGGTCGCCGAACTCAAGAGCGGCTGAAGCGGCACTGCGATAGAGTAACGCCGCTTCAGCCACCCGACCGGCCCGGTCGGCTTGCCGCCCCTCCTTGAAAATTTTGTCGTGGTGGGCCATGAGCACAGCGGAAGGTTAGACGGGGAGATTTTCCTTGATGCGTCTCAGCACCACGGCGGCGAGATCAACTTCTCCGATCAGCTGGGCCTCCAAGTGTTTCTCATTGACCTTCCTCCAAGCGCTGGCAGTGGGATAAGCATCGCTGAGCCGATCGTAGAGAGGCTTCGAAGTGAGTACTTCCCGCGTCCAGGTGCGGAGGGTTTGCGGCGAGATGTAATCCTCGCGGCCCTCGCGCTTGAGCAGAGCGCCCAGCCGCTCGTGCTTGCGGAAGCCTTCCTCCAGCAGGTCAGCGATGTCCACCGCGCTCTGGCCCGCGAGGTAGAGGCCGCCGGTAATGTGCCCGGAGAGGTCGGCAGGGAGCTCCGGCTTGTCGCCGTTGTTGGCGATGCGGGCTATTAGTAGACTCGGTTGATGACCGCGCCCGTAAAGGGCGGCCCCCAATTCCATCATGACATTGGGATTGGCTCCAGTGACATCGGCAACGAAGAAGTCTGCATCATCTAGATGCGCCTCGACATTGCCACGGATCAAGTCCTCGAAGGTCTTCTGGTCGGCTGTGCGTAACTCGCAGCCGAGGCGGTCTTCAATCACAAGGCGGACGGCTTCGCGGGCGGTATCGAACTCCTTGGCGTACGGCGTCATCAGAAAGGCAGCGAGGTGCTTCCGTTCACGCTTAAGTCTGGGCTCCGTCTGGCGACGTTGTTTCTCCAGATCTGCCCGTTCGCGGGCAAGGTCGGCCTTTTCCACAAGAAATTGGAGGGATTTGTTCATGAGCCGCTGGAACTGTTCGTGAAAAATCTGAGCGTTATGCGGGGTCATGAGCTCCTGATTGTAGAGAACGGCGTCATTATAAACACATTGCATGAGGTGATGCAGGTCGTCATCCTCGGGACTGACCTCGGCGAGGCTGGCAAGGGTGCGTATGAGGGGATTGGCGGCATTGATGCTCATCCGCATGTCAGCATTCCGGCTGAGACGGAGCATCTCCTCCGCCATAGCGCGGAGATCAGAGGCACTATTCGGATCGCTGAGGATGCTGCGGGCTTTCCTGCTGCCCTGGGCGACCTCGCTGCTCTTAAGCACAGCAGGCAAGGACTCCGGCTGGAAACGCCGCGGTTCCACACGTAGCCGACCGGTGCCACCAGGCCGAAGGTAGTGAGACATCTGCTGGGCCAAAGCACGTACGGCGCGATCCTGGGCGGGATCAATCTCGCGGAAGACTGCAGGGTCATCCTCGCGATCTACATAGACGAGAGAGAGCTCCGATTTTCGTTGTTCGGCCCAGGTTTTGATCAGTTCCGCCTCGAATGGAAAGCTGGCGTCCACAACGGTGGTGCCGGCGGCATCAGCCATCTCGAAGAACTGGTTGGCTGAGCTGCTGGTGGTGAAGCAGGGGAAGCGCTTGGCGCCACCACCTTCCGGAACCGGGAGAGCCGCAAGGATCTCCGGCAAAGTCGCCCAGGTGTAATTGGCGCCAGTGTCTTCACTGAGGATCCGACGACCGGCCGGCCGGCTGCTGGCGCGGGACGCTGTTGACTTGGCATTGATACGCCATTCCAGCAGGTGGGCGAACTTGTCGAAAAATGGATCGTAATAGTGGCAGGCGGCTTTGATACCGAGATCGTGGTAGGCGAGTATCTCCGAGAGGCGCTGGGGTTCCTTTTCCCGCAGATGCTCAAAGTGAGCAACGATGATGTCGCCTAGGCGATCGCGCAAACGAGTGAAACTCTCGTCGCGAGTGAAGTTGTCACGGGCGGCGTTGGGCGAGAGACTGCGCGTATTAATGATACCATTAATGAAGCTTGCCCAGGGAGGGAGAACTTCCTTGGCCTCTTCGCACAGGAACATGCGTTTCAGAAAGACGCGCACCGTACGGGGGGCATCCCTGGCATATACGCGGGTACGGGTAATATAGAGCAGACCTTCCGCATGGAGGACGGAGTTGCCATCAACTACCGGGTCATTAACGCGGATTGGGATCACCTCCAAAACGCTGTCGGGCACTGTTTTTTCCAGATATATCATACTATCGAGGCGCATCTCAGCCTCGGAAATACCATTGCGCTCCCACGGCATCACCATGGTATTGATCGGAGCGCTGTGGTGCCCGGGGTCGTTCAGGTGGATGGGAATACGGAGCATGTCCGCGTAGACGCGAATGACGTTCTTCACAGCGTCCTCGTGTAACAGGCCGCGATCCTCGGCGGAGCGAAGGTGAACAGTGACCTCGGTTCCCGGGTAAGCAAGTGTGCAGGGCGTGATGGTGTAGTCCTTGTTTCCGGAGTTTTCCCATAGACAGGCCTGATCCGGCGCCGCTTCCCAGGAGCGGGTGCGAACCTCGACACGTGCGCCGACGACGAAGCCTGACAGAAAGCCGATGCCGAACTGGCCAATCACATCGGGCGCTTCGTCTCTGGCGGCCTTGGTGCCGGATTTTCCAATGGTGGAGAGAAACTCCTCCAAGTCCTGGAGACTCATGCCGATGCCGTTGTCGCGAAAGATTATGCGCGCGGGCGACGCGGTCAAGTCGGTCAGAATGTCAATGTGACCCTGCTCGCGATTGAACGAGGGATCCTTGACCGCCCGCCGCTGGATGGCATCATGGGCGTTCTGGATGAGCTCTCGGATGAAGACCTTCTTCTCGGAATAGAGATGGCCAGCGAGGAGCTGGATCAGCCCGTCGAAGTCGAAGGTCATTTCCTGGGTTATGATGGACATAACTTGTAGCGCCCCTGTCGATGAGGATAGGCAGTCATTGGAATATGTCTCTTCGTCGAGAAGCCGCAAGCCGCTCTTTCGTCCCACCATTCTACCGCAGGCGTGTAAAGGGATACCCACAAAGAGGGCGCGAAGCTTCCACTTGAGGTCTGGGCGTCGAAGAGATCGGAGTTCCGTAAAGGAGGTCTCCGGTTACGACCTTCAGTCGAAGCCGCCAACTGGCGGAACCGCTCTGGAGAAACATTCCGGATAGTCTAAGCTCTACTCTATAACGTCGACTGTCGCAGGTAACCCAGAGATAAGCGCCCGGAACTTACGCCAGGCGTCTGTCTACACCTCCGGCCTCCGGAGTAAGGTGGGCCAGAGGGAACGGCCCCGCTTCCGTTCCCACTGGTACATCGTTTGTCAAAGAACCTCCGCCGTCTGCCCGGAGCGCCGCGCCGCGGGCTCGACGCCTTCGGTGACGGCGGAGCCCCGCGGTCCGCAAAAGCCATGGGCTCTCTCGATCGGGCCTCTGGACAAACGGCAATGATGTACATAGGCTAGTGGCTGCGAAGCGGGTTGTCAACCCCTTTCAGGGAATGACGTCAGGCGGCCTCAGACCGGCTTGACGGGGATTTCGGGCCGTCCGAAGCGTTTTGGGTGGGACATTCCCCGGAGATCGGACGGCTTTCCCTGGAGTGACTGAGACACGAAGGACGGGGAATGGCTCATTCCCCCGAGATCGCGGGGCATTCCCCAGGGATCAGGTCTCGTTTCTTGCAATGTGCATGACCCGAAGAGGCTTTCGCGTTCCATTCCCTGCCCTTCGGACGGCTCGACAAGCGGGGAATGAGCCCTTCACCGGCCTTCGCGAGGTGCGAGGAGCAGGGAATGTGGCGCGGTGGAGGGCTCGCGCCGTCTGAACGGGAGGGAAAGGGGCGCTGAGGACAGGGAACGAGGCGCGAAGTGGCCTTGGCGGTCTTCGAGACGCGGGGAATGCGGCTCGAAGGACTCGTTGGAAGCAGCAAAGTCCCCTCCGGATGGGAGGGGGACGGGGGAATGAGGCTCGCCGGCCTCGACGCGCGGCGCCTCGCCCCCGGGCTCTTTGACAATTGATGGTCCAAGCAGGGGAGCGGACGGGGAACGCTCCTCTGCTCCCACCTTTTTTCGCGGCGGCCACACTTCAGGTCCCCGGCGGCCGGGACCGGTGTGCGCCGCCGTCCCGCGATCTCATTCGAGCCGTGGATGCTGAGGTCTCGATCCGGGGGCTTCAATCCCGGGCGGTAGACGCCGCGTCCACCCAGCTCTTCACCGCCGTGGCGAGGAGGATCACCGCCGCCCCCGCGATCGACCAGACGCCCGGCCTCTCGCCGTGGACCAGCCAGGACCAGATCGGGTTCAGCACCGGCTCCAGGAGCAGCAGGAGCGAGGCTTCGAAGGCTCTCACCCGGACCAGCCCGCGGATGAGGAAGAAGTAGGCGACGGCGATCTGGAAGACTCCCAGGAAGGCGACCAGGGCCCAGTCCGTGGGGCGGGTCGCCGGGAGCGCCAGCGGCAGCGGCAGGCAGAGGAGCGCCGCGAAGACGTTCCCCCAGAAGGCCGAGGCCGGCTCCCATGCCTCGTCCCCCTGCCGAGCGCCCGGTCTTCTGCCGCGCCGCCTAGGTGGGAAAACAGGGACTCTCGGCTAGGCGGCGAGAGCCTCCGCCGGCCGCGTCCGCGCGCCCCAGATCAGGAGCCAGAAGATGATTGGCAGCTCCCCGGTCTCGAGTGGCAAGGCGATCTGTCCAATCAGTCCCCGGTACTGGGGCAGGATCAGGGAGACGAAGGCGTTGGCCAGGTAGGCGGTCCCCGCGACCATCAACAGGTAGCCGAGCACCTTGGGGATGAAGCCCGAGCGGATGACCAGCATCCCGAACGGGAACAGCCAGAGGCCCCAGAAGATGGAGGCCACGGTAATGCCCTGGCTGTGCAGGCGAATGAAAAGGTATGCCAGGGCCTCTAACTGAGGATTCCCGAACACGGACAGGAAATCGGCGCCGCTCAACAGGATCAACGCCGCGATCTCGTTGAGCACGTTAACGAACACGATCGGAACGGAGACCAGGGCGCCCAGGACCACCAGTTGTTTGGCAAGCTCCTCGTCGACCGCCTTGAACAAGCGGTAGAGCGCCAGGACCAGGAAAATGCCGACAACCTGGTGAAACAGCTCGCTCGCGATGCCGATGCGGAGGAGCCCCTCGGAGGCCCGGAGGTTGGCCGCCGTTGCGGTCGCGTTCCCGAGCACGAACAACTTGCCTGGGACGTACAGGAGGCCGATGGGGGCGCTGAGCGCGAGAAGCAGATACAGGAATCCGGCGTACCGGGCTTGCTGCTGAGTGGATCTCACGTGCCTCTCCTTTCTCACGCACCGGCGGCCGGGCGCGGCGCCGGCTCACGGGGCGGTTCGGTTGGCTTGCGTCTCCTGTAGATACGCTGGGAGAGGGCGAAGATTACGCGCTGGGAAGAGCCAGGCAGGGACAGCCGGGATTCCAGGGACAGCAGGAAGTCCCTGGGATCTCACTCCCGGACGAGCGCCGCATCCGCCCAACTCTTCACCGCCGTCGCCACCAGGATCACCGCCGCCCCCGCGATCGACCAGACGCCTGGCCTCTCGCCGTGGACCAGCCAGGACCAGATCGGGTTCAGCACCGGCTCCAGGAGCAGGAGGAGCGAGGCCTCGAAGGCGCGGACGCGGACCAGCCCGCGGATGAGGAAGAAGTAGGCGACGGCGATCTGGAAGACTCCCAGGAAGGCGACCAGGGCCCAGTCCGTGGGTCGGGTCGCCGGGAGGGGCAGCGCCAACGGCAGGCAGAGGAGCGCCGCGAAGACGTTCCCCCAGAAAGCCGAGGCCGGCCCCCACGCCTCGCCCCCCTTGCCGAGCGCCCGCAATCCCATGACGGTCAGGGCCCAGGTGAGCCCCGAGGCGGTCGCCAGGATATTGCCGAGCTTGGGGTTCGGCGCCGTGGCCGAGACCGGATCGAAGCCCACGAAGAAGAGGCCCAGCCCCGCCGCCAGCACGATCATGAAAGCCACGTCCCGCCCCCGGATCTTCTCGTGCAGCAGCCAGGGGCTGAGCAGCAGCACGTAGAGGGGCGCGGTGGACTGGAGGTAGATGGCGCTCGCCGAGGTGGTGAGCTTGTTGGCCAGCACGAAGAGGATCAGCGTCGCGGCGTAGGCGAGCCCCACCCCGAGCACCTTCAGGTTGGGCCGCCGCCGGACCTCCCGCAGCAGCACGAAGAGGGTGAGCGCGGCCACGGCGGAGCGGAAGCTCGCCACCTGCCATCCCGCGAGGTGAATGGCCTTGATGACCGCGCCTCCCGAGGAGAAGAGCGCCGCGGCGCCGAGCACCTCCAGGCGGGCGCCGAGGGGGGTGGCCTGGGTTTTCGTCTCCATGGGCGGAGGAGATCTTAGTGCAGGTGGGCTTCAGAGCGACCGATCCGGCTGGAGCGTCCTGCCCTCCGAAGCCTCACCCTCGGTCCCTCTCCACTTCGTGGAGAGGGAGGGCCCGCGATCTGGAGAAAGAGGATATCGGCAAAGGGTTTGTCTTTCTCCCCTCTCCACTTGTGGAGAGGGGCCGGGGGTGAGGCCTCGAAGGGCAGGAGGCTCCAGCCGGCACGGGTGTCCCGGGCCTCGCCTTGCCCTTCCCCGCCACCTGAGCTAGCCTGTCTCCAACGCCACGAAAGGACTTCAAACGACACCCCATGCCTGAGCCGCAACGCAAGATCTTCGTCCTGGACACGTCGGTCATCCTCCACGACTTCAACGCTCTCCAGAATTTTCAGGAGCACGACGTCGCGATCCCGATCACGGTGCTCGAGGAGCTCGACCAATTCAAGAAGGGGAACTCGGTCCTGAATCTCCAGGCCCGGGAGTTCATCCGCCAGCTCGACAAGCTCTCGGACCACAACATGCTGCACGAGTGGATCCCGCTCGACGGTCCCTCGCGCGGCAAGTTCCGCGTGCTCACCGACGAGAACGGGGGGATCGACGCCAGCGAGGTCTTCGGCGCCAGGAAGGCGGACCACCGCATCCTCAACACCGTCCTCAGCCTCTCCCGCTCGCAGCCGGACCGGCCGGTGATCCTGGTCAGCAAGGACATCAACCTCCGGCTCAAGGCGCGCGCCCTCAACCTGCCGGCCGAGGACTACGACGCGGTCAAGATCAAGGACATCTCCCACCTCCCCAGGGGGAAGGACGAGCTCGAGGTGGCGGACCCGGCTGCCATCGACCGCCTCTACCAGGAGGAGTCGCTGCCGTTCGAGGCGATCCTCCCGGAGCGCCCGCCATCGAACCACTACTACATCCTGCGCGGCGGCTCGAAGTCGGCCCTGGCCTATTACAACCCGCGCACCGACCGCGTCGAGCGGGTGGTCAAGCCGCTCGCCTACGGCATCTCGCCGCGCAACGCCGAGCAGACCTTCGCGCTGCACGCCGTACTCAATCCGGACGTCCTGCTGGTCACCCTCTCCGGCGCCGCGGGCACGGGCAAGACCCTCCTGGCCCTGGCCGGTGCCATGGAGCAGCGGCGGCACTTCCGGCAGATCTATCTGGCGCGGCCGATCGTGCCGCTCTCGAACCGCGACATCGGCTTCCTGCCGGGGGACATCCAGTCGAAGATCAACCCCTTCATGCAGCCGCTGTGGGACAACCTGGGGATCATCAAGAACCAGTTCGACGAGAAGGAGCGGGAGTACCGCAAGGTCGACGAGATGGTGGAGACCGAGAAGCTCCACATCGTGCCGCTCGCCTACATCCGCGGCCGCAGCCTCTCGAACGTCATCTTCATCGTGGACGAGGCCCAGAACCTGACGCCCCACGAGGTGAAGACGATCATCACCCGCGCCGGCGAGCGGACCAAGATCATCCTCACCGGCGACATCTTCCAGATCGACACCCCCTACCTGGACGCCAGCAGCAACGGCCTCTCCTACCTGATCGACCGCGTGCGGGGGAACCCGCTCTACGCACACATCAACCTGGAGAAGGGGGAGAGGTCGGCGCTGGCGAATCTGGCGAGCCAGATGCTGTAGGGCGGGGACGCTGACGCTGACGGAGCTGCCTACCCCGCCTTCCGCACCGTCTCCCCCTCCTCTCCGGGGTCCGCTTTTTGCAAACCCTCCTCGCCGAGGTACCGGCGCGGAGAGGGCTGCCAGACCAACCCGAGCTCGTGGGTGGCGGCGCTCAGGATGCGCTCCATGGCCTCGTCGACCGAGTCGGTGAAGAGGAGCCGCTCGCAGTCGGCGGGGAGGATCGTCTTCTCCGGGACCATGCGATGACAGAGGAAGTCCTTCAGCGGCTGCCAGTAGTCGGTGCCCATCAGGACCAGGGGGAAGTTCTTGATCTTGCCCGTCTGGATGAGGGTCGCGCACTCGAAGATCTCGTCCATGGTGCCGAAGCCTCCGGGCAGCACCACGAAGGCGTAGGAGTATTTGACCAGCATCACCTTGCGGACGAAGAAGTAGCGGAACTCCAGCCAGCGGTCGAGGTAGGGGTTGGGCTTCTGCTCCTGGGGCAGGATGATGTTGCAGCCGATCGACGGCGCCTTGACGTCGCGGGCGCCGCGGTTGGCGGCCTCCATGATGCCGGGGCCACCGCCGGTCAGGACCGTGAAGCCGGCGCGGCCGAGCCGGCGTCCCATCTCGCGGGCGAGGGCGTAATAGCGATGATCCTCCTTGAACCGGGCCGAGCCGAAGACGGTGACGCAGGGCCCCACGAAGTGCAGGCCGCGGAAGCCGCGGATGAAGTCCGCGCCGATGCGCAGCAGCCGCCGGAGCTCGGACGCGCGGGTGTGTGGCCCTTCGAGGAACTTGCCGTCCTCGGGAAGCTCGGTCCCCTTGCCCCACCGCGGCGGCTCGCCGCTCTGCGCCGCCGCCTCCACCTCCGTGGAGGAAACCGGACCGGGCGACTTCTCGGGTCGAGTCTCTTTCATGCCGGTGAGCTTAGCAAAGGGCGGGCCGTCCTCCTTCTCCTCCTCTTCCTCCTCGCCGCCCCCGCCGCCCCGAGCCAGTCTCCGGACCGCCCCGCCCAGCGCTTCCCCAACGTGGTGATACTCACCGTCGACACCCTGCGGGCCGATCACGTCTCGGCGTACGGCTACCGGCGGCCGACCACGCCCAACATCGACCGGCTACTGGCGAGCGGTGTCCGCTTCACCGAGGCGCGCACGGTCGAGCCGCTCACCAACCCGGCGCTCGCCTCGATGCTCACCTCGCTCTACCCCCACGAGCATGGGGCCACCCGCAACGGCCTGAAGATGCGGCCCGGCCTGCCGTCCGTGGCGCGGGCGCTCACCCGCCGGGGCTACGAGAGCGCCGCCTTCGTGAGCAACTGGCCGCTCAAGGACCGGATCTCGGGGCTCGCCGAGCACTTCGGCCGCTATGACGAGGTGTTCACCCGCAAGCGCTGGCTCGGCCTGTTCAAGGACGAGGCGACCGCCGCGGACCTCACCGACGCCGCCCTCGCCTGGCTCGCGGAGGCGGGGAAGGGGCGCCGGCCCTTCCTGCTCTGGGTCCACTATGTAGAGCCGCACGCCCCCTACCGGCTGCACGAGGAGCTGGTCCGGCCGTTGGGGCTGCCCCGGCACGGCGAGGTCTCCCGGCCGGACCGCTACGATACCGAGATCGCCTTCGCCGATTCCCATCTGGGGCGGCTGCTGGCGGCCTTCGACCGCGACCCCGAGCTCAAGGCGAGCACCCTCTTCGTCTTCGCCGCCGACCACGGCGAGAGCCTGGGGGAGCACGGCTACTGGGGGCACGGCCGCAACCTCTACGAGCCGACGCTGCGCATCCCGCTCGGGATGGCCTGGACGGGGAAGATCCGGCCCGGCATCACGATCGACGCCCCGGCCCTGAACCTCGACGTCGCGCCGACCATCCTGGGCCTCGCCGGCCTGCCCATCCCGTCCGGCTTCGAGGGGTTCGATTGGACCCCCGTCCTCCAGGGAGGCGCGCCGCCGCCGCGCGACCGGGTCCTCTGGTTCGAGGCGCACAAGGGCGCGGTGCTCTCCTCACGGGAGGCGGCGGACGCCCGTCGCAAGGGGCTGTTGGAGGTGGGGGTGATGGTGAACGGCCGCAAGCAGATCCTGCGGCTGGCGGAAGGAGCGCTGGCGCTCTTCGATCTGGCCAAAGACCCGCGCGAGACCCGCGGCCTCGCCGACGACGCCCAGCTCGCCCGGCGGCTCCAGGACTGGATGGGCACCGTCCAGAAGGGGCTCATCGCCTCCGACCGCCTCGGCCCCGCCGAGGTCGGCTCGGAGGACACGGCGCAGCTCCGGGCGCTGGGGTATCTGCAGTGACCCTTCTGCTATCTTTCCCCACCTGGAGACCGCCGTGCCGACCGCCATCAAACCGATCTTCCTGCTCGCCGACAGCCAGCTCCTCTTCTGGCGCGACGAGGAGGGACGCCGCTTCCTGGACCGCGCCCGGGCGCTGATCGAGGCGGACGCGCCCGGCCGGCCCATCAAGGCGGCCTACCTCGGGGCCTCGAACGGCGACGCTCCCGAGTTCTACGACCTGTTCCTGGCCGCCATGGCGGAGATCGGCGTCCGCGATTGCCGCCACGTCCCGGCGCGACCGGCGGCCGGGGACCTCGCGTTCCTGGAGGAGGCGGACCTCATCCTGCTCGCCGGCGGGGAGGTGCGGCGGGGGTGGACGGCGTTCGAGGAGACCGGCGTCAAGGACAAGCTCATGGAGCGCTACTACGCGGGCGCCCTGATGGTCGGCATCTCGGCCGGCGCCGTGCAGCTCGGCCTCAAGGGATGGGACGACGACGGCCTGTTCGACACCCTGCGCTTGGTGCCGTTCGTGGTGGACGTCCACGGCGAGCCCGCCTGGCCGGACCTCCATCGCGCGGTCCCCAGGGCGGGCGAGCACGCCCGCGGCTTCGGCATCCCGTCCGGCGGCGGCGCCCTCTACCATCCCGACTACTCCGTCGAGCCGGTCCGCCATCCGCTGACCGAGGTCGAGATCGGCGAGAGCGGACCGCGCCAGGCGCTGCTCGTCCCCGGCCAGCACGCCGAGATCCCGGAAGAGAATCCGCCGCGGCCCTTGAGCCAGGAGGAGCTCCTGGAGCAGGTGCTGCGGGACCTCGGCGATCCCAAACCCGAAGGCTCAGTCAATTGATCCCCTTGATTTAATCCCCTGAAAGCGCGATGAAGCTCTACGCCCTGGCCGACCTGCACCTCCGCTACGAGGTGACCCGCCGGGCGTTGCGGGATCTCAGGGCCCACCCCTACGACTGGCTGATCCTGGCGGGGGACGTCGGCGAGACCGAGGAGCATCTCCGCTTCGCTCTCGGCATCCTGGCCGAGCGTTTCGCCCGCCTGCTCTGGGTGCCGGGCAATCACGACCTCTGGACGGTCCCCACACGAGCGGGGGACCCGCGCGGGCAGGAGAAGTACGAGCGGCTGGTGGCGATCTGCCGGGAGTTCGGCGTCCTGACGCCCGAGGACCCCTACGTGCTCTGGCCCGGCGAGGGGGAGCGGTGCGTCCTCGCCCCCACCTTCGTGCTCTACGACTACACCTTCCGGCCGGACGACGTGCCGGTTGAGAAGGCGGTGGAGTGGGCGGCCGAGGAGAACCTCCTCTGCTCGGACGAGGTGCTCCTCCATCCGGACCCCTTTCCCAGCCGGTCCGCCTGGTGCCACGAGCGGGTCCGCCTCACCGAGCCGCGCCTGGCCGAGGCGTCGCTGCAGGCGCCGCTGGTGATCGTCAACCATTTTCCGCTGCGCCAGGATCTGGCGGTGCTGCCGCGCATCCCGCGCTTCTCGATCTGGTGCGGCACCCGGCTCACCGAGGACTGGCACACCCGTTTCCGCGCGCAGGCGGTGGTCTACGGCCATCTCCACATCCGCGCCACCCACCACCGGGACGGCGTCCGCTTCGAGGAGGTCTCGCTCGGCTATCCCCAGAACTGGGACCCGGTGCGCGGCATCGAGCCGTACCTCCGGCAGATCCTCCCCGATCCCCACTCCGCGCCCGCCGAGGCGAAGCCGCTGGAGGGGTCGGTGTACAGGCCGCAGGGGTGAGGTGGAGGGGCTGGCCGAGAAGTTGATTGCACTGCGAGCAGGGACATAAAGGACTGCAAGGACGACAAGGACCCTCAAGGACAAAAACGTTTTGTTTGTCCTTGTCGTCCTTGCAGTCCTTCGGGTCCTGCTGCTTACCGCGCCACCGCCGGCTTCACCCCGATCTCTTTATACAGCTTCGCCGGGTCGTACACTACGCCGTCCTTCACCACCAGGGTGACGCGGCGGATGTCGCTGATGCGGACCGTGGGGTCGCCATCGATCAGGATCAGGTCGGCGAGCTTGGCGGGCGCGACGGTTCCCAGCTCCTTGTCCAGCTTCATCACCTGGGCGGCTCCCAGGGTGGCGATCCGCAGCACGTCGGGGGCCGGGATTCCCGCCCTCACGTAGTTTTCCAGCTCGCGGTGGAGGACGAAGCCCGAGATGGAGTCGGTCCCGGCGACCAGGGTAATCCCTTCGTCGTAGAGGGCTTTCACCATGGCGAGGCAGGCCTGGAAGGAGTCGCGGTATCGCTGCTCCAGGCCCTTCGGCACCGGCAGGCTGGTGCTCGGCAGGTTGCGCCGCACCTGATACGGGAGGCGGTCCGCGACCGGCGCCAGGCTGGGGCTCACCTGGCCGGGGCGGCCGGTGAGCTGGTCCTCGAAGATGGAGACGGTGGGGTCCGCCACCGTGTGGCGCTCCTTGAGCAGTTGGAGGAAGGCGCGCACCGGCTCGGACCGGAGGTCGATCCCGGCGGCGTGCTCGGCGACGGCGACCGTGCGGGCCGGAGTGCGGGTGTCGACCCCTGGAATGAAGTTGAGGAAGAGAAAGTTGGTGTGCTGGATCTCGTCGAGCCCCTCCCGCACCGCCTGCTCGGCCGTCAGGCCGTAGGGGATGTGGCCGGAGACGCGCAGGCCGCGGCCGTGGGCCTCGGCGACGATCGGCGGCACGAGCTTGGGGTCGAGCGAGCTGTAGACCTTGATCTGGGCGTAGCCGAGCTCGGCGTAGCGGTCCACCGCGGCACGCGCCTTCTCCTCGGTGTCCACCAGCACTTTGGTGGGGCCGGCGTAGGGGCCGGGGCCTTCGATGACGCCGGCCAGCACGACGCGCGGTCCCAGCGCCTCGCCCGACTCCCATTTGCGTTTGAGGCCGAGCAGGTAGTCCATGTCGTTGGCCATGTCGCGGCCGGTGGTCACGCCGGCGGCCAGGTCGAGGATGCCGTCGACGTCGGTGAAGTGCTGGTGCATGTCCCAGAGCCCGGGCAGCAGCATCTTTCCCCGGGCGTCCACGATCTCGGCCCTGGGCGGGATCGGGACCTCTCCGTCCCGCCCCACGGCCTGGATCCGGTTGCCGGAGATGACGACGGTGGTGTTGGGCCGCACCGTCCGGGTTTCGGGATCGAAGAGACGGGCCCTTTTGATCGCCAGCGCTCCGGCCGGCCGGTGGCTCAGCCTCGCCGCCAGCGCCCGCTCCCGCGTGGCCACGGCCCCCCCCTGGACCTTGAGCAGCGCGGGCATCGCCTCCTCCCAGCCTTCGGGGACGACGGTGGTCCAGCCGTCGTAACGGCCGAAGAAGAGCCGCGGATTGTCCATCCAGACGTAGAGCGGGACGGCGCCGAGACCGGAGATCGCGTAGAGCGAGAGATCGCGCGCCTTCCCTCCAGCCTCGGCACGCGCCGCGGCGACCCGCTCGATCCTCGCCTCCCCTTCCGGCAGCAGCGGCAGCCGGTGGCGCGGGCTCTGGAGCAGGGCGATCGCGAGCAGGCCGATCTCGATGTAGGAGCCTCTCCGGGTGATGTAGAACGCCGGAGCCGAAAGCCGCTTCGTCCCCGTCTCCAAAGGATCGCTCCAGGCGGCCGCCTTGCCGGTGATCTCGAACCGCTCGTCGACCGGGTTCTTCCAGTAGTCGACGCCGGTGAGGTGCTCCCGGAGGGGGACGCCGGAGCCGTCGCGCCGGAGCCGGAGGGTCAGGTCCTGGCCCCGCCCCCGGTCTTCCAGCTTCAGGTTGACGGTCTCCTCGCCGTCCGCCTCGGGACGGAAGGTCACCCGCCCTACCGGCCGGGTGCCGAGAAAGACGGTATAGCGAAGATCGCCTCCGGAAGCAGAGGGCCCGGTGGGCGGAGCGGCTGCTATCCCAGGCTGGACGCACACCAGGAGCGCCAGCGTGAGAAACCACACTTTGAACATGAGACTCCCCCGACTCCAGCGAAAAAATCCCTCGACAAGAGGGTAGACCTGCAAAAATGTGTCGGCGATGTTACAACAAAACCCGCCTCATGGAACAGGCTTGACCCCGAGAGCCGTCCAAATGGCGTTCGGATCGTAAGTCACCCCGTCTTTCACGGTCAGGACGACGCGCCGGACGTCGGAGATACGAGCCGCCGGATCGCCGTCCACCAGCACCATGTCGGCGAGCTTGCCGGGAGCGATGGAGCCGAGGTCCTGGTCGCGCTTCATCACCCGCGCGGCGCCCAGAGTAGCGATGCGCAGCGTCTCGGGGGCCGGGATGCCGGAATCGACGTAGAGCTCGAGCTCGCGGTGGAGATTGAAGCCGGCCGCGCCGTCCGTGCCTGCGACGATCGTGACGCCCGCGTCGTGGAGCGCCTTCACCAGGTTCTCCATCGTCCGGTAGGAGTCCCGGTAGCGCTGCTTCTCGGCCTCCGGCGGATTGAGGCCGCCGCTGTAGAGGCTCCGCTGCACCTGAGGCGGCAGACGGTCCGCCACCGGGGCCAGGGAGGGGTCGACCTTGCCGGCCTCGCCGATGAACATCCCCTCGAAGGCGCCGAGGGTGGGGTCCGAGACCGTGTGGCGCTCCTTGAGCAGGGCGATGAAGCTCTTCACCCGCGGCGAGCCGAGGTCGAGCTCGGCAGCGTGCTGGGCGACCTCGCTGAAGCGGGCCGGGGTGCGGGTGTCGATCTTGGGATCGAGGAAGTTGAGCACCAGGAAGTTCACGTGCTGGATCTCGTCGAAGCCCGCGCGCACGGCCTGCTCGGCCGACATTCCATTGGGAATGTGGCCGGAGACGCGGAGGCCGAGCTCGTGGGCGCGCTTGGCGATCGGCGGCACCAGCTTCGGATCGAGCGAGCTGTAGAGCTTGATCTGCACGTAGCCGAGCTTGGCGTAGCGGTCCACCCACTCCAGCGCCTGCTGCTCGTTGGACACCAGCACCTTGGTGGGACCGGCGTAGGGGCCGGGGCCGTCCATGAAGCCGGCCATCAGCACGCGGGGCCCGATCCCCTCCCCCGAGTCCCACCGCTTCCGCATGTCCTGGAGCTGGTCGATGTCGTTTGCGAGGTCGCGCACGGTGGTGACGCCGGAGGCCAGGTTGAACAATCCGTCCGACTCGCTCAGGTGGACGTGCATGTCCCAGAGGCCCGGCAGGAGGGTCTTGCCCTTGGCGTCGACCACCTCGGCGCCGGGGGGCACGGTCACCTCGCCGTCCTTCCCCACCGCCTGGATACGGTTGCCGGAGACGATCACGGTAGTGTCCGGCCGGAGGGTCCGCGTCTCCGGATCGAAGAGCCGGGCGTGGCGGATGGCGAGCGCCCCCTGGGGGTGATGGGCGAGCTTCGCGGCGAGGTCGCGGTAGCGCGCCTTCTCGGCCGCGTCCTGGGCGTTGAGGAGCTGCGGCACGACGTCCACCCACCCCTCACGGAAGAGGGACGCCCAGCCGCCGACCGAGGCGAAGAGCTCGCGGGAGTCGTCCAGCCAGACGTAGCCGGGGGTGAACCCCAGCCCTGAGAGCGAGTAGAGGTGGACGGTCTGGGTGTGGCCGGCGACCTGGACCGGCTGGGAGGTGACCTTCTCGATCCGCGCCTCGCCGGTGGGGAGCAGGGGGAGGCGGTGGTCCGGAGCGGCGAGCAGCGCCTTCGCCAGCAGCATCGTCTCCTGGGGCGGGCCGTTGAGGCTGAGGAAGAACGCGGGCCCGCGGACCTCGCGGCTCCCGTTCTCGGAGGAGCTCTTCCAGGAGGCCCGGCCGTGCTCCCAGGTGAATTTCTCGTTGACCGGGTTCTTCCAGTAATCGTTCCCCGTGGTCTCCAGGAAGACCGGCAGGCCCTTGGCGTCGAGCCGGTAGCGGCTGGTGGTGTTGGAGCCCCGGCCGCGGTCGTTGAACTCGAACGTGTAGGCCAGGCTGCCGTCCGGCTCGACGCGGGAGGCGGCGGAGCCCGCCCGGTTGCCCCCGAACAGGAAGCCGTAGTGGATCTCCCGCGGCTCATTGGCCAGTGTGACCGAAGGGTCCTGCCCGGCCGGCGCGCCCGGAGCATCGCTCGGGATCGGCGTCGCCTTCAGCGGATGGCCCGGAGTCCCCGGCTTCGGCGGCTCCGGAGGCGCGGCGGACGCCGCGCGGCAGACGGCGAGGGACAGGCAGGCGAGGATCACGAAAACGACGGTCGGCCGGGTGCTGCGCATGGGGTCTCCTCTCGACGAGCGCGAGCGATTATACGGGGAGAGGTACGGAAGAAAGCCGTGAGGGTTGCGTCCGCCTACCGCCCGATCTGCTGGAGAAGCCGGTCGACCGGCACCTTCCCCGTCTGCGTCACCGGCACGACGACCTCGCCCAGCACGGGGACGGCGAAGTGGAGGTCGGCGTCGAGGGCGTACTCGGGGTTCTTCCGGTTCTGGAGGGTGCCGATCACACGGTAGAGGTCGTCGAAGCGGATCGTCACCGGCAGGTCGACCGTGGTGGGACCGCTGGCGGCGATCTGCACCTGCTGGTCGTAGTGGCCGTTCAGGAGGGGCTGGCCGTTCAGCCGCAGGTGATAGCCGATGCCGTCGAGCACCAGGTTGACGTCGTTGGGATTGTCCACCCGGAACTGCACCAGCACGTCGGCCCCGGCCAGGGTCGTCCCCTTCAGCTTGACGCCGGTGACGTCCACGGTGGGGGACTCCATGCGGGCGAGGGTGCCGAGGCCGGAGCAGCCGGCGAGGAGAAGCAGGGCGATGGCGAGGAGGGGGCGGCGAGGGCGCTTCATGGAGATAACCCTACCACTCCACGCCGAGCTTCAGCCGCACGTCCCGCCTCTTGTCCCGGTAGAAGAGGAACCCCTCGCGCCGGCCGTGGAGATAGAGGTCGCGCAGGATCTCGACGTCCTTCCGGCAGTATTGCTCGACGAGGTCGAGCCGCCCCTGGCGCACCCATTCGAGCGACTGCAGGCCGTCGGCGGACTTGCCCACGCCCAGCGTCTCCTGCGCGAGGTGCCCCATGCCGACCCGGAAGCCGAGGCGCGACGCGACGTCCTCCAGCAGGTCGAAGGTGGGGAACAGGCGCGCGAAGTCCTCCCCCGTGTAGCCGGAGAGGACGTGGTAGTCGAAGCGCTTGATGTTGTAGCCGATCACCATCGTGGCGCCGCGCAGGGCGTCGATCAGGGCGCGCACCTGGGTCTCGCCGTAGACCTCGAAGCGCCCCTCCTCCAGGAAGCAGAGCACGCCGATGGCGACCCCCATGCGGTGGGCCTTGTCCCAGCCGCCCACGTCGGCGGCGGAGCGGAGGGTCTCGAGGTCGAAGAGGATGGTGCTGCGGGGCTCCCCCTCCCGAACCCTCACCCCCTGGCCCCCTCTCCCGTCCCCTCCCGCCCTCCCTCCCCGGGCGAGGGGGTAAAAAACGGGAAGAAGGGGTGATTCGATGCGTAGAGGCGCGGAGGGAGCTTCCGTGCCGGTCCTCAGATGAGCGTGGCGGTGACCGGGGCCTTCCTCAGCATCCACGGCCTCTGATCTAAATTCTGGGGCGGGCGGCGGTTCCCCCTCTCCCGGTGAGGGAGGGTGGGAGGGGACGGGAGAGGGGGCCAGGGGGTGAGGGTCCGGGAGGAGGGCGACCTCCTCGGTCGCCACCAGCGTCACCACCACCGCCTCCCCCCACTCCACCGCCGGCTCCTCGCCTTCCAGCAACAGCCGCAGCACCCGCGCCGCCCCGATCTTGTCCAGCGGACGGTTGCCGTTGCCGCACTTGGGGGACTGCACGCACGAGGGGCACCCGGTCTCGCAGGGGCACCCTTCGATCAACAAAAGCACTCGCCCCAGCAGGTCGGTGAGGTCCTCGAAGCCGCGCGCCGCGATCCCCACGCCGCCGGGGTGGCCGTCGTAGATGAAGACGGCGCCGGTGCCCATCTGCGGATGGAGGGGGTAGGAGATGCCGCCGATGTCGCCGCGGTCGCAGAGCGCCAGGATCGGGAAGAGCGAGATGCCGGCGTGCTCGGAGGCGTGGAGCGAGCCCAGGAAGTGCTCCCCCCGGCGGCGCAAGGTCTCCTCGATCGCCCGCGGCGCCGCCCACCAGAGCCCCACCGTCTCGAACTCGATCGGCGGCAGGTCGAGCGGCGTCTGGTCGATCGTCTCCTGGCCGTGGATGCGCTTGCGCTCGAAGCCGACCACCCGCTCGGTCACCTTGAGCCGGCCGAGCCAGGCCTGGAGGGGACCGACGCTCTTCTCCTCCAGCACCTCCAGGATCTCGGTCTCCTTCTCGGTGAGCGGCGTGGTGAAGTAGTCGAGGTCCGCCGCCTCGGCCAGCACCCGCCGCTCTTCGCTCTCCAGGGCCTCCACCAGGAACTGCCGCCCCGCGT
Source organism: Thermoanaerobaculia bacterium (assembly GCA_045807625.1). GTDB lineage: Bacteria > Acidobacteriota > Thermoanaerobaculia > Multivoradales > UBA5704 > DATARR01. The sequence goes on along the minus strand of JBJMHA010000021.1, from coordinate 94,029 downwards.
GGAGGTAGACCGCGCCGGGGTGGCACTCGTGGAGGGCCCGCACGCCGTCCACCGTGCCGATGGTCCGGCCGCCGGCCATAATCGCGTAGGTCTCCCCCGCTCCTCGTAAATTGACGTGGCGCTGCGGCCGGCGCCGGAGGGAGAAGATCTCGTCCCCCTCGGCGGCGGCGAGCAGGTGCCCCTGGCGCAGGAGCTTCTCCACCCGCTCCTCGTGCGGCGCCAGGTAGAGGCGGTCGTCCCCGCAGAGCGGCATCTCGGAGGCGGCGCAGACGAGGTGGGCCCGCGACACCGGATCGTTGGCCGGATCGACGATCAGCCGCTCGCAGGGACGCTCGAGGAACTGCTCGGGATGGTCGAGGAAATATTGATCGAGGGCGTCGGGCATCGCCACCATCGCGGTGATCGATTCGCGACCGGCCCTCCCCACCCGTCCCGAGCGCTGCCAGGTGGCCATCATGCTGCCGGGGTAGCCCACCAGGATGCAGGCGTCGAGGCCGCCGACGTCGATCCCCATCTCCAGCGCGGAGGTGGAGATCACGCCGTCAAGCTTCCCCTCGAAGAGCGACTTCTCGATGCGCCGCCGCTCCTCGGCCAGGAAGCCGGCGCGATAGCTCGCCACCCGCGAGGCGAGCGACGGCTCCTGGCGCCGGAGCCAGGAGTAGAGGAGCTCGGTGATCCGCCGGGCCTTGGTGAAGACGATCGTCTTGAGGCCGGCGTTGACGAAGCGCACGAAGAGCTGGAGCGCCGTGGTGTAAGGGCTCGCCTCGGGCTGGAAGAGGAGCAGGTGGCGCCCCTCGCGCGGGGCTCCGGACTCGGAGATCCAATGGAACTTGCGGCCGGTGAGGGTCTCGGCGAACTCCCCGGCGTTGGCGGCTGTGGCCGAAGAGGCGATCAGCACCGGATCGCTCCCCACCGAGCGGCAGAGGCGGAGGAAGCGCTGGAGCACGTGATGGAAATGGCTGCCGAAGATGCCGCGGTAGGTATGGAGCTCGTCGAGCACGATCCAGCGCAGGTCGGCCAGGAACGGCCCCCAGCCGGTCCAGTGCCCGAGCACTCCCAGGTGGAGCATGTCCGGGTTGGAGATCACCACCCGGGGGAAATTCTTGCGGATCGCCGTCCGCTTCGAGGCCGGGGTGTCGCCGTCGTAGATCTCGCACCCGGCGATCTCGGGGGAAAGCCCCGCGGCCTCGGCGAGATGAATGAATTTCCCCCGCTGGTCCTGCCCCAGCGCCTTGAGGGGAAAGAGGAACAACCCGTACCCCGGGCCGCCGCGGACCGCCTCCTCCAGCGGCGGCACCTGGAAGACCAGCGACTTGCCGGACGCCGTGGGGGTGGTGACGAGCACGTTCTCCCCCCGCCGCACGGCCGCGATCCCCTCCGTCTGATGGGTCCACAGGCGCGGCACTCCCCCCCGGCCCAGGGCGCGGGCGATGGGCTCCGGCAGCGGCGGATCGAGCTCGCCGTAACGGGCCTCGCTGCCGGGCAGGTGCGCGGCGTAGCGGAGCTGTCTCCCGAGCCGGGCCTCCTGGTGGATCTCCTCGATCAGGGAGCTCAGAGCGGAGCCGGTGGGGAGGACGACGGAGGCGGACGGATTACGGGGCATTACCGCCTGATGGTAGCACGCCCCGCCGCCCCGGTTACCTCGCGGGGCCGGGGCGGCGGGGTGATGCTACTGGACTGGACAGGGGCGCTCGGTGCAGATGACCTTGCCGCTGGAGAGCGTGCAGCAGTAATCGCAGCAGAGAGGGTCCGCGCAGAAGCAACTGGAAGCCTCCGCCGTCCGCGGCTGGAACCAGAAGGTCCCTGCGACCGTCAGCAACGTGAATCCCAGAAGAGTCAGCTTCCTTCTCATGACGTCCTCCTTCAGAATTGGGTGGCGCTTCCATCAGCCCCCCTGCTCCCATTGTGCCTCAAGAGCCGCTGAAGCAGACCCTACAGCTCCGACAGCAGCTCCCGCCGCTTGGCCTCGTACTCCTCGCGGGAGATGAGGCCGTCGTCGAGGAGCGTCTTGAGCTGGCGCATCCGCTCGGCGCCGGAGAGGGTGGCCAGCGGCGCCGCGGCCGGGAAGCGGCCGGCGGCGCGGTACTGCTCGGCCGCGGCGAGGATGGTGTTGCGGAACTGGAGCGGATGGGAAATGTTGCGGAACACCGCCACCCCGGCGTCGCTCGCCGTGTCGATCTCCACGTCTCCATAGTTGAGGAGGCGACCCCAGAGGGTCTGCCGGTACTCGACGTTGTTGATCTTGTCGAGCCGGGAGTCGATCGACCGGCGGGAGAGGATCCCCGTCTCCTGGATCAGCCGGTGGTTGGTCAGCACGTAATCGTTGGCGCGGCGGACGAAATCCTTCCAAAGATAGACCAGGCCGAAGATCGCGGCCACCGCGAGGAGGATCAGCGCTCCCGGAGCGCTCTGGAAATGGAACCAGGCGACCGCCGCGGCCACCAGCGCGATCCCCGCCATCGCCGCGACGGGCGCCAGGGTGAGCCGCGTGAGATGAGCCCGGTAGAGGATCTCCTCGCCGGGCTGGAGCTGGGCCTCGATCCGCATGGCATCCTCCGTGAGGGTCAGCGCACGCCGGGGCTCGGCGTGTAGTCCTTTGGCAGCTCGAACAGCGACGCGGGCATCTCCTGGAATTTGACCGCTTTGAATTCGTTGATCGAGATCCGCTGCCCCTTGGAATAGGTGATGGTGCGCACCGGCACCCCCTCCGGCGAGCTCTCGCTCAGGGCGAAGCCGAAGTAGGCCGGCGCCTGATACCCCAGCCGCTTCGTCAGCAGGCGGAAGCCCGCGGCGTCGGCCGGATCGACGCCGACCGCCTTGGGGTCGGCCAGCCAGACCTCGGCGATCTTCTCCGTCCCTTGCAGGACGTCGTACTGGTCCGCCTTGAAGCCGTTGACGTCCACTCCGGAGGCGACCTTCTGATAGGTGGCGGGGGCCGGATCGAGCCGGGCCCCGGGGCGCTGGCTCTTTTCGGAGAGCTGGGCGCCGATGTCGAGGTAGGTCTTCCTGACCGGATCGAGCAGCCAGAGCCCGCCGTCCGCCGCGTGGAAAATCATCACCTGCCCGCCCTCGGTCTCGATCCGCAGGTCCCCTTTCTGCAGGTAGAGCTTGTCTTTGGAGTTCTTGCGGGCATATTGCTGAGTCGTGATCAGGCTTCCCGCTCCCAGCAGGGAGGGGAGCGAGAAGGCCAGGATCGTGATGGCGAGCGGCAGGATACGGCGTAGGCGCATGCGGTCTCCTCGGGCTGCGGACGGCTTCGGCGCTGGGAGATGCTACCTCACCTCAGCGCTGGAAGGCGTAGGAGATCTTGAAGAAGAACGCCCGGCCGGCGGGCTCCAGACGGTCGTCCACGGAGAGGGCGCGGTCGTCCGAGTAGCCGAGGAAGACCACCGTCTGCCAGTTCAGCTTGTAGGCGAAGAGGGCCGAGCTCGTGACCTCGTCGTCCTCGCGGGGGACCGGGCCGAGGATGGGATCGTACAGCTCCGGGTCCCGCACCGTGCGGACGCGCTGAGCGATCAGCCGCAGGAAGGCGCGGGAGGTGAAGGTGTAGGTGGCCTTGACGCGGGCCACGTCGGCCGTGAACAGGCGCGAGCTCCGGGGCCCTGTGCCGGTGGGCGAGACGTCGAGCTGGCGGCGGGTGCCGTTGAGTTGGAGGGCCAGATGGTCGGTCGGCCGCAACGTCCCCTGCAGATCGGCCGTGACGGCCCGGGCCGGCCTCACGTTGGCGAAGTCGACGTCGTCCCCGACGGTGAGGTTGAGCGCCAGGTCGGTGATCCACGGGGCCGGGCTCACCTGGATGCTGGTCACGAAGAAGTCGGTGTCGAAGAGACGGCTGCCGGCGCGCACCGTCTCCGTGTGGTGCTCGACGTTGAAGAAGCCGTTCCAGAGCCCCTCCAGCTGGATGCCGGGGACGGCCTGGCGCAGCAGCAGCGCGCCGTCGACGTCGTCCACCTGCCGCAGCCGCAGGAAGGGGCGGATGTGGCGGAAGATCCCTTTCTCGGGGAAGAACGACCGGCCGAGCGATCCCAGGTAGTCCCTCGCCCCCACCTGCGGGACGAAGCCGAGGTCGGCGCGAAACTCGTCGCCGGCGTCGATGTACTGGAGGGTCCACCCCCAGGTGCTGGAGGTGTGATTCCAGTTGAGATAGGAGGAGTGGGAGCTGAGGTCCTGGCCGTTCCACTCCGGGGTCAGGTCGGGACGGCGGGGGGTCTGGGAATCGCTGAGCAGGAATTGCCCGGTGACCGTATCTCGCGGGTTCGGCCGCCACTGGAAATCCGGGCCGAAGACCCGGTTGTACCCGCCCCCCTCGATCTCGCGGTCGGTGATCAGCAGGCTCGCGAAGGAGCTCCCGAAATCCTGCCGGACGCGGCCGACCGCCACCCGCGAGGAGAAGTCCTGCGGCACGAAGGCCGAGGAATTGCGCCCGGGCAGGATGACGCTCCCGCCCCCGCGGTCCTCGGTCACCAGGAAGGTATAGAGGGAGCTCCCGACCTCTCCGGTCGCCCGCAGCCCCCAGCGCGGCGAGGTGATCGTGCGCGTGTAGACGGCCTGCAACGGAGTCGCGAACAGGTCCAGCCCTTCCAGGAAGAAGGGGCGTTTCTCGGGAAAGAAGAGGGCGAAGCGCTCGTTGGCGGTGATCTGCGCCACGTCCGACTCGACCTGCGAAAAGTCCGGATTGATCGTGGCGTCGATCGCCGTGTTGGCGTTCGGCGTCCACTTGGCGTCGAGGCCCGCCTCCCACCGGACCGGCCGGTCGTCCAGGCGGGAGCCCGGGCCCTCCTCGGCGAAGGACTCCCGCCGCCCCGTGACGTAGGGGGCCAGCACGGCATGGTTGCCGCTGGGCAGGCCGGCCAGCCCGGCGATCTTCCGCGCGTGGCAGATGAAGCAGCTCCCCCCCCGCGGCAGCTTGACGTTGAGGTTCTGGTAGCGGAAGTCGCGCGGGTAGTTGCGGTAGAGGAGGACCCCCCAGTTTTGCACGTCGGCCGAGTTGTAGCGCAGCGAGGAGAAGGGGACGCGGATCTCCAGCGTCCAGCCGGTCGAGGTGATCCGCGCCTGGGAGTCCCAGTAGAAATCGGGGGAGCTGTCCTCGCCGCTCACGTCGCTGCTGATGGCGTCGTATTGGATGTTGTGCGGACCGGCCAGGAACATGAACCCGGTCTTGCCGTCGTTGCGGGTGTCGAGGACGATGCCGCCGTAGTCCGTGGAGCTCGAGATGTTGTCGTGGTCTCCGAAGGGGGCGCGGATGCTCTTCGGATCGGGGTCCTGAAAGTCGAAGGCGGCATAGAAGAAACGGTCGTCGTAGGTGAGCCAGGCGACCGTCTTCGCCTTGGGCTCGACGTTGTCCCCCGGGTTCGTCTCATAGAAGGTCTCCACCCGTGTGGCGCCATTCCACCCCGGATCTCCCAACTGCCCGTCCACCTCGATCGGACCGGACGCCCGCGCGATGTGAAGCGGCTCCTGAGGAGGCTCTGGAGGAGCCTGCGCGGCGCGCAGGGGGCCGGCGGGAGTCAGGGCGAGGAGCAGGAACAGGGCCGGGCGGAGATCTTGGGATCGTGGCATCGGCGATACTACGACCGGGGTAGGTGAAGGTTTCAGGGTCCCCTCTGGCTCACCCTTTGCACAAATTCCTGTCCGCTTTGAGCCCGATCACCCAACGCCTGCTCGTCGTCTCCAACCGCCTCCCCATCGTGCTCGAAAGGAAGAGCCACGGCTGGGGGCTCAAGCCCGGCTCCGGCGGGCTGGTGAGCGCGCTGGCGCCGGTGCTCTCGCATCGCGGCGGCCTGTGGATCGGCTGGCCGGGGCTGCCGCTGGAACGGGGCGGCTCCTGGGAGGCCGTGCTCGCCGAGGGGTACCGGGAGCGGGGGTACGAGCTGGTGCCCGTCCTGCTCTCCGACGACGAGGTCAAGGGCTTCTACGAGGGGTTCGCCAACGGCATCCTCTGGCCGCTGTTCCACGATCTGCTCGGACAGTGCAATTTCGACCCGTCCTTCTGGTACGCCTACCTCGAGGTCAACGAGAAGTTCGCCGACAGCGTGCTCCGGCACTGCCGCGAGGAGGACTTCATCTGGGTACAGGACTACCAGCTCATCCACGTGGCCGAATGCGCCCGCCGCCGCCGGGAATCGGCGCGCATCGGCTTCTTCCTCCACATCCCCTTCCCGCCGCTCGATATCCTGCTGCGGCTCCCCTGGCGCGGCCAGATCCTCAAGGCCCTCCTCGCCTACGACCTGCTGGGGTTCCAGACGCCGCGCGACACGCGGAACTTCCTCACCTGCATCGAGAACCTGCTCCCCGAGGCGGAGATCCACGACGGCGGCGCGATCGCCGAGGTGCGTCTGGGCTCCCGCCCGGTGAAGGTCGGAGCTTTCCCGATCGGCATCGATTTCAAATCCTACGAGGACGCCGCCTGCTCCGGGGACGTGGCGCGCCGCATGGTGGAGCTGCGGGAGCGGATGGGTCCCCGCCAGCTCATCGTGGGGGTCGACCGCCTCGACTACACCAAGGGGCTGGTCGAGCGTCTGAAGGCCTTCCGCAACGCGCTCCAGCGTTATAAGGAGCTGCGCGAGCAGGCGATCCTCTTCCAGGTCGTGGTGCCCAGCCGTGAGGGGGTCCCCGAGTACCAGGCCCTCAAGGCGGACATCGAGCGGCTCGTGGGGGAGATCAACGGCGAGTTCTCCACCGCCGCCTGGGTGCCCGTGCACTACCACTACAAGAGCCTGGCGCGACGGGACCTGCTCTCGCTCTACCGCATGGCCCGCGTCGGCTTCGTCACCTCGATCAAGGACGGCATGAACCTGGTGGCCAAGGAGCTCTGCGCCTGCCAGATCGACGGCTGCGGCGTCCTCGTCCTCTCCGAGTTCGCCGGCGCCGCGGCGCAGCTCCAGGAGGGGGCGCTGCTGGTCAATCCGCACGACATCGAGGGGATGGCGGACGCGCTCAAGGCCGCCTTCGACATGAGCGAGGACGAACGCCGGGCCCGCATGGAGCGGATGCGGGAGATCATTCGCGAGCAGGATATCTTCTGGTGGGTGGACTACTATCTCCAGGCCGCCCTGGGCACCGTGCCGGACGACTTCCGGATGCTGAAAGAATATTTTCCCCCTCTCGGGATCGAAGAGTACCTGTAAGCTCCGATGCGCCCTTCCGCCCTGGACCGCTGGGACGAGATCGCGGAGCGCCTGCGCGGCCGCCGCCCCGCCCTCTTCCTCGACTACGACGGCACCCTCTCGCCGATCGCTCCCCGGCCGGACCTCGCCACCCTGCCTGAAGGGACACGGGAGGTGCTGCGGCGCCTCGCCGGGCGGGTGCCGGTCGTGATCGTCTCCGGCCGCGGCCGGGAGGACGTGGCCGCCCTCGTGGACCTCCCCGGCCTCGCCTACGCCGGGAGCCACGGCTACGACATCGCGGGCCCACCCCCGGAGGGAGGGGAGCAACCTTTGCGGCTGGAGGTGGGCGAGGGGATCCCCGAGAAGATCGAGCGCGCCGCCGAACGGCTCCGCCGCGATCTCGGCGGCGTCGAGGGGGTCCTGGTCGAGCCCAAGCGCTTCGCCATCTCCATCCACTTCCGGCTGGCGGACGAGCGACGGCTGCCGGAGATCGAGCAGGCGGTGGACGTCGCCGCCGCCGCCGAGCCGGGGCTGCGCAAGGGGCACGGCAAGAAGCTGTTCGAGCTCCGCCCCGACCTCGACTGGGACAAGGGGAAGGCCCTCCTCTGGCTCCTCGGCGCCCTCCGCCTCGATGACCCGAACGTCCTTCCGTTCTACATAGGAGACGACCTCACCGACGAGGACGCCTTCCGCGCCGTCCGGGGGCGGGGGATCGGCATCCTCGTGGCGCAGGAGCCGCGCGACACGGCGGCGGAGTATCAGCTTCGGGACACGGGGGAGGTGGTGGAGCTCCTGGAGCGGCTGCTATTCTCCCGCCCCGCGAAACCTGACCCGGAGAGAGAGCCTTGAACGATCCCAAAGCCGTGCTGACCGCGTTGGAGAACGCGCCGGCCCTTCTCGTGCCACTGATCCGTGACGTGCCCTCCGCCTGGTGCAAGCGCCGGCCCCTGCCCCACAAATGGTCGGCCCACGAGCACTTCTGCCACGTCGCCTCCCTGGAGCCGAGGTTCCGGGCACGGCTGGAGACGATGCTGGCCGAGGACAACCCCGAGCTCGAGCCCTTCTACCCCGCCCCGGAAGACGAGGGCGGAGGATTGCTGGCGGTGAATCTCGACGAGGCGATCGAGCGCTTCGTCCGCGAGCGGGGGGCGCTCGTGGCCCGGCTGCGCGACCTACCCCCCGAGGCGTGGGAGCGTCCGGGGCGGCACCCGGAGTACGCCCTCTATACCGTCTTCGGGATGGCCCGGCACATCGTCCTCCACGACCTGCTGCACGGCTACCGGATCGAGGACTCCCTGCGGCGCCAGGAGTGGCCCGAGCACGAGGCGCCGCCCCACGTGGAGCCGCCCGCGGTCGAGCCGGAAGAGCCGACGGTCGAGGCCTTGATCCCCGGCGCGCTCGCCCGCATGAGGGCGGGGGAGATCAACCTCCTGGGCCCCTTCCAGGTGCCGGGCCTGTCGCCGCGGCCGATCCGGATCTACCTCCCTCGGAATTACAACCCCGCGGAGCCCCACTTCGGCCTCTACATGTTCGACGGCCAGAACGTCTTCGACGACCTCCCCTCCTTCTCCGGCGGCTGGTACATCCACGAAACGGTCGAGACCCTCGCCAAGTCGAAGCGGCCGGTGCCGGTGGTGATCGGCATCGAGCACGGCGGCCCGGGGCGGAACCTGGAGCTCTCCCCCTTCCCCTTCGAGGCCGAGCCGGGGCAGATCGAGATCCTCCTCGACTGGGTGACCCGGCACCTGATGCCGGCCCTCACCATCGAGCTCAACCTGGTGCCGCCGCCGCTGGGCGCGGTGATCGGCGGCTCCTCGATGGGAGGCCTCGCCGCCTTCTGGTCGCACTTCCACCATCCGGAGGCGTTCGGCGGCGCGCTGGTGATGTCCCCCTCCTTCTGGGTGGCGAACCAGGCGATCTTCGCCGACGTCGCGGCCCAGCCCACCCCCGAGGTCTCGCGCATCTATCTCGACGCCGGCGCCCGGGAAGACAAGGGAAGGGTCGTCGCAGCCATCCAGAAGATGACCGAGCACCTCGTCGAGCGCGGCTACGACTCCGACCGCCTGATGTGGCGCGCCGATCCCCGCGGCAACCACAGCGAGGCGGCCTGGAGACGAAGGCTGCCGGCGGCGCTGCGGTTCATGTACCGGCGAGGGTAGACAGAGGGGACATCAAAGCGGCGGATGATACGCCAGACACCCGCCGATCCAGGTCTTCTCCTTGTTGAAGTCGACCCCCATCATCTTCCCCTTGCTCATCCGCACGAGGTTGTTGACCAGCCGGGGGCGGTCCTTCCAGACGAACATCATGCGGACCTCGGCCTTGGCGGGCTCGTCCAGGGTCTCGATCACCGGGGCGTAGTCGACCCGGCGCTGGAGGATGAAATTCTCGGGGTCCGGCAGCGAGCGCAGACGCTCGGGAGTGGGTCCCAGCTCCACGCCCAGACCGGCGAAGGAGTAGAGCGGCTTCAGGACGTAATTCTCCAGGTCGGCCGGAAACTCTTTCAGATCGCTCACGAACCAGGTCGGCGGGCAGTAACGGCTGTGGATGAACGGCAGCGAGAGCTTGCTGATCTTGAGATACCAGTTGGGGTGCCCCACCCAGGTGACGTCCACGAGGTCGCGATGGAAGATATGCGAGAGGTCGAGCCTCCGGCGCTCCACCTCGTCGAAGATCACCCGGTTGTAGATCCGGTGGATCGGCACCTCCCGCCCCCCTTGCGGATAGAAGAGCCGGCCATTCCTTTCGATCACCTCCCGCGCGTCCACGATGGGGATTCCCAGGAGCTGGCGGGTGACGTGGAAGTCGATCCGCGTCTTCTGATGCTCGGGATCGATCTCCAGGAGGACGACGTTCTCCGGATCGGCGCCGGCGACGATCACATCCCGCAGGACGTCCGGATAGGTCTCGGAGGTGAGCCCGCCGAAGTAGGGGGCCCACCCCTCCGGGATCACGGGGAAGTGGGAGTGGAATTCCTTTTCGAGCAGCCACTGGAAGCCATAGAGCGAGGGGAATCCCTGGAGCTCGATGAGCTGGGGAATGAGCTCGCCGTCCTCCCCACGCGTAATGGCGAAGTCGACCTGGAGGAAGACCGTGTGCCCCTCGCCGCCGGGTACGTCGAAGCGTGGCGGCACGGCGCGGTCCGCCTGCCTCAGATAGTCCTCGGAGGTGACGGCGGCCACCACCTCGTCAGCCGCCTCGACCAGCTTGCGGGTCAGCCTTGCGGAGAAGAATACGGGGGTCTCGGAAACCCGGAAGTCCACGGGAGAGCCCGCGTCCCGCTCCAGGTCGCGGAGCATCTCCTTGTAGCGTTGCTCGGTAAAGCTTGCGTTGTAGGCGCGGCGGATCTCGGGAACCATCGATGGACCGTCACTCCAGGCCGTGGTGGGTTTCCTGCACGATGTAGTCGACCACGCTGCGGACGTCGTTCGTGGCCTGGAAGACGGCGATCTGGCGGTCCGCGCCGGTCCCCGTGCGCAGGATCTGGTGGATGTACTCGATCTCCTCGCGGCTGCCGAGCTCGTCCACCACGTCGTCGATGAAGGCGAGGAGCTCGTGGATCAACGCCACGCAGTCCACCTCCTCCTGCTTGCCGAAATCGATCAGCTTTCCGGAGATGCCGTGCCGGGCCGCGCGCCATTTGTTCTCGTTGAGCAGCAGGCGGCGGTAGAGCCGGAAGCCGAGGTTCTGCCGGATCAGCTTGTAGAGCTTGACCGTGACCGCCTGGATCAGCGCCGCCAGCGCGATCGTCTCGTCCACCCGCATGGGCACGTCGCAGATCCGGTATTCGAGCGTATTGAAGAACGGGTGCATCCGGATGTCCCACCAGATCTTCTTGGCGTTGTCGATGCAGCGCGTCTTGATCAGCAGCTTGATGTAGCTCTCGTACTCGGAGAGGCTCTGGAAGTGGTCCGGGATGCCGGTGCGCGGGAAGCGGTCGAAGACCTTGCTGCGGAACGACTTCAATCCCGTGTTCTGCCCCTGCCAGAAGGGGGAATTCGTCGACAGGGCGAAGATGTGCGGCAGGAAGTAGCGGGCGGCGTTCATGATGTGGATCGCCAGCTCGCGGTCCTCGATGCCGACGTGGACGTGAAGGCCGAAGATCAGGTTCGCCCGCGCGATCTGCTGGAGGTCCTCGACGATTTCCGCGTAGCGCTGGTTGTCCGTGATGAGCTGGTCCTTCCAGTGGGCGAACGGATGGGTGCCCGCCGCCGCGATGGTCAGGCCGTTGCGCGCCGCGAGCTTCGACAGGTCGCGGCGCAGGGCCACCATCTCGCGGCGGGCCGCCTTGATGTCCGGGCAGATGTTCGTCCCCACCTCGATGACGGACTGGTGGAGCTCGGGCTTGAGCTGGTCCGCCAGCGTGTGCTCGTCATCGAGGAGGTACTGGACGTGCGAGCGAAGGTCGCGCGTCTCCGGATCGATGAGCTGGAACTCCTCCTCGATCCCCAGCGTGAACAGCTTCGCGTCGCCCATGGAGATTCACTCCTTCGGTGAGATGGCCTCGGCCACGGCGCCCACCGTGCCCACCGCGGTCGCCACGACGTTGCCCAGGACGGACGCCACGGCGGGGGCCGGCGGCGCCGCCGCCTTCTGGACGAACCGCCCCCAGCGCAGGTTGTCTCCCCCCTCGACGTACTGCTGCGCCTTGCGGATCACCATGTCGGCCGCCTTCTCGACGATCCAGGAGAAGTTGTCGTCGCCGATCGAATTGCGGTCGGCGTCCGGCGCCGGGTTGCAGAAGTCGATGGCGTAGGGGATGCCGTCGCGCACCGCCATCTCGACCGTGTTGAAGTCGTAGCCGAGCCAGACGTTGAGGGCCATCACGTCGTCGTGGACCTTCCGCAGCAGGGCCGGATCGACCGGCGGGCCGTTGCGCACGTAGCGCAGGTGGAACGGCTGCTTGGGGTCGTACTGCATGATGTGGATGTCCTTGCAGTCGAGCGCGTAGCAGCGGAAGTACTCGGTGAAGACGATCTCCTCCTGGAGCATCATCACGAGCTGGCCGGTCTCGTCATAGGCGCGGAAGAGCTCGTCCGCGTTCGCCACCCGGTAGACGTTCTTCCAGCCGCCGCCGGCGAACGGCTTGAAGAAGGCCGGGAAGCCGATGTAGTGGAAGATCGCCTCCCAGTCGAGGGGGTAGGCCAGGTTGCGGAACGACTTCGGGCCGGTGTCCGGCGGATGCTCCTTGGAGGGGAGCAGCACGGTCTTGGGGACCGCCACGTCGATCTTGGTGGCCAGACAGTTGTTGAAAAACTTCTCGTCGGCGCTCCACCAGAAGGGGTTGTTCACCACTGCGGTGCCGTTGAGGGCCGCGTTCTTCAGGTAGGCGCGGTAGAAGGGGACGTCCTGGGAGATGCGGTCGACGATCACCGCGTAGCCCGAGGGCTCCCCCTGGATCAGCTTCTCGATGCGGACGGGCTCGGCGGTGATGCCCTCCACGTTCCGCGCATTCACACGCTCGATCAACGCCCAGGGGAACGTGTCCTCCTGGCCGAAAAGGATGCCGACTTTCTTCATGTGTTTCCCTCCGGATTCGGGGTCCTGACTGCGGACTTGGGCGCGAAGATACCACAGGGCCAGCAGGGGTAACCGGCCCCGCATGGTAGGGTCCATGAGGAGGACGACAATGCGGACCTATACGGCGGTGATCGAGCGGTGCCCGGATACGGGCCTCTATGTCGGGTATGTCCCCGGATCCCCGGCGCGCACTCCCAGGCGGAGAGTCTCGACGAGCTCAACGCGAACCTCCGTGAGGTCGTAGAGATGTTGCTGGCAGACGACGCCCCTTCACCGCCCGCTAAACAAGCTTGAGAACAGGACTTTTGGCTGTTGACTTTTGGGAATTCCTACCCCAACATATTGTTGTGTCTAGGGTCCACGCCTCCTCCCTGGAGTGACGTGGCGGTTCCAACGAGGCTTGGGCGGCCCACGGGACCGGGCGGGTTGGGACCCGCCGATGAGGGACACGCCCAGGAAGGAGGTGGTCCAGTGATAGAAGGCAAACACGGTTCTGTGGAGGTGGCGTCCTCGTAAAGGGGATCCTCCACGTGTCCGTGGCACCGGACGGTGACCCTGAGAAGGGGAACCCAACGCCACCGAAACGGACCCTTGAGACCCCGGCCCCGCCAGGAGCCGGGGTCTTTCGTTTAGCCATCTTATATGTGTTGTTTTCTGATTTAGGATTGTATAAGATGACTCTACCCTTGGACACCTCCTCTGAACATGAAGCTCAGGGAAAATCGCCAAGGCAGGAGCCATCATGCAAAGAAAGCCTCCTAAGAAATTGACCTTGACTCGAGAGTCGCTTGGCATGCTAGAGGAAAGCAAGCTGACCTTCGCTGTGGGAGGGTCATACAACGGTCCCACTCAGTGCGATAGTTGTACTTGCGCAGCCTCTTGCATCGGCACCTGCCAGACGTGTCCACCTTGTAGGCCGCCATTGACAGAATAGCCCTTATAGCTCCTCTTTCTTTAGAACTAAAGTTCTCATTCCTCTGCTAAGAATCCGGCACATGATTGTCGGATTCTTCCTTTGCACTATTGCAAAATAGAACGATCGTTCGTATAGTTCTCTTCCTCATGAAGAAGGGAGCCGAGACCCACGAACGCATCCTCGACCAAGCCGTCCGCCTAGCCAGTCGGGACGGCCTGGAGGGGCTGACGATCGGCACCCTCTCGACCGAACTCGGGCTCTCCAAGAGCGGCCTGTTCGCCCACTTCGGGTCCAAGGACGAGCTCCAGCTCCAGGTGCTCCGGGCCACCGTGGAACGGTTCGAGGAGACGGTGATCCGTCCCGCCCTCTCCGCTCCCCGGGGCGAGCCGCGGATCCGGGCGGTGTTCGAGAGATGGCTCGACTGGGAGGACAGCCCGTCGATGCCCGGCGGCTGCCTCCTGGTCGCCGCGGCCGTGGAATTCGACGACCGCCCCGGGCCGCAGCGCGATTTCCTCCAGCAGGCTCACCGGCACCGGTTTGAGTTCATCGCCAAGGGGGCCCGCATGGCCGTCGAGGCCGGCCACTTCCGGAAGGACCTCGACGCGGAGCAGTTCTCCTTCGACGTCGCCGCCATCGCCCTGGGCTACCACCATCTCCATCGCATGCTGCGCGACACCAGAGCCGGCGAGCGCGCCTGGGCCGCCTTCGAGCGGCTCGTCGCCGACGCAAAAAATCGAACGATCGTTCGTACACCGCAAGGAGATCCGTCATGACCGATGCCTACATTCTCGACGCCGTCCGTACGCCGCGGGGCCGCGGCAAGGCGGGCAAGGGCGCTCTCTCCAACATCCACCCCCAGGAGCTGCTGGCGCAAACGCTCAACCGGCTGGCCGAGCGCGCCGGCGTCGATCCGGCCGACGTCGAGGACGTCATCGCCGGCTGCGTCTCCCAGGCCGGCGAGCAGGGGGCGAACCTCTCCCGCAACGCCGTGCTCGCCGCCGGCTGGCCTGAGGAGGTTACCGGGACCACCGTCAACCGCTTCTGCGGCTCCGGGCTCCAGGCGATCAACTTCGCCGCCATGGGGGTGATGTCCGGCGCCCAGCAACTGGTGGTGGGCGGCGGCGTGGAGAGCATGTCGCGGGTGCCCATGGGGGCCGACCGCGCGGGCCAGGACGGCGAGAACATGACCCTGCGGGGAAAGGTCTTCCAGGTGCCGCAGGGGATCAGCGCCGACGTGATCGCCTCGCTCGAAGGCATCTCCCGCGAGGAGCTGGACGCCTTCGCCCTGGAGTCCCAGCGCAAGGCGGCGATCGCCCAATCCAACTGCTACTTCGGCCGCGGCCTCTTCCCTGTCAAGGACCCGTCGACCGGACAGGTGGTGCTGGAGAAGGACGAGCATCCGCGGCACGACACCACGATGGAGGGGCTCGCCACCCTCAACCCCGCCTTCGTGGCCCTGGGAGCGACCCCGGTCGGCCCCGCGGGGGAGACCCTGGACCAGATCGCCCTCGCCCGCTATCCGCAGCTCTCGGAGGTGCGCCACGTCCACACCGCCGGCAACTCCAGCGGCATCGTGGACGGCGCCGCGGCCGTGCTGATCGGCTCCGGGGACTACGCCAAGGCTCACGGCCTGAAGCCCCGGGCGCGCATCCGGGCCATGGCCACCATCGGCTCCGAGCCGCTGATCATGCTGACCGCCCCCGCTCCGGCCTCGCGCCGGGCCCTGGAGAAGGCCGGCATGAGCGTGCAGGACATCGACCTCTGGGAGATCAACGAGGCCTTCGCCGTGGTCCCCCTGCAGACGATCCGCAGCCTGGGGATCGATCCCGGGAAGGTGAACGTCAATGGCGGCGCCATCGCCCTCGGCCATCCGCTGGGAGCGACCGGGGCCATCCTGCTCGGCACAGCGCTCGACGAGCTCGAGCGGCGGGACCTCTCGACCGCCCTGATCACCCTCTGCATCGGCGGCGGCCAAGGGATCGCGACGATTATCGAAAGGGTGTGAACGGCGCTGTAGGGGCGGCCCTATGTGGCCGCCCTGTCTATTCTAGCAACAGGGCGCCCACGCAGGGGCGCCCCTACACCGGACGGGCCAGTGGGAACCGGCAGGGAGGGCCGGAGATGGACGTACGGATCGACGACGGGCTCACGTCACCCCGCGAGGTGGGCGCGCCGGCGATCGGCCACTTCGGATTCTTCCGCGAGCGCTTCCGCGACACGCTCTGGCGGGAGTCGTCCGGCTGGCTCAGGGAGCAGACCGCCTAGATCGAACGGCGCCGCTGCAACAGGATCAAGGCGCTCAGGATCAGGGCGATCGTCAGCACGGCGAGGCCCGGGCCGCCGAGAGTGGGAACGTCGATGATGCCTAGGGCGGGGGCGTAGATGAAAGCCGCTCCGCAAGCGTCTCCCGTCGAGCACGCCACGTTCGTGACACCCGTCAGAGCCGTGCGGCCGTCCGCCGAGAGCGACATCGTTTGGCCGGCAAGGCCACGCTGGCGCAGGATCCAGGTATCTCCCACCTTCTCATACAAGACCGCCCCCGGCGCCGTCGTCATGGCGATAGTTCCGTCTCCCGAGAGCGCGGCTCTGAAACCGAAGCCGAAGGTATTCAGAATGCCCAGGAATTGCTGCTCGGTCCAACTCCCACCGGTGCGCACGAAGGTTCGCAACACGCCACAGTAGCCGACTCCATCCTCCAGTTGGTGGCCACATCCCCCATTGGGAGAGCTCAGGAGGGCAGTGTTGCCGTCCCCTGACAGGGTGACCTCTCGAAAGGGGACGACCGGTATGGTGAGAAAATCATTGGCCACGGGGGCGAGCCTCTGCTGCCGGACCCAGGTTCCTCCACTCCGGACATATACGTAGGCCCCGACGATCCTAGGGGGGACACCCGGCTCTTCCGGGCCGACAGTCACTCCCACCAGAGCTGTGAGACCATCTTTCGAGAGGTCGACGGACTCTCCGAGCTGATACGCCGCATCGCCTTCCATCAGGCGGGTCTCTTCGCTCCAGCTCTCTCCGTTCCACACGTAGATATGAGCCATCCCACAGGGGCCTGCCTGCGGGCAGCTCGGCGCTCCCAGGATGGCCGTCCGCCCGTCCTCGGAAAGCGCCATGGAACGAAGGTCGAGGAGAAACGCCGAGGTTGGAAACGGACCGGACGTTTTCAGCTTGGCGGTCTCGGTCCAGGAGCCGCCGAGATGCCGGAACACATACGCGACCGCGCAATCGGGCGAATCGAGACAGTCCGTCGAGCGCGCCCGGAGCAGCGCCGTGGAGCCGTCCCCGGAAAGCGCGAGGGCATGCCCGAGGTCGGCGCCGGCCGTGGCATCCGAAGCCGTGAGCCTGGCCTGCTGGCTCCAACCGCCTCCCGAACGGACGAACACGTAGCCCGCTCCGCAGTTGGCTCCTCCGGCGCAATCGCGGCCGGACGCTCCCACCAGCGCGACGGTCCCATCCGAGGAGAGGGCGACCTCATCGCCAAAGGCGTCGCCCGCGGCGGCGTCGGAGGCCGTGAGCCTGGCCTCCTGCATGAACGTCACAGCCCGGCCAGGATGCGAGGAGGAAAAAATGCCGAAGAGCCATAGGGTCGAACAGATCACCGGTGCAAACGGGCGTCTCATTTCTCCCCTCCCTCTTGAGTTGAAAGAAACCCGGCGCGGAAGTGCGACAACAGAAGCTCTGGACTTATCTATGCTAGAACAGCATTGCGGAGGATGTAAAGAGGCTGGAGAGATCGCGGCGGCTACCGGCCTTCGCGCAGCCGCTTGAGGAGCTGGATCTGCCCGGCGTGATAAATGTCGTGGTAGGCCGCGCCGAGGACGAGGTCCCGCACCACCGTCTTGCTCCCCTGGGGGACGGTCTCCAGATCCCCGTCCCGGAGGACGGCCACGGCCGCGCGCAGGTCGCGGTGCATCTGCTCCAAAATGCGCAGATCCGCCTTCCAGGCCTGCTCACTGATCTCCCCTTCCGGGCGGGGGAACCAGTTGCTCCCCTTCAGCGGAAACCGGACCTCCCGCCGCAGCCGGTGGAGGACGGAGTACTTCCAGTAGGCCGCGTGGATGGCGAGCTCCCAGACGTTGTGCCGCCCGGGGGCCGGCCGCCACGCCGCCTCTTCCGGAGAGATCCCGCGCAGCGATCCCTTGAGGATCGGCCCGTGCCAGGATTTGTGGTCGTAGCCCGTATCGAGGGCGCGGAGGAGGATCCGGACGCCGGGGTCGTCCATCCGCGCTCTCCTAGGGCAGCACCGCGCCGGTCGACGGCACGATCGAATTCAGGGCGTCGATGATCGCCGGCACGTCCTTGCTCTCGGTGGCGCGGATGAGGTCGACCGCCTGCTCCACGATCCCCGAGGGTTGGGCGACCAGCTTGCCGAGGAAGGCGACCTTCTTGTCGATCGTCTGCACGGTGAGCGGCCAGGCCTCCGGCGGCTGGAGGGACAGAAGGACGGCGTGCATCCAGGCGTCGTCGCGGGCGGCGTCCATGCTGAAGTCGAGGACCCTGATGGCGTCCTGCCCCCCGATCCGGGCGAGGATGCCGAGGAGGGGGGAGAATTCGCCGACCGTCGTCTCGACCTTGGGGAGGAGCGCCGAGAGGATCTGGTTGATTTTGTTGAAGTCGCCGTGGAAGCCCTGGAGGGCCGCCCCCTGGAAGGTCTCGCCGGTGACGACGCCGAGATCGAGGTTGATGTGGGCGTTGATCCCCACCAGCAGGTCCTGGAGGATGATGAGCTGCCCCGACCGCATCCCCTGGAACGCCACCTGCCAGCTCTGGGTCGGCGTGCCGCCGGAGGTCCAGGCGCCATAGGCCGCGAAGTACCGGTTGGCGAACAGGGCGTCGAAACGGTCCATCCGCGGCCCGTCGTCGAAATACCCCGAGGCGATCCCCTGCTTCACGGTCAGCGTGACCTGCCGGTACAAAGCAGGGAAATACCCCAGCGGATCGCTCTTCGCCTTGGTGTCGGCGATGATGCCGTCGAGGATGCGGAGCACGTCGTCGATGCCGTTGGCCTGCATGGGACCTCCTGGAAATGTGGCCGGGTTAGCTTATCGCTCGTAGAATGAATCCGCCATGCACCCCAACGCGGAAAGAGTCCAAACCGAGCTGAGGTCCCTGGGAGCCGGAGGTGAGGTGGTCGAGCTCGCGGCCAGCACCCGCACCTCTCAGGAAGCGGCGGCGGCGATCGGCACCACCGTAGCCCAGATCGCGAAGAGCCTCGTCTTCGTCAACGGAGAGGCGCCGGTCCTGGTCATCGCCTCAGGGGTGAACCGGGTCTCCATGGAGAAGCTGGCCGCCCGTCTGGGCTCCTCCGCTACCCGGCCAGACGCCGACACCGTGAAGCGCCTGACCGGCTTCCCCATCGGTGGCGTCGCACCTGTGGGTCATGCCACCCGGCCGCGGGTCCTGATCGATCGGGACCTTCTTCAGTATGAAGAGATCTGGGCCGCCGCCGGGACACCCCATGCGGTGTTCCGGACGACGCCGGAGGAGTTGGCGCGGATAACGGAAGGAGAGGTGACGGATGTCAGGGAATAGGGAATAAGGATAGGAAGAGAGCCTCGGTTCCGGAAGAAGGTGCCGACGAGACGGAGCACCTCCTGCGGTCGCCCAAGAATGCGGAGCGTCTGCTGAGAACGATGGAACGGGCCAGAGCTGGAGTTGGGGAGCCACAAACCGTGGAGTCGTTGCGGCAGGAGCTCGGGTTGGGCTCGACAGAATAGGAGCCTCTAGCAAACTATTCCCTCTTCTCCCGGTCGGTGGGAGGGCGATGGGAGAAGAGGGCTGGAGTGATGAGGGGTCAACGGGCCGGGGACACAGCCGCCCCCACCGCCTGTAGCCGCTCCGCCACCCCCCGCAGATCCGCCACGAACAGCTCCCGCGCCTCCCGCCGCGCGATCTCGTCCGGCATCCGCAGGATGGCCGAGGGATGATAGGTCGCGGTGAGCCAGGGGGCCCAGGGAGTCTCGAAGAATTTGCCGCGCTCGACGGTGATCTTGAACTTCGGGCCCATCAGCGACTGCGCGGCGGTGGCGCCCAGGCAGACGATGATCCGCGGCTTCACGATCTCGAGCTCGGTCTCCAGCCAGGGGCGGCAGGCCTTGACCTCCCCCATCGTCGGCTTGGCGTGGATGCGCTTCTTGCCGCGCGGCTCCCACTTGAAGTGCTTGACCGAGTTGGTGACGAAGACCTCCTCGCGCGGGATCCCCGCCTCCACCAGCGCCTCGTCGAGCACCCGGCCGGCGGGGCCCACGAACGGCTTGCCCGCCAGGTCCTCCTGATCCCCCGGCTGCTCGCCGATGAAGAAGGCCGCCGCCTCCCGGGGCCCTACTCCCAGAACGGCCTGTGTCGCCTTCTTGTAAAGATCGCACGCGGTGCACCCCTGCGCGGCGTCCCAGAGCTTGGGGATGGTCGGCCTCTCGGGGATGAATTCGAACGCGGAGGGGTGAGTGGGGTTCTTGGGCATGTGTAACGGAAATACAAGATGTGTGCCATGGAAGTTCCGCCTCAACAGTACGCGACGCGCGCGTGGGCCCCGCGCGATGCTCTTTCCAGACCGGCGGTTTTCCGTCCGTTCTCCGCGTGTGCCGGACAGCGCTCCCGGATTTCCGGCCGGAGCTCGGGAGGGCGGGAGAAAAAACGGCGAGTTTCCGGCCGGCATCGTCCGCTGTCCGGCCGGCCACGGCGGATTTTCCGTGCTCCCCGCGCGAGGGTTGAACGCAATTCCCGAGGGACCGGCCGCCAGTCGCGAGCGCGCTGAGCGAATCCGGGAGGGACGAAACGGAATAGCGGATTTTTGACGAGAATTCGTGAATTTCTCTCCGAATCCCCGCGGTACCGAGGCGCGCACCGGACTTGCATGCCCAGTCCTCTGTGCATCGAGACGGGGGCCCAACGCCCCTGTGGGAGGTGGTGGGATGGCGGTTCGCGACACGATTTCCCGGTGGCCGGTCCTGCGGCAGATCCGCGAAGGGGACCTTCATGCCCTGGGCGAGACCGCCCGCTCTCCGCGCAGCGAGGCCCTGAGGCCCCGGACCGAGGAGGCCGACAGGGTCGTCCGGTCGGTCTGTCCCTACTGCGCGGTCGGCTGCGGCCAGCTCGTCTATGTAAAGGACGGCCGGATCACCGACATCGAGGGGGATCCCGACTCCCCGCTCTCCCACGGCTGCCTCTGCCCCAAAGGGGCGGCGACCTTCCAACTCGTCACCGGCTCGCACCGGGTACAGAAGGTCCTCTACCGCCGCCCCCACGGCACGGAGTGGGAGACCGTCCCGCTCGACTGGGCCATGGAGCGGGTGGCGCAGCTCGTCAAGGAGACCCGCGAGGAGACCTGGGAGGCGAAGGACCCCGAGGGCAACGAGGTCAACCGCACCCTGGGGATCGCCCATCTGGGCGGCGCGACCCTCGACAACGAGGAGAACTACCTCCTCAAGAAGCTGTTCACGGCGCTCGGCGTCGTCCAGGTCGAGAACCAGGCCCGGATATGACACAGCTCCACGGTCCCCAGTCTGGGGACCTCCTTCGGACGCGGCGGCGCCACCACGGCTCCCCGGGACCTCGCGAGCTCGGACTGCATCGTCATCCAGGGGTCCAACATGGCCGAGTGCCACCCGGTGGGGTTCCGCTGGGTGATGGAGGCGAAGAGCCGCGGGGCGAAGATCATCCACGTCGATCCCCGCTTCACCCGCACCAGCGCGGTCGCCGACCTCCACGTCCCCATCCGGGCCGGGAGCGACATCGCCTTCCTGGGCGGGATCGTCCGCTACATCCTAGAGAACGAGCGCTGGTTCAAGGAGTACGTCCTCCACTACACGAACGCCCCGGCGCTGATCAAGAAGGATTTCCAGGATACCGAGGACCTCGACGGTCTGTTCAGCGGCTGGGATGAGGAGAAGGCCCAGTACGACCCCTCCTCCTGGGCCTATGAGGGGACGGAGGTGGGGGCGGCGGCCGGCCAGCGTGAGAGCTACACGGGGCAGCCCCGCTCCGAGCGCGGCACCCAGAGCGTCGCCGAGCAGTTCGACTACACCCTCCAGGACCCGCGCTGCGTCTTCCAGATCGTCAAGCGCCACTTCTCCCGCTACACGCCGGAGGTGGTCGAGGAGGTCTGCGGCGTGCCGCGCCACCTGTTCCTGGAGGCGGCCGAGGCGGTATGCGAGAATTCGGGGCCCGAGCGCACCACTGCCTTCTGCTACGCCGTGGGATGGACTCAGCACTCGATGGGGGTGCAGTACATCCGCACCGCGGCGATCATCCAGCTCCTGCTCGGCAACATCGGCCGGCCCGGCGGCGGCATCATGGCCCTGCGCGGCCACGCCTCGATCCAGGGGTCCACCGACATCCCGACTCTCTACGACATCCTCCCCGGCTATCTGCCGATGCCGAAGGCGAAGTCCGATCCCAGCTTCGACAAGTACCTGGAGCTCAACAGCACGGACGAGGGGTGGTGGAGCGAGTTTCCGAAGTACGCGGTGTCCTTCTTCAAGGCCTGGTTCGGCGAGGCGGCGACGAAGGAGAACGGCTGGCTTTACGACACCCTCCCCCGCCTCTCCGGCGACCACTCCCACATGACCACCGTCACCGCCATGGCCGACGGGGTGGTCAAGGGGTACTTCCTGATGGGGGAGAACCCCACCGTGGGCTCGATGCACGGCGCCCTCCAGCGGGCGGCCCTGCGCAAGCTCGACTGGCTGGTGGTGCGCGACTTCTCGCTGATCGAGTCGGCCGACTTCTGGCGCGACGCTCCGGAGATCGAGCGCGGCGAGGTCAACCCCAAGGACATCCCCACGGAGGTCTTCTTCTTCCCCTGCGCCGCCCACACGGAAAAGCCGGGATCGTTCACCAACACCGAGCGCCTCCTCCAGTGGCGCCACAAGGCGGTCGAGCCGCCGGGGGACTGCCGGAGCGAGCTCCACTTCACCTATCACTTGGGGCAGCGCCTGCGGGAGCTCTACGCGGGCTCGGCCGATCCCAAGGACCGCGCCCTGCTCGCCCTCACCTGGGACTACCCGGTCAGCGGAGCCACCGCCGAGCCCTCGGCCGAGGCGGTGCTCCTGGAGATCAACGGCTTCACCATGGCGGACCGCAAGCCCGTCGCCGGTTACACCGATCTCAAGGACGACGGCTCGACGGCCTGCGGCTGCTGGATCTACGCCGGATGCTACAAGGACGGGGTCAATCAGACCGCCCGGCGCAAGCCCGCCCGCGAGCAGAATTGGGTGGCGCCCGAGTGGGGGTGGGCCTGGCCGCACAACCGGCGCGTCCTCTACAACCGCGCCTCCGCCGATCCGGAGGGGAAGCCCTGGTCGGAGCGGAAGAAGCTCGTCTGGTGGGACGAGGATCAGAAACGCTGGGTGGGGGACGACGAGCCGGACTTCATCGTCGACCGCCCCCCCTCCTACCGGCCGCCGAAGGACGCCAAGGGGATCGCCACGATCGGCGGCGCCCATCCGTTCATCATGCAGGGGGACGGCCTCGGCTGGATCTACACCCCCAGCGGCCTGCTCGACGGCCCCCTCCCCACCCACTACGAGCCCCAGGAATCGATCGTCCCCAACCCGCTCTACCGCCAGCAGTGTAATCCGGCCCGGATGGAGTGGAAGCGCAAAGAGAACCCCTACCACCGGCCTTGGGGGGACCCCCGCTTCCCCTGCGTGATCACCACCTACCGGCTGACCGAGCACCACACGGCCGGCGGCATGTCGCGCTGGCTCACCTGGCTCTCCGAGCTGCAGCCGGAGATGTTCTGCGAGGTCTCCCCCGAGCTGGCGCGGGAGAAGGGGCTGACCAACGGCGGCTGGGCCACCATCACCACCGCCCGCGGCGAGATCGAGGCCCGGGTGCTGGTGACCGAGCGCATCCCGCCTTTGCGGATCAAGGGGCGGAAGATCCACCAGATCGGCCTCCCCTACCACTGGGGATCGAAGGGGCGGGTGCGCGGCGACGCCGCCAACGAGCTCCTCGGCTTCGTGGCCGACCCCAACGTCTCGATCCAGGAGTCGAAGGCGCTCACCGGGGCCATCGAGGCCGGACGCCGGAGCCGCGGCCGGCGGGTGGTGACGAGCGGACCCTTGGTGCCGCGCATCGGCGACGCCGGGGAGACGAGGGACCTGCCCGTGGCGGCCCACAAGCCCACGGGCCGGCACGGCATCGCGTCCTCGCAGACGCGCCAGGACGAGGAGACCTGAAGCGAAGGGGGTCAAATGGCGGTCGGATTCTTCACCGATACCACGCTCTGCATCGGCTGCAAGGCCTGCGAGGTGGCCTGCAAGCAGTGGAACCAGCTCCCGGACGACGGCCTCCTGTTCACCGGCATGTCCTATGACAATACGGGTCATTTAGGTGCCTCCACCTGGCGGCACGTCTCCTTCGTCGAGCGGCCGGTGCCGCTGACCGGCCAGGAGACGGGGCTTGGCAACTTCTCCTGGCTGCTGATGTCGGACGTCTGCAAGCACTGCGCGGACGCCGGGTGCCTCGACGCCTGTCCGACCGGAGCGCTCATCCGGACCGAATTCGACTCGGTCTACGTGCAGCCGGATATTTGTAACGGCTGCGGCTACTGCGTGGTCTCCTGCCCCTTCGGGGTGATCGACCGGCGCGAGGACGACGGCCGGGCCTGGAAGTGCACCCTCTGCTACGACCGCCTGAAGGGGGACCTCGAGCCCGCCTGCGCCAAGGCCTGCCCCACCGACTCGATCCTCTTCGGCGACCTCGACGAGCTCCGCGAGCACGCCCGGGACCGCCTGGAGCGCCTCCACCGGCACGGCATGGCCGAGGCCTATCTCTATGGAGCGGACGCCGCTAGCCAGCCGGGCACCGGAGGGCTGCACGCCTTCTTCCTGCTGGTGGACAAGCCGGAGGTCTACAACCTGCCGCCGGACCCGGTGGCCCCCGCCAGGCAGGCCGCGCCGGCCTGGGCCTCGATGGGCCTCGCCGTCCTCGGCATGGCGGCGGCGGCCCTGGGAGCCGTGCTTTCGACGAGAGGAGCGAGAGGTTGATGGAGACCTTCGACGGCCGCCACATCGCCCCGGAACTCGGAGCTCTCGCCGGCGAGGGGTCGCTGCAGCGGATCGACACCACCTCCGAGGCCTACCCCACCCGGACCTCCGTCTGGCGCGACCTCCCCTCCCACTCCTACCAGGAGGCCGAGCCCACCTACTACAACCGGCCCGTCCTCAAGGAGCCGGTCTGGATCTGGACGGTCCCCACCTATTTCTATGTCGGCGGCACGGCGGGGGCCGCGGCGGTGCTGGCGGCGACCGCCCAGGCCCTCGGCGGAGAGGAGCTCCACGGCCTGGTGAAGGCGAGCCGCTGGATCGCCGCGGTGGGTGCAGGAGTGGGGTCGGCGCTCCTGGTCACCGACTTGGGGCGCCCCGAGCGCTTCCTCCACATGCTGCGGGTGTTCCGCCCCACCTCAGCGATGAGCGTGGGCTCCTGGGTGCTCGCCGGGGCCGCCTCGGCCGCCGGGGGCTCGGCCCTGCTCTCGGACCACAAAGGATTCCTGGGGCGGCTGGGGCACTTCGCCGGCTACACGGCGGCCCTCCTCGGCCTGCCGCTCTCGGGCTACACGGCGGTGCTCCTGGGCAACACGGCGGTGCCGGTCTGGAAGGCGGCCCGCCGCAGCCTCCCCCACCTCTTCATCGGCACCTCGGTCTCCGGGCTCTCGGCGTTGTTCGGCCTGCTCCCGGTCGGCCTCACTCCCCGGGAGGAGACGATCGTCGAGCGCTTCGGCATCGCCGGCAAGGTGATCGACCTCGCCGCGATGGCGGTGGTCGAACGCGAGGTGGAGCGGGTCAACCCGGTGGGCCGGCCGCTCCGCGAGGGGCTTTCGGGCACGCTCTGGAAGGCCGCCAGGGCGATGACCGCGGCCAGCCTCGTCCTCTCGCTGCTCCCCGGCCGCTCGCGGGCCCGGCGGGTGGCGAGCGGCCTGATCGGCACCGTGGGGGCGCTCACCCTCCGTTTCGCCGTGTTCCACGCCGGCAAGGCCTCGGCCCGCGATCCCCGGGCCACCTTCCGCCCACAGCGGGAGGGGTTGGAAAAGAGAACCTCCTCTTGAGGTCTCCCGGCTTCAAAAAGTCGTCACGCCGATGTCACGGTTCCTCTTTGGAGGTACACTTATGAGACAGAACCGGTTCTGAAGTTGAAGTAGATGTAGATGACGCGAAGGGGCGTGGCGGGCGCCAAGCCTTATTCGCAAATCTGTTGATCTGAAATTTATTTTGAGAGGAGAAAACGTATGTACCGCATTCCCCGCACTATGCTCGCCGTCGCACTCTCGTTCGTCTTGCTTGCGGTCGTTGCGCCGGCTGCTCACGCTCGCACCGCCGCGCAACCTTTGTCGTCCAATCCTGCAATCGGGAGCTGGCTTGACGCCACTCTGGCCTGGGTCGGCAGCCTCGTCACGGGCACGCCTGCACCGCACGGGAAGGCCCCCCAGGGGGCGAAGCTGACCTATACGGGGTCAGGAACCGGAACGGGAACAGGGGTCGGCTACACCAGACCGATGACGTGCTCGACGATCGATCCGAACGGGTCGACCACTTGTGGAGGCTTTTAACCCGGGACGGCTATCTACCGCCCCCTCCCCGCGCTTCGGCGCGGGGAGATTTTGCTGAGCTTGTCTTTTCCGGAGGTATGAGATGCTGCGAGATCATCCGACGACCCAAGACCTAGAGGCCTTCCTGAGGGATGTATCCCAGCCAGGCCATGCATTGCGCAGTGCGATCGTCGTGCGCCATCTGCTCGCCTCCTGTCAGATCTGTCGCGACCGGCTGGCTGCTGTAGGCTGGCCCGCCAGCCGGCTGGAGCGTCTGGTGTACCTCTCGGGGGGCAAGGACGAGGGCGAGGCTGAAGGCGTTCGGCTCGGGAAAGGCTACAACTATGATCGCGCCTTCGCCCGGACTGAGCTGGTGGTCGAAGAGCTCCTTGCCACGGCTCCCCCGCCGCCGCTTCCCGTCGAGAAGCTCCTCCAAGAGCTCGACAACGCGACGCGGGAGACGCAGCTCGCGCGTGCTGAGGGGGACGAGCGGTTCGCGGTCCCGCAGCTCGTGCAACCGCTGATCGAGCGCAGCCATACCATCCGCTACGAGGATCCGGAGTCCATGCTCCACTGGGCCCGCCTGGCGCGTGGTATCGCCTCCCGCTCCTCCGTGGACGGCGCCGGCAGCCCGGCCCGTCTCGCGGACCTGCGGGCGAGGGCCTGGGGGCAGTATGGCAATGCCCTGCGGGTCAATGGCCGGCTCCTGGAAGCCGAAGAGGCCATGGCCACCGCGTATCGCTATTCCGCGGAGGGCACGGGGGACCCCATCCTCAAGGCTCTCCTGCGGGAGCAGATAGCTTCGTTGAGCATGTTCAAGCGGCGTTACGAAGAGGCGGTCGCGGCGTTGACCGACGCTGCCGAGATCTATCGCCAGCTCGGCGACACCCATGCCTTCGCCCGGACACTAGTCCACAAGTCCAATGCCCTGTTGCAGTCGGGAGAAACCGGGATGGCGGTGGACCTCCTCAACCAGGCGATCCCGCTGATCGACCATGAGAGCGACCCGCATCTCCTGCTCGCGGCGTGTCACAACCTGATACGGTGCTACATCGACCTCGACCAGCCCGAGCGGGCCCTGTCCCTCTATTCGGAGACCCGGGACCTCTACCAAGAGTTCGGCGACAGCCTGATCCTGCTGCGGGCCAACTGGCAGGAGGGGCAGTTGCTCCGCGACCTCGGCCACCTCCGGGCAGCCGAGGAGGCACTGCTCCGGGCTCGCCGGGGTTTCCTGGACCGGGGGCTGATCTACGAGGTGGCGGTCATCTGTCTCGACCTTGCGGCGCTCTACATAAAGCTCAAAGAGATGGATGATCTCAGGGAGACCGTGACCGCGACGGTGCCCATCTTCCGCGCCCTGCGGGTCGACCGTGAGGCGCTGGCCTCGCTGCTCCAGCTCCAGCAGGTGGGGGACCAGGAGCAGCAGGCGATGGAGCTGATCCGCTTCCTCAACGCGCGGATCGAGCCGTTCGCGAAGCGCGGTCTGCTCAAATGAAGCCCATGCAGCGTCGCCGGCGCCATTCAGGGGCGCCGGCGACGCTCCCTCTTCTTCTCCCCTTCGCTCCCCACAGAGATCTGTCCCGCTTCCCTGCCGTCCAGGCGGGTCTTTCAGGGTTGAATCTTTCGCGAATTACGGTGCTCTCTGGTTGTCACGTTTTCCCCGGGTGGCACACCAGCTTAGTTAGAGACGTATTTTTTGAGTGCCGTAATTTCCGCGGATTTCCGGTGTCGGCCCCCGACCGGAGCCGCGTTTCGATGGAGAGGAGATGATTGCCATGATCCGCACTCCCCGCGTCTGCCTGGTTTTCGTCGTCATAGTCCTTCTCGCCCTGCTCGTGGTGCCGATGGCCGGCGCCCGGACTGTGAGCTCCTCTTCGATCCACTCGGCCGATGGCGGCTGGGTCGGCGCCGCCCTGCGCTGGGTCGAGAGTCTCACCGGGCTCGACCGTCCGGCCCACTCGAATCACCGCGGGACCAAGAGGCCGGTCACCACCAAGACCGAGGACTCCATCACCGGCACCTGCATCGACCCGATGGGCCGTCCGCGTCCGTGCTTCTGAGCCGGTCTGCGTTTCTGTTGCCTTGATTTGCGTATCCGGGAGGTGTGAAATGCTTGAGGACCATCCGAGCGTAGCGGACTTCGAGGTATTCCTGCGGGGCACCTCTCGATCCAGCCGCCACGCGCGCAATCCGCGCGTGCTGCGCCATCTGATGGCTGAATGCGCCGTCTGCCGTGATCGCCTGAGCGCCATGGGCTGGAGCGGGCCGCGTCTCGTGCGCTTGATCCAGCCCGCAGCCGAAGGCGAGGCGCGGGAAAAGACGGTGCCGGCCTGCGATTACAGTGCCGCCTTCGCCACCGCGAACCGCGCTGTTTCCGAATTCCTGACGCCTGAGCCGGCGGAATCGAAGCCGCCCGCCCTCCTGCTGGCCGACCTCGAGCCCATGGCCGCGAGCGAGCGCCTCCGCAGGGTCGGCGAGGGCGGCCCCTTCGCCACCCCCGGCGTGGTGCGGGCCCTGATCGACCGCAGCCATGCCAGCCGCTACAAGGATGCCGACGAGACGCTCCAGCTCGCGCAGCTCGCCCGGATCGCGTCCGAGGCCTGCTCGCCGGATGGCGCGGGGGGCGAGATGCGCCTGGCCGACCTCCGGACCCGCGCCTGGGGGCAGTACGGCAATGCCCTGCGCCTCTGTGGCCGGCCGCAGGAGGCCGAGGGGGCGTTCGCGACCGCCCGGGAGTATCGCCGGCAGGGGACGGGCGACCCCATGCTGCATGCCTGGCTGCTCGAGAGAATGACGCCGCTCTACATCTTCCAGAAGTGCTTCAAGGAAGCCGTCGAGATGTGCGAGGAGGCGGGAAAGATCTATCAGGAGCTCGGGGAGAATCAACTGCTCGCCAGCACGCTGGTCCAGAAGGCCATCGCCACCCTCTACTCCGGAGAGGCCGTTCAGGCCGTTCGTATCCTGAACCAGGCGATCCCGCTGATCGACGGGGAGGATTCCCACCTCCTGATGGCGGCCTGCCACAACCTGATCCGCTGTTATATCGATCTCGACCGTCCAGACCAGGCCCTGGCCCTGTACTCCGAGATCCGCGCCCTCTACCAGGAGTCCGACGATCCGCTGATCGTGCTGCGGCTGGCCTGGCAGGAGGGTGTCCTGTTGCGGGATCTCGGCCACCTCCGGGCCGCCGAGACCGCTCTGCTCCGTGCCCGCAAGGGATATCAGGAGATGGGGCTCCCCTATGAGGTCGCCCTCTCTTCGCTCGACCTCGCGTCCGTGTACGTGAAGCTGGGGCTCGTGGACGAGGTGAAGCGGACGGTGATGACGACCGTTCCCATCTTCCATGCCTTGCGGGTGAAGCTGGAGATTCTGGCCGCTCTCCTGCAGCTCCAGCAGGTCGCCGACCAGGAGCAGCAGGCTCTCGAGCTCATCCGGACGCTCAATGCACGGGTATCGTCCCTGCCGAAGAACAGATCTCCGCTTTAACCTTCAGGAGGGCGGCGGTGCCACCATCCCGCCGCCCTCGCCCTCCTCAGTCTTTCCTCTCCGCTGCTCTTCAGCTCCAGCCCCTCCGAATGAGGGACTCAGGCCTTGTCCCGCTCGTCCTTCCAGGTCCGGCGGCGAGAGATCGCGGATTTGACCACCCGCAGGCTCTGGTCGAAGCGGCGGTCCAGCGACTTCTGCAGCGTGGAGCCTCCGGCCACCGCCGCCAGCTCGCCTTCCTCTCCAGCGGGGTCCTTGGAGCCGAAGCCGTACAGCCAGGCGAAGAATTCGGTGGGCGTCGTCTCCAGCAGCGGGAGGATCTCCAGGACGTCCTCGAAACCCAGGCGCAGGCGGCCGTCGAGCAGGCTGGACAGGCGCCCCGGCTCCCAGCCGAGCCGCGTCTCCAGGGTTTCCAGGGGAGCGCCGCTCTGCACGATGAGCTCCCGTAACAAGCCGGCGATCCGGCGCTCTTCAGGGTGCTTAGACATTCACATTCTTCTTATTTGCATCTATTTTACAGGTAATCGCTCGGCGGGGCCAGCGTCCCGGCAGATCATCTAGCGTATCATCCCCCTCCCGAGATGATCCCGCGACCTCTCCGCCCTCTGCTCGTCCCCTTCACGGACGTCCTGAACGGGCTCGACCGCTGCCTGGACCGCGGCGCCCGCGGGTTGCTCCTCGCCGCCCTCGGCCTCCTCGCCGGCTGGTGGATCTACGTGCCCGTGCACGAGCTGTCGCACGCCGCCGCCTGCCGGGCCACCGGAGGTGAGGTTACGCGGCTGGAGATCGACCGGATCTACGGCGGCGCGCTGCTCGCGCGGGCGCTCCCCTTCGTGGTCCCGGCGAGCCGGTACGCGGGGCGCCTCTCGGGGTTCGATACGCGCGGCAGCGATCTCATCTATCTCGCGACGGACCTCGGCCCCTTCCTGCTGACCCTCTTCCCCGGCGTCTGGGCGCTGCGCCGGGCCGCCGCGGCCGGGAAGGCGGCGCTGTTCGGGGCCGCGCTCCCCTTCGCCCTGGCGCCGTTCCTCTCGCTCGGCGGGGACGCCTATGAGATCGGCTCGATCCTCGCCACCCGCCTGTTCCCCTGGACGGCGCCCGCCGCGCGGAGCCTGCTGCGGGGGGACGACCTCGGCAAGAAGATCGGCGAGCTCGCGGCCATCCCGGGCGCCCCCTGGGGGGGCGCCCTCCTCGCCGTGCTTCTCGGCGCGCTCTGGGCCTTCCTGACCTACGGCCTCGGCTCCGGGATCGCGCGGGCCCTCGGGCAGCCCCCGGGGCCGGTCAGGACGACAGGCGCTCCCAGTCCGAGTCCGGAGCGTCGGTAGCGATGGCGAGGCCGCCGTCCGAGCCGACGAAGATCGGGTCCTTGACGACCCGCACCTTGCCGCCGCCCACCACCTGAAGCTCCTGCTCCAGCCTGGGCCCGAGGCCGCGGATGAGGCCGGTGCCGCCGGAGAGGACGATGTTGTTGCGCACCTTCTCCTGGAACTCGGGCTGCACCCGGGAGAGCAGGTCGAGCATCGACTCCACCATAGGCGGCAGGATGCTCTCGCAGGCCTGGCGCATCTCCTGGCTGATGTCGAGCTGGGTCGGCTTGCCGTTGACCGGCGCCGTAACCACCACCGGGCTCTTCGGCGCTCCCACGAAGCTCCCCGCCTCCTTCCACTCGCGCACCATGTGGATGGAGAACTTGGCCTCCGGATAGCGGCCGCGCACCAGCCGCATCAGCGCCTCGTCGATGAAGTCGCCGGCCTGGGGGAGGGTGCGCTGGTCCTCCTCGGTGGGGAGGCGGCCGTTCATCACGCAGAAGTCGGTGGTGCCGGCGCCGCTGTCGATGATCATCGTGTGGAGCAGGGCCTCGATGCCGTAGGCCACGGCGAACGGCTCGGAGACGATCAGCAGGTTGTCGACGGCGTTCTGGAGGGCCTTGCGCACCTGCTGCTTGTTGACCCGCAGAGCCTCGGCCGGCACCCCGACCACCGCCCGCACCCGCATGCCGTTGCGGTTGTCCGGGTTGACCCCGACCAGCGACAGCAGGTGGCGCAGCAGCTCGCGCACGGCCGCCTCGTCCTTCTCGGAGCCATCCTTGATCAGCCCCTCCTCCAGGGGCCGGTGGAGGTCCAGCATGGAGCGGTTCTCCAGCGCCTCGCGGCCGATCAGGACGGCCTTCTTCAGCACTCGCTTGGCCACCATGTCGAGCGGCCAGCCGACGTAGCTCTCGATCACGTGGCGCTGGCCGTTGGACGCCGAGATCGAGCTCCTCGACGTGCCGAGGTCGATCCCCACGTGGAGGATCTCTTTCTTCTCACTCATCGCGATTCCTTTCTTGCAGCCGTGTTTCTCGCCGCCGTGACTGCTTCCGGGGCCTCCTCGGCGCTGCCCGCGTAGGCGCGGATCCCCTTCGCCAGGGCCTCGGCGATGTACTGACGGTATAACGGTTTGGTCAACAGCTTGGCCTCCTCCTCGTTGGACAGGGAGGAGACCTCGGCCAGGATGGCGGGCATGTCGGTGGTGAGCAGCACGATGAACGGGGCGGTCTTCACCCCCCGGCTCTGGATCTCCGGGCTCAGCTTGCCCAGCGACTGGAAGAGCGAGCTCTGCACCGTCTCGGCCAGCTTGCGCGACTTCTCCTGCCGCACGCCGGCGTAGATGCGGTCGAGCAGGCGCCGCATGTCGGCCAGGGAGTAGCCCGACTCCCGGTTCTCGGAGGCGGCGAGCCGGGTCAGGTAGGGGTCATCCGTAGGGCCCATGTAGTAGGTCTCGAGCCCCCCCGAACGCCGGTTCTCGATCCAGTTGAGGTGGATCGAGACGAAGATGTCCGCGCCGATTCGGTTGGCCAGGGCGCCGCGCTCCTTGAGCGAGACGTCGCGGTCGGCGTCGCGGGTCATCACCACCTGGAAGGACTGCTGGACCAGCAGCCGCTCGAGGCGCTGGGCGATGTCCAGGGTGAGGTCCTTCTCCAGGGTCCCCTGGGGGGTCTGGGTGCCCGTGCTGCCGCCGCCGTGCCCGGCGTCGATGACCACCTTGCGGACCGCGAGCGGGAAGACGGCGGCGTCGACGGGCTGGGGCATGGAGGTCAGCAGGGGCGCCGCGGGCCCTGGGGTGGCGGCGGCCTTCGCGGGGGTCCGGGGCGGGCGCGCCGCGGCGGGGGCCGGCTCCGTCTTCCAGGAGGCGATCAGCCGCGAGGAGCCCAGCAGGGCCACCGAGAGCACGGCCAAGGCGAGCAGCCGGACGGCCAGCGGCCAGTACCGCCCCTTGCGCAAGCTCCGCGGGAGACGGCCCTCGGCGAGGTCGACGTTCTGCTGCACCAGGTCGCGCAGGAGCTGGCGCTTGACGCGTTCCACGTTCGCCATCAGCGATCCCCGAGCGACTCCACCGGCGTGCTTCTTCTCAGCGCTACTTCAAGAGCAAAGAGTTTCAGGATCAGGAATCTTACTACACCGCGCGCCGGACGGCGGCTATTTCCGCTGCAGATGGATCCGCAGCCGCTGCGGGCCGGCCTCGACCTGGGTGACGGTGACGTTGGGGTGCGCCAAGTCGAGCACTACATGGAGCTCGTTGCCGTGCGCCCCGGAGTGGAGCCCGGTCCGCACCTGCAGCACCTCCGGGGTGCCGACGACCACGCGCGCCTTGCCGAAGGGCTGGCGGATGCCGGAGAACCGGAACAGCTCGCGCGGCGGATTGCCGTCGAGGCGGCTGCGCGTGTAGACGGATGCCGGGATCGCCCCGTTGCCCCAGAGGATCACGTCCGTGCCGCCGCCGGCCGCCTCGAAGGTGATCTTCTCCAGCGCCGTGAGCTGCGGGCCGTTGTCCTCGGGGACCGCCGGGAACGGCGCCCGGGGGCCGGGAGCCGGAGCCGGGGCAGTCGCCACGGCCGGTGGAGCCTTCGGGGCGGGCGCCGGCGCGGGAGGCGCGGTGGAGGTCCGCGGGGCCGCTCCCGCCGTGGTCAGAGGAGGCGGCGAGGCTGGAGGCGCCGTTTCCGGAGCGGCCGTCGACGACGCGGGGGCCGCGGGCGCGCCGGGGGCACCGGGGACAACCCGGCGCGGCTTCCTCGGCCGCGCCCGCGGGGGCGGCGCCTGGGCGATCTCGTCGCCGCCGCCCAGCCCCACCCAGCCCATCACCCGGTCCCGCAGCAGGAAGAGCCCCGCCGCCAGCAGCACGCCGGCCGCCAGCAGCACCCACGGGAGCATGCGGCGGGGAGGCCGCGCCACGGCGGCGTGCCCGAAGGTGGGGGCGAATATCGGCGGCGCGTCCGGCGCTGGGGCCGGCGCCGCCTGCGGGAACAGCTCGGGGAAGGGCTCCCCTCCTTCCGGAGGGCCGCCGAGGCCCGGCCGCTCGTCGATCGACGGCAGCCAGGAGGAGACGTCCGGGGTCGGAGCGGGCGGCGGCAGATCGAAGACGTCCTTGGAGGTGAGCGGTGCCGGCCGGGGCCAGGGCGCCGCGGCCGGCGGAGGCGTCGACAGCGGCGCGAGGTCGGGAGGACGCTGCATGACGTCGAACGGCGTACCGCCCTGCAGGACGTGCTGGTCGACGATCCGGTAGATGAGGTCCTTGCTCCCCTCGCTCAGATCGAGGAAGCGGAGCCCCATGCCGGCCGGCCGCGTCGTCCCCTCGTCCTCCAGGCGGTTCCAGACGACCTCGCCGCGCCCGCGGATCAGCTCGAAGCCGTCGCCCAGGCGAAACTCGAAGTCGAGCACCGTGCCCGGGGGCTGGGGAGCCCGCGTGCGGAGGAACAGCCCGCCCGGCGAGATGTTCTCCGAATACTCGCTGATGAAACCGTCGAAGCGCTCGAACTTGAACTGCACGCGCGTTTCCAGAGGAACGCGGCGCGAGTCGCGAGGGATATTCGAGTAGTCGACCATGGACGAGTTAATAATAGGCCGCATGATAGCAGGAAAAATTCACCGCGCGCGCGCCGGCAGCCACTCTTCGTCCCCCGGTCTGCTCATCTGCCAGTAAGGAATGCGCTCGCACTTGGCCAGCCGGTAGGCGGTGCCGTCCTCGCGCTCGAACCGCAGGAGCCGGTACGGAGACTCACGGTCGAAGGTGTAGGCGAGCACGGAAGGCCCATGGGTCAGGCGGATCTCGACCCCGGTCACTCTCCCCTCCGGGGCCTCGGCCGCCGGGACCTCCCGCCTCTCCACCCGGTAGGTGGTGGGCTTCAGCTCGGGGAGCTTGCCGGCGAGAAGAGAGGGGAAGACCGCCAGCGACGCCGGCGTCCGGCCGCCGGCCACGTAGTCGCGCAGGGAGGCCGGGAGGCCGTCCTCGGGCAGGGCCCCGGCGGGCCAATCCACCGCGCGGTCGCCCTGGCCGTCGAAATAGGAGCGGGTGGCGAGTCGCCCCGCCACCATCTCGGCGGTGGTGACGCCGCAGGCCTCGGAGCTGGTCGCGGCGAGCTTCTGGAGCGCCCCCGAGTCGCGGCGGGTGTAGAGGCTCGCCATCTGGTGGTAGGTGTAGACGCCGGTCGGGACGTCCCGCACGTGGTTGAGCTTCAGCACGTCAAAACCGTCCGGCCGCGGCGCGTCGGCCTTGACGTCGAGGTCCGGCGCCCAGGGCTCCTTGACCAGCACGAGCAGCGCCCGGCCGTCGTAGCGGCGGCCGTAGTGGGACCAGGTGACCTCGTAGGCGCAGACCTCCGCCTTGCCGTCGTCCCACACCGGGGAGCGCCGCCAGGTCCCGTCGCCCCCCTCGGCCAGCGGCGCCGCGCTGACGTAGCCGTCGTGCCCGGAATCCGAGCGGATCGCCCAGATGGCGAGCATCAGCAGGAACAGGGCGGCCACGGCTTTGAGAAAGATCTTCATCGGGAGCTCCAGCGGCGGATCTTGAGGAGAGTATATGCCGGGTCGGGCCCGTGGTACCTTCCAAGCCCGGAGGAGCCCGATGGCCGCTTCTTTTCCACACCGCAAAGGAGACCACTCCATGAGAGAGCTCTTTCTGTCAACCCTGCTGCTCCTGATCCTCGTCCCCGCCACGGCCCGGGCGGACGAGAAGGACACCATGCGGCGCATGGCCCAGGAGCACCAGCACGACAAGCCCACGGCGAGCCCGGCGGCGATGGAGCAGCCCGCCCAGCCCGTCGACGCCGAGGAGGTGACCTACGGCGAGGTGGGCGGCAAGCCCCTGCACGGCTACGCCGCCCGCCCGAAGTCCGCCAAGGGGCCGCTGCCCGGCGTGATCGTCATCCACGAGTGGTGGGGGCTGAACGACAACATCCGCGCCATGACCCGGCGGCTGGCCGGCGAGGGGTACCAGGCGCTCGCGGTCGACCTCTACGGCGGCACGCACGCCGAGAGCCCCGACCAGGCGATGAAGCTGGTCAAAGGCGTCCAGGAGAGCCCCGGCGCCGCCCAGGAGAACCTGCGCCGGGCCGCCGCCTGGCTGGAGGGCAGGGGGGCGAAGAAGCTGGGGGTGATCGGCTGGTGCTTCGGCGGCGGCTGGTCGCTCAACACCGCCCTCCTGATGCCGGACAAGATCGACGCCACCGTCATCTACTACGGCCACCTGGAGACCGACCCGGCCAGGCTGGCGACGATCAAGCACCCCGTGCTGGGCGCCTTCGGCGCCGAGGACAAGAGCATCCCGCCCGACTCCGTGCGCGCCTTCGAGAGCGCCCTGAAGAAGCAGGGCACCCCGGTCGACGTCAAAATCTACGAGGGGGCCGGCCACGCCTTCGCCAACCCCTCGGGCGGCGCCTACCGGCCCGAGGCCGCCCGGGACGCCTGGCAGCGGACGACCGCCTTCCTCGCCCGCAACCTCAAGCAGTAGCCCTCAAGTAGCAGCCCTGAAAAAAGGCGGCGGCGAATCGCTCGCCGCCTCCTCAGGACATCGTTCGAAACAGCTTTGAATCGCCAGCGCTTACTTCGCGCTGATGTACTTGGCCCAGTTCTTCCCGTCCTTGTCGGTGGTGTAGGAAGCGGTCGCCTTCATGCCGTCCTTGAGGTCGGCGCAGGTGGACTTCTTGCCCTTGACGGTGACCTTGGTGGTGGCGTTGAGGTTGAGGTCCGTGGTGCCGACGGTCAGGGTATTGGCGGTGCAGTCGGTCTTGGAGATGTCGCCGGTGACCTTGTGGGCCTTGGCGGTGGTGGTCTTCGTGGTCTTGGTGGCGGTGGTGGTCTTGGTGGTCTTGGACATCGTGCCGCTGGTGGCCGGCTTGTCCATGCTCGTGCTGGGGGTGGTCTGGGCGAAGACCGCCGTGGCGCCGAGCGTCAGACAGGAAACCAGAGCGATAGCCGAGAACTTGCGCATAGCATCTCCTTAGATGGCCCGGAGATCATCTCCGTCCGTAGGTTGGTAGACAGACTCACTGCCTTGGCGTTGCCAAGCGGGCGGAGTTTACCAGAGGTTTACTTTTGTAAGCTAGAGGGGAGGTCAAATCCGTCAGCGGGCCAGGAGCAGCGAGGCGTGCCGGGCCGCTCCCAGGAGGGCCGCGCGGTCGTTCAGGATCACCCGCACGGGCAGCTTCTCCAGGTAGGGGACGAACCGCCCCTTGGCGGTGAAGGCCTGGAGGAAGAGGCCGCCGGTCAGCCGGGGGAGGATCTTGGGCGCGATCCCTCCCCCCAGATAGACGCCGCCGGTGGCCGTGCCGAGGAGCGCCAGGTTGCCGGCGAGCGCGCCGTAGGCGGCCACGAGCAGGTCGAGCGCCCGCGAGCAGAGCTCGCAGCCCTCCCTGCCTGGGGCGAGCGCCGCCTCGCCGATGATCTTCGCCGGCTCCTCCCCCCGGGCGAGGGCCTCGCGCAACCCAGGAGTCTCCGGCATCCGCCGCACGTCCCGTAAAAAGTTGTAAATGTGAAACAGTCCCATGCCGGAAACCACCCGCTCCGCGCTCACCCGGCCGAAGCGCTCGCGCAGATAGCGGAGAAGGTCGATCTCATCCTCGGTCCGCGGCGGGTAATCCGCATGCCCCCCCTCGGAGGCGACAGGCACCCAGCGGTCCCCCACGCGCGGCAGCATCGACATGCCGAGCCCGGTGCCGGCGGCGATCAGCACCCGGTTCCCCTCCGGCTCCGGGCTCCCCTCCTGGAGGATCGCCAGCTCATGGGCGCCAAGCAGGGGGATCCCCTCCGCCGTGGCCACCAGGTCGTTGATCAGGGCGACGGTCCGCACCTGGATGTCCGAGGCGATCTGGGCGCCGTCCACCACCCAGGGGAGATTGGTGGTGCTCGCCCGGTTGTCGATCACCGGTCCGGGGATGCCGAAGCAGGCGGCCTCTATGTGTCCCCCAGGGGGCCCCCCCACGGGGCCGGCGCTCAGGAAGGCGTGGATCGCCGCCGGGAGGCCGGGGAAGTCCGGGCTGTGGAGCTTGTCCGCGCGCACCAGGCGCAGCCCGTGCCCCTCCCGCTCGAACAGCCCGAGGTTGGTCTTGGTGCCGCCGACGTCGCCCGCCAGGATCATGGCCCATCTCCTCCTTGAAGCGTCCTAGAACGCCGTCCCCAGGTCCTGGATCAGCCGGCGCAGCCCCTGGTCGTCGTCGTGGCCGAGCTGCACGCGCAGCACCTGGCGCCCCCGCTGCTCCAGGGCCTGGCGGTCCCCCTCGGCCTGGGCGCGGATCAGGGTGCCGAAGGTGTAGTTGGTCTCCGGCACGGCCAGATCCTCCGACGGCTCGTCCACGAGCTGCAGGAAGCGGCAGCGGTCCGGGCCCCCCTTGTGGAGCTGGCCGGTCGAGTGGAGGAAGCGAGGGCCGTAGCCGAGGGTCACCGCGAGGCGGGTCTTCTCGTGCAGCGCCGCCTGGAGGGCGCGCAGCTCCTCCGTCTTGCGCGGGGTCGGCGCGAGATAGGCGTGGAGACCCAGGTAGTCCCCCGCCTTCGCTCCGCGCACCCACTTCGCCAGCGCGGCGGCGAGCGCCTGGGGCTCGGCGGCGCGGACCTCCCCCTCCGGCGGCGGCAGGGCGCCGCTCTCGGCGGCCTTCATCATCTTCCCCGCCAGCTCCTTGGCGAGCTGCACGTCCGGCTGATCGAAGGGGTTGAGCTCCAGCACGGCGCCGGCCGCCGCGGTCGCCACCTCCCAGCGGAACATCTCGGCGCCGAGGTCGTAGCGGTCGGAGAGATGGAACCGCGCCACCGGATGGCCGGCCCTCTCCAGGGCCTCCAGGCGCGGCTCGATCCCGGAGACGTCGTCCCCCTGATGCAGCAGGGCGGCGAAGAAGCGGTCGTCGCCGTACGCCTCCGGCGCTCCCAGCGGCTCGCCCGCGACCGGCACGATCCCCCGGTGCTCGCCCCCCTTGAGGACGATCTTCCCTGTGCTCTCGGCGATGAGCTGCTCGATCCAGTCGGGGAACGACTCCAGGGAGTGGGAGGTGACGAAGGTCACCTTGTCGCGGCCGGCGAGGGCCAGCTCGCCCATCGCGGCCCCGAGGCGCAGGCCGGGGCTGTTCTCGGAGGAGACGTGCGGGCCGCAGGCCTCGGCCATGCCGCGCGCCCGGGAGAGCAGGCGGCCGGCGTCCACGCCCAGGAGCGCCGCCGGCACCAGGCCGAACGGGGTGAGCGCGCTGTACCGCCCCCCCACCTCCTCGGGGGCGTTGATCACCGCCCGGAACCCCCGCTCGCGCGCCATCGCCTCCAGCGGCGTGCCGGGATCGGTCACCGCCAGGAAGTGCCGCCCGCGGTCGGGGACCCCGTTCAGCATCTCCCAGAAATAGAAGAAGAAGGAGCGCATCTCGGTGGTGGTGCCCGACTTGCTCGACACCACGAACAGGCTGCGGGCGGGGTCGAGCCGCCGGGCGAGCGAGCGCACCGCGTCGGGATGGGTGCTGTCGAGCACGGTCAGCGCC
The DNA here is from genome assembly GCA_045807625.1 of Thermoanaerobaculia bacterium. Classification (GTDB taxonomy): domain Bacteria; phylum Acidobacteriota; class Thermoanaerobaculia; order Multivoradales; family UBA5704; genus DATARR01. The sequence goes on along the minus strand of JBJMHA010000021.1, from coordinate 54,706 downwards.
GGATAGCCGAAGGCGAGGCCGAACGTCCGCGCGTAGACCTCGGGAGCGAGGCTCGATCCGCCCATGCCCAGCACCACGGCGTCGCGCACCCCCTCCAACTGGGCGTCCCGCCCCAGCCGCGCCAACCGCTCCACCTCGGCCGTCATGTTGTTCGGCAGGTCCAGCCACCCCAGGCGGTTGCTCAGCTCCGCGACCGGCTCCGGCGACCAGAGCCGGAAGTCCTTCTCCCACATCCGCTTGCCGAAGGCCTCGTCCCGCCACCGCGCGAGCCGCGCGTCCACCGCGGCGGCATAGCCACCCAGCCGGAGATCCCCTTGGTCGCTCATCCTCTCCTCCTTCCCTCAGCGGAGGTACCTTATCAAAGGCTTTGCCCAGGCGCCCGAGCCCTCACCCCGGCCCTCTCCCGACCCCTCCCACCCTCCCTCACCGGGAGAGGGAGAAAAAGACAGCACAGGACTGTTGGTCGTAGGGGCGGGCGGTTCCCCTCTCCCGGTGAGGGAGGGTGGGAGGGGTCGGGAGAGGGGCCAGGGGTGAGGGTTCGGTGCTACGATCCGCCCTCGAGGGAGAGAGCGATGCGGTCAGCGCTGAAATGGAGCCTCGCCCTGGGGGCTCTGGCCGTCCTGCTCACGGCGGGATGCGCCCGGAGGGAGCGGGGTCACAACTACGTCGTCCGCGGCCAGGTGGTGGAGCTGCCCGGCCCGGCCAACGGCAACCTTCTGCAGCTCCATCACGAGGCGGTCGACGACTTCGTCACCCGCGACGGCAGGGTGGAAGGCATGGACTCCATGACCATGCCCTTCCTGGTCGCCAAAAACGTCACGCTCCGGGACATCCAGGCCGGCGACAAGATCGAGGTCATCCTGCACGTCGACTGGCAGGCCGACCGGGCGGTCGAGATCACCGGCCTGCGCAAGCTCGCCCCCGGCCAGAAGCTCGACTTCCGCGCGGCCCATCCGCCCGGCAAGCCGTAGCCCGCGGCGATCTCCAAAACTTGGATTGAAGGAGGATTCTCACATGCCGGTACGCAAGGCCAACGCGGTTTGGGAAGGGGGTCTCAAGGACGGTCAGGGGACGGTGAAGCTGGGCAGCGGCGCCTTCGAGGGGCGCTACTCCTTCGGCTCGCGCTTCGAGGAGGCGGGGGGCACCAACCCCGAGGAGCTGATCGGCGCCGCGCACGCCGGCTGCTTCTCCATGGCCCTCTCGGCGGGGCTCGGCCGCGCGGGCTTCACCCCCACGCGCGTCGCCACCACCGCCAAGGTCCACCTGGAGAAGGTCGGCGAGGGGTTCAAGATCACCCGCATCGAGCTCGACAACGAGTCCTCCGTGCCGGGGATCGACGAGGCCGCCTTCCAGGAGCAGGCCCGCAAGGCCAAGGAAGGGTGCCCGGTCTCCCAGGCGCTGGGCGGGGTGGAGATCACGCTCAACGCGCGGCTGGTTTCCTGACCGTTTCCAACGCTCTTGTAGGGGCGGCCCTGTGTGGCCGCCCTGGGAGGGGGATGATTCAGCAGGGATTTCCCCCATCAGGGCGGCCACACAGGGCCGCCCCTACGAAGGCGGATTTGGTTGTTGAAGACGGTGATTCCATCCTCATCGTCCCCTGACCCCGGGAAATATCGACATCCATCTATTTTCTCCTTGACTTCTCCTCTTCCGGCTCATACCCTCCCTTCTGCCACTCACCAATCGTCTGTGAAGGAGAAGTTTTCATGGTCTGGAAGAAGAGCGACGATCCACCGTCCCCGCAGCCGCAGCCGTCCCCCGCGCCGCGCCCCATGACCGCCGCGCCGGCGCCTTCGCCGTCCCCCGCGCCCGCCGCCACCGCGAGCGAGCCGTCGCGCCGCCCTTCCGAGCGCGCCACGATCGGCCCTTCGATCTTCATCAAGGGTGATCTCACGGGTGAGGAGGACCTCGTCATCGAGGGCCGGGTCGAGGGCAAGGTGGACCTCAAGCAGAACAACGTGACCGTCGGCAAGAACGGCCGCGTGAAGGCCGACGTCTTCGGCAAGGTGGTCGTCGTGGAGGGAGAGGTCGACGGCAACGTCTTCGCCCGCGAGCAGGCGATCCTGCGCCAGTCGGGGTCCATCTGCGGTAACATCACGGCACCGCGCGTGATCCTCGAGGACGGCTCGCGGTTCAAGGGGAGCATCGACATGGAGCCGCCGAAGGAGATGGGCGGCAGCGGTCCTTCGCGCCATGAGCCGAGCCACGACCGTGAGGTGAGCAACAACAACCGGTCCGAGGCCGTGGGAGTCAAGGCCACCGCCTGATGAGCTGGTTTTCCCCCCGCGGCTCCGGCCTCCGCAAGGAACAGGGCCGGGTTCAGGTCGAGGTCGAGCCCGACGTCCACCGCTCGCTGGCGCTGGCGGCTCTCTGTGAAGAGATCCGCCGGCGCAAGCTGACCGTGCTGGACCTCGGCTCGGCCGTCGGCTCGAACGTCGAGTTCCTCTCGCAGTACGGCTGCAAGCTGTTCATCGAGGACCTCTATGCCGCCATCTCCTCCCGCACGCCGGGAGAGGGCGGCGACCTCGCAGGCCCCAGCTTCTTCGCCGAGTTCCTCTCCGTCCCCGAGGACACCCGCTTCGACGTGGTCCTCGCCTGGGACCTCTTCGACTATCTCCAGCGCAAAGAGCTGGCGACCTTCGCCGAGCAGCTCCGGAATCACACCAACCGGGGCGCGCTCATCTTCGCGCTGATCTCCTACCACAAGACCATCCCGGCCCAGCCGTACCGCTTCCGGATCAAGGACGAGCAGCACCTGGTCTACGAGCGGCGCACCGGAGCCGAGCGCCCCTCGCCGCGCCTGGCGCCGGCTGAGGTCACCAACCTCCTCAAGGGGTTCCGCGTCGACCGCTCGTTCCTGCTGAAGCACGGAATCCAGGAATACCTGCTGGTGAGGGAGTAGGGCCTCATCGCGTCCTTGCCCTCGGAGCGTCCTGCCCTCCGAGGCCTCACCCCCTGGCCCCCTCTCCACTCCGTGGCATAGGCGCTAACTTAATGTCTTGTGTTGCAGGTAGAAGGTACTTTGTTGATGGATTCAATGCCCATTTTGAGGATCTATACCAAATCTGGGGCTTCGTTTGTTCGGAAAGTCCGTCTAAGTTAGCGCCTATGCCACTCCGTGGAGAGGGGGAACGTAGCTGAACCACCTTGCCGAGCTCGAAAACGCCGATCTCCGGGCCCTCCCTCTCCACGAAGGAGGGACCGAGGGTGAGGCTTCGGAGCGCAGGACGACCCGAGGGCAAAACCGGCCCTGGGCGTTTCCCCCTCCTTGCCAAACCCCTCCCCCCTGGCCTACCGTGAGGCCATGACGACACCCACCCACACGGAATTCCGCCGCCTCGGCTCCTCCGGCCCCACCGTCTTCCCCCTGGCCCTCGGCTGCATGGGGATGTCCGGCATGTACGGCCCCGCCGACGAGGCGGAGAGCATCGCCACCATCCACGCGGCCCTGGACCACGGGATCAACCTGCTCGACACCGGCGACTTCTACGGCATGGGGCACAACGAGATGCTGATCGGCCGGGCGCTGCGCGACCGCCGGGACCGGGCCCTGCTCTCGGTGAAATTCGGCGCCATGCGCGGCCCGGACGGAAGCTGGCTCGGCTTCGACGCCCGCCCCGCCGCGGTCAAGAATTTCCTCGCCCACAGCCTGACCCGCCTCGGCGTGGATCACATCGATATCTACCGTCCGGCCCGCCTGGACCCGGCGGTGCCCATCGAGGAGACCCTCGGCGCCATCGCCGACCTGGTGAAGGCCGGCTATGTCCGCGCCATCGGGCTGTCGGAGGTGGGGCCGGAGACGATCCGCCGGGCGCACGCCGTCCACCCCATCGCCGACCTGCAGATCGAATATGCCCTGGTCAGCCGCGGCCCCGAGGAGCGGATCTTCCCCCTCCTGGCCGAGCTCGGCATCGCCGTCACCGCCTACGGGGTGCTCTCGCGCGGCCTGCTCAGCGGCTCCAAGCCGGCGGCCCAGGGGGACTTCCGGGCCTACCTTCCCCGCTTCAAGGGGGAGAACGGCGAGCGCAACCGCCGCTTGGTGGAGGCCCTGGAGCGGCTCGCCGCGGAGAAGGGGGTCTCGCCCACCCAGCTCGCCATCGCCTGGGTGCTGGCCAAGGGCGAAAACATCGTGCCGGTGATCGGCGCGCGCACCCGGGCGCAGCTCACGGAGTCGCTCGGCGCCCTCGGGATCGACCTGTCGCCGGAGGATCTCGCTCGCATCGAGGAGACCGTCCCCGCCTCCGCCGTGGCCGGCACCCGCTACGACGAGCACCAGATGCGGATGCTCGACAGCGAGAAGTAGCCGGCATGAGCCCGCGATCGATCCGGACCACCTGCTGCGTTGCCGGCGGCGGGCCCGCCGGGATGATGCTCGGCTTCCTCCTCGCCCGGGCCGGCGTCGAGGTGACGGTGCTCGAAAAGCACGCCGACTTCTTCCGCGACTTCCGCGGCGACACCGTCCACCCCTCCACCCTGGAGCTGATGGGCGAGCTCGGCCTCCTGGCCGGCTTCCTGAAGCTCCCCCACCAGGAGATCCGCCGCCTGAAGCTCGCGGTCGGGGACCGGGAATACGACGGCCCGGACTTCAGCCATCTGCCCACCCGCTGCCGGTTCATCGCCCTCATGCCGCAGTGGGACTTCCTGAATTTCCTCGCGGAGAATGGAAAGTGGTATCCGGCCTTCCATCTCCTGATGAAGGCCGAGGTCACGGACCTGATCGAGGAGGGCGGCCGCGTCGTGGGGTTGAGGGCGAGAACGGACGAGGGGGATCTGGAGGTCCGGGCCGATCTGGTGGTGGGCGCGGACGGCCGGCACTCCACCGTCCGCGAGCGGGCCGGGATGCAGGTCGACGACTTCGGCGTCCCCATCGACGTCCTCTGGTTCCGCCTCTCGAAGAGCGCCGAGGAGCCGTCGCAGGTCCTGGGGAGGATCCGCAACGGCAAGATCCTGGTCACGATCGACCGTGGGGACTACTTCCAATGCGGCCTGATCATCCCCAAGGGGGCGTTCGACGAGATCCGGCGTCAGGGCCTGGAGGCCTTCCGCGCCGGCATCGTGGGCGCCGCCCCCTTCCTGGCGGACGCCGCCCATGAGATCGACTCCTGGGATCAGGTCAAGCTGCTGACCGTGCAGGTGAACCGCCTCCGCCGGTGGTACCGCCCCGGCCTGCTCTGCATCGGCGACGCGGCCCACGCCATGTCCCCCGCCGGAGGGGTGGGCATCAACCTCGCGGTCCAGGACGCGGTCGCCGCCGCCAACCTCCTCGCCGCGAAGTTGAAGCAGGGCCAGGTGACCGAAGACGACCTCCGCCGCGTGCAGGAGCGCCGGGGGATGCCGGTCCGCCGCATCCAGGCGGCCCAGGTCTTCGTCCACCGCCACATGTTCGGCCCGGGAGGGAAGCCCTTCGCCTTCCCCTGGCCGATCCGGATGCTGATCGGGCTCCTGGCGCCGGCGCTGCGGAGGGTGGGGGCGCGGGTGGTGGGGATTGGATTCCGTCCGGAGCACGTCGAGACGCCGGAAGCGATTTGACAGTCTCCAGAGGAAAGCCCCAGAGAACCGCTCTGGAGGGGCGGATATCGATCAGCCTGGGGTTTCAACCCCCAGGCTGATCGAGCGGCTCAGCAGGAGGTGCAGTGCATGAAGACGGAGAGGGGATCGGTGGACTCGGTGCTCGGGTCCGCCGGCACGAATCCTCCGCGCACGGTCTGGAGGTGCTTGTCAAGAGACAGGAGGGTCTCCTTGCTCAGGGTCAGGGCCTTGATCTTCCGCTTCTGCATACCATCTCCTTTCGCCGGCATTTCCGGCCATGAACGTCTCATCGTTTTTTAGCGGCACTGCCTCTCTAAACAGAAAACAATCTTAGGTCAAGGAGAGACCGAAGTCAAATATATAGAATTCCATTTTTTGCCGCCAATCCGCTGACAGTCATCCCACATTGCCGCCTTGGCAAGGCTTGAAGGGGAAAAAGTACCGCATCAAGAACCCAAGAAGCCGTGTTCCCTCCTCTTAATGACGCGATACGAGATCACAATGCCGCTTCGTTTCCAGTAAATACCGCAAGAAGATCTTCTTGCCAGCGGAGAACGGCGCGTAATGCTTGGCTGCCTCAGATTGAGGCTTAATCTCGGCTTCAAAGTGGCGCCCGATTTCCACCCGTTTCAGCCATAAGCCTCTAAGTGCCGCGACAAGGAGACAACATGCCGCTTCAATCCTGTTCATTGCCGCTTTACGGAGAGTTAATACCGCTTCTTTGGCGCCGATCACCGCATCTTTCCGGGCATGGATTTTTCTGGCTCGCCAAGATGCGGAGCTTTCGGTCTTTTCCTTCACCGGAAAACGGGGAAATGCCGCAACGAGGGCTCATCGGGTGATTCGGAGGCGACAGGTCTTCGCATTCACGGCTTTTCGAGGAGAGCCGCTGTCAGACTTGCCGCAACATCAGGGCTGGACGACAGGCCGCGGGGAGGGAATCCCGCGTCTCGGGAAGGGAGCTCAGCACGGAAGGCCGGCCAGGAAGGACCGCACCGCCTCCGCGACCTCCGGCCGCTTCTCCGCCACCGGCACGTGCCCCGCGCCCTCCACGGGAACCCAGCGCGAGCCGGCGATCGCCTCGTGTACGGCCCGGGCATGGGCGATCGGGACGACCGGGTCCATGGTTCCGGAGAGAACGAGGGTGGGGACGCGGATCGTCGAGAGCCAGGCGCGGGAATCGAGCTTCCAGAGCTCCGGCATCACCCTCCGCATGCCCTCGGAGACCGGCATGGGCGAGACGAGCAGGGCGGGGCCGTCGCGGCGGCGGAAGACCGAGCCGACGCCACGGATCTCGATCCATTCGGACTCGTCCGCGAGGCTCGGCTCGCGGTGGGACTCCGGGTCCAGGAGGCCGGCATTCTCCAGAGTGGTCCGCCACCCGGGATGGAACGGGCTCAGCATGCAGGCGGGATCGGCGAGCCGCTCCCGGAAGCAGGCGCAGGCGCCCTCGACGATGATGCCCGCGAGCGCGTCCGGATATCGGCGCGCGTAGATCTGCGCCAGCCAGCCCCCTCCCGACATCCCCCAGAAGACCCACTGGTCCAGGCCGAGCTCCCAGCGGAGGGCTTCGAGGTCGTTCACCATCCCTTCGAGCGCAAGGCTCCGCGGGCTCGCGCAGACGACCTGGGCCCCCGACGCGGCGGCCAGGAGCTCGACGGCGCCCTCGCCGAAGGCCTCGGCCGGATGCAGGGCGCAGACGGTCAGGGCGGTGGAGCCGGCCTCACCGCCGCCCATGTAGATCTCGATCTCGTCGTGTCCGATTTCGATTCGCAGCTTTTCGACGGGCATTCGTCGATTCTACCGCCCGTAGATCCCGTCCACCACCTCGCTCACCCGCACGCTGCGCTCGATCCCGGGATCGAACCGCTTCGACTCGGCGAGCCTGCGCGCCCAATCGAGAATGGCCTTGCCCAGCCAGCCCTTGGACTCGCGGGTGACCACCTCTCCCGATCGCCCCCGGAAGCGCTCCAGCTCGAAGTCGTAGAAGCTGCCGTCGATATTGCGGAATTCGGCCCCCCCCTCGGTGCCGAAGAGGGCGGCCCGGATGACGCAGTCGCGGCCGGCGTGAGCGTTCCAGCTCACGGCGAGCGAGGCCACGGTCTGGCCGTCGTGGAGGTCGAGCCAGGCGCTGGCGAAGTCGTCCACCGTGGTCTCGCCCGAGGGGGTGACGCGGCCGAGCGAGAGGCGCTCGCCGTGGCGGAAGGCCCCTCCCCGCACGCGGCGGATGGGCGGGTCGTCCAGCAGCCAGAAGGCGAGGTCGATCAGGTGGACCCCCAGGTCCATCAGGGCGCCGCCGCCGGCCAGGCGGGGGTCGAAGCACCAGGGCTTGTCCGGGCCGTAGGCGTTGTGGAAGACCAGCTCCAGGCTGAAGATCCGGCCCAGCTCCCCCGCCTCGACCAGGCGCTTGAGCTCGCGGGCGCCGTCGGTGAAGCGGTAGGAGTAGTCGACCCCCAGCAGGCGGTCGGCCCCGCGGGCGGCGTCGACCATCTCGCGGGCCTCCCGGGCGTCGAGGGCCAGCGGCTTCTGGCAGAAGACGGCGAGCCCCCGCTGCAGCGCCGCCAGGGTCTGCGGCGCGTGGAGGGCATTGGGGGTGGCGATGACGAGGCCGTCGAGCCCCATCTCCTCCGCCCGTTCGAGCAGCCCCTCGTATTCGGTGAAGCGGGTCGCCTGCGGGTGGGCGTCCCCGGCCTGCGCCAGGCGCTCGGGCGCCGACTCGCAGACGGCCGCCACCTCGGCCGCTCCGGCCTCGGCCAGGGCGTCGAGACGCATCCGCCCGATCCAGCCCATCCCGACGAACCCCAGCCGGGGCGCGCTCACGCCCTGGCCTCCGGCAGCACCACCGACTTCAGGAACCCCTCCGGCCGCTCCTCGGAGGTTGAGAAGGCGCGGTTGATCTCGGCCAGCGGGAAGGTGTGGGTGATCAGCGGCTCGAGGTCGAGCCCCCCCTCGGCCAGCAGGCGGACCCCCTCTTCCATCCCCCGCTTGTAGATCCCGGGGTCGCGCTCGTGGGCGTTGATCACGTCGATCCCCCGCCAGTTCCAGAGTTGCATGTTGACCGTGCGGGGGCCGTCCTGGTGATAGCCGGCCACGATCAGCCGGCCGCGCACCCGGGTCAGCTCGCCGCCGAGGTCGAGCGGGCGCTGCTTGCCGGTGGCCTCGATCACCACGTCGGCCATCCGGCCGCCGGTGACGGCGCCGATCCGGTTGTGGACGTCATCTTCATAGGTGAGCGACTCGTCGACCCCCAGGCGATCCGCCATCTCCCCGGAGAGCCGGCGGCGGGAGACCGTGATCACCCGCGACGGCGACGGCGCCTCGGGGCGGTTGAGGAGCTGGAGCATCAGGGCGCCCAGGAAGCCGGTGCCGAGGAGGACCACCACGTCCCCCTCCTTCACCCCCGCGCGGTGGGAGACGTTGACGGCGCAGGCCACCGGCTCGCCCAGCACCACCCGGTCGGCGAGCCCGGGGGGAAGCGGCACGATGTCCGTGGCGCGGGCGACGTCGTATTCGGAGTAGGCGCGGTAGGTGAGCGCGGTCACCGGGTCGCCGGGCTCGAGCCCTTGGACGCCGGAGCCCAGAGCCTCGACGGTGCCGAAGACCTCATGCCCGGGAGCGCCCGGCTTCATGGGGTATTCGAGCCCCTGGATCCCCTTCCACGGCCCCATGTCGGAGCCGCACACACCACAGCCACGGACCTTGAGCAGCACCTCCCCCTCTCCGGGGGCGGGCGTTTCCATCGTATCGATCTGGAACCGGCGAGGCTCCAGCAGGGTTGCGGATCGCATTCGTTCGTTCTCTCCTGGAAAGAAAAAAGACCGCGACGGCAGGTACGGCGGTGAGGTGGGGGTATGCAGGTTTCGGGCCGGGCAGGGCCAAGGGAGGGGGACGCGGTTGAGGCGGTGGTGTTTTTAGTAGGTGTGATCGGTCGGATCGGTCGGATCGCCTCTTACGCCCTGTACACCCGCGCCGCCCGCAGCAACGCCACCGCCGACTTCGCGTCGTGGATCTCCCCGCGGGCGGCCTTCTCGACGGCCTCCGCGAAGGGCAGGCGCTCGATGTGGAGGATCTCGTCGTGCTCCAGCTCCTGCTTCGCCTCCTGGAGGCCGGTGGCGAGGAAGAGCCAGATCTTCTCGTCGGCGAAGCCGGGAGAGGACCAGATCCAGCCGAGGGGCTCCAGCTTCGCGGGACGGTAGCCGACCTCCTCCTCGGCCTCGCGGCCGGCGCAGGTCTCGGGGGACTCGCCGCCGTCGAGCTTGCCGGCGGGGATCTCCAGGAGCCAGCCGCCGGTGGCGTAGCGGTACTGGCGAACCAGGAGCACCGTGCCGTCGTCGAGCACTGGCACCACCGCGGCGGCGCCCCGGTGGTGGACCAGCTCCAGCTCGACCTCCGGACCGCCGGGGAGGCGCACCTTGTCGACGTCGACGTTGAAGGTGCGCCCGCGGTAGATCTCGCGAGTGCCGAGCCGCTCGGCCTTGGGCTCGTCCGCCACTAGAGGCCGCCTCCGCTCCCCTTCTTCCGCTTCAGCAGGCCGCGCAGGCCCCCTTCCTCCTCCTGCTTCTCGTCCTCCTGGGCCCCCTGCTGGGTCGGGGCGATCTGGGTCTCCTTGTAGCCGGCGGGGATCTCGAAGGCCGAGGCCGGCACGGAGGCGCTGGCGTCGAATTGCGTCACCTCCATCGTGGAGTGGGTGACGGTCTGCTTGTTCCCCTTCTGCTGGGTGGAGGTGCTGACGGTGACAAATTTCAGGGGGAAGCCCTGGAACTTGGCCGCCGAGCTGGCGAGGAGCTTGTCGAACTCCTTGTTGCCGGTGCGCGGGGGCTCGGCGCGAAGCCAGACGCCCAGGCCGATGTCGGTCAGCCTGGTGGCGGCCCAGATGTCCTGCTCGCTCACCACGTTCGCCGTGTTCCCCATGCCGAGCACCTTGACGCTCATGGTGTAGCTCGTGCGGTACTTGTAGTGCCGGGTGGGGACCCCCGCCACCAGGCCGCCGTCCTCCTCCGAGATCTTCTCCGTCTTGGGGTCGGAGAACTGGATACGGAGCAGCGGGCCCATGCCGTTCATCACCGCGCCGACCACGCCGAGCATCCCCTGGAGGTCCCACTGGGCGTAGGTCTTCTCCTGCGGGTTGACCAGGTAGAGGGTCTTGCCCCCGTCCTTGGTGACGATGTAGGTGCCCTGTTGGGCCATGGGGTTGCCGTTGCTCTCCAGGAAGGCGACCTTGGCCTTCTCGCCCGACACCCACCCCTCGGCCTGGATGTCGTTGTTGCGCGCGCTGCCCCCCTCCGACCAGGTCTTGGTGGTGGACTTGTAGTGGATTCCCGCCGAGCAGGGCACGGCCGCGAGCAGCAGGATGAATGAAAGAGTAAGTCGTCTCACGATAGGCTCCTCCTCTCGATAGGAGGTGGATGATGACACAATCCCCTCCTGGAGGAAGGAGACGCCCATGACCATCCGAAGAGCTCTCGCCCTGATCCCGCTTGGCCTCCTGCTGGTCCCGCCGCTGCCCGCGCAGGCCCCGTCCCCGCTGGTGGGGCGGATCGGCGACCGCGGCTTCCTGCAGGTGCAGTCCCCGAGCTACTCCAAGCTGCCGCTCGGCCAGAAGCTGGTCGCCTGGCACCTCTACCGGGCGGCGGTGCAGCTCGACCCCATCTTCTACGACCAGATGTCGGCCTACGGCCTGACGGCCAAGCGCCTGCTGGGCGCCCTGGCCGAGCGCCCCGAGCGGCTGCCGGAGGCCTCGCGCAAGGCGATCGTCGACTACGCGATGCTCTTCTTCGGCAACGGCGGCAACCATCACGAGACCACGGGCGAGAAATTCCTCCCCGGGATCTCGTTCGAGGACTTCTCCCGGGCCGCCGAGCAGGCGCGGTCCAAGGGGGCCCGGCTCGGCACTCAGGCGCAGCTCGCCCAGACGCTCAAGTCGCTCCAGGCGCCGCTCTTCGATCCCCAATTCCAGCCCCAGATGACCGCCAAGACGCCGCCGCCGGGCGAGGACATCCTCACCGCGTCGAGCAACAACTACTACCAGGGGGTCAAGCTCGACGACCTCAAGGGCTTCCAGGAGAAGAACCCGCTCAACTCCCGTCTGGTCAAGAAGGACGGCAAGCTGATCGAGGAGGTCTACCGGGCCGGCACGCCGGACGGCAAGGTCCCTCCGGGCCTCTACGCCAAGGAGCTTCGGGCGGTCAACCGCGAGCTCGAGGCGGCCGCGCAGAGCGCCGATCCCGCCCTGGCCAGGGTGCTGCGCGCCCTCGTCCGCTTCTACCAGACGGGGGACCTCAAGGACTGGCACGACTTCAACGTCCTCTGGATTCAGAACGACGAGGCGGTCGACTTCGCCTCCGGCTTCATCGAGGTCTACCGCGACGCCCGCGGCATCAAGGGGTCGTCCCAGATGGTGGTGGCCGTGGTCGACCAGACGCTCGAGCCGCTGATGCGGAAGCTGGCGGCGAACGCCGTCTATTTCGAGCGCAAGGCGCCGTGGGAGGAGCGGTTCAAGAAGCTCGACGTCAAGCCGCCGGTCGGCAAGGCGATCGAGACGCTGATCGCGAGCGGCGACTTCCATGTCTCCACGATCGGCGACAACCTGCCGAACGAGCAGGACATCCGGGAGAAGTACGGCACCAAGAGCCTCCTCCTGACCTCGTCGATCAACGCCTTCAACGCCACCCGGGGGGCCCACGTGGCGGCCGAATTCTCGGACGATCCGCGGGAGGAGCCCCTCTTCGGCAAATACGGCCCGGAGGCGGACAACCTCCACACCGCCCTGCACGAGATCATCGGCCACGGCTCGGGCAAGGTGGCGGTCCCCAAGGACCCGTCGACCTATCTGCGCCAGTACTACTCGACCCTGGAGGAGGCACGGGCGGACCTGGTGGCCTATTGGAACATCTACGATCCGAAGCTGGCCGAGCTCGGCGTCAAGGACGTCCCCGAGGTGGGCCGCGAGCTCTACCGCCAGCTCGCGCGCGCCGGGCTGACGCCGCTCAAGAACTACCCCACCGGGAACACGGTCCAGGAGGACCACGACCGCGCGCGGATGCTGGTCGCCAACTACCTGATCGAGGCCGGGGCCCTGGAGCGGGTGCGGAAGAACGGCCACTGGTACGTCGACGTCAAGGACTATGACAAGGCGCACGAGGCGGTCGGCAAGCTGCTGGCCGAGCTCATGCGGATCAAGGGCACCGGCGACTACGAGGGGATCAAGAAGCTGATCGACGCCTACGGCGTCCACTTCGATCCGGCGGTGCGGGACGACGTCGTGGCCCGCTACAAGAAGCTCGACATCCCGATCTCCTCCTCGGGGGTCTTCGCGGACCTCGCCCCGGTCAAGGACAAGACCGGCAAGGTGACGGACGTGAAGATCTCCTACCCCCGCGACTTCCTCGCCCAGCAGCTCGCCTGGGCGCGGGAGAACGGGACGCTGGGGTTCTAGGGAGTGGAGAAAATCTGGCGAAGCGCCGCTCGCGCTTGTTTACGAACCTGGGAAGTGAGCCAGAGCGAGGACTGGAAAAGGGAGTCCAGGGCCTTTTCGGCCTCGAAGCGTTGAAATTGGCCTGTGGCTGCCGCCCAGAGGATGACTCCCAGTGAGCCATGAACCTCCAGGCCTTGCTGCTGAGCGATGAGCCGGGCGGCGGCGTCATCGGTCAGCAGCCAGTCAGCCTTGAGCTGCGCGGCCAGCGAGAGCGCTTCGGCTTCTCCGGGATCCAGCAGGCCAGCCCGGAGCCATTGCGCCGCGACGCCCCGGAATCTCGGCTCCAGGAGCCCGACCTCGACCCAATCAGGCATGTTCTGGCTCCAAAAGGAATCGCGGTTGATGAGCTCCGCGCGGACCGTCGGCGGAATCTTGATCTCGCCGGCCTCTCTCAGGATTTCCAGGCAGCCCGCCTCTCGCAGGTGAAGAAGCGGGCCTGTGTCGCAGACGATGCGTCTCAACGCTCGCCGGCCTTGAGACCCACAGCCCAACGAATGTCGTCTAGCTGGAATTGCTCCTGGAGCTCGAAGCGGTGGTGGCTCAGGAGCTCGCTCAGCGCCAGCCGGGCCAGCTCTTCCACACTCGCGAACCACCCCGTCTGGACGAGATGCTCCATCCGCTCGGCGAGCTCGTCGGTCACCTCCAGCTTGAGAGTCTTCATACCGGCGTTCTCCTGAGGCTCCATCTTAACAGAGCGCCCGCCCCGAGCCCGATTACCCCAGGGCCGCCTGGTACTTCCCGTGCCGCTGGATGTAGGCGCGGACGAACCAGCAGGAGGGGACCACCTTGTAGCCGCGCGCGATCACGTCGTCCAGGGCGTGGCGCACGAGGTCGTCGGCGATCCCCCGGCCGCGCAACTCGGGGGGGACGTAGGTGTGGAAGAAGTTGAGCTTCCCTTCGCCGGCCGGACCGTATTCGCAGACCGCCTCGCGGCCGTCGATCACGGCGTAGTACCTGCCTCCCGCTTCGTCATGCTGTACGTCGAGGTCCATCATCTCCTCCTCTCCCCTTCCCTGCTTCAAGCGATGTGCCAGACGCCGGCCCGGTCTATTTGACCGATTGCTTTTTATCTCTAGAGGATTTATTCTAGAAGATCTGCGCCCCTGCTGGCGGCCTTTGGAGACCAAGGACGGCTCATCATGGAGTACTCGCGTTGTGGCTCGGCCTCGGGTCCGGTGGGAACGTTCCACCGGCCCAGCGGATCTCTGATCTACACCCCCGGGTCCTCCGACCGGGACCGAGGGCTGCCCCCCCGGCGGTCCGTCCTGCTCCTCGACGACGACCCGTCGGTGCGGCGGGATCTCGGGGAGCTGTTCCGGCTGGCCGGCTACGCGGTGCGGCCGTTCGCCACGGCCCGGGAGCTTCTGGCCTACCGGCGCCCCGAGGGGCCGGCCTGCCTGGTGCTCGACGTCATGCTGCCGGACGCCAACGGCCTCGACGTCCAGCGGCACCTCGCGAAGACCGATCCCGACCTCCCCGTCGTGCTCATCACGGGCCACATGGACGACGCCCTGCGCGAGCGCGCCCTGGGCTCCGGAGCCTTCGCCTTCCTCGCCAAGCCTCTGGAGTGGTCCGCCCTGCGTAACGAGATCCAGCAGGCCTTCGCCTGGATCTCCTAAGACGAAACGGTCCGGCGGCGGACCGCCGGGCCGAGGGTGAGAGGGCGAAGGGCGAGGTTTACAGGCGCCAGGAGAGGCCGGCGGCGATCTCACGGCCGCTGAGGTCGAGCTTGCCGAACCCCTCGAAATCGTCGTTGAGGTCGTCGTCGACCCGGGTCCAGCGCCCCTCGGCGAAGATCGAGACGTTGCGGGTGATCGGCGCCTCCAGGCCGACCAGCCCGTAGTAGCCGAAGGCGGTGCCGCTCGACCTCAGGCGCGACGAGAAGATCGCGTTGTTGGGGGTGTTGAAGTCGATGAAGTCACCCCTCTCCTCCAGCCGCCAGGGGTAGGCGCCGCCCCCCACTCCCACGTAGGGCTGGATCGAGGCCCCCCGGGGGAGGAGATGGAAGACGAGCCCGACCGTGGCCGAGCCGATGTCGAGCGTCGTGTCGTGCCGGATGCGGTCGCCGAAGTTGTCCTCGAAGCCGCGGTAGGCATTGGTGGTGGTCCCCTCGTACCAGGTGCCGGAGAACATGAGGCTCATCCGGTCGTTGAGGGGGAGCAGATAGTCGGCGCCGAAGCTGACGTCCTGGAAGTCGCCGGGGTCGGAATTCGTGAAGTCGTTCTGGATGCCGTTCCAGTACTCGGAGCTGCCCCGGGGCTCAAAGGAGCCGAGGTGGATGCGGAATTCGCCATCGCGGCCGTAATTGTCGTAGTGGCGCCGGCCATACCGCTGAGCGGAAGCCGGCAAGGCGAGGACAAGCAGCCCCGCGAGGCCGATCATCACGCGAATCTTTTTGGAAATCATCGTTATCTCCTTTGGGTAAAGCACGACATCTCTATTCGCACGAGCAACCGGGATGCCAGGCGCCCCGGGAATGGCGAACGCCGCCGCAAACTTCCTCCTTCTTCAGAGAGTTACGAAGCCAGGGACGGCTTCGTTGCAGCACTGGCGGACCGCCCTCTCCAGAGGACGCGGCCGGACCCGGGGCGAGGACACAGAACAGGGTGTCTGATTTCCCATCCAGTCGCTCGCGATGTAGAAAAGCTCTTTTAGAATGAGTCCTTTCCGCACGCCGGTGGAGATGGGAATTTTTCCTGGCCCACCCCTTGCTCTCAATACTGGACCGGACCAGAATGGTTTCCGCGGTCCGGATCTGCAAAGGAGAAAGAACATGCTTCGAATCATACGGATGACGGCGGCCGCCCTCATCGCGTTCTGCGGTCTCGGGCTCGCCGCCGTGGCCCAGGAGGCGCCGCAGAATCCTCAAGGCCAGTTCACGGGCAAGGTGAACGTCAACGAGGTCCTGCTCGACGTCCTGGTCACCGACGCCCGGGGGAACGTGATCGTGGGCCTCGACAAGAACGACTTCGTGGTCAGGGAGAACGGCAAGCCCGTCGACCTGACCGGCGTGACCTTCTACAGCAACCGCCGGCTGCTAGAGTCCTCTCCCGCCCTCGCCAAGCAGGGGGTGAGCACCGACCAGGGGACGGAGGACCGCTACTTCATCCTCTTCTTCCAGGACCAGAAGCCGGAAGCCCAAGAGGCGCCGCGCCTGCTCTCCCAGCAGCTCGAGGCCGCCAAGCGCGCCCGCGGCTGGGTGGACGGCGAGATGCTGGCCAACGACTGGGTGGCGGTGGTGAGCTACGACACCCGCCTCAAGGTGCAGCAGGACTTCACGCACGACCGCAAGGCGCTGGTGCAGGCGATCGGCGACGCCGTGAAGGCCAAGGACCCCGAGGGGAACTACCCCTCGCGCATCGACGCCAGCAAGGGCCCGTCGCTGCTCGCCGGCCTTCCCAAGGGGCGGGAGCTGATGGACAAGACCCCCAAGATCTACGACGCCTTCCAGGTGATCGCCCGCTCGGCCGGCAACATCCGGGGACGCAAGAACCTGCTGCTCTTCACCTTCGGCCTGCCCGCCAACGAGACGCCGTTCGGCCAGTTCGTGCCCGACAAGCGCTACTTCCTGCCCACGATCGAGGCGCTCAACGCCAACAACGTGGCGGTCTACTCGCTCGACCTCACCCCGCCGGCGGTGGAGCACACGCTGAGCGACTCGCTGCAGATGATGTCGGACGAGACCGGCGGCCGGTATTTCTACAACGTCACCAACTTCTCGACGCCGCTCGACCAGATCGCCAAGGAGAACAACGGCTATTACCTGCTGAGCTACCAGAGCGATCAGCCGGCCGGCAAGACGGGCTTCCAGAACGTCACGGTGACGACGACCAACCCCGAGCTGCGGGTCAAGGCCCGGAAGGGGTATGAGTACGGGAAGTAGATAGCCCCACCGCCGCGCCCAACAACCTCCGCCGCAGGCCCGTGTAGGGCTGGCGGCCGGCGAGGAGGTCGTTGAGGACGCGGCGGATGCCGGGATGCACCCGCGACAGGGGGACGGTCCACCTGCCGATCGCCCCCTCGAAGAAGAGGTCGCGGGCGTGCCCGGCCTTCTCCATGTCTTCCAACAGCTCGGCCGCCAGCCGCTCCGGATAGGCCGCGGGCTTCCCTGCGAGGAGGCTCTCGGCCGCCCAGCGGCCGGTGAGCAGGCCGTAGCGGATCCCCTCGCGGGTGAGGGGGTCGGCCACCGCCGCCGCGTCCCCGGCGAGGAGGATGCGGCGGCTCAACCCCCGGCGCACCGCCTCCAGGGTCCAGGGCCCGAAGACCGGGATCGGATAGCGGTAGCGCGGTCCCGGGAGGTCCCGCCAGCCCGCGGGCAGGTGATCGTCGAGGAAGGCGTCGAGCGCGACGCGGGCCTGGAGGTCCGTGAGCCGGCCGGGGGTGTAGGCGATGCCGACCGAGGCGCCGCCGGGCCGGGGGAAGATCCAGAGGTAGGCGTCCGCCATCTCGGGGAAGGCGAGGACGAGGCGCTTCCAGTCGAGCCCGGAGAGGGAGCCGCCGAGGCCGACGCTGTCCCCCCGGGGCGGCAGCCCGAGCGAGCGGCGGGAGAGGCCGCGGGCGCCGTCCGCCCCCACGACCCAGTCGTAGGCGCGCGCCTCGCCCTCCGCCACGACCCGCACGCCCTTCTCCCCCCTCTCCAGGCGCTCCGCCTTGACCCGGCGCGGCACGGCGCCCGCGGCGAGAGCGGCCTCCACGAGGGCGCGGTCGAAGTCCCGCCGCCGGAAGATGCGGATGCCGTCGAGGTCGAGGGCCAGCCGGTGCCCGCGAGCGTTTTCCAGCACAGCCTCGGGGCCGGCCACGGCCGGCAGCGGCGAGGGGTCGAAGCCGTCGATGCGGGGAAGAACGTGCTCGGGCACCGCTCCGCCGCAGGGCTTCTCCCCCGGCCGGGCCGGCAGATAGAGGTCCACCGCCACCCCACCCCGGGCCAGCGCGAGGGCCGCCGAGCCGCCTGCGGGTCCACCGCCGAGAACGGCGACGCGCGTCATGCGGGGGAGCTTATCCTCCCTGGCCCCCTACCGCGTCGCCTCCCCCTCATCCTCCGCGCTCGCCCCGTTCTCCTCAATGGCCAGCAGCACGACGGTGATGTTGTCGATGCCGCCGCGGGCGTTGGAGTCGTTGATGAGGGTGCGGCAGATCTCGTGGAGGCTGCGGCCGGAGGCGAGGCGGTCGCGGATGTCGGAGTCGGAGAGCATGCCGGTCAGGCCGTCCGAGCAGAGGAGGAAGAGGTCGCCTGGCTGCACCTCCATCTCGCGCACGTCCACCAGCACGTCGCTCTCCCCGCCCAGGGCGCGGGTGACCACGTTCTTGAGCGGGTGCGTGCGGGCCTGCTCCCTGGAGAGGAAGCCGGCCACCACCTGCTCGTTGACCCAGGTGTGGTCCTGGGTGATCTGCTCCAGCCGGCCGTCGCGGAGCCGGTAGGCCCGGCTGTCCCCCACGTGGGCGACGGCGGCGGTGGTGCCCGAGAGCAGGAGCCCCACCACGGTCGTGCCCATGCCGTAGAGCGAGCCGTCCTTGCTGATGGCGCGCAGGACGTGGTCGTGGGCCATCCGCACGGCCATCTTGAGCAGGTTCGAGTGGTGGGCGAGGTCGGATTCCATGCCGAACGGCCAGGTGGTGTCGCGGTCGGCGCTCTTGGCGATGAACTCGCGGATGGCGGTGACCGCGAGCTGCGAGGCCACCTCGCCGTGGCTGTGCCCCCCCATGCCGTCGGCCACCACGTAGAGCTTGTGCAGGGGGTCGATCTCGAAATAGTCCTCGTTGTGGGCCCGGGTGAGCCCCACGTCGGAGAGACCGCAGGCCTTGACGCGCATCAGGAGGCCCGCCCGAAGAAGCCGCCGCGGCGTGAGGAGGAGCCGCTCAGGCTCTCCAGAGCCTGGCTCACGGTCTCGTCGTCGCCCCCCCACTGGAGGGCCTTGCGGTAGTACTGGACCGCCCTCTCCGTCTGGCCGGCCAGGGCGCAGATGCGGCCGGCCTGCTTGAGGTAGGCGGGGTTCATCGGCTCGAGCTGGCAGGCGCGCTCGATGGCGTCCACGGCCCGGGAGATCCAGTTGCGCTGCTGGCTGCAGGCCTGGGCCAGGTGGTGCCAGGCCTGGCCGTTCTTGGGATCGGTCTGGGTCGCCAGGTCGAAGTTGCTGGCCGCCTCCAGGTAGCTCTTCTCCTTGTAGGCCTTGACCCCGCGCTGGAGATAGACCTTGAAGAGCTGGCGGGGGTCGTTGACCGTATTCTCCTCGGGGCGCACCAGGTCGGTGTCGTGCCGGCGCCGCCGCTCGGGGTCGACCAGCACGTTGAAGGCCTGCGTGATCTCCTGGAACTCCTTCTCCGCGCGCTCCTTCTCCACCCCCTGGAAACGGTCCGGGTGGCGGGTGCGTGCGAGCTCCCGAAAGCGCTGACGGATCTGGTCCTCGGTGGCGTTGCGCGGCACCGCGAGGACGGCGTAGAAGTCCCTGGCCATTCGCTCTGGTTTCCTATTGCTGCTTGATTCTATACAAACGCAGGGCTGTAGAGCGCAAGGCGTCGGGAATATTGCGGTCCCGGCCCAGCTCGCGAAGGTCGCGCACCGAGAGCTTGGCGATCAGGCGCATGGTGACCGCGAGCGGCGCCCGGGGGTTGTGGACCAGGGCCCTGGTGATGTTGTACTTGTTGACCCACTCGCGTTTACGGGCGATCGTCACCAGCACCTCCTCGACCACCGACCGGTTGTTGGCGGTCTGCTCGACCTCCTGGTCGGAGAGGCTGTTGTTGGTGATCACCGATACGGCGACCTGGGGGTTGGAGTCGCGCAGCAGGATACCGCGCAGGGCGCGCGGCGCGCCGCGGGTCAGCTTGAGCCGGGCGGGGATCGGCAGGCCGCGGATCTGCCCCTCGGTGAGCTTGGTCCTCTCCTCCTCGAGCTCGCCGGAGGGGGGGAGCTCCCGCGCCAGCTCGATCTCGCGCTGGAGGGACTCCTCGTCCATCTCCTCGATCTCAGGCTGGGCCGGCATGGTGCGCTGCCGGGGGAGCAGGTGCTCGCGGTACTCGGCGATGCGGCGGGCCGAGTAGGAGGAGAGCTGGGGGTTCGCCTCCAGCGCTTCCAGGATCACCGGCTCCTCGACGATGGCGTCCTGGCGCAGCAGCAGCACCTCCTGGAGATCGGGGGGGAGGCGGCGGGCGAGGCGGGCGAGGACCGGGCGCGGCACGTCGCGCCGGCGCAGGATGGCCTCCAGCAGCGCCGGATGGCTGCTCTCCTCGGCGAAGAAGGTGAGGGCCTCGGAGCTGGCCTGGCGTTCGAGGTAGGGCCTGGCCAGGCGCTCATCGACCGTGCGCAGGCTCTGCCGGGCCAGCTCCGCCACCTCCTCGTCGTCCCCCTGGGCGAGGTCGACCTGAAGGGGGATCAGCTCCTCTGGGGGGAGCGGCAGCACCCCTTCGGCGGCGAGGAGCTGAAACTGCCGGTTGCCCGAGCGGATCTGCTCGAGCAGCGCGGAGGACGGGCTGTCGGCCACGGTCAGTGGGCCTCTTGTTTCGCCTTGAGGGCCTGCACGGTGTTGAGGTCGATCACCAGGTCGCGCACGACGTCCCCCTCTTTCTTGTTCAGCTCCAGGGGATAGCCGTTCACCCGCACGTCCACCACACCGGCGTTGCCGAGGGTCAGCGAGATGCTCTTCTCCGCTTCGAGCGGCAGCGACTCGCCCTGGATCCGCAGCTCGGCCAGCCGGCTCTTGCCGCCGTCGATCACCGCCTCCACCCAGCAGTCCTTGGAGAAGTCGAGGGAGACCTGGATCGGCGCGGTGGGGGGCGGCGGCGTGGGCCGGGCCGGCGCGGCGGGCTGGGCGGCGACCTGGACCGGCGGCGGCGCGGCGATCGGCGGCGCCTGGCCGACGTTCGTGGGCTCGGTGTGCCGGTGATCGGCGAACCAGGCCACCAGGGCCACCAGCACGAGCAGGATCAGCCCGGCGAGGGCGAGCAGGAGGCCCCAGCTCCAGTTGCGGCGCACCGGCGTCGGGCCGGGATCGACCGGCTTCGGCCGGGAGCGGACCTTGGTGTCCTCCTTGGGATCGGCCAGCTCCTCCGGATGATGGACGGAGAGGTAGTGGTTGACCACGTCGTCCGGCGAAAGGCCCACGTAACGGGCATACTCGCGGAGAAAACCTTTCGCGAAGATGGGGGCAGGCAGGAGGTCGAAGCGGTCGGCTTCCATCGCTTCGAGATAGCGCAGGCTGATCTTGGTGCGCTCGGCGATGTCGCGCAGGCTGATCTCACGCAGCTCGCGTTGCCGCCGCAGCCAGTCGCCGAAAGAGCCGCTCTCGCTTGACACCGCTTCCTTCTCCCAGGGAGGTTGACGGTTCGGTCGCTTGCCGGCAGCCGGATCAGCCCCTGGAACGGCCGGACCGTTCGGGGTGGCGTCGGCGGTCTTGCTGGGCTGAGCGCTCTCTCGTCTGGACACGTTTTTCGGCACGCGACTCATAACTTTACGCGGCGTTCCGCCCTGGGGTCAAATATTGTCGCCGTGGGGCGGCCTTTCACGCCCGAGGGCGGTCCTTCAGCCGGAATCTCCCAGCAAGACCCGCGCCCGGCGGCGCACCGGCTCCGGGATCCGCGGGTCCATGGCGACCGGCCGGAGGTCCGATTTCCGTAGCGCCTCCAGCAGCCGCCCGGAGACCTGGAGCGGGGTCGCCGGATTGCGCACCAGCGCCAGCCGCAGGGGATAGCGTACCCCCCAACGACGGTCGTTGGCGATCAATCCGAGGATCGCGGGGGGAGTCGACGCGCCGTGGAGCAGGGGGACCAGCAGCCCTTCGGTCAGCCGCGGATTGTCGAGCAGGGCCGCGATCACCCGCGGGCTGGGGTCGTGGCGGAGCTGAGAGAGGATCCCGGGGCTGGCCCGGCGGGCGAGCGAGACCTTCTCTCCCACCGCCAGCTCCGGCAGCCGCGTGCCGAGATGGACCTCGGCCGTCCGCCGCAGCGCCGGGCGCAGGCGGGTGTCGAGGGAGAGCGCCATCAGGTCGCGCCACCAGAGGGTGGGCACGAAGCGGGCGGCGAGCGTCTCGGGCGTCTGTGGATGGAGCGCGAGGTCGCGCCGCACCTCGTAGAAGGAGAGCAGCCGCTGCTCGGCCGCGACCCCCTCGATCGCCTCGGCCGTGCAATAGGGATTGCGCAGCGCGTGGCGGACCGCCGGGGCGGTCAGCTCCCCGGCGTGCGCCCGCAGGAGGGCCAGCAGCTCCTCGGAGCCCGCCTCGCGCAGCCGGAGGTGGAGCTCGGGCTCGCTCGCGCGCTCCTCCAGGGGATCGGACATGGGCGTAGCTTATAGAATCTGGTATCTTCCTCCCTCCCTATGGCAATCACGCGAACCACTCAGAGCCAACTGTCCAAGGGCGATTTCGACTCGATCGAAGGCGACTGGCTGGCGCGGATCGAGAAGGACCCCACGGATCTCGACTACTACGTAGGAGTCGCGCGCGCCCTCATCGGCACCGGCGAGGAGGGGCGCGCCCGCTCCCTCCTGGAGCTGCTGGACGACCACCTCCGCGAGAGCGGCCGGTGGGCGCCGCGCCTCCAGCTCCTGAAAAAGGCCGGCGCCCTCTACCTCCCCGCCGACAAGCTCCACCCCACCGTCTCCTCCACCCTCGGCAAGCTCTACGGCGACCGCTCGACCTACAAGGCCCTCTACGAGGCCGTGGGGCTCCACCGCGCGCCCACCGACATCCCCAAGACCTGGGAGAAGGTCGAGCGCCTCGAAGGGCTGCTCGCCTTCGACGTCGGCACCGTGGTGGCGATGGAGGGCAAGGGGGTCGGCCGCGTGGTGGAGGCGAACCTCGGGCTCGAAAGCTTCAAGGTCGACTTCGAGCGGATCCGCGGCCTCACCGTGGGCTTCAAGGCGGCGCCGAAGCTGCTCAAGCCGCTCGCCCCCGACCACGTGCTCCGCCGCAAGCTGGAGGACCCCGCCTCGCTCAAGGCCCTGTTGCCCCCGGAGCTCCTGCGCACGGTGTTGCAGAGCTACCCCGACCGGCCGCTCACCGCCGGCGAGGTGCGCGACATCGTCGCCGGGCTGGTCTCCGAGCCCGCGTGGACCTCCTGGTGGGCCGCCGCCCGCAAGCACTCCCAGGTGGTGGCGAGCGGCAGCGGCGCGCGCCAGACCTACCGCTGGGCCGACAGCAGCGGCGACGCCCTGGAGTCGGTCTGGAAGGCCTTCGAGCGCGCCGAGCCGCGCAAGAAGATCGAGCGCCTGCGCCGCGAGGGGGCCCGCGACGAGGGGCTGCGCGACCGCATGGCGGCCAACCTCGCCGAGGTCGGCGAGCAGGTGGCCGACAGCGATCCCGGCCTCGCCTTCGAGATCTGGTTCGCCATCGAGCGCAGCGGCTCGAAGATCGTCGACCAGGTCGACTGGACGCCGGACGACCTGCTGGCCGACCAGCCGCAGCGGGTCTTCGCCGGCGTCGAGGAGCGGCTGCTGCGCGAGCGTGCCTATGCGATGGTCCGCGAGCGCCGCGAGGACTGGCCCGCCATCTACCGCGACGCCATGACCAAGGAGTCCGATCCGCGCGCCCTCGATCTCCTGGCCGACGGCTTGGCCACGGGGGCCCCCCGCGAGCTCGACCGCCTGCTCGACGGTCTGCTCGCCCAGCCGCACCGGAATCCGGCGGCCTTCGTCTGGCTGGCCGAGCGGGCGGCGGTGGACGAGGCGATGCGCACGCGCAACGCTCTCCGCCTGCTGCAACAGATCCTCACCACCCTCTCGCGCGACGAGTTCGCCACCTTCCGCGTCCGCCTGCTGGCCCTCGCCGAATCCGGCGGCACGGTGCCGCGCCTGCTCAGCCACCTCAGCGAGGACCAGGCGGCGCAGGCGGAAGAGGCCATCCAGCGGTCCGCTCCCCTGGAGCCCTACCAGCGCGAGCAGCTCGTCAACGCCATCCATCTCCGCTTCCAGAACCTGCGCAAGGAGAGCGGACCGCCCCCCATCTATGCCCTCATCGAGTCGGTGGAGGCCAAGCGGGCGGAGCTGCAGCAGATCCTCTCGAAGGAGATCCCGGCCAACCGCAAGGCGATCGAGGAGGCCCGCGCCATGGGCGACCTGCGGGAGAACTTCGAGTACAAGGCGGCCCGCCAGCGCCACGAGTACCTGAATGCCCGTGCCGCCAGCCTCAACGGCGAGCTCCAGCGCGTCCGCCTGATCGAGCCCGGCGGCACGGACACCTCCGAGGTGCGCATCGGCACCCGCGTCCAGCTGAGCGGCGCGCGGCAGCGGGCGGTGACCATCCTCGGCCCCTGGGAGAGCAAGCCGGAGGAGGACGTGATCTCCTACGAGTCCGACCTCGCGAAGGACCTCCTCGGCCGCAAGCCCGGCGACCAGGTCAGCCTCGGCGGCGAGAGCTGGACGATCGAGAAGATCGAACCGTTCCGGTAGGCCGGCGCAACCGTCCGGGACCGCAGAAGATCGTAGAGACGTTCCTCCGTCCCTTGGGGGGAACCCCTCGTCCTTTCGGGGGAGAGGTCCGTCCTTTTGGGGGAACCCTTCGTCTTTTTAGGGAGAGGCTCCGTCTTTTTTGGGAGACCCCTCGTCTCTTTGGGACGAGGGTCCGTCTTTTTGGGGAGACCCCCCGTCTTTTTGCGGAGACCCTTCGTCTTTTTGGGGAGAGGCCTCGTCTCTTTTGGGAGACCCCTCGTCTTTTTCGGGAGAGGGGTCTCCCCAAGAGGACGCTAAAGGAAGGCGCTACGCCTCGACCGTCGGCCCGTGGGTACGGTGAGTCCGGCGGGGAGCGGGCTGCGGCTCGAAGCCGATCACGCGGTTCGGCGGCAGGTTGCGGATCTCGACCGTTTCCAGGTCGTAGCGCAGCACCACCGGAGAGCCGTCCTCCAGCAGGAGCTGGAGATCCGAGTACTTGGTGAGCAGCGCCCGGCCCTGCGGGCTGCCGGCGTCCATGCGGGCGACCGGCGTCTGCCCCTCGAGGCCCTTCTGGATCCAGCCGTCGTCGGTCCAGATGAACTCCCGGCCGGCGACCTCGCTGGTGGTGAGCAATTGGCCGAGCTGCGCGCCCGGCTGGACGGTGACCACCTCCTGGCCCGGCTCGGCCGCCGCCGGGAGGCCCTCGATCTCGTGATGGAGGACGAAGATCCCTACCACCAGGGCGAGCCCCACCGCGGAGGCCGTCCGCAGGGCGGGCCGGATGGGGAAGAACAGCAGCCGGAACGAGCTCAACGCCCTGGTGAGGTTGGAAGTCGGCGGCTGCACGGCCACCTGCTGGCGGATCTGCTGGCGCAGGGCCGGAGGCGGCGCGGAGCGCTCGACGCGGCCGAGGCCGCTGACGACGCGCTGCATCGCTTCCAGCCGCTCGCCGCACTCTTTGCACGCCGAACAGTGATTTTCAATCTGGCGGATCTCCGAGTACCCGAGCTCGGCATCGAGGTAGCCGGAGATCTGCTCAGTGGAAACGTGGCGATTCATGATTGTCTCTCCAGGAGAACCCGAAGCTGCTCCCGCCCGCGCGCGATGCGTGAGCGGACCGTCCCCACCCGCACCCCCAGCACTTCAGCAATCTCCTCATAGGATAAACCCTCCAGGTCTCGCAATGCCACTGCCTCGCGGAAGACGGGAGGCACCCGGGACAGGCCCTCCATGACGCGGCGCCCCTCATCGGCGGCGACCGCCAGCTCTTCCGGTCCGCGGCCGGGGTCGGCGATGGTGACGCCGCTGCCCTCCTCGGCCTCGTCATCGATCGACTGCGTCGCCGGATAGTGGCGCGACAGCCGGTCGCGGCAGTGGTTGATCGCGATGCGGAACACCCAGGTCTTGAGGGTCGAACGGCCCCCGAAGCTCCCCAGGTGGCGAAAGATGCGCAGGAAGATCTCTTGCGTCAGGTCGGCGGCCTCCTCGCGGTTGCCAGCCAGCCGCAGGGCGAGGTTGTAGATCATCTCGCCGAACCGCTCGTAGACCTCGTCGAACGCCTGGAGATCGCCGCAGCGATGGCGCTCGACGAGCGCGACGTCGCGGGATACATCGTGATGAACGACCGGGTAAACCATTGCGACGCCCACCGAGTCCTCCCGGGGCGGATCGAGCCGCGCCCTGGAGTCATAGACCGTGGAGGCCTCGGAAAAGTTCCCGAGCTTCTTCAAGGGAACTCTAGGGTAGCACCAAACGGGGAGGTGGGCCCCCCCGCCTACTTCGCCGTCTCCGCCACCACCTGCGCCGGCGCGGAATTCTGCCCGTAGTAGGCCAGCAGCCCCTGCACCACGGCTTGGGCGATGCTCTGGCGGAAGGCGCGGGTCTGGATGAGGGCGCGGTCCTGGTCGTTGGCCAGGTTGCAGACCTCCAGCAGGATCTTGGCGGGGATCGAGTTGTAGCGCAGCACCGCCGGCACCCAGACGCTGTTGTCGCGGATGATCCGGTCGCGCACCGGGTTGAAGGGGTGGACCGGCAACCCGGTGCCCTGGAAGGCGGCCACCACCTGCTTGGCGAGCTCGCGCGACAGGCCCTCGCTCTCCACCCGCTTCTGGCGCGGGAAGCTCACGGTGGGGCTCTCCTTCACCTCCCGGCGCGAGGCGTAGACCCCGCCGCCCTTGCTGAAGCTGCCGTCGCGCATGTCCGCCGCCGGCACGTAGGCCATCAAGCCCCGCAGCGACGGGTGGAGCGAGTCGGCGTGGATCGACAGGAAGACCACCTTGTCCGGGTCCTTGTCGCTCTGCATCGCCTTGCGGTAGAGGCTGTTGGCCAGGTACCAGCGCAGGTTCACCCCCACCTTGGGGTCGGCGATCGGATAGGGGGGCGTGGTCAGCACGGCGTGGCCGCGCGAGAAGGGGAGGACGTCCGCCTCCTGGACCTTGAAGGAGTCGCCGTCGCGGGTGGTGACGAGCACCCGGGCGGCCGTCTGGGCCTCCAGCAGCCGCTTGATCCGCATGGCGACGTCGTAAACGTAGAGGCTCTCCCAGACCCCGCCCAGGGTCGCCCCGGAGTCGAGGCCGCCATGGCCGGCGTCGAGCACGATGGTGATCCCGGCCAGCCCCTTGGCCTTGACCTGGTTGCTGAAGCGGGCGCTCTGGCGCAGCCCCTCCTCGTACTCCTTGCGCTTCGGGTGCCCCTCGGGGAGGTACTCGGGCTGCAGATAGTCGAACGGGATCTTGACCCGGTAGCCGATCGGGATGTCGGTCACGTCCGGGATGCCGCTGCGCCGGGCGATCTTGCCGGCGAGCTCGTTGACGTCCTTGGCGAAGACGCGGCCGGTGAAGCGCACCACCACCGAGGAGTAGAGGGCCTCATGGGGGCGCAGGCGATAGACGGCGTACTCGCCGTCCTTGTCCGAGCCGTACTGGAGGAGGTAGAGCTTCTCGGCAACGGGCAAGGCCGAGCGGAAGGCCGGCCGCAGCAGCTCCGAGGGGACCGTCACCGAGACGTCGCGCGTCACGTCGTCGTCGTGCAGCTCGTTGTACTCGCGGATGGCGCGGAAGCTCTCGCCGTTGCCGGTGAACCAGACCGCCAGGCTCCACAGGCTCTCCCGCCGTAGCGGCCCCAAGCCGCGGACCTTGTGGACCCAGCCGTCGGCCTCGCCGTGGTCGCCCGGGAAGAGGGCCTGGACCGCCTTGAGCTGGAGCTCCGACGAGAGGAGGTCGAAAGGGACCGTGTAGCGGGTGCCGGCCAGGAGGACCGCCGAGCCGCCGTTCGCCTCGGCGATCCGCGAGGCGAGCCCGGCGTCGCCGCACAGGCGGGCGGCGAAGACGCCCGCCCCCTCGCCGCGGCGGGGGGTGGCCTCGACGTTGATCCCGTGGGTCTCGGAGAGGGTGGCGGTGAGGCCGTCCTCCAGCGGCGCGCGCACCGTGGCGAGGTCCGCCGGGATTGCGGGCACAGACGGGGCCGCGGCCGGGGATGCCGCGGCGCGGAGCAGCCCCAGCAGGGCGAGGACGGCGACCCTGCCGGAGAGCCTCGGCATGCTCAGACCCTCTCCGCTCCTCGGAAGCCGGGCGCCACCACCCACCCCATCTCGCGCTCGAAGGCGCGCGCCGCCCGGAGCACGCCGGCCTCGCCGAACGGCCGGCCGAGGATCTGGAGCGACAGCGGCAGGCCGTTCGCGTCCGTCCCGGACGGCACGGCGACCGCCGGCAGCCCGGTCAGGTTCGCCGGGGTGGTGAAGATGTCGGAGAGGTACATGGCGAGCGGATCGTCCACCTTCTCCCCCAGGCGGAAGGCGGCCGAGGGGGTGGTGGGCGTCGCCAGCAGGTCCACCTTGCCGAAGGCGGCGTCGAGCTCGTGGCGCATGCGCTCGAGCACCCCGCGCGCCCGGCCGTAGTAGGCCTCGTAGTAGCCGGAGGAGAGGGCGAAGGTGCCGAGCATGATCCGCCGCTTCACCTCCGGGCCGAACCCCTCGGAGCGGCTCTCGAAGTAGAGGTCCGCCAGGTTGTCCGCCTCGGGGGACCGCCGGCCGTAGCGCACGCCGTCGAAGCGGGCGAGGTTGGCGCTCGCCTCGGAGGTGGCGATTACGTAATAGACGGCGATCGCCGCCTCCACGCTGGGCACCGAGACCTCGACCAGCTCGGCGCCCAGGGCCGTGAGGCGGTCGAGCGAGGCGCGCCAGTTGGCGGCCACGTCCCCGCCGAGGCGGGAGGGATCGATCTCGCGGATGACGCCGATCTTGAGGCCGGCGATCCCCTCCTCGATCCCCTCCAGGTAGTCGGCGACCGGCTCCACGGCGGCGGTCGAATCGTTGGGATCGGCCCCGGCGATCACCTGGAGCCCCAGGGCGGCGCCGCGCACATCGCGGGCGAAGGGGCCGATCTGGTCGAGCGAGGAGGCGAAGGCCACCAGGCCGTAGCGGGAGACCCGGCCGTAGGTGGGCTTCACCCCCACGATGCCGCAGAGGGCGGCCGGCTGGCGGATCGAGCCGCCGGTATCCGACCCGAGGGAGAGCGGGACGCTCCCCGCCGCCACCGCCGCGGCCGGGCCGCCGCTGGAGCCGCCGGGCACCGTGGCGAGGTCCCATGGGTTGCGGGTCTTCTGGTAGGCGGAATTCTCGCAGGACGAGCCCATGGCGAATTCGTCCATGTTGGCCCGCCCCACCGGCACGGCCCCGGCGGCGAGCAGCCGCTCGACGGCGGTGGCGGTGTAGGGGGCCACGTAGCCGGCCAGGATGCGCGAGGCGCAGGTGAGGGCGCGCCCTTCGAGGCTGAGGTTGTCCTTGAGCGCCACGGGCACGCCGGCCAGGGGGCCGGGGTCCTCCCCCGCGGCGATCCGGCGGTCGATCTCGGCCGCGCGGGCGCGGGACTCGTTCTCGAAGACCTCCAGGTAGGCGCCGATCAGCGGCTCGACCTGGGCGGTGCGGGCGAGGCAGGACTCCAGCACCTCCGAGGCCGGCACCTCGCGGCCGCGCACCCGGGCGGCGATCTCCTCGACGGAGAGCTCCCACAGCTCAAGGCTCATCGCCGCCCCCCTTCACCTCCGGCACCAGGAGGAAGCCGTCCATGGCGGCCGGAGCGTTGGCCAGGAAGCGCTCGCGGGGGAGGCACTCGTGGGGGACGTCCGCCATCTCCCGCACGCCTGGGACCTCGGCGGCGGGCGCCTCCCCCTCGAAGCTCTGGAGCTGATCGATGTAGTCGACGATCTTGGCGAGCTGGCCGGCGAAGCGCTCCTCTTCCTCCGGGGTGAAACGGAGCCGGGCCAGGGTGGCGATTTTCCTTACATCTTCGTGGGTTAGTGCCATGACCTTCAAGTGGAATCTTAGCCCCGGTATGGGGCGGGAAGCAAATGCAGACCCGGATGGATGGGATCAGCGGACCCAGGCCGGCCGGAAGATCACCGTCCCCCGCCGCCCGTTCCGCAGCTCGATCTGGAGCGAGCCCTTCGCGCCGGGGAGCTCGGCGGTGTCGAGGGTGAGCACGTAGTAGCCGGAGATCGTCTTCGCCAGCGTCCGGGTGGCGAGGCCCGGCAGGCGGAAGGTCCTGAGATAAATGCCGCCCGTGGCCTCGGCGACATTCTGGAGGCCGATCTCCAGAGAATGGGCGTCCGCGCTGGTCACGTCGAGCACGAAGACGGAGGCGCGGGCGGCGGCCAGGGCCCGCACGGCGGGGCGGTAGGCGGGGACCATGTCCACGCCTCCGCCGCCGAAGCGGCCGAGCCCCCAGCCGAGGAAGATCAGGGTCTTCTCGCCCGGGAACGGCTTCAGAGCCTGGGCCGTCAGCTCCAGGGCCCGCTCCGGCGTGGCCGCCCGGCGGGCCGCCTCGTAGTCGAAATGGCCGGCCAGGGAGTCGGGCCCCTCCGGCGCGATCTCCGTCTCCTTGCTGTAGAGCATGGCGCGGTCGAGGGCCGCGTGGACCTTGCCGTGATCCCGGGTGAAGTCCTGCCAGAGCTTGAGGTGCGAGTCGTACGAGACCACCGCCACCCGGTCCGCCGGCGGCAGCGTGTCGAGGAGCTCGCGGGTGTGGGGCCGGAGGCGGAGCTGGCCGCTGATCCGGGTCGGATTGAGGTCGGCCTGGACGAAGAAGACCACCATGCGGCCCGGCCGCGGCGCCACGACCTCTTCCTGCTCCTGCCCGTCCTCCACCGGCTCGGCGGGCCGGAGCGGCGGAGGCTCCTCGCCGGAGATCCAGTCCAGGGCGGCCACCGGGATCTCTTTCTTGCCGACGCGGACCCGGAAATCCTCCGGCTTCAGATCCAGGATCGGCGCTCCCCAGGTGTCGACCGCCCGCACTACGATCGTGGAGAGGGAGACGTCGATCGTCTCCCCTTCGAACCGCGGGTCCTGCTCCTGCTGCGCGCCAGCCAGGAGGCCGAGGCCGAGAAAACCGCTCGCAAAGAGGGCCGCCGCCGCGCGAAGCTTCACCTTTTGAGCATAGCACCCGATTAGAATGGGCGGGTGACCTCCCGCACATTCCGTCTCCTCCTCCACCTGCCCGCGGTGCGCGCGCTGCTGGAGGCCTGCGGCCCGGCCGAGTGCCATCTGGTGGGCGGCATCCTCCGCGACCGTGCCTTGGGATTGGCGAGCCACGACGTCGACGCGGTGGTGGCGGGGGGAGGCCGGGAGATCGCCGCGCGGCTCGCCGAGGCGCTGCCGGCCCGGCTGGTCTTCCTGGGCGGCAAGGAATTTGCCGCCTACCGGCTCGTGGGGGAGGACGTGACGGTCGACCTCTGGGACCGCGAGGCGACCACGCTCCACCAGGACCTGGCGCGGCGGGACTTCACCGTCAACGCCTTCGCCCTCGACGCGCGGAGCGGCGAGCTGACCGATCCCTTCGGCGGCCTGCCCGACCTCGAACGGCGCCTGCTGCGGGCGACCACGCCGGAGAGCTTCACGGGCGACCCGTTGCGCGTGCTGCGCCTCCCCCGCCTGCTGCTCCGCCTCCCCGGCTTCGCCGCCGATCCCGAGACCCTGACGCTCGCCCGCGCCTCGGCGCCCGGCCTCACCCGGGTGGCCGCAGAGCGGGTGCGCGACGAGCTGGCGATGCTCTTCGCCCACGCCGAGGCCCATCGCGGCCTCGCCCTGCTGGTGGGGCTCGACCTCTACCCCGGCCTCTGGCTGGGGCGCCCCGGCGAGCCCGGCCGGCCGGGGGGAGCGATCGCCGAGCTCGAAGCGCTCCCCGAGCGCGTCCGCGACATGCGGGAGGTCGACACCGCCGCCGCGGACGCCGTCGACGGCCCCGCCGCCCGCCTCGCCGCGTCCTTCGCCCACCTGCCCGCGCTGGAGGGCCGCGGGCCGCTCCAGCACCTGGAGCGGTTCCGGGACGCGGGCTTCCTCACCCGCCAGGACGCCGCGAGGATCGTCCTCCTCCTCGGCTGGGAGGAGCTGCCGGCGAGCGGTCTCGGCCAGCGCCGCTTCCTCCACCGCGCCGGTCCCCTCTGGGCCACCGCCGTGGCCTCCCTGGGAGCGCGGGCCACGGGCAGCGCCGCCCTGGAGCGCTGGCGCTCCGTGCTGCCCTCGCTGCTGGACCTCGCCCGCCGGGAGGGGGAGGCGCTCTTCGATCCTCCGCGCCTGCTCACCGGGAGCGAGGTGCAGGAGCTGCTGGGAATCCCCCCGGGGCCGGAGGTGGGAAAGGCGCTCGCGGCCGTCCGGCAGGCGCAGGTGGACGGCAAGGTGCGGACGCGGGAGGAGGCGGTAGGGTTGCTGCAAGGAAGAACACGGACGAGCACGGACTGACACGGACGAGCACGGACGCGGGCGTGTTCGTCCGTGTTTGTCCGTGAAAGTCCGTGTTCCCTTCTACCGGAAGATCCCGGTCCGCTGGGGCCCGGTGGTGCCGGCGTCGCCCATCAGGCGCTGGTTGAGCTCCTTGATGCGCTCCATCAGCTTGTCGATCTTCTCCTGGGCCTCCTGGCGCAGGCGGGCGTAGTCGCCGCGCAGGCGCTCGCGCTCCTGGGAGGCCTCCTGGAGCTTGGCCTGGAGGTCCTCGAGCTGCTGGTCGCGCTGGCGGACCGCCTGCTGGACGGCGACGATCTGCTCGTCCTTCTCGGCCAGCTTGAGCTTGATCTTCTCCTCCTGCTCCTCGTACAGGCGCCTGAACTGCTGGAGCTCGACGATCTGCGAAAAATCCGACGTGACGGGGCTCAACTCGCCTCCCTTCTCCTCGATCATCGGGAACATCTTGCGGAGCTTCAGGGACAGGTCTTCCGGATCGGGCGACTGCCGCATCGCCTCCGCGTAGGTGATCGTGCCGTGGACCAGCAGCGCGAGCAGCGACTGGTTGGTCGACTGCATGCGGTAGTAGCCCACGGAGGACTCCATCTCCTCGTGGATCTGGCTGATCTCCCCCTCTTCGATCATCTTCGAGATCTTCGGGGAGGCGCGCAGGATCTCCAGCGCCGCCACCCGCCCCTGGCCGTCCGCGCGCTCGACCAGCTTCATCGACACGACCCCCTTGAGGATCTGCGCGAGCTGGGCGCGGATCTGCGCCTGCTGGTCGGCCGGGAAGGTGTCGAGGATGCGGTCCACGGTCTGCGGCGCGCTGTTGGTGTGCAGGGTCGAGAAGACCAGGTGGCCGGTCTCGGCGGCGGTGATCACAGTGGAGACCGTCTCCGGGTCGCGCATCTCGCCGACCATGATGACGTCGGGGTCCTGCCGCATGGCGTTGCGCAGGGCCTCGGAGAAGGTCCCCGTGTCGGTCCCCACCTCGCGCTGGGAGATCGAGGCCATGTCGTCCGTGAACAGGAACTCCATCGGGTCCTCGATGGTGATCACGTGCACGGGGCGGTGGGTGGTGATGTAGCGGATGATCGCGGCGAGGGAGGTCGACTTGCCGCTCCCCGTGGGTCCGGTGACCAGGACCAGCCCCATCGGCAGCTCGCAGAACTCGAGCAGCACCGGCGGCAGCTCCAGGTCCTCCAGGCTCTTGATCTGATAGGGGATGCGCCGGAAGCAGGCGGCCATGCTGCCGCGCTGCATGTAGATGTTGCAGCGGAAGCGGGCGAGGCCGCGCACGCCGTAGCCGGTGTCGACGGACATCCGCTCCTCGAGCCTGGTCTTCTGCCGCGGGGAGAGGATCCCCGTCAGCATCTCGGTGAGCTCGTCGGGCTTGAGCGGCGGCGCCTCGATCGGCAGCAGCCGGCCGTTGATGCGCAGCAAGGGCGGACGGGTCGGCTTCAGATGAAGGTCCGACGCCCCTTTGTCCGTCATGAACTTCAGGAGACGATCAAGATCCATGATTTGTGGAGCGCATTCTACAGGAGATGCGGGGAAACGCCATAGCCCGCCCGAACCCTCACCCCTGGCCCCTCTCCCGTCCCCTCCCCCCTCCCTCACCGGGAGAGGGGAACGCGGTTGAGGCGGCGGTGTGTCTAGCAGGCGTCATCGGTCCGATCCGACGGATCCGTCGGATCGGTCGGATGGCCTTGGACCCCCGCCCTAGAACTTCCGCATCAGCCCCACCACCACCCCCTGCACCCGCACGTCCCGGGCGGGGACGCGGATCGGCTGCATGGTGGGGTTCGCCGGCTGGAGACGGACCATCGGGCCCTCGGGGTAGAAGCGCTTCAGGGTCGCGTCCTCCCCCACCAGCGCCACCACCATCTCGCCCGGCTCCGCGATGTCGCGGCGCAGGACGATCACGAAGTCGCCGTCGTGGATCCCCTCGTCGATCATCGACTCGCCGACCACCCGCAGCACGTAGTGCTCGCCGCCGCGCGGGCTCAGCAGGTGCCCCGGCACCGTCACCCGGTCGTTGCCGGAGAGCGCCTCGATGGGACGGCCGGCCGCGATGCGGCCGAAGAAGGGGAGGTCGCGCTCGCTCGACTCGTTGCCCGGGATCGCCCGGATCAGCTCGATGCCGCGCTTCTGGTTCCAGTCCCGCTTCAGGAAGCCCTTCTGCTGCAGGAGCTTCAGGTGCTTGTAGGCGGTGCCGTACGAGGAGAACCCGAATTTCTCGCAGATCTCCCGGTGCGTGGGAGCGATGCCGCGCTCCCGTCGGTACACCTGGATGTACTCCAGGATCTCTTTCTGCCGTTCGGTCAGATAGGACATGGCGGAAGTGTAGGCGGTAACTTAGCGTAATGCAAGCGGCAGGGCGGAAGACCCTTCCTTGACACCTTTCGACAGCCCTCAATACACTGGCCCGACGCCGGGAGCCATGGTCCCGCGCTCCCTGTGACGATGAGCTCAACAGCGACCTCTCTCGACCTCGACCTCCCGCGGAACCTCTCCCGGCACCGGCTCGACAACGGCCTCAAGGTGGTGATCCGCCGCGACGCCTCGCTCCCCCTGGTGGCGGTGAACCTCTGGTATCACGTCGGCTCGAAGAACGAGCGGCCCGGGCGCACCGGGTTCGCCCATCTCTTCGAGCACATGCTCTTCCAGGGGAGCGCCAACGTGGGCACCAACGAGCACTTCCGCCAGATCCAGCAGGTGGGGGGCGTCGCCAACGGCTCGACCTGGTACGACCGCACCAACTACTACGAGACCGTCCCCGCCCATCATCTCGACCTCGCCCTCTGGTTGGAGTCGGACCGCATGGGCTTCTTCCTCCCCGCCCTCACCCAGCAGAACCTCGACAACCAGCGCGACGTGGTGATGAACGAGCGCCGGCAGCGGGTGGAGAACCAGCCCTACGGCCGGGCCGGCGAGACGCTCAACGAGCTGGTCTATCCGGCCGACCACCCCTACCACTGGCCGGTGATCGGCTACATGGAGGACATCGCCGCCGCCACCCTGGAGGACGTGCGGACCTTCTTCAGCACCTACTACACGCCGAGCAACGCGGTGATCTCCGTGGTGGGGGACGTCGACCCCGCCGAGGCCCTGGAGCGGGTCGAGGCCTGGTTCGGCGAGCTCCCCCCCGGCCCGCCGGTGCCGCCGGTCACCGTTCCCGGCCGGACGCCCCGCAGCGAGCCACGGCGGGCGCTGCTCCCCGACGACGTCAGCTTCCCCCGGGTCTACATCGGCTTCCGCGCCCCGGCCTACGGCCAGCGCGCCTGGTACGCCGCCGACCTGCTGGCCTCGGTGCTGGCGGGGGGCAAGTCGAGCCCGCTCTACCGCGACCTGGTCTACGAGCGCCAGATCGCCCAGGACGTCGGCGTCTCGGTGGGCCCTCAGGAGCACGGCGGCAGCTTCACGCTGATCTCGACCGCCCGGCCCGGCGTGACGGCCGAGGCGCTGGAGGAGGCGCTGCTGGGCCATCTCGCCGCCGCCGCGGAGCGGCCGCCGGACGAGGCCGACCTCGACCGCGCCCGCAACCGCATGCTGACCGACTACTACAGCGCCCTCCAGCGGCTGGACACCGTCGCCGACCAGCTCTCCCAGTTCGCGACCTACTTCGACGACCCCGCGGCCGGGCTGACGGAGGGGGAGCGCTATCTGGAGATCGCGCCGCGGGAGCTCATGGAGCACGCCGCGGAGTGGTATGCCGAGGCGGAGCCGGCGGTGGTTGCCGTCGTGCCCCGGAAGGCGAGCTGATGGCGGCCCCACGCCCCCGCGTCGACCGCTCGGCCCCTCCCCCGCCGCGGGAGATCCACCCCTTCCACTTCCCCCGCTTCCTGCGCACCCGCCTGCCGAACGGCCTCACGATGGTGGCCGCGCGCTTGGCCGGCCTGCCGCTGGTCAGCCTGGAGCTGATCGCCCCGGCGGGCGCGCAGTACGAATCGGCGGGGAGCGCGGGGACCGCCACCCTCACCGCCGGCCTGCTCGACGAGGGGACCGCCCATCGGTCGGCCCTGGAGATCGCGGCCGTCGCCGAGCGGCTGGGCGGCTACCTGCTCACCGGCGCCGACTGGGACGTCGACTACCTCTCGACCGGGCTGCTGTCGCGCCACCGCCGGGAGGGGCTCGACCTGCTGGCCGACGTCGCCGCCGCTCCGTCCTTCCCCCCCAACGAGCTCGAGCGGCTCCGCGGCCTGCGGCTCTCCGAGATCCTGCGCCGGCGCCAGGACCCCGGGGCGCTCGCCGACGACCGGTTCCAGCGCGAGGTCTACCGGGGCACCGTCTACGCCCAGCCGCTCTACGGCACCGAGGAGAGCGTCTCCCGGCTCGACCGCGAGTCGCTGATGGGCTTCTACCGGGGGCACTACGGCTTCGACGGCTCGACCCTGATCGCGGTGGGGGACTTCGACCCCGAGGAGCTCCTGCGCGAGGCCGAGGCCGCCTTTGGGCCGGCGGGCTCGGCGAGCCCGGGCGGGCCCGCGCCGGCCCGGCCGGAGATCCGCCCCACGCCGTTCGCGGGGGTGGAGGTCCATCTCGTGGACCGTCCGGGCGCCGCCCAGACCGAGTTGCGGCTGGGGCACGTGGGGATCCCCCGCACCGATCCCGACTACGTCCCCCTGCTGGTGCTCAACACGCTGCTGGGCGGGAAGTTCACCAGCCGGATCAACCTCAATCTGCGCGAGCGGCACGGCTACACCTACGGCGCCTCCAGCCGCTTCAGCTCGCGGCAGGGCCCGGGCCCCTTCACCGTCACGGCGGCGGTGGAGACCGCGGCCGCGGCAGCCGCCGCCCGCGAGGTGCTCCATGAGATGCGGCGGGTGCGCGAGACCCTCCCCGAGCCCGAGGAGATCACCGAGACCTGCGGCTACATCGTGGGGGTCTTCCCCTACAGCCTGCAGACGGTGGGCGACATCACCCGGCGCCTGGAGACCCTCAGCGTCTTCGGCCTGCCGGACGACTACTACGACCGCTATCTGGAGAAGATCGCCGCGGTGACCGCCGAGGAGATCCGGGAGGTGGCGCGCCGCCATCTCGATCCGGAGCGGGTCGCCGTCGTGGCGGTGGGGCCCGCCGAGATCCTGGAGCCGCAGTTCGAGGGGTTGGGGCCGGTGACGGTCTGGTCGCCGGAGGGGGAGCCCCGCGCCGCCCAGCCGGTGCGTTCTATCTGAGATCCACCGCGATCTGGGTCGGGTCCGACAGGTGGATCTCCAGCGACCGGGTGCTCCCGCCCGGGAAGTTGCCGGACTGCTTCCGCACCAGGGCCGCCTTGCCCGCGGGCGTGACGTTGACGAGGAGATCGACGCTCCCCGCCGGGAGCGGCTGCGGCGCCACCGCGGAGTCCTCGATGGGACCTCCCCCCTTGCGGAACAGCCCCCGGCCGCCGTAGGTCTTGCGGAAGACCTCCTTGCGGTTCGCCCAGACCACCACCGTCGCCTCGGGCATCTCGGACCGGAAGTGGATGCGCAGCGTCGCCGTGGTCGCCTCGGGGCGCGCGGCCGGCGCCGCCGGGCGGGCCTGCTCGGAGGTGGCCGGGGTGGTCGAGACGGCCACCTCCCCGGAAGCGGGCTGGGTGGACGCCGCGGCCCGGCGCTGCTGCTGCCGGGCCGCCCGCTTCGTCAGCCCATCCTGGGCCTTGACCAGGATCGCCCGCGCCTCGGCGTTGGCGGGATCGATCCCCAGCACCGTCGTCGCCGCCATCAGAGCGGCGTCCCAGCTCTGGGCCTGCAGGGCCTGGTTGGCGTTGGCGAGCCCCATCGAGACCACGTTCGCCCGGCCGGCGTCCTGGCTGTACTGCTGGTCGACCTTCTGCTTCGCCGCCTCCCGCAGGCCGCGGAGCCGCCGGCTCTTGGGCTCAAGCCCCTCCGCCGTGGTGAAGTAGTAGACGGCCACCGGCCAGTTGCCGGCCTCGCCGGCCTGCTTCCCCTTCTGGATCAGCTCCATCACCTGCGCGTGCTTGGCGTCCTCCTTCGCGTCGCGCTGCGGGCCGGCCGGCCGCGATCCGGTCCAGAGCATCGCCCCGGTCCAGAAGAGGGCGGAGGCGAGGATGGCGATCAGCCCGGCGATCACCAGGCGGCGCGGCGAGGCCCGGCGCGGCGGCGGCTTCAGGACCGGCGCCGCCGTGGCCACGGTGTCCACCAGGGGATCGTCGGCAGGGGCCGGAGCCGCCACGGGAACCGGCGGAGGGGTCATGGAGAGAGACGAGCCGCTCCCGGTGCCGGTGCCGGTCGCGATGGTGGCGTCGGCCGGTGAGGCCTGGACGGGAGGCGGAGGCGCGGGCGCCGGAGCCGCCGCGGGGCGCCCCTTGAGCCAGCCCAGGAACGACCCCTTCGCGGCAGGGGCCGTGGGGTCCGGGGCCGGCGGCGGAGAAGGTGGCGGCAGGGGCATGGCCATGGGGGGCAGCGCCATGGTCTCGTTGAGGTCGTCGCCGCGCGGAGTGGAGACCTCCACCACCTGGCGCAGCTCGTCGATCATCTCCCTGGCCTTCTGGAATCGGCGGGCGGGGTCCTTCTCCAGCGCCCGGCTGAGCACCCGCTCCAGCCCCGGGGGGAGATTCCGCGCGTACTCCCGCGGCGGGGTGAACTGGTCGTAGACGATGCGATGGCTCACCACCGTCAGGTTCTCCCCCTGGAACGGCTTGTGGCGGGTGAGCATCTCGTACAGGACGACGCCGAGCGAGAAGAGGTCCGCCCGGTGGTCGACCTCCTTGCCCTGGATCTGCTCCGGCGCCATGTAGTTCGGCGTGCCGAGGAGCTGCCCCTCCTGGGTGAGGTTCGAGCTGTCGAGCCGGGCGATGCCGAAGTCGGTGATCTTCACCCGCCCTTCCTGGGTGATCAGGATGTTCGCCGGCTTGACGTCGCGGTGGACCACCCGGTTGGCGTGCGCGTAGTCGAGGGCCTCCCCCACCTGCGAGACGATGTCGAGCACCCTGGGGAGCGTCATCGGCTGGTCCCCCTGGAGCATCAGCTTCAGGTTGGTGCCGCGCACGTACTCCATGGCGATGAAGGCGAGCCCCTCCTCGGAGGCCTCGACCACGTCGTGAATGGTGACGATGTTGGGATGGGTCAGGATGCCGGCGCTCTGCGCCTCCCGCATGAAGCGGATGCGAAACTGCTCCATCTCCTGGTCTTTGACCGAGTAGCCGATGCGGAAGGTCTTGAGCGCCACCAGCCGGCCGATGAGCGGATCGCGGGCCAGGTAGACGATGCCCATCGCCCCCTTGCCGATCTCGTCGACGATCTCGTAGCGGCCAAGCTTGGTCGGGGTCAGGGGGAGCATGGGGTCATGATGAGCTCGCGTTTTTCGAACCGCCATTCTAGGCCTCTCCCGCCCCCCGAGTCAAACCGGAAACGGGGCGGATAAACCCAATTCCTTTTGACATTTAGACGGCGAATCCGCGCCGGTTCTCACCGGATTTCCCTGTGGTATATTTGCGCCCCTTGCTCTTTGCCCTTTGAAGGAGGTCCAGACGATGCAGGTGGATAGCCCGGATAAAATCCGCAACGTAGCCGTGGCGGGCCATAACGACACCGGCAAGACCACGCTCGTGAGCGCGCTCCTGTACGCCGGTGGCGTTACGACCCGCCTGCACCGGGTGGAGGACGGCAACAGCCTCACCGATTTCGACCATGAGGAGGTCGAGCGCAAGATCTCGATCGGCCTCGCCGCCTGTTTCGTCCCCTGGCAGGGGCACAAGATCAACCTCCTCGACTGCCCCGGATACGGCATCTTCTTCTCCGAGACACAGGCCGGGCTGCGGGCCGCCGACACGCTGCTGCTCTGCGTCAACGGCGTGGCCGGCGTCGAGGTCAACACCGAGAAGATCTGGGAGCACGCCGCCGCGATGGAGCTGCCGGTGGTGGTCTGCCTGACCAAGATGGACCGCGAGCGCGCCGACTTCGAGCGCGCCCTGGAGAGCATCCACAAGCGGTTCGGCCGCTCCGCGCTGCCGGTCCAGATCCCCATCGGCCAGGAGGCCGGCTTCACCGGCGTCGTCGATCTGGTCGCCCAGAAGGCCTACCAGTTCACCCGCGACGGCAACGGCAAGGCGGCGCCCGCCGACATCCCGGCCGCGCTGGCCGGCGAGGTCGAGGCCCACCGCTCCCGGCTGATCGAGGCGGTCGCCGAGACCGACGACAAGCTGATGGAAGGGTTCTTCGAGAACGGCACGATCTCGCAGGAAGACCTGGTGGCCGGGCTGCGCCGCGCCGTCGTCCGCCGGCAGATCTTCCCGGTGACCCTCGCCTCCGGCAGCCATGGCATCGGCCCCGCGGCCCTGCTCGACGCCATCCTGG
This sequence comes from Thermoanaerobaculia bacterium, assembly GCA_045807625.1. Classification (GTDB taxonomy): domain Bacteria; phylum Acidobacteriota; class Thermoanaerobaculia; order Multivoradales; family UBA5704; genus DATARR01. The sequence goes on along the minus strand of JBJMHA010000021.1, from coordinate 14,336 downwards.
CCCTGGTCCCCTCCCCCGCCGAGCGTACCCCCTTCCCGGCCACCAACGTGGGCGGCGAGGAGATCACCCTGACCGGCGATCCGGCGGGCCCGCTCGCGGTGCTGGTCTTCAAGACCCTCTCCGACCCCTTCACCGGCAAGATCTCGCTGATGCGCGTGGTCTCCGGCACCCTCAACGGCGACACGGCGGTCTGGAACAGCCGCGCCGAGGAGGCCGAACGCCTGGGCCACCTGATGGTCCTCCAGGGCAAGCAGGGGACGAACGTGCCCCGCGCCGTGGCCGGCGACATCGCCGGGGTGGCCAAGCTCAAGGCCACCGCCACCGGCGACACCCTGTGCGCCAAGGACAAGCCGGTCAAGCTCGGCTGGATCAAGGTCGCCGAGCCGGCCATGGCCTTCGCCGTCGAGCCGAAGTCCAAGGGGGACGAGGAGAAGATCGGCGACGCCATGCACCGGCTGATGGACGAGGACATCGCCCTGCGCGCCGGGCGCGACCCCGAGAGCCACGAGCACCTGCTCTCCGGCAACGGCCAGCTCCACATCGAGATCGCCGTCGCCAAGCTCAAGCACCGCTTCCATGTCGACGTCCTCCTGCACCCGCCCAAGGTGCCGTACCGCGAGACCATCCTCAAGCCCGCCGACGGCCACGGCCGGCACAAGAAGCAGACCGGCGGCCGCGGCCAGTTCGCCGACTGCAAGATCAAGGTCGAGCCGCTGCCGCGCGGCGAGGACTTCAGCTTCGCCGACGAGATCTTCGGCGGCGCCATCCCGCAGAACTACCGGCCGGCGGTCGAGAAGGGGATCCAGGAGGCCCGCCGCCGCGGCTACCTCGCCGGCTACCCGATGGTCGACTTCAAGGTCCGCCTGCTCGATGGCCAGTACCACGACGTCGACTCCTCGGAAATGGCGTTCAAGATCGCCGGCTCCCTGGCCTTCAAGGACGCCATGCAGAACGCCAGGCCGACCATCCTCGAGCCGGTGATGAAGGTCGAGATCGAGACCACCGAGGAGTTCACCGGCGACATCATGGGCGACCTCTCCCACCGCCGCGGGCGCCCGCAGGGGATGGACGCCGTCAACGGCAACCAGATCATCAAGGCCCTGGTGCCGATGTCCGAGATGCTCGACTACGATCGCATCCTGCGCGCCATGACCCAGGGGCGGTCGAGCTTCCACATGGAGTTCGACCACTACGAGGAGGTCCCCAAGCTGGTGCAGGACAAGCTGGTCGCCGAGTACCAGAAGCACCGCCAGGAAGAGCAGGAATAAACCTAGATGAGGGAGATCGAGCCTTGATCCAAGCGAGTCAAATGCGCGTCGGCATGTGCATTCTCTTCGAGGGTGACGTCTGCCGCGTGATGAGCTCTCATCACGTCACGCCGGGCAACCTGCGCGGCTTCGTCCAGGCCAAGATGCGCAACCTGCGTAACGGCAACAGCTTCGAGCACCGCTTCAGCTCGACCGAGAAGGTCGAGCGGGCGATCCTCGACACCCAGCAGATGGAGTACCTCTACTCCGACCCCTCGGGCCACCACTTCATGAACCAGGAGAGCTACGAGCAGGTCACCCTCGACAACGAGACCCTCGGCGACTCCATGCTCTACCTGCTCCCCAACACGGTGATCCAGATCGACTTCTACGAGGAGCGGGCGGTGGGCATCGAGCTGCCGAACACGGTGACCCTGGAAGTCGTCGACACCGAGCCCAGCATGAAGGGGGCCACCGCCAGCGCTTCGTACAAGCCGGCCAAGATGGAGACCGGGCTTACGGTCATGGTGCCCCCCTTCATCGAGGTGGGCACGAAGATCCTCATCGACACCCGCGAGAACAAGTACCTGAGCCGCGCGTGAACCCCCAACTGCTGATCGAGGGCCTCACCTGGTTCGTGGTCTTCATCTTCTCGACCACCCTCCACGAGGCCGGCCACGCCTTCGCGGCCTTGAAGCTGGGGGACCCCACCGCCTACGAGGGGGGCCAGGTCTCCCTCAATCCCCTCCCCCACATCCGGCGCGAGCCGGTGGGGATGCTCCTCGTGCCCATCCTCTCTTTCGCCCTGAACGGCTGGATGATGGGATGGGCGAGCGCTCCCTACGACCCTTCCTGGGCGCACCGATATCCGAAGCGGGCCGCCCTGATGGCGGCGGCCGGCCCGGCGGGCAACCTGCTCCTCACGGTGATCGCGGGGGTGCTGCTCCGGTTCCATGTCGCGGCCCGGATCCCCGGGGCGGTCACGCCGGTCGGCATCCTGTTCTATCTGAACCTCCTGCTCTTCGTCTTCAATCTCCTGCCGGTGCCGCCTCTGGACGGCAGCGCCATCCTTCCCATGCTCATGAGCGACAACGCCGCCCGCCGCTACCGGGAGCTCCTCCACCAGCCAATGTTCTCCCTGCTCGGCCTGCTGCTGGCCTGGAAGGTCTTCCCCTACCTGTTCAAGCCGATCCAGACGGTGGCGATCCGTCTGCTCATGGGGGGCTGAGATGAGGAGGCTCGCCGCCTTCCTCGTCCTCCTGCTCGCGGCCGGGCTGCTCCTGGCCGCCCCGGCGGCGGACCCGGCTCCGCCGGCGCTCCTGCTCACCGGCGCCCGCGTCCTCGACCCCGCGGGGGAGCGCCTGCTCGACGGCCGCGACGTGCTGGTCGAGAACGGACGGATCTCCGCCGTCGGCGCCGCCGGCACACTGCAAGCTCCAGCCGGAACACGGAGGATCGATCTCACGGGGCTGACCCTGATCCCCGGCCTGATCGAGATGCACTCGCACCTCCTCCTCCATCCCTATGACGAGACCCCCTGGGACGACCAGGTGCTCAAGGAGCCGCTGGAGCTGCGGACCATCCGCGCCGTGGTGGCGGCGAAGGCGACCCTGGAGGCGGGGTTCACCACCGTGCGGGACCTCGGCACCGAAGGGGCGGGCTTCGCCGACGTCTCCCTGCGCGACGCCATCGCCCAGGGGATGATCCCCGGGCCGCGCGTCCTCGCCGCCACCCGGGCGCTGGTCGCCACCGGCTCCTACGGCCCGTCGGGGTTCGATCCCCGCTGGGAGATCCCCAAGGGGGCGCAGGTGGTGGACGGCCCGGTCGAGATGCGCAAGGCGGTGCGCGAGCAGATCGCCGCCGGCGCCGACTGGATCAAGGTCTACGCCGACTACCGGCGGCGCCCGGGGGTCACGACCCCCACCTTCACCCAGGAAGAGATGGCCGCCGCGGTGGACGAGGCGCGGAGCGCGGGCCTCCCCGTGGCCGCCCACGCCTACACCCCCGAGGGGATCCGCCGCGCCGTGCTGGCCGGGGTGGCCACCATCGAGCACGGCACGGGGGTGACGGACGAGCTCCTGGCCCTGATGAAGCAGAAGGGGGTCGCCCTGGTCCCCACCCTCGCCGCCTCCGAGGCGGTCTCCCGCTACGCCGGCTGGAAGCCAGGGGAGCCCGAGCCCCAGCGGATCAAGGAGTCGCGGGAGATGTTCGCGCGGGCCCTCAGGTCCGGCGTCACCATCGCCAACGGCAGCGACGTGGGAGTCTTCGCCCACGGCCAGAACGCCCGCGAGCTCGAGCTGATGGTGGCCTACGGCATGTCCCCGAAGGAGGCCCTGCGGGCCGCGACGGCCACCGCGGCGGCGGTCCTCAGGAAAGAGAAGGATCTGGGACGGATCGCGCCCGGCTACCTGGCGGATCTGGTGGCGGTGAAGGGGGACCCGCTGGCGGAGATCTCGGTGATTGAGAAGCCGGTGGTGGTGGTGAAGGAGGGGCGGGTGGCGGTGGAGCGCCGGTGAGCTGCTAAGCTATACTCCGTCGCAAGAGGGTCGACGGCAAAAGGTCGGAAGACCCAAACGGAGGCAGCAGTATGTCAGGCAAAAAGAAAGATGTTGTCCAGATAAAGAACCCGAAGTCCGGTCATTACGTAAAGATCGATCGCGCTGCGGGGATGATCCTCGACCACAAGAAAAGCGAAGGGCCTTACAAGGGTGTTCCCATCGCTCGAAAAAAGAAATGATCTTCTATCGACCTGACGGTGATCCTTACACACAGCCTATAGAGTACCTGCCCAAAACTTGCTTCCTGGTAACCCAACTCGGGAAGCCCGGGAAGGAAGTCATTAAAATTCGTCACAGCCTGACCCAACTGCTCAACCAATCCGGCATTGAGGTTATCGACGCAGGTAGCGTTGTTACCGGGAAAGACTTTCTACTGAAGATCTGGTCCCTTATCCTTGCTGTACCCTTGGGTATTGCGATCCTAAGCGAGAACATGCCGACAAGCACTGTGTCCAATATTTTCTACGAGCTCGGCGCTCTACAAGCCTATGGGAAGGAAACGCTTGTCATCAAAACAGAGGCAGCGACAATTCCCTCTGACTTCGTAAGAACCGAGTACGTGAAATACGGCAGGGGCTTTAAGAAGAATATGAATAAGTTTTTGAAAAATTTTGCGCGCACGGCGGAGTACTACGAAAAGGCCGCCGAGCAGCTCCAGAACAATCCTCTGCTTTCCATCGACTATCTGCGGCGCGCCTACCTGATTTCAGGCAATGACGCTCTTCGAGCCAAAGCTAAACAGATCATAGTGAGCATGGTGCTGGACGGAAGGGCGAAGAATAGCGTCGAGATGCTCTTGGCGAACTTCTGATCCTTCGCCAGACAGCATGCCGTTGCCCCTCCGGGGCAGAATTCCATCCTCCCGCGAGGGTATGTGCTCCCCCCAACGCGATATGTGCGAAGGATGACGGCCCCGAGCTCCAGGATGAGGCGCCACGAAGAAAGATGAAGCGCTTGGAAGCCCGGATGTCGGCTTCCACCTCAGGATGACGCGCCGTTTTGCCTGGATGACGGCTCCGAAGAGCAAGATGGCGCGCCGGGAAGAAAAATAGCCGTCCGGGAGCCCTCGAAATCGGTTCGGAAAGAGAAGTGGCTGACCGGGAGGCCTCAAAAACGGTCCGGGAAGCTCAAAAGCCCGCCGGGAGCCTCCAAAACGCGTCCGGGAGGTCAAGGATCACGCCGGGAGGCCTCAAAAACCGTCCGGACGCGGAAAATGTGGGCCGGGACGAGAAAAAGGGCGGCGGCCAGAGGAGTAAGGAGGTCGGGGCAAGAGCTACGGCCGAGTTCAAGCCTCACCCAAAAGACGCCGCCGGGCCTCCGTGTGCGAGACCACACGGCCCTCGGCCAGATCTCTCTCGGCTTCGGCCAGGGCCTGCTCCTCCTCCGCGGTCAGGGGCTCGTCATCGAGAGGAGCATCCTCGATCGACCAGAGTCGTTCCCGTTCTTCCATAGCCATACTTTACCGCGAATCTCCGCCCCCCTACCCCTTCGCCTCATACCAGCTCCCCCCCCACCCCACATCCACCACCAGCGGCACCTTGAGGTCCACCACCCCCTCCATCTCGGCCTTGACGATCCGGGCGACCGCCTCGGCCTGCTCCTCGGGGACCTCCAGGACCAATTCGTCGTGGACGGTGAGGAGGAGGCGGGCGCCGGGCTGCTCGTCGCGCAGGCGGCGGTCGACCGCGATCATGGCCAGCTTCAGGATGTCCGCCGCCGTGCCCTGGATGCGGGCGTTGATCGCCATGCGCCGGGCGCTCTCCCGCAACCCGTAGTTCTTGCTGCGGATGTCCGGCAGCCAGCGCACCCGGCCGTAGAGGGTCTCCACCTTCCCCTCCTTCTCGGCCCCCGCCAGCGTCTCGTCCATGTAGCTCTTCACCCCGGGATAGCGGCCCATGTAGGCGGCGATGAAGCGGTCGGCCTCCTTGGTCGAGATCCCCAGCTCCTGGCTCAGGCCGTAGGCGCTCATCCCATACAGGATGCCGAAGTTGATCGTCTTCGCCGCCCGGCGCTGCTCCGCGTTCACCAGCTCGGGGGCGACGCCGAGGACGACCGCGGCGGTGGCGCGGTGGATGTCCTGGCCCGCGGCGAAGGCGTCGATCAGGGCCTTCTCGTCCGCGATGTGGGCCAGCAGGCGGAGCTCGATCTGGCTGTAGTCCGCCACCAGGAGGACGTGCCCGGGGGGCGCCACGAAGGCGCGGCGGATGCGCTGCCCCAGCTCGGTGCGGATGGGGATGTTCTGCAGGTTCGGGTCGGCCGAGGAGAGCCGGCCGGTGGCGGCCACCGCCTGGTTGAAGCGGGTGTGGATGCGGCCTTCTGAATCGACGAGCTGCGGCAGGGCGTCGACGTAGGTCGACTTCAGCTTGGTCAGCTCGCGGTAGCGCAGCAGGAGCTGGGCGATCGGGTACCCCCGCCGCCCCAGCTCCTCCAGCGTCTCCGCCCCGGTCGAATAGCTCTTGGTCTTCTGGGTCTTCTTGAGGACGGGGAGGCCCATCTTCTCGAAGAGGATAACCCCGAGCTGCTGGGGCGAGCCCAGGTTGAACTGCTCCCCCGCCTGCCTGTAGATCTCTTCTTGCAGGGTGGCGATCTCCGCTCCCAGCTCGGCCGACATCGCATGGAGGAAGCTGGAGTCGAGCAGGATGCCCGCCTCCTCCATGCGCAGCAGCACGGGGACCAGCGGGGCCTCGATCTCGGTGTAGACGCGGGCGAGCGACCCCGCCTCCAGCTCCCGCCGCATGGCCTCGGCCATCCTGCGCGCGAGCTCCACCCTTTCGGCGGCGTAGGCGGCGAGGCGCGAATCTCCCACCGGGGGCTCCTGCCCCTTGTCCCAGCCAACGTCCTTGGGAGTCAACGGCTTGCGGCTCAGCCGCTCCAGGGACAGCTCGTCCAGGGAGTGGCCGTGGACGGAGGGCTTCAGGAGGTAGGAGACCAGCATGGCGTCGAACAGGGCCGACTCGCAGAGGGGGCCGGGGCAGAGCCGCAGCACCTCCTTGAGGTTGTGGCCGGCGAGGCGGACCTCCTTGTCGCCGATCCAGCCGCGCAGGCTGTGGAGGACCGCGTCGCGCACGCCGTCGCGCCGGAAGTCGGCGTAGGTCACCGGCCCCCCTTCCGAGGCGGCCACGGCGAGGCCGAGCGGGCGCTCCTCGCCGAGCACGGCGACGTAGACCTCGCCGCCCACCAGCCGGCCGGCGCGGTCGGTCCACACCTCGGCGGTGACCGCCTCCTCGGCGGCCGGGATCTCCGCGTCCTCCACTGTGGACCCGGCCGGCCCCAGCTCCTCGACCAGGGAGAAGAACTCCAGCTCGGTGAACACCTTGCGCAGCGCCTCCAGGTCCGGCGGATCGCGGTGGAGGGCCTCGGGGTCGAGCGGCACGTCGAGGTTGGTGTGGATGGTGGAGAGCTCCTTGGAGAGCCGGGCCTGCCCGGCGTGCTGGGTGAGGCCCTCGCGATAGGCCTTGCGGGAGACCTCGCCGGCCCGCGCCAGCAGGTCCTCCAGGGAGCCGTACTCCTGGATCAGGCTCTTCGCCCCCTTCTCGCCGATCCCCGGCACCCCCGGGATGTTGTCGATCGAGTCCCCCATCAGGGCCAGGACGTCGGCCACCTTCTCCGGCGGCACGCCGAAATCCTCGGCGACCTCCTGGGGGCCGTACATCTTGTTGCGGCCGGTGTGGTAGAGGGAGACCCGGGGCTCGACGAGCTGCATCAGGTCCTTGTCGGCGGAGACGAGCACCACGTCGTAGCCGGCCTCGGCGGCCCGGCAGGAGAGGGTGCCGAGGACGTCGTCCGCCTCGTAGCCGGCCAGCTCCAGGGTGGGGATGCGGTAGGCCTCCAGCACCTTGCGGATCCAGGGGAGCTGGCTCTGGAGGTCCTCGGGCATGGGGGCGCGGTTCGCCTTGTAGTCCTCGAATTTGTCGCTGCGGAAGGTTCGCCCCCCCTCCAGCGCCACCCCCACCAGCTCGGGGGACTCCTCGCGCAGGAGCTTCTTGAGCATGGTCACGAAGCCGTAGACGGCGTTGGTGGGCTCCCCCCGCGAATTCGAGAGGTTGCGGATCGCGTAGAAAGCGCGGAAGATGTTCGAGTACCCGTCGATCAGGAACAGGCGGGGACGGGAGCCGGTCGGTCGGGTGGGGCTCGTCTCAGTCGTCAAAGCCATGGCGGGGACATTCTAGCCGCAACCCGCCGCTTCCTCCTGGCACGGCTCTCGCTATCTTGTCGAATTCGCAGGCCTGTCCGGCTGCCCAACCAAAGGAGAGAGCGATGGGAATCCTTTCCTGGATCGTCTTCGGCCTGATCGCCGGCGCGATCGCCAAGTTCCTGACCCCCGGCCGGGACCCCGGCGGCTGCATCATCACCATGATCATCGGCATCGTGGGCGCCCTGCTGGGAGGGTGGATCGCGACCCTGTTCGGCTTCGGGGGGATCTCCGGCTTCGACTTCCGCAGCATGGTGATCGCCATCCTCGGCGCGATCGTGCTGCTGTTCCTCTGGCGGATGATCTCGGGGAGACGTTAGGGCCCCTGATCCACGCGGCGCGCCTGCCCCAGCAGGTGCGCCGCTTCCGGGAGGATCAGCGCCTCCATGGCGAGAGCGACCGCCTTGGGGGAGCCGGGGAGAAGGAAGACCGCCCGCGTGCCCACGAGACCCGCCGCCGCCCGGCTGAGCATCGCCGCCGCCCCCACCTGCGGCCAGGAGAGCATCCGGAACAGCTCGCCGAAGCCGTCGACCTTCTGATCGAGGAGCGGCCCCACCGCGTCCAGGGTGACGTCGCGGGGCGAGAAGCCCGTCCCCCCCGTCACCACCAGCACGTCCACCTCCGGCAGGGCCAGAAATTGGCGCACGGCGCCCCGGATAGCCGCCACGTCGTCCGGAACGAGAGTAGAATCGACGATCCGGTGGCCCGCCGACGCAGCCAATTCGCGAATGGCGTTTCCACTCGCGTCGTCCCGCTTCGCCCGGGTATCGCTCACTGTAAGGATGGCGAAGCCCAGAGCCACGGGGGCCGCCCGGCGATGCTGCTCGGCGCTCATTTCCTGAAAAGGCTAGCACGGAGAGTGACGCGGGAGGGAGGGGGACGAAGTGTCCGCTTTTGGGACGGTCGCATCCCGCGAGCGGACACTCCTGGCCCGTGAAAGAACGCTTAAATTTCGCCGTGTCAGTCACTTACGGCGATTGAAACCTTGGCACGCGAGATGCGTAGTCAGACCGGAGAAACGTCATGGATATCCCTCGAACTGGAGAAGCTCAGAAACGCAAGATGCGGCGCACCGCCGTCATCGTGGCGATCATCGCGGTGGTGGCGCTGGTCAGCGTGGGCCTGTCGCGCCTCGAGCCGGCGGCGCCGACGGTACAGAAAGAGACCCTCTATATCGACACCGTCAAGCGCGGCCCGATGCTGCGCAGCGTCCGCGGCCCCGGCACGCTGGTGCCGGAGGAGATCCGCTGGATCCCGGCCCCGGTCGACGCCCGCATCGAGCGCATCCCGGCGCTGCCGGGCGTGACGGTGACGGCCGACACCATCCTGATGGAGATGAGCGATCCGCAGGCCGAGCAGAACGCGCTGGAGGCCCAGTCGCAGCTCAAGGGCGCCGAGGCGGACTACGACAACCTGAAGGCCCAGCTCGACAGCCAGCTCCTCACCCAGCAGGGGCAGGTGACCAACGCGCAGTCGCAGAGCGACCAGGCGAAGCTCCAGTACGAGGCCGACGCCAAGCTCTTCAAGGACGCGCTGATCCCCGAGATCACCCAGAAGCTCTCGGCCCTGAAGTCCGAGCAGCTCGCCAAGCAGGCCAAGATCGAGGTGGAGCGTTACGAGAAGAGCAAGCGCTCGGCCGATGCGCAGCTCGCGGCACAGCGCGCCCGGGTGGAGCAGATGCGCGCCCTCTACGAGCTGCGGCAGCATCAGGTGAATTCGCTCAAGGTGCGCGCCGGCATTCCGGGCGTGCTCCAGGACGTGCCGGTGCAGGTGGGCCAGCGGGTGACCGCCGGCGCGGTGCTCGCCCGGGTGGCCCGGCCGGAGAAGCTCAAGGCGCAGCTCCAGATCCCCGAGGTGCTGGCCAAGGACGTCAAGGGTGGCCAGCCGGCCAAGATCGACACGCGCAACGGGATCATCGAAGGCCACGTAAGCCGGATCGCCCCGTCGGTGCAGGACGGCACGGTCCTCGTGGACGTGGCTCTCGACGGGCCGCTCCCCGAGGGCGCCCGTCCGGACCTCTCGGTGGACGGCACGATCGAGATCGAGAACCTGCCGGACGTGCTCTACGTGGGCCGTCCCAGCTTCGGGAACCAGAACAGCAAGGTGGAGCTCTTCAAGGTGAGCGAGGACGGCAAGACCGCCGTCCGCGTGCCGGTGGCGCTCGGCCGCATGTCGGTCAGCACGGTGGAGATCGTCAGCGGGCTGAAGCCCGGCGACAAGGTGATCCTCTCGGACACCTCGGCGCAGGACGGCTACAACAAGATTCGATTGAACTGACACCCCGCGCCGCCGGACCCATGGGGCGGCGGCTGGAGATTTGGAGGAATCATGACCGCAACTTCGGAGTCGCTGATCCAGCTCGACGGAGTCACCAAGGTCTTCATGACCGACGAGGTCGAGACCCACGCGCTGTCGGGAATCCACATGGAGATCCACAACGGCGAGTACGTCTCGATCGCCGGCCCCTCCGGCTGTGGCAAGACCACACTGCTGTCGATCCTGGGCCTGCTCGACACCCCCAGCGACGGCAAGTACCGGCTGAACGGCAAGCAGGTGGCCGACCTCTCCTTCTCCGAGCGGGCGCGCATCCGCAACCGGGAGATCGGCTTTATCTTCCAGGCCTTCAACCTGATCGGCGATCTCACGGTCTATGAGAACGTGGAGCTGCCTCTCACCTACCGCGGCATGGCCGCCAAGGAGCGCAAGGAGCGCGTGCAGGAGGCCTTGGAGCGGGTTGGCATGTCGCACCGCATGAAGCACTACCCGTCGCAGCTCTCCGGCGGCCAGCAGCAGCGTGTCGCGGTGGCCCGCGCGGTGGTCGGCAAGCCCTCGATCCTGCTCGCCGACGAGCCCACCGGCAACCTCGACTCGAAGAACAGCGAGACGGTGATGGACCTCCTGGCGGACCTCCACCGGGACGGCGCCACCATCTGCATGGTCACCCACGACCCCCGCTTCGCCCGCTACGCCCAGCGGACGATCCACCTCTTCGACGGCCGCGTCGTCGAGGAGGAGACCGGGGTCCAGCGCGAGCTCGAGAGCCGCGAGCTCAAGAGGAGCGGCTTCGAGGTCGTCTAACCAGGAAATAGGTACCCCGCGCGGCGTGCGCGGGTGATGTTCGCGCGCCTTTGAAGGCTGCCGCCCCGATTGCGGCAGCCCTTTTTTTTGGGGCCCCCTGCTAAAGTGTCCCCGATGGACACGTCCCACAAGCCCCGGATCCTGATCGCCGACGACCAGCGCGAGGTGCGCGAGGCGTTGCGGCTGATGCTCAAAGCCGAGGGGTTCGACACCGAGACTGCCGGCTCTCCGGCCGAGATCCTCCAGGCCGTCACCTCCCGCGACTTCGACGCCGTGCTGATGGACCTCAACTACACCCGCGACACCACCTCCGGCCGCGAGGGGCTCGACCTGCTGGCCCGCCTGCGCGCCCTCGAGCCCACCCTCCCCGTGGTGGTGATGACCGCCTGGGCCACCGTCGACGTGGCCGTGGAGGCGATGCGGCGGGGGGCCCGCGACTTCGTCGAGAAGCCGTGGGACAACAACCGTCTGAACAACATCCTGCGCAACCAGATCGACCTCCACCGGGCGCTGCGCCGGGGGCAGCGGCTGGCGGCGGAGAACGAGATCCTGCGCGCCGACGGCGAGCCCGTCCTGATCGCCCGCTCCCCCGAGATGCGCCCGGTGATCGACCTCATCGAGCGCATCGGCCCCTCGGAGGCGAACGTGCTGATCACCGGCGAGAACGGCACCGGCAAGGGGGTGGTGGCCCGCGCCCTCCACGCCGCCTCGGCCCGCGCCGAGATCCCCATGGTGACCGTCAACACCGGCGGGCTCTCCGAGGCGCTGTTCGAGAGCGAGCTGTTCGGCCACGTGCGCGGCGCCTTCACCGACGCCAAGACCGACCGCGTCGGCCGCTTCGAGCTGGCCGACGGCGGCACCCTGTTCCTGGACGAGATCGCCAACATCTCGCTCAACCAGCAGGCGAAGCTCCTGCGCGTGCTGGAGACCGGCGAGTTCGAGCGCCTGGGCTCCTCGAAGACCCGCACGGCGGACGTGCGCATCGTCTCGGCCACCAACGTCAACCTGCCGGAGGAGGTCGCCGCCGGTCGCTTCCGCCAGGACCTGCTGTTCCGCCTGAACACGGTCGAGATCCGCATCCCGCCGCTGCGCGAGCGCCGGGACGACATCGTCCCCCTCGCCCATCACTTCCTGGTGCGGCACGCGCAGCACTACCGCAAGCAGCTCAAGGGGTTCGAGGAGGCCGCCACCGCCCTCCTGCTCACCCACTCCTGGCCGGGCAACGTGCGCGAGCTCGACCACGCCGTGGAGCGCGGCGTGCTCATGGTGCGGGGCGACCGGGTGCAGGCGCACGACCTCAATCTGCAGACCGCGGCGCCGGCCGCCGCCGCGCCTCCCCCCCTGGAGGACCGGCCGCTGGAGGAGGTCGAGCGGGTGCTGATCCAGAAGGCGCTCGCCCGCTACGGCAACGTTAGCCAGGCCGCCCAGGCGCTGGGCCTCTCGCGCAGCGCCCTCTACCGGCGGATCGAGAAGCATGGCCTCTGACCCGCGGCAGCTCGCGCTCGGCCCCCAGGCCCGGCCGCGGCGATTCCCCCTGGGCGGCCTCTTCCGGCCCGGCCGGCGGCGCTCGCTCGCCTTCGAGGACCGCATCCTCCTCCTCGCCTTCGCGACCGGGCTGCCGGGGACGGTCTTCTCCCTGCTCTTCGTCTGGCTCGACCCCCACAGCCTGAAGCTGCGCTGGACGGTCACCCTGTTCACCCTCTTCCTCTGGGGGTGGCTCGCCCTCCAGCTTCGCGACCGCGTCGTGCGCCCCTTGCAGACGCTGGCCAACCTCCTCTCGGCCCTGCGCGAGGGGGACTTCTCCCTGCGCGCCCGCCAGCCGCAGGAGGCCGACGCCCTGGCGGAGGTGGTCCACGAGGTCAACGCCATCGGCGAGGTGCTGCGCGAGCAGCGGCTGGGGGCGGTGGAGGCGGCCGCCCTCCTCCACCGCGTGGTCGACGAGGTGGACGTGGCCGTGTTCGCCTTCGACCATCACGGCCAGCTCCGCCTGGTCAACCGCGCGGGGGAGCGGCTGCTCGCGGCACAGGGAGAGCGGCTGCTGGGGCAGCCGGCCGGGGAGCTGGGCCTGGCGGAGCTGCTGGACGGCGAGGTCTCGCGCACCCTCAAGATGACCTTCCCCGGCGGTCCGGGGCGCTGGGAGATCCGGCGCAGCACCTTCCGCGAGCAGGGGCTCCCCCACCGCCTGCTGGTGATCTCGGACCTCTCGCAGACCCTGCGCGAGGAGGAGCGCCAGGCCTGGAAGCGGCTGATCCGCGTGCTCGGCCACGAGCTCAACAACTCGCTCGCCCCCATCCACTCGATGTCCTCGACCCTGGCCGGCCTGCTGCAGCGCGAGCCTCCGCCGGAGGACTGGAAGGACGACATGCAGCACGGCCTGGAGGTGATCGGCAACCGCTCGGGCGCGCTGATCCGCTTCATGGCCGCCTACGCGCGGCTCGCCCGCCTCCCCCCGCCGCGGCGGGCGCCGTTCGAGCTCGCCCACCTGATCCGCCGCACCGCCGCGCTGGAGACCCGGCTCCCGGTCTATGTGGAAAAAGGCCCGGAGCTCACCCTCGAGGCGGACGCGGACCAAGTCGAGCAGCTCCTGATCAACCTGATCCGCAACGCCGTGGACGCCGCCCTGCTGACCGGCGGCGGCGTGGGCGTGGGCTGGCGGCTGGACGGGGGGACCGTCGAGGTGCGCGTCGAGGACGAGGGGCCGGGGCTGTCGAACACCGACAACCTCTTCGTCCCCTTCTATACGACGAAGCCGGGAGGGACGGGGATCGGCCTCGCCCTCTCCCGGCAGATCGCCGAGGCCCACGGCGGCAGCCTCACCCTGGAGAACCGCACCCCCGAGCCGGGGTGCGAGGCGCTGCTGCGGCTGCCGGTGTAGGGTCAGCTCCGTCCCGAGCCTCCGTGCCCCCGGTTCGTCCTGCCCTCCGAAGCCTCACCCTCGGTCCCTCTCCACTGCGTGGAGAGGGAGGGCCCAGAGAGCGAAATCTTCCAAGCTCGGCAAGGCAGGCTCAGCTACGTTCCCCCTCTCCACGAAGTGGAGAGGGGGCCAGGGGGCATATGCGTTAACCTAAAAACCACCCCTTGAGAAGGGCTTCCAGTCTTTCCAGTTGAGGTTGCCGTTTCTGACGGTGAGACTCTGCCAAGTTCAATTGCCCCGAGGAAGTAGCTTGCAGCAGAACGGAGAGGGCTGGCAGAGGACAGAGCGCCTGACGCAGTGCCCCAAGGACCAGGCGTGTCCAGCGCCAGAGGTGAGGTCTCTCACTT
>JBJMHA010000020.1:0-168884 GCA_045807625.1 Thermoanaerobaculia bacterium | reverse complement strand
GAGGCGTTGAGCTGACCTGTACTAATCGGTCGTTCGGCTTGACCAATTTGATTCGTCAGATTCGTCTACAAGCTTGCCGCTCTCCTCCCGGCGGATCCCATCGCTCTACCCCGATTCAAGTTGCAAGACCTTTCAAGGTTCTTTTCCAGTTTGAATTTTCCGGTGACTGTGGCGAGGGGGAAACACCCGTTCCCATTCCGAACACGGCAGTTAAGCCCCTCAGCGCCGATGGTACTGCATGCGCAAGTGTGTGGGAGAGTAGGTCGTCGCCGGGAAGTAATCTTCAAAAAGGCCCTTGGGGAAACCCAAGGGCCTCCGTTTTTTCATGGACCCGCGCCTCCCAGAGCCGCTGACGGGCGGCCATGGCATCCCCCTTGCTCTCTCCTGCCGTGGAAGGAGGCAGGCATGAGACACGAGACGCTCTGGTGGAAGACGGTGGAGATGCCGGAGTATCCGGCCCTCGACGGGGACACGCGGGTGGACGTCGTGGTGGTGGGCGCCGGGATCACCGGCCTCACGGCGGCGCGCCTGCTGGTCAAGGAAGGCAAGCGGGTGATGGTGCTCGAGCAGGGGCGGGTCGGGAGCGGCACGACCGGCGGCACCACCGCCCACATCACCCAGGTGCCGGATCTGCGCTTCCGGGACCTGCGCTCGAAGTGGGGGATCGACGATCTGCGGACGGTGGTCGACTCCTCGCGCGCCGCCCTGGAGCGGATCGCCTCGCTGGTCGAGGAGGACGCGATCGACTGCGACTTCGCCCGCATCCCCGCCTATCTCTATTCGGAGTCCTCGGACGAGCTCTCGAAGCTGGAGGAGGAGGTGGCGGCGGCGCGCGAGGCCGGCATGGCCGCCGAGCTCGTCCACGCGGTGCCGCTCCCGTTCCCGGTGCCGGCGGCCGTCCGCTACGAGGACCAGGCGCACTTCCACCCCTTGAAGTACCTTGCTTCGCTCGCCCGGACCGTGCACCGCAACGGCGGCCGGATCCACGAGCGGACCCGGGTAATGGAGGTTGACGCGGGGGAGCCCTGCCGGGTGCGAACGGAGCGGGGCACGGTCACGGCGGACGCGGTGCTCTTCGCCACCCATACCCCGGCCGGCTTCTCCGTGCTCCATGCCGAGCTGGAGCCCCTGCGCTCCTACGTGATGGCGGTGAAGCTGCGGAGCGGTGAGCCGCCGGAGGGCCTCTTCTTCGACACGGCGGACCCCTACCACTACACGCGCCGGCAGGGGGATCTGCTGCTCGTGGGAGGGAAGGACCACAAGACGGGGGAGGACCACAAGCCTGAGCAGAGCTACCAGGCTCTGGAGGAATACGTCCGCCAGAGGTGGGAGGTCGGGTCGGTGAAGCACCGGTGGTCGGCGCAGTTTTACGATCCGCCGGACGGGCTGCCGATGATCGGCCGGGCGCTGACCTCGGGCCACGTCTTCGTGGCGACCGGCTACTCCGGTGTGGGGATGGTCTTCGGCACTCTGGGCGGGATGCTCCTGGCCGACTTCGCCCTGGAGCGCGAGAACCCGTGGGCCGAAGTCTACCGCCCATCCCGGGTGAAGCCTCTGGCGGCCGGCCCCCACGTGCTGAAGATGAACCTGGAGGCGGGCGCCGCCTTCGTCAAGGACCGCTTCACCACCCCGAAGGTCGACACGGTCTCCGAGATCCCGCCGGGGGAGGGGCGGGTGGTGGAGATCGGCGGCAAACGGGCGGCGGTCTACCGCGACGAGTCCGGCGCGGTGCAGGCGGTCTCGGCCGTCTGCACGCACGCCGGCTGCCTCGTGCATTGGAACGCCGCCGAGAAGAGCTGGGACTGCCCCTGCCACGGCAGCCGGTTCGCGACCGACGGCGGCGTCCTGGAGGGTCCGGCCGTGAAGGGTCTCGAGCCGGTCGCGATCACGGTCGTGCCGATCGAGAGCTAGCGTCCTCCATCGGGCCAGAGCTGCTTCCACCAGGGGTCGTCCTTAGCCCCCTGGGCGCTCGCCGTGAGGTTCATCTTCTTGCGGATCTTGCCCATCTCCCAGCCGGTGAGGGAGGCGAGGGTCTCCGCCTGGGCCTCGTACCGCTTGGGCAGCTCCCGGCGGTAGCGCCGCGCCGCCTCGCAGGTCCCGCCTCCCGTCCAGGGGTGGCGGAGGATGAAGCGCCCCTGGAAATTCTCGCGGTCGGCGGTCTCCTGGAACACGAGGTCCTCGGGGAAGTGCGCGGCGTCGTAGCGCAGGTGGAGCCGGGTGAGGAAGACGCTCTGGGTCGCCGGATAGGAAGAATTATCCGTCCCGCTCCAGAAAACGCCGAGCTGCCGGAGCTCCGCCGCGGAGAGGGGGTCGGCCGAGCAGGGGTCGCACCAGGCCATGTCCCAGGCGTATTCGAGAAAGAGGGTCCGCATCTCCTGCTTCCTGACCTGCTGGCTGAACATCGCCTTGTAGAAGGGGCCGAAGTCGTCCTTGACGAACAGGGGGACCTCGGCGTCCGAGGGGAGGCGGACGGTGCGGTAGTTGGTGGTCTCGACCCGCCCCTTGCGAGTGAGGGCGTAGATGAACAGCTCCTGGGGGCCGGCGGCGTTGACCATGCCGAGGCGGATGGGGAGCATGAACTTCGGGCTCTCATAGGCCACCTGGAGCGGCCGCAGGTAGTTGAAGCCGAGCTTCGACTGCTGGCCCAGGTTCACCCGGGCGACGAAGAATCGCATCCCCTGCTTGAGATAGCTGCCGAGCACCCGCGAGGCCCCCGGCGGGAGGCGGTAGCCGTTCTCGATCAGCCAGGTCTCCAGCCCCTGGCTCTCTTTCGCGGAGAGGATCAGGATATCGTACTCGCCCACGGTGTACTTGGCCTCGATCTTCACCCCGAGGCTCTTGGCGCGGTCCTGCTCATTGCGTCCTCCCGCGACGCCCCCCTCGAGGCTGGGGGCCGCCACCGCCATCGGATAGGGCGGATGACAGGGATCCTCGTCGAAGTACTCGACCAGGCGTGGCGCCGAATAGGCGTCCAGGTGGTCGATCAGGGCTCTCTCCGCGACGTGGATCTGCTCCTTCCGCAGGAAGGTGGGTACAGGGATCACGATGGCGAACTCCTTCGGATCCCCCTTGAAGTCGTTGGCCATGGTGAGGACGGTGCGGTCGCCGTCGCGCGCCAGGACGACCTGCGAGGCCTGGTTGAACAGCCTGGTGTCCGCCTTGGCCACGTAGAAGCCGCAGAAGCCGAGGGCGGTCCGAGCGGCCGCCAGGAGCACGGCGGCCGTGAGGGCGGCGGTCAGGAAGCGTCTCATGCGAATCTCCTTTCTTCGCGGAGAGAGGGGGTGGAGACCTGGGGGGCCGCCCGGCGCCAGGCATAGCGGGAGCCGGGCAGCAGGCGGTCGATCAGCGGCACCGCCGGGGCCAGGAAGAAGAGCGACAGCAGCAGCCCGTTGGGCCGGCAGAGCACGAAGTGGACATAGCCCGCGCCGAGGGCCACCAGCAGGGCGAAGAGGACGCGCCCGGCCCGCGAGTCGGGGGTGGTGCGGGGGTCGGAGATCATGAAGAAGGTGAAGATCAGGAACGCCCCGCTCTCGACCTGGTGGAGGGGGATGGCCAGGGGCTGGCCCAGCCAGAGGGCGCGCCCGAAGAGGACCGCCAGATAGAAGGCCAGGAAGGCGTAGGTGACGTCGCCGCGGGCCGCCCGGTTGACCACCAGCCCCCCCAGGCAGGCGAGCAGGAAGGCGAAGAAGGCCGCGCTCCCCCACTGGCCCGGGGAGACCCAGACGCCGCCGGTGGCGAGCATCAGGGCCACGATGCCGAAGTTGGTGGGGTTGAAGACGTGCTTGCCGCCGGTCCGCAGGACGAATTTACTGGCGATGGTGACGGCGGCGGCGAGGGCCGCCAGGACCCAGGAATTGGTGCGCAGGAGCAGGCAGAGGGAGAGCCCCGAGATCAGCGCGCTCCGCGGATCGAAGGCCGGCAGCCGCCACAGGCGGGTGCAGGCGTACTGGGTGAGTTGGGCCACCCCCAGCAGGAGGAGGGCGCGGCCGGCGGGGATCTCCAGGTCCAAGCGGGTCACGCCGTAGACCAGCAGCGACGAGAGGACGAGGATCTGGTAGAGGCGCGGGTCTCTCATGGCGGTCTCCTCCTGCTCCCTTGGACACGGCGGTCCGCGTCCAGGAAACCGCTCACCCCCAACGTTTGGGCCGGCTGCTCCGTAGTAAAGTAGAGACGTATCGCAGACTGGGTATAGAAAGGAAGCTTCAATGCAGAAAGCAGTCGCCTTCTGGGGGGGCGCGCTCGCGCTCGGCCTCTCCCTCTCGGCCTGGGCCGGTCCGACACCGCAGGGAGCCGCGGTTAAAATCAGCTCCTGCACGACCTGCATCCAGCAGGTCCCGGCCGTCGCCGGCTCTTCGTCCGGCGGTTTCCTGACCGTCTGGAAGGGGGCGAGCGCGGCCGATCCCAACGGGGTGAGCGGGCGGTTCTTCACCAGCACGGGCAATCCCCGGGGCTCGGACTTCCTGGCCAACAAGGACCTGGTGGGGGATCAGTACGACCCGGCGGTGGCCGCCGACGCGCAGGGAAACTTCATCGTGGTCTGGGCGGAGGTCGTCAACGGCAACAGCGAGATCAAGGGGCGGCGGTACCAGGCGAACGGCACGCCGCTGGGCGTCTCCTTCAAGGTCAATCAGGACCAGGCCGGGACGCCGACCCTCCCCGCCGACTTCAACCCCACGGTGGCGGCCCTGAAGGACGGCTTCATCGTCGCCTGGATGAGCCTCCTGCCCGCGGGCAACGGCTTTCCGGGGACCACGCCGCAGGTGCTGGCCCGCAAGCTGAGCACGACCGGCGCGCCGCTCGGCAACCAGGTCAAGATCAGCACCGGCCTGGTCAACGGCGACCGTCCGGACGTCTGCGTGGACACCTCGGGGAAGCCGGTGGTGGTCTGGACGAGCGTGGACGGCTTCCCGCTCTTCGAGGCCAACCACCAGGGGGTCTCCCTGCGCCGGCTAACCCCCGCCGGAGCCCCCGTCGATCCGGCGGAGACGGTGGTCGCCCTCCCCAAGGCCAACTCGGTCCACCCCGCGGTCTCCTGCGGCAGCGGCAGCACCTTCGTGGTGGTCTGGCACAGCGACCAGCCGCCGGCGGCGGAGCGGACCGACATCCTCGCGCAACGCTTCACTCGCCTGGGCCGCCCCGCCGGGCCCCCGTTCCGCGTCAACACCACGGTGACCAAGGAGGACCGGAACCCGTCGGTCGCCTACGATCCCAAGGGGAGCTTCGTGGTCGTCTGGCAGGCCTATCTCGACGGGGTCAAGGTGAGCATCCTCGGCCGGCGCTTCGCCGCCTCGGGCGCCGCGCTCAGCCCGGAATTCGAGGTGTTCGCCGGCGCCGACAACGCGCTGGTCCCCAGCAACCCCGACATCGCGCCCATCGGCACGGCGGGCAATTTCGTGATCGTCTGGCAGAACGGCTCGCAGAGCATCTCCGGCCGGCGCTTCACTCCGTAGGACCGGCCTCCCGGCCGCGGCTGCCCGCGACCGGCTCGAGCGGCGTCCGTCCCGCCACCAGGGCGGTGATGGCCGCCGCTCCCGCCTTTTTGAGGGCCGCGGCGGCGGCGTCCAGGGTCGCGCCGGTGGTCGCCACGTCGTCGACCAGCAGGATGTGAAGGCCGCGGACGCGCTCGGGCCGGGGGACGCGGAAGGCCTTGCGCAGATTGGCCAGGCGCTCCTCCCGGCCGAGCAGGCTCTGCGGCGGCGTGGCGCGGCGGCGCGCCAGGGCCTGGACGCAGGGGAGGCCGAGGCGGCCGGCGAGCGGACGGGCGATCCGCTCCGCCTGGTTGTAGCCGCGCGCCAGGCGCCGCCGCCAGTGGAGCGGCACGGGGACCACCCGGTCGCACCCCGCGAGCCCGGGGCCGAGCCCGTCCGCCATTGCCAGGGCCAGGTGGCGGCCGAGGTAGTCCAGGCGCCCGAACTTGAGCCCGCGCACCACGGCGTCGAGCGGCGGCCGGTAGCTCCAGAGGGCGGCCAGACGGTCGAAGGCGGGCGGTGTCTGCCGGCAGGCGCCGCACCGGTATCCCTCGGGCAGGGCGTGGGCGGCGAGCGGCCGGAGGCAGACCGCGCAGGCTTGGCGGGGTAGGGGGGCGAGGGCCGCCCGGCAGGGGGCGCAGAGGCTCAAGGAGGCCCCCGCCGCGGGGAGCTGCCGGCCGCAGCCGAGGCAGGCCGCCGGCAGCAGGGCGTGCACCAGCCGGTCGAGCAGCCGCTCTTCCAGAGGTAGGACGCGGGGGGCGCCGGATTCGTATAAAGGATCGGGCATGGAAGGCGCGCTCGTGGCCGGCGCCGATATACTCTCAGGAACCGGGCGCCGCCGGGAGAGCCGGGCGCCGGAATCGAGCGGATTCGCCGCGAAGGAGAGGAATTTGATCGCGAATCACCGCCTGCTCGGCAGGCTCCTGCTGGCCGTCTCGCTGCTCCTGCTCCCCGCCGCCGCCGGCGCGCAGGAGCTCTACACCTACACCGTGGGCGTCCTCGGCGGGATCGGCGGCTCGCTCGACGCCGATCCGGGGGGGAGCCTCACCAACACCGGCTTCCAGGTGAACCTCGGCCTGGTCACCGAGCCGCACACCCATCTGGTGCTGCGCACCGGCCGGCTCGGCCTCGACAAGGACAAGCCCTTCGGCTCCCTCTTCGACGCCGACATGGAGTACGTCACCCTGGGCGGCGAGTACCGCTATAGCGAGGAATTCTACGAGTCCGGGGCCTTCGTCGCCCTGGGCGGCTACCGGCTGAACGGCACGGGGCTCTCGGGCCGCGATTCCAAGAAGGACACCTGGGGGGTCTCCGCGGGGTTCACCGGCGAGCTGCCGATCCGGCGCTGGCTGGGGATCCAGGCCGAGATCTCGGGCCACTACGTGGACTTCCGGGAGGAGCAGTTCTTCATCATGGGCCATGTGGGCGTGGCCTTCCACTTCTAGGGGCGGAGCGCGGCGGTCTTGCTCGCGCCCCCCTTCAGGCGCGCGGCAAGGTCCGCCCGCAGGGCGGGATCGTCCCAGTCGGTCATCCCCACCCATTTGCGCACGACCTGCCCCCGGATCACCAGATAGGTCTCCGGGAGCTTGTCCGTGCCGTAGCGGTTCGCCACCTTCCAGTTGGGATCGAACAGCACCATCTCGGAGCCCGGCCCGAGGAAGGTGCGGACCCGGTCGGAGTTGTCGGCGACCGCCACCATCACCACCGAGAAGCCCGGGTTGCTGGAGAGGTCGTGGATCAGCCGCTGGAGCTTCGGCGTCTCCTGGATGCAGGGCGGGCACCAGGTGGCCCAGAAGTGGACCAGCGTGACCGGGGCGAGGCGCGACCCGATGGTGGCGGCCCGGCCGGTCGCGTCGTAGAGGAAGCCGCCAGGCTCCTGGACGGCGTCCTTCCCCTTGGGCCAGAAGAGGGCCGCGAGAGCGCAGACTGCGAGCGCCGCGAGGCCCAGCCTGGCGGGCAGGCCGAGGCGGGCTCCTGCGGGTGGCGCCGTGGGCGTCGCACCGGCCGGAGGGGCGGTGCTCAAGGGCTCGGCCGATTCATTGGGGGAATTCATAAACTGGCTCCAGCGTTGAAGCTCTCGGGATCGGCTTTGACCCCAAATCCCGATTTTCTCTAGAATACCGCACAGACTGGAAAAGATTTGCACAACCTGGAAGAAAGCCGTATCGCACGCTCCCGGCGGGCGTTCCTGGTGGGCCTCATCCTGCCGGGCCAGCCGGGCTACGTGGTCGAGGAGCACCTGGACGAGCTGGCGCAGCTCGCCGACACGGCGGGAGCCGTGGTGGTGGGGCGCGCCTTCCAGTCGCGCAAGGCGCCGGACCCGGCGACCTTCATCGGCAGCGGCAAGGCCGAGGAGATCGGCGAGGCCGCCCGCGAGCTGGGGGCCGACCTGTTGCTGTTCGACGACGACCTCTCGGGGAGCCAGGTCAAGAGACTCGAGGAGGCGACCAAGCTGTCGGTGATGGACCGCAGCGCCCTGATCCTGGACATCTTCGATCTGCGGGCGCAGAGCCGCGAGGCGCGCACCCAGGTCGAGCTCGCCCGGCTCAAGTACATGCTCCCCCGCCTGACCCGGCAGTGGAGCCACCTCTCGCGCCAGGGGGGCGGCTTCGGCCAGCGCGGCGGCGAGGGCGAGAAGCAGCTCGAGCAGGACCGCCGGGTCCTGCGGGCTCGCGTCCGCCGTCTTGAGGAGGATCTCGAGAAGATCGAGCGCACCCGCGGCGTCCAGCGGCGCGGGCGCGACGGCGTCCCCTCGGTGGCGCTGACCGGCTACACGAACGCCGGCAAGTCGACCCTGTTCAACCGGCTGACCGCCGCCGGCACGCTCGCCGAGAACCGCCTCTTCGCCACCCTGGATGCCAAGCTGCGGCGCGGCCAGGTGGACGGCACCCGCTCGGCGGTCTTCGCCGACACCGTCGGCTTCATCCGCAAGCTGCCGCACCACCTGGTCTCCTCGTTCCGCAGCACGCTGGGAGAGATCACTGCGGCCGACCTCGTGCTCCACGTGGTCGACCGCAGCCATCCCCGCTGGCAGGAGCAGGCCGAGGTGGCCGAGGCGGTGATGGACGACCTGGGGGTCGACCGCGAGCGGGTGATCCGGGTGTTCAACAAGAGCGACCTGGTCCCGGCCGAGGAGCCGCGCAACGGCGCGCTCTGGGTCTCGGCGGCGACGGGGGAGGGGATCGCGGAGCTGAAGGGCGAGCTCGCCCGGCGGCTGGGGCTCGGCGCCCCCGCCCCGAGCGCCTCCTTCGAGGCCGCCCCGGGGCTGGTTTGACACCCCGCCTTCCTACTCTGTACAATCCGCCGTCCTGTGGGGCCGTAGCTCAGTTGGGAGAGCGCTTGAATGGCATTCAAGAGGTCGTCGGTTCGATCCCGATCGGCTCCACCAACTCCCTCCCCTTCTTCCTGAATCCCTGACTCATTCGTCCGGCGGGACGATCAGCACCGAGACCTCCGAGTCCGCCAGGATCTGCAGCGTGACGTCGTAGCGCAGGGAGCGCTCGCCGGGGCGGCGGGCGTGGCGGCCGAGGACGATGAGGTCGCTCCGCCCCTCCCGGGCCTCGGCCAGGATGCCCTGCATGGCGGTGCGCGCCGGGCGGACGGCGGAGCGGCTGGGCACCTCCAGGGCCCGCAGGGTGGCGAGGCCGGCGCTCAGGTGGGCGTTCACCCAGGGCGCGGCGGTGCCCCCCTCCGGGAGCACGTGAAGCAGGGTCACCTCGGCCCCGAGCCGCCGCGCGAGCCAGCCGCCCACCCGCACGTCCGCCTTGCCCGGCTCGCCCACCGCCGTGCAGATGAGGATGCGGCGGAAGGTCTCCGGCCTCCCCTGGGACACCAGGAGCGGCGTCGGCAGGCTCTCCAGCAGGCCCACCAGGGTCTCGACGTGACCCCCTTCCGGGAGCTGGAGGAGGGTGAAGTCGTAGAGGCTCTGCCGCTGCTCGGCGGTGATCTCCTCGGCCGGCTCGCCCCGCCGCACCACCGCCTCGGCGTCGGGCACGCCTCCCTCCACGGCCTCTCCGGTGAGCTTCACGCGCAACGGCTCGACGCCGTCCGCGTCGTCCGCTACCCCGAGCAGGCAGACCTTGGCGTTGAGCGGCCCCTCGAGGGCCTGGACGAGCGGGAACGGCGCCGGGCTCCCCTCGTCCGGCAGGTCGCAGACGAGGAGCCGCGGCTGCGGCGGCGCCAGGATGTGCCAGCCGCGCAGGCTCACCCAGACCTCCGGCCCTCCCAGATCCGCCTCGGCGGGGAGGACGGCGTCGATCAGCAGCCCCTCCTCGCCGTAGACCGCGGGCGCCGCCTGCCGGGTGCCGGGGATGGCC
Source organism: Thermoanaerobaculia bacterium (assembly GCA_045807625.1). Taxonomy (GTDB): domain Bacteria; phylum Acidobacteriota; class Thermoanaerobaculia; order Multivoradales; family UBA5704; genus DATARR01. The sequence goes on along the minus strand of JBJMHA010000020.1, from coordinate 159,100 downwards.
GGCATGCGCACCCGCACCCGCCGCAGGGCACCGAGGAAGCTCTGCTCGGCGAGCGTCCCCTGGCCCAGCAGGCGCACCCCGCGCTCGGGAGGGCCGGCCGAGAGCTCCACCTGCTCGGGGCGGATCAGCACCCGCACCCGGGCGTCCTCCTCGTGCTCGACCTCGGGGGGGATGGGGAGCGCCAGCGGGCCGATCTGCGCCGAGCCGTCGCGCGCCCGGCCCACCAGCACGGTGCCGGCGCCCAGGAAGGTGGCTCCAAAGAGGGTGCGCGGCCGGGCGTAGAGCCCCTCGGGCTCGCCGATCTCCAGGAGCTCGCCACGCTCCATGAGGCCGATGCGGTCGGCCAGCTCGAAGGCCTCCTCCTGGTCGTGGGTGACCAGGATGGCGGTGACCCCGAGCTGCCGCTGGATCTCCCGCAGGTTGCGCCGGAGCTGCGAGCGGATCTTGACGTCGAGCGCCCCGAACGGCTCGTCGAGCAGCAGCACCGAGGGCTCGTGGACCAGGGCGCGGGCGAGCGCCACCCGCTGCTGCTGGCCGCCCGAGAGCTGGTGGGCGTAGCGGTTGCCGAAGCCGCCGAGGCCGACGCGGTCGAGCAATTCCTCGCGCTTGCGGGCCCGCTCGGCCGGCGGCACCTTGCGGATCTTCAAGGGAAACTCGATGTTCTCCCCCACGCTCATGTGGCGGAAGATCGAGTAGTTCTGGAAGACGAAACCGATCCCCCGCTCCTGGGGGGGCAGGCGGGTCACGTCCTGATCGCGCAGCCAGATGCGGCCGCCGTCGGGCGCGGTGAGCCCGGCCACCATGCGCAGAATGGTGCTCTTGCCGCTGCCGCTGGCGCCGAGGAGGACGAACAGCTCGCCGTCCCGCACCTCCAGCGAGGTGGGCTTGACCACCGGCTGGCCGCCGAAGCTCTTGGCGAGCCCTTCGAGGCGGATCGACATCTACTTCTTCGGCCCCCCGGAGTAGCGCAGCAGGAAGAAGAAGATGACGAAGGACAGCGCCGCCAGCACCGCCGCCACCGCGTTGGCCTCGGCCACGTGCCCCGCCTCGAACTGGGCGAAGATGTAGAGCGGCGCCGTCTGGGTCCGCAGCCGGAGGTTGCCCGAGACCATCACCGTGGCCCCGAACTCCCCCAGCGAGTGGGCGAAGGTGAGGAGGGTGCCGCTGAACAGGCCCCCCCGCAGCGCTGGCAGGATCACGTAGCGGAAGGTCTGCCACTTGCCGGCGCCCAGCGTGTAGGCCGCCTCCTCGTAGGTCACCTCGAGCTCGTCGAGCAGCGGCTTGACCGCCCCCAGCATGTAGGGGAAGGTGACGAAGAGGTGGGCCAGGAGCACCCCGGCCGGCGTGAACATCGGCTGCAGCCCCAAGGGCTCCAGCAGCTTGCCGAAGAGGCCGATCGGCCCCCAGAGCAGCAGCAGGGAGGTGCCCACGACCACGGTGGGGATCGCCACCGGCAGGTTGATCGCGATCGCCAGGGGGCGCTCGCCGGGGAAGCGGTACTTGGAGAGCACGTAGGCCGCCCAGGTGCCGAGCACGGCATTGACCGCCGCGGTGAGGAAGGCGATCAGCAGGCTGAAGCGGAGGGCGAACTGGGCGTCCTCGTTCGAGAGCGCCTTCCAGAAGGCCGCCGGCCCGCCCTTGAGGGCGAAGACGAAGACGGCCGCGATCGGCATCAGGATCAGCGGCAGCAGGACCAGGACCAGCAGGCCCACCGGGATCCGGGCCCGCGAGCGCTGGCCCGGAGCGTTGCCGGTCACTTGCCGACCTCCTTCATGACCCGGTCCTTCCAGATCCCGTCCACGATCTCCTTCTTGACCCGGTCCCAGCCGCCGAAATCGCGGACCAGGAACGGGTCGCGGATCGTCCCGAAATGAGGGTTGGCTCCGTTCAGCCGCTCGTCGACGCTGCGGAACCCATATTTCACGAACAGCGCCTGCGCCGGCTCGCTCCAGAGGAAGGCGACCAGGGCGTCGATCAGGGGGCGTTCGGAGGGCGCGACGTTCTTGTCCACGACGACCAGGGTGTGCTCCGAGAGCACGGTGCTGGGAGGATAGACGATCTCCCCTGGCAGAGTGCCCCTCACGGCGTCGCGGAGGACATCCTGCTCGTAGGTGACCAGCGCGTCGCCGAAGCCGTTCTCGAACTGGGTGCGGGCGGCGCGCGCCGAGGCCGCCTGGGCGGCGACGTTGCGCCAGACCCCGAGCAGGGCCGCGGCCCCGGCTTCCCGCTCCCGCCCCGGGGAGCGCCGGGCGGCCGAGCCGTACTCGGCCAGGATCGCCCAGTTGGCCCCCCCCGAGGTCAGCGGGTCGGGGTGGACCACCTTCACCCCCGCCTTGGCGAGGTCGGAGAGGTCGTGGATCCCTTTCGGATTCCCCTTGCGGACCACCAGCACGAACGGCGTGCGGTTGACCACGCCGCCGTGGGGGAGGCGCCGCCAGGAGCCGGGGGCGACGGCGCCGGCCTTGGCCAGCCGCCCGGCGTCGAGCTCTAGGGCGAGCAGCGCCACCTGCGCCGGTACCCCCAGGGTGATCTGGTTGGTGACCGTGCCCGAGCCGGCGAAGGAAGTGATGAATTCGACGTGCTCGCCGGTCCGGGCCTGCCAGCGGCGGGCGAATTCGGGGAGCACCGCACCATTCATGGCTTCGCCGAGGATGCTGAAGCCGTAGAAGACCACCGTGCGCGGGCGCGCCTCCCGCCCGGCCCGCGGCAGCCAGGGCCAGAGGGCGTAGAGCAGGAGGGCGGCGCCGCCGGCGAGGGCGAGAATCCCCTGGAGCCGGCCGGCGAGGCGGCCGGGGTCGCGCTTCATCGCGCGCAAGAGTACCCCGGCGGGCCCCTTTCCTTGAAACGCCGGAGCCCTTTCATTACACTCCCTGCGGGGATTCGAGAGCCAGGGTAGCGGGGTATCCGCCGGGAGGCCCACCAGATGGCGGTCGATCGCGGTCGGTGAACGCCTCGCCATCCAGGGTGCACCCGGCGTCTCCCCGGTTGCGTTAAAATTCGGGGATTCTTCCGGGAGAGCGCCGTGCAGCCAAGGAAAGTGCTCGTCGTCGACGACTCGAAGCTGATGCACAAGATGTACGAGGTGATGTTGCGCCAGTACCCGCTGGTCTACGCGCTCGACGGCCGTCAAGCGCTCGACCGGCTGCGCGAGCATCCGGACATCGACCTCGTGCTGCTCGACATCAACATGCCCAACATGAACGGGTTGGAATTCCTGGCCGAGCTCCGCGCGAATGGCCGGCAGGACGTGACAGTGGTGATCATCAGCACTGAGGGGCGCGAGGAGGACGCCGCCCGCGGCCTGGAGGCCGGGGCCGACGCCTATATCAAGAAGCCGTTCCACAGCGAGGAGATCCTCGACGTGATTCAGCGCCTGGAGGCGAAGGGCTCCGCCGCTTGAGCGAGAGGAGCGCCACCGAAAGCCCGAGGTCGCGGCTGGAGTCTCCGGCCGTGGGGCTCGACCTCGTCAGCGAGCTGCGCGCCACGCTGGAGCGCGCGGGCGAGCTGGTGCGCGTGGTCGAGTCCAACCTGCGGGCCCCCGCCGAGGGGGCGAGCTCCGACGAGCGCATCGCCGAGCTGGAGCGCCGGCTCGCCACCGCCGAGTCGGACGTCAAGGAGCTCGCCTCGCGCCTGGTCGACTCCGAGCACCAGGGCGGCCGGCTGATGAACCTCTACGTCGCCACCTACCAGCTCCACGCCACCCTCGACCCCGCCGAGGTGCAGGCGACGATCGCCGAGATCGCCATCAACCTGCTCGGCGCCCACCAGTTCGTGCTGCTGCTGCGCCGCGACGAGGAGGGGGAGGGGTACGAGATCGCCCTCCTGGAGGGGATGTACGACGGCGTCCTGCCGCTCTACGACGGCGAGAGCTACCGCGGGGGCGACCCGATGGTCGACCAGACGCTCAAGGACGGCGTGCTCCGGCTCGGTCCCACAGGGGAGTCGCAGGCGCTCGCGGCGGTGCCGCTGCGGGTACAGAACGACATCGTGGGCGCCCTGGTGGTGTTGAAGCTGCTCGACCACAAGCCGATCCTGCGGGCCGAGGACCGCGACCTGCTCGACCTGCTCTCCGCCCACGCCGCCTCGGCCATGTTCGCCGCCCGCCTGTTCGCCACCAAGGACCGCAAGCTCCGCACGCTGGAGAGCCTGGTCAAGCTGGCGCGCGGAGAGTAGCGTGGGGATCTCCGGCAGCCTCAAAGACGTCTCCGTCGCCGACGTGATGCAGTTCATCCACCTCGGCCGGCGGACGGGCACGCTCCTGCTCTCCCGCGGCAGCGAGCGGGCGATGATCGGCTTCCACGGCGGCCGGCTGGTCTCCGCCCAGGCGCCGCGCACCCCCAAGCTGGGCGACCTGCTGATCTCCTCGGGGATGATCGACCGCGGCATCCTCGATGGAGCGATCCGCGCCCAGAACGAGGAGGTCGAGCGGCGCTCGCTGGGGCAGATCCTGGTCACCTCAGGATCGATCGACGCCCAGGGGCTGCGCCAGGTGATCGCCGAGCAGATCGAGCAGGCGGTCTCCGAGGTGATGGTCTGGGACACCGGGACCTTCGAGTTCGCCATCGACGATCTGCGGCCGATCGACGACATCGCGCTCTACCCGAGCGATGTGCTGCCGGACGCCGACATCAACACCCAGATGGTGCTGCTGGAGGCGGCGCGGATCTTCGACGAGCGCAACCGCGACGGCGCCGGGCCCGAGCCGCACCACGGCTCATCGTCCTCCAGGGGCGGCAGCTACGAGGACGGGGACTCCACCCATCCGGCGCTGCTCGACACAGGGCCCGTCGCGAGCGTCGGGCTCGCCGTGGCCGAGCCGGAGCCTGAGATCCACGCTCCCGCGCACGCCGCCGAGCGGCTCCGGCTGCAGATCGTCTCCGTGGACGTGCCGTTCGCCGAGAGCCTGGCCGACGCCCTCCAGCATGAGGTGGCGGGGACGGAGCTGGTCCCCCTGGACCATGCGGGCGATCCCGAGCCCGGCGAGCCGCCGCCGGTCGTGCTGATCGACCTGCGGCGGCGCGGCGTCACCCTGGAAGAGGCGGCGGCGGTGCGGCGCTCGCACCCGCGCGCCTCGTTCGTGGCCCTGGTCGACCCCGGCACCCCGTTCGCCCGCGTCTACGAGGCGGGGATGCTGGCCGCCCTGCCGGCCGAGGTCGAGGCGGTGGTCGCCTGCGTCGAGAATGTCATCGAGAGCCGGCGCGACCTGGTGCGCGGCGCGCCGCCGCCGGACACCCGCTCCGGGGTCGCCCGCCTGCGCCGGGTGTTCGGCGACCTGCGCTCGGGGCTGATCTCGGCCACCGTGGCGCTCAACCTGATGCACATCATCTCGGAGTCGGTGGAGCGGGCGGTGCTCTTCCTGGTCAAGCGCGACCACCTGGTGGCGCTGGGCGCCTTCGGCAGCGATCCCACCGGCCGGCCGCTCGCCGAGGTGACGCGCGGCCTCAAGGTGCCGCTGAACCTCGGCAGCAGCCTGGCCCACAGCCTCGACACCGGCGAGGTGCAGAGCGTGAGCTTCGAGGAGGCTGAGCTCCCCGAGCCCTTCCGCTCCATGGTCGGGTCCCCCCGCAACGGCCAAGCGGTGATCTTCCCTGTGCTCGGCTCGCAGCGGGTGATCTCCGTCATCTACACGGACAACGGCGACAGCGAGAAGCCGATCGAGGACATCGACATCCTGGAGCTGGCCACGGCCCAGGTCGGCATGGCCTTCGAGAACGAGCTGCTGCGCCGCCAGATCTCGCAGGGCAAGTAATTCTTACTGCTGGATCCCGGCGTAGGGCTGGAGGGTGTAGCCGGCCGGCGGGTCGTAGATGCCGGCGGGGGCGTCCTTCGTCTCGATCCCGGCGAGTTCCTCGCGGGTCTTGAAGTGGCTCGTGCCCATGGTGACGTCCGCCTCCTGGAGCACGGGGAACCCCTCGATCTGGCCGAGCTTGAGGGCCCAGTCCGCGGAGCCCGGCTGGAGGGCGGCGAGGCTCGCCGCGAGCCGGGTGAGGGCTTGGTGGGAGGCGACGTCCGGGCTCGCCCAGACCGTGGTATCCAGATGCAGGCCCGCCGGGCTGGTGATGTCCACCCGGTACTTGCGGGCGTTCCAGCTCCCGATCTTCCTGGTCTCCTCCGTCGCCGTCACCTGGGCCTTCACCCGCATCTCCGGCGGGGAGGCGATCTTCTGGGCGTCGATGGGCACGGCGAGCTCGCTGTAGGTCTTCTCCGAGTGGTTGACCACGTAGAGCTTGCCGCGGTCGAGCCGGAGGATGTAGCTGGTGTCCCCCTCGTCGCGCCGCAGCCGGTCCCCCTTCTCGCCGCCGATCCAGATATGGATCGGCTCCGCCTGGGAGGGGGCGATCTTGAGCCCCTCGATCGAGCTGCGCACCGTCAGCAGCGTATCCCCCAGGGCGGGGGCGGCGAGCAGGAGCAGGAGAGCGAAAACAGTACGTCTCGGCATGCGGCGATCCTCGGGAGCGAAAAGAGGTGAGTAGCTTAGCGGTCGCTCCGCGGCTTCGCAAGGCGCACGTAGAGGAGCTTCTCGACCTCGGCGACCACCTCGCCGGCGCCGTCCAGGACCTCCGCCCGGAAGGTGGGCTCGATCTTCCGTCCCGCGTCCGCGGCGGCCCGGATCTCCTCGATCTGCACGAGGGGGATGTGGAAGGTGGCGCGGACGGTCCCCCGGCCGGGGCGCAGGAAGCGGATGGTGGCCGCCTTGTCCCACACCACGTACCCCCGCCCCAGCGCCTCGACCAGGATCAGCATGAAGAAGGGGTCGCACATCGAGTAGAGCGAGCCGCCGAACTGGGTGCCCACGTAGTTGCGGTTCCACCAGCGGAGCTTCATCCGCACCTCGAACGTCCGCAGGTCGGGGGAGACTTTGACGCGGATGCCCGCGCCCAGGTAGGGCGGATAGAGGCTGAGCAGCCGCATCATCCAGCTTCGCCGGGAGGCCATGGGGCCTGATTATCACCTATATGCCGGCGCGGTCGATCTCGGCCAGATAGGCCTCCTCCAGGTTGGGCTCCACCGGCTCGCCCGCCAGCTCCTCGTCCGGCCGGGCGATGGCCCGCACCTGGATCCCCTCGAGCACGCGCACCCGCGAGGTCACGCGGTAGCGGCGGCCGAGCTCCAGCAGCTCGGCGTCGGGGACCAGGGCGCTGAAGACCCGGCCCCAGGCGCGCGCCTCCAGCTCCTCGGGGGAGCCGTCGAAGCGGAGCCGGCCTCTGTGGAGGAGGAGGATGCGCGAGGCGGCGGCCTCGACGTCGCTCGCGATGTGGGTCGAGAAGACGACCACCCGCTCCCCCGCCTGCTCCAGGAGGATCTGGCGGAAGCGGCCGCGGGATTCGACGTCGAGCCCGGTCGTCGGCTCGTCCACGATCAGGATGGGCGGCGCGGCGAGCAGAGCGCGGGCGATGCCCACCCGCTGGCGCATGCCCCCCGAGTAGTCGCGCACCTTGCGGCCGGCGTGCTCGGAGAGGCCCACGGCGGCGAGCAGGCGCTCGATCTCCGCCCGCCTCTCCCGGGGATCGGAGAGCCCCCGCTCCAGGGCCCAGTGGTCGAGGAACTGCTCGGCGGTAAAGCCGGGGTAGGCGTTGAATTCCTGGGGGAGGAAGCCGATCCGCCGCCTGTGCTCCGCCAGGTTGTCGGGGGTGATCGCCACCCCCCGGTAGAGCACCTTGCCGCGCGTGGGCTCCAGCAGGCCGGTGAGCACGCGCAGCAGGGTGGTCTTGCCGGCGCCGTTGGGCCCCAGCAGGCCCACGATACCGGGGGTGAGGGTGAAGCTCACGCCGGAGAGGGCGGTGAAGCGGCCGCCGTAGATCTTGGTGAGGCTGCGCACCTCGACCGTGGGCTCGCCGGGCGCATCCCAGACCGGCGGCTGGCGCCGCTGGCGCTCCCGCTCGGGATCGCGCTCGCGCCAGCGCCGCCCCGCCAGCAGCAGGGCCGGCACGAGGAGGACGGAGGCCGCGAGCGAGGCGCCCCCCGCCACCGCCGCCGCCCGCAGGGGGACGGCCCAGGCCGAGGCGCCCGGCTCCGCGTTGATCGTGGCACCGCTGAGCCCCAGTACGAGGGCCGGCGCCGCGCCGAGGAGCCAGGGAGTCTGGCGGAGCAGAGATCCGTAGAGGCGACCGCCGGGCGCGGCGGGGGAGGCCGCCACGGCCGCCGCCGAGGGGAGGGCCAGCGCCAGGGCCGCCGCGAGGGCGAAGAGGGTGAGCTCGTCGATCCGCTCCAGGCGCGCCGCCACCAGCGGCAGGGCGGCCACCAGGCCCAGCAGCAGGGGGGAGAGCGCGGCGGCCCCCCGCGCCAGCGATCCCAGCCGGCAGGCGGCGAGGGCGAAGAGGAGCAGGGGGACGGCGAGGCCGAGCGCGATCAGCCGCCAGAGATTCCCGTTCCAGATCTCGGACCTCAGCGAGGGGAGCTCAAGGTCGCACGCCGCCGGCAGGGCGAGCTGGCGGAGGCTGCGGTCGATGTCCTTCCGTTTGGCCTTGCGCACCTCCTCGCTGGACTGGAGGATGTTGATCTCGACCGGCACCACGAACCGTCCGGACTGCCGGGCCACCCGCGGATGGACCGCCTCCTCCGAGACGGCGAGCGCCGCGGCGGGGCTGACCGTCCGCTCTCCTACCGGGACCGGGCGGGAGAGGAGGTCGGCCAGTTGGGGGATGGTGCGGTCGGCGTCCTCCGGTGTGCCCGCGGGGACGGCGGTCAGCGAGCGCTCCGGCCCGCCCGGCAGGAGGGCTGGGAGCTTGAGGGAGGGGGGCGGCAGGCTCTCGCGCCGGAGCCGGCCGGCGATCGCCGCGGCCTCGTCCGGCGGGGTGCCGGCGCGCGGACGGAGGACGAGATGGACCGTGGGCGCGTCCCACCCCGTGATCCAGTGCTGGCGCACCTTCAGGCTCTCCAGGCGCTCGAGCAGGCGGTCGTAGCCGGCGCGCACGGCGTCGAGGTCGGCCCCGCGGAGGACCAGGCGGTAGACCGTCGCCTCCTCGTCGGTCCTCGCGTGCTCCTCAAGGTCGTCCAGGAAGCTCCCGCCCTTGCCGCTGGAGGAGCGGGGCCCGGAGGAGACCTGGAGGGCCCCCAGGCCGGCCGCCTCGTACTGGAGGCGCGTCGAGAGCCGCCGCCGTCCTTCGGGGGAACGCCCCGCCGGGCTCAGCTCCGCCGTGGCCTGGGCCGTGCCGGACACCGCGTAGATCCAGAACCGCTCCACCTCCTCGGCCTTGCCCAGGATTTCTTCCAGCTTCGCCGTCCGGCGCACAGTCTCGGCGAGGGTCGTCCCCTGGGGGAGCCGGAGGAAGGCGGTCAGGTTCCCCTGGTCCGGCCGCAGGTCGCCCGGCTTGGGGAGGAGGACGCCGCCGAAGAGCGTGAGCGAGAGATAGGCGGCGGTCGCGGCCAGGAGGAGGACGGTGCCCGGATCGCGGAGGGCGGACTTGAGCACCCCCCGCCCCGAACCCTCACCCCCCGGCCCCCTCTCCCGTCCCCTCCCGCCCTCCCTCACCGGGAGAGGGGGAGAAAAGCGAGAAAAAATTTGGCTGGTCAAGGATCGCGTTGTTCTTTCCCCTCTCCCGGTGAGGGAGGGTGGGAGGGGACGGGAGAGGGGCCAGGGGTGAGGGTTCGGGAGGGGGAGCACCGCCACGGCCACCACCCCCGCCCCCACCGCCAGCATCAAGGCCAGAGCCGGCTCGGCCAGCCGGGGCCCCAGCTCGGCGCTGCCGAGCGAGACCGCCACCGCCGGCACCGCCGCAGCGGCGAAGGCGGTCCACCCCCAAGCCCGGACGCCCTGCCTACGGATCAACCTGAACGCGGCCAGGGGGAGCAGCGAGACCGCGCCGACGGCGAGAGCGATCAGGGTGGCGACGTTCAGGTCAATCTTTGCCAGCAGGAAGGCGTTGGCGGCGGCTGCCACGCCCGCGGGGACGGCGAGGCCGAGCGAGAGGGCCCCCCAGCGGCCGGCGAGCCAGGCGCCGGCCGCCGCTCCCAGCGCGGAGGCGAGCAGGGCGGCGAGGGCGAGGCGGAGCGCCAGTCCGCGCAGGGGCGCCGCCTCGCCCCAGCCGACCTCGCCGCGCACCCCGTTGGGGAGCCGGGCGAGCCGTCGGCGCAGGGCGCGGTCGAGGGCGAGGGGGGCCGCGTCGTGCGTCCGCCAGACGAAGAGGGCCCGGGCGGGCTGGCCGCGGAAGCGCAGCTCGGCCTTCGCCGGCTGGCTCCGCTCGTGGATCGCCGCGAGGGAGCCCAGCGGCACGGCGCCGCCGTTCATGGGGATCTGCAAGCCCGCGAGGCTGCCGCCTGAGACCGCCACCACCGGCCGCAGCCGGTCCCCCTGGCGGCTCCAGCCGAGGGCGGGTACGCGGAGCGACCGCCGGGCCTCGGCGAGCACGGTACCGGCGGCGCTCCAGGGATCGAGCGTGCTGGCCGCCAGCACGGCGCGCACCTCCTCGTCACGGGCGCCGAAGGCCTCGACGGCCCGCACCCCCGGCACCGCGCGGAGCGTCTCGGCGGCGGCGCGGACGCCGGCGTCGTCCCGCGCGCCGGAGAGCCAGACCAGGGCGTGGAAATCCCCCTGCTGGTCCGTGGCGGGGTCGACCCAGAGACTGGACCCCTCGGGCAGCCGGGAGCGCAGGCGGGCCAGCTCCGAGTCGAGCCGCGCCGCCTTGCGCTCGGGATCGACCCCGGGAGCGAAGCGCACCGTGAGCTCCGCCCCGTCGGTCCGCGCCTCGCCGGCCACCCCCCGCACCCGGCCGAGCGAGCGGATGGCGCTCTCGACCGGCTCGACCCAGTCGCGGGCCACCTCGCCCGGATCGCGCTCCTCGCCCAGGGTGAGCCCCACGGTCAGCTCCGGAAAGCTGTGCTGGGGCAGATACGCGAGCGGCAGCCGGGCCAAGGCGAAGCCCCCCAGCACCAGCAGGGCCAGGGTCAGGATCAGGCGGGCGAGAGGACGGCTTTTGCTCATCGCGCCTTGCGGGTCCAGCGGTAGAGGACGGGGACGAGCAGCAGCGAGGCGAAGGTCGAGAGGCTCATGCCGCCGATCACCGCGAGAGCCAGGGAGCGCCGCAGCTCCACCCCCTCGCCGCCCAGGAGGGCCAGGGGGAGCATGCCGGCCACGGTCGCCAGGGTGGTCATCAGGATCGGCCGGTAGCGCTCGGCGCCGGCCTGACGGACCGCCTCGTCCGCCCGCAACCCAGAGCGGAGGTGGTCCTCGATCCGGTGCACCAGCACGATGGCGTTGTTGACCACGATGCCGGCGAGCAGGATCAGCCCCAGGAAGGAGAGGACGTTGAGGGTCTGCCCGGCGAGGGCCAGCAGCCCCAGCGCGCCGCCGAGGGCCACCGGCACCGTGGTCATCACCACCAGGGGGGTGACGAGCGACTCGTAGAGGGCGGCCACGGTCAGGAAGACGAGGAGGAGCGAGAGGGCGAGTGCCAGCCGGAGCTGGCCGAAGGCCCGCCGCAGCTCCAGGGCCTGCCCGCCGGGAGCGACCTGCTCGTCCGCCGCCCGGGCCACACCCCGCAAAAGCTCCTCGGGATCGCGGTTGCCGAGCCCCCCGTCGAAGGCCAGGCGCACGGCGGGCTGGCCGTCCTCCCGTTCGAGCGCCGGGGGGCGGGCTCCGGGGGAGAGCCGGGCCAGGGCCGCCAGGGGGAGAGCGCCCTGGTTCGCGGCGGGCACCACCGGCAGCAGCGCCGGGTCCTCCTGCACCGTGGGGCGGACCACCACGTCCGGCTCCACCCCGTCGATGCGGACACGGCCGGCGGTCTGGTCGGCCAGCGCCTGGCGCACCTGCTCCTCCAGACGGTCGCGGTCGGCGCCGAGGGCGGTCAGCCGGGGGACGTCCCAGGCGAGGAGGAGGGCGGGGCGGTCCTGGTCGCGGCGGAGCCGGGCCTCGCGCAGCCCGGCCGCGCTCCGCAGCCGCTCCTCGGCCCGGCGGGCCAGGGCCGCGGCCCGCTCCGGCGTGGCGGCCGAGGCCACCACCTCCAGCCGCCGGCCTGCCTTCTCGATCGACTGCAGGAAGGCGCTCGGCCGGGGCTCCACCCAGACCTCCACGCCGGGCAGGCGGGCCAGGGCGGTCCGCAGCCTCCGCCGCGCCTGAGCCGCGCTCGCGGGATCGGCGAAGCGCAGCTCGATCTTCCCGGTTTCCTCGGCCTGGTCGTCAGGAGATTGCCAGGCGATCCGACCGATCGGACGGATCCGACGGATCGGTCGGATCTTTCCTGCCAGTGCCTCGGCGGCCTTCGCCTCCACCACAGCCCCCAGCCGCCGCGCCGCCTCAGGGGCTAATTCGGGGTCGAGCCGGTAGCGCACCACGAGGTCCCGCGCCGCGGCGTCCGGCACCAGCTCGCGGGGGAGGACGGCCACCGCTAGGACCGCCACGGCCGTGGCCGCCAGGGCTCCCAGCACCGGCAGGGCCGGCCGGGAGAGAGCGCCGTCGAGCAGGCGGAGGTAGGCGGCGCGGCCGGGGGTCCATCCCCTCGCCACGCTGGCCTTCCGGTCGCGGGCGAGCACCGGGGTCACCGTCAGCGAGAAGAGGAGCGAGGCGGCCAGGGAGGCCACGATGGCGAAGGCCTGGGCGCCGAAGAAGGCCCGGGCGAGCCCCTGGAGGTAGACGAGGGGGAGGAAGACCACGGCCGTGGTGAGGAACCCCGCGATCACCGGCAGAGCGATCTGCCGCGTGCCGGCGATCTCGGGCTCGGCCTCCCCCCGGGCGCGGGCGGTCTCGATGGCCTCCAGCACCACGATCGAGCTGTCCACCAGCATGCCGGCGGCCAGGGCCAGGCCGGCCAGGGAGACCACGTCGAGCGGCACGCCGCAGAGATGGAAGGCGGAGAAGGTGGCGAGCATCGAGGCCGGCACGGCCACCGCCAGGGCCAGCGTGGGGCGCCAGCGTCCGAGCAGGAGCCGGAGCACGGCGATCCCGAGAATCAGGCCGATCAGGGCCGCGAGCCCCAGCTCGCGCAGGGCCGCCACCACCTCCTGGCTGCGGTCCACCGCCACCTGGACGCGCAGCCCGGCGGCGGTCCGCCTCCCCAGCTCCGCGGCGCGCTCGCGCACCCGGGCGGCCAGGGCCACCGCGTTCGCCTCCGGAGCGCGGTAGACGCGCACCAGCGTCCCCTCCCGGCCGCCGAGGCGGAAGAAGGTGCCGTCCCGCACCTCCTCGACCGCCACGTCCGCCACGTCCGCCAGCACGCTCTCCCCCCGCGGGCCCGGCACCCGCAGGGCGCGCAGGGCGTCGAGCGAGGGGGCGTCCTCCCGCACCAGCAGCGGGCGCACCGCCGCTCCCGCCCGCGCCCGGCCGGCGGCCACGCTCGCCCCCACCGGCTTCAGGCGGGCCACCAGGTCGGCCGGGGTGAGCCCGCGGGCGGCGAGGGCGGCGGCGCGCGGCCGGACCACCGGATGGAGGGGCGCCAGCCCCAGGGTCTCGATCTTCCCCGCCCCCTCCAGCCGGGCCAGCTCCGGCACCAGCACCTCGCGGGTGAAGGAGGTCCGCGTCGCTCCCGAGCTGCCGAAGACGGCCACCTCGACGATCGGCTCCGAATCCCCCGCCACCAGCTCGACGGCCAGCGCGACTCCCGGCGCCTCCAGCCCGGCCAGGCGGCGCTCGGCCTCGATCCGCAGCCGATCGGGGTCGGTCTGCCACTCGCTCTCGACGCGCACGCGGGCGAAGCCGTCGCCGGTCGAGCTGCGGACGGCGGTCACCCCGGGGATGGCTGCCAGCCGCTGCTCCAGGGGCCGGGTGACCCGCTCCAGCAGCTCCTCGCGGGCGCTCCCCGGCGCCGTGGCCGTGATCGCGAGGCCGGGGCGCTCCAGCGAGGGGAGGAGCGAGACGGGGAGCCGGAGCAGGGAGAAGACCCCGAGCACGACCACCGTCAGGGCGCCCAGCAGCGTCGAGACCGGGCGCTCGATGGCGCGGCGGATCACGGATTCTTCTCCGCGACCGCCTCCACCTTGGCGCCGTCGGTGAGGAGGGCGGCGCCGTTCACCACCACCTTGTCGCCGGCCGAGAGCCCCGAGACCACCTCGATCCGGCCGTCCGCCCGGCCGCCGGTGGTCACGGCCCGCCGCCGCGCCGTCCCCCCCTCCACCACGAACAGGGCGCTCCCCCCCTCGGAGACCACGAGCGCCTCCTCCGGCACGGTGAGGGCGTCCGGCCGGGCGTCGAGCTCCACGTGGACCTCCACCCCCTCGCCCGGCGCCGGCAGGCCGGCCCCCTCGGTCACCTCGGCCACCACCGGCGCGGTGCCCCCCGTCTCCAGCACCGGCGAGATCTCGCGGATCATCCCGCGCCCGGCCGCTCCGGGCGTGCCGGGGAGGACGAAGCGCACCCCCAACCCCGGATGGAGCCGGCCGCGGTCCCCGGCCGCCGCCCGCGCCTCGACCCGCGGCGGCCCGCCGGCGGCGACGCGGGCGAGCACGGCGCCGGCCTGGACCTCCCCGTCGGGCGGGAGCTGCCGCTCGACCAGGAGCCATCCCGCCACCGGCGAGCGGAGCTCCAGGGTCCCCTGGCGCTGCCGGGCCGCCTCCAGGCGCTGGGCGGCGAGCTCGGCCTCCGCCTTGTAGGTGGCGAGCTGCGCCGCCGGCACGACCCCCAGGTCGAAGGCCTTCTGATAGCGCGCCAGGTCCGAGCTGGCCGCCGCCAGGCGGAGCTTCGCCTCGGCGACGCCCGACTCGGTGTCGGTGTTGACCAGCCGGGCGAGCACCTCGCCGGCCCGCACCGGCACGCCGGAGGAGAGCCCGTCGCGGAACCGTTCCGGGTAGCGCAGCCGCCCGGCGGACGGCAGCACCACCTCGGCCTCCTTGGCCGGGCGCACCACGCCGAGCAGCACGAGCGTGGGCTGGAACGGGGCGCGCGCCACCTTCTCGATCTTCACCGGCAGGGGCGGAGGATCGTCGGGGATCTCCGCCTCCGGATGGCAGGCGGCGAGGGCGAGCAGAGCGAGCAGCGGGGCGATCGGCTTCATAGGGTCTCCAGTCATCACGTTCATCAGGAGAGCATCCGCTCCGGCCGGCGCAGGCGGCGGCGGGCGTAGAGGTAGAAGAGGACCGCTCCCACCGCGAGGATGGCCAGGCTGCGCAGCCAGGGGAGCGACTCCTCGGCTCCGGGCAGGAGCCGTCCATAGTGCGCCGTCAGGCGCTGCGGGATGGGGTTGGCGAAGAACCACGGGCCCATGACGGCGACGGTCACCGCCGAGGCCAGCCAGACCGCCCCCGAGGTGCGCAGGCGCACCGCCCAGAAGAGCGACACCGCGCCCAGGAAGAGGCTGATTGCCAGGATCTGGATCAGCGGCGGCAGCAGCGGGAACCCGAAGCCGCCGAGGAGCCAGGCGAGCAGCATGAGGAGCGTCCCCTGGAGGGCGATCATCGCGCAGACGGCCCCGGCCCGCCGCACGAAGTAGGCCTCGGCGGCCGGCGCCGAGAGGGCGAGGTCCAGGCAGCCGGCCCGGCGCTCCAGGTCCACCAGCCCGGCGAGGGCGGGGAGGGCCAGGAGGAGCGACGGGAGGAGGAAGGCGTAGCGGTAGATGTCTCCCGCGTCCCCCTCGGATTCGAGGAGCATCTGGAGCAGCAGATAGCCCACCACCAGCCCGTCGATCCCCGCGAACAGCACGAGCCGGCGGCCGAGGAGCAGGCTCAGGGAGAGGCGCGTCGAGCGGAGCAGCCGCCTCATTGGCCGGCTCCCTGGAAGAAGACCCGGTCCCCCGGCGCGGCGCTGGGCACCAGCCGGTGGCACTCCTTGTCCGGATCGAGCAGCACGGCCTGCGGCCGGCGGGTGGCGTGGAGGTCGAAGGCGCCGTCCTTCCCTCCCTCCGCCCGCACCATCGCCGGCACCGGTCCCAGATCGGTGGTCAGCACCACCTTGCAGAGCGCCCCGGCGTCCCCCCGGTTGTGCATCTTCCCGGTGGCGTGCCAGCCGTCGGCCGCCTGGCGGAATTCGACCCCCTCGAGAACCGGCTCCGCCAGCCCGCCCTTCACCAGGTTCTCCTCCAGGAAGCGGGCGACGTCCGGCCCCCCACGCCGGGTGAGGATCTCCACCAGCTCCTCGCGGGTGCAGGGCCGCGTGACGTTGTGGGAGAGCAGCTCCTCGACGGCTTGGCGCAGCGCCTCCTCCCCCATGAGGTGGCGCAGGCCCACGAGCAGCGCCGGGAAGCGGCTGTGCCAGTAGATCGTGCCGTAGAAGTCCTCCGGCGGCGGCACCCGGATCGCTCCCCCCTGCCCCGGCTTGAGCCCCATCACCGCGGCGCCGCTGTCCGGGCCCAGGCCGAGCCGCTGGAGCGCGAGGTTGCGGAGGAGGAACCGGAAGAAGACCGAGTCCTTCGGCGCCAGCGCCCGCCGGCGGATGAGCTGCGCCGCGACCACCTCGGCCAGGAAGCTCTCCGGCTTGAGGACCTTGTTCCTCAGGATCAGGTCCCCCTCGCTGAGCAGAACCAGGTTCCCCAGGGTCGTGAAGGCGAGGTCGTTCGGGCCGCGCCAGCGGGTGGCCATGGCCGCGCCGATGGGATCGGGATCGAAGATCCGGTTGCCGGACCACTCGATCACCGCGATCCGTTGCAGGCCTTCCAGCCCGGGCCAGGCCTCCTCCGCCTTGCGGGCGCTGCCGTTGAAGAACCCCAGATGGAGCTCGCCCACGCGGGCGTGCGCGGGGTAGACCGCCACCGTGGTGCCGGCCTCCGAGGACGGCAGCGTCACGTACCGCCCGCCCATCACGGCCAGCTCCGCCAGGGGGATGCGGCACCCTCCCGCGAGGCGGCCTGAGAGCGCCGTGTCCCCGCAACTGTCGGCCAGCAGCACCCCCCGCGGCCCGGCGAGCGAGACCGCGACGTCCGCCTGGGGGGTGAAGGACTCCTCCAGCATGTTGAGCTCCTCGTTCAGCTTCCAGGCCTGGTAGCGGGGGATGGGGGAGAGGTCGGAGGCGACGAGGCGGATCCGGCGCGCCGAGAGGGCCGGCGCCTCGACGCTGGCGTTGAGCTCGAGGAGGTCCCGGAAGAACCGCGGGCGCAGGTGGTCGCCGAAGCGCTTGTGGAAGGGGGGGTACTCGAAGATCTGCGGGGAGATCCGGACCTCCGCCGGCGCGCCGGTGAGATGGAGCCGGATCTCGCGCCGGCCGCCGGGGGGGATCGGCGGATCGAGCTCCACCGCCAGGCGGTCCCAGACCCGGGAGAGCTTCAGCGTCCCCTCCGCGGCCCGGGCCTCGGCGATCCCCAGGGACGGATTCAGCGTGAAGGCGAGATGCCCGCGCGGCGCCGGTCCCAGGTTCCTCATCTCGGCGGTCACCGTCAGGTCGACGCGCCGGTCCGGACCGAGCGTCCCCTCCACTCGCCAGCGACCGGGCGACAGATCCGCCGGGGTGGGCGCGGGCGTCTGCGACCTCTCGGCCTCGAACCGTGCCCGGCCGAGCGCCTCGAAATAGCGCACCCGCCCGATCGCCAGGGCTGAGACACCGGCGGCCAGCAGCAGCAGGGCGCCCAGGATGAGGAGGTCCGTCCGGGCCGGACGGGGATCGGGCGTATAGCGCTCCCGCAGGCGCGCCAGGAGGAGGAGGAAGGTCCGCAGCGGGTGATCCCGCCGGATCCTCCAGGGGCGGACGTCCGGCCGGGTGCGGCGCAGATAGCGCACCGCGAGGCCGAGCAGGAGGGCGGCCAGGGCCACCGGCACGGCCGCCGGCGCCAGGATCTGCCCGGCGACCGCCCCCGGGTCGAACGGCAGCTCGCTCACCGCCAGCGGAAACGGCAGCGAGAGGAAGGTGTCGTGCTGGCGGTCCCCGAAGGCGCGGCCGAGCGACCGCGGCAGGTACCCCGTGTCGAGCCAGCCCAGGGCGGAGCCCAAGCGGATTCTGAACGGGCCGAGCAGCGAGTCGATCAGGGAGGGCAGCAGGAAGAGGACCCCGGCGGCGAGCAGGAAGGCGTTGATCGCTCCGCCGGCGATCGTCCCCGCGGCGACCGCCAGGGCCGAGAAGGTCAGCGCGATGGGGACCAGGTGCAGCAGCCAGGGAACGACGAAGGCGGCGGGGTAGAGCGTCTCCGGGCCGTTCGCCGCCACCGCCAGGGCGGCCGCCGCGGCCACGGGGAGGGCGGTCAGCGGCAGGAGGAGCGCCTGGAGGGCGAGCCAGCGCCGCAGGAGGTATCCCGCGCTGGACATCCCGGCCAGGGAGACGGTCGACCACGCCCCTTCGTCCTGCTCGCGGGTGATGGCGTCGAGCGAGAGCAGGAAGGCGGCCACGGCGGTCAGCACGGGGAGGATCTGGAAGGTCTCGGCGGCGTAGGTGGAGGAGCCGATCACCGACAGGGTCTGCTCCCGACGCGCCCAGCACAGCGCCGCCGGGCCGGCGCCCAGGACCGCGTAGAGCGCGGCGACCACCCGGAAGCGGAGCGACCGCCCTTGCGTCCGCAGCTCGTGCGCGGCGAAGGCGGCGGTGAGCCTCACGCCGCGTCCTCCCCGGGCTCGTCCGCCGGCGCCGCGACTCCCTGGAGGGCGAGGAAGGCGGCATAGGACTCCTCCAGGGTCGTCCGCCGGGGGGTGCCGCCGGGGACCGGAGCCTCGCTGTAGACCACCCGCTCGACGCCCCCCTGGCGGTCGGTCCGATGGGTCACCTCCACGGCGCCGGGGGGCAAGGGCTCCCCCGTGGGCACCTGCCAGAGCCGGCCGGCGGCCCGGCGCAGCAGCTCGGTGGGCGCGCCGTCGAAGAGGAGACGTCCGCCGGCGATCACCCCCAGGCGGGGGCAGGTCGCCTCCACGTCCTCCACGATGTGGGTGGAGAGCAGCACGGTGGTGTTGGCGGCGACGTCGGTGATCAGGTTGCGGAAGCGGATGCGCTCCTCCGGGTCGAGGCCGGCCGTGGGCTCGTCGACCACCACCAGCCGGGGGGAGTGGATGAGCGCCTGGGCGATCCCCAGCCGGCGCTGCATGCCGCCGGAGTACTCGCCCGCCCGCCGGTCCGCCGCCCGCTCCAGGCTCACCGCCTCCAGCAGCTCCGCCACCCGGCGGCGCAGCGCGGCGCGGCCGAGCGGCACCTCGCGCAGGCGGGCGCAGTGGAGCAGGTACTCCCGCCCCGTGAGATGGCCGATCGGATGGAAGTCCTGGGGAAGGAAGCCGATCCGCCGCCGGATCGCCGCCCGTGCCCGCGCCGGCGAGGCGTCCAGCCCGTCGTAGACCCGCCGCCCCGAGGTGGGCTCCAGCCCCAGCACCAGGATCGAGAGGAGGGTCGTCTTGCCCGCCCCGTTGTGGCCCAGCAGGCCGAACATCCCCTCGTCCAGGCGCAGCGAGACCCCCTTCAGGGCCTCCAGGCCGTCGGCGTAGGTCTTGGTGATCCCTTCCAGCTCGATCATCGAAGCAAAGCTCTCCCAGGGGATGCCCGGAGGACATTCCGCGTTCCAGTGCTGCCGTCGTTGTCTACGTTTAGTGTACTACGAGTGTCACACAGTTGGCGAGCCCCTGCATCTTTGCCCGCCGGTCCGTCCTGCCCTCCGAAGCCTCACCCTCGGTCCCTCTCCACTTCGTGGCGAGGGAGGGCCCAGAGATCGAAATCTTCTCTACTCGGCAAGGCCGTCGTGGCTACGTTCCCCCTCTCCACGAAGTGGAGAGGGGGCCAGGGGGTGAGGCCTCGAAGGGCAGGACGGACCGGCGGGCAAAGAGGCTCTGACCCCGCAGGAAATCCCCCGCCCCCGGGTTTCAGGAGCAGAATGGAGACGCAGACACCCTCACCCCGGAGCCCAGCCATGAAAGCCACCCTCAGAATCGCCGCCGCCGCCGCCCTCGTCCTCTGCGCGGCCTGGGCCGCCGCCGCCGTTGATACACAAGGGGAGAAGCCGCTGGCCCTCCACATGCCCTGGAAGCAGTCGGGGCTGACCGAGCGCCAGGCGGCGGCCCATCTGCTCAACCGCTTCGCCTTCGGCCCCCGCCCCGGCGAGGTGGACGCCGCCGTCAAGATGGGGCTCGACCGCTGGCTGGAGCGCCAGCTCGGCGCCAACCTGCCCGACGACAAGGTCCGGGACGACCTCCAGATCCTGCCGGCCCTCAACATGACCACCGCCCAGATCCTCCAGACCTATCCGCCCGTGGGCATGATCCTCCAGCAGGCCAAGCAG
This sequence comes from Thermoanaerobaculia bacterium, assembly GCA_045807625.1. Classification (GTDB taxonomy): domain Bacteria; phylum Acidobacteriota; class Thermoanaerobaculia; order Multivoradales; family UBA5704; genus DATARR01. The sequence goes on along the minus strand of JBJMHA010000020.1, from coordinate 139,061 downwards.
GCGGGGGTCATCCCCGACGACGTCAAGAAGGGGGATCTCAAGAACAAGGAGAACGAGGACCAGCGCGAGGCCCTCAAGACCAAGGTGAAGGCCTTCGCCGCGGAAAAGGGGTACCGCCCCGAGAAGGAGCTGCTCGGCCAGCTCATGACCCAGAAGCTCGTGCGCGCCGTGGAGTCCGAGAACCAGCTCCAGGAGGTGATGACCGACTTCTGGTTCAATCACTTCAACGTCTCGCTGACCGACAACAAGGCCCGCCCCTTCCTCCTCTCCTACGAGCGGGACGCCATCCGCCCGCACGCCCTGGGGAGCTTCCGCGACCTCCTGGAGGCCACGGCCAAGAGCCCGGCCATGCTCGTCTACCTCGACAACGCCCAGTCCACGGCCGCCGCGGACGAGCCGACCACGATGCAGGACGAGATGGGCCGCACGCCGCGCCAGCGGGCCCGCTTCGGCGGCCGGGGGCTGGGACGGAACGCCGATCCGGCCATGCGCCCGTTCAGCGGCCAGGGGATGATCGCCGGCCGCCAGGGCGGGCTCGCGAGATCCCCCCAGGCGCCGAAGCGCAAGCAGCAGGGGGTCAACGAGAACTACGCCCGCGAGCTGATGGAGCTCCACACCCTCGGCGTCGACGGCGGCTACACCCAGCAGGACGTGGTCGAGGTGGCCCGCGCCTTCACCGGCTGGACCATCCTGCCGGTGCGGCCCAAGGCGCGCGAGGCGGCCACGACGCGGCTCGCCCGCGCCGAGCGGGCCGGCGGCCTCGGCTTCCGGCAGGAGGGGGACTTCCTCTTCCGCGCCGACGCCCACGACGCCGCCCCCAAGATCGTCTTGGGCGCCAAGCTCCCGGCCGGCCGGGGGATCGAGGACGGCGAGGCCGTGCTCGACCTGCTGGCCGCCCAGAAGGCCACGGCGAGGCACATCTCCACCAAGCTGGCCGTGCGCTTCGTCTCGGACCATCCCCCGCAGGCCCTGGTCGACCGGCTGACGGACGTCTACCTGACGACCCACGGGGACATCCGCCGGATGATCGTGATGATCGCCGAGTCCCCGGAATTCTGGGACCGCGACGCCGTGGGCTCCAAGATCAAATCCCCCTTCGAGCTCACCGCCTCGGCCCTGCGGGTGACGGACGGGGTGATCATCGATCCACGCGCCGTCCTCCAGTGGGTCAACCGCATGGGCCAGCCGCTCTACGCCTACCAGGCGCCGACCGGCTACCCCGACCGCGCCGAGGCCTGGGTGAACACCGGCTCGCTGCTCAACCGGATGAATTTCGGCCTCCAGCTCGCCGCCAACCGGGTCAAGGGGGTGAGCCTCGACCTCCCGGCGCTCAACGGCGGGCGCGAGCCAGAGTCCCGCGAGCAGGCCCTGAAGACCTACGCCGCCCTGCTGATGCCGGGCCGGGACCTCACCGCCACCCTCAAGCAGCTCACCCCCATGGTGGCCGACCCCGGCCTCGCCAAGCGGGTGGACCAGGCCGCGCCCAAGGAGGCGCCGAAGACCGCCAAGAAGGGGGACCCCAACGAGGACCTCCTCGACGGCGGATCGGAGATGGCGGTGCGAATGCCGCGCTCCGTGAAGGTCCGCGGGATGCTGGGCGACGAGGCCAGGGAGCCGGTCGACAAGCGGGCCCCCACCCCTCTGGAGCAGGTGGTGGGGGTGATCCTGGGATCGCCGGAGTTTCAGCGGAGGTAAGGGGAACACGGACGAACACGGACCAACACGGACGAGCACCTCAGCAGTCGTCTCTGTCCTTGCAGGTCCGTGCATGTCCGTGTAAGTCCGTGTCCGTCGAGAAAGACCAACCGAAGAGAAGGAACCACCCACCATGCTGACTCGCAGACTCTTCCTGAAGACCGGGGGCATCGCCCTCTTCACCCTGGGCGCGGGCGGCGGGCCGGGGTTCATCACCCGGGCGGCGCTGGCGGCCCAGGGGACCCCCTCGACCTCGTCGCGCCGCCGCAAAGTGCTGGTCGCGATCTTCCAGCGCGGGGCCATGGACGGCCTCGCCGCCGTGCCGCCGGTCGACGGCGCCACCCTGAAGGGGCTCCGCCCCCGCCTCGCGATGAGCGGCGCGCGCGCCGCCGGGGACGAGGCGCTGCTCGACCTCGGGACAGGCTTCGGTCTGCACCCCGCCTTCGCGCCGCTGCTGCCGCTGTGGAAGGAGAAGCGGCTGGGCATCGTCCACGCCGTGGGCTCCCCCGACCCCACGCGCTCGCACTTCGACGCCCAGGACTTCATGGAGACCGGCACCCCCAGCATGAAGGGGACCCCCAGCGGCTGGCTCAACCGCGCCGTGGGGCTCCTGGGCCATGAGGCCTCCCCCTTCCGGGCGGTGGCGATGACCCCCTCCCTGCCGCGCTCCCTCTACGGCGACCAGCCGGCGCTCGCGGTGACCAACCTCGCCGACTTCAAGGTCCAGCTCCCGGGCGCGGACCGCACCGCGGCGGCGGCGGGCCAGGGCTTCGAGGCCCTCTACGAGCAGACCTCCCAGGGGCTGCTGCGCGACACCGGCAGCGAGACCTTCCGGGCGGTCCACATGCTCTCGGCGGCCGAGATCCAGAAATACCAGCCGGCGGACGGCGCCGACTACCCCAAGACGCCGCTCGGCAACGCCCTGCGGCAGATCGCGATCCTCATCAAGTCCGGCGTCGGGCTGGAGATCGCCTTCGCCGAGTCCGGCGGCTGGGACACCCACGTCCAGCAGGCCGGCACCTTCAACCGCCAGGCCCGCGGCCTCGCGGAGGCGATCCAGGCCTTCTGGACCGACCTCGGCCCCTATCAGGATCAGGTCGTGCTGACCACCATGACCGAGTTCGGCCGCACCGTCCGTGAGAACGGCTCCGGAGGCACCGACCACGGCCACGGCTCCTGCCTCTTCGTGGTGGGCAACCACATGGACGGCGGCAAGGTCCACGGCACCTTCCCGGGCCTGGAGCCGGGAGCCCTCTACGAAGGCCGGGACCTCCCCGTGACCACCGACTTCCGCTCCGTCTTCTGCGAGCTGGCCGGCAAGCACCTCGGGGTCAAGGACGACTCCAAGCTCTTCCCAGGGTGGACGGGGAAGCGGATCCCGCTGCTGAAAGCCTGACCCTATCGGGGATCGGGGAGCCGCGCACTGAAAGGGCTCCCTCTGCCCGCTCCTGGGCCGCCGCTGCCCCCGCCTGGGCGGCGATTGCCCAAGCGGAGGCAATCTCTGCCCCAATGAGGGCTACGACTGCCCCCGTTTGGGCGAGTATTGCCCTCGCTTGGGCAAGCGCTGCCCAAGCGGGGGCAACGGCGGCCCAAATCAGGGCAATACTGGCCCAAGCCAGGGCAATGCCGGCCCCAATGAGGGCAGTCCTTGCCCAGGCACGGGCTACGGCGGCCCAACCGCGGGCGATGCCTGCCCTTTCTGTGTGAACGAGTCGGAGAGAACCCCCAACACCCGCCGCTCGTACTCCGCCCTCGCGAACCGGTCGAGGTACACGTGGGCGCAATCGCCAACCTCCCGGATCTTCTCTACTTCTTCCCCACCGAGTAATACACCGTCAACACCGCCCGCCGCCCCTCCCCTCCGGCGCCGCTCTCGAAGGGGGCCAGGACGACCGTCCCCTGGGAACTCTTCACCAGGATCGGATCGCCCGGCCAGCGGCCGATGTTGTTGGGGCAGGGCTGGGCGGTGGGGCAGTCGAGGCTGTCCTTGCCGTCCTGCACCTCGTAACGGTAGGCGGTGTAGCGCGCGCCGGCCGGCAGGGAGATCCGCAGGACATGGCAGCCTCCCGGCAGGTCGGCGGGCACGGTTCCCCCCTTCAGCTTCGCGGCGAGATCGCCGCCACAGCTTCCGGCGCCGGAGATCACCCATTCAGTAGACAGGGCGGTCTCTCCGGGCTGGCACTCGACGCAGGTGCGGTCCTTGGCCGTGCGGATGCGGACCGCCTCGACCGGCGGGGCCTCGGCGGGGGGGACGGGCGCCGGGGTCGGCAGGACGGCCGACGGAGGCGGCGACGGTGGGGTGGGGGTCGGAACCGGATTCGCGGGTGGAGTCCGTGGCATCGGATGCGGCGGGACCTTCTGGGCGCTCGGCTCGGGCGCGGAAGGCTCCTGCTTCGGCGCGGGCTGGGCCTTGGGCTCGGGCGCCGGTGCGGCGGGAGCCACGGGAGCCGGACGGGGGGCCGGCGGCGGGGCCGCGGCCCTGGCCGGAGCCGGGCCCGGAGTGCCGCGCGAGATCTTGACCCGCATCAGGCTCGTCCCCCCGCCGGGCACCCGGAACTGGGTGACGTCCCCGATCTCGGGACGCCCCCCCTGACGGACGTTGACCTCCGCGATGTAGGTCATGAACCCGTCGTGGCTGACCTCCACGTGCCAGGCGCCCTCGGCGAGGCCCGCCACGTTCACCCTCCCGCGGGAATCGGTCTCCAGCGCCGGCGGTCCGTCCTTGGGGTTGAGCGAGGTGTACAGGATCAGGACGTGAGCGCCGGCGAGGGCATGGCCCTTGTCGTCCTCGGCCCGGACCTCCACCGCGGCCGGTCCGCTCCAGAGTTGGGCGTGCGCCGCGGTGGGCGCGATCAGCAGCCAGAGCCAGCAGAGCTTCCGCAAGTCGAATTGCACGGTCCGCCCCTTTCTGAAGCGATACAGCCTTCCGGGAAGAATACTACCCGGCCGGGCCTCCTGAAACCTTCCGCGAGCTCCGCCGTATCACCCCTTGACGTCCAACGACCCGGGTAGTACTATCTGGGTAGTTGAAGCGGAGGAAGATATGGAAACAGCGGAGACATCGCACCACCTCGGGGATCTGCAGCTCGCCATCATGCGGGTCCTGTGGAACCACGACGAGGCGACGGTGGCCGAGGTCCACGAGGCGCTCGAGCCGGAGCGCGGGCTCGCCCTGACCACGATCGCCACCATGCTGACCAAGATGGAGAAGAAGGGGGTGGTGGAGCACCGGGCCGAGGGGCGCCGGTTCGTCTACCGCCCGCTGGTGAGCGAGGACCAGGTCCGCCGCTCCATGGTAGCCGATCTGACCTCGCAGCTCTTCCGGGGCGACGTGACCGCCCTGGTCAATCATCTGTTGTCCGAGCATGAGATCGAGGCGCGGGAGCTCGCCCAGCTCCGGGAGCTGATCGCGTCCAGAGGACGCAAGGAGGGACGCTGATGTTCACGGGATCTTTCGCCGGCCAGGCCCTGGCCTGGATGCTGACCTACCTCCTGCACAGCACCCTGCTGCTGGGCCTCGCCTGGCTCGCCTCGAAGCCGCTCTCGCGGTGGTCGGTGGCGGCCGAGGAGATGGTCTGGAAGCTCGCTCTGGTGGGGGCGCTTTTCACCGCCTCGCTGCAACTCGCCGCCGGCTGGCAGCCGCTCGCCGGCCAGTGGCGCCTGGCGGATCTCGGCGGCACCGCCGCGGCCGTGACAGCTCCCTCTGAATCCGCGGGGGCGGGGCTCGTCCCTGTCCGGGTGGGAGAGGGCTCCCTGCTCACGATCCAGTCCCATGCGGTGCGCGCAAAGTCCGCGAATCCCCCCTCTCTGCCCGCGGCACCCGCCCGGTCCCTCCCCTCGGCCGCGGCCCTGATCCTGGGTGCCTGGGCCCTGGGCGCTCTGGTCCTGCTGGCCGCGTTCGGGCGCTCGTACCTGCGCCTGAGCCGCCGCCTGCGCAGCCGGCCGCGGGTCGTGGGCGGGGATCTCCACGGACAGCTCCGCACGCTCGCCGCCGAAGCCGGGCTCGGGGAATCCGTCCGCCTCTCCTGCTCCTGCCGGGTACCGGTGCCGCTGGCGCTGGGCTTCCGGGAGCCTGAGATCTGCGTGCCGCCGCGCGCTCTCGTCGGGCTCACCGACGAGCAGCAGGAGGGGATGCTCGCCCACGAGCTGGCCCACCTCGCGCGGCGCGACCCCTTCTGGCTCCTGCTCGGGCAGAGTCTGGCTTGTGTCCTCTTCTTCCAGCCGCTCAACTGGGTGGCCCGCCGCCGCCTGCGGGAGATCTCCGAGATGCTGAGCGACGAGTGGGCGGTGGCCCGCACGGGCCGGCCGCTCTCGCTCGCCGGCTGCCTGGCCGAGGTCGCCGGCTGGTCGGTGGGCGTCCCCTCGCTGCCGGTGCCGGGCATGGCGGACCGCCCCTCCAGCCTCGGCCGCCGCATCCGCCGCCTGCTCGACGAGAGCCGCCTGCCGGAGAGCCCGTCGCGCCGGGCCTGGCTGGCCGCCGCCATGGGGGTGCTGGTGATCGCCGTCGCCGCCGCGGCCCCGGCGGTCTCCGCCGCCCGTCCGGAGGCGCCGGTCCAGCCCAAGAAGCCGGCCGCGCCTCACGTCGAAGTCGACGTCAACGACGCGACTGACGCGCCCACGGCCCGGGCCGAAGCCGAGGCGGACCAGCACCACGGCCGATATGAGGATCATGACCGCGCGATGAAGGACCGCGATGCCGCCCTGGAGGACGAGGAGGACGGGGAGCCCTATGTCGACACGGACGAGATCGGCGAGCAGGTGACCGACTCCGTCCAGGCGGCCCTCGACGGTCTGGATAGCGAGCTCGCGGCCCTCTCCGAGCAGCACGAGCTCAACCCTGAGCAGCAGGAGAAGCTGGCGCGGAACATGGCGAAGATGAGCCGGGACCTCCAGCGCAACCTCAACCCCCGCCTGGAGAAGCTCTCCCACGAGCTGGCCGAGAAGGCGACGCGGATGGTGCCCTCCGCCGAGATGCAGCGGCTCGCCCAGGAGATGGCCCGTCTCGGCGAGCGGATGCGCCCCTCCGAGGAGGAGATGGCCAAGCTGCAAGCTTTGGTCGACCAGGAGGTGAGGAAGCACGGCTCCGACGGGAAGCTCACCGCCGAGGAGCGCGAGCGCATCCGGCATCAGGCCCGGGAGATGGCCGAAAAGATGAAGCCCACCGAGGAGCAGCGCCACAAGATGGAGGAGCTCCGCGCCCAGCTCGAGACCGAAAGGGCGAAGATGGGGGAGAGCTTCAAGGCCGAGAACCGGGAGGAGATCGAGAAGCTCCAGCGGGAGATCCACCAGGAGGTCGAGCGCGAGATGCAGGGGGTGCGGGAGGAGCTCCGCCGCGTGATGGACGAGCGGAAGGCGATCGAGAAGCAGGATCGCAAGGATCGGCGGAACCACCGCCACGACGCCAAGCCGGACCACGACCGCGACGATGACGACCACGACGGGGACGGCCGCCACCCATCCTCCGGCTGCTGAGGCCTGCGGGCGTCCTGCCCTCCGAAGCCTCACCCCCTGGCCCCCTCTCCACTTGCGTGGAGAGGGGGAACGTATCTGAGAAGGCGTTGCTCGTAGGGTGCGCTGTGCGCACCTTGGACGGCGTTGAAGGTGCGCACAGCGCACCCTACGGCCTCAGCCGGTTCCTTCAGGCCCTCCCTCTCCACGCAGTGGAGAGGGACCGAGGGTGAGGCCTCGAAGGGCAGGACGCCGAAAGGGCAGAGGCGGCTCTAACGCCCCTTACTTCTTCCCCCGCACGCTCTTGAGCATCGCCACGAAGGCGTCCCGCTGTGGGGCGAGCGTGGAGTCCGGGCCGGTGGCCTTGAAGAACCAGGGGCCGCCCGGCCCCTCGACGACGCCGCCGAAGAGCCGCGCGTTCGCCTGCGGCGTCTTCGGCCCCATCCCCATCTGGCTCGGCTTCATCGTCCCCTTCACGTCGACCCAGGTCACCCGGTAGCCGTTGACCTCGAAGGTCTCGGGATTGGGCTTGTCCGTCCCTTCCATCTGCCCCACCCAGCGGTTGATGTTGGCGTCCACCGGTCCGCCGCCGCCCGGTCCGAAGTAGAAGACCGCGAAATCGCCGGGGCCGCCGGGGCCGGGGATGCTCGCCTGGACCAGGCGCATGCCCGTGCTCGACGTCGACTTTTCGCTCTGCCACCCTTTGGGGACGTCGAAGTCGATCGAGCCCTCGGCCCCCGCCGCCTGCTGCGAGTTGATCGTCGGATCGATCAGGCCGGCATGGGGAGAGATGGTGCCGACGCCGGCATCGCCCGCCGGCTGGCCGGAGGGGGCGGAGGCGGCGCTGGGAGCGGCGGTGGTCGTCTCCGCCACACTCGGCGGGGCGGTGCTGGGGGCCGCCTCCGGCGCCGGAGCGGCGGTCTCTCGGCTCCCGCAGGCGGCGAGGCTCAACAGGAGCAGGCAAAGGGGCAGGGCATGACGGGTCATCGCGGAGTCCTCCTCGGATTTGGCGCGACAGAGCCTATCACCGCCCCGGGGATGCCCGCATAGGCTAGAATCCCCCCGGAAGCGCTCGGGGGCTGGTGCCTTCTGCGGTCTTCAAAACCGTTGTCCGGTGCCGGTTTCGGCGTCGGGGGTGGGTTCGATTCCCATGCGCTTCCGCCAACCTCCTTGCCCAATACAGGTCTGTCCGAGCGGTACCAGGACCAGTCTGTCCCCCCACTGCAAGCTCGGCAGACGGAGCCTGTCTGCACGACGACGGCAACGCTCCGCGGCTTCTTGACTAATTTTAACTAATTCTTTATTATTGGTTGGTCGTCCGCTGGAAAGGGGGACTCGATGAAGAGAATCGCTCCCGGTTTCGTCGCGCTCTGTCTCCTGGGGCTGGCTGGCCCAGCGACCGCCGCCACCCTCAAGGTTGCTCCGGAGCCGGCGGCCACCCTGCTGCTGCCCTACTTCGCCGTGGATTACTCGTCCACCGACGGAAGCGGGCAGAACACCCTGTTCTCGATCAACAACGCCTCCGATCAGCCGGTTCTGGCCCACGTCGTGGTCTGGTCCGACCTCTCGGTCCCGGTCCTCGGCTTTAACATCTACCTGACCGGGTACGACGTCCAGACCCTCAACCTATGGAACCTCCTCCGCAACGGCCTCCTGCCGAGCACGGCTTCCGCCGGTCAGGATCCGAGCGACACGATCAGCCCGAAGGGGAGCTTCTCGCAAGATATCGACTTCCCGTCTTGCAACGGCCTGTTACCGCCTCCGACTCTGCCGGCGGACTTCGTGGCGCACCTGCAGGCCTCTCTGAGCGGCCGCGCCTCGACGGTGTTCGGCGGCCTGTGCGCCGGCCGTAACCTCGGCGACAACGTCGCCCGCGGCTATGTGACCGTCGACACGGTCAACAACTGTACCTTGCGGTTCCCCGGCGACTCCGGCTACTTCGCCGCCGACGGCTCGGGTGACGCCACCAACCAGAACGTGCTCTGGGGTGACTACTTCTACATTAACTCGGCGGCCAACTTGGCCGAGGCCAACACCTTGGTCCACATCCTCTTCGAAGAGCCTCCTCCCCCATCCTCCGTCTCTTTTTCTGCTCCCTACACCTTCTATGGCCGCTATGTCAGTTGGTCGGGTGCCGACAAGCGGCACCCGCTGGCGACGAGCTTTGGCGTGCGTTTTCTCAACGGCGGCCCGTTCAGCGGTGGTACCGATCTGATCGTCTGGCGCGACTCGAAGACCAACCAGGGTCCGTTCACCTGCCCGGCTCAGAGCGGCCGTCCGTCCTGGTTCCCGCTCAGCCAGGAGGGAATCGTGGTCTTCGACGAGCAGGAGCATCCGTACGTGCCGCAGAATCCCTTTTCTCCATTCCCAGCGGAGGCCCAGAGCGTCAATGTGGGAGGCGCAAATTTCCCCGTGCCGTTCAGCTTCGGCTGGGTCTATCTGAACCTGAATAACACCGTTTTCACAGAGACCGGGCCTCCGAATACGGCTCAAGCCTGGGTGACGGTGAAGATGACTTCCCAAGGGAGGTTCAGCGTCGGCTTCGACGCCATCCAGATTGACAACGCCAGCCGCCCGCGCCACCAGACGCCGGGTCCGCCCTGAGGGGGGCGGCTCGAGAAACAGGCCACGCGGCCTCTCCCGCCCGGGATTTCAATCCCGGGCGGGAGAGGCTAGCCAGGCAGTTTGGCGACGAGGATCTGCCATCCAAGGGCGATGAGCAGGATGACCGCGGGGGCGAACAGGAAGAGGGGAGCCATCCACAGCAGGCTCCAATGCGCGATCCTCGGGTGCTGTGGGGCGCCTCGCCGATAGATGAGCCTGATCTCGTCAGCCTGGATGCCTTTCCATTGGATGGGCCGCTCGTGCGCCAGGGTCACCCGATGCTCTCTGCCGCGTTCGTCCCGGAACGAGACGATCGGCAGGGACCTGGAATTGTCCGTGTCGATGCCGCCTTCCCAACGCTCTTCCTTGTAGCCGACGATCCTTGCCGTCACCCGCAAGCCATTGCGGAGGAAGAGCCAGATCCTGAGCGAGAGCAACAGACCGATCGCCGGCATGAGCAGGAAGACGACAAATGCGAGCGCTTTCACGGAGTCGTTCGTCCTATCGGGGGCGGCCACAGTGGATTCGGGGCTGTAGAGGGCTCGGCGCTCTCATCCACGACAGCTTATCTCGACATGGCATTCTGGACGGCGGTAGCATGGGTGAGTCTGCCACCCTCCTCTGCATCAGCCCTGCCTCGGCGCAGACGAAAATCGCCGGGCATGTCCGTCAACTAAAGACGTACCCCCGCCTCTGACCTGTATGGAAGAGGGTGGAATCTCGGAAAGGAGGCTCTCCGTGCGCGTTTTGAGACGTCCCGGCTCCGTCCGGCTTGCCCTTTGGGCCCTGCTCTGCCTTTTGGTCACCCCGGCTCGCGCCGAGGAGATTTCTGCTGAGATCCCGGGCCGGGCCTCTCACGAAGGCTCCTCTCTGCTGAATGTGGAGAACGCGCCTCTCCTCCAGGCGAACGACTGGAAGCGCGCCTTCTGGGTGGCTCTCGACGAAGGCGACGGGAGCAAGAAAGGGAGCCCTCTGGGGCTTCTCGGCCAGAAGAACAGCGGCAAATGGGAGCTCCTGGAGGTCCGCCTCACCTCACGAGCCGACCGGCTCAAGGTGGACGATACCGAAGCCCTGGCCCGCAAAGGCGGCTTTATCTACCTCGTGGGCTCGCACTTCGGCAAGAAGAAGGGAAAGCTCGACCCGGCCCGGCAGTTCCTGGCTCGCTTCCACGAGAGCGAGGCCCAGGGGAAGTCTCCGGCGGTCGACCTCGAAGTCCTGCGAGACGATTTCAGGCTCCACCGGCTGCTCAACGATGCTCTCGCCGAGCGGAAGGTCGATCTGATCGATCGTGGAGCCCACGAGGCGGAGGAGTACATCGAGGCGACCCGGAAGAGCGGGGAGCCGGGAACGGACAATGTGCGGAAGGGCGACCGCGCCCTCAACGTCGAAGGGGCCACGTTCCTCGATTCGGGCGAGCTCGCTCTCGGGCTTCGCTACCCTGTCACGAAGAAAGGAGAGCCCCTGATCCTGGTGCTCGACGACGCGGACGCCCTCTTCCAGAAGAAGCTCCCCAAGGTCACGGCGGTCTGGATTCTGCGCGCCGCCAATGCTCCGGCTCGGGTGCGAGGCATCCGGGCGCTCGACTCCTCCGGCGGCGAGATCCAGGCCATCGTCGGCAGCATCGAGAGGGCCTCCGACGAGAGCCCGATTCTCAAAGACCATCCCGGCGCTGACAAGGTCACCTCCGAGCACTGGGCCTTCTCCGTGCCTTCTAAGGAGGCAAAGGCTGTCGATTCCCGGCGGGTCCGCGACCTGGCGCCCAGTGGCAATGTCGAAGGGGTAGCGGTCGACGACTGCGGCGGCGAGTGGTACGTCCTCGACGAGCCGGAGCAGATCCTCGTGCGGCATGAGGTCCATCCGTAAGGGATAGGGCGGTTCAAGGTTTGGGACGGCTGCCATATTGCCAAAGAGTCGCGCAGGGCTCCTTGAGAGGGAGATTCCGCACCTTCTTCCTTGAAAGGCTACGAAACTATCGCAGCCCCTCCGTGAATCGTTCCTCAAAGGAGACCCGCATGAAGCTCAGACTCACCGTCCTGGCCGTTGCCCTGCTGCTGATCGCCTCCCTCGCGAGCGCTGCCCAGACCTCCACGCCGACGGACCCGGCGAACGCCACCTTGGCGGCGATCTTCGCCGCTCCGGCGCCTCCGGAAGGCGGGGCTGCGAAGCTCCCTTCGTTTGCGCCCGCTCCCAGCGAAAAGGCCCTCACCTGCGGAAGCTGCAGCGACAGTCCCTGTGTCGGAGCGCCGGTCGGGACCTACTGCTATTCCCTGAACGGCCTGAGGTACACGTGCCAGCACGCCTACGTCATCTGCGCCGCCCGGGACTGCGAGTGCTGGAACGGCCCGCTTCCGTAGCCTCCTAGCCCGCCACCACCAACACCTCGCACCGCCCCCCCGCCTCCGTGCGCGCCGCCCCGGCCCGCACGCGGACCAGGGCGGTGCCGTGGGCGTAGGCGGCGAGGTCGTGGGAGCCTTTGAAGAAGTAGGGGGTGACGTGGAGCTCGCCGTCATGGGCCTCGATCTCCGCGGGGAGGAAGCGGTCGCGGGGGCCGGCGCCGGGGAGGGGGGCGGCCAGGGTGCCGTTGAGGGCCGGACCCCACCAGGAATCCTCGAAGCCCAGCAGGCGGCGCAGGGCGGGGCGGACGAACAGCCAGAAGCTCACCATCACCGAGGCGGGGTTCCCCGGCAGGCCGAAGACCAGACCTCCCGGATGGACCGCGAAGACCACCGGCTTGCCCGGCTGGATCGCCACCGCGTCGAACACCATCTCGCAGCCGGCTTCGGCGAGCACCCCCTCCACAAGATCGAGCTCGCCCATCGAGACGCCGCCGCAGAGGAGGAAGACGTCCGACCCGAGCCCCCGGTGGACGAGCTCGCGCAGAGGCTCCACCCGGTCGGGGGCGATGCCCAGGGAGGTGAAGCGGAGGCCGAGGGTGGCGCCGGCCGCGAGCAGGAAGTCGGTGTTGGAGTCGCGGAGCTGGCCGGGCGCGGGGACCTCCTCGGGGGGGACCACCTCGTCGCCGGTCGCCATCACCGCCACGGTGGGGGAGCGGTGGACCGGGACCTCTCCATAGCCGTGGGTGGCGAGGAGGGCCAGGGCCCCCGGCGTCAGCGGCGAGCCGGCCGGCAGCAGGGGATCGCCGGTCCTCAGCACCTCCCCTTGGCGGCGGACGTGCTCGCCCGGCGGCACCCCCTTCCGGAAGGTGACCCGCTCCCGCCCGCCGTCGGTCAGCTCGACCGGGATCACGCGGTCGGCGCCGGCCGGCACGGGAGCGCCGGTCATGATGCGGGCCGCCGCGCCGGGGGGGAGGTCGAAGCCGGGCCGGTCCCCCGCGAAGACGGAGCCGGCGACCGCCCGGGCCTCCTCGGGCTGGACCTCCCCGGCCACGGCGTAGCCGTCCATGGCCGAAACGTCCGAGGCGGGCACGTCCACGGTGGCGTCGAGGGGGCGGGCCAGCACCCGGCCGGCCGCCTCCCGCCGTCCCACGCTCTCTCCGGGGAGCGGGCGCACCCGCTCCGCGATCCGCCGCCATGCCTCGTCCGGGTGAATCAGGGCCATCGTCTCTCCTCCCCGGGCCCCCTCCGCGGGCGCCCAATCCCCCCAAATGGTATAGTTGTCCGGCTTTTTCCAGACTTGCAATCTTCTCAACGGGAGGAATCTCGCCGTGCCCACGGTGGAGAACAGTTTCCAGTATCGGGGCGACCTGTCGCAGACGGCGCTGCCGGAGATCCTCTATACGATCGACCGGTTCCAGGTTCCGGGGGTCATCGAGGCGAGCCGCGAAGGGATCATCAAGCAGGTCTACATCAAAGAGGGGAACGTGGTCCACGCCACCTCCACGGACCGCGCGGACAGCCTGGGCTCCTATCTGCAACGGGGCGGGATCATCTCGCCCGACCTCTATCTGGAGACGATGCGCGAGCGCGAGCGCACCAACAAGCGTTACGGCGTGCTGTTGATCGAGAACGGCATCCTCTCGCCGGCGGACGTCTACCGGGCGATCCGCAAGCAGATCGAGGCGATCGTCTGGAGCCTCTTCTACTGGCAGGACGGCAGCGTCATCTACAGCATCGGCGAATTCCGCGAGCCCGACGCGGTGCGCATCCTGCTCCCGATGCGGCAGGTGATCCTGCAGGGGATCAAGCGGGCCCCGGACGCCAAGACCCTGGTCGCGCGGCTCGGCCGGAAAGAGACGGTCCTCGAGCCTTGTTATAAGACGGAGCAGTTGATCGAGCTCGCCCTCGATGGAGACGAGTACCGGCTCCTGAGCCTGGTCAACGGCCGGCGGACCCTGTTCGACATCTGCACCCAGGGCCCCCATGGCGCCGCCGAGAACGCCAAGGTGCTGTACGCTTTCCAGATCCTCCAGCTCATCCGGATCGCCGGGGCCACCCCCCCGCCTCCGGAGCCGCGGCGGGAGGAGACCGGGGCGATCAAGATCCGGTTGAAGACCCACGGGGACAAGTTCAGCGTCTGAGGAGCAAAGCGCGATGCCGATTTACGAGTACGAATGCCTGAGCTGCGGCAAGAGGACGGAGGTTCTCCAGCGTATGAATGACGCGCCTCTCGCCGCCTGTCCGAGTTGCGGCGCCGAGGTGAAGAAGCTGATCTCGGCGCCGTCCTTCCAGCTCAAGGGGAGCGGCTGGTACGCCACCGACTACGGCAGCAAGAAGGGGGGCGGCGGCGGGGAATCCTCGTCGGAGTCGAAGTCGGAGAAGTCCGAGAAGCCCGAGAGCAAGGGGGAGGGGAAGTCCGAGAGCAAATCGGAGAGCAAGCCCGAGAAGGCGGCCGCCAGCGAGTCGAAGGGGTCGGGCGGGAGCGGCGGCGGCTCGGAGTAGAGAAGCCGCCCCCCGCCTGGAATTCATCGACGCTTCCGAATGTTACAATAGCATTCCGTCGGGCCGGTCCTCCGGCACACCTGCTGTCCGCCGTACGTTCAGGAGGCCTCATGAAGTTGCAGTTACGCCTCGTCCTTCCGCTGCTCGCTCTTCCCTTCCTGCTCCGCCAGCCGGCGGCCGCTACCACTTACATGATGATGCCCGACAGCGCCCTGGCCGATCAGGCCGCGGCGGTGGTGGACGCCAAGATCGTGGACGTGAGTAGTGCGCCGCTCGAAGGGCAGCCGGCGACCGACTACCTGATCGAGGTCAACCGGGTGCTCAAGGGGAGCCTGTCCGGGAGCACCGTGGTGGTGCGGGTGCCGGGCGGCGTCGATCCCCAGGGGCTCGGGCTCAAGATCTGGGGCGCCCCCCAGTTCGGCAAGGGGGAGGACGCGCTCCTCTTCCTGCATCCCGCCAAGGACGGCACCTACCGCATCCTCCACCTGATGCTCGGCGCCTTCCACCAGCGGACGGTCAACGGCAAGACGGTGGCGCTGCGCGACCTCTCCGAGGCCCACGACGCCGGCGCCAAGAGTCAGACCGAGGACGGGATCGACACGGTGCGCGACTTCAACCGCTTCGCCGACTGGGTGGCGGACCGCGCGGCCGGAGTGAAGAGCCCGGGCGATTACGTCCTCGGCAACGCCAGGGGCCTGCTCCAGTCGCTCCCCGAGAAGTACGTCCTCCTGACGGGGGACGACGACAACGCCATCCGCTGGTTCCGCTTCGACAACGGCCAGAGCGTGCAGTGGAAGGTCAACTCCGCGGGCCAGCCGGGCCTCGGGCTCGACGCCACCATCGCGGCCTTCCAGGTCTCCTTGAGCTCCTGGAGCTCCAACCCGGGGACCAACATCCAGTACGTCTACAGCGGCACGACCTCGGCCGGGGGCGGCCTGGCCCACTCGGACAACCTCAATACGATCCTCTTCGACGACCCCTACCGGAACGACTCCTCCAACGCGGTCGAGGGGACCTTCGACTGCGGCAGCGGCGGCGTGATCGCCATGGGCGGGCCTTTCTACTACGTCGCGACGCGGAGCTACCGGGGTCAGCGCTACCACGAGGCGGTCGAGGCGGACATCGTGACCAACGACGGCACGGCCTGCTTCTTCCAGAACAACCCCAGCGCGGCGCAGGAGATCTTCGCCCACGAGCTCGGCCACACCCTGGGGCTGGGCCACTCGAAGGATCACGGCGCCCTGATGTACGCCTACGCCCATAACGACGGCCGCGGCGCCAGCCTGACGGCCGACGACCGCGCCGCGGTGGCGGTGCTCTACGGCGACGGCAGCGGCTCGAGCGGGGGCGGCTCCGGCGGCGGCTCCGGAAGCCTGGCGGCTCCCGTCCGGCTGACGGCCCGCGCGACCTCCAGCACCACGGTCAACCTCGCCTGGCGCGACAAGGCCCAGGGAGAGGAGTCCTATGTGGTCGAGAGGGCGAGCAAGCGCCGGGGTCCCTTCCAGGTGGTCGCGACGGTCCCTGCCGGCTCGACCTCGGCCCAGGTGACGGGCCTCAACCCACGCACCGTGTACTTCTTCCGCGTACGCGCCGTGGCGGGCGACCAGGCCTCCCCCTACAGCGCGATCGTGGGAGTCACGACGCCGCGCTGACCTTCGCGGCGGCGTCTGTGCCTTCGCAGGGCGGGGACAAGTCCCCGCCCTTTTCATTTCCCCACACCACCATCGCCACCACCAGGCTCGCCGGAACGAGCTGGAACCCCAGCCGCGAGAAGTTCGAGAGGATGAAGAGCCGGGGCTCGACCGCCGAGATCGAGGTGAAGTAGGTGTAGAAGTAGAAGGCGAGTTGCAGGGTGGCCGCCGCCGCGAAAGGCCGCGCCCGCCGGGAGAGGAGGAGGAACGGCGGCAGGAACATCGTCCAGAGCAGGCCGTGCCACGGGGGGGACTGCAGGGCTTCCAGCGTGGCCGCCAGGATCGCCGGGCCTCGCGAGGGGGTGAACGGGCCCGAGTTTAGAGTCTGGAAGAGATGGTGGTGGCTCAGGCGGTAGAGCCAGGGGAGGACCACCGCCGCCACTGGCAGGCCGGCGCGCAGGGCCGCTCCCAGGGCGAGCCGGCGCTCCCCCCAGGCGCGCCGCCCCCACTGCGCGAGCACCAGGAAGGCCGCGAGCGGCACCCCCTCCATCTTCGCGGCGGCGGCGAAGGCCGCGGCGGCGCCGACCTGGAAGTCCCCGGCGCGGTCCGGGGGCCGGAGCAGCGGCGGCACGGCGGCGGCGAGCGCCAGGGCGATCAGCCAGTCGGCCCCGCCCACCGTCAGGCCGCCCATTCCGCCGGCTCCGGCCGCGCAGGCCGCGACCGCCAGCCCGGCCTGCCGGGTGAAGCGGCCGGCCCCCCCCTGGCGCAGCCCCTCCCGCGCCGCGGCGAGCAGGAAGGCGAAGAAGGCGCTCGCCTCCAGCATCATCGCGGTGAGGTCGAAGCGGCCCGCCAGCAGGGCGGTCACGGCGTAGAGCTCCGGCAGGAAATTCGGGTAGTCGGGGTGGATCACCCAGTTTCCGGGACGCGCGAGATAGGGGTAGTCGGTCCCCCGGGCGAGGAAGAAGCGGCGACCTTTAAGCCCCCAGTGGAAGACGAAGTCGGAGAAGGTGGTCCAGTGGCTGAGCGCGAGCAGGGTGAAGGCGGCGAGGACGAACAGGGCGATCCCGTCCCCCCAGCCCGGCCTGGATGAAAAGCCGGACCCGCCCCCCGTCCGCTCCGGGCCCCGCGGCAGGAAGCGCCGGCCGAGCCCGTAGAGCGCGGCCCCCAGCAGGACGAGGAGGAGCGGGTGCCATGGGATGCCGGTGAAATCGAGCAGGGTGAGGAGGAGGTGGAGGACGACGCTGCCGCCCAGGAAGTAGAGGGTGGCCCGGTAGAGAATGCCGTCCCGCGGGGCCGCGAGCCCCGCCGCCAGCGAGCTGCCGAGCAGGGTGAGGAGCGCCAGGAAGGCGGCGGCCACCAGCGGCGGCAGGGCGCTCAAGGCCTCTTCACCCGGTAGAGCCAGCCGTCCGGGAGCCGCAGCAACGGCTCGGCGCGAGGGTGGTGGATCTCCGTCTTGTAGGCGATGGCGTACTGAGCAAGGCCGCCCACCGCGGGGTCGCTCACCCGGAGCACCTCGCAGTCGGGTAGCAGGTAGGCCGCCCAGCGCCAAGCCAGGAATCCGGCCTCCGGCGGGGCGTCCGGCGCGGTGAACGCGATCACCGACCCGGGGGGGATCGCCTGCCGCGCCACGTCCAGCGAACGGGCGAGGGCCTCCGTCTCCGGAGCCTGGAAGCGCCATTCGGTGGAGCCCCCCCGGTCGTCCCAGCCGGCAGCCGCGCGGCCCATCTCAATGAGGAACGCGCAGGCCGCCCAGGCGGTGAGCCCCCCCAGGATCAGTCGCTTGAGCATGGCCCCGGATCTTACCCTGCCGGATACCGGTAAGGTCGCGCCGCCGAGGAGACCGCCCCGGGTGTTATCCTCTTTCCTCTATGGTTACCGCCGCCCCGCCCGAAGTCCTCGCGGAGACGGAACGCTCCTTGCAAACGTATGGGCGCGTGGTGCTGTGCCAGATCGTGCGCGCCGAGGGCTCAACCCCCGGCAAGATGGGGTGGAAGCTGCTGGTACGGCCCGACGGCTCGTTCGTGGGCAACCTGGGCGGCGGCGCGTTCGAGGCCCTGGTCAAGACGGACGCCCTGGAGAAATTGAAAGGCGGCGCCGGCGTGGACGCCTCCGAGGTCAAGCGGTACTACCTGACCGAGGAGGCCACCAAGGGCGAGCCCACCGGCATGGTCTGCGGCGGCATGGCCGAGGTCTTCCTCGAGGTGATGGCCGCCGCTCCCGTGCTCGCCATCTGCGGCGGCGGCCCGGTGGGGCAGGCGCTGGCCAAGGCGGCGGCGCTCGCCGGCTTCGAGATCCTGGTGGCGGACGACCGCGCCGAGTTTCGCCGCCCCGACCTGTTCCCGGCCGGCGCCCGGATCGCCGAGGCCGATCCCGCCTACGGTGGGGACGTCCTCGCGCCGGTGCGCCGCCGCGAGCTCTACGTCGCCGTGGTCTCCCGCTGCTGGGAGACCGACGCGGCGGCGCTGGCGTCCGTGCTCCGCGAGGTCCCCGAGGGGTTGCGCTACCTCGGGCTGATGGGGAGCCGGCGCAAGGTGGCCCGGGTCCGCGAGGAGCTCGCGGCGCGGGGTTTCGATCTTTCGGAGGTCCGGCTGCGCGCCCCCATCGGCCTGCCGATCGGCGGCGACAGCCCGGGCGAGATCGCCATATCGATTCTGGCGGAGGTCATCGGTACAAGGTATGAGAAGTCGGCGGACGCTTCAGCGGATGAATGATTGGATCGGTCCGATCGGACGGATCGGTCGGATCGGTCGGATCACCACCCTTCTCCTCGGATTTTCCCTGCTCGCGGCCTCGTCACGGGCCGCCGTCTCGGACTGGCGCTATCTGCCGGTCTGGGGGGGCGACGTGCGCACGGTCGCCGTCGATCCCGCGAACCCGGACGTGGTCTTCGCCGGCACGGCCTCCGGCCAGGTCTACGTCTCCCAGAACGGCGGCCGCACCTGGGCCAACGCCGGCCCCCACCTGCCGTTCCCCGGCTGGGTGGTGAGCAACCTCCGCTTCGATCCCAACCGCCCCTCCCGCATCTGGGTGGCGATGCGCGGGATCTGGGGGGGCGGCCACGTCTCCTCCTCGGACGACTACGGCAAGACCTGGATCTCCCGCGCCCGCAGCGGCCTGCCGGCGGAGGAGCCCGTCTACACCCTGGCGCTCGTCCCCGGCCATGAGGGGCGCGTCTACGCCGGCACCCTCTCCGGCGTCTACGGCACCGAGGACGGCGGCGACACCTGGCGGCGGCTGACCGCCGACATACCCGAGATGCAGAAGGTCACCAGCCTGCTGGTCGACGCCGACCAGCCGGATACGGTGATCGCCGGCACCTGGCGCCGCGCCTACAAGAGCGCCGACGCCGGCAAGACCTGGTCCGGGGTCTTCGAGGGGATGGTCCTCGACTCCGAGGTGTTCACCCTCACCCCCGTCCCGGGCCAGCCAGGGACGATCTGGGCCAGCACCTGCGGCTGGGTCTACCGCACCCTGGACGACGGCACCAAGTGGGAGCGCTTCAAGGAAGGCTTCGACGAGCGCCGCACTACCGCCTTCGCCGCCCTCCCCTCCGGCCGCCTGCTCGCCGGCACCGTGGCCGGCCTCCACGTCTCGGACGACGGCGGCAAGACCTGGCGCCGCGTGGGGGACCCGGGGATCTCCATCCTGTCGATCGCCTTCCACCCCTCCCAGCCGGACCGGATCATCTTCGGCACCGAGGGGTCCGGCGCCTGGATCTCCGAGGACGGCGGCCTCACCCTCCGGCCGTCGACCGCCGGGATGATCAACACCCGCGTCTCCGCCTTCGCCGTACACGGCAAGGAGCTGATGGTGGCGGTCAACGACGCCGGGCCGTTCTCGGGGATCTACTCCTCGCGCGACGGCGGCCGGACGTTCCCCGGCTTCATCCCCCTCCCCTCGGTGCGCGACATCGCCATCCACCAGGGGCGGATCTTCGCCGCCACCGAGAAGGGGCTGTTCGAACGGCGCGGCGAGGGGTGGCACTGGGTGCGCGACCTGGGCGAGGGGACGGTCGAGCAGTTCATCCAGGACGGCCCGCGGCTGCTCGCCCGCACGACCTCCGGCCTCTACGAGCTGAAGGGGAAGCTGTTCACGCCGCGCCCCTACAAGCACGGCGCCCCCCGCTCGGCCGCCCTCTACGGCGACGCCCTCTGGGTGACCGACGCCCAGGGGCTCTACCGGCTGACGGCGGACGCCAACCACACCGTTCCCACGCCGTTCGAGGGGGGGAGGCTGCTGCGCCTGCGCGACCAGCTTCTCCTCTGGGGTCCGGGCGGCATCTACGCCCTGACCAGCCCGGACGCCGGCTGGAAGCAACTGGCCGGCGAGCCCTCGCGCCTGCTCCCCACGGGGGACGACCGCCGTCCCGCCCTGCTGGTGAGCGGCGACACCGTCCGCCTCTTCGATCGCCAGACCGGCGCCTTCCAGACCGTGGACGTGCCCGTGCCCGCCCGCGACATCTCCGCCGCCGAGATCCTCGACGGCCAGCTCCTGATCGGCACCTCGGGGTATGGGGTGCTGGCCCGGGATCTGGCGCTGGAGGGGGGCGAGGTGAAGACGGTGGCGGGGAAATAACGTCAGGACGGGAGAATAAGTCGAAGCTGGAAACTTTGGTATTGCTGGACGGGACTGGAGAACGTAGACTCTCCGCCGCGTCATCGTTGCTCCAGTCCAGCCCATGTCCAGAGAAAAAAGGCCACATCGACCTGTTCCGCCGCGGTCTGTCCGTCTTCAGGAGCTCTTCTCGCGATTGGAGCGCCATCCACCGTTCACGAGCTTCGAAGAGGCCTATGCGGGTCTGGTATCGATTCTGGATGCCGTGGAGGAGGAGCTGACGGGAATCCCGAACGACCCACCGAGTTGGAAGACCGATGGACGGTTGTATCCTCCGCAGCGGGACAACTGGTTTTCCGTCCCCGGCTGGCCAGGTGTTACGCGGATGCGGACCAGGGCGCATAATGTCTTCGTCGCGGAGAGCGGAGCGATGGAGATCCAGGATGCCAAGACGGGCGCCATCATCTTGTCCAAGCCGGGAGGGGACGGAAAGGAGGTCTGGGACGATGAATGATCTGCAGAGGCTGGCTCAGGCCGTGCTCCATGAGCTGCCGGATGCCGAGCTTGATATGGAGCTGAATCCGGAGTTGAATCCGAGATTTGGATGGCTGGATATCGAGCACGACGGTCTCTGGGTCGTGGTGGAGTGGCGGTCCGGGACCGGGTTCGGTGTCTCTCTGAATGAGCCCGATCCGGACGATCCCACCAAGGGCCTTTTCGAGGGTCCTGACGAAGTCTTCCAGGACTGGAGCACGGCCAAGGATCACGTTCTCCTCCTGCTGAGTTCCTCCAGCCAGTCCACGCCCCAGAAGCGTTCCGCCCAGCGGTAGCGACGCACCGCGAACCCTTCCCCCACCTTCCCCGTACTTACGGAATGCACCCTCTCCACTCGCGGAGAGGGGCGGCGGTTGGCGCTCGCGAGGCGGGAACGCTGATTGCATCTACCCCCGCGGCGCTGGAAGGAGACGCCGTGCGGACTGCGTTTACTACTGAAATTCACGATACCCCTCCGACCTCTTCGGCCTGGGCGTTGGGGGGGGCATGGCCAAGATCCTGATCGTCGGCGGCGAGCCGGCGCTGCTCGAAGCCTGCGCGCGCATCCTGGCCTCGGCCGGCCACGAGATCCTCAGGGCCGGCACCGGCGAGGAGACGCTGGCCCTCTGCCGCGCCGAGCGGCCGGACCTGGTGCTGCTCGGCTCAATCCTCCCCGGTCTCCAGGGGCTGGAGGTCTGCAAGCGGATCCAGGGGGACCCGGAGCTGTCGCGCAGCCTGGTGATCCTGATCTCCGGTCGGCTCTCCCCCGACGAGCAGGCCGAGGGATTGGAGCCGGGGGCCGACGGCTACCTCACCGAGCCGATCGAGCGGCGGACCCTGCTCGCCCACGTGCGCGCCCTGCTGCGCGTCGCCGAGACCGAGCGGGCCCTGCGCGAGAGCGAGGAGCGCCGGCGCCGGCTCGCCGACGACCTCGCGCAGGCCAACCGCCGGCTGGAGGAGTACGACCGCCTCAAGACCGAGCTGGTGGCCAACATGTCCCACGAGCTGCGCACACCGCTGACGTCGATCATCGGCTTCGTCCAGCTCTTGCAGATGACCGAGGCCGGCAAGCCGGTCCCGCCTGCCTACGCCACCGCCTTCGAGCGCATCCTGCGCAACGGCCGCCACCTGTTGGCGCTGATCGACGACGTCCTCGACGTGGCCAAGATCGAGACCGGGCGGATGAAGGTCCACCGCGAGCCGTTCGACCTCGGCGAGGTCGTCCAGAGCGCCTTCCGCGAGCTCCAGCCGCTCGCCCGCCAGAAGGGAATCGACTACCGGCTGCGCATCCCCGAGCCGCTCCCCTTCGCCTACAGCGATCCGTTGCGCGTGCGCCAGGTGGTGATCAACCTGCTCTCGAACGCCGTCAAGTTCACCCACCAGGGGTGGGTCGAGGCCGAGCTGGTGCCGTGGGGCGAGGGGGCCTGCCGCTTCGTGGTGCGCGATACGGGGGCGGGGATTGACGAGGCCTCGATGAGCATCATCTTCGAGCGCTTCCGGCAGGTGGACGGCTCGATGTCGCGCACCGCGGGGGGCGCCGGCCTGGGGCTCTCGATCGTGCGCCAGATCGTCGAGCTGCTGGGCGGCACGATCGAGGTTGAATCCCGGGTGGGCGAGGGATCGACCTTCGCGGTGACCCTGCCGCTGGTGTTGGCCGCCGAGGACGACCCCGTCGCCGCCAGCGCTCGGAGTGACTCCAACTGATGGCGAAGATCCTGCTGGTTGAAGACGACCGCGACACCCGGGAGCTGGTCCGCCTGACCCTGGAGCTCTATGGCCACGAGGTGGTGGAGGCGCGGACGGCCGAGGAGGGGATCGCGAAGGCGCGCGCCGCCGCTCCCGGCCTCATCCTGATGGACCTCAGCCTGGGCGGCAAGTTCGACGGCCTGGAGGCGACCCGGCGCCTGCGGGCCGACCCGGCCTTCGACGCGACGCCCATCGTGGCCCTCACCGCCCACGCCATGGCCGGCGACCGCGAGCGCTCGCTGGCCGCCGGCTGCGACGACCACTGGACCAAGCCGATCCTCGACCTCTCCGCCTTCAAGGACAACGTGGCGAAGCTGGCCGCCGAGGGGCGGCCGATGCATGCCGGGCGAGGGGAGGGGGGGAAGCCGGCCGGGTGCTGAGGAGCCCCTCCTTGGCCAGCGCCTAGAGCCGCTTGGTCGTCTCCTGCTTGCTGGCGGTGAGCGCGGCCTGCTGCTTGGCCGCCTCCTGGGCGTCGGCCAGGATCTTCTCCAGCCGGCTACGGACCCCCTCCAGATGGGGGAGGTCGGTGGCGTTGGCGCTCAGCGCGGTGGTCAGCCGCGCCAAGCTTCCGATCAGTCCTGAGTACGTCTTGTCCTGCGTCGTCATGGTCTTTCTCCTCAATTGAGCCCTGAGGGCTCGTTCATCCGGCGCCTTCATGACGCCGAGAAACTCGGTCCTTTTGGGGTTTTTCCCCGCTCTGGTGGCATACTCCCGAATCCCTGGACCTTCCAAGCCCAGGAGCCACCAGAGGGTAAATCCAAACGAAGAAACTGATATCCCGTACTGCTGCGGGTAATGATGCATATGACTTGAGATCCTGTCAAGCCCCCTCTCTTGCCAAACTCGCCGATATGCCATAAGCTCTGGGTACTCAAGGAGAAAGCCCATGCGGATGTCACGGGAGAAGAAGAAACGGCTGGAGGCGATTGGGGATCTCATCACCGAGCATCCGTCGATCGGCACCCAGGAGGAGCTGGTGGCCCTGCTGGCGCGGATCGGGATCACGACGACCCAGTCGAGCGTCAGCCGGGACCTCCAGGAGCTGGGGATCAGGCGCGTGAACGGGCGCTACATCCTGAAGCCCTGGCGCGAGGTGGGGGCCGGAGACTTCGAGGGGATCCTCGGCTTCATCCAGGGCGTCCAGTCGGCCGGGCCGTACATGACGATCATCACCACCAGCCCCAACGCGGCGCGGATGGTGGCCGAGGCGATCGAGAACGAATCCTGGCCCGAGGTCTCCGGCCTCCTGCCGGGGGACCACAAGATCTTCCTCGCCACGCGCTCCCAGGAGGTCCAGGCCGCCCTCTTCGACCGCTTCCGCGTCCATCTGAAGCGCAGCGGCCCCCCGGGGGTGGACCACGAGGAGGAGCTGGAGGAGGAGGAGGACGCGGCGGAGAACGAGCCGGAGGAGGCGGAGATCGCGGAAGGGCGGGAGGAGGGCTGAGCGTGCGGCGGCTGCTCCGGCGGGCGCTCGACCGCGTGGCGCCGCGGTGGACGGCCGAGGTCTCCTCGGCCCGCGCCCGGGCCCACGCCCACCGGCTGGTGGAGAGCTGGGGGTGCGGCGCGCTGAACCGGAAGCTGATCGAGTGCCTGGGGACCTCCGTGCGGGAGGGCCCGTTCGCCGGGCTGACCCTCAGCCCGATGACGCGGGCCGAGCACCTGGGGCCCTACCTGCTGGGGGTCTACGAGAGCGAGCTCGACGAGGCCTGGGAGGCCGTCTTCCGCCGCACCTACTCGCAGATCGTCGACGTCGGCGCGAAGTTCGGCTACTACGCGGTGGGGCTCGCCCGGCGCTATCCGGACGTCCCGGTGGCTGCCTTCGACACCGACCCCTGGGCGCGCCGGGCGGTGCGCGAGATGGCCGCCGCGAACGGCACGCCCAACGTCGAGGCGCTGAGCTACTGCGAGCCGGGGTGGCTCGTCCGCGAGCTGCGCGAGGGGGCGTTCATCATCTCGGACTGCGAGGGCTACGAGGGGACGCTCTTCGGCCGCGAGGTCCTGCCGGCCCTGCGCGCGGCGACGCTGATCATCGAGACCCACGACCAGTTCGTGCCGGGGGTCGGCGAGCGGCTCCGGAAGGATCTCGGCGCCACCCACGACGTGCGCGTCTTCGGGGAGGGGGAGAGCCGGCGGGCCTCCTCGCTCGACCTGGGCTTCCTCTCCGAGGAGGAGCGCCGGCGGGCGAACGACGACATCCGGTCGGAGCAGCTCTGGCTGTTGTGCGTGCCGAAGGGCTCCCCGCGATGAGATACCGGCTGGCCCTCTTCGATTTCGACGGCACGCTGGCCGATTCCTACGCCTGGTTTCTCGGCCGGATGCACCAGCTCGCGGACCAGCACCGGTTCCGGCGGGTCGAGGCGCACGAGGTCGAGACGCTCCGCGGGCAGTCGGCCCGGCAGGTCATGGAGGCTCTGGGGTTGCCCCTCTGGAAGCTGCCGCGGATCGCCCACCAGGTGCGGCGGGAGATGGCCCTGGAGCTCGACGCCATCGGCCTGTTCCCGGGGGTGGAGCAGGTCCTGCGCGGTCTGGCGGGGCAGGGGGTCGAGCTCGGGGTGGTGACCTCGAACTCGCTGGAGAACGTGCGCCGGATCCTCGGTCCCGAGAGCGCGTCGCTGATCCTGCACTACGCCTGCGGCGCCTCCATCTTCGGCAAGCGGCCGAAGCTCCGGAAGGTCCTGCGCGCCAGCGGCATCCCCGCGGCCGAGGTGATCGCCATCGGCGACGAGATCCGGGACCTGGAGGCGGCCCGCGCCGAGGGGATCGCCTTCGGGGCCGTGGCCTGGGGCTATACCAACCCCGAGGCGCTGCGGGGCCATGCTCCCGAGGAGGTGTTCGCGAATCCGGGGGAGATCTTGCGGAAGCTCGGATGACGGGTCTCCCGGCGGGCCATGCTAGTATCGACGCAAACTACGAGCTTGTCGGAGGAGGTCATCCTTGCCTGTGAAACCGCCGGTTCCGGTGCTCCCTTCAGGGCAAGCTCCCCGGGCGCCCGCTCCTCATGTTCGAGCCGCTGTGGCGCGGGCCGCCCAAGCGAAGCTGCCGGAGCGACCTCCGGCGCCGGCGGCACACGTTCAGGCCGCGGTGGCGCGCACGGCTCAGGCGAAATTGCCGGGGCATCCGCCGGCGCAGGCCGCTCGGCGTTCAGACCCCCCTCAAAGTCCCGCGGCTCACCACGTTCAGGTTGCCGTGCAGATGGCACGCCAGGTGTCGCCGGTCCGCCGGCCAGCCGCACCGGTCGTGGCGTCTCCCAGGGTGCAGCCGGCCCGAAACCCAGCGCCCCCGGTATCGCGGGCGATTCCGGCTCATCCGGCACGGCGCCCGTCCGCCGTCCCCGGCGCCGTCCAGGCCAAGCTCAGGATCGCTGGCACGGACGAGGAAACGGGCCGCTTCGTCACCAATCTCAACAAGTTGCTCAAGGGGCATTACGTGGCGACTCTCGACGACGCGACGAACGAGCTGACCGTCGCACCCACGAAGACCAGCGGCGCGGCTCCACAGCCCATTCAGCGGCTCTCCAAGCTCATGGGCCGGATGATCAGGAATGAACAGTTCGTGACGGTCTATCCGCTACACGGGAGTGAACATTTCAACGTCGCGGACTTCGAGAATCAGGTGATCGATCCGGAGGATATCGAGACCTTCGGCAACAACGATGCTGGACCCGGCGCCGCCTCCGTCCTGGCTCACGAGCTCTGGGAGCAGTACCACAAGCAGGTCGGCGGCGCGGATTACGATGCAGCCCATGCCGCCGGGATCGAGGCCGAGGAGTACGTGTCCGGCCTATTCCGGATCGGCGACTTCGTGCTGTCGAACCGGGACGGAGTGCGGGACGAGGTCTTCGTTTTCGCCAAGCGCAACCAAGTCGTCCTCTCTCTCGTTACGATCATTGGCACCGCGACGGGGCAGGTCCGGTACTTCGACATCAGCGAGTCCGACGATATAGTCCCGGATGGTGTTGAGGCAGACGACGACTTCTGGGCCAATGCTACGACCAAGGACATATTGCAGCGGCTCCTGCAGCAGAACCGGCAGGGATTCATAAATCACATCACGGCCTTGTTGGCCGCCGCGATGTAGCGAGGCTCGTCGCTGAGGTATGGCAGCCTAATCCCCGCCCTTGATCCCCGCCTTCTTCGCGTAGTACCGGAACGAGCGGAAGCTCATCCCCAGCAGCTCAGCGGCCTGGGTCTGCACGCCGTCGGTGCGCTCCAGGGCCTCGATCATCAATTGGGTGCGGATCGATTCGAGGTAGGCCTCCAGGTCGAGACCCTCGTCGGGGAGCTGGATCAGGTCGGAGCTGGCCCGCCGGTTGGTGAGCAGGTGGACCGGGAGGTCGCGGGTGGTGATCGTCTCGGCGTGGGAGAGGGCGAGCACCCTTTCGATCAGGTTCTCGAGCTCGCGCACGTTGCCCGGCCAGTCGTAGCTCTCCAGGATGTGCATCGCCTCGATCGAGATCTGCCGCGGCGGCAGCTCCATCTCCCGCGCCCCCTTCTGGAGGAAGAGCTCGACCAGCAGGGGGATGTCCTCGCGGCGCTGGCGCAGCGGCGGCAGGTGGATCGGCAGCACGTTGATCCGGTAGTAGAGGTCCTCGCGGAAGTCACCGGACTGGATGCGCGCCTCCAGGTCCTGGTTGGTGGCGGCGATGATCCGCACGTCGACCGGCTCCTCCTCGGTGCCGCCGACCTTGCGCACGACCTTCTCCTGGATGGCGCGCAGGAGCTTGACCTGCATGGTCGGGGTCATCTCGCCGATCTCATCCAGAAAGAGGGTGCCGCGGTCGGCCTCCTGGAAGAGCCCTTTCTTGTCGCGCACGGCGCCGGTGAAGGCCCCGCGCTCGTGGCCGAAGAGCTCGCTCTCGAGCAGGTTCTCGGGCATCGCGCCGCAGTTGATCGAGAGGAAGCGGCGGGCCGAGCGGGGGCTCGCGAAGTGGATGGCGCGGGCGATCAGCTCCTTGCCGGTGCCGCTCTCGCCGTGCACCAGCACCGTCGAGGTGGTGCGGGCGATGCGCTCGACCAGCGAGAAGATCGCCTGCATCCGGCCACTCTTGCCGATGATGTTGTTGAATGAGTGCTTCTGCTCCAGCTCGCGGCGCAGGTAGATGTTCTCGTCGGCGAGCTCGGCCCGTTCGAGCGCCTTCTGGGCGACGATCTTCAGCTCCTCGACGTCGAAGGGCTTGGAGACGTAGTCGGTGGCGCCGAGCTTCATCGCCTCAATGGCCGACTTGGTCGAGGTGTAGGCGGTCATCATGATGACCTGCGGGGCGGCGCCGTTGCTCCCCTTGATCTCGCGCAGCAGGTCGAGCCCGTTGCCATCGGGCATCAGGATGTCGCAGAGCACGAGGTCGTAGGTCGAGCGCTCCAGGCTCTTGCGGGCCTCCTCAACCGAGCGGGCGGTGGAGACGTCGTACCCCTCCCCCTGGAAGAGGAGGGAGAGGAAGTCGACCAGGCTCGCCTCGTCGTCGACGATCAGCAGGCGGGTTCGCGGGCTCATGCAGGCGCCTCCGCGGAGACCAGGGTGACGCTGGCGGCCACGGCCGGCAGCTCGACGGTGATGGCGGTGCCGGCCCCGGGGCGGCTGTCGACGCGCAGGCGCCCGCCGTGGTCCTGGACGATGCGGTAGACGATCGCCATGCCGATGCCGGTGCCGCCGTCGAAGAACGACTGGAACGGGTGGAAGAGGTTGGTGCGCTGCTCCTCGGTCATGCCGCGGCCGGTGTCGATCACCTGCATCTGGAACCAGTCGCCGGACGATGGGCCACCGGAAAACCGGCCGACCACCCGCAGCGTGCCGCCGTCGGGCATCGCGCGCAGGGAGTTGCGGGCCAGGTTCCAGAAGATCTGGCTGACCTGGTCGGGATCGGCGAACAGCCGCGCCGAGGGGGGATCGAGGTCGAGCTCCAGGCGGTGGTGGCCGGAGACCTCCTCGCTGTTCTGGAGCAGCTCGAAGTTCTCGGTGAGCAGCCGCCCGATGTCGAACGAGACGCTCGACCGCTCGCGCGGGCGGGCGAAGCGCAGGAACCCCTTGATGGTGCGGTCGAGGCGGTGGCTCTCCTTGAGCAGGATGTCGATCAGCTTGCGCTGCGCCGGATCGCCGTCCACCCGGCCGGCGAGCATCTGGACGGAGCCCGAGATCGCCGCTAGGGGGTTGCCGATCTCGTGGGCCAGGCCGGCCGCCAGCTCGCCCACGGCGACCATGCGGTCCTTCATCCGCAGCTCCTCCTGGATGCGCCGCCAGCGGGTGAGGTCCTGGAAGATCACGATGTACCCCCGGTGGTTGCCGAAGGCGTCGGTCAGCCGCGAGATGGTGAAGCCGACGTAGCGGGTGGCGCCGTCGCCGCGGGTCATCTCGACCTCGGAGCGCATGCGCCCGGTGTGCTCGCTCTCCGCCGTCGCTTCGCGCCAGCGCTCGGCGGTGAACAGGCCCCGGCGGTGGATCGGGTGGCCGACCAGCTCGCCCTCGTCGCGCCCCAGGATCTCCAGCCCGGCGAGGTTGGCGCTGGTGACGGTCCCCTCGAGGTCGGTGGTGATCAGGCCGCTGGTGATCGACTGGATGACGTCGCGGTGCACCACCTGGAGGTCGGCCAGGTGCTCGCTCTTCTCCTCCAGCTCGCGCTCGGCGCGGGTGACGTTGTGGGCCAGGTAGTAGGTGAGCAGGGCGACGCCGTAGAAGCCGAAGCCGTGGACGGCGAGATTGTAGCCGAGCCGCCACCCGGAGACCACCTCCTGGGTGGGGACGGCCGGCGGGAGCCAGCCGTAGAAGAGGGCGACGATCATGCCGCCGTAGAGGAGGAAGGCGGCGCTCGCCACGATCACCCCGGCGCGCCGGCGCAGCAGGGTGGAGGCCACGGCGATGACGATCAGGTAGAGGAGCGAGAACGGGCTGGTGGCGCCGCCCAGGAAGTAGACCAGCCCGGTGATCAGGAAGAGGTCGCCGAAGAACTGGATGTAGGCCTGGGCCTTGGGGGAGCGCCGCAGCAGCCGCAGCAGGGCGATGTAGAGCAGGGTGGCGCCGAAGGTGGCGCCGCCGAGCAGCCAGACCACGTTGGGCGGCAGCACCTCCCGCTCGGGGCCCGGCGCCACCACCACCACCGGCGGCGGGCTGCCGGGAGCGGGGGGGCCGACGAGGACCGGCTCGGACGGCTGCGGCGTGGCTGGCAGCAGCCAGAGCTGGAAGAGGCCGAACGGGAGCAGAACGCTGACGATCGCCACCACGCGGATGGCGATGTACCAGCGGAGCTGATGGGCCAGGGGAGTCATCGCTGCATGGGGATCGGTTGGCGGCGGCGGCCGGAGGGGCCGCCGCCCTTGCATCCTTCTACCCGATCTTGCTCAGGATCGAGTAGAGCGGCAGGTACATCGCCGCGACGATCGTTCCGATGATGACGCCGAGGACGGTGATCATGACCGGCTCGATGAGCTTCATCAGGCCGGCCACCGCGGTGTCGACCTCCTCCTCATAGAAGTCGGCGATTTTCGAGAGCATCTGGTCGAGGGCGCCGGTCTGCTCGCCGACGTTGATCATCTGCACCACCATGCTGGGGAAGACCTTGGTCTGGGCGAGCGGCTCGCTGATGGTCTTGCCCTCCTCGACGCTCTTGCGGGTGGCCATCACGGCGTCCTCGATGATGGCGTTGCCGGCGGTCTTGGCGGTGATCTCGAGGCCGTCGAGGATCGGCACGCCCGAGGCGGTGAGGGTGCCGAGGGTGCGGCAGAAGCGGGCGACGGCGATCTTGCGCAGCAGCATGCCGATCACCGGGATCTTGAGCAGCAGGCCGTCGAGGATGCGCCGGCCGTGCGGCGTCTTGTGCCAGCGGTTGATCGCGAAGCAGCCGGCGATGACGAGGATGATCATGAAGATCGCGTAGTTGCCCACGAAGTTGCTGGCACCGATCACCATGCGGGTCAGGAAGGGCATCTCGGAGCCGACGCCGGCGAAGAGCTGGGCGAACACCGGGATGACCTTCCACAGGATGATCCAGACCACCAGGGCGGCGATGACGATGATCGACACCGGGTAGATCAGCGCCGACTTGACCTGGGCGTTGAGCTTGACCGCCTTCTCGATGTAGGTCGAGAGGCGCTGCAGGATGATGTCGAGGATACCGCCCGACTCGCCGGCCGCCACCATGTTGGTGAACAGGGAGTCGAAGGCCTTGGGCTGCTTGCGCATGGCGTCGGCGAGCGAGGAGCCGGACTCGACATCGGAGCGCACCTGCTGGATGACCGCCTGGAAGGTGCGGTTCTCCTCCTGGTCGCCGAGGATTTCCAGGCACTGCACCAGGGGGAGGCCGGCGTCGAGCATCACCGAGAACTGGCGGGTGAAGATGGCGATGCGCTTGGAGCCGATGCCGCGCGGGATGCGCGGGATCAGCTTGATCTCGCGCCCCTTCTCGCGCAG
Source organism: Thermoanaerobaculia bacterium (assembly GCA_045807625.1). Classification (GTDB taxonomy): domain Bacteria; phylum Acidobacteriota; class Thermoanaerobaculia; order Multivoradales; family UBA5704; genus DATARR01. The sequence continues at coordinate 107,614 of JBJMHA010000020.1, read as the reverse complement.
GCTGGTGATCTGGATCTGCTGGCGCCGCAGCACGGCCGCGGCGGCGTCGCGCGTGTCGGCCAGGAGCTGTCCCTCCTGGGCCTGGCCGGAACGGGTCTTACCTTTCCAAACGAAGCTGGGCATCCTCGTGCTCCTCTACGCGGTCAGCGCGGGGTTGAGGCTGGCTGGGCCGCGGTTGATGATTTCCTGCAGCTCGTCCGGGTAGGACGAGCGGGCGAGCGCCGTCTCCAGGGTGATCATGCGCTTGAAGTACAGGGCGGCCAGCGACTGGTTGAAGGTCTGCATCCCGTGCTTGGCCTGGCCGGCCTGCATCATGCCGTAGATCTGGTGCACCTTGTCCTCGCGGATCAGGTTGCGAATGGCGGAGCTGGGGATCAGGATCTCCATCGCCATCGCCCGCCCCTTGCCCCCCGCCTTGGGGAGCAGGGCCTGGCAGATGATCCCCTCCAGCACCAGCGAGAGCTGGGCGCGGATCTGCGCCTGCTGGTGGGCCGGGAAGACATCGATGATGCGGTTGATCGTCTGCGCCGCCGAGTTGGTGTGCAGGGTGGCGAAGGTCAGGTGGCCGGTCTCGGCGATGCGCAGCGCCGCCTCCACCGTCTCCAGGTCGCGCATCTCGCCGATCAGCACCACGTCGGGGTCCTGCCGCAGCGCCGAGCGCAGGGCGGCGGTGAAGCCGTGGGTGTCGGCGTTGACCTCGCGCTGGTTGACGATGCACTTCTTGTGGCTGTGCAGGTACTCCACCGGGTCCTCGATGGTGACGATGTGCTCGGCCCGCTCGCGGTTGATCTTGTCGATCATCGCGGCGAGCGTCGTCGACTTGCCCGAGCCGGTCGGTCCGGTGACCAGGATCAGGCCGCGCGGCTTCTCGCACAGCCGCTCGATGATTGTGGGCAGGCCGAGCTCGCGGAAGGTCTTGATCTCATAGGGGATCTGCCGGAACACCGCGGCGATGGCGCCGCGCTGATGGAAGATGTTGGCGCGGAAACGGGCCAGCCCCTTGATCCCGAAGGAGAGGTCGATCTCCAGGTTCTCCTCCAGCCGGTGCTTCTGGTTGTCGGTGAGGATCGAGTAGGCGAGCGACTTCGTCTCCGCCGGCGTCATCGGCGGCAGGTTGAGTGCCCTCAAAAGGCCGTCCACGCGCACCTGAGGAGGTGAGTTGGTGGTGATGTGGAGGTCCGAGCCCCCCTGCTCCACCATCGACTTCAACAATTGATTCAATGTCGGCGGCATGACCACAGACTCCAGCGACTGACTTTGGACGAATCCGTTGGACAGACAAAAACTGGCAGAAGTCTACACTATGGAGGGAATAGATGAAAGGACATAAGCCGCGATTCCCGGGCTGCGCCCTGGGAGAAAGTTGGGGTATGGTAGCGCCATGAGCGAGCCGGCCGCCGCCAGTCATCACGAAGAAGAGGTCCTGGGCAAGGCCTACGACTCCCGTCTCATGCGGCGGCTGCTGGCCTACGTGCGCCCCTATGGGGACATGGCGCTCGGGTCGCTCGGCCTGATCCTGCTCTCCTCCCTGCTCCAGCTCCTGGGCCCGCTGGCGACGGCGATCGCCCTCGACCTCTTCGTCCGCCCCCCCGGAACGGCGCCCGGCCAGGTGGCGGCGCCCAGCGCCATGGTGCGCAACCTGCTGACGGCGCGGGGGATCTTCCCGGCCGACGTGGCGGTGTCCGGGCTGACGGTGGTGGCGGTCTTCTACCTCGCCGTCCTGGCGCTCACCTTCTGCGCCCTGTACGCTCAAGGGTACGTCCTGCAGCTCATGGGGCAGTACATCATGAAGGACATGCGGGGGCAGATCTTCGGGCACCTCCAGAAGCTGCCGCTCGCCTACTACGACAAGAACCCCATCGGCCGCCTGGTCACCCGCGTGACCACCGACGTCGACGCCCTGAACGAGATGTTCACCGCCGGGCTGGTGTCGATCTTCGGCGACCTGATGCTCCTCGCCGGCATCGTGGTGGTGCTCTTCTGGCTCGACTGGCGGCTGGCCCTGGTGGCCTTCTCGATCGTGCCGCTGCTCTTCACCCTGACCTCCTGGTTCCGCGTCCGGGTGCGGCAGAGCTTCCGCGACGTGCGGGTGAAGATCGCCCGCATCAACGCCTTCCTCCAGGAGCACATCACCGGCATGCCGGTGGTGCAGCTCTTCAACGGCGAGGAGGGGGCCTACCGCGAGTTCGACCGCATCAACGCCGACCACCGGGACGTCAACGTGCGGTCGATCTTCTACTACGCCGTCTTCTTCCCCGGCGTCGAGCTGGTGTCGGCGATCGGCGTCGGCCTGCTGATCTGGGTCGGCGGCGGCCGGGTGATCTCGGGGGCGATCTCCGTGGGCGCCCTGATCGCCTTCCTCCAGTACGCCCAGCGGTTCTACCAGCCGCTCTCGGACCTGTCGGAGAAGTACAACATCCTGCAGAGCGCGATGGCCAGCTCGGAGCGGGTCTTCCGCCTCCTCGACACGCCGGCCAGCATCGCCTCTCCCGAGGGGGCCTACAGCCCGGAGCTGGCCGCGAAAGCGCAGGGGGACGTCGAGCTCGACGACGTCTGGTTCTCCTACAAGCAGGGGGAGCCGGTGCTCAAGGGGGTCTCCTTCCGCATCCGGCCGGGCGAGACGCTCGCCGTGGTGGGGCACACGGGGGCCGGCAAGAGCACGCTCGCCAACCTCCTGCTGCGCTTCTACGACCTCGACGCCGGCGCGGTGCGGGTCGACGGCGTGGACGTGCGCCAGTGGGACCTCACCCGCCTGCGGCGCAGCGTCGCCATGGTGCTCCAGGACGTCTTCCTCTTCGCCGGCTCGGTGGCGGCCAACATCCGGCTGGGGGAGGCGGGGATCGACGACGAGCGGGTGCGCTGGGCGGCGTCGGAGGTACACGCGCTGCCGTTCATCGAGCGGCTGCCGGGGGGCTTCGACGCGGTGGTCAAGGAGCGGGGCGCCGGGCTCTCGGTGGGGCAGAAGCAGCTCATCGCCTTCGCCCGGGCGCTCGCCTTCGATCCCAGCATCCTGGTCCTCGACGAGGCCACCTCGTCGATCGACACCGAGACCGAGCAGCTGATCCAGAAGGCGCTCGAGCGTCTGCTGGTCGGCCGCACGAGCATCGTCATCGCCCACCGGCTGTCGACGATCCAGAAGGCGGACCGCATCCTGGTCCTCCACAAGGGGGAGGTCCGGGAGTACGGCACCCACCAGGAGCTGCTGGCGATGCGCGGCATCTACTACCGCCTCTACCTGCTCCAGTACAAGGACCAGGAGCTCGGCGGCGTCGAGCGGACGATGGCGGCGGGGGCGTAGGGGCTACGCCGGCTGCTGCACCATGGGCTGGCTCTGCCGCGCCGGCTCCGCCGCCGCGGCCTCCGCCACCTTCTCCCCTTTCAGCTTCTTCCGTCCCAGCACGGCCAGCATGTGGCGGGCCTCGTTGTCGAGTGTCACGTCCCGCAGGTCCGTGTACCCCTCGCTGCGGAACAGCTCCAGGATCTCCGGCACCGTGTGGCGGTACTGGTAGCGGGGGCTGTAGTTGTCGAACATCTGGACGGCCCGCTCGCGGGCGGTCGCCTTCGGTGGGGCGGGCTCGCCGCGCAGGAGGTGCATCAGCCGGGAGAGCCCGGCGTGCAGCGGGGTGGCGGCGTAGCAGAGGCCGTAGAGGAGCCCCATCGGCAGGCGGGTGGTCACCGCCCGCAGCGAGACGTTGACGAGGTGGATCCAGCGCGGCCGCAGGCGGTAGAGCTGCACGTAGAGCTTGCCCCCCGGCTTCACCGCCGTGCTGATCGAGCGGAAGGCCCGGTAGGTGCTCGGCGTGTGGTGGAGCACCCCCGAGGTATGCACCATGTCGAAGCTCTTCGGCAGCAGGGGGAATTCCAGGATGTTCCCCTGCAGGTAGTGGACCTTGTGCGAGACGGCGAGCCCCTTCTCGAACAGCCGCCGGCGGGCGTTCTCCACGCTGCGGCTGAAGTCCATCGCCACGATCTCGGGGCCGTACTCAGCCACCGACCGCGTCAGCTCGCCGTTGCCGCAGCCGCCGTCGAGGAGGGTGGCGCCCCGCAGCTCCTCGGGGGTGGTGTCGAGGTTATCAAGGAATTCCTTTTTGCGCAGGCCGGCGTCTTCCTTGAACCAGGTGGCGTCCCCCTCCTGGTAGAGCTTCCACTGGAGGCCGAAGCTCTTCGAGCTGCGGCGGTCACCGCCGGGGACCCCAACCGGCTTCGGGACCCCCGCCAGGCCGTGGCGGGCGAAGAGCTCGGGATATTCGTCGCGGGCGTTGCGGATCATCCGCGGGATGCCGTCGATGATCGGATAGACCAGCCCGCAGGCGCAGGTGAGGGCCCCTTCCAGGATCTCCTCGCGATAGCAGGAATCGCAGTCCGGCGGCGGCGTGATCTCTCTTGGGCCGGCGATGCCGTGCCGGCCGCAGTAGAAGGAGCAGGCCGGCGAGGCCACCGGCGAGGGGAGCTCCACCTTTCCCTCCTGGAAGACGTCGAGCCGCGGCCGTTCGCCGCACTGGGGGCAGAGGATCCAATCGAGCAGGCGTTTCTTCATGGTAGTCGGGCCTCCCCGCGTGTGCGGGCCTTGGGTGCTGCGAAGCGATCCTGGATGCAACGCGCAGGCCAGGGGCGCGGGGGCTCGGCGCGCTTCTTGCACTTCCGGCCGACCGCAGGTGAACCGTTCACTCGCTTGGAGGAGTGTGGGTATGAAGACCCTTGCCAGATCGCGAATCGCCGCCGCCCTGCTCGTCCTGGCAAGCGGGGCGGCCTCCGCCCAGACCGCCACGAGTACCGAGCAGGACCCGCCGAATGCCTATCAGATCGGCCTGGGTGACGTGCTCGAGGTCTCCGTCTGGAAGAACCCGGACCTCTCGGCCACCGTGCCGGTACGCCCGGACGGCCGCATCTCGGTGCCGCTGCTGGGCGACGTGCAGGCGGCGGGATTGACGCCGCTGGCCCTCAAAGCAACGCTGACCGACGGCTACAAGGAGTACGTCACGGCGCCGGGCGTCTCGGTGGTGGTCAAGGAGATCCACTCGCGCAAGATCTACGTCACCGGCGAGGTGGCCCACCCCGGGACCTTCGATCTGGAGCCCCGGGGGAAGCTGATGCAGGCGCTGGCCCTGGCCGGCGGGCTCACCCCCTACGCCAAGGGGCGGGTGGTGGTGCTGCGCGACGGCCGCGACGGCCGGCAGGAGAAGCGCATGGAGATCGATCTCAAATCCATCATCAACGGCAGGAAGCCGGAGGACAACCTCCTCCTCCAGCCCGGCGACACCCTGGTCGTCCCCTGACCCCCTCCAGGTTACGAAAAGGTATCGGCGCCCCATCCGCGCGGTGACGCGGACGGGGCGCTATCTCCTGCGGCCTCATCTACTTACCAATTCCTTCAATTCGTGGATGGTGATAGGACGGTTCCAAGCCGGGCGGAAAAAGCTACACGCGGGTTGCAAGAGCTCGCGCCTGGCACGGCGGGAACCGGGCAAAAGCGATCCCCGCTCCCTCGGAAAACCGATCGCCGCGCTCCGGAGAGCGTTTACTGGCACCCCTCTTGCACTTTCCCCCGGCCGCACAGGACTTCGCTTGAAGGACCTCGATCCTGAGCAGCCGGGAAGTAGCGAGTAGAGGAAAGATCTCGTAGGACGGCTTGGCAGGTGGCCGGGAACCGGTTCTCACGAGGCATACACCAGGGTAAAAGGTCTCGATCGACAGTTGGCTGAAGCCCCGAGGGGCGCCAAGCTGCAAGAGCTCGAAGAGGTGGACGGGTGGGACCCTGGGATGCCGTGGAACCGGCCGAATGTTCGAATTCGCGCCGGTTTCGGCGTCTTTGGAGAGTGAGACGTGGAACGACCTCAAAGAGCGGTTGCCGGGATGAGCTGGAGGCGTATCGGCCTCGTGGGATTGCTCCCCCTTCTGCTCGCCGGGCCCGCCCAGGCGCAGCCGCCGGGCCGCCTCAACGTCGTGCTCGAAGGGGAGGCGGGGGCCCGCGACGACGGCAACTACCAGCAGGGCTTGGGCTCCCAGCGGAGCCGGACGGTGGGACGCGCGGGCTTCAACCTCCAGCTCTCCTACGCTCTCGAACGGCTGAGCCTGGCGCTCGGCTACTCCCCGTACTACGAGCGGACGCTCGACGGCTCCGGGCTCTCCGGCACCACCCACCGGCTCGACTTCGGACTGGTGGGGGACCTCAACCGGCAGTTGCGCCTGAACGTCCGGGAGAACCTGATCTCGACTCCCGACATCGATCTCTACGCCCCGGTCACCACGCCGGAGACCACGGTGGTGGCCCGGCACGGCAACCAGTTGAGCCACCTCCTGGACGTCTCCCTCGACCAGACCTTCAACCGCCGCGCCTCGGTGCTCCTCGGCGTCACGCATTCGTTGCGCCGCTACCAGGACGCCAACCTCTACGATTCCGAGACGCTGGGCGGCCGCCTGGGCGCGGCGTTCGAGCTGGCCCGGGGAAGCCGCGTCGAGGCCGCCCTGGGGATCGCGCACTATGAGTACCGGCAGCGGGGGAGCTCCGACGTCCGTACCGCGGGGGTCGCCTACGCGACCGACCTCGGCCGCGACAACCATCTGCGGATCGAGGCCGGAGCCTACTCCGCGGACTCGACGCTCCGGCCGATTATTAGCCAAGTAGATGGCCTGGCGGCGGACCGGCAGAACGACCACGGCTGGCGGGGAGGGCTCCAGTTCGCCCGCGACGAGCGGCTCTTCCACTGGTCGCTGGGCGCCAGCCACGACATCTCTCCGGGCGCCGGCCTCGGCCGCGCGGTGACGGCGGACAACGCCTTCGTCGGGCTCTCGACGGCGGTCGGCCGGCGCCTGACGCTGGGGCTGGACGGCAACGCCTCGCGGCAGCGCGACCTTCCCGACGAAGGGCTGGCCGCCTCGGGAGAGGGGCAGGTCCTGACCGAGTTCGCCGCCGGCACGGCGCGCGCCGGCTGGAGCTTCGCTCCGGCGTTCCGGCTGGAGGGGGGCTACTCCCGTATTTGGCAGCGCGCCCACGTGGCCCCCTTCGCCAACCTCTCGTACTCCCGCTATTACGTGAACCTGGCTTTCCGGATCTACAGCTCGGGCGAGACCCCGCTGGAGCCGGCGAGCCTGGGGAGGCCCACCACCGATGAAAAATCTGACTCTCAGTGATCTGGTCCGGGCCGTCTGGCGCCGCCGCGTCTGGTTCCTCGTGCCGCTCCTGCTCGGCATCGTGGGGTCGGTCTGGGCGTTGCGGGTGCTGCCCAAAACCTACCGGGCCGTGACCACCGTGCTGGTCGAGCCGCAGAAGGTGCCCGCCGACTACGTCAAGCCGACGATCACCGCCAGCATCGAGGAGCGGCTGCGCACCATCGAGCCGCAGATCAAGAACCGCGACAACCTGGCGCGGATCATCCGCGAGATGGACCTCTATCCGGACCTGCGGGGCGACGCTCTCATGGAGGCCGCGATCGCCCGGGCGCGCCGCGACCTGACGGTGCAGCTCCAGGGGAACACGTTCCGCATCTATTTCGAGGGGCGCGACCCGGTGAGGGCCGCCCGCACGGCCAACCGGGTGGCCGAGACGTTCATCGAGAGCAACCTCAAGCTGCGCGAGAACCAGGCCCAGGGGACCTCCTCGTTCCTGGAGAGCGAGCTCGAGAAGACCAAGAGCCGCCTGGAGATCCAGGAGGCCAAGATCGCCGAGTTCAAGCGCCAGAACATGGGCGACCTCCCCGAGCAGCGCGACACCAACCTGCGCGGCGTCGAGCAGCTCCAGACCAAGCTGGAGATCAACGTGGACGCGCTCGACAAGGCCGAGACGCGGCGGCTCCTCCTGCAGAGCCAGATGGCCGAGCTGCGCAACCAGCGCTCGACCTCCCGCCGCTCGACCCTGGCGGCGCTCGGCGTGGGCCCCTCGACGCCGGAGCAGCCGTCGCGCCTCGACCAGCTCCGGGCGCAGCTCGCCGAGCTGCGCGCCCGCTACACCGACCGCCATCCGGACGTCATCCGCGCCCGGGCGGAGATCGCCCAGCTCGAGGCGCTGGAGAAGGCCCAGTCGGCCCATCCGGCCGCCGGCGCGCCCGCGGCCCCGGGCGCCCCCGCGGCCGCCGCGGACGACGACGACGCGGCGAAGGGTGGGGATCCCATGCTCAAGGCCGAGATCGCCTCGGTCGACCTGGAGATCCGCAGCCTCAAGACCGAGCGTGAGCGCATCCTGGGGGACATTGCGCGGGTGCAGGGGCGGCTGGAGAACGTGCCGCGGGTGGAGCAGGAGCTGCTGTCGCTGACCCGCGACTACGACAACATCAAGAATTCCTACGAGTCGCTGCTCGACAAGCGGCTGAACGCCCGGCTCTACGAGAACCTGGAGAAGAGCCAGCAGGGGGAGAGCTTCACCATCCTCGAGCGGGCGCTGCCGCCGACCTCCCCCTACGGCCCCAGCAAGCTCCTGGTGGTGGGCCTGGGGCTGATCGCCGGCGGCCTGCTCGGCCTGCTGGCGGCGCTGCTGCGCGAGCGCTCGGACCCTACCTACCCGGACGTCGAATCGTTGCAGCAGGCCTTCCCCGGCCTGCCCGTGCTCGCCACCATTCCCGTCTTCCAGGGCGCCCGGAGCGCCTCTCGGACCAGGAGGAGATGACAACACCATGGATATGCCGCTGAGGACCGAGAGACCGGCGCGGATCCACCGCGACCTCGCGCCGTCGCGCCGCGTGCAGCTCCGCGAGGACGCGCCGGTGATCAATTACATGGACCCGCCGACCTTCGCGGCCGAGCAGTACCGCAGCCTCGCCGTGCAGGTCGAGGAGCGCATCAACCCGCTCGGCACCTGGGGGTACACGCTGACCGTGAGCAGCCCGGAGGAGAGCGCGGGCAAGACGCTGACCAGCCTCAACCTGGCCCTCACCCTCACCCGTGGCGAGGAGCGGCGCGTGCTGCTGCTCGAGGGGGACCTCTGGCGCCCGCAGCTCCATACCTATTTCCTGCCGGAGCGGCCCGACCGGCCGGGGTTGCAGCAGGTGCTCGAGCGGCGCACGGCGATGGCCGACGCCGTGGTGACCCTGGAGGGGAGCAGCCTCGACGTGCTGCTCGCCGGGGCATCCGGCGTGGCCGGGGACCTGATGTCCGGCCGGCGGATGTCGGAGGTGCTCAACGAGGCGCGGGCGGCCTACGAGATCGTGGTGATCGACTCGCCGCCGATGACCCTCCTCGCCAGCTCCCGCTCGCTCGCCGCGCGCTCGGACGGCGTGGTGCTGGTGGTGCGGGCGGGGCAGACCAAACGGCACGACATCGAGACGACGCTCGGCGTCGTCGGGGCCGAAAAGCTCATCGGAGCGGTGCTCAACTTCGCGCCGGTCTCGGCGCGCGGGTACCGCGGGTACTACTAGCGCTCGCGAGAGGGGATGAGGCGATGATCCGACTCTTCAACCGTTACTGGGCCGTTCCGGCGGCGGTCTCGCTGGCCGTCGAGGGGCTGCTGCTGCTGGCGGCGGTGCCGCTCGCCACCCAGCTCCGCCTGGGGGTGGGCCCGGGCACGCCGCCGCCGGGCTCCACGGTCCTGCTCGACGCCTGGACGTTCATGATCATCGGCCTGCTCTGCCTCTACGGCAACAGTCTCTACGACTTCGGGGAGCGGCTGTCGAGCCGGGAGCTGCTGATCCGGCTGCTGCGGGCCTTCTCGGTCCTGGCCGTCGCCTCCTGGGCGCTCTACTTCGTCGTCCCCGTGGTGCAGACCGGCCGCGGCGTCTTCGCCCTGGCGCTCGCCTTCGGGATGTCCTTCGTGCTCGCCTGGCGGGTGGTGCTGCGCTGGATCCTCCGCTCGGAAGGGTTCGCCGAGCGGGTGCTGGTCATCGGCTCCGACAAGAAGGCGATCGATATCGCCCGCGAGACCCTGGCCCGCAAGCATCTCGGCTACCGTGTCGTCGGCTTCCTCGACGACGATCCGGCTCTCCAGGGGGTGAGCATCCTCAACCCCCGCGTCATCGGCACCACGGACCAGGCCTGCGAGCTGGCGCTCCAGCACGGCGCCACCCGCGTGGTGGTGGCCGCCATGGACTACCGCGGCCGGCTCAGCATGGACGCGCTGCTCTCGTGCAAGACCCACGGCATCCGCGTCCAGGAGGGGTCGAGCTACTACGAGCAGCTCACCGGCAAGATCATGGTCGAGGGGCTGCGCAAGTCGTGGCTGATCTTCTCGGACGGCTTCGTCGTCTCGCGCGGCACGCTGTTCGCCAAGCGCCTGCTCGACATCCTGGTGGCCACGGCCGGGCTGATCCTGGCGCTGCCGTTCATGCTGCTGGTCGCCCTCGCCGTGCGGCTCGACTCCTCCGGCTCCGTCTTCTTCCGCCAGGAGCGGGTGGGGCGCGGCGGCCGGCGGTTCACCCTCTGGAAATTCCGTTCCATGCGCACCGACGCCGAGGCCGGCGGCGCCCGCTGGGCGGTCGCGGGGGATCCGCGGGTCACCCGCGTGGGGCGCTTCATCCGCAAGACCCGTCTCGACGAGCTGCCGCAGCTCTGGAACGTGCTCGTCGGCGACATGAGCCTGGTGGGCCCGCGCCCCGAGCGCCAGATGTTCGTCGACCAGCTCCAGGAGCAGTGCCCCTGGTACGAGCAGCGGCTGGTCGTCCGCCCCGGCCTGACCGGCTGGGCGCAGGTCAAGGCACCCTACGCCTCCACCTTCGAGGAGTCGATCGAGAAGCTCAAGTTCGATCTCTACTACATCAAGAATCTCTCTCTGTTCCTGGATATCTCGATCCTGCTCTCCACCGCCAGGATCGTGCTGCTGGGGCGAGGTGCCCGATGACCGAGCCGGCCTTCCCGAACGACCAGGCGCCCTCTCCGAAAGCCCCCGTGGACCTGCTGCGGCACGCCGCGCGTCCGCGCGCCGGCCTGCGCGTCCTCTACCTCTGCCACCGCGTGCCCTACCCGCCGGACAAGGGGGAGAAGATCCGGGCCTACCACCAGATCCGCGCGCTGGCCGCGCGCCACAAGGTCAGCCTCCTGGCGCTCTGCGACGGGCCGATCCCCGACCTCGCGCCGCTGGAGGCGATGTGCGAGCGGGTCGAGGTCTTCCCCCTGAGCCGGCCGGCCTCCTACCTGCGCGCGGCGCTCGGGGCGCTGCGGCCGCGCCCCCTCTCGCTCTCCTTCTTCGAGTCCAAGGAGCTGGCGGAGCGGGTGCGCGAGCTCGCCCGCCGCGAGCGCTTCGACGTGGCGGTCGTCTACTGCTCGTCGATGGCCCCCTACGCGGCGCTGGCGCCGGACGTGCCGGCGCTGCTGGACATGGTGGATGTCGACTCGGCGAAGTGGGCCCAGTACGCCCGCTTCGCGCCGCTCGCGCTGCGGCCGGTCTACGCTCTGGAGGCGCGGCGGCTGCGGCGCTACGAAGCCTCGCTCGCCGGGCGCTTCCAGCGCATCGGCTTCGCCACCGGCAACGAGACCCGGCTGTACAAGGCGAGCGCCCCGGCGGCGCGGGCGGTCACCCTGCTCAACGGGGTGGACGTCGACTTCTTCCAGCCGCTCGACCTGCCCAAGGCGGTTAAAGCCACCCTGGTCTTCACCGGCCAGATGGACTACTTCGCGAATGTCGACGGGGTGACTCATTTCGCGCGCGAGGTCTTCCCCCGCCTACGCCAGCGCTACCCCGAGATCGAGCTGCTGATCGTGGGCCGCGCGCCGGTGGCGGCGGTGCGCGACCTCGGCGAGCTGCCGGGGATCCAGGTGACCGGCGCGGTGGGCGACGTGCGGCCCTTCCTGGCCCGCGCCTGGGTGTTCGTGGCGCCGCTGCGCATCGCCCAGGGGGTGCAGAACAAGGTGCTGGAGGCGATCGCCTCGAACCTGCCGGTGGTGTGCACGGAGCGCGTGCTCGCCGGGCTCGCCGACGGCGGCTTCCGTAGCGGCCGGGACCTGCTGGCCGCCTCCACGGATGAGGGGATGGAGCGGGCCGTCGCCGCGCTGATCGAGGACGAGCGCGAGCGCGAGCGCTTGGCCGACAGCGCGCGCCAGCGGCTGTTCGCCACCTACCGCTGGGCCCCCAATCTCGACCGCTTCGAGGATCTGGTGGGAACGGTGGCGCGCCCGCCGGCCGGCTCACCCTCGCTGCCGGAGGAGAGCCGGCGCGCCGAGGGGGACGCCGGGGTCCCGGCCGCCGCGGCGCGGGAGGCGCGGCGTGCGTGACCTGATCGTCATCGGGATCGTCTTCGCCTCGCTGCCCGTGATCGTCTTCCGCCCCTACTTCGGGCTGCTGGTCTACGGGTGGCTGGCCTACATGCGGCCGCAGGACATGGCGTGGGGGGCCTCCCGCGTCCTCCCGCTCTCGCAGATCGTGGCGGTCGGGCTGGCGGTCGGGCTGGTGATCGCGCTCGGCCGCGAGCGCTGGCTGACGCTCAAGGTCCAGACGGTGCTGCTCCTCCTGCTCGCCGGCTGGATCAGCATCACGGTGGTCACCGCCGTGCTGCCCGACGTCTCGGGAGAGATGTACGGCTATTACTGGAAGGCGATCGCGATCAGCGTCATCACCACCGGGCTGGTGATCGACCGCCGGCGCTTCCGCGTCCTGGTGATGCTGATCGCCTTCTCGATCGGCTTCCTGGGCGCCAAGCGCGGATTCCTGGGGCTGCTGACCGGCGGCGCCCGCTACTACGACGGGCCGGGCGGCTTCATGTCGGACAACAACAGCTTCGCCATGGTCCTCAACATGATCCTGCCGCTGCTGGCGGCGATCATCCTCACCGAGAAGCAGCGATACCTCAAGATCGCGGCGTGGGTGGTCGCCGCCCTCTGCGTGGCCACCATCCTCTTCACCTTCTCGCGGGGCGGCCTGCTCACGCTGGCCGCCGTCCTGCCGCTGCTCATCTGGCGCTCGCGCCACCGGGTGGCCGTGGCGCTGGCGGTCGTGCTCGGGCTGGCGGCCTTCCACGCCTGGACCTCCGACCGCTTCACCCAGGACTACGTCGAGCGGGCGCAGACGATCTCCGACTATCAGGAGGACCGCTCGGCCATGGGGCGGCTCAACGCCTGGAAGACCTCCTGGGGGGTGTTCCTCGACTATCCGGTGCTCGGCGTCGGGCCCAACAACCTGGAGGTGGTCTACCGGACCTACTCGCCGGAGCCGGAGCGCTTCCGGGTGTCGCACAACGCCTTCCTGCAGATCCTCTGCGAGTGCGGCCTGCCGGCGCTGCTGCTGTTCCTGGCCGCGATCGGCTCGGCCCTCTGGAGCCTCCGGAGGACGCAGCGGGAGGCGGCGCGGGATTCCTGGGTCGAGGTCTACGCCCGCATGCTCCAGCTCTCGATCCTGGCTTACCTCATCGGCAGCATGTTCCTCAGCACGGCCTACTCCGAGCTGCTCTACCAGCTCGTGGCGATGAGCGTGAGCCTGGCGGTGATCGCGCGCGCGGAGGAGACGGCGGAGGTGGCGGCGCCGGTCCCGGCGGCCGCGGAGCCGTGGTGGAAGCAGCCCCTTTCCACGCCGGCCATGGCGAGGAGAGCCTGACCATGTGCGGGATCGCCGGCCTCTTCTACTACGCGGAACCCGCCCTGGTGATGCGTGAGGTGGTGGCCCGCATGGTGGCCCCCCTGCGCCATCGCGGCCCGGACGACCAGGGGGTCCATCTCGCCGGGACGATGGGGCTCGGCCACGCGCGGCTGTCGATCATCGACGTGGCCGGCGGCCACCAGCCGATCTTCAACGAGGACCGCACGGTGGCGGTGGTCTGCAACGGCGAGATCTACAACCACCGCGAGCTGCGCCAGGGGCTGCGGGAGCGGGGGCACCGCTTCGCCACCCGCTCGGACTCGGAGGTGATCGTCCACCTCTGGGAGGAGCTGGGGGCCGGCTGCGTCGAGCGGCTCGCCGGCATGTTCGCTCTGGCGGTCGCCGACTTCCGCCGCCGCACGCTCCTCCTCGCCCGCGACCGCATCGGCAAGAAGCCCCTCTACCTGGCCGACGACGGCCGGCGCCTGGGCTTCGCCTCCGAGCTCAAGTCGCTGCTCGCCGCCGGCCTCGCCGGCCCGGAGATCGACCCCGAGGCGCTCGACCTCTACCTCGCCTACGGCTACGTGCCGGCGCCGTGGACCATCTTCCGCGGCGCCACCAAGCTCCCCGCCGGCCACCTCGCCCTGGTGGACGAGCGGGGCGCGCGGATCGAGCGTTACTGGGACGTCCCCAACGAGGGGGCGCAGGACGCCGGCCCCGCCGCCGACGAGCGGCTGGCCTCGGAGCTCGAGCGGCTCCTCGCCACCGCCGTGCGCGACCGCCTGGAGAGCGACGTCCCCCTGGGCGCCTTCCTCTCCGGCGGGATCGACTCCGGGACCGTCGTCTCGCTGATGAGTGAGGCGAGCCCGGAGCCGGTGCGCACCCACACCGTCGGCTTCGCCGACCGTGCCTCCGACGAGCGGGAGGACGCCGCCGCGGTGGCCCGGGCCCTCGGCGCCGACCACGTGGAGACCGAGGTGCGGCCCGACCTCGCGGAGGTGCTGCCGCGGATCGCCTGGCACCTCGACGAGCCGTTCGCCGATCCGTCGTCCGTGCCCACCTGGTATGTCTCGCGCGAGACCCGGCGGCGGGTGACGGTCGCCCTCTCGGGGGACGGCGGCGACGAGCTGTTCGCCGGCTACGGCGAGAAGTACCGCATGCACCTGATGGAGGAGCGGCTGCGCTCGTTCCTCCCGGCGCCGTTGCGCCAGGGCCTGTTCCCCGCCCTGGGCCGGCGCTGGCCGCGCTCCCCCCGGCTCCCCCGGGCGTTGCGGCTGGGCGGCCTGTTCCGCAACTTGGCCGTCGAGGCCCCCCGCTCCTACGACTTCGACCGCCGGCTGATCCCGCCCCATCTGGAGGAGCGCCTGTTCGGCGAGGACCTCGTCCAGCGGCGACGGCGCTTCGACCCCTTCGCCGCCATCGAGCCGCACCTCGCCCGCGCGCCCCGGGAGCCGCTGGCCCGCGCGCTCTACCTCGACCTCAAGACCTGGCTCGCCGACGACGGCCTGGTCAAGGTGGACCGCATGAGCATGGCCCACGCCCTGGAGGTGCGCTGCCCGCTGCTCGACCACCGGATCATCGAATTCGCGGCGCGCCTCCCCGCGCGCCTGAAGCTCGCCGCCGGCACCACCAAGGTCCTGCTGCGCCGGGTGGCCGAGCGGCGGCTGCCGGCCGGGATCCTGGCGCGGCCCAAGCGGGGGTTCGCCCCGCCGGTCTCGCGCTGGCTGCGGGAGGACCTGCGGGACTTCTCGCGCGACCTGCTGCTCGCGCCCGATGCCTTCGGCGGCGGCCTCTTCGCGCGGCGGCAGGTCGAGCGCCTGCTCGACGACCACGCGGCGCTCCGGCTGGACGCGGGCTGGGCGCTCTGGACGCTGCTGATGCTGGAGGTCTGGGGGCGGGAGGTGGCCCGCGCGGCGGCCGCTCCCTTGCCGTCCGACCTCGAGGAGGTGCCCAGTGCGGTCGGGATCTGAGAGCCGGCTCCGCGTGCTCCTCTTCAGCACGGTCTTCCCCAACGCCGCGCAGCCGCACCACGGCGTCTTCGTGCGCGAGCGGATGCGCGGCCTGCCGGCGGACGTCGAGGTCCGTGTGGTGGCTCCGACCCCCTGGTTCCCGTTGGTGGCCGGCCTGCGCCCCGGCTTCCGGCCGGAGGTGCCGCGCGAGGAGGTCCAGGATGGCGTGCCGGTGCTCCATCCGCGCTTCCTCTCCTTCCCGGGCTTCCTCAAGTGCCTGGACGGGCTCCTGATGTTCTTCTGGGCCCTCCCCACCGTGATCCGGCTGCGCCGCGACTTCCGCTTCGAGCTGATCGACGCCCACTTCGTCTATCCGGAGGGGCTGGCGGCGGCGCTCCTCGGGCTTGTCCTGCGCGTGCCGCTGACGGTCACCCTGCGCGGCATGCTGCCGCTGCTCGTCCCCTTCCGGCTCCGCCGGCCGCAGCTCCGCTTCGCCTTGCGGCGGGCGGCGCGGGTGGTCGCCGTCTCCGAGTCGCTCAAGCGGGACGCGGTGGCGCTCGGGGTGCCGGCGGAGAAGGTGCGGGTGATCGAGAACGGGATCGACCCCGGGCTCTTCCGGCCGGTCGACCGCGTCGAGGCGCGGCGGTCGCTGGGGCTCCCCAAGTACGGGCCGCTCCTGGTCTCGGTCGGCACGCTGGCCCCCCGCAAGGGGTTCCACCTGGTGATGGAGGCGATGGCGAGGCTCAAAAAGCGCTGGCCGACGCTGCGCTTCGCCGTCCTCGGCGGCGACGGCCCCGAGGGGGCGATGGGGGCCGAGCTGCGGCAGCTCGCCACGAAGCTGAAGCTCGAGGACCGCGTGATCTTCCCCGGCCCGCGCAAGCGCGAGGAGCTGGCCGCCTGGTACAGCGCCGCCGACCTCTTCGTGCTGGCCACCGCCCACGAGGGGTGCCCCAACGTGGTGCTGGAGGCGCTCGCCTGCGGCACCCCGGTGATGGCGACGCCGGTGGGGAGCATCCCCGAGCTGCTGGATTCCCCCGAGGTGGGGCTCGTGGTGGAGCGGAGCGTGGACGCCATCGCCGCCGGCCTCGACAAAGCCCTGGAGCGCGGCTGGGACCGCGACCGGGTGCGCGCCCGCGTCGCCGGCCGGACCTGGGAGGTGGTCGGGCGCGAGGTGGCGGAGGAGCTGCGGGCGGCGGCCGGAGGCGCTCCCCCTCTCACGATGGGGGTGAGGGCCCAGGAGGTCACGCCGTGAGGGTCCTCTACCACCACCGCACCCGCGCCGCCGACGCGCAGGGCATCCACATCGCCGAGATCCAGCGCGCCTTCCGCCTGCGCGGCCACGAGGTGCGTGAGGTGGCGCTGGTGGAGGCCGGGGCCGAGGCGAAGGCCGACGCCGAGGGGGGGGAGGCCCGCGGTCTCGCCGGTCTCGCCTCCCGCGCCGCCGCCCGCATGCCCGCCGCGGCCAAGGAGGGGCTGGAGCTCGCCTACAACGCGGTCGCCTACCGGCGCCTGTCGCGGGCCATCCGCGATTTCCGGCCCGACTTCGTCTACGAGCGCTACGCGGCCAACACCTTCGCCGGGCTCGCCGCCGCCCGCCGGCACGGCGTCCCCTTCGTGCTGGAGGTCAACTCGCCGCTGGCCCGGGAGAAGGCCGAGCACGGCGGTCTGGTCTTCCGCGGCGTCACGCGAGCGATCGAGCGGCGCCTCTGCGCCGGGGCGGACGTGACCCTCGCCGTCACCCGCGTCCTCGCCGGCATCCTGGAGGACCAGGGGGTGCCGGCGGGCAAGATCGTGGTGATGCCCAACGGGGTCCGCCGCGAATTCGGCAGGGGAGGGGACGGCGCCACCTTCCGCCAGCGTCTGGGAGTCTCCGCGGACGTCCCCGTGGCTGGCTTCGTCGGCTGGTTCCGCGCCTGGCACGGCCTCGAAAAGCTGCTGGAGGTGGCTGCCTCGCCGGAATGGCGGGAGGCGCGCGTCCACCTCGTCCTGGCGGGGGACGGCCCGGCTATGCCCGCCCTGCGGGAGATGCGCGCCGCCTCGCCCGACCTCGAACGGCGGGTGGTCCTCTGCGGCCCGGTGCCGCGCGGGGAGATCGAGCCCGCGCTGGCGGCCTTCGACGTCGCCGTGCAGCCGGCGGTGACCCCCTACGCCTGCCCGATGAAGATCCTGGAGTACATGGCCGCCGGCCGCGCCATCGTCGCGCCGGGGTCGGCCAACGTCCGCGAGCTCCTCACCCATGGCGAGACGGCGCTGCTCTGCCCGGGCGGCGCCAACCCGGAGGCCGGGGACCTGGGCGCCGCCGTGCTGGCGCTGGCGCGCGACCCGGAGCTGCGGGCCCGCCTGGGCGAGGCCGCCCGCGCCAGCCTCCTCCAGCGGGGCTATCTGTGGGAGGAGAACGCGCGGCGGGTCGAAGATCTGGTCGCGTCGGCGCGGCGGCGGCCGGTGGCCGCGCCCCTGCCGGACGAGGAGGTCACACTGTGCTGAACGCGTTTTCCGTCGACGTCGAGGACTACTTCCAGGTCAACGCCTTCGAGGGGGCGATCCCGCGGACCGCCTGGAGCTCCTTCGAGCCCCGGGTGGAGCGCAACACGCGGCGCCTGCTCGACCTCTGCGACGAATACGGGGTGCGCGGCACCTTCTTCACCCTCGGCTGGGTGGCCGAGCGCTGGCCCGATCTCGTGCGCGAGATCCGGGACGCCGGCCACGAGCTGGCCACCCACGGCCAGGATCACCGCCGGGTCACCTCCATGACTCCCGAGCAGTTCCGCGAGGATATCCGCCGCTCCAAGCGGACTATCGAGGACGCCGCCGGAGTCGAGGTCATCGGCTACCGCGCCCCGAGCTACTCGATCGTGCGCGAGACGATGTGGGCGGTCGACGTCCTGATCGAGGAGGGGTTCCGCTACGACTCCAGCATCTTCCCGATCCATCACGACCGCTACGGCATCCCCGACTTCCCGCGCTTCCCGCGCCCGGTGCGCGGCGGCGGCGGCGAGCTCCAGGAGCTGCCGATCTCAACCCTCCGCGTCGGCCGCACCAACCTGCCGTTCGTGGGCGGCGGCTATCTGCGGCACTTCCCGATGCCGTTCATCCGCTGGGGGATGCGCCGGCTCAACGAGCGCGAGCGGCGCCCCGCCGTGGTCTACGTCCATCCGTGGGAGATCGATCCCGGCCAGCCGGTGCAGCCGGTCGGGGTCATGACCCGCCTGCGCCACTACCGCAACCTCGGCCTCACCGAGGGGCGGCTGGCCCGGCTCTTCTCCGAGTACACCTTCACGACCTGCCGGGAGATCTTGGCTTTATGAGGGAAATAAATTGAGCGCGGAGCCTCTCGTCCTCACCGACCTCGAGCACCCCCGCCGGCCCGTGGCCGTGCCGCCGCCCGCGCCCGCCACGTCGCCCGTTTCGGTCGAGACCCTGCGCGCTCACCGCGAGGCCGAGTGGGACCGCTACGTGCGGAGCGCTCCGGGCGCCACCTTCTTCCACCAACTCGGCTGGCGCTGGCTGGTCGAACGGACCTTCGGCCACCGCGCCCACTACCTGACGGCCCTGCGCGACGGGCGCATCGCCGGCGTGCTCCCCCTCTTTGAGCTGCAGAGCCTGCTCTTCGGCCACTCGCTGGTGTCGATCCCCTTCGCCATCGGCGGCGGCCTGGTGGCGGACGACGGCGCGGCGGAGAAAGCCCTGCTCGAAGCCGCCAAGGAGCTCGCCCGCGAGCTGCGGGTGGACTACCTGGAGCTGCGCTCGGAAGCTCCGCTCGACGATTCCGAGCTGCTCACCAAAAACCTTTACGTCACCTTCCGCGCCGACCTCACGCAGGGGGAGGAGGCGCTCCTCAAGCGGATGGAGCGCAAGCGCCGGCAGATGATGAGCTATGTCGCCAAAGCGCCGTTCGAGCACCGGATCGCCGGCCTGGAGGAGCTGCCGCTCTTCTACCAGCTGTTCTGCGAGAGCATGCGCCACCACGGGACGCCAGTCTATCCGAAGCTCTTCCTGCGCGAGATCCTCGACCGGCACCCGGCGCACAGCAACCTTTTCTTCGTCCATTACGAGGGGAAGCCGGTGGCGGGGGTGCTCAACCTCCTCTTCCGCGACGTGGTGATGCCCTTCTACGCCGGCGCGGACCGCACGGAGAAACCGCGCGGAGTCGACGAATATCTCTACCTGTCGATCATGCGCTGGGGGCGGGAGAACGGCTTCCGCACCTTCGACTTCGGCCGCAGCAAGCGCGAGACCGGAGCCTGGAAGTTCAAGGCCAAATGGGGGATGGACGAGGTCCCCCTCGGCTACCAGTACTACCTCGTCAAAGCCAAGGGATTGCCGAACGTCAGCCCGGCCAATCCGAAATACCAGCGGGCGATCCGGATCTGGCAGAGGCTGCCGCTCCCCCTCACCCGCCTGCTGGGGCCGTCGATCGTGAAACGAGTGCCCTGATCATGGACTTGAGCGTCGTCGTGCCGCTCTATAACGAGGAGGAGAGCATCGAAGCGCTCTACAGGGAGGTCCGCGCCGCGGCCGGCCGGCTCGGGAGGAGCTGGGAGCTCCTGCTCGTCGACGACGGCAGCACCGACGGCACGGCGGCAAAGCTGCGGGAGATCTGCGCGCTCGACCCGCGCGTGCGGGCGATCCGCTTCCGGCGCAACTACGGGCAGACCGCCGCGCTCCAGGCGGGATTCGATCACGCCGAGGGGGAGGTCGTGATCACTCTCGACGGCGACCTCCAGAACGATCCCAACGATTTCGGGCTGCTCCTCGACACTTTGGATCAGGGCTACGATGTCGTCTCCGGCTGGCGGCGGGACCGCAAGGACCGGCTGCTCTCGCGCCGCCTCCCCTCGGTGGCGGCCAACTGGCTGATCGGCGCCCTGACCGGCGTCCGCATCCACGACAACGGCTGCACCCTCAAGGCCTACCGGGCGGAGGTGGTCAAGCGGACCCGCCTCTATGCCGAGATGCACCGCTTCCTGGCCCCCATGATGTCGCTCTCCGGCTCGCGCTGGCACGAGGTGGCGGTCAACCACCGCCCCCGCCGGTTCGGCCGCAGCAAGTACGGCATCTCGCGGATCTGGAAGGTTTTTCTCGACCTGCTCACGGTCAAGATGCTGCTGGGCTTCACCACGCGGCCGGCCAAGTGGTTCGCGGCGCTCTCCGTCCCCTTCCTGCTCGGCATGCTGCTCGCGCTCGCCGCCAGCGTCTACGTCGACCTCACGGTGGCGCCCGGACACCGATATCCACTCATCTTTCCCGCGATCACCATCCTCTGCGCCTTCGCCTTCGCCCACCTCCTGATCGTCGGCCTCTTCTCGGAGCTGGTGGTGCGGACGGGGGACTTCCGGCCCGGCGAGATGGCGATCCCGGTATCCTCGGAGGGACGCCCATGAGGACGCGCTGGTCGCGGGGGGAGCCGGACGTCTCGGTCGTGGTGCCGGTGGTCGAGCGCCGCGGCGATCTCGCGCAGCTCTATGGAGAATTCGCCGCCGAGCTGGCGCGGCTCGGGCTGACGGCGGAATTCATCTTTGTCGTCGACGATCACCTGCGCGATGCCGTGCCGGCGCTCCGCCAGATCCAGGCGCAGCCCGAGCGGCCGATCGAGATCGTGCTCCTCGGCGGCCCGTTCGGCGAGTCGGCCGCCCTCACCACCGGCTTCAACCGCGCGCGCGCCGAGCGCATCGTCACCCTCGCCTCCTACTTCCAGGTCGAGCCGGCGGGGCTCGGCCCCGCGCTCCAGACGCTGGACGAGGGCGCCGACCTGGTGGCCGGGCGGCGCCATCCGCGGATCGACTCCCGGTTCAACCGCCTGCAGACGCGGCTGTTCCACGGTATCGTCCATGCCTTCACGCGGACCCGCTTCCACGACCTGAGCTGCGGCTTCAAGGTGATGAAGCGGCGGGTGGCGCGCGAGCTGAGCCTCTACGGCGGCCTGCACCGCTTCATCCCGCTGCTCGCGCTCCACCGCGGCTTCGCCGTGCGGGAGATCGCGGTGCCCCAGCGGCGCGAGGACCGCGCCACCCGCTACCACGGGACGCCGACCTATCTCGGGCGATTGCTCGACATCCTCAACGTCTTCTTCCTGACCAAGTTCACCCGCACGCCGCTGCGCTTCTTCGGGCTGCTCGGCGCCGGCCTGTTCTCCCTCGGCTTCGGGATCGACCTCATCGCCGTGCTCGAAAAGGTTTTCCTCGCCACCGGCATCTCGGACCGCGCCGTCCTGCTGCTCGGCGTGCTGCTGATGGTGCTGGGCGTGCAGACGCTCTCGCTCGGCCTGATCGGCGAGATCATCATCTTCACCCACGCGCGCAACATCCGCGAGTACCGGATCGCGGAGGTGATCAAGAACCCGCCGCGCCCCGAGCTGGCGCCGGTCTCCCAGGGGCCGCCCGGGCTCGACGACACCGGCATGGGGGGCGCCCTGCAGGCGTCCTGAAAGAAAGGAGCGGCGACGAACGTGTGCGGAATCTGCGGTGAGTGGAACCTCTCGGGCGCCGATCCCAAGAGGCTCGAGCGGATGAACGGCGCCCTCGTCCACCGCGGACCCGACGATCAGGGCGCCGTGCTCCTCGGCGAGGCCGGCCTCGCCATGCGCCGGCTTGCGATCATCGACTTGGCGCGCGGCCATCAGCCGATCGCCAACGAGGACGCCAGCGCCTGGATCGTCTGCAACGGCGAGATCTACAACCACCGCGAGCTGCGGCGGGAGCTCACAGGCCGCAGCCATTTCTTCAAGACGGACAGCGACACCGAGGCCGTCCTCCACCTCTACGAAGACCGCGGCGAGCGCGTGGTCGACGAGCTGCGCGGCATGTTCGCCTTCGCCATCTGGGACGTGCGGCGGCGCAAGCTGCTGCTGGCGCGCGACCGCTTCGGCCAGAAGCCGCTGTTCTGGCGCTTCGACGGCCGGCGCTTCCTCTTCGCCTCCGAGATCAAGGCCCTTCTTGCCGGTCTCGGCCCTGAGGCGCCGCGGCCGGAGCTCGACCTGCGCTCGCTCGACGAGTACCTCACCTTGCGCTTCATCCCGAGCCCGCGCACCCTCTTCCAGGGGATCCACAAGCTCCCCCCCGCGCACCTGCTGGTGCTCGACGCCTCCGAGATCGAGCCGCCGCGGGGCGGGCATCTCGCGCCGGCGCCCGCCATCGAGGTCCGGCGCTACTGGCATCTGCGCTACGTCCCGAAGCGGAGCGAGCGCGAGGCCGAGATCGTCGACGAGGCGCGCGAGCGCGTCCGCGAGGCGGTCGCGTCCCACCTGCTCTCCGACGTCCCCGTGGGCGCCTACCTCTCGGGGGGCATGGATTCGAGCCTGGTGGTGGCGATGATGGCCGAGCTCCGCGAGGAGCCGTTCCCCACCTTCGCCGTCGGCGTCGAGGACCAGGGCTTCAACGAGCTCCCCTACGCCCGGCGGGTCGCTCGAGCCTGCGGCACCGAGCACCACGAGGAGGTCGTCTGGCCCGACATGGTCGAGCTGCTGCCGTCGATGATCCGCCACCTCGACGAGCCCTCGGACCCGATCGCGGCCTGCATGGCCCAGGCGGCCTCCCTCGCCTCCCGCCACGTCAAGGTCGTGCTCACCGGCGACGGCGGCGACGAGATCTTCGCCGGCTACGACCGCTACTTCGGCTTCCGCTGGGTGAATCTCTACGCCGCCCTCCCCGAGGCGGCGCGGCGCTGGCTGCTCGGGCCCGCGGTGTACGCCCTGCGCGACCGCGCCGGCTACAAGACCGTGGTCCAGAAGGCGCGCTGGGTGCACGACCTCTCCTTCCACGAGGGGGGGCGGCGCTACGCCCAGGCGACGGCGTTCTTCCGCTTCGGCAAGGAGGGGAAGGGGGGGCTCTACGCGCCCGACGTCGCCGCCGCCCTGGCGGATCTCGACCCCATGGAGTCGGTCATCCGCGGCTTCGACGAGGCCGAGGCGCGCGACGACCTCGACCGCATGCTCCAGGCCGACATCGCCACCCGGCTGCCCGAGCACTCGCTGATGCTCTCGGACCGCATGACCATGGCGCGCGGCCTGGAGGCGCGCTCCCCCCTCTTGGATCATCATCTGGCCGAGTTCGTGGCCTCGCTGCCGGCGGGCCTCAAGATGCGGGGGAGGACCCTCAAGTACCTGCTGCGCCGGGTGGCCGCCCCCTACCTGCCCGAGGCGATCCTCAAGCGGCCGAAACAGGGGTTCATGTTCCCCCTCGGCTACTGGATGAAGGGGCCGCTCCTCCCCGTGCTCCGGCACCTCCTCGCCACCTCGGCGCTGATCGAGGAGGGGATCTTCCGCCGCGAGCCGGTCGAGCGGCTGGTCGAGGAGCACGTCGCCAACCGGGCCGACCACCACGCGCGGCTCTGGATGATCCTCAACGTCGAGGTCTGGTACCGCATGTACGTGCGGGGGGAGCGCCTGGAGGACCTCACCGGCCTGCTGCGCGAGCGGCTGGGGTCCGCGGCCTAGGCGATGGCGATCCCCGCCCGCACGGGCCTCGCGCTGCGCCTCGCCGTCTCGGCCGCCCTGGTCGCCTGGATCCTGCGCAAGACCCCCTTCCAGGCGGTGGGCGCCGCCTTCCGCTCGGCCGACCTCCGCTTCGTCCTGCTGGCGCTGGCGCTCAACCTGTTCGACACCCTGGCGAGCGTCCGCCGCTGGCGGCTGCTGATCCGGGCTCAGGGGGGCGAGGCGCCGTTCCCCGGCCTCGTCCGCGCCTACTTCACCGGCATCTTCTTCAACAACCTCCTCCCCTCGACGATCGGCGGCGACACCGTGCGGGTGGTCCACACCTCCCGCTCTGGAGTGGGGCGGGCGAAGGCGCTGGCGGTCATCTTCGTCGACCGCTTCCTGGGGCTGCTGGCGCTGGCGCTCTTCGCCATCGTGGGGGCCCTCGCCTCGGGACGGCTCACCTGGATGATGGCCGGCGCCGCCGCCCTGGGGCTCGTCGCCGGCCTCCTGTTCCTTCATCTCAAGCTCCAATGGAGATGGGACGTGCTGGCCCGCGCCTCCGGCTGGTCGCTGCTGCTGCAGACGTCGGTCGTGCTGAGCTTCTGGTGCCTGGCCCGCGCCCTCCACGTGCCGATCCCGCTGCCGTACTTCTTCCTGATCGTGCCGCTGGCTCTCTTCGTGATGATGCTGCCGGTCTCGATCAACGCCATCGGCGTGCGGGAGAACGTCTGGGCCTTCTTCTTCGCCGCCTTCGGCGTGCCCGCGGCCCTGGGGGTCGCGGTGGCCTGGCTCTCCTACGGTATCGTGCTCGTCCAGGCCCTGGCCGGCGGAGCGATCTACGCCTGGGGTCGGCTGCCAAGCTCCCGCCTGAGAGAGGCGGTCCCATGAGGATCCTCCTTCTCGCCCCCCACCCCTTCTTCCAACTGCGCGGCACGCCGATCGCCGAGCGGGCGCTCCTCCAGGTGCTGACCGCTGAGGGGCACGAGGTGGACGTCCTCACCTTCCCCGAGGGGGAGGATCTGGATCTCCCCAACTGCCGGATCTTCCGGGTCTCGGCTCCGTACGGCGTGCGGCCGGGCTTCTCGCTGAAGAAGCTGGCCGGCGACGCCCTCATGCTCGGCCAGGTCCTGCGCCGGGTCCGCCGGGGGAGCTACGACGTCGTCCACGCGGTGGAGGAGTCGGCCTTTATGGCCCTGCTGGCGAAGCGGATCTTCGGCGTCCCCTATGTCTACGACATGGACTCGGGGCTGGCGCGATCGATGATGGACCGCTTCCCGGCCTTGAAAGCGGTGCGCTTCCTCCTCGACGCCTGCGAGCGTCTGGCCATCCGCGCGAGCTGCGGCACTCTCGCGGGCTGCCGCGCCCTGGAGGCCCAGGCCCGCGCCTGGCATCCCGGAGGATTGATCGCGCCGCTGGAGGATGTCTCCCTGGCCGACGGAACTATGGAGGCCCCGGACCTGATCCCGGAGGATTGGCGGGGCGACCCCATAGTGCTCTACGTCGGCAACCTCGCGCCCTACCAGGGGGTCGACCTGCTGCTCGCCGGCTTCGCCCGCGCGCTGCCCGAGGTCCCGCATGCGAAGCTGGTCATCATGACCGGGAGCCACGACCGGATCCCGTATTACCGGAGCCTAGCCGAGGGCCTGGGGATCGCCAGCAGCGTCTGCTTCGCCGGGCCGCGCCCGGTGGAGGCGCTGGGGGCCTGCCTGCGACAGGCGACCGTGCAGGTGTCGCCGCGCCTCCACGGCGACAACACGCCGATGAAGATCTTCTCCTGCCTCGACTCGGGGCGCCCCCTCCTCGCCACCCGCCTGTTGACCCACACCCAGGTGCTCGACGACAGCGTGGCTTTCCTCGTCGAGCCCGAGCCCGGCGCCCTGGGGCGGGGGCTCGCGCTCCTCCTCCAGGACGCGGAGCTGCGGGAGCGGCTCGCCGCCAACGCCCGCCGGCTCGCGCAGAGGGAGTTCACGCCCGAGGCCTTCCGCCGGAAGCTCCTCGCCTTCTATGACGCCGTCGCGAATCAAATCTTGGAGAAAGGGAACGATGGACAGACCGCGGGATTCGAAGCTCGAGCCACGGGCCGTAGCTGAGGCCCTCGCCAAGGCGCCGGACGCCGCCGCGCTCCAGCGCGCGCTCCTCCCCCTGGATCTCGAAAAGCTCACCAGCAACGAGGTGAGCCTCCTCTCCCGGACCCTCCAGGCCCGCCCCGGAGAGCCGGACCTCCGCATCGGCTACCTGGCCAACTTCACCCTCGACCCGCTGCCGCGCTGGGTCGACCTCTGCTTCGCCCGCGAGGGGCTGCGCGCCGCGCACTACGTGGAGAGCGCCGGCCAATATGTCGAGGAGGTGCTGGGGGAGCAGACCGGCCTCGCCGCCTTCGATCCCCACCTCGTGCTCCTGGCCCTGTCGCTCCGCGAGCTGCGGCCCGAGGTCTGGTCCTGCTTCGCCCGGCTCTCGCCGGCCGAGCGCCGCGACTTCCGGGAGGAGGTCGCCTCCCACGTCGAATCCTGGGCGCTCGCCGCGCTCGACCGCACCCCGGCGACCCTCCTGGTCGCCAACTTCCCGGTCCCCGCCCAGCCCGCCTTCGGCGTGGCGGACCTCAACGCCGAATACGGCGAGACCGAATTCTTCCTCGACCTCAACCTGGACCTCCTGCGCCGCTTCAAGGGGCATCCGCGCGTCCAGCTCTTCGACCTCGACCGCCTGGCCTCCCGCTTCGGCAAGGACCGCGTCCTCGACCGCCGCATGTACTACCTGGCGAAGATGGAGTGGAGCTTCCCCTTCCTGGCCTGTGTGGCGGGGGAGCTCGCCCGCCACGCCCGGGCGGCGCGGGGCCGGAGCCGCGAATGCCTGGTGCTCGACCTCGACAACACCCTCTGGGGAGGAGCGCTGGGGGAGGACGGCCCTGCCGGCGTCCGCATCGGCCGCGGCGACCCCGAGGGGGAGGCCTTCCTGGGCTTCCAGCACCGCCTGAAGGCGCTCCAGGCGCAGGGGGTGCTGCTCGCGGTCTGCGGCCGGAGCAACCCCGGCGACGTGCGGGAGGTCTTCAGCAGCCGGCCCGAGCTCCCGCTCGGCCTCGACGACTTCGCCGCCCTGGAGCTCTCCTGGAGCCCCAAGCACGAGGGGGTGAGGAAGATCGCCGCCACGCTCGGCCTCGACACCAGCAGCCTCGTCTTCCTGGACGCCAACCCGGCCGAGGTGAGCCTGGTCCAGCAGATGCTCCCGGAGGTGAAGGCCGTCCTGCTCCCCCCCGATCCGGCCGACCTCACCGCCGCGATCGACCGGCTGACCGACTTCGAGCGGACCGCCGTCTCCGCGGAAGATGCGTGGCGGACGGGCCAGCACCGCGAGCGCGCGGCCCCGCGGACCGCCGCGGGCGACCTCGGCACCTGCCTCGCGACCCTGCGCACCGAGCTCGCGATCACCCGCGCCCGGCGGGACGACCTGCCGCGCGTCCACCAGCTCTTCACCAAGACGAGCCAGCTCAACCTCACGACCCCGCGCTACACGCCGGCCGAGATCGAGCGCTTCATCGCCTCCCCCATCTGCGAGCTCTGGGTAGTCCGTGCCCGCGACCGCTTCGGCGACCAGGGGACGGTCGGCGCCGTCCTCCTGCGGCGCGACGGCCGCATCGTCTACATCGACAGCTTCCTGGTGAGCTGCCGCGCCATGGGCCGCGGCATCGAGACGGCGATGATGAACCACGTCAAGCACCGTTTGATCGACGAGCCCGGCCACTTGGAGCTGCGCGGCCGCTACCTCCCGACGGCGAGGAACAAGCCCGTCGAGACCTTCTACGACGACCAGGGCTTCCGCCTCCTCGAGCGCCGCGACAGCGGCGAGAAGCTCTACGTCCTCCGCCGCACCGAAACGCGGGAGAAGCCCTGCGAGTGGATCGAGGTGGTGC
This sequence comes from Thermoanaerobaculia bacterium, assembly GCA_045807625.1. GTDB lineage: Bacteria > Acidobacteriota > Thermoanaerobaculia > Multivoradales > UBA5704 > DATARR01. The sequence goes on along the minus strand of JBJMHA010000020.1, from coordinate 79,919 downwards.
AGGACGTGGTGGCGCTGGGGCTTTGGTAGATCAGTCGATGCCTTCGATCCGATCCCGGAAGACATTGACGAGCCGGTACTGAGCGCTCAGCTCACAGACGTCGTTCCAGATCCCGGAGATCCGCTCGTGGTCGGGTCCACGCCAGACGCTGAAGTAGTAGGGGAGATTTACGTCGATCAGATACCTGGCCATAAAAGGTCAGGCGATCATCTTGATGAAGTAGTTGTGGCCCATCAGCCTTGCCGCGAACGCCAGGCAGGCGTCGATGTCTTCCTCTTCCAGAGAGGGGTACTGGCGCAGGATCTCCTCCCGGTCCTCTCCGGCGCTCAGGAATTCGAGGATCGTCTGCACGGTGATCCGCTTCCCTCGGATCGTGGGCTTGCCGTTGCAGACCGCCGGGTCGATGGTGATCCGGCTCTCCACAAAGTCTTCAGACTGATCGCTCAACTTGGAACCCTCCCGGCTGTGCTACAGGCGTCTTTTGCAGAGCGTAGCCAAGACGCCAGGATACAGCAAGCAGCTATCCTCCCTCCACGGTACAATGAGCCCGTGAGGGAGAGGCGCCTCTGAGCCAGCGTGAGTGGCCGTCTTGGTGGGACTGGGAGCTGGAACTCAGCCCTCACCTGCTGAAGCGGATGATCGACCGCCAGTTTTCGGAGGTCGATCTGCGCCACATGCTGGAACATGCGGCCGTTCTGCGCGAGGATGTCGTAGAAGGACGCTGGGTCGTTGAGTCCTGGCACCGCAGGCAGCCGTGGGAGGTCATCGTGGAACCGGACTTCGCTACCGGGGTGATCGTGGTCGTGACCGCGTACCCGGTGAGGTGAACGAGATGAAAGAGCCCTACCTGGAAGTCACATTCCGCCACGGGCGCGCGATGGCCGCCTACCTCTACCTTCCACGGCAGGCTGAAGAGAAGAGCGTACAGACGAAACGGGTCGAGCCCGGCATGGTGGTCGATTTCGGCGCGAGCGGAAGGCCCATTGGCATCGAGATCACGGCACCGAATCAGATCACGCTCCAGGCGATCAACGGCGTTTTGGAAGAGCTGGGAATCCCACCTCTGGCGGACGCTGATCTTGCGCCGTTGCTGGCCGCCTGATCCGCCTTATGTAACGCACCGCTGAATCCATCGCCTGTTCTTCTCGAACGGTCGACCCACGACCGGGTCTATCCGTCCAAGGAGAAACACCATGCGAAAGCTTTGCGCGGCGATCCTGTTCTGCGCTCTCGGCTTGGCGGCGCTGGCCGGCCCGGGCCTCGCCCAGGCCAAGGTCAACATCGTCTACCCGATCAGCGGCGCGACGTACCCCATCATCGATCCCCCTCCCGGACCCCTCCACTCGGCGTATTTCACGTCGAGCTTCAGCGTGACCTGCGCGGGGGGCCCCCACAAGGTCCAGTGGGGCTACGACAGCAACCCGGCCCTCGGGACCTCCTCCTTTTACGACCAGACGAGCGTGCAATTCGTCCACAAGCTCCCGGGCGGCTGGCACATCTTCTGGGTCAAGGCGGATTGCGGTTCGAGCCAGGTGCGGTTCAAGCTCGGCAACTAGGGATCGCGAAAGCGCGCGAGAGATGAGCCCAACGCATCGATGTTTTGCTATACTCTCTTCGAACCCATAAAGGGATCGAGAAAGTAGAAGAAGGAGCGTCATCCATGTTCAGAAAGCTGTCTCTCGCCGCCGCCTTCGTCCTCGTCGCCGCCGCTACCCGCACGGCCACCGCTTCCGACTGTCCGCCGCCCCGGCACTACAGCGGCGTCTGCGCCCAGGTGATCGTGTGGGCTCAGGACCCCGCGACCGGGATGTGCTGCCAGTATGGGACCCCCTGCTCGGCTCCCGAGGGCTGGACCATCTACTACGGCCCCGGCTGCACCAACGGCGGCATCGAGCTCTGATCCCGTCTCCCGGTACGCATCTTGCTCCCTCCAGACGCCAGAGGCCTTCGGGCCGCTGGTTGAAAGGAGGGGCGAGAGATGGACCCTCAGGACCGCAGATCCCGGGCGGGCCTCGGCTGGGGCCGCCTGCTGACCGTTTTGACCATGGCCGTCGTGGCGATCCTCGGATATTACGGAATCCGCCGCTACAGCCCCGCTCCGCCCGAGGTCCGGCCGGTCCGGATCACCCCCCAGCAGGAGATCGCCATCGGCCTCCAGGCGGCGCCAGCCATGGCCCAGCGCTATGGCGGGCTCGCCGCCGATCCCCAGTCCCGGCAGCGCGTCGACCGCGTCTGCCACGATCTGGTCGAGAAGACGGAGGCCCGGCGCTCCCCCTATGACTTCGACTGCCACGTGCTCGCCGACGCGCGGACGGCCGACGCGTTCGCCCTGCCGGGAGGGCAGGTCTTCGTCACCACCGGGCTGATCGAGAAGGTCCCGTCGGACGGCGAGCTCGCCGGCGTGCTCGGCCATGAGATCGGCCACGTCCTGGCCCGCCACGGCACCGAGCGGATCGCCACGGCGCGGATCGCCCCCGGGCTGACCGGCGCCGCCGTGCTCGCCGCCTACGATCCGGCCGACCCGGCGAGCCGGCGCAAGCCCGCCGTCGCCACCCTGATCGGCCGGCTCGTCGACCTGCGGTTCAGCCCTGGAGAGGAGGCGGAGGCGGACCGGCTGGGAGCCCGGCTGGCCACTCAGGCGGGGTACGACCCGCGCGGCGCGGCCCAGGCGATGCGGCTCTTCGAGGCCGCGGGGCCGGATTGAGCCTTTTTCCGCGACCGGCTCACCAACCTCGTAAACAGCTGTAAGCTGTCTTCCACCCATGCGCGCCTCCACCCCCCGCACCCTGCTGACGGCCCTCCTCCTGGCGCTGCTCCTGGCGCCCGAGGCCCTGCTGCTGCACCGGTGCGGGCCGCCCGCGTGTGGCGGCCCGGTCCCATGAGGTCTGGAAACAAGGAGGCTTTGGATGAGAACGATCTTCCCGAGGCTCGCGGTGGCGGCGGGCTTCGTACTGCTGCTCGCCGCGGCGCCGCCCGCGCGCGCCTGCTCGATCTGCCGCTGCGGCGATGCCACCTTCAACGCCCTGGGGACCGACGTCTACAAGGAGGGCGCGTTCCGCGTCGCGCTCGACTGGGAGCGCTTCGACAAGGAGCAGGGGCTCTTCGGCGAGGAGGAAACCTCCGCCGCCAGGCACGGCGATGAGAGCGCGGCCCTCGGCCGCGAGTCGGTGATCGAGAACCGCTTCACCACCGCCCTCTCCTACACCTTCGGCGAGCGGGCCGTCGCCGTGGCGCGGCTCCCCTGGAGCACCCGGAGCACCCGCGAGTCTGGAATCGGCACCACCGGGACCTCCCGGGATCTGGCCGACCCCGAGCTCTACGCCCTGGTGCGGCTCTGGTCCTCGCAATTCACCGGCGGGCTGGGCCGCCGCGCCTGGATCTCGGCCCTCGGCGGGGTGAAGACCGCCTGGGGGAAGAACGACCTCGCGCGGGGCGGGGAGCGGCTGGACGAGCACCTGCAGCCGGGGACCGGCTCCACCGACTGGTTCGGCGGCCTCTCCAGCGTCTACCTGCTCGACTCCCGCTCCTCGCTCTTCGGCTCGGCGCAGGTTCGCCGGACGGGGTCCAACGACTTCGGATACCGCTACGGCGACTCGACCCTCCTCAACCTCGGGTACGAGCGCAAGGTCGGCCGGATCTGGGACGCCGCCGTGGAGCTCAACTTCCGCAGTGCCAGAGAGGACCGGATCGACGCGGACGGCACCCTCGACCCCAACACCGGCGGCCGGCTCCTCTACCTCACCCCGCGCGTGATCGTCGACCTCGGCAAGGGGCTCGTCGGCCGCCTCGCCGTGCAGGTCCCGGTCTACAAGGACCTCAACGGCGACCAGCGCGAGCGGGCGGTGGCGAACGTGGGGTTGACGTACCTGTTCTGAGGGGCTCCGCCTCCCATCCGACCGATCCGTCGGATCCGACCGATCTGACGGATCAGGCCTACACCCGCACGAACTCGAACCCGGACGACGGCGAGACCGGCCGGCGCGGGCCGTTGCCGGGCGCTCCGGCCGTGGGGGCGGGCGTGCCGGGCCGGCGGAGCTGCTCCTGCCCGAAGAGGCGCCGCAGGAACCTCATCGCCTCCTCCTCGACCAGCTCCTTGGTGAGCTGGGAGAGCGGGATCTTGTTGGCGAGCAGCCCGAAGCCGATCCCCTCGTAGGTGACCTTCACCACCCGGGTCGCGTCGTCGCAATAGAAGAAGAGGGAGCGGTCGAAATCCTCCCAGCGGTCCAGCTTCACCTTCAGGCCGGCCGCCGTGGAGCGGTGGAAGATCGAGGCGGACTCGACCTTGCCGACCATCACGTCCTTGATCTCCTCCAGCACGGGCACGATCACCGAGCGGGCCGCCCGGTTGAACTGCTCGCGGAATTCATCGTTCTGGCGGAGCACCCCCTCGGGGCGCAGCCGCTTCTCCTCCAGCATCTGCTCGTGGCCTTTGAGCAACATCTCCAGTCGCTCGCGATTGGCTTCGTTCATGGGTCGGCTCCCTTTTAAAACCGGTTTGTCACCACTGCCAATCCCGTGCCAGGCGCTCCGGGACCCCCTGATATACACTCCCCCCCTGCCATGCCCAGACGGACCGACCTCCACTCCATCCTCGTCCTAGGCTCGGGCCCGATCGTCATCGGCCAGGCCTGCGAGTTCGACTATTCCGGCACCCAGGCCTGCCGTGCCCTGAAGCGCGAGGGGTACCGGGTGATCCTCGTCAACTCCAACCCGGCGACCATCATGACCGACCCGGAGCTCTCCGACGCCACCTACGTCGAGCCCCTGGTGCCGGAGGTGGTTGAGAAAATCCTGGAAAAAGAGCGTCCCGACGCTCTCCTTCCTACCGTCGGCGGGCAGACCGGCATCAACCTGGCGATCGCCCTGGAGGAGCGGGGGGCCCTCGCCCGCTTCGGGGTCGAGGTGCTGGGCGCCGGCATCGACGCCCTCCGCCTGGGCGAGGACCGTCTCCTCTTCAAGCAGGCCATGGAAGAGGTCGGGCTCAAGGTGCCCAAGAGCGGCTACGCCTCCAGCCTCGACGACGCCCGCGAGATCGTGGCGGACGTCGGCTACCCGGTGATCATCCGCCCCAGCTTCACCCTCGGCGGCGAAGGGGGCGGCGTGGCCTACAACCGGGACGAGCTGGAGGAGATCGCCGCCTCCGCCTTCCAGGCCAGCCCGGCCCACACCGCGCTCATCGAGCAGTCGGTCCTCGGCTGGAAAGAGTTCGAGCTGGAGGTGATCCGCGACATGGCGGACAACGCCATCGTCGTCTGCTCGGTCGAGAACTTCGACGCCATGGGGGTCCACACCGGCGACTCGATCACCGTCGCCCCGCAGCAGACCCTCTCCGACCGCGAATACCAGCGGATGCGCGACGACGCCTTCAAGGTGATCCGCCGCGTCGGCGTGGCCACCGGCGGCTCCAACATCCAGTTCGCCGTCGATCCCAAGACGGGCGACCAGGTGGTGATCGAGATGAACCCGCGCGTCTCGCGCAGCTCGGCCCTGGCCTCCAAGGCCACGGGCTTCCCGATCGCCAAGATCGCCGCCCTGCTCGCCGTGGGCTACACCCTGGACGAGATCCCGAACGACATCACCGGCAAGACCTTCGCCGCCTTCGAGCCCAGCCTCGACTACACGGTGGTGAAGATCCCGCGCTGGGCCTTCGAGAAGTTCCCCGCCGCCTCGCCCACCCTCGGCACCTCCATGAAGTCGGTGGGCGAGGTGATGGCCATGGGCTCGACCTTCAAGGAGGCCCTGATGAAGGGGCTCTCCGCCCTGGAGCTCGACGGCCTCGCCTCGCGCGAGCGGCGGATGTCCGACCCGGTGCGGCTGCGGCGCCGGCTCGCCACCCCCAACTGGGAGCGGCTGTTCGCCGTCTTCGCCGCCCTGCGCCAGGGGTGGACCCCCGAGGAGGTCTCCGAGGTCTCCCACATCGACCCCTGGTTCCTGCGCGAGATCGCCGAGATCGTCGACCTGGAGGCCGAGCTCGCCTGCTGGGACCTCGGCTCAGTCCCCAAGCCGCTGCTGCGCAAGGCGAAAGCCTTCGGCCTGACCGACGCGCGGATCGCCGGCCTCCTCGACTGCCCGGAGGAGGATCTCGCCCAGGCCCGCTCCCGGGACGGGCTGCGGCGCGTCTACAAGCGGGTCGACACCTGCGCCGCCGAGTTCCCGGCGACCACCCCCTACCTTTATTCGACCTTCGGCCAGGAGGACGAGAGCGATCCCGACGACCGGCCCAAGGTGGTGATCCTCGGCTCCGGCCCCAACCGCATCGGCCAGGGGATCGAGTTCGACTACTGCTGCGTGCACGCCGCCTTCGCCCTGCGCGAGCTGGGGATCGAGACGGTGATGGTCAACTGCAATCCGGAGACCGTCTCGACCGACTACGACACCTCCGACCGCCTCTACTTTGAGCCGCTCACTTTGGAGCACGTGCTGGAGATCCTGGACAAGGAGAAGCCCCAGGGGGTGATCGTGCAGCTCGGCGGCCAGACGCCGCTCAAGCTCGCCCGCGGCCTCGCCCGTCACGGCGTGCCGATCTGGGGCACCTCGCCGGACGCCATCGATCTCGCCGAGGACCGCCGCCGCTTCGGCGACCTGCTGGCCGAGGAGGAGATCCTCCAGCCTGAGAACGGCAGCGCCACCTCCCTCGACGAGGCCCGCGAGGTGGCCGGGCGCATCGGCTTCCCCGTGGTGGTGCGGCCCAGCTACGTGCTGGGCGGCCGCGCCATGGCGGTGGTCTACGACGGCTCGACCCTCGAGCGCTACATGGCCGAGGCGGCGGACGTCTCGCCGGGCCACCCGGTGCTGATCGACCGTTTCCTGGAGGACGCCTTCGAGGTCGATCTCGACCTCATCTCGGACGGCCAGCGCGCCGTGGTCGCCGGCATCCTCCAGCACATCGAGGAGGCGGGCATCCACTCCGGCGATTCGGTGGCGGTGCTCCCCCCCTACAAGGTCTCCCAGGAGGACCAGGACCGCATGCGCGACATCGCCAGGCGGCTCGCCCTGCGGCTGGGGGTGGTAGGACTGATGAACGTGCAGTTCGCGCTCAAGGACGGCAGGATCTACGTCCTGGAGGTCAACCCGCGCGCCTCCCGCACGGTGCCGTTCATCGCCAAGGCCGTGGGGGTGCCGCTGGTGAAGATCGCCGTCGCGGCGATGGCGGGCAAGAGCCTGGAGGAGCTCGGCTTCACCGAAGAGCCGCGGGTGCCGGGGGTGTTCGTGAAGGCCCCCGTCTTCCCCTTCCGCCGCTTCCCGGGGGTCGATCCCGTGCTGGGGCCGGAGATGAAGTCGACCGGCGAGGTGATGGGAGAGGCCCTCTCCTTCGACAGCGCCTTCGCCAAGGCCTGGATGGGCGCCGGCCACCACCTGCCGCTCGAAGGCGCCGCCTTCCTCTCCGTCCACGACCGCGACAAGCCGGGCCTCCTCCCGGTCGCCCACCGCCTGGCCGGGCTCGGCTTCGAGCTCACCGCCACCGCCGGCACCGCCGACTACCTGCGCCATCACGGACTGGAAGTGCGCACGGTGCTCAAGGTCCACGAGGCCCGTCCGCACGTGGTGGACCTCCTGATCAACGGCGAGATCGTCCTGGTGATCAACACCCCCCTCGGCCGCGAGTCGCACGAGGACGACGGCATCATCCGCCGCACCGCCCTCAAATACGACGTCCCCTGCATCACCACCCTCTCCGGCGCCATGGCGTGCGCCGAGGGGATCGCCGCGCTCAAGAAAGAAGGATTGAGCGTACGGTCGCTCCAGGAGATGGCGGCGGTCTAGGCTCGCAACAACCCGCGCCAGGGCCGGCGCGGGGCGCGCCGGGGTCGAAAGGCTCCGTGCCAGGGTTGGCACAGGGCGCGGCAGGCTTGAAACGGCACGCGCCAGGGTCGGCGCGGCTCGTTTCAGGCTCGAAACAGGTCGTGCCGACCCTGGCACGCCCTCATTTCGAGCCTGGCGCGAGGCTCGTCACCCCCGGCACATGCCGTTTCAACCCTGGCACGCCCTGTTTCGCGATCTTTTCCCGAGGGGGAGGGGCGTAATTCTCCCCCTTTTGAGTCGTAACTCTCCCCTCAACTTTCACGATTTTTGGTTCCGTACCTGGGATCAGGAAATCTCGCGGAACGCGACGCCCCGTTTCCATACACCGCAATTTCTTCTGGAAAAGGCGGGCTTCGACGAGACCGGAGCCCCCTGTGGAAATGTTGCGGAAAATTGTTTCTTGTTGACTCCGGGATCAAATCTGGAGACCATATCCATCAGTTGGCCGCTATTGGTCAACATCCGGTGCCATAAAGGCTCCGGACAATACAGAAAGGAAAACGCCATGCCCAAAATCACAGCCCATGGAAAGACGTTCCGCGATTGGGAGGGTCTGCTCGGCGCGGTCGAACGCAACGCCGCCGTCGTGACGACAGACGAGCCTCTCAAGACCGCCTTGGAGAAGCTCCTGGCGAAGGCCAGGGACCTCAAGGTGGAGCAGGAGGATCTCCAAGGTAGGAGCCGCGGGGCCACGGAGGTCCTCAAGAAGACGCTCGACGAGGGGAAGGAGACGGCCCGTCAGCTCCGGGCCCTGGTGACGGCCCGCCTGGGGTCCAAGACGGAGATGCTGAAGCAGTTCGGAATCCCTCCGGGCCGCCGCCGTGGGTCCCGGAGCTCCAAGCCGGCTGAGGTCCCGCTGCCCACGGCGGGGACGGCGAAGAGCGAAGAGCCCCCCGGCAGTCCCACCGCACCGTCAGGTAAGCAGTAGGCCGTAGATCCGGGGGCGTGCTCGCGACACGCCCCCGGGGTTTCCAGGGAGCCCTGCCATCGTAGCCCGGATTCCGAAAAGAGTAAAATTCCTCCCATGGAGCCCCCCCGCGTCAATCCGGTCGGCCTGCTGGAGACTCCGGCGGATCTGGCCGCGACGCCCCGGCGGTTTTCCCGCCCCCTGCGCCTGCTCGCCGGCCTCCTGCTCGTCCTCTTCCTGCTGGGCACGATGGTGACCACCGTCGTCAGCCTGGGACGGTATTGCCTGACCACCGACTCGACCGACACCCGGGCTTTGCCGTCGAAAGGAGAACGATGAAAATCCTCCGGATCTCGATCCTGATGTCCCTGGCGCTGGCCGCGGGCACGCAGGCCTGGGCCCAGAGCCCGTCCGCGGCGCCGGCACCCACGGCTCAAGCGAGCCCGGCGCCCGCTCCTCTTTCCAAGCAGGAGCGCATCGAGCTCTGCAAGAAGAAGCGGGGTGTCCCCCTGGAGCCCGGGGAGAGCCAACCCCTGCACGTCGAGGACAGTGAAGGGAAGGCCACCAGGCCCACGATCATCTACAGCGTCAAGCCGCGGTTCACCGGATTGACCGGGACGGTCGTGGTGGAAGCGCTCATCGACGAGGACGGCTGCGTGCGCCAGACCAGGATCGTCCGGAGCGTGCTGAAGAGCATGGACCAGTCGGCGGCCCATGCCATCGAGCAGTGGGTGTTCCTGCCGGCGACCCTGAACGGCCGCCCGGTGAGGGTTTTCTATACACTGGCGGTCAACACGCGCATTGAATGAGCCTGGGAGGAATGCGATGAGACCGTTCCGGTGCTCAAGCGTTCAGGCTCGTGAAGCAAACCTGTGGAAGGAGGATCTCAAGTGGCCGATAACATCGGAATCGAGATTCGTTATGAGGGCCGCGAAGGCTTCCCCGCCGACGCGGTCGTGGCGACGATCGAACGTGTGGAGGCCGTCGTACGAGAACAGGAGAGCCGGCAACTCGAGACGCTTGCGCGTGATCTCGAAGATCTCCCCTCCGTAGCCGTCGATGCGGCACGGCAGCGACTCCGGGTCCATGAAGGAGAGAGCGTCATCTTCTACTCGGCCTCGGAGGGCTCCATAGTGCTGCTCGCTGCGGTAGCAGGTCTGTCTGCCTGGTTACTGGAAAAGACCCTCGGCGAAACGCTTACGGATGCGTGGCTTGAGACCGATCTCCACAAGAAGCTGAAGCGGCTCCTCCTCGCGGGATCACGCTACAAGGCGGAAGGAATAGCATTGGGGATCGAGAAGCAGAATACGATAACCCTGAGCAATCAGAAGAAGGTAGAGCTCCATGCCAGCATGGATTCCGACGGTGGATCGATTATTTACGTCCGTGCGAGACTCCACGCCGGTTCTCTTCCTCCCTTAGAGAGGATTGGGACGAGAGAAGAGCAATACGAGGGCGGTGGTGAGAGCAGACCTTACCCTCCTCCTGTCCCCAGTGGCTCTGCAAAAGCTCGCGGCGGCGGTGGACGGCGGGAACAACGGGGAGAAGAAGTCTGAGGCAGCGCTGATCTCGAGTCGGCGAATCTCTGGAGGACGGGACGGCGTGCCCTTCGAGGAGACGTCGGCCTGCTCGAGAAGCCGCCGGATCTGAACCCGGCGCCCCAGCGGTTTACCACCGACTCGACCGACACCCGCGCCTTACCTTCGAAAGGAGAGCGATGAAAACCTTCCGGATCTCGATCCTGATGTCCCTGGCGCTGGCCGCGGGCACGCAGGCCTGGGCCCAGAGCCCGTCCGCGGCGCCGGCGCCCACGGCTCAAGCGAGCCCGGCGCCCGCTTCTCTCTCCAAGCGGGAGCGCATCGAGCTCTGCAAGAAGAAGCGGGGCATTCCCCTGGATCCCGCTGACCCCCGGCCCCTGTTTATAGATGGAAAAGACGGGACGATCAGCAAGCCCACTCTCCTCCAGGGCAAACCGCTGACCAACGTTTACGGGGTGACCGGCCGGGGCGTCGTAGAAGTGATCATCGACGAGGACGGCTGTGTACGCCACACCCGGATCCTCAAGAATCTGAACGCTGAGATGGTCAAGGGTCTCGAGCAATGGGTGTTTCAGCCAGCCATGAAGGATGGTCACCCGGTACGGATTTACTATTATCTGACTGTCAACTCCGAGGCTCGTTGAGACGCTTGGCGAGCCCCGTCATCGCGGCACTCACGTCCCAGAGCCTCTTGGCCAGGGCTTCGTCCTGGGCCAGCGGCGCGGGGGGCACGGCCTTGCCCGTTTCGAAATATTTTCCGGTGACTCCTTCGAGCTGCGGGTCCGCCGCCAACTGAACGATGAACGCGCCCCCTTGCTCAGCGGTGAGGAAGAAGGGGCGCCAGAGGAGCTGGATCACCGGCTTCGCCCAGGTCGGCGCGCCGGACCAGATGTTCGTGGCCACGGAGCCGGGGTGCAGGCTGTTCGAGGTGACGCCCGTCCCCGCGAGGCGCCGCGCCAGCTCCGACGCGAACAGCACGTTGGCGAGCTTCGAGCGCGTGTAGGCTCGCATGATCCAATAGCCGCCGCGCTCGAACCCGAGATCGTCGAAGTCGAGCGTGCCACGGCGATGGCCGATCGAGGCCACGGTCACGATCCGCGCCGGGGCGCTCCGCTGGATCAAATCGAGCAGCAGGTTGGTGAGCAGGAAATAGCCGAGGTGGTTGACGGCGAACGTCTTTTCGATCCCGTCCACCGTCAGCTCGCGTTTCTTGTTCACTCCGCCCGCGTTGTTGATCAGCACGTCGAGCCGATCGAGCCTGCCGAGGACGTCCCCCGCGAGCTTGCGGATGGAGGCCTGGGAGGAGAAATCGCAGAGGAAGCTCGACACGTCGCTCGAGCCGCTCCGGGCCTTGACCTGCTCCACGGCCTCGTCGGTGCGTCCGGGATCGCGGCCCACCAGGAACATCCGGGCCCCGCGCCGGGCGAGCTCCACCGCCGCCTCAAGACCGATGCCGCTCGTCGCGCCTGTGATCAGGACCGTTTTGCCGCGCATGGGTCGTCCTCCTGAAGAGACGTTATCCGAGGGGGGCGGGGGAGTCAAACCCGAGTGGGAGAGGAGTAGAGTTACGCGCAGCATGAACAGACAAATGCTGGTCGCGCTCGGAATTTGGATGTGTGCCCTTCCGGCGGCCGCCGCCGGGCCGGCGGTGACGGCGGAGCTCAAAAACATCCCCTATGTCGAAAACGGCGGGCCCGATCAGGTCATGGATCTGTCGTGGCCGCGGACCGCGCCCAAGGCGACCATCCTGTTCATTCACGGCGGGAGCCTTGAAGAAGCGGGAGAACGCCGCACCTCTCCCCCGTATCGCAACGTCTGCAAGCCGTTCGTGGCGGCGGGAATGGCCTGCGCCTCCATGGACTACCGGCTGGCTCCGAGCCATTCGTGGCCGGCGATGCCCAACGATGTCGCCGCCGCGGTGGCGAAATTGCGGCAGCTCGTGGTCCAGCGTGGCTGGGCCCCCAAGCGGATCTTCCTGTTTGGCCACAGCTCCGGGTGCCACCTGGCCGCCGTGCTGGGAACCAACGCGACCTACCTGCGGAGCGTGGGGCTCACGCCCGCGGACCTCGCCGGCGTCATCGCGATGGGTTGCACGCTCGATCGCGAGGATGCCGCGCTGAGGGGGCTCACCGCCGACCGGATTCGCGAGCCCTTCGCCCAGGACAGAGAGGAGGTCGCCAAGTACGGCACGGCGGAAAATTGGCTGGCGGCGAATCCGGCCAGCTTCGTGGGCCCCCATACGCCGCCGACGCTCGTCGTGGTCGCGCGCGCCGAGCGGTTCATGCCGCCGGTGCTGGAGCAGGGAGCGAGGTTCGTCCGGCGGCTTTTGGAGCTCGGGATCGCCGCCGATCTCGTCCTCGTTCCGGGTAAGCACATGGAGAGCATCGCCGCTCTCGGCAAGCCGGGCGATCCCACGTTCGACGCGATCAGGGTCTTCATCGAGAAGTGAGCTCGCCGTATTTCCTGCGCACGGAGCGGCTCGGTTTCCGCCTCTGGGCCCCGGACGATTTCGCGCTGGCGTGGGCGCTCTGGGGCGATCCCGAGGTCACCCGCCGGATCGGCGGGCCGTTCTCGGAGAGCGCGGTCCGCGAGCGGCTCGAACGGGAGATCGCGAATCAGGAGACGCATGGGGTCCAGTACTGGCCCCTCTTTCTTCAAGCGACCGGAGACCATCTCGGCTGTTGCGGGCTCCGGCCCTACAACCTGGCGGAAGCGGTTTACGCGCTGGGATTTCATCTCAAGCCCGGATGCTGGAGTCACGGATACGCCGGAGAGGCCGCGCGGGCGGTGATCGATCACGCCTTCGACGTCCTCAGCGCGCGCGCCCTCTTCGCGGGGCATCATCCGGAGAACGATCCGTCGCGGCGGCTGCTGGCGAAGCTCGGGTTTCGCTATACCCACGACGAGCTCTATCCGCCGACCGGCATCGAGCATCCGTCGTATCTTCTGACGCGAGAGGAGCGAAGATCATGATCGCACGAACCTGGCACGGCCGGGTGCCCGCCGCGAAGGCGGACGCCTATCACGACTACCTCCTGCGGACCGGCGTGGCCGATTACGCCGGGACGCCCGGGAACCACGGCGTCCACGTGCTCCGCCGCGTGGAGGGGGAGGTCGCGCACTTCCTCCTGATCACCTACTGGGAGTCGGTCGAGGCGATCCGGCGTTTCGCGGGGGAGGATTACGAACGGGCCCGCTACTATCCGGAGGACGACGGCTTCCTCCTCGAGCGCGAGCCCTTCGTGACCCACTACGAGGTGCTGCTCGCGGCGCCGTAGCGTCCTCCGATAGGATACCGGGTCGGGCCTCCGGGCCCAGGATCAGGAGGACAGATGAGCGACACCCGCATCGAAAAAGACAGCCTCGGCGAGATCGAAGTCCCCGCCCAGGCGTATTACGGCGCCCAGACGGAGCGGGCGCGGCGCAACTTCCCCATCTCGGGGTTGACCCTCCCCAAGCGGTTCCTCGCCGCCGTGGCGATGATCAAGGGGGAGGCGGCGATGGTCAACGAGGAGCTGGGGAGCGTGCCCGGCGAGGTCGCCCGGGCCATCCGGCAGGCGGCCCAGGAGGTGATCGACGGCAAGCTCGACGGCCAGTTCCCCCTCGACATCTTCCAGACCGGCTCGGCCACCTCGACCAACATGAACGTCAACGAGGTGCTGGCCAACCGGGCGGCCGAGATCCTCGGCGGCGCCCGCGGCGCGAAGAAGGTGCATCCGAACGACCACGTCAACAACGGCCAGTCGAGCAACGACGTGATCCCCTCGGCGATCCACGTCTCGGCCTACCTCGCCATCGTGCAGGACCTGGAGCCGGCCCTGAGGAAGCTTCACGAGGCCCTCCACCGCAAGGCCGAGGAGCTCGACGGCGTGGTCAAGATCGGCCGCACCCACCTCCAGGATGCGGTGCCGGTGCGGCTCGGCCAGGAGCTCTCCGGCTACGCGCAGGCCGCGAGGAACGCCCTGGCGCGGCTGGAGTCGGTGAAGCCCCGCCTCGCCGAGCTGGCCCTGGGCGGCACCGCCGTGGGCACGGGGCTCAACGCCCCTCCGGGCTTCGCGGACAAGGTGATCGCCCGCCTCGCCGAGCGGACCGGCTGCCCGTTCGTGCCGGCGCCCAACCGCTTCGAGGCGATGGGGGGCAAGGACGCGGCGGTCGAGACCTCGGGCGCGCTGAAGACGATCGCCGCCTCGCTGACCAAGATCGCCAACGACATCCGCTGGCTGGCCTCGGGCCCGCGCTGCGGCATCGGCGAGATCTCGATCCCCAGTCTGCAGCCGGGGAGCTCGATCATGCCGGGTAAGGTCAACCCGGTGATCCCGGAGGCGGTGCTGATGGTGGCCGCCCAGGTGGTGGGCAACGACGCCACGATCACCCTCTGCGGCATGGGGGGCAACTTCGAGCTCAACGTGATGATGCCGGTAATCGCCTACAACCTCCTGCAGTCGATCGAGATCCTGGCGAATTCCTCGGCCCTGCTGGCGGAGAAGTGCGTGGAGGGGATCATGGCCAACCGGGAGCGCTGCGAGGAGCTGGTCGAACGCTCGCTGGCCATGGTGACCTCGCTGGTGCCGAAGATCGGCTACGACGCCGCGGCCGAGATCGCCAAGGAGTCGGTGAGGACGGGCAAGACGGTGCGCGAGCTGTGCGTCGAGAAGAACGTCCTGCCGCCGGACGAGCTCAAGGAGGCGCTCGACCCCTGGGGCCAGACCGAGGGGGGCATCCACGCGGGCGGCGGGGCGGGGGGGTAGGCGGCCGTAGCACCTCCCTGCCTGGTTGGAGCGTCCTGCCCTCCGAAGCCTCACCCTCGGTCCCTCTCCACTTCGTGGAGAGGGAGGGCCCAGAGATCGAAGCCTTCCTGATTCGGCAAGATCGTCTCAGCTACGTTCCCCCTCTCCACAACGTGGAGAGGGGGCCAGGGGGTGAGGCCTCGAAGGGCAGGCTGCCCCAAAGGACAAGAGGCGTCCGGGTCTCGGGTGATTGATGAGGGCCGCTCACCGCCCCGCGCGCCGGTAGAGCTCCATCACCACCAGCAGGGCCACGCCCGCCAGGAGCACGGTCGCGCCGAGGAGCTCGTCGGCGGGGGAGAGCGCGGCGGGCCGCAGCAGCGCGAGGGCGTTGAGGGCGAGGCCTGCCAGGAGCAGGGCCAGCACCGCCCGCTCGGGTCCCGTGCGGGGTGGCGGGGGAGCCGGGCGAGCGGCTGGAAGAGCCGGCGGGGAAGGCGGCGCGAGCGTCTCCTCCCGCGCGGCGGGTCCCAGGTCGATCGTCTCCTCGGACGGCGGCCGCGACGGCGGGTTGTGCCGGGGCGGATGGGGAAGGGGTGGCCGCGGCCCGGTCCGGCGCCGGGCGGGGGAGGGACGAGCTGAGGAGACGCGTCGGGTTTCGGCCATCTCCTTCTATGTGACGCCAGAACCCGAATTGTTTCACCCGATCTCGAGAAAAACGCGAGAAAAACGGGCGGGCCCTGGGGAGAGCCCGCCCATTCTTCGACACGGAAAGAGGCCGGTCAGTTGGCTTGAGCGTGGAAGCCGTTGCCGGACCGCATCAGCATCACCTGGCCATCGGACGATTCTGAGGTCACGGTGATCCCCTTGCCCTGGACGACGAAATAGACGATCCAGGGTCCCGAGGAATTGGGTTTGTAGGAGACCCGGGAGCCCGCGTGGAGGGTGGGCCAGCTCTCCGCGTCCTCAACCCGGAAGTCCTGGCCGTGGTGAGGGCCCATGGGGGTCCCTCCAGTTCCTGTAACCTTGTACTTCGTATCAACATCCGTCGAATTCGAAATGTCCATAGCAAAGAATCCTCCCAAATGAGGTCCCGTGACCTGAGGTCGACGGGGGCTGTTGGTCGTGGATCAACCTTTCCCTCTCACGACTACAACTTCCAGAGGAGACAGGTCCTCGGGCTCGCCTCCGGGGGTGAGCCCCTGGGCCTGGATCTCGTATCTGCCGGCCGGGAGCCGCTCGGCCGGCATCTCGACGACAAGGACCCGGGCACGGTTGAGATTCCGCGGCTTGAGCCGGGTCCATTCCTTGACGGTCCGCCCCTTCCGGTTCCGCACCGTCAGGTGGAAGGATTTGAGATCGTCCATCCCTTCGACCGAGATCTGGAGCTCGACGGTTCCCGCGCCGGCTGGGACCCGGAGCTTCTCGGCGGCCTCGGCGCCGCGCAGCGATGTCAGGGCGAGCTGGAACACGGCCTTCACGGGCTCCGGCGCGGGCGCTGGTGCCGGGGGGACCGCCTTATGCTGCGGCGGCGGTGCTTCATGACCGAGGGACACTTCCGTGATCGGGGGAGCGGGCTTCTCGTGGCTCTCCCGATGGCCCTGTTGCTCCAGGGCGATCCAGCCCAGGCCGGCCGCCACGAAGAGCCCCGCCGCCAAGGCGGCCCAGCGGAGCGCCGGCCGCCTGGGGGTCACGGTGCGCCCGGTGAAGGGGAGGGGCGCCGCCTGCCGGTCTCTGCCGGCCAGCTTGCTCAGCGAGCGGGCCAGCATCAGGCGCTCCCGCCCCTGGGGAGAAGAGGCGAGCCGCCGCTGGACGCGCTCCCTCTCCGCGGGAGCGAGGCCGCCCTGGGCATAGTCGGCGAGCAGGTCGGCCTCGACCGCCTCGGACAGCTCGAAGAGATCGTCCTCGGTGAGCAGCCGCCCCTCCAGGCGGTCCGCCTCGTCCTCCGGGAGCTGCCCGAGGAGATAGCTCCTCAGCAGCTCGTCGTCATTGGGATTGGATTTCATGGGATTCAGCCCTCCTCCTCGATCTCAAACACGAGTGTCCAAACCCGTGAAAACGTTTCCCGAAGAGAAAAAGGTCAGTGACTCAGGCAGGAGTGAACGCAGGATTCCAGCTTGCGGCGGACCCGGTGGACGCGGATGCGGAGGGCGTTCATCGGGATCCCCGCCTCCCGGGCGAGCTGCTGGCGGTTGCGGATGTTGCTCTCGCCCTGGCCGCCGTTCCCCTTGTAGCCGCCCCCCTGGTAATAGCGGAGCACCAGGTCGCGCTGGTCCGGCGGGAGCTCGGCGAGGCACCGGCGCAGGCAGTCGAGCCGGTGATCGGAGGGCTCGTCGTCCTCGCAGGCGGTGGGCGGCCAGTTGCCGCTCGCGAGGGCCCGGTGCTCGCGCGCGGCGCCGCGCAGGACCTCCTTGTAGACCAGGTGGGCGACCCCGCAGAAGTAGCCATAGGGGTCGCTCGACCGCAGCTTGACCCCTTCGGCCAGGCGGCGGGAGACGCGGTTGATCGTCACGTCCGCCAGGTCTTCCGGGGAGGTGCACCCACGCCATTCGAAGAGGCGGACCAGCTTGTGGCGAATGGCCTCGTAGAGCTCGCCGGCCCGTTCGCGGTCGGGATGGAGCTGGGCGAGCAGGGCCTCGAGCTCCTCGGGCGTCAGGCCCTGGAGCCTCTCCGCCCTGGAGGCGCCTTCGCCGTGCTGGCTCACTTCCACTCCCCCTGGAGGGAGAAGCCGGCCCAGAAATAGGGAGACTGGCGGCCCGGGCTGGACGCCATCTTGATCTGGGCCCGGCGGAGGGCCGCCGCGGGGGAGAGCTTCTCGCGCAGCATGGCGCGATAGAAGCCTCCCATGAGCTCGGCGGTCGCGCGGTCCTCGACGCTCCACAGGCTGGCGAGCACGCGGGCCGCCCCGGCGTCCATAAAGCCGCGGGTCAACCCGATCAACCCTTCCCCCCGAATCTCCTTGCCGAGGGCGGTCTCGCAGGCCGAGAGCACCACCAGGTCGGCGTCGAGGTGGAGGCCGTAGATGTCGTTGAGCCGCAGGAAGCCATCCTCGGGCTTGCCCTTTTTGTCATACAGGGAGAGGACCAGCTTCGAGAGCTCCGGCTGGCGGCTGTCGAGCACGCCGTGGGTGGCGAAGTGGACGTTCCGGTACTGAGCCAGCTCGGGGCTGGTGGCCTTCGCGCGAGAGGCGTCGAAGCCGAGGGCCAGGAAGAGCTGGTCCCGGGGGACGAGGGACGCGAGTGTCTCCGCCTCTTTGCGGGAGGAGGGCAGGCGCCGGAAGGAGGGGCGCTCGTCCAGAGAGCTCCGCCCCCGGGTGGCGTTGGCGGCCAGGCTCATCCGGTCCAGCCCTCCGATCCGATGGGTCAGCCGTGGATCGGTCTCCTGGAAGACCGGGTCCGCGAAGACGGCGAGAGTTTTCGGCGCGCGGGGCCGGCCGCGGACCTCGCGCCGCAGCACCGCCAGCGCCGAGGCCGAAGGGAGGCTCACCACCTCGTGCCGGATCACCAGCGGGGCGTCGGACGAGGGGGCCGGCAGGGCGGCGAAGGGGATGTACTGCAGGGCGCCGTCCGCGACGATGAGCAGGGGGCGATCGCCGAGGAGCCGCTCGGCGGGGGCCAGGATCAGGTGGGAGAGATCTCTCCCGACGCGCCGGGCCTCCGCGTCCGCGCCGTCGATCCGCTGCTTCCACGCCTGCAGGCTCTCGGCCGGCCGGCGGTCATTGCGGGCGGTCAGGAGCTCGTAGTAGCGCCGGGCGGTCTTTTCGATCCGCTCCCGGCCGGGGAGCTCGAAGCTCCGGATGGTGTTCGGAGTCACCACCCAGAGGAAGCTCCGTCTGGCACCGAGCGCGTATTCGAGCATGAGCGCCTTGCCGTCCAGGATCTGGGTCTGGATCTCGGCGACGCTCAAAGGCTGGGGCTGAGTCAGGGCGGCATAGCTCGGGCTGCTGGCCCGCAGCTCCACCTGCACCTGGTTGTACTCGTCGAGAGTCTTCTCCAGTTGCCGCTCCGTCTCCGCGAGCTTCCGCCGGTCGGGCTTCTCCGTGGCTTGGAGATCGAACCGGTCGCGGTCCAGGACGTTGACCGCGTCGCGGAGGCGGCGCTCGCGGTCGATCAGCGCCGGATCGGCCCCCTTGCGGATGTCGGCTCCAGACTCGCTGAGGATGTCCAGCAGGCTCCGCGCCCGCGCCCGCTCGCTGACCTGAAGGGCCTCGCGGGTCCCGGCTTCGCGCGGGCGCGTCCCTTGGGGCGACATCAGGGAATCGATGAAAAACTCGTAATACTCCTGCTTCGTCGCCAGGAAAGAGATCCGCCGCCGCAGGTCGAGGACCTGGGTACGGATCGACTCGATGATGTCCACCGCCGCCCGGATCCGGTCGAGGGCGGCGTTCGGGTCGCCGCGCTCCCGCTCGGTTCGGGACAGGCCCAGGCCGATCTCGGCCTCTCGCGGGCGGTCTCCCTGGGAGCGGGCGAGCGAGAGCGCCTTGGCGAGCTCTTCCCGGGACGTTTGCAGGTCCCCGAGCTCGCGGTGGGCCGTCCCCAGGACGTAGAGAGCGTTCGTCTCGCGCTCGGGAAAACCCGTGGCCAGGCGGATCGCCTCCCGGGCCAGCTCGACGGCCCGGGCCGGCTGGCGCAGCTTGACGTAGAGGAACGCCCGCAGGATCAGGGCCGCCGTCTGGGTCTCCGCGTCCTTGGCCTCCCGGCCGAGCGCCAGCGCCTGGTCGAACGCCTTGCCGGCTTCATCGAACCGTTGCTGCCGCCGGTACGCCTCGCCGAGATTGATCAGGGTCCTGGTCTCGTTGACGCGATCGCCCAGCGAGTGGATGAGCGGCAGCACCTGGTGGAAGTACCTGCTCGCGGTCTCCCAATCCCCGAGGCCGAGATAGGTCTCCCCCACATTGTTGAGCGCCGCGGCCTCCAAGCTGCGGTTCCCTTGAGCCTGTGCCAGCTGGAGGGCCTGTTGATAGAACTGAAGAGCTTTCTGGGGCTCCTGCACCCGTTCGTAGGCGAAGGCCAGGTTGTTGAGGTCGCTCACCTGGAGCGACAGGTCCCGGGCCTCGCGGGCCTTCTCCAGGGAGCGAAGCAGGAGGCTGATCCCGCTTTGAAGCTCACCCTGGTCCACGTCGAGCAGGCCGATGTTGTTGAGACTGGCGGCCTGATTTCTCGCGTCGGAAACGCTTTCGGCAATCGCGAGGGCTTCCAGGAAGCATTTTCGCGCCTCGTCGGGGCGTCCCTGCGCCTTGAGGAGCTTGCCCGCGGAGTTGAGAGACCGCGCCTGCCAAACGGACGCCTCGCGGCTGGTCAGCTTTCCCCACAGCGCGGCCGAGGCCCGGAAATTCTCCGCCGCCTGTTCCGAGGCCTCGGGCAGGGGGGAGCGGAAAAGGCCCAGGAGGAAGAGGGTCTCCGCCTCGCGCTGGGTTTCCCCCAACTGCCGCCAGAGAGGGAGGGCGCGCTCGTAGGACCGGACACCCCGCCGCAGCGCCTCCGCGTCCTTTCCATTCTCCTGGCAGGCCTCCCAGGCCGCCTTCACCGCTTCGGCCCGGATCTCATCCTGTGCGCCCGCGGGCCGGGGCCCCTCGACGCGCAGCCGGTACCGGCCTGGCGTCGCCTTAGGGTGAGGAGAGTGGATCTCGACCGTGTACCGCCCAGAGGCCGAGATCACCGCTGCAAGATCCTCATCGCCGATGAGCCCATCAAAGCCGGCGACCTCGATTCCTTTGGGATCGACCAGCCGCACGATGACGTCGATTCCCTCCTCCTGCACCCGCACCCGCAAGAACTGCCCCGCCTGGAGGTCGACCGGATAGACGTGGGTCTCACCCCCCTTGAGCTCCCGCTCCAGGACGAGGCCGTCCGTGAGGTTGGGGCCGGAGGGAGAAGGCGCCTGCGCGGCCCCGCAGAGCAGCGCCGCGAGAGGTAAAAAAAGGTAAAAGACGCCACAGAATCGTGGCGTGAACCGGCGAGAAACGGGAGAGAAAATCATCCTTTGTTCAGTCTGGGCGGCTGACGGCGCTCGCTCCGGCCTTCCTCTTCTCCCCTCCCGGAGTCCCGCGAGACACGATTACGCTTAGCTATTTTACCGTCTCCTCCCCTGGACATTCCAGCGAGGGGTAGCTTGGAGTGTTCTTTTCGTGACAATCCGGAACCGGCCCGGGACAGGTTGCGGCATCCGGCCACAAGGCGAAAACGCGGCGGGTTTCGCGCTAAGCTACGCCTCGTGCGGCGGGTCCTCCACTGCGACATGGACTGCTTCTACGCGGCGGTGCACATGCGGGACGACCCGTCCCTGCGTGGCATGCCGGTGGTGATCGGCGGCCGGCCGGAGAGCCGGGGGGTGGTGGCCGCCGCGAGCTATGAGGTGCGCAAGTTCGGCGTTCATTCGGCGATGCCCTCCTCGCGCGCCCGGCGGCTCTGCCCGGACGCGATCTTCATCCCCCCCGACTTCCGGCGCTACTCGAAGGAGTCGGAGAAGATCTTCGCCATCTACCGCGAGCTCACCCCCCTGGTGCAGGCGGTGTCGATCGACGAGGCCTATCTCGACGTCACCGATCATCTGGGCGAGGCCGGGAGCGCCACGGCGCTGGCGAAGGAGATCCGGCGGCGGGTGCGCGAGGAGCGGGGGCTCACGGTGAGCGTCGGGGTCGGCCCCAACCGCCTGATCGCCAAGATCGCCTCGGACTTCAACAAGCCGGACGGCCTGACCGTGGTGCGGCCGGAGAAGGTGCAGGCCTTCCTCGATCCGCTGCCCGTGCGCCGGCTCCACGGCGTGGGCCCGGCCACCGAGCGCGTCCTCAACGAGATGAAGGTGCAGACCGTGGCCGACCTGCGCGGGGTGCCGGTGGAGGATCTGATCGGCCGCTTCGGCAAGCACGGGCGCATCCTCCACGAGTTCGCCCACGGGATCGATGACCGTCCGGTCGAGACCCACCAGGAGCGGAAGAGCGTGGGGAGCGAGAACACCTATCCCGAGGACCTGACCGATCTGGCGTTCATGGAGACGGAGGTGGACCGGCGGTCCGAGGAGGTCGCCGCGGCCCTGGCCCGCTCCGGGCTCGCGGGTTGCACGGTGACCCTCAAGGTGCGCTATGACGACTTCACCACCGTGACCCGCTCGCGCACCTACGCCGTGCCGGTCTACGAGCGCGCCACGATCGCCGGCTGCGCCCGGGACCTCCTCCGCCGCACCGAGGCTCCGAACCGGCCGGTGCGCCTGATCGGCGTGACCGCCTCGAACCTGGTGCGGGAGCGGGTGGAGCAGTTGGCGCTGTTCGAGATTTCGTGGGACCGGTGAGGACGATACACTAAGACTATGGACGCCGCCGCCCTCCTTCCCTATCGCGAATACCACGCCCGCCGTGAGCGTGAGCTCCGGCAAGAGAGGGAGGCGCTTCGCCTGGAGGTCTTGGAGAGCGCGCGCGAGGCCATTCGCCGGTCGGCTCCGCTCTTCCCGGCGATCCGGGCCGCCTACCTCTTCGGCTCTCTCCTCCAACCTGGGCGCTTCCGTCCAGATTCAGATGTCGACGTGGCGATCGACTGCGACGACATTGAGATGGAGACCCCGTTCTGGCGGATGCTGGAGGAAGAGCTCAGACGGGACGTCGATCTGCGGCCACGGATCGGGGCGATCGCCCGGGCCGTCGAGGAGGAAGGGGAGCGCTGCTATGAACGAAAAATACCTGGTTCTTGACCGGAGGGTCCGGGAGGATCTCGAGAGTATCGACCGGCTCTATGAGGCTCTGGGCTCTCCGGATCTGACGGAGTCGAGCCCACAGGAGGAGCTGATCGTCGTCGCCTACCGTCTTCATAGCATCTACACGGCGATCGAGAACATCTTTCGGAACATCGCCAACGTGTTCGAGAACCAGGTCTCCCAGGAAAGCTGGCACCGCGAAGTCCTCCAACGGATGCGGCTCGACCTGACCCCGCTCCGTCCGGCAGTGATCGATGCCGAGGCTTACGAGAAGCTGGACGAGCTCCGCCGGTTTCGACACGTCTTCCGTACGATGTACGGCCTCGGCCTGGACTCTCTCCGGCTGCAGGTGGTCTTGCGGAAGGCGCTGGAGCTGAAGCCTCTCTACCGGAATCAGATCGAGCAGTTCCTCACGTTTCTCCAAGGGATCGAGTAGGCCGCGGGCGGATGCAGGCGCTTCTCCGCCCCGACGACCGCGGCCTGTTCTGCGAGGCCGGGGGGTTCCACATCGATCCCTGGAAGCCGGTGGAGCGGGCGGTGATCTCGCACGGGCATGGGGACCACGCGCGGTGGGGGAGCGAGGCCTATCTGGCGGCGGCGCCTTCGGTGCCCATCCTCCAGCGCCGGCTGGGGGAGGCGCGGATCGAGGGGGTGCCGTTCGGCGAGAGGGTGCGGATCGGCGAGGTGATGGTTTCGTTCCATCCGGCCGGGCACATCCTGGGGTCGGCGCAGGTGCGGGTGGAGAGGGACGGCGAGGTCTGGGTCTTCTCCGGGGACTACAAGCGCGCGGCGGACCCCACCTGCGAGACGTTCGAGCCGGTCGCCTGCCACACCTTCATCACCGAGGCCACCTTCGCGCTGCCGATCTACCGCTGGGACGAGACCGCCGCCGTGGCCCGCGAGGTGTGGGAGTGGTGGGAGGGCAACCGCGAGGCCGGCCGGGCCTCCGTCCTCTTCTGCTACGCGCTCGGCAAGGCCCAGAGGCTCCTGGGCGAGCTCGCCCGGTTGACCGACCGGACGGTGTTCGTCCATGGCTCGGTCGAGCCTCTGAACGAGGTCTACCGCCAGGCCGGAGCCGAAATGCTTCCCACTTGGCCGGTGGCGGAGACGGTGCGCGGCCAGTCGTTCGCCGGCGAGCTGATCCTGGCTCCCCCCTTGGCCGGCGGCTCCACCTGGATGCGCCGCTTCGGCCCGGCGAGCACCGCCTTCGCCTCCGGATGGATGCGCGTGCGCGGTACCCGGCGGCGGCGCGGCTTCGACCGCGGCTTCGCAATCTCCGATCACGCGGACTGGCCGGACCTTCTGCGCACGGTCCGCGAGATCGGCGCCGAAAGGGTGCTCACCACCCACGGCTACGCCGGCTCGCTCGCCCGCTACCTGCGCGAGCAGGGGATCGCCGCCGGCACCCTGGCCACGCCGTTCGAAGGAGAGATGGAGGATTGAAGCGCTTCGCCGCCCTCTACGAGGCGCTCGACCGCACGACCTCGACCAACGAGAAGGTGGCTGCGCTCGCCTCCTACTTCGTTTCGGCCCCCCCGGAGGACGCGGCCTGGGCGGTCTGGTTCCTCACCGGCCGGCGGCTCAAGCGGTTCCTGCCGGGGCGGCTGCTCGCCGCCTGGGCGATGGAGGAGGCTGGGGTCCCCGACTGGCTGTTCGAGGAGTCCTACGCCAGCGTGGGGGACCTCGCGGAGACCATCTCCCTGGTGCTGGACGGCCGGGGCCCCACCCTTCAGGAGCCGCCGACGCCGGAGATCCCTCTCTCGCGCTGGATGGAGGAGCGGCTCCTCCCCCTGCGCGGCCGGCCCCCCGAGGAGCAGCGCCCCGAAGTGGCCGGCTGGTGGCGGGGGCTGCCGCGCTGGGAGACCTTCGTGCTCAACAAGCTGCTCACCGGCGAGCTCCGCGTCGGGGTCTCGCAGACCCTCGTCGAGCGGGCCCTCGCCCAGGTCGCCAACGCGCCGCGGCCCACGGTCGCCCACCGCCTGATGGGCGCCTGGGAGCCCACGGCGGCCTTCTTCCAGAGCCTGCTCGCGCCCGGAGGGGACGAGGAGGAGGACACCTCCCGCCCCTACCCTTTCTATCTCGCCTCGCCGCTCGACCAGCCCATCGAATCGCTCGGCGCGCCGGAGGAGTGGCTGGCCGAGTGGAAGTGGGACGGCATCCGCTCGCAGCTCCTCCGGCGGGGGGGCGCGGTCCACCTCTGGTCGCGCGGCGAGGAGCTGATCACCGGCCGCTTCCCGGAGCTGACGCGGACGGCGCTGCCACTGCTGCCGGACGGCACCGTGCTCGACGGCGAGATCCTGGCCTGGCGCGAGGGGCGGCCGCTGCCCTTTTCGGTGCTCCAGCGCCGGATCGGCCGCAAGCGGCTGACCGACAAGGTGCTCGCCGAGGCCCCGGCCGTCTTCATGGGCTACGACCTCCTGGAGCTCGCAGGGCGCGACGCGCGCGCGACGCCGCTCGCCGAGCGCCGCCGGGCCCTCGAAGGCCTGCTGGAGAAGGGGCGCCCCTTCCTGCTCACCTCGCCGGTGGTCGCGGCGGCCACCTGGGAGGAGCTGGCGCGGGCGCGGGAGGAGGCCCGCGAGCGTGGCGTCGAGGGGCTGATGCTCAAGCGCCTGGCCTCCCCCTACCGCACCGGCCGGAAGAAGGGGGACTGGTGGAAGTGGAAGATCGAGCCGTTCACGGTCGATGCGGTGCTGATCTACGCCCAGCCGGGGCACGGCCGGCGGGCCAACCTGCTGACCGACTACACCTTCGCCGTCTGGTCGGAGGGGGAGCTGGTCCCCATCGCCAAGGCCTACTCCGGACTTTCGGACGAGGAGATCCTCACCCTCGACGGCTGGCTCCGCCGCCACACCGTGGAGAAGTTCGGGCCGGTGCGCTCGGTCGAGCCGGTGCAGGTCTTCGAGCTCGCCTTCGAAGGGATCGCCCTCTCCCCGCGCCACAAGTCCGGCATCGCCGTCCGCTTCCCCAGGATCGCCCGCTGGCGCACGGACAAGACGCCGGAGCAGGCGGACACGCTGGAGGGGATCCGGGGGTTGCTGGAGAAATGATCCGGAGCCTGGTTCCCTCTCAGCATCCTGCCCTTCGAAGCCTCACCCTCGGTCCCTCTCCACTTCGTGGAGAGGGAGGGCCCATAGATCGAAAATCTTCCCAGAGTCTGCAAGACGCCTCAGCTACGTTTCCCCCTCTCCACGAAGTGGAGAGGGGCCAGGGGGTGAGGCCTCGGAGGGCAGACCGCCGCGAGTGGCAAAGAGCAAATTGGCACGCCCATTGCTCTTGGAATCAGCCAGTCAGAGGCGCTGACATCCAGTGATTCCTCCCATGGTGTGCCTCTGGCCCTTCTTGTTCATCTCCCGGCCCCGGCCGGTAGCGGAGGAAAAAACGACATGCTGAGATGGGCCTTGATTTTCCTGCTCGTGGCGCTGGTGGCCGCCATCTTCGGGTTCGGCGGCATCGCTTCCGGGGCGGCGGGGATCGCGAAGCTCCTCTTTGTGCTCTTCCTGGTGGTTTTCGTGGTCTCGCTCATTCTGGGGCTCGTGCGCCGGGCCTGACCTGGCGGACGCCCCAGGAGGATTCCTGACGGCCGGTACGTTTCCGGGCCGGCCGCCGTAGAATCCTTGTCATGCTCGAAGCGATTCGGAAAGAGACTCCCGAGGAAGAGTTGCCGCGCCCCGATATCCGGAAGCTTCAGGATCTCCCGCAAGGGCCGTTCGGCACCCGGTCGATCGCCCTCACCGGCCTCTTCGTCCTCGCCTCCTTCTACACGCTCTACTTCGGACGGGCCTTCTTCCTCCCCATCGTCCTGGCCCTCCTGCTCAGCTTTCTCCTAAGCCCGGTCGTGCGGGGATTGAAAAAGTTGCACATTCCGGAGGCTCTGGGCGCGGCGCTGGCGATCTTCGCCCTGCTGGGCCTGCTGGTGCTCGGCGCCGTCGAGCTCGTCACTCCCGCCTACGAATGGATGGGGCAGGCGCCCCAGAGCCTGCGGAAGATCGAGAGCAAGATCCGCGACCTCAAGAAGCCGGTGCAGACGGTGAGCAAGGCGACCGAGCAGGTCGAGAAGATCGCCAAGGTGTCGGGGCAGGACAGCACGCCCAAGGTCCAGGTGACCACCGAGAGCCTGGGCTCGCGGGTGCTCAGCAAGACGACCGAGCTCGTCTCCAGCGCTGTGGTGATGTTCATCCTCCTCTACTTCCTGCTCGCCTCGGGGGACCTGTTCCTGCACAAGCTGATCAAGGTGACCCCCAGCCTGGCGGACAAGAAGCGGGCGGTCGAGATCGCGCGCCAGATCGAGACGGAGGTCTCGACCTATCTCGCCACGATCACCCTGATCAACGTCGTCCTGGGCTTGGCGGTCTGGGGGGCCCTCGCCCTGATCGGCGTCCCCAACCCGCTGCTCTGGGGGGTGCTCGCCACCTTCGCCAACTACATCCCCTACCTGGGGCCGATCCTCATGGTCTCGGTGCTGGCCATGGTGGGGCTGCTCACCTTCCCGGACGTCCCGCACGCCCTGCTGCCGCCGGGCGCGTTCCTGGTGCTGCACGGCCTCGAGACCTTCCTGATCACGCCGATGATCCTGGGCCGCCGGCTGACACTGAACCCGGTGATGATCTTCCTCGGCCTCACCTTCTGGGGGTGGATGTGGGGGATCGCGGGTGCCATCCTGGCGGTGCCGATCATGGTGGTCTTCAAGATCTTCTGCGACCACGTCGAAGCGCTCGCCCCGGTGGGCGAGCTCCTGGGAAGCTGACCTGTAGTCCAGATGTTGTCCAGAATCTTGTCGAGATTGGCGGTCTAGGACGGCTCGGCCGGGAACGCGCCGTCCTCCGAGCCGGCCCGCATCCCATGGAGCTCGCGGCGCAGGGTGGCTAGGTCCTCCATACGGACGGCGCCGATCTCCTGGAGGACGGCGCTGTAGGCGGGGCAGGCCCGGCCGCCGGCGATCAGGAGGGTGTGGGGGCCCAGGAGCCGGCGCAGGCGCCGGAGATCGTCGACCAGCATCGGGTCGTCGGGCGGGTAGGTGATGCTGAGCGCCACCGCGCGCGCCCCCTTCTGCAGGGCGGCGGCGGCGATCTCCTCCGGCGGGAGGTCGGGCCCGAGATAGGTCACCTGCCACCCCGCGCCGGCCGCGGTGGCGGCGGCGAGCAGGGCGCCGAGCTCGTGGCGCTGGCGGGCCGGAGTGGTGGCCACGAGGTGCGGCGCCGAGATCTCCGGATGGCAGGCGCCGCTCAGGCCGCCCAGGAACGAGCGCACCACCGAGGAGGCCATGTGCTCGTGGATCGGGCGCAACGCCCCTTGGTGCCAGAGGTCTCCGATGCGCCGCATCAGCGGTACCAGCACCCGCTCGATCAGATGAGTGCGGCTGAACAGCACGGAGGCGCGGTCGAGCTCGAGCTCGAGCTCGCGCTCGTCGAGCCGCTGCGCCGCGGCGAGGCAGCGATTGAGAAAGGCCTCAGCCACCTCGTCGCTCTCCTCGGGAGCGGACGGGGAGGGCTGCGCGTACGCTGCAGGCTGAGGCTCCGCCTCGATCAGCGCCTCGAGCTCCGGATTCGAGAGCCCCGCCACCTGGCTGATGCCACGGCCTGAGCTCACCACCCGGCGGAGCAGCAGGAGGCGCTCGATGTCCTCGTCCGAATAGAAGCGCCGCCGGGTCTCCGAGCGACCGGGCGCCACGGCGCCGTACCGCCGCTCCCAGGCACGGATCAGGTCCGGCTTGAGGCCTGTGCGGCGGGCCACGACGCCGATGGGGTGGCGAGGCAGGCTGGAGCTCGGTCGTGGGGTCGACATCGAGAGCGAGCCTAACAACAACGTCTAGAGAGCGTCAAGGATGACGCCGATTTTTAACTGGACAAATTGTTGACAAGAAATCCTGTCCAGCTTAGCATGGCGTCATTCCCTCTGATGGGGCGCGGATCTGGAATCTCCTCTCCGGTCCGCGCCCAATTTTTCAGCTCGCCCAGCTTACAGATCCTCCCCTTCCTCCCACCGGTCCATGTCGCGGCGCTCCTTCTTGGTGGGGCGGCCGGCGCCCTTCTCGCGCAGGGCGGGGGGGCGGCGCAGCAGCCGCTGGATGGGGTCGGACTCGGGGCGGGGCGGGCTCAGGTCCTCGAAGAGGGTGCGGGCCTCCTCCTTGGAGACCGGCTTGTCACGCAGCTCCTTGACGATCAGCACGCGGGTCCATTCGCCGATCTCCACCTCGATCCGGTCGCCGGGGGCGAGGTTGCGGTGCGGCTTGGCCGGCTGGCCGTTCACGCGCACCCGGTTGAGATCGACCGCATGGGTCGCCTGGGTGCGCGTCTTGTACACGCGGGCGATGTGGAGCCATTTGTCGAGGCGGACGGACATGCGCGCAGTCTACCGCGCGGGCGGCGGTCCCGCGACCGCCCGCGCCGGCAGCGAGGCCCGGCGCAGGGCGTCGCCGATCGCGGCCGGTCCCGGAGGGTGCCGGAGCAGCGGCGCATAGTCTTCCAGCCGCTGCGGCCAGGGGAGCCCGGGGGGCGGGGCGACCAGGCCGCCCACCGCCGCGAAGAACAGGAGATAGCCGAGCAGGGCCGCCCCCGCGGCGGCCGCCGCCTTGAGCCGCAGACGCCCCCCCTCCCCCTCTAAAAACGCCGCGAAGCCGACCCCTAAGGCGGGGAGCGCGTCGATCAGGAAGCGCTGGCCATAGCCGCCCGGATTGCTCCACTCCGACCACCACCCATAGAGCACCGCCACGGAGAGAAACCAGACGGCGGCGACCGTCCCCCATCCCGGCGACCGGCGGATCATCACGCCCAACCCCACCACCGCGAGCAGCAGCGCCGGGTGGAACAGGAAGAGCCCGTGGACCGGCGAGAAGAGGACGTTCCAGGGGGAGGCGGCCGTCACGACCCACGTCCCCCCGTAAGAGAGCCGCCACGATCCGAAGAGCCAGCTCCACCAGAACGGCAGCGGCGCCAGGAAGAGAGCGAGCCCAGCTACGAAGGACAGGATGTTTTTCGTAGGGGCGGCCCTATGTGGCCGCCCTGGGCGGGTGGGCTGTTCCACGGATGGCTGTTCCGGCGGGGCCTCCCCCCTCCCAGGGCGGCCACGCAGGGCCGCCCCTACAAAACGCCTGTTCATGCCAGGTCCCAGCCCGATCGCCACCACCGCCGGCGCCGCCAGCACGATCGAGCCATACCGCAGGAGCACCGCCCCGCCCACGATCGCGCCGGCCGCGAAGGCGAGCCTCCATCCCGCCTTTTCCTGAAAACGCACCAGCACCAGCAGCAGCAACGCGGCCAGGGCGAAGGCGGGGGCGTGGCTCATCCCCACCAGGGAGTAGAAGATCAGCGGCCCTCCGAAGAACGCGAGCGCGGCGGCGGCGGCGATCCCTTCGGAAAAGCCCATCCGGCGAAGCGCCCGGCCCAGCCAGAGCAGCCCCAGGAGCGTGGCCAGGTTCCGGGCCAGCACGATCATCGCCGCCGAGAGGAACACCCCGCGCGGCACCCGGCCCACGGGGGGGAGGTCGACTCCGTCCGCCATCCACCGCGCCGGCAGCAGGCGGTCGACCGCGCGGCCCGCCAGGAAGGGGAGAGCGTCGAGAGCCAGGATGCCGGGCGGGTATTGCATGACGAGGTGCCCGCCCGGCGCGCCCACCAGCCCGTTCATCACCCCCCGGGTCTGGCCCTCCACCCAGGGATCGCCGTCATCGAAGAGCGATTCGAGCGTGGCGAACCCCGCCCAGCCGTCGCCCCCCAGGCCGCGGTCGAACGTCAGCATGTGGAGCGCGGCGAGCAGGAGCACGGCCGCGAGGGGGTGGAGTCGCACCTTGATAATCTATCTCCTGTCATGGTGCGCGTCCCGCCGGAAGAGTTCGAGTCGCTGGTCGAGAAGGCCCTGGACGGCCTCCCCGAGGAATTCGCCGACCTGCTGGAGAACGTGGCCGTGATGGTCGAGGAGGAGCCGGACCCCGAGGATCTGGAGGCCCTGGGGATGGAGCCGGACGAGGAGCTGTTCGGCCTCTACCAGGGGATCCCCCTCGACGAGCGCAACACCTTCTACCAGGGGGCGATGCCCGACCGCGTCTTCATCTACCGCGGCCCCATCCTCCGCCATTGCGAGAACCGCCGCCAGGTCATCCGCGAGATCCGCGACACGGTGGTCCACGAGCTCGGGCATCATTTCGGGCTGGACGAGGAAGACATGCCGTACTGAGCCGGGGGGACGAGGGGCCGTAGAATACCCCCGTGACCCGCTCCCGAACCCGGCTCGCGATCCTGGTCCTCGGCCTGCTCCTGACCATCCTGGTCTCGACTTTCCTCTACATGTGGGGGATGGCGGCCCTCGAAGGCAAGCCGCGCGGCTTCTGGCAGAGCCTGGAATGGGCGGGCGAGACGCTGAGCACCACCGGCTATGGCGCGGACTCCTCCTGGCGCCATCCGCTGATGGTGCTGCTGGTGGTGGCGGTGCAGTTCCTCGGCGTCTTCCTGGTCTTCCTGATCGTCCCGATCTACCTCATCCCCTTCCTGGAGGAGCGCTTCGAGACGCGCCTGCCGCAGGACGTTCCGAAGAACCTTGACGGGCACGCGGTGATCTACCGCTACGGCGCCGCGGTCGAGACCCTCCTGGAAGAGCTGGATGGGGCCGGCGTGCCCACCCTGGTCCTGGAGGAGGACGACGCCACGGCCCGCCGCCTCTTCGAGCGCGGAGTGCGGGTCCTCCACCGGGGGCTGGGCGAGGGAGCGCTGCAGGCGGCCCGGTTGGGAAGCGCGCGGGCGATCATCGCCAACGGCAGCGACGACGCGAACGCCGCGCTCAGCCTCTCGGCCCGCCAGCTCGGCTACCGCGGGACCCTCCTGGCATTGGTCGAGGATCCCTTCCACCGCCGGCCCATGATGCTCGCCGGCGCCACGGCCGTGTTCACCCCCCGCCACATCCTGGGCGCGGCGCTCGCCGCCCGCGCCTCCAAGCGCATCAACCCGCGCGTCGGCGGCATCCAACAGCTCGGGCGCAACCTGGAGGTGGCCGAGGTGCGGGTGAGCCCCGAGAGCCCGCTCGCCGGCCACACCCTGGACGAGACGGCGATCGGCAGCCGCACCGGGGCCATCGTGGTCGGCCAGTGGGTGGGGGGCGAGCTGGCGGTCTCCGGCGGCTCGGGGCTCCGCCTGGAGCCGGACGGCATCCTGGTCGTCGTGGGGAGCCCGCAGAGCGTCGACCGGCTGCACGACCTCGCGGGCGGCGCGGTCACCCTGCGGCGGGAGGGGCCCTTCGTGGTGGGCGGCGGCGGCGAGGTGGGGCGCAAGGTGGCGGAGCTGCTCAAGGCGGTGGGGGAGAAGGTCACGCTGATCGACCGCACCCCCGGCCCGGAGGTCGACCTGGTGGGCAACGTCCTCGACGCGCGGCTGCTGGAGGCGGCCGGCGTGAAGGACGCCCAGGCCCTGATCCTCGCCCTGGACACTGACAGCGCCACCCTCTTCGCCACCGTGATCCTCAAGGACCTGGCCCCCGGGGTGCCGGTGATCGCCCGCGTCAACGAGGCCGAGAACGTGGAGCGCATCCACCGCGCGGGCGCCGACTTCGCCCTCTCGATCAGCCAGGTCTCCGGCCAGATGCTGGCCCAGAAGCTGCTCGGCCAGGAGGCGGTGGCCGTCGATCCGCAGCTCAAGATCCTGAAGATCGCGCCCGACGGCCTCGCCGGCCGGCATCCGTCGGGTCTCGGCATCCGCGAGCGCACCGGCTGCTCCGTGGTCGCGGTGGAGCGCGGCAACGACGTGCTCGTCGAATTCGGCCCCGACTTCCGCTTCCAGCCGTCGGACGCCGTCTACATCTGTGGCAGCGGCAACGCGGTGCGGCGGTTCCAGGAGACCTTCCGCCGCACGTAGAGCCAAACCTACCCACCGCCCGTGGTGCCGATCACGATCTCCACTCGGCGGTTCCTGGCCCGGCCGGCTTCGGTCGAGTTGGGGACGAGCGGGTTCTCCTGGCCGTGGGAGAAGACGCGGATGCGCCCCTCGGGGAAGTTGGCCGGCGACTGCTGCTCCAGCCACTGCCTCACCGCGAAGGCCCGCGACTCCGAGAGCTGCATGTTGGCCTGCGGCGCGCCGGCGTTGTCGGTGTGGCCGTGGACCTCCACCACCGCCGCGTTGGCCACCAGCAGGTCGCGCAGGAGCTGCTGCATCTGCCGTTCGGCCTCGGGGGTCAGCCGGGCGCTGCCGGTCTGGAAATTGATGTTCCAGGCCTTGCGGCTGACCACGTTGCGCACCGGCTCGGCGGCCGAGAAGGTCGGCTTCTCCGCCGCCGCCAGGGAGGTGCTCGCCGCGGGCGCCTTGGCGGCGACGTCCTGCACGTAGGAGGTGTCCAGGATGTCGCTCACCGGGTAGTAGGACGGCACGAGGTCCGGGTACTGCTGCTTCACGATGTCGCCGAAGACCGTGTAGGTCGCCGCGAACAGGTTGGCCGACCCCGGCGCCAGGCCGAACAGGAGCAGGTTGTCCGCCAGGTTGTTCACCGCCGAGCCGCCGAGCTGGACGCGCAGGCCCTGCTTGTCGCGCTCGGTCTGGACGTCGAAATACTTCTCCCAATAATCCGGCCCGGCATCGGACTCGTGGTAGACGGCGGCGCTGACCGCGGCCGCCTTGGCCAGGGCCTTGGGATTGTTCTTGACCGCATCGCCCCCCTCGTAGACCGCCTGGAGCATGCCGTCGACGAGCGGCCGGTTGCTCTTCATCCACTTGTCGATACCGATGATGACGTTGGGCATCTGCGAGCTGTACTCGCGGGTGGAGACGATCGAGACCAGGCCCCCCTTCTTCTGGGCGACCGTCACGTCGCCCGGCGTCCAGGTGACGACCCCGTTGATGCAGACGTGCTTCGTCTCACCCGTCCGCTTGCCGTTGTTGACCACCGGGCGGTCCTCGCAGTACCCGGCGACGTACTTCTGGGCGGCGTCGATGTAGTCCGAGGCGTTGACCCAGTTGAGGCAGTTGGGATCCCAGGTCTTCTCGTCCGGGTTGTTGCAGAGGCCGTTGTCGCCCAGCCACTTCTGGGCGATGTTCCAGTCGCCGTCGCGCAGCACGCCGGCGGCGAGGCCCCCTTTGGAAGCGGCGGGATTCTGTTTCCATTCGGGCGGCCCCATGAGCTTGTCCTCGCCGCGCGAATAGCCGGCCGAGCCCACCACCTTGGCCATGTACTCGGGGCCCAGGCGCTTCAGGGTGTCGTTCAGCCCCTTGAGGAAGGTGGCCGAGCCGTCGCCCATGATCGCCACGAAATGGGCGCCCCTGGCGGGATTCGCGTTGCCTGCTTTGAGATCGTTGGCGAACGCGATCAGATCCTCCTGCATCTTGCTGGTGTCGTCCTCGCGGGTGAATTTGAGATTGACCCCGTGCTTGCACATCAAGCTGCCTTGTGTGGCCTGAGAGCCGCCGGTGGCGAACATCAGGCCCATCTGCGCGTTCCAGGCCCAGTGATAGAAACGGACCTCCGGCTGATCGGCGCACCCCGCCCCCTCGCCCGGCATCTGAACGCTCCGGCTGGCGGCGGGCGCGGCCGCCTGCTCGGCGGGCAGGCTCGGCAGATCGGCCTTCGCCGGCACCACCGCGCCCCGCGTCTTCGCCGCCGGCACGAGCTTGTCCATCAGGCCGGGAGCGAACCTCCGGATGCTGAAGAAAGCCGCCACCAACAAGGCCACGACGATGATTACCTTCCCCAAGGGGGTGAGCTTCATTTTTTCTCTCCTTTGAGTGGCTACAGGCTGGGGAACCGCGCGCGGATCTCGCGCATCGTGGCGACAAACTCCGGCGTCGCCGCGATGCCGTCGCGCCAGGCGAGCCCCCGTTCGATCAAGTTGTAACTCTCCTGAATCCGTGCCCCGGGAATGACGTTGCCGTCCTTGTCGCGGTCCCGTCCCATGAGCCAGATCGTGTCCGCCACCTCGAGGGCGGCGGCGATGTCGTGGGTGACCACGATGATCGTGTTCAGCTCTGATATGCAGGCGACCTCGTTCAGCAACCCGATAACGCGGTCGATCGCCAGCGGATCGAGCCCGGAGAAGGGCTCGTCGAGCAGCAGGAGGTGCTCGCTGCACATGAACTGCTGGACGATCGCCACCCGCTGCCGCTGTCCGCCGGAGAGCTGCGGCGGGTAGCTCCGCGCCTTGTCTCCGATGTCGAAGCGCTTCAGAAAACCCATCGCTTTTTCCTTCGCCGCGCCATAAGAGAGCCCCGCCTGCCGGCCGGCCACCACCAGGTTGCCGAGCACGGTGCGGTGGGCGAACAGCGGGTAGCTCTGGGCGACAACCCCCACCATCCCCCGCTGCACGGGCCTCGACTTCTCCCCTTCGCCCAGCCTCACCGTGCCGCTGTCCGGCGTGTCGAGGCCGGCCAGGATGCGGAACAGGGTGGTCTTGCCGATACCCGAAGGGCCGAGGAGCCCCACCACCTGGCCGGCGATGGTGTCGGGGCGGACGATGTCGCGGACCTCCAGGTTGACGTCGCGCAGGATGGGGACGCCGTCCAGGGCCATCGAGACGTGCTCCGCCCTGAGGATGACCTCCTTGAATTCGTATACGAAGGTCATGTCTCTACCTCTTCTCCAGGGTGAGGTCGGCGTAGGGGAGCAGCAGCCGCCGGGTCAAGCCGATGCCGTAGTCCTGGAGCAGCCCCACGACGAGGATGGTGAGCTGGATGGCGAACACCTCGGCGAGATGGAAATGTTTGTTCTGATTGAGGAGCATGGCGCCCACGCCCCCCTCGGAGCGGGAGATCCCCTCGACCATGGTGAGCATCATCCAGCCGATGGCGGCGTTCTGGCGCAGCACCTCGAAAGCGCGGTCCGCCGTGCCGAGGATCACCACCTCCCAGACCACCCGCCACTCGTTCATGCGCAGAGTGCGGGCGTGGTCGAACCTCTCGCGGGGGATCTCCAGCACCACCGAGGCCATCGAGGTGACGAAGAACACCGTCATGCTGAAGACGAGGAGGGAGACCTTGAGCGGCCGGCCGCCGCCGAACGTCAAGGTAAAGAGGAAGGTCAGGCCGGCCAGGCCCAGGAAGCGCCCCTTGGAGACCGCCGCCGCGATCGGCCGGAACGCCGGCACCACCACCAGATACGAGAGCGCGAGCGAGATCACCACCGTCAGCGCCAGCGCCTCCAGGTTCATGCTGAAGCTGGTCCACAGCTCGCGCCCCAGCCCCTGCTCGAACCAGAGCCCCCGGAAGGCCCGGAACACCTCGTTCGGCTGCGGGAGGACCTTGAAGGGGGAATTGATCCAGATCAGCAGGGCGATCGCCACCTGGGACGCCACGATGATCCGCAGCGCGTTGCGGGAGATCGCCCGGTTGGGCACAAAAGCGGAGGTCACGCCGTTCACGTTCCCGAGTCTCCTCAAATCGGCCTGGTTGCTCAGTAAGTGTGGATTCTACAACGCCTTGGCCATAAAGCTCCGCGAGACCGGCGCGCGTGTCCCCATCTACTTATTCA
Source organism: Thermoanaerobaculia bacterium (assembly GCA_045807625.1). Classification (GTDB taxonomy): domain Bacteria; phylum Acidobacteriota; class Thermoanaerobaculia; order Multivoradales; family UBA5704; genus DATARR01. The sequence continues at coordinate 43,833 of JBJMHA010000020.1, read as the reverse complement.
TGATCCGGACGGCGGAATGATTTCGGGTCGCCGGACGCTCCGCTGAGCCGGGCGGCCCCGCGGAATGGACCTCCCGCCGGGGATTTTCGCCCGTTCGCCGCGGTGATCCGTCCATTCGCCTCGCTCTTCCGTTCGTTCGCTGGGCTCTTGAGCTCGTTCGCCGGCCTCGCGAGCTCATTCATTCCGAGCATAAATTGAGCTCGAGACCTCTTCTGTTCATTCGCCGGGCTCAATCCGTGCACAAATGAGCTCGGTGAACCGACCATTCCGCTCATTCGTCCATTCGCCGGGCGGAATGATTGAACGGCTCCGCCTGGCGGCCGGGCTCGAAAGCGGAGCGAACGGACGAAAGGCCGTTCGAGCCGGCCTTGCGAGCCTTTTGATCGCGCCGGTAAGCACGGCCAACGCGCGAGATCGGGGTCGAGCCGGCCTTGCGAGCGTACCCGGTGGACGAAAAACCGGAGCGAACGTCTGGAACAGGGCGGCGAACGCTCCGGAGAGGTTTCCGGTCCTTACGAAGAGGCCGGCGAACGCTCTTTACCGGTCTTGCGGTACTTCGCCGGCCTCTGGCCGTCGCCTTGGAATTCGACGCTGGTGTATTCATCCCGGAGCAGCTTCTTCAAAATCCTATGAAGGACGGCCCGGTCCGGCTCGTAGCCGAGGACCCGGCAGACGTCCCGGCGCGTAAAGACCTCCGGAAGCTCCCAGAATCTTGCGTAGACGTCGTTTTCCACCTCGGGCCCCTTCCGCTGCCGAGGCTGCTCCGGAGGGGAAGGGGGCGGAGCGGCCGGAGCCGTGGCCACAGCTCCCGCCGGGAGAGCCGCCGAGCCCTTTCCGCCCTGGAGCATCCAGACCAGCTCCAGGGCTCGCATCTGAGCCTCATAGGCCCGCTCCACCAGCTCGACTCCGGCCCGGCGCTGCTCTTCGAGACGCTGCTTGCTTTGCTCGTATTCGTTTTGTGTCATTTTGTGCGCGATTGTAGATTAAGTGCGCTCGGATAGCAAGGTACAAGGGACCTGCCGTCCCTGTTGTCCCTTTGCGTCCCTTTTTTCTTTCACCGAGTATACCGAAGGGGCTGCCTCCTGAGATACTCTCCCCTGCCATGGAACCGCCGACCCCCACCTTCACCTTCCACCCCATCGGCACCATACGTTCCCCCTACACCGCGACCCGCGAGATCCCCAAGGGACTGGGAGCGGAGCACCGCGAGGAAGGGACGATCGAGATCCTTCCGGAGTACGAGTCCGGTCTCCAGGACATCGAAGGTTTTTCGCACCTCTACGTGCTCTGGGTATTCGATCGCGCCGGGGCCCTCCCCGAGACCTGGGTGGGCACGCCGCCGGCGGACGACCGGCCGCATGGCGTCTTCGCCACCCGCTCGCCACGGCGGCCGAATCCGCTGGCGCTCACGGTGGTCGAGTTCCTGGGACGCGAGGGGCGGATTCTCCACGTCCGCGGCGTCGACATGCTGGACGGCACGCCGGTGCTCGATCTCAAGCCCTATCTCTCGAACATCCCAGCGGAAAAGCTCCGCCGCGGCTGGCTGGCGGAAGCCGAGGCGCGCGGGAAGGGCTAGCACCGAAAGTGAAGCACGTCCTCTTCGTTTGCAGTCAGAATGAGCTGCGGAGCCCGACCGCGGAGAGCCTGTTCTCCGGACGCGGAGACATCGCTGTCGCCTCGGCGGGGCTGAATCATGATGCTCCCCAGACCGTGACGCCGGCGCTGCTCGAGTGGGCGGATGTCATCTTCCGTCATGGAGAGGGCCCATCTGAGCCGGATGCGCAAGCGGTTCCGGAGATATCTCAACAAGCAGCGCCTCATCTGCCTGGATATCCCGGACCTCTACGGCTACATGGATCCGGCCCTTGTCGAGCTGCTGGAAGCCAAGGTCCCCCGGCATCTGGGCTTGCCCAAGACTTCGGAATGACACCTCAGACGCTGGTGGTCTGCATCCCGAAGCATGCCATGATTGTGCTATGGCAAACCTCCAGGTAAAGAACCTTCCCGACGCTCTTCTCCAACGCCTGCGGCATTATGCGAAGAAACATAACCGCACGATCAGCGACATCGCGATCGAAGCCATGAAACGCGAGTTGACGCGCTACGAATGGCACGACAAGCTTTCGCGACGGCCTGGCACCAACCTTGGAGATTCGGCCGCCTCTCTACTGGAGCAGGAGCGGCGGCAGCGCGAACGCGAAACCCCATGAAAGACCTCCGCGTCCTTTTCACCACCGCGGACCCTGGCTACCTCGCTCACCTCGCCGATGCCGAGGGCAACCGCTTGGGCGTCGAGGTCCCATTCACGCCATTCCTCGCTGAGAGCGATTACGACGATCTGCGCTGGTATCTGGAAGAGTACATGGAGCTGCCGGATGGCGGCGCGGTGGTTCGGGCGCGGCGCATCGAAGGGAATCTCGATCAATGGGGCCTCAGGCTGCACGATGCCCTGTTCACCGCTCCGGAAAACCGCGCTCTCCTGAAGGAGCTCCTCGCCGGTCCGGAGCCGCGCGAGCTGACCCTCGCCACCCGGGACCCGGAGCTGCTACGTCTGCCGTGGGAGCTCATGGCCGACGAGGGGGGTAGCCTCGCGCAACGCGTCTCGGTGCGCCGGCAGTTGGAGACGCCAGAGAAGACCACCCCTCGCCCCGCCCATCTCCCCCTGCGCATGCTCTACATCGTCAGCCGCCCCGCCGATACAGGATTCATCGATCCGCGATTCACGGCCAAGGCGCTCCTCGACGCCCTCGATCCGCTCGGCGGCAGCGTGCGCGTGGACTTCTGCCGTCCGCCCACCCTGGCGCGGATGGAGGAGATGTTGCGCGACGCGCAGAGGGCCGGCGAGCCGTACGGCCTCGTCCACTTCGACGGCCACGGCACTTTCCTGCCGCAGGCTCAGATCGGCGCGCTGTTTTTCGAAAAGCCGGACGACGGCTCGGGCGAATCCAAAGCCGACGCCGTGGCGGCCGATCAACTCGGCGATCTGCTGGCGAGCTACGCCATCCCCCTTGTGGTGCTGGAAGCCTGCCGTAGCGCCACCGTGGGCAAGACCGCCGTCTTCCGCTCCGTGGCGCCGCGCCTGATCCAGGCGGGCGTGGGCAGCGTCCTCTCCATGAGCCATGCCGTGCACGTCGAGGCCGCGCGTCTGCTGCTCGACCGCTTCTATCGCGAGCTCGTCCTCGGCACCACCATCGGCCATGCCGTGGCCGAGGCCCGCAAGGCGCTGATCGCGACTCCGGCGCGCTGGATCGAAACCGGTCCCGGCGGGCGCACCGTCGAGCTCCGCGACTGGTTCCTGCCGCACCTCTACCAGCGCGAAGGGGACGACGCGCTCATTCCGCCCGAGGCCGCCCGGCAGCAGCCCGTGCGGCAGTTCGACCTCTTCCTGAGCCACCAGCACAACGACTCCGCCCGCGTCGAGGCGCTAGCCCGCCAACTCATGGAAAAGCACGGTCTGCGCGTCTGGCTGGACAAATGGGAGGTTGTTTCAGGCGACCTGAAGCGCCAGTGCGAGACCGGAATCGTGAACAGCCGCTTCACCGTCGTCGCCGGCTCCAAGACCGCGTTGAAATCCAAGTGGGTGCAGTGGGAGATCGATCGGCATCAGGAGCTCAATCCCGAGGGTGACCGTCTCCTTCCGATCAAGCTCGAGCAACTCGATCTGCCACCCGACTTGGATGCCCTGCTCTGGGTGGATTTCACCGATCCCGCCCAGGATGATGTCGCCACCGCGTATCTCGCCCGGCTCATCCGCACCGCCGACGCCGAGGATGCCCGCCGCCGTCGCGGGTTCCGCAACCCGGCCACCCGCGAGGAATCCGGCCCCTTCCCGCCGTCACCACAGTATGGGTTCCAAGGCCGGGCACGAGAGCTGTACGAGCTCGAGCGCGAGCTCCGGTCCCAACGCGGCATCGTGCTGCACGCCATGGGAGGCATGGGCAAAACCGCGCTCGCCTCTGAAGCGGCGCGCTGGTGGACGCGTAGCGGCCTATTCCGCGACGGCGCCTGCTTCTTGAGCTTCGAGCAGTTCGCCAGCGCCGACCGCGCAGTGCAGGTGCTCGGCACCTACGTCGAGGGGCTACGATTCGATCAGCTTCCAGCCGTCGAGCAACGCCGCCGCGCCATCGAGATCTTCCAGCAGAGGGAAGTGCTCATGGTGTGGGACAACTTCGAGAGCGCCCTGCCTCAGTTCAACGACGGTGCCGCCGCTCATGGCAGCCCGTACAACGACGAGGAACGCCGCCGCCTCGCCGAGATGTTCCGCGATCTCACCACCGGCCCAGGCAAAGGCTGCCTGCTCGTCACCTGCCGTCCTGGAGAAACCGGCCTGCCCGGCGCGCAGCGGTACGAGCTCCATGGCTTGGCCCGCGCCGACAGTTTGTGGCTTCTTTCAAGCATCTTGAGGCGCGATGGCCTTACCCTCGCCGATCCACGCCTGAGCCGCGACAAGCTCGATCCGCTGCTGCGCGATTTGGCGGATCATCCGCTCTCATTGGAGCTCGTCGGTCCCCATCTGCGCACCCTCACACCCGAGGAGATCCGCGCGGACTTTGGCAAGCTCCTCGCGAAATTCGAGCAGGCAGCGCCTGAGGGGAGAAATCAATCTCTGCTCGCCTCCTTGGAGTTCTCCCGCCGTCACCTGAGCCCCGCTGCTCGCGAAGCCCTCCCATGGCTGGGCCTCTTTAGCGGCGGGGTGTTCGAGGTCGTTCTGCTCCGCGTAAGCCAACTCACCCCGGAGATCTGGGAGCCCATCCGGCGGGAACTGGAAGGCATTGCCCTTCTGCGCACGGAATACGACCTTCAGCTTGTTGACCGTCCCTTTCTGCGTTTTCATCCTACACTTGCTGCTACCGCTTCTGACCCTATCTTCGTTCAGAGCTTGGAGATCCGACATCGCTTCGTTAATGTCTATCTTGGCTTAGAGCAGGCACTGTACGAGGCGCTAATGGGGTCGCAATCACGTGCTGCTCTGGGAGTACTGAATCGCGAGGAGGCCAACTACCGCACTGCTGTCCAGTGGGGCATAGCCAACCAGCAACTCGAGGCCGCCGGGAGGCTAGGCGAAACGTTTTCTATATATCTCCAAATGTCCGGCCGTCTTCGTGAAGATGGCGGCTGGGTGCAGTGGTTGAAAGAAACACTAACTCAGAGCGATTTCAACGAAGGAGTCGCCATCTATGAACGAAAATACGCCCGGACACGCTTAATCCAAGGTGATCCGCAGGGTGCGGTGGATCAGCTCCAAGCCCTTATCAAGCGGCTACGGCAAACAACGGAGTTTGACCCTGCTTTTCAGTTAGCAGCGACAGTGAGCGCACTTGGTTGGGCGTTGAGCACAGCGGGCGCCTCGGTGCAGGCAATTCCCATATTGCGGGAAGCCGTTGGTCAGTGGAAGGCCATGGTAGAGAAATTAGGAGGTCAGCCTTTAGAGGAACTCCTTGCCTCGCCCGCCGATGTGAAGGCTATAACCGAGCTAGACGGCCTCTCTGCCACAATGGGCGACTTAGTTAATGCCTTGAGCGATGTTGGCCAGTACGATGAGTCCCTGGCTGTGGCCGAAGAAGCCTTATGGATCGATGAAAGGCGTGGCAATCTCCGCGGACTCGCCGTCGCCTACGGTCAATGTGCCGGCCTCCTCGTGGAAGCAGGCCGCCACGTGGAGGCCGAAACCCGCTATGACTTGGCCCTTTCCGCCAGCCGCCAAACTGGGGACAAAGGTCTGGAGGGAGCTATCCTTCAGAATCAGGGCGACCTTGCAAGTAAGCGTATCCAACTTAAGCGTTCCCGCCGTCTCTACCAGCAGGCGCTCCCGCTTCTCCAAGAAGCGGGCAATTACCAAGGCGTTATGCAGAGTTACAACAGCCTTGGCAGGGTTGAGGGGGCAGTTGGTCGGTTCGTCGAGGCACGAGCTTGGTTTGAGAAATCGTGTGAGTTGGCATTGAGCTTGGAAGATCAGAGCGGTATAGGCCAAGCCAAATATAATATCGGAATCACCTACCAAGAGGAAGGCAAAAGTGCCCGCGAGAGGGGTGACGAGCCAGCCGCTCGGTGGCATTTTGAGGAAGCTATACATTCTTTGAGGGAAAGCCTGGGAGTCTGGCAATCTCAAGAAAACAAGCCCAAAGAAGCTGCCTCATGGAGCCGGCTAGCCATTACCCACTTCCACCTTAATGACCTCTCTGCTGCCGAGCATCATGCCCTTAAGGCACTTGAAATCCGCGAATCCCTCGGTTTCAAGGAGGTGGAGGAAGACTTCAAGATTCTCTCCGCGATCGCCCGATCTCGTGGCGACCTCGCCGCTGCGGCGGAATGGACCAGAAGGTGCGATGAGTTCTTAGCTGATCTCAAGCGCCTCGCCGGGAGAGGTGCTGGCCTGCACGCCTAGATACTCCGATTATCCAGATGCTACGCGCGTCCCTACCGCCATCAACAAAGTCACTCGATCTCATCCAACTCCCGATACCGAAGCCCCGGAATCCGCGGAGCCCGGATCTCGAAGCCCCGCTCCCGGAACACGGCCTCGAAGATTTCGATCTTGTAGGCGAGGCCTTCGGGCTCTCCTGCGTCGGACCAGTCGTAGCGGCGCTCCCAGGCTTCGTCGCTGCGGATGAGCGGCCAACCGGCCAGTGCGAGGTGGAGGGCGAAGGTGCCGGGAATGCAATGAGACATTTCGATGGGCAGGTCTTTGAGATCAGCGGCCTCCCAGCCGAGACGCTCGCCAAGGTTTTGCGCGGTGACCATCAGGCGCCATTGATCCTCCTGTTGGATCAGGAAACGTGCTTGGGAGCCTTCGATCTCGACGCGGTAGGGCGGCAATTCCGGCTGCCAGGTGAAGACTAGGTTGTGTTTCCAGATCCACATCCCGATGCGGGCATAGAAACGCAGGGACGGCTGCCAGGTCCAATTCGAGTCGAGCCGGATCCCCCCGGCGCCGTTGGCGAGGGCCGCGCGGAAGACCGCTTCGAGGGCTTGGCGGGCGATGCCTCTCCTCCGCTCGGCGGGAGCGACGTACAGGCTCAGGATGGAGATCAGATCCATGCCGTAGTAGAACGTGCCGATGGCGATCGTGCCAACGTGCCGGCCGCCGGCGAGCAGCCAGAACGGGCGGGAGTATCCTCCGTGAGGACTCCCGAAAGGGTGACTGTCGCTGACACGGCATTCATAGTCCAGACGCTCTTCCTCGGACAGCCGGGTGCCGTCGAGCTGGACGTGGAGGTGGCCCTCGACCAGGGACGCGAGCTCCCACAGCATCCAGGCTTTCGTCTCGCCCTCGTCCGTCGACAGCGGTTCGATCACCTTTTCGGCGATAAGTCGCCGGCAGCAGGATTCAATGTTGCTGCGCTGTGTCTCGTACCAGTTGGTGCTCATGCATGGACAGATTAGACGGGCATGCCCCGGCATGGAAGGGGGATAATGCCCGGATGACGTTGGAAGCCTGTGGCTACGCGGTCGTGCCCGCCGTCCTCTCTCGCGAGGAGGTTCTCGAGCTTCGGGAAGAGCTCGCCCGGGTGGCGTCTGAGGACGACCGGAAGGGTGGCGTCCGAAGCCTCGGCCTGAAGTCGGAGGCGGTGCGGGAGCTCGCCGTGAACGGCGTCCCCGCCGCTCTGGCGAGGGAGGTGCTGGGGAGCGCCGCGCGGCCGGTCAAGGTCACGGCGTTCGACAAGACCGCCGGAGCGAACTGGATCGTCCCCTGGCACCAGGATCTCACCATCGCCGTCCGTGAGAAGCGGAGCGCGGAGGGGTTCGGGCCGTGGTCCGTCAAGGACGGCATCCCGCACGTCCAACCGCCGATCGAGGTCCTGTCCCGGATGCTGGCCGTCCGCGTGCACCTCGACGAGACTCCGGCCGATCATGGAGCGCTGCGCGTGATCCCCGGGAGCCACCGCCTGGGGCGTATCGCCGCCGGTGATATTCCGGAGTGGAGAACCCGGTTGGGGGAGGTCACCTGCCCCGTCGGCGAAGGGGGAGCGATGTTGATGCGGCCCCTTCTGCTCCACGCCTCCTCGAAATCCCGCACGGGCGAACACCGGCGGGTGATCCATATCGAGTACGCGGGGTTCGATCTGCCTTGCGGGCTCCAGTGGGTCGCCGACTTCTGACCTCTTGTGCCTTTCTTTCACCCCGCCTAAGATCCTGCCGAACCTTTCGTGAGAGGAGCCGACCCATGTCCGAGCCCGCCAGCGTGTCCGAGGTCAATCCCTTCCAGGCCTACGTCAATTCCCTCCTCCAGGCGCTCGGCTCGCGGGAGCCGATGGAGGTGCTGGCGGAGACTCCCGAGGCGCTCCGCCGGACCGTCGCGGGCCTCAGCCGGGAGCAGGACGGCACCCCGGAGCGGCCGGGGAAGTGGTCGGTCCGGCAGGTGGTCCAGCATCTGGCCGACTCGGAGGTGGTCGGCGCCTTCCGGTTCCGCATGGTCCTGGCCCACGACGCGCCCGAGCTCCCCGCCTATGACCAGGATCTCTGGGCGGAGCGCCTGCGCTATCAGGAGGCCGACCTCGCGACCTCCCTTGACGACTTCGAGACCCTGCGCGCCCTGAACATCCGCGTCCTCCGCCGGGCGGCTCCCGAAGACCTCAAGAACCGGGTCATGCGCCACGCCGAGCGCGGGGACGAGCCGCTGGGCTACATGCTGTCCCTGTACGCCGGTCACGATCTGGTGCACCTGGCCCAGATCCGGCGGATTCGTCAGGCGATCGGGGCTCCGGTGGGCTGAGGCCGTCCGGCCAGGCTCAACGCCACCGCCTCCGCCACCTCCAGGCCGTCCACGGCCGCGGAGAGGATGCCCCCGGCGTAGCCGGCCCCTTCCCCCGCGGGGTAGAGACCCTCGGTGTTGAGGCTCTGGGAAGCCTCGTTCCGCCGGATGCGGAGGGGGGAGGAGGTGCGCGTCTCGACGCCCGTGAGCAGGGCGTCCGCCATGGCAAACCCCTTGAGCTGCCGGTCGAAGGCGGGGAGGGCCTCGCGGATCGCCTCGATGGCATAGTCCGGCAGGCTGGGGCTCAGATCTCCCAGGCGGACCCCGGGCCGGTAGGAGGGCAGCACCGAGCCGAAGTCGGTGGAGGGGCGGCCGGCCAGGAAGTCGCCCACGAGCTGGCCCGGCGCGTCGTAGGTGCCACCGCCCAGCTCGAACGCTCGCCGCTCCCAGTGGCGCTGGAGGTCGATGCCGGCCAGGGGACCGCCGGGATAATCCTCCGGCGAGATGCCGACTACGATTCCGGCGTTGGCGTTGCGCTCGTCCCGGGAGTACTGGCTCATGCCGTTGGTCACCACCCCGCCGGGCTCGGAGGCCGCCGCCACCACCGTGCCCCCCGGGCACATGCAGAAGCTGTAGACCGAGCGGCCGTTGCGGCAGTGGTGGACGAGCTTGTAGTCGGCGGGGCCCAGGAGCGGGTTCCCCGCGTTCGCTCCGAAGCGGTCGCGGTCGATCAGCGACTGCGGGTGCTCGATGCGGAAGCCGATGGAGAAGGGCTTCGCCTCGATGTAGACGCCGCGCCGGTGCAGCATCTCGAAGGTGTCCCGGGCGCTGTGGCCGACCGCCAGCACCGCGTGGTCCGCCTCCAGCCGCTCGCCGCTGGACAGGATCAACCCGCGCAGCTTGCCATCTTCGATCACCAGGTCCTCGACCCGGCTCTGGAAGCGGATCTCGCCGCCCAGGGATTCGATCTTGGCGCGCAGGCTCTCCACCATCTTCACCAGCCGGAAGGTGCCGATGTGGGGCTTGCTGACGTAGAGGATCTCGGAGGGCGCGCCGGCCGCGACGAATTCGGTGAGCACCTTGCGCCCGCGGTTTTGCGGGTCCTTGATCCGGCTGTAGAGCTTGCCGTCGGAGAAGGCGCCGGCTCCGCCTTCGCCATATTGCACGTTGGATTCGGGGTTGAGCTTGCGCTGGCGCCAGAGCCCGAAGGTATCGACGGTGCGTTCGCGGACCTTCTTGCCGCGGTCCAGGAGGATCGGCCGGAATCCGAGCTCCGCCAGCAGCAGGCCGGCGAAGATCCCGCAGGGCCCGAAGCCGATCACGACCGGCCGCGACGGCAGGTCCCTCGGCGCCTCGACGGAGAATTTGTAGGTGGCGTCCGGCGCCGGCCCGACGTGGGGATCGCGCCGGAGCCGCCGAAGGACCTCCGCCTCGCGGGGGGTCTCGACGTCGAGGTGGTAGACGAGGACGATCGCGTCTTTCTTGCGGGCGTCGTAGCCGCGCCGGACGATCGAATAGCCGGCCAAGTCCCCGCGCCCGATGCCGAGCTTTTGAAGGATGGCGGCCTGGAGGTCCTGATCGGAATGATTCAGAGGGAGCCGGAGCTCGGTCAGGCGGAGCATGATCTAGGGGAGGCGTTCTTGCCGATACAACTGTAGAGACGTCCCAGTCCGTTTCAGCACAATGCCCGCAGGCCGCTGTCGTCGGGACGTCTCCTCGGAGGGCAGGATCTGCCGGGATCTCGCTGTCACCGGAGCGCGATCTCGTTCTGATCGATCGGCGCGGGTAGGAAGCGAAGAGGGCCTCGGGAGGGAGACGTCCCGACGACAGCGGCCTGCGGGCATTGTGCTGAAACGGACTGGGACGTCTCTACGGTTCCGCGTATCAACGATCTCGTCCCGGCGGCGCTTCAGCTCCTCGATCCCCATTTCATCTATCCCTTCCGCAGCTCCTCGATCTTCCGGTCCCGCTCGTCCTCGATGCGGCGGCGCTCGCGGACGTACTCTTCTTCCTCCTCCTGCCGTTTGACCGGGTCGTGCTGGGTCTTGAGGCGGTTCTTGTGAAGGATCTCGAGCTCGGCGAGCCTGGCCTCGCCCTTGCGCCTCGCCTCGGCGATCTTCTCGCGCAGGTCGTCCCCGAAGCTCTCCTCGCGCGGGCGCTCGATCCCCTGCTTCTCCAGGCGCTCCAGCGCCAGCTCGTACGCCGACTTCATCCCTGAGGCCTTGTCTTTGTCTGCCATGGCGAACAGGATAGCATCGGGGTGGGCGCCCGCGCCAAAGTGGCATCATGGTGGCGATCGTGGGCGCCGGAACGTCGCGGATCTCCTGATTTCTCCGTAGTTTGCCGTCGAGAACGGCCGCCGGCCGCGCGGCACCGGTTTTGCTATTTGCCACGGGACACTTTGGGAGGGCTCCAATGATTGAAGCGCACAGCCTGACTCGCCGCTACGGCGATTTCACCGCCGTGGACGGCATCTCCTTGTCCGTGCGGGAGGGGGAGATCCTGGGGATGCTGGGGCCGAACGGCGCGGGCAAGACAACCACCATCCGCATGATCACCGGTTTCCTGCCGCCCACCAGCGGCCGGGTGACGGTGGACGGCAAGGACCTGTTCGAGGCCCCCCGCGAGGCCCGCCGGCAGGTGGGCTATCTGCCGGAGAACGTGGCCCTCTACACCGAGATGCGGGTGAGCGAATACCTCGCCTATCGCGCCCGGCTCGAAGGGCTGTCGCGGGCCGAGGCCCGCCAGGCAATCCCGGTGGCCCTGGAGCGCTGCCTCCTGGAGGACGTGCGCGACCAGATCATCGGCACCCTCTCCAAGGGGTACCGCCAGCGCGTGGGGCTCGCCACCGCCATCCTGCACAACCCGCGGGTGCTGGTGCTCGACGAGCCGACGGTCGGCCTCGATCCGCGCCAGATCATCTCGATCCGCGAGCTGATCCGCGAGCTGGGCCGCCAGCACACCCTGCTCCTCTCCACCCACATCCTCCCCGAGGTCGAGCTGCTCTGCGACCGCGTGGTGATCATCGACCGCGGCCGGATCGTGGCCGAGGGGACCCCCGAGAGCCTGCGCCAGAGCTGGATGGGCAATCCGGCGGTGCGGGTCGACCTCAAGGGCGCTCCCGAGGACGCCGCCGAGGCGCTGGCGGCGGTGCCAGGGGTGGTGGGGGTGAGGCCCGACGGGATCCCGGGCTCCTGGGTGCTCGAATGCGAGCCCGGCAGCGATCCCCGCGAGCAGGTGTTCCACACCGCGGTCGAGCGCGGCTGGGTGATCCTGGAGCTGGCCCGCGACCGCGGCGCCACCCTGGAGGACGTCTTCGTGCGATTGACCACGCACGACGCGGCCAACGCCGAGCCCCCGGCCCCGGCGCCCGAAGACCGGCAGGAGGTGGTCTCGTGAACGGCTTCCTGGCGACCTTCCGGCGTGAGCTGCGGGCGTACTTCTTCTCGCCGCTCGCCTACATCGTGCTGTTCTTCTTCCTCACGGTGAACGCCTTCGTCTTCATCTACCTGGTGGGGGAGCTGAGCAGCCCCGGCTCGGGGGGCGGCACGCCGTTCAGCTATTTCTTTCGCGCCTCCTGGCTGATGCTGCTGCTGATCGCTCCGGTGCTGACCATGCGCCTGGTGAGCGAGGAGCTGCGGTCCGGCTCGATCGAGGTGCTGATGACGGCGCCGGTCACCGAGGGGGCCGTGATCGCCGGCAAGTTCCTGGCGGCGCTCACCTTCTACGCCTTCCTCTGGTTCCCCACCCTCGCCTACGGCCTGACCATCGCCAGCTTCGAGAAGGTGGACTGGGGGCCGGTCTTCGCCGGCTACGTGGGGGTGCTGCTGATCGGCGCCCTCTTCCTGGCCATCGGGACCTTCGCCTCGGCCACGACCCGGAGCCAGCTCCTGGCGGCGATGATGACCGCGGCCGTGCTCTTCATCCTGTTCCTGGTCGGGGTCTTCGAGGGGCTGGTCGACAACGACATCTTGAAGAAGGCGCTCGGCTACGTGAGCATCTGGAGCCATATCGACGAATTCGCGAGCGGGATCGTCGACTCCCGCCGGCTGGTCTTCTATCTGTCGGGCACACTGTTCTTCCTGTTCCTGGCCAGCCGGGCGCTCGAAGACAAGAAGTGGAGATGATGATGGATCAGGCAAACCGGCGCCAGCTCGTGAGGACAGGGACGCTCTCGGCGGGCGTGCTGCTGCTCGCCGCCCTGTTGGTGATCGTCAACTATTTCGGCTGGAAGTACTACAAGCGTTTCGACTGGACGAGCAGCCAGCTCTACAGCCTCTCGGACAAGACCAGGAACGTGCTCAAGGGGCTCAATAAGGATATTGATTTCATCGTGTTCATGTCGCCCGATCAGCAGCGCGACCTCTATCAGCCGACCAACGAGCTGCTCCAGCGCTACGGCTCGGCCTCGCGGCGCGTACACGTGAAGTTCCTCGACCTGGAGAAGCACCCCCTGGAGGCCCAGTCGCTCAGCCAGCAGTACGGCGTGACGACCCAGGGGGTGGTGGTGGCCAGCGGCAAGGACAAGCGGGTGATCTCCAGCGCCGATCTCGCGGACATCGATTCGACCAGCGGCGAGCCGCGGATCACCGGCTACAAGGGGGAGCAGCTCTTCACCAGCGCCATCCTCCAGCTCTCGGAGGGGCGGAAGCCGAAGATCCTCTTCACCAACGGCCACAGCGAGCGCTCGCTGGACGACCAGGGGGGGAGCGGGCTGGCCCTGGCCCAGCAGGTGCTCGGGCGGGACAATTTCGAGCTCTCGGAGTGGGCCTCGCTGGGACAGGGCGCGGTGCCGCCGGGGACCGACCTGCTGGTGATCGCCGGCCCCACCGGCAGCTTCGTGCAGCCCGAGCTCGACGCCTTCTCGGCCTATCTGAACGGCGGCGGGCGGATGCTGGTGCTGCTCGATCCCACCCTGGCGCCGGCCGGAGCCGGCGGCGGGCTGGTCAAGACGAATCTCGAAGGGTGGCTCGCCCGTTACGGGATCAAGGCCGGGCAGGACATCGTGGTCGATCCCACGGCGACCCTTCCCTTCTTCGGTCCGGAGACCCTCTTCATCAAGAGTTACGGCGAGCATCCGATCACCAAGGCGTTCGCGGGCGCCGGGGTGCCGGTGCTGGTGAGCCTGGTCCGCTCGGTGGCGGCCGGCAGCGCGCCGGGGGTCAAGGTCACCGAGCTGATGCGCACCTCGCCCGCGGGGTGGGGGGAGACCGACCTCGCCCATCTCGACCGGGCGGGGAAGGACGCGGCGGACGTGGCCGGCCCGGTGGCGGTGGGGGTGGTGGCGGAGAGCGCGCTGACGGCGCCCGGCAAGAAGGCGATGCGGCTGGCGGTGATCGGCGACTCGGACTTCAGCGGCAACCAGCTCCTCCAGGCCAACCAGGCCAATGCCCTGCTGCTGGCGAACACGCTCAACTGGCTGGTGGAGCGGGAGGCGCTGCTCGGCATCCCGCCGAAGAAGACGGAGCAGGTGCGGCTGACGCTGGGGAAGGACGAGATCCACAGGGTCTATTTCGTGGCGGCCCTCCTGCCCCTCCTGTCCGTGATCCTGGGAGGATACGTCTTCTCCCGTCGCAGGAGATAGGGGATGAAGCCGCGCACGCTGCTGATCCTGCTCGTGCTGGTCCTGGGGCTCGGAGCCTTCATCTGGCTCTACGAGCGGAAGCTGCCGTCGAGCGAGGAGCGGGAGACCCTGGGCAAGAAGGTCTTCGCGCTGGAGAAGGGGGACGTGACGGCGGTGGCGATCGAGGCTCCCAAGGGGGGGGTCCGTCTGGAGAAGGCTCCCGCTCCCAAGCCCGTCAAAAGGGACAAGAAGGAGGAGACGGCCGAGCCGGCGGCGGCCGACTGGCGGCTCGTGCGGCCGCTGGCCGCCCGGGCCGACGCCTTCGCCGTCGACCGCCTGCTCGACGCGGTCACCTCGCTCCAGAAGACCAGCACGCTCGACGACGTCGATCCCAAGTCCGTGGGGCTCGACAAGCCCCGGGCCACCGTGCGCCTGACCACCAGGGACGGCGAGAAGGTGCTGCGGATCGGCGCCGAGGTGCCGCCCGGCGGCTCGACGATCGCCGGGGTGGAAGGGCGGAAGGGGGCCTACGTGGTCTCCGACGCCATCCTCTCCGAGGTGGACAAGGCGCCGGGGGAGTGGCGGGACCATCAGGTCTTCCGGGGGAACCGGGAGGCGGTGCAGCGGATCACGCTGAGCGGCGGGCCCGAGGGGCCGGTGGTGCTGGCCCGGCGCCGAGGGGGGTTCTGGATGGAGCGCCCCACGGCCGACCGGGCCGACCGCGATCTGGTGGACGGCCTGCTCTCGGACCTGACCGGCCTCACCGCCGACCGCTTCCTGGACGGCCCGCAGAATCTCGCCGCCCTGGGGCTCAATCCGCCCAAGGGGGCGGTAGACCTGGTCTTCTCGGACGGTACGCCGCCGGCCCGTGTGGAGCTGGGGACGGCGGTGACCGGCTCGGCGGCGCCGGAGGGGCAGCCGGCCGGCGAGGTGGCCTACGGCAAGGTGGGGGATACGGTCTTCGAGGTCCGCACCCGCCTGGGGGAGTCGATCCGGCGGGTCCCCAACGACTGGCGGGCGCTCCAGCTCTCCGTCTTTGAGGTGCACGACGTCGACTCCGCCACGGTGCGGGACGACCGCTCGGCCCTGTCGCTGACCCGTTCGGACACCGACTGGAAGCGGGGGGACGCCCTGATCTCCTACCTCCCGGTGAGCGACCTCCTCTTCGCCGTAACCGGCGCTCGCGCCCAGCGGGTGCTCGCTCCCGCGGAGGCGCAGTCCCTCCACGCCGGCCTTGCCAAGCCGCTGCTCACCTTCGAGCTGCGCGGCAAGGAGCTGGGGACGGAGACGCTGATCCTCTATCCGGCGATCCCGGAGGGGGTGCCGGCGCGGGTGAGCGGCCGGGACGTGGTCCTGCTGCTGCCGGCCGACACGCTCCAGCAGATCCAGGCGAAGCTCAAGGCGGTTCGCGAGGCGAAGGCGGTCAAATGAGCCCCTCACCCCTGGCCCCTCTCCCGTCCCCTCCCACCCTCCCTCACCGGGAGAGGGGAACGCAGCTGAGGCGGCGGTGCTTCTAGCAGGCGTTATTGGTCGGATCCGACGGATCGGTCGGATGGCCCGGGGCGGGAGAAGAGGGCTGGGTTGATGAGGTTTACGGCGGCGGCCCTTCTCCTTCCGGTGGCGGCCCCTCTCCGCCCTCCTCTCCTTCCGGAGGGGGTGGCGGTCTCTCCCCCTCCCGCCGCTCCATCCTCTCCATCCGCCGCTGGCGGAAGCGGTCGAGGAAGCCTCCCTGCCGCCGTTTGGGCGGAGGTCCGGCGGGGCTCGCGATGCCGGGGCCGGGGTTAGGCAGGCGCAGGCGGCCGACGATCTTCAGGTACTCCTTCTCCTTCTCCGGGCCGAGCAGCTCGCGGGTGGAGAGGATATTGCTCACCAGCGCCCGCTCCAGAGCCATGTGGATCCGCGACGACTCGCCGAGCAGCGCCTCGACCCGCTGCCGGTCTGGATTCGGCCGGGTCACCTCGCGCCGGATCTCGCGGTGGACCTCGTTCATCCGCAGGCGTTGCCGGGTCGACTCCTGGTAGAGGTTCCACTGGAGGTCGAGGAACCTGCGCCGCTGATCCCCTTCGAGCTTCAGGCGGTCGGCCAGGCGGCCCAGCCGGGGGACGGGATCGACGTTGGCGGGGCTCTGCCCCTCCTGCGGCGGGCGCCCCTCCCGTTCCTCTCTGGGAGGAGGAGGCCCGCCCCGGCGGGCCGCGATGGCCGCGAGGATGCCCACGTTGAGCCCCACCGAGAGGAGCAGGGCGATCACCAGCCACCAGCGCCTCATCGCTGGAGCTCCGGGCTCCCGGAGGTGGAGGTGGCGTCCTCGATCACGTCCCAATAGCCGTCGGCGAGGTTGTACTCGGAGCCGGAGAGGGAGGAGACGGTGGCGGACGCGGAGTCCGCGGACGCTGTCTCGGCGGCCGGCCAGCTCCGGCCGACGCCGGCCCCGAGCGCCGCGCCGGCGATCAGCGCGGCGGCGGCCGTGGCCCGTACCCAGACGGGGGCGGCCGACCAGGAGAGGCCCCGGGCCGGCCTCGGCAGGCTCCGCGCGTGCGCCATCACCCGGCCGGAGAGCCCGGCCGGCACCGGCGCGGCGGGCGGCAGGTCGAGACCGTTCCAGGTCCGTTCGAGACGCTGGTAGGCCCCGGCCAGCTCGGGCTCGGCCGCCAGGCGCTCGCGCAGCTCCCGCGCCCGCTCCGGCGGCAGCTCGCCGTGGAGGAGGCGCATCAGCTCTTCTTGGGTCCCGCGTGTCATCGTTTCCTTCCCCTAAGTGGAACACCCGAGCCGTCCGCTTCCTGCGCCGCTTCGAGGCGGCGCATGGCCCGGACGAGCCGGCTCTCGACGGCGCCCTCGGTGATCCCCAACACCTCGGCCGTCTGTTTATAGGACAGTCCTTCGAATCGCACCAGCACCAGCACCGCCCGCTGGCTCGCCGGCAGCGCAGTAATCGCCCGCCGCGTCGCCTGCCAGCGGCGCCGGGCCTCCAGGGCGGCGACCGGTCCCGCCCCCTCGTCCGGAGGATCGAAGGCGGGGGCCTCCGGGTCGGACGGGTCCTCCCAGCGCAGGAAGCGCACCAGCTTGCGGCGCCGCAGCTTGTTCAGGCAGTGGTTGACCGCGATGCGGTAGAGCCAGGTGTAGACCTGGCCCTGGGGGCGGACCTCCCCCGCCTTCCGGTAGGCCTTGAGGAAGACCTCCTGGGCGGCGTCGCGCGCCTCCTCCGCATCGCCGAGCATGCGATCGCACAGCCGGAGGAGCCGCTCCTGATGGCTTTCGACCAGGGCCGCGAAGGCTTCGGCGTCCCCCGCGGCCACCCGCGCGAGGGCCTCCCACCCTGGATCGATGGCCGCCGCCGTGCCGGAATCGGTCGCCACCTCGTGCTCTGGAACCCCTGGGGTCCGGAATCCCTGCGGAGCTTAAGGCTCCGGCGGGGCCTGCCGCAGCAACCGGCGCACGCAGGCGCGGCGAAGGGTGGCGAGGAGCCAGATCTCGGGATTGGCGATCTGGTCCCAGCGGTAGATGGCCAGGAGCAGGATCTCGCGCAGGAGGTCCGCCGCGTCCTGCTCGCTCAGGTGGAAACGCGCCAGGATCGCGTCGATCTCGGCGGACAGGGCGGCGACGACGGCGGTGACCGCCTCGACGGCCTCTGGCGTTCCCGGACCCTGGCGGGCCTTGTGGAGGTCGGTCATGGCGCTTGAGGGTAGCCCCTCCAATCTACCACGACCGAAGCGACCATGACAGAATCCCTCCCGTGATCGTCGAGCGTGTGACCCGGTTCCTGACCTTCCCCCAGAGCGACTCCTTCGAAGACCTGGCGCTCGCCGCCTTCGCCTGGCAATTCGAGCGCGTCGAGCCCTACCGCCGCCTCTGCGAGCGGCGGGGCGTGAGCCCTGAGACGGTGACGAGCTGGCGGCGGGTTCCCCCCGTCCCCACCGCCGCCTTCAAGACCTTGACCCTGGCCGCGGCGCCGGCCGTGGAGGTCTTCCGCAGCAGCGGTACGACCAGTGGCGAGGAGCGGCGCAGCGTCCATCACCAGCCCTTTCCGGACCTCTACCGGGCGGTGATCGACGCCTCCTTCCCGCGCTTCTGTCTGCCGTACACCGGCACGGCGGGGAAGCTGCCGATCCTTTCGCTGATCCCCTCCCGCCAGCAGCTTCCGGATTCGAGCCTCTCCTTCATGGCGGACCACATCCTGGCCCGCTGGGGGGAGCCGGAGAAGAGCGCCACCGCCTTCGGTCCGCGCGGGGTCGAGGCGGCGCCGGCCCGCTCGTGGACGGGGGCCCGTCAGCGTGAGGGGAGGCCGGTGCTGGTGCTGGCCACCGCCTTCGCCCTGGTCCAATGGCTGGACGCGCTGGAGCGCCTGGGGCTCAAGTTCCGCCTGCCGCCGGGGAGCGCCGTCTTCGAGACCGGGGGCTTCAAGGGGCGGGCGGCCGAGGTCTCCCGCGAGGACCTCCTCGCCCGCATGCAATCCTGGCTGGGGGTGCCGGCCCCATCCGTGGTACGCGAGTACGGCATGGCCGAGCTGACCAGCCAGTGCTACACCGGGGCGCTGCTGGGGGACGATCCGGACCTCTTCGTGGCCCCCCACTGGGTGCGCGTGCGCCTGCTCGATCCCGAAACCCTGGAGGAGGTCCCCGCCGGCACCCCCGGGCTGGTCTGCCTCTTCGATCTCGGCAACCTCGGCTCGGCCCTCCATGTGTTGACCGAGGACCTCGGCGTGGCCGAGGGGGACGGCTTCCGCCTGATCGGCCGCGCCGCCGGGGCGGAGCTGCGGGGGTGCTCGCTGGTGGTGGAGGAGCTGCGGGGATCGCAGTAGGTCCCCCATGCTCCGCGACGCCTTCCTCCCCGCGACCCTTCCTTCTCACTCCCGCGAGCCGGTCTTTCGCGCCGTCGAGCGGCCGGGGATCCGCTACAGCGCGGCTCGCTGGACCCCCGAGGCCCTGGGCCGGGTCGTGGCAGCCCTGCGGGAGGGAGAGGCAGTGCTGCGGGCGATCCCGGACGACGAGCTCCTCGCCGCCTGGGGGGATACGGTTTCGACCTTCCTGCGCACCGTGTCGCTGGAGCGGCGGGCGCTCGATCCGCCGCTCGCCCGTCTCTGCGGGCTCTCCAAGGAGGGGCTCCGGGCCGGGCTGGAGGCGGTGCTCGGCGGGGTGCGGCGGGAGCCGGCGACGGCGCTCCTGGCCCGGGCGCATCCCGCGCCGCCGGACGCGGGGCCGGTGCTGGCCGTCCTCGCCTCCAATCTCCCGGCCCTGGCCGTCCAGACCCTCCTTCCCGCCCTGCTGGTCCGCCGGCCGGTGCTGCTCAAGTCCTCCTCGGCCGAGCCCCTCTTCGCGCCCGCCTTCCTGGCCGCCCTGACCCGGCGGGAGCCGCGCCTGGCCGGCGCCGTGGCCGCCGCGGCCTGGCCGGGCGGCGACGCGAAGCTGGAGGCACCGGTGCTGGCCGGGGTGGGGACGGTGCTCGCCTATGGGGAACGGGAGGCGCTGGAGGACCTCGAACGGCGGGCTCCGGGCAAGGTGGTGGGCTACGGCCCGAAGACCAGCCTCGGGGTCGTCTCCGCCTCGGCGGACGTCCGCGCGGCGGCGGAGGGGCTGGCGCGCGACGTGGCGCTTTTCGATCAGCGGGGGTGCCTCTCGGTGGTGGCGGTCTACACGGCGGGGGATGCGGGAGAGCTCGCCGGGCGTCTGGAGACCGAGCTGCTCGACCTCGCCCGCCGCTGGCCTCCGGGGCCGCCGGTCCGGCCGGTCTCGGCGGCGGTCCAGCACACCCGTCTCGAAGCCGAGATGCGGGGGCTCCGGATGTCCAACCTGGCGCTGCAGCAGGGGACGGTGATCGTCGATCCCAACCCGGAGCTCAACGCCTCGCCGGGGCTGCGGACCGTGCGAATCCATCCGCTGGAAGACCTGGAGAGGCTGCCGGAGATCCTGGCGCCCTGGCGGGGCCGGCTTCAGGGGGCGGCGCTGGCGGGGGAGGAGGCGTGGGCGCTGGAGCCCCGGCTGGCTGATTTGGGGCTCTCCCGCTTCGCGGCGCCCGGCGAGCTGCAATCGCCGGACGCCACCTGGCTCAACGGCGGGATCGATCCGCTGGCGGCGCTTACTTCCCCTTCCCCGTCGCGCCGTTGATCACCTTGGAGAGCGCCACCTCGGGAGCGTTCCAGGCATCCGCGCCCTCAATGCGGCCGGCCTGGACGCCGTTGATGTAGACGATCGCGGTCGGAATCCCCTTGACGCCCAGACGCTTGACCTCGGGGTCCTTCCAGCCGTCCGGCGGATTGTCGATCCCGTAGTACTCGAACTTGATGTTCGGGTTCTTCACCTCGTTCTCGACCCGCAGCATCAGCGGCACGTGCTGCCGGCAGTGCGGGCACCAGGAGCCGAAGACGACGTGCACGGTCACCGGCTTGCGGTCCGCCTTCAGCGCGGCGACGGCCGCGGCGTTGGGCTTGTACCCCTTGGAGGTCCGGACGTACTCGGGGAGGTTGGCCAGCAGCTCCGACCCCTTGCGCAGGCCCCGCAGGGCGGGCTTCGGGGTGAGGCTCACCTTCTTGCCCTGGTAGTTGAAGGTGGGGTTTCCGCCGTCGAGCTGGAAGGCGCCGATGGGGGAGAGCACGGCGTCCGCCAGCAGATCCACCGTGCCGTCCTTCTGCTTCGCGACCTTCATCAGGTTGACCGTCTCGACGTTGCCGGAGCGCGGCGTCATCAGCACCGGCGCGGGGAGCGCCGAGGTGAGGATCAGGATGGCCGGGAGCTGGTCGTTCTTGTAGATCTCGGCCGCCGGCACCGGATTTCCGTTGACGACGAGGACGTAGTCGCTGCTCGGCTGGAAGCCGCGCAGCGTGGCGTCCGACGGGACGCCCTGGGCGAGCGCCGCGGCGGCCAGCGAGGCGGCCGCGAGCACCGCCAGGATGGCGGATCTCATCTGCTTCATAGCGAAGACCTCATGGTGTTGTCTTGGAGGTGGACGCCTGGACGGCGGGCGGCAGCCCCTGGAAGGTTTCGGTCACGCGCCCGTCCTTGACCGCGAAGGACCGGGGCAGGCGGCGGTAGAGCGGGCGCAGCAGCTCGGGCGGCGCCTCGCGGATCTGGAACCTGGGCCCCCACTGCCAGAAGAAGGCCCGCTGCTGATCGGCGGTCGCCGAGGTGAGTACCCAGAGCGCCGGGCCGGGGTTGCCGGTGTAGGCATTCAGCGCGTCGACCGCCTTGGTCAGCGCGGGGTCGTCGAGCTTCGCCATCACGACCAGATTCTCCCCCTCCCGCAGCTCGGGGATCAATCCGTCGAGGCAGACCCGCTGCGCCCCCTCGCCGGCGCAGGTCTTGCCGACCTCGGCGCCGGGGCGCAGGCGCGTCGCCAGGTTGTCCAGCGGCAGCTCGGGCGCCTTCCAGGCGAGGAAGAGCACCGCCAGGGTGCCGGTCACGGCGAGGGCGGTGCGCTTCGGGGGGACCAGCGGCGGCCGCTGCTCGCGTCCTACCCAGGCGAGGAGCAGGGCCGGCACGAGCAGGGCCAAGTCCTGCCAGAAGGCCTGCGCGGGGGTCCGCTGCACGAGGTTGCCGAAGCAGCCGCACGACTCGGCGGCGTCGCGCTGGCCGTGCTCGGCCAGCCACCAGGCGCGGCCGGTGAGGGAGAGGAAGAAGGCGACCAGGAGGGTCGCGGGGATCAGCACCCACTTGCGCCGCACGCCGAAGAGCAGCAGCAGCCCGAGCCCCGCCTCCAGAGCCAGCGCGATCAGGGCGACGGCGCGGGCGGGGAGCAGGAAGTCGAGCCCCTCGGTATGGATCTGGTCGACGAACGACGGCGGATCGATCGCCTTGGCCCAGACAGCGAAGAGGAGGACGCAGGCGAGGAAGGCGCCGCCGAACGTCCCCACCCACCAGAGGATCGGACGGGGAGGGGGCGCGGTCTGCGTCCGCGGCAGGGCCGTTTGGGTCTGGGTCGATTCCATGGCCGGTGGTTGATCCTAACGCAATTCCTGGCGCCCCCTGGGAGCTCTCCCCCGGAGAAACAGACGGTCCGGGTGGAAAAATCCCCTCAGGCCGCCTCGTCCTCCCAGTGCAGGTGGCGCCGCAGCTCCTCCGCCGTGGGGCCGGTGCCGTGGTCGAGGAACCCCTCGAGCGGTCCGGAGTAGAGCACCTCGCCGCCGTGCACGCCGCCGCCGGGTCCGAGATCGACGATCCAGTCGGCGCGCGAGATCAGGTCCGGGCTGTGCTCCACCACCACCACGCCGTCCCCCCGCTGCACCAGCCGCCGGAGGGTGTGGTAGAGGAGGTCGATGTCGGCCAGGTGGAGGCCGGTGGTCGGCTCGTCGAAGAGGAAGAGCCGCCGCCCCTCGCCCGCCGGGCGGTCGAGGAAGCTGGCGAGCTTGAGCCGCTGCGCCTCTCCCCCCGACAGGGTCGAGGTGGACTGCCCGAGCCGCAGGTAGCCGAGCCCCACGTCGAGGAGCACGCGCAGGCGCCTGGCGAGCCGCTTCTGGCCGGCGAAGAAATCGATCGCGTCCTCCACCGTCAGGTCCAGCACCTCCGAGATGTTTTTGCCCTTGTAGCGGACGGCCAGCACCTCCGGCCGGAAGCGGTGCCCCTGGCAGGTCTCGCAGAGCACCGTCACCGGCGCCATGAACTGCATGTCCACCTCGGTGATGCCGGTCCCCTCGCAGGAGGGGCAGCGCCCCTTGTCGACGTTGAAGGAGAAGTGGGCGGCGGTGATCCGCCGGGCCTTGGCGTCGGAGGTGGCGGCGAACAGCTTGCGCACCTCGTCGTAGGCCTTGATGTAGGTGATCGGGTTCGAGCGGCTCGACCGCCCGAGCGGGCGCTGGTCGACCAGCGTCACGTCCACCAGTCCTTCCAGCCCGGTCAGGAGATCGCACTCGCCTGGCTCGACGTCCACCACGCCGCGCGAGCGCTGGTAGGTGCCGTAGAGGACGTTCTCGATCAGCGTCGACTTGCCCGAGCCGGAGACGCCGGTCACCGCGACCATGGCCCCCAGGGGGAGGTCGACGTCGACGTCCTTCAGGTTGTGGGCGCGGGCGCCGCGGATCGAGATGAGAGGGAGGCTGGAGATCTCCTCCGAGAGGGTCTCCCATCCCTGCTCGCGGCGGAAGCGGGCCATGTGCCGGCGCGCCTGGGTAGGCGGGCGCTCCCGCAGGTAGCGGCCGGTGAGCGAGGCCTCGCTGGCCAGGATCGTCTCGATCGGCCCCTCGGCCACCACCCGGCCCCCCCGCTCGCCGGCGGCGGGCCCGAGGTCGATCACGTGGTCGGCGCCGCGGATCAGCGTGCGGTCGTGCTCCACCACCAGCACCGTGTTCCCCTTGGCCGCCAGGTCGCGCAGCAGGGAGAGGAGCCGCTCGCTGTCCTGCGGGTGGAGGCCGATCGTCGGCTCGTCGAGCACGTAGAGGGTGCTGGTGAGGCCGGAGCCCAGGGCGGCGGCGAGGTGGATGCGCTGGGTCTCCCCGCCCGAAAGGGTGCGCGCTTGGCGGTCGAGCGTCAGGTAGTCGAGCCCCACCCGGTGGAGCACCTCGATCCGCTCGGTCAGCTCGTCGATCAGATGGCCGGCCACCTCGCGTTGCCGTGGCGTCCAGCGGCGCTCGCGCAGCCAGCCGCGGAGCTGCTCGATGCTGAGGGCGGCGAGGTCCGGCAGGCTCTTCCCCTCCAGGCGGACGGCCACCGCCTCCGGCCGCAGCCGGGTGCCCAGGCACTCCGGGCAGGGGTTGTAGGCGCGGTAGCGGGCGAGCAGCACCCGTACGTGGACCTTGTAGGTGCGGGCCTCCAGCCACTCGAAGAAGTCGTCCAGGCTGGCGGGATTGTTGGCGCCGCTCCAGATCCACTCGCGGTCCCTCTCCGGGAGCTCGGCCCAGGGGACGTTCAGCGGGATCTTCCGCTTGCGGCAGGCGGCGAGGAGCTCGTCGTAGAGCTCCTCGTAGGCCGGCGTGTTCCAGGGGGCGATCGGGCGCTCGGAGAGGGTGCGCCGGGGATCCGGGACCACCCGCTCGCGGTCGACGCCGATCACCCGGCCGAACCCCTGGCACTCGGGGCAGGCGCCGAGCGGCGAGTTGAAAGAGAACAGGGCCGGCGTGGGCCGGCGGGCGGTCTCACCGCAGACCGGGCAGGCGAGCTCCCGGCTGTAGAGGCGCACGGCCGAGGTCCCGCGCGCTTCCACCTTGCCGCCATTCATCCGGTAGGCCTGCTCCAGGGTGTCGACCACCCGCGCCTGGGACTCCGGCTTCGCGGTGAAGCGGCCGAGGACGAGAGGGAGGGGATCGCGCTTCGCCGGCCACTTCTCCCCAGGCTCCATGCGCGCGACCTCCTCGCCGTCCAGCCGGCGCTTGAATCCCTGGCGGATCAGCTCGCCCAGGGCGTCCTCCGCCCCCTTCCTGGGCCGGGGGAGCCGCACCACCAGGGTGAACGCATCGCCCGCGGCGCCGGCCACGAGGTCGGCCGCGGCCTCCTCGGGGCTGTAGCTGCGCACGGGCCCGTGGCCGTTCACGCACCCCACCTCCCCCAGGTGGGTGAAGAGGAGGCGCATCACGTCGAGGGTCTCGGTGATCGTGCCCACCGTGGAGCGGGCGTTGCGCACGGCGTTCTTGGCCTCCAACGCCACGGCCGGCAGGATGTTGTGGATGGCGTCCACCGGCGGGCGCTCCATCTGGTCGAGGAACTGCCGGGCGTAGGTGGACATCGACTCCACGAAGCGCCGCTGCCCCTCGGCGAAGATGGTGTCGAAGGCGAGCGACGACTTGCCCGCTCCCGAGGGACCGGTCACCACGGTCACCGCGCGGTGCGGTACCTGGCAGTTGATCCCCTTCAGGTTATGGGTGCGGGCGCGCTCGATCTGAATGGCTGGCTGCTTGGGTTTGGGCATCGTTCCTCGGTCCGGCGGAGCCGAACATCATAGCGCGAGCGGGGCGGTGCATATTCCCGCCCCGGCGGCGGATAGACTTCCCGGGTGCACCCGGTCTCCCGTCCTCTCCGCGGCCTGCTGCTGGGCCTCCTCGCGGCGGCTCTGCTGCTGGCCTGCAGCGAGGCCCTCCTGCGCGTCGCGCTGCGGCTGCGGGACGGTGCCTGGCCGCGCACGCGGGCGGTGGCCTTCCACGACGAGATCCTCCTCCTGCGGCGGATCTACCGCCGTCACGCCTACCTGAACACGGGACCCCGCGAAGGAGGGGCGGTCGCCGTGTTCGGCAAGCGGGCCACTCTCGACCGCCTCGGCTACCGCTCGCCGGAGCGCCCCCGGGCCAAGCCGCCGGGCGTCCGGCGGGTCCTGCTGTCCGGAGGATCGACGGGCTTCGACGTGCTGGCGCCGGACGACGCCGCGACCTGGCCGCGCCTCCTGGAGAGGCGTCTGCGAGCCGGCGGCGAGAAGGTCGAAGTGTGGAACGCCGGCTTCCCGGGCTGGACGAGCCAGGAGAACGTGATCTCGCTCGCCATCCGGGACCTCGACCTCGCTCCCGACCTCGCCGTGCTTTACCAGGGGATCAACGATCTCCAGCCTGCCTCGCACCAGCCGTTCGATCCCCAGTACGAGCACGGCCACGCCGAGCTGGCCCGCCGGGCCCTGGGGCTGGAGCTGCCGCCGCCGCCATGGCTCGCCCGCTCGCTGCTGATCGAGAAGCTCCGCGACCTGGGCCGGAAGCCCGCCGACCCCTGGGAGGCGCTGGGGGGGCCCGGGGGCCCGGTCCGGCGATGGGCCCACGTCTCTCCGGAGGGGGTGGCCGCCTTCGAGCGCAACGTCCGCTCCTTCGCCGCCCTGGCCCGCTCGCGGGGCGCGGCGGTCCTGCTGGTCACCCAGCCGGTGCGCATCCGCGCCGCCAGCCGGAGCGCGGACCTCGCCTATCTCGCCGGCTGGTATCCGGAGCTCCTCCCCACCGCCGTGCCGGGGGAGCTGGAGCGCCTCAACGGCGTCCTGCGGCGGCTGGCGGCCGAGGGGGTGGGGGATCTCGCGGACGCGGCCCGGGAGATCCCCTGGGAGGACGGCGACTTCGGCGATCCCATGCACTACGCCGACGGCGGACGGGGCAAGCTGGTGGGCTATCTCGCGCCCCGGATCGGCGCGCGGCTCCGGTGATCAGCGCTCCGGCGGCGGCGGTCCGTCCCGGTCCCGCTCCTCCCGTCCGGAATCCCGGTCCCGCTCCTGGCCGCGGCCGTCGTCGCGGTCCCGGCGGCCGAAGAGGCGGCGGAAGAAGCTGCGGATCGTGCGCGGCTCGGTCCGCCGCTCCTCGGCCCGGGCGGCGGGCTCCTCCTGGCGCTCCTCGGGGGTGGGCTCGACCGCGGCGACCTGGGGCTCGGGCGCGCTGCCGCCGTGGCGGTCGCAGGTCTGCGTGGGGACCTCCCCCTCGCGGAAGACCTCGGTGATCACGTAGGGACACCCCTCGGTCGCCAGCATGCCAGTGGTGGGATCGATCGCCGCCGTGGTGATCCCCGGCGGCGTGGCGAAGGCGGAGTAGCCGCCCGGCGGGGCGACCCGGGCCATGAAGCGGACCCAGATCGGCAGCGCGGCGCGGGCTCCGGAGAGGCGGGTCTTCGAGTTGTCGTCGTACCCCACCCAGACGACCGTGGCGCGCTCCGGGGCGTAGCCGGCGAACCAGGCGTCCCGCTGCTGGTTGGTGGTGCCGGTCTTGCCGGCGAGCTCGCCCGGGATCCCCGCGGCGGCCCCGGCGGCGGTGCCGCGCTGGAGCACCCCTTCGAGGAGCGAGGTCACCAGGTAGGTGGTCTGGGCGGAGAGCACCCGCACCGGCTTCGGCAGGGGAGAGCCCTGGACGGGCTTGCCGTAGCGGTCGAGCACCGCCACCAGCTCGTGGACGGGCGGGCGGGCGCCGCCGCCGGCCAGGGTCGAGTAGACCGTTGCCATCTCCAGCGGCGTCACCGCGGCGGCGCCGAGGGCCATGGCGGGGAAGGGCTGCATCGGGGTGGTGATCCCCAAGTCGCTCGCCAGCTTGATCACCCGCGGCATCCCCACCACCTCCGTGGCCAGCCGGGCGGTCGCCAGGTTGTAGCTCTTCTCCAGGGCGGTGCGCGCGGAGACCCAGCCGTGCGAGGTGCCGTCGTCGTTCTTCGGGGTCCAGAGCCCGGCGCCGGTCCGCAGGGTCAGCGGCTCGTCGTCGAGGAACGAAGCCGGGGACGCCTTGCCGGCCTCGAAGGCGGCGGCGTAGACGATCGGCTTGAAGGAGCTCCCCGGCTGGCGCTGGGCCCGGCCGGCGCGGTCGAACTGGCTCTTGTCATACCCCCGGCCGCCGACGTAGGCGAGGATGCCGCCGGTCGCCGGATCCATCGAGACCAGGGCCGCCTGGAGCGCGCGCCCCTTGCGCCCGCCGTCGATCTGCTTCAGCCCGGCCTCGACCGCCTCCTGGGCCGCCTTCTGGCCGGCCCAGTCGAGGGTCGAGAAGAGCACGTAGCCGCCGTCCTCCAGGTCGTCGACGCCGAAGCGGCGGGAGGCCTCGAAGGCCGCCGAATCGGCGAAGTAGGGAGCCCGCCTCCGGACGACCGGCTCGGGGGCCACGGCGACCGGCTCGCGCAACGCCCGGTCGACGCGCTCCTGGGGGACGAGCCCCAGCTTGGCAAGGCGCCCCAGCACCCAGTCGCGCCGCTCCCTGGCGCGGTCCGGATGGGTGGCCGGCGAGTAGTTGGCCGGGGAGGGGATCATCCCGGCGATCGTCGCCGCCTCGGCGAGGTCGATCTGGCCGGGGTCCTTCCCGAAGTAGGCCCGCGAGGCGGCCCCCACCCCCAGCAGGGAGACGCCGCCGCTGCCGCCCAGATAGATCTCGTTGAGGTAGGCCTCCAGGATCTTCCTCTTGTCGTAGCGCAGGTCGAGCAGGACGGCGAGGAGAATCTCCTGGCTCTTGCGCCGCAGCGTCTTTTCCTGGGTGAGATAGAGGTTCTTGACGAGCTGCTGGGTGAGGGTGCTCCCTCCCTGGCGGCGCCCCCGGCCGCTCAGGTCGACCCAGACCGCCCGCGCGATGGCGGTGGGGGAGATGCCCGCGTGGCGGAAGAAGGTCTCGTCCTCCGCCGCGAGGATGGAATTGATCAGGTCCGGCGAGACCTCCTTCAAGGTGACCGGCCGGCGCTCCAGGAAGTTGGGACCGTAGTAGGAGGCGAGGAGCGGCGGATCGAGGATCACGGAATCGGTCGCCCTGCCGTCCTGGCGGAGCGCGGCGACGTGGGTCCCCGCGTAGGTGATCTCGACGAGACCGCCGCCGTGGCTGCCGTCGGGGAGGGGGAAGCTCCGCAGGTGGACGTCGACCCCCTGCTTCGTCCGGCGGTAGCGGCCGGCGGGGAGGTCGGGGGAGGTCTTGTCCTCGCGGTATCCCTCGTCGGCAAGCCCGGCGATCAGCAGGTCCGGCGGATAGTTCCGCCCCTCGAACAGCCGCGTCGCCCGCGCGTAGAGCCGCGACGGCTGGCGGAAGCTGACCTCCTCGAAGTGGCTCGCCATGCGCCAGTACGGCCGGATGCCGACGAACGCGGCGATCACCAGGATGGCGGCGATCGCGCCGAGAATCCCCCACCGGCGCGGCCGGGGCCAGGTGGGAACGAGCTTCGCTTTGCGGATCGCGGGCATGTCGGATCGAGGTCCCTGATAGAGAACGTTTTCAGGTCGCGCGGGCTTCCCGCGGAGGAGAGTAGCAGGGATTCAGGAGGGGAGGTCGCCGAGCCAGTGGATGTCCGTGCCGCTGCCTTCGAGCTTGCGGATCAGCTTCTCGTCAGCGGTGATCATTGGAGCGCTCAGCTTCTGTGCCAGAGCGAGGTAGGAAGCATCGTAGGCGCTGATACCGAGGTCGAGCGCCAGGTTGAAGGCAGAGGTGAAAAGCTCGCTACCCGCAGTCGAGAGGAGTGGTAGCGATCGCAGATTCAACAGGCTTTTGCGGGCATGAGCCGGGGGAGCATTGAAGCGCCGGACATACTTCCAAAAATATTGGCGCACTCGCTGTAGAAGAGATCGGGGACGAAAAGATCAACCCTTCCGGCCCGCAGAGTCCGAAAGAGACGCTTCGCCGATTCGCTCAAGTCTTCAGGAAGATAGGGTTTGACTCCAACGCTGGCATCTACGACCCAGACCCGGCTCAACGCTCCCGATCCTCTCGAAGGAGTTCCGTGCTGTCAGGCAGCCTGAGATCCTTGGGGAAGGACTCGCTGATGCGTTCCATCTCGGCCAATACTTCCTCCAGAGGCGGATGGGGATGCCGCCGCCGGAGCTCTCTGGCTTCCTCGACGAGCCTCTGCCGCTCTTCCCAGGGCTCCTCATGTCGCAGAATCGCCATTCTGTTTCTCTCCTATCCGGAACCGCCGTCGCCTCATAGCGATACCATCGCCAGCGCTTGAACGGCTCTCCCGCCGGAATACCCAACCCTCGATCCTGTTATTATTCTCCGCCCTATGATCGCCGTCTCCGACCTTGGCAAGTCCTTCGGCCCCCAGACCCTGTTCGAGGGGGTTTCGATCCAGTTCAACCCGGGCAACCGCTATGGCCTCGTGGGGGCCAACGGCTCGGGCAAGTCCACCTTTCTGAAGATCCTCGCCGGGGACGACATCCCGAGCGAGGGGACGATCTCGATGCCCAAGCGCCTCAAGCTGGGCGTCCTCAAGCAGGACCACTACCGCTACGAGCACATGCCCATCCTGGAAGTCGCCATGATGGGCAACCACGACGTCTGGGAGGCAATGGTCGAGAAGGAGCGCCTGCTCGCCAACGCCGAGACGGAGCTCGACGTTGAACGCTATGCTGAGCTGGAGGACCTGATCCTCCGCAACGACGGCTACACCCTCGAAGCCCGGGCGGGCGAGGTGCTCGAAGGGCTCGGCATCCCGACCGAGGTCCACCGCAACCTCCTCGCCACCCTCTCCGGCGGCTTCAAGCTGCGCGTGCTGCTCGCCCAGGTGCTCGCCTCCGAGCCCGACGTGCTCCTCCTCGACGAGCCCACCAACCACCTCGACATCCTCTCCATCCGCTGGCTGGAGAAGTTCCTGGTGGACACCTACAAGGGCACGGCGATCGTCATCTCCCACGACCACCGATTCCTCGACAACATCTGCACCCACATCGTGGACGTGGACTACGAGACGATGATCCTCTATCCCGGCAACTACAACGCCTTCCTGGCGGCCAAGGTGGGCAACCGGGAGCGCAAGGAAGCCGAGATCGAGAAGCGGGAGGCCGAGATCGCCCGCCACAAGGAGTTCATCGACCGGTTCAAGGCCAAGGCCACCAAGGCCCGGCAGGCGCAGAGCAAGATGAAGATGATGGAGAAGATCGTCATTGAGCGCCTGCCGCAGACCTCGCGGCGGTATCCCACCTTCAAATTCCAGCAGGTGCGGCCGAGCGGCCGCATGGCCCTGGAGCTGGAGGGGATCTCCAAGGCCTACGGCGACAACAAGGTGCTCAAGGACGTCACCCTCCGGGTCGAGCGCGGCGACCGCATCGCCATCATCGGCCCCAACGGCATCGGCAAGTCGACCCTGCTCAAGATCGCGGTGGGGGAGACCGAGCAGGACGCCGGCAAGGTCGAATGGGGGTACGAGACCTATCCCGGCTACTTCTCGCAGGACCACCACGAGCTGCCGAAGGGGAGCAAGCAGAGCGTCGAGGCCTGGCTTTGGGAGGCGGTCCCCGGCGAGCCGATCGGCTTCGTGCGGGGCAACCTGGGAATGGTCCTCTTCTCCGGCGACGACGTGAAGAAGCCGATCGGCAGCCTCTCCGGCGGCGAGGCCGCGCGGCTGGTCTTCTGCAAGCTGTCGGTGACCAGGCCGAACATCCTGATCCTCGACGAGCCCACGAACCACCTCGACCTGGAGGCGATCGAGGCATTGGTCGAGGGGCTCAAGGCCTACGACGGCACGCTGATCTTCGTCTCCCACGACCGCTGGTTCGTCTCCCAGCTCGCCGACCGCATCTTCGAGATCTCCCCCAAGGGGATCAACGACTTCCGGGGGACCTACGAGGAGTACCTGGAGCGCCTGGGGGACGATCACCTCGACGCCGAGGCGGTGCTGCGCATGCGGCGGGAGCAGAAGAAGAAGGCCGCCGCGGCCGTGCCGGCGGCGGAGCTCGACCCGGCCGAGGCCCGCCGCCGCCAGCAGCGCCAGAAGGAGCTCAAGAAGCGTCTCGACCTGGTCACCTCCCAGGTGGAGAATTCCGAGTCGCGCGTCCACGCCATCAACGAAATGTTCTGCGATCCCACCTTCTTCGACCGCACCCCCCGCGAGCAGGTCAAGAAGCTCGAAGGGGAGCAGAAGACCCTCTCGGCCAAGGTCGAGGAGCTGATGGCGGAGTGGGAGCGGATCGAGACCGAGATGGCCGAGCTGGGCGGCGGCTAGCTACCGCGCTATCGCACGACGGCCCGCGTGGAGCCCGTGGGGTTGCGCGGCGGCAGCAGCCGGATGTAGCCGAAGGTCGCCAGCTTCCAGAACAGCATCAGGGCGTCGAGCTGTGGCATCGGCGTGATCTTGAGGATCGACTGGATGTCGTAGACGCCGTTGATCCGCGTCAGCATGAACCCTTCCTGGGGGGAGAGGCTCGCGGAGGTGAGCTGCTCCATGGTGGCCGTCACCTGCGGGATGGACGCCAGGGTGACGCCGGAGCGCTCGATCTGCTCGCGGATCCTCTTCTCGGCCTCGCCGAGGTTCTCCTGGGTGTCCGGGTTCTCCGGCTCCAGGGCCCGCGCCGCCCGCAGGTGGCGCAGGGCGGCGTCGAAATCCCCTTGCGACAGGAAGGTGCGCCCGGCCTGGATCAGGCTCTCGGCGCGGACCGGCCCGGCGGTCGCGGGGCCCGCCTCCGGGGCGGCGGGGCGCCCGCCCCGCAGCTTGATCAGCTTCAGGCGGCCGAGTTGCCACTGGTCGAAGACCAGCTTGCAGGTCTGGTACTCGGTCGCGTGGGTCTGCTGGCGGATCTCCTCGATCGTCCGCTCGTCGTCGATCAGGCTCAAGAGGCGCTGCTCGCCGGGCCCGAGCCCCGGGACCATCGAGAGGTCGGCGACCGCCACCGGGATCATCTGCTCGTTGGGGAGCACCTGGCGGATGCGCCGCCACTCGTCGACCCGCTGGACCCCCTCCATCACGATGCCGGTGACGTCCATCCTCATCGGCACCATGGCGCTCTCGGGGAGGACGTCGTCGAGGAAGCGGAAGTCCCCCTCGGCCCAGGAAAAGATGTCGTAGATGCTCTCCTCGGCCTTGAGGCGGAGCATGCGGGCGAGGTCCCGCTCGGCGATGGCGCCGTTGTTGACCAGGATCATCCCCAGCAGCATGCGGCTCTTCTCCTGCAGCTCGATCGCCCGGCCGAGCTGCCCCTCGTTGATGAGGCCGTGGCTCATCAGGAAGTGCCCCAGGTACTCCTCGGGCTTGTTCGAGGCGGAGGAGAGGATCAGGCCGTCCTTGAAGAAGATCTTCTTCTCGGTCTTGCCATGCACGATCTCCAGGGTCCCGCTCTTCTTGCTTTGCGAGAGCCATTGGAGCAGCTCCTCGAGCTGCATCGTTCTGAGATTGCCGACGATGCCCATGATGATTGGGCCGATTATACTTCTATGTAAATAGCCAGTGCTATGCGAATACTGGGAGATGAACCGGGCCGCCAACGCGCTTCGCATGGCAGGAGAACCTCATCTTCGGGCCGGAGTCGTCCCCCTCTGACCCTGATAGTGACTCGAGGAGCCCGGATCGCCATACGCGACTTCCGGCTCGGACTCCATGGTGATGAAGATGAGCTGTGCAATTCGCCTGCCTGCCTCCAATACGAAGGGTTGCGGTCCGAGGTTCTGGAGCTCCAGGGTGATCTCCCCCTCGAAGCCGGGATCGCACCAGCCGGCCAGCGAGTGGTTGATCCACAGCCGGCCGAGCGTCGACTTGAGCTTGAGGTCGCAGGCCACCTCGCGCGGGATGCGCACGTACTCCAGGGTCGAGGCGAGCACCACCTCGCCCGGAAAGAGCTTGATGTGGGGCGCGCGGAATTCCTCGGGGTCCCGGGTGGGACAGATCCAGTGGTCTGAGACGCGGACGTCGTAGCTGGCGGCATTGACCTGACTCTCCTCGAACGGGGTGACTCCCCCGTTCCGCCCCCATTCGCGGATCCAGCGGTCCGGCTTGATCATGGTCTCGTCCTACAGGAACCGCACCGGTGTGGTCACCTGCTCGCGGTGGATCGTGTCGACGAAGCGGATGATCTTGCGCGAGAGCGACATGAAGAGGGTCGAGGTGCGCGAGCCGCCGCCGAAGAAGCGGACTCCCCGCAACAGCTCGCCGTCGGTGACGCCGGAGCAACTGAAGAGGATCTGCTCCCCCGGAGCGAGGTCCTCGGTCTTGTAAATCTTGGAAAGATCGTGGAAGCCGAGGGCCTGGAGCCGCTTCTCCTGCTCCTCCTTCCCCTCGGTGTCCGCGTCGTGGGGCTTCAGGCGCGCCTGGATCTCGCCGCCCAGGCAGCGCATGGCCGCGGCGGTGATCACCCCCTCGGGCGCGCCGCCGATCCCCATCACCGCGTGCACGCCGGTGCCGCGCACGGCGGCGGAGATGCCGGCCGACAGGTCGCCGTCCGGGATCAGGCGGATGCGGGCGCCGGCCTCGCGGATGTCGGCGATGAGCTGCGCGTGCCGCGGGCGGTCGAGCACCACCACGGTCAGGTCGCTCACCCGGCGGCCGAAGGCGTCGGCGACGTTGCGCAGGTTCTCGGCCACGGGCGCGTCGATGTGGATCCGGCCGCGGGCTGTCGGGCCCACCACCAGCTTCTCCATGTAGACGTCGGGGGCGTAGAGCAGCCCGCCCCGCTCGGACGCGGCGAGCACGGCGATCGAGTCCGGCGAGCCGGTGGCGCAGAGGTTGGTCCCCTCCAGGGGATCGACGGCGATGTCGACCCGCACGGCGCCGTCCTTCCCTCGGAGGGCGCCGAGCTCCTCGCCCACGAAGAGCATGGGGGCCTTGTCGCGCTCCCCCTCGCCGATGACCACGCGGCCGTCCATCAGGATGTTGTCCATCTCGCGGCGCATCGCCTCGACCGCCACCTGGTCGGAGTACTTGCGCTGGCCGAAGCCCATGGTCTTGGCGGCGGCGATGGCCGCCTGCTCGGTGACGCGGATGAAGTCCTGCTCGAGGAGGTGATCCATGACCGCCGGCATCAGCGGGCGCTCCCCGCGGCCAACGGCTGCTCCTTCTCCGTTTTGTTCTCTTTTTTGGCGACCGGGCGCTCCGGCGCGTTGAAGGCGGGGATGCCGGTGATCGCCTCGCCGATGATCAGGCCGTGGATGTCGTGCGTCCCCTCGTAGGTGTAGACCGACTCGATGTTCAGCATGTGGCGGATGACCGGGTAGTCGTCCACGATGCCGTTGGCGCCCAGGATCTCGCGGGCGAGCTTGGCGCACTCGCGGGCCAGCCAGATGTTGTTGCGCTTGCCCATCGAGACCTGGAAGGGCTTGAGGCGGCCGGAGTCCTTGAGCTTGCCCAACTGGTAGGCGAGGAGCTGGGCCTTGCTGATCTCGGTCGCCATCCAGGCGAGCTTCTCCTGCACGAGCTGATGGCAGGCGATCGGCTGGCCGTTGAACTGGACGCGCTCCTTGGCATACTCCAGCGCGGTGTAGTAGGTCTCCATGGCCGAGCCGACGCCCCCCCAGGCGATGCCGTAGCGCGCCTGGTTGAGGCACATCAGGGGGCTCTTGAGGCCCGTGCTGCCGGGGAGGATGGCATCGGCCGGGATACGGCAGTCGTGGAAGCCGAGCTCCGAGGTGGTCGAGGCGCGCAGGGAGAACTTGCCGTGCTGGTCGGAGGCGGTGAAGCCGGGGGTCCCCTTCTCGACCAGGAAGCCGCGGACGCCGTCCTCGGTCTTGGCCCAGACCACGGCGATGTCGGCCAGGGTGCCGTTGGTGATCCACTGCTTGGAGCCGTTGAGCACCCAGCCGTCGGCGGTCCGCCGGGCGGTGGTCCGCATGCCACCCGGGTTGGAGCCGAAGTCGGGCTCGGTGAGGCCGAAGCAGCCGATCGCCTCGCCGGTGGCGAGCCTGGGGATCCAGCGGTCCTTCTGCTCCTGCGAGCCGAAGGTGTAGATGGGGTACATCACCAGCGAGCTCTGCACGGAGACGAAGCTGCGCAGCCCCGAGTCCCCCCGCTCCAGCTCCTGCATGATCAGGCCGTAGGCGACGCCGCCGAGCCCGGGCAGGCCGTACTCGGAGAGACTGGCGCCGAACAGGTTGAGGGCGCCCATCTCGGGCACCAGCTCCAGAGGGGTGCGCGCCTCGCGGTGGCACTCCTCGATGATCGGCTTCACTTTATCGTCGACGAAGGCGCGAACCGTGTCGCGCACCAATCGCTCCTCCTCGGTGAGGAGCGCGTCCAGCTCCAGCAGATCGACGCCTGGAAAGCGGCTCAAGGGGTTCTCCTCCTTCAGCACACGCTCGGAACGAACGGGCGGATATGGTGAGGTCGTAGCGGTCAGGAAAACCGCGCGGGGTATGATACCACCTCCGACCGGAGACCGCCTTGGCCGACCCTTCCCCCCCGAATCGACCCCAGCCCTGGCTGACCGCCCTCGCCACCTTCACCGGCAACCTCTTCCTTCTCCTGGGCTCGACCCTGCTGGCGGTGGTGACCCTCCTGGTCGCCTGGATTCCGCCGCGGGGGACCTGGTCGTTCGCGATCATGCGGATCTGGTCCAACGCCGTGCTGGCGGCCAGCCTGGCGCGAGTCGAGGTCCAGTACGCGCCGGAGCTGGAGCCGGGGAAAAGCTACGTTTTCCTCGCCAACCATCAGAGCCTGTTCGACATCCCGGTGCTGATCGCGACCTCCCCCGGGCAGATCCGCATGGTGGCCAAGCGGAGCCTGTTCCAGATCCCCCTCTTCGGCTGGGCTCTGCGGGCGGGGGGGTTCATCCCTGTCGACCGCGCCGACCGCAGCTCCGCCACCCAGACCTTCGCCTCGGCCTCCGCCCGGCTGCGCCAGAGGACCTCGATCCTCCTCTTCCCCGAGGGGACCCGGTCGCTGGACGACACTCTCCTCCCTTTCCAGCGCGGCGGCTTCCTGCTCGCCCTGAAGAGCGGCCTTCCCATCGTGCCGGTGGGCATCCGCGGCTCGCGGGCCATCCAGGGCAAGAGCAGCTTCGCGATCCATCCCGGCACCGTTACGGTCACCTACGGCGCGCCGATCGACACCGCCGCCTACGGCCTGCGGCGCAAACGCGAGCTCACCGCGGAAGTGCGGCGCCGCATCGCGGAGCCCGCCGGGCTGGACGCCGGAGAGGTGGCCGAGGAGTAGTGGTAGTCTCTCGATCATGGCAAACGATCTCGAATCCGCCGTCTGGGAGGCTCTCAAGACGGTGAAGTTCCCCGGCATGAGCCGGGACATCGTCTCGTTCGGCTTCGTCAACCAGGTCAGCGCCAACGCCGGCGCGGTCGAGGTGGGGCTCCAGATGTCCACCCACAATCCGGCCGCGGGCGAGAAGGTCCGCGAGGAGGTGGAGCGCACCCTGCGCGTCCTCCCCGGGGTGGCCCGGGTGCAGGTCCACATGAACGTGGTCAAGCCCCCCGCCCGCGAGGAGGCGGCCCAGAAGGCGATCGCCCAGGACTCCCACCTCATCCCCGAGGTCCGCCATGTGGTGGCGGTCGCCAGCGGCAAAGGCGGGGTGGGCAAGTCGACCGTGGCGGCAAACCTGGCGGTGTCGCTCGCCCAGATGGGGCACCGGGTGGGGCTGCTCGACTCGGACATCTACGGCCCCTCGGTCCCCACCATGTTCGGCATCAACCAGAAGCCGCGGGTGGTCGGCAACCGCATCTACCCCTTCGAGAAGTACGGCCTGCGGCTGATGTCGCTCGGCTTCATCCTGGAGACCGATACCCCCGTCATCTGGCGCGGCCCGATGGTGATGCGGGCGATCGAGCAGATGCTGGGCGACGTCGAGTGGGGGGCGCTCGACTACCTGATCCTCGACCTGCCGCCGGGCACCGGGGATGCCCAGCTCACGGTGACCCAGAAGATCCCGCTGGCCGGGGCGGTGATCGTGACCACGCCGCAGGACGTGGCGCTGATCGACGCCCGCAAGGGGCTGGCCATGTTCCGCAAGGTCAACGTGCCGGTGATCGGCATCGTCGAGAACATGTCCACCTTCCTCTGCCCGCACTGCGGCCAGACGACCGACATCTTCAAGCATGGCGGCGGGCAGCGGACCGCGGAGCTCCTGGGGACCCCCTTCCTCGGCTCGATCCCGCTCGATCCCCAGATCGTGCTCGGCGGCGACGCCGGCGTGCCGATCGTGGTCGAGAACCCGCGGGGCCCCCACGGCATCGCCTTCCGCCAGGTGGCCGAGGCGGTGGTCGCGGAGGTGGCGCGGCAGGACGAGATGAAGCCCCGCCTCTCGATCGTCTGATCGATGCCATGTCCATCGCGCTCATCGCCGACGCCCACCTGAGCGGGCCCGGCGGACCGGCCGGCCCGCTGGTCGAGCAGCTCCAGGCCCTCCCCGGCCAGGGGTGCCGGCGGCTGGTGCTGATGGGGGATCTCTTTCAGGCCTGGGTGGGGTTCCGCAGCTTCGAGACGGAGGACGTGCGTGCCGTGGTCGCCGCCCTGCGGGACCTGCGGGCTCAAGGGGTCCAGGTCGAGTATGTCGAGGGGAACCGCGACTTCTTCCTCGCCGGCAGCCCCTACGCCGGCGCCTTCGACCGCGTCGCCCTGGAGACCTCTTTCGAGGTGGGGGGCGTACGCTACCTCGCCGTCCACGGCGACGGGCTGAACGACAGCGACTGGAAGTACCGCTTCTGGCGCCGGCTCTCGAAGAGCCCGCCGGTCCGCTTGGCCGTCCGCGCCACCCCCAGGGCGCTGGCGAACAAGATGGTCCATTCGACCGAGCGGCGGCTCTCCCAGACCAACTTCAAGCACCGCGCCGTCCTCCCCGAGGCGGCCATCCGCGCCTACGCCGAGCGGCGGCTGGCCGAGGGGCACGACGTGCTGCTGCTGGGGCACTTCCACGAGCCCCGGGTCTGGAAGGTGAAGGGAGGAGAAGTGAGATTGCTCGACGCTTGGTTCCGGAGCCGGGAGGTGGAGTGGCTGGGTTAAGATCCCCAGTCCCATGTCTCTGCGCGTCACCATGCTCGGCAGCGGCACCTCCACCGGCATCCCGGTGATCGGCTGCCCGTGCCGGGTCTGCAACTCGGACAATCCCAAGAACAAGCGCTGGCGGCCGGGGCTGAAGCTGGAGATGGCGGAGGGGGTGGTGCTCGTCGACACCCCGACCGACCTGCGGGCCCAGGCGCTCCGGTTCGGCCTGCCGCGGGTCGACGCCATCGTCTTCACCCACTCCCACGCCGACCACATCTTCGGGCTCGACGACGTGCGCATCTTCAACTTCCGCCAGCAGGCCGCGATCCCCTGCTACGGCTCGGCCGAGACCCTGCGGGCCATTCGCCGGGCCTTCTCCTACGTCTTCGAGCCGGGGCAGGAGGGGGGCGGCAAGCCCAAGCTCGACCTGATCGAGGTGCGCGAGCCCTTCGAGGTGCTGGGGCGGCCGTTCGCCCCCATCCCAGTCTGGCACGGCGAGATGGAAGTCTTCGGCTACCGGATCGGCGGCTTCGCCTACGTGACCGACTGCAACCAGATCCCCGAGGCCAGCTTCCGCCGGCTCGAGGGGGTGGAGATCCTGGTGCTCGACGCCCTGCGCCACCGCCCCCATTCGACTCACTTCTCCGTCGAGGAGGCACTAGAGATCGCGGAGCGGATCGGTCCGCGCCGCACGATCCTCACCCACATGGCCCACGAGGTGGATCACGACGATCCTCTCCCCCCGGGGGTGGAATTCGGTTATGACGGACTCACTTTCGAGATCGACGACGCCCACTGACCCCATCGCCGTGCCGAGCGGCCGGCGGACGCGGGGGCGCCTGCGCGTGCCCTCGTCGAAGAGCCTCACCCACCGCTACCTCAACCTGGCGCTCCTCTCCGGCGCGCCGGTGGTGATCGAGCGCCCGCTCTTCGCCGAGGACACCCGCCTCTTCCTCGCCGCCCTCGGCCGCTGCGGCTTCCAGGTGGAGGAGGAGGGGGACGACGTCCGCCTGACCCCGGTGGAGCGCCCGGCTGGCGAGGTCGAGATCTTCTGCGGCAACGCCGGCACCATGCTCCGCTTCCTGGTGGCCACTCTCACCGTGGTCCCCGGCCTCTGGCGGCTCGACGGCATCCCCCGGCTGCGCGAGCGGCCGGTGGGGCCGCTGGTCGAGGCGCTCCGCCGGCTGGGAGCCCACATCGAATACGCCGCCGCCGAGGGGTACGTTCCGCTGCGGATCGAGGGAGGGACCCTGCGCGGCGGCGCCACCACGCTCGACGCCGGAGAGTCGAGCCAGTACCTCTCGGCCCTGCTGATGGCGGCCCTGCGCGCCCCGGGTGAGGTGGTGGTGGAGGTCCCCACGCTCACCTCCCGCCCCTACGTGGACGTGACGATCGCCGCCGCCGCCGCCTTCGACGGCCACGTCGAGCGGGCCGGGCCCCGCGCCTACCGCGTCCGCCCGTCGGCCCTGCGCGGCGGGCGGGCCCGCGTCGAGGGGGACTACTCGGCCGCCTGCTATCCGGCCGCGGCGGCGGCGCTCACCGGCGGCGAGGTGATCCTCGACGGCCTCTCGCCCGACTCCCGGCAGGGGGACCGCGAATTCGTCGACCTCCTGGTCGAGATGGGGGCCGAGGTCTCCTGGAAGGGGGAGGACCTCCGCGTCCGCGGCACCGGCGAGCTGCGCGGGATCAAGGCCGACCTCTCCGGCATGCCCGACCAGGTGCCCACCCTCGCCGCCCTGGCCCCGTTCGCGGAAGGGGAGACGCTGATCCACAACGTGGCCCACCTGCGGATCAAGGAGAGCGACCGCCTGGCGGCGATGGCCTCCGAGCTCAAGAAGCTGGGAGCCGACGCCCGCGAGGGGCGCGACAGCCTCTGGCTCCCCGGCCTCTGGGCGCGTTCGGGATCGAATGCCGAGCTCCCCACGGACATAGTCCACGTCGACCCGCACGGCGACCACCGCATCGCCATGAGCTGCGCCCTGGTGGGGCTGCGCCGGCCGGGCGTGGTGATCGATCACCCCGAGGTGGTGGCGAAGTCCTATCCGGGGTTCTGGCGGGACTTTCTGAAAATCGCCTGAAGATCGCCTGAAGTACCGCTTTTCCGTTACAATCCCGCCCAATGTCCTCAGGTCGACGGGCGGTTGGTGTCCTCCATCCATGTCTCACCTCGCCGGCGCGGTCGATCGCGCTGCCCGAGGCGCGCCTCACCGACCGCCGCAAGGTGGCGGCTTTGCTGGAGGGGGCCGGCCTGCTCTCGCTGCTCGACCGCGCCGGCTGGCGGCTCGCCGCGGGGTGGGAGGGGGCGCGGATCTCGCCGGAGGGACGGCTCGCCCTGGGCGCGGAGGCCGCCGCTCCCGGCCGCTCGTCCAGGCCCGCGCAGGAGATCCTGCTCGGCCTGATCCTCCAGCTCTTCGGCGAGGAGCCGGAGGCCGGCCGCGGGGAGGCCCGCCGCGCCGTCCGCGAGCTGGCCGACCTCTGGTCGCGGGCTCCGGCCCCGGTGCCGCCGGACGACGCGGTGGCGGCCATCCTGGCGGCCGCCCCCTTCCTCTGGGAGCGGCCGGAGCTCGCCTTCGCCCGGGAGGCGCTGGCAGGCGAGATCGTGCGGGCCGACGGCGGCGCCTGGCCCTGGATCGCGGGGCCGCGCTCCTTCCGCTCCCGGCTGCTCGGCCAGCCGTTTGACGAGGTCCGCGGGCTTCTGGCGGGACCTGGAGCGCGCTCCCTGTGGGACGGAGACGAGAGCGAGGATGAACTGGAGCGGGCGGCGGCCCTGGCCGCCCGCGGGCGCTCCGAGGCCGCCCTGGCCCGGCTTGGGGATCTCGGCTCCCCCGGCGCTCGCGTGCTCGCCGTCCGCTGCCAGCTCGAGCTGGGCCGGCTGGGGGCGGCGCGGGCCGCCCTGCGCGGCTTCGAGGAGATGCCGCTGGCGCCGGGCGAGGTGGCCGAGCTGGCGGAGGTCGCCTCGCGGGTCTACGCCAGCAATGGCAAGCCGGGGCGCGCCGGCTACTGGATCCGCCGGGCGCTCGACGAGACCGGCGGCGACCCACAAGCCAGCCTGCTCGCCCGGCTGGCCGCGGCGGGAGCGGCCTGGGACCGTGGGGACGCCGGCGCTTTGGAGCGCTTCCTGGAGTCCGCCCGGGGCGCGCTGGACACCCCCGGCCTCGCCTGGCGCTGGCACCAGCTCCGGGCCCTCCAGGCCGGCGACGCGGGGGACCTGGACGGCGCGGCGGCCGAGGCGGCAAGGGCGATCCGCGCCGGCCGGCGGCGGCTGACCCGGCGGCAGGCGGCGGGCCTGTGGAACGACCTCGGCTTCGCCCGCGCCCGCCGCGGCGACCTCGCCGGCGCCGAGCGCGCCTTCCTGCACGCGGCGCGGCTGGAGGGGGGCTGCGACGGCCCGCGCAAGTCAACCCTCGCCCTCTACAACGTGGCCGAGATCCGGGTGCGCCAGGGGCGGACGGACGGCGTGCGCGAGATCGCCGCCCGCTCGGAGAGCGAGAACCGCCTCTCCGGCAACCTGCGGGGGCTCGCCCAGGACGCCGAGCTGTGGGCCCGCTACGAGATGACCCTGGGCCGGCCGGCGGCGGCCCTCGCCGTCTGCCGGGAGGCGCTGGCGGAGTTGGCGCGGCAGCGGCTCGCCTGGCGGAGGCCTGAGCTCCGCCTCCTCGCGGCCCGCGCCCTGGGGTGGCTCGCGCGGCCGGAGGAGGCCGCCCGGGAGCTGGCGGAGGTGCCGGAAGGGACGCTCGGCGAGCTCGAGCCCGAGGAGCGCCCGGCCGTGCGGGCGCTGGCGGGGGACCCCGAGGGGGCCCGCCGGGAAGCGGCCGGCTCCCCCCTGGCGCCGCTCTGGGAAGCGATCCTTGCGGGCGGCCTGCCGCCGGCCCGCGGCTGGGAGGCGCTCACGGCCTTGAGCCCCTTCCGGGCCGGCCGGCTGGTGCTCGACCTCGACGTCCTCTCGCCGGGCTCCGCCCCGGCGCCATGGCGCCGGGAGGCGATCGAAACGTTTCGGAAGATCGGCGCCATTTCTTTCGCCGAACGGCTGGAGGCGCGGGACGGCGGTCCCTGGATGCTGGTCGCCCGGATGCTGCAGGAATTTCCTAACAGATCTCCCGAGGAAGCGGTACCCGAGCCGGCTCCTGCGAGCGAACGAAACGCTGGCGATATCGTGGGCGAGAGCCCGGCCCTGCTCGCCGCCCTCGACCGTCTCGACAAGCTCGCCACGGGCAGGCTGCCGGTGCTGATCCTGGGCGAGAGCGGAACGGGCAAGGAGCTGGCGGCGCGCCGGCTCCACCGCCGGAGCCCCCGGGCCGGCCGGCCGTTCGTCGCCGTGAACTGCGCCGCGTTTTCTGAAACATTGCTGCTTTCCGATCTCTTCGGTCACGTGCGTGGCGCGTTCACCGGCGCGGACCGCGATCGCAAAGGGGTCTTCGAAACCGCTCACGGCGGCACCGTGCTCCTCGACGAGATCGGCGACCTGCCGCTCAACGCGCAGGGGCTCCTCCTGCGCGTGCTTCAGGAGGGGGAGATCCGCCGGCTGGGAGAGAGCGAGGCGCGGCGGGTAGACGTGCGCGTGCTCGCCGCCACCCATCGCGATCTCGCGACGATGATCGAAGAGGGATCGTTCCGCCGCGACCTTTACTTTCGCCTGCGCGTCGGCTGCGTGGTGATGCCGCCGCTGCGCGAGCGCGGGGAGGATCTGTTGCGGATCGCCGAACGGATCCTCGGCCGGCTCGCGCCCCCGGCGCGGCTCGATCCCAAAGCGCGGCCACGGTTGCTCGCGTACTCCTGGCCGGGAA
This sequence comes from Thermoanaerobaculia bacterium, assembly GCA_045807625.1. Lineage (GTDB taxonomy): Bacteria > Acidobacteriota > Thermoanaerobaculia > Multivoradales > UBA5704 > DATARR01. Next base: position 840 of record JBJMHA010000020.1, on the reverse strand, counting down.
ACATCCGCGAGCTCGAAAACGTTCTTTCCGTCGCCGCCGCGCTGGCCGGTGGAGCGGCGATCGGCGTGGAGCACCTGGAGCTGCCGGCGGTGAAAACGGAAGCGCCCACCGGCTCCTATCACCAGCGAGTCAAGGATTTTCGCCGGCGGATCGTCGGCGAGGCGCTGGACGAGTGTGGCGGCAGCCGGGCCGCGGCGGCGGCGCGACTGGGCGTCTCTCCGCAGTCGATCTCTTATTTCATCCGTGAGCTGGGGCTGGTCCGCAAGCGCCGCTGATCGCGATCGGATTTCCGGAGCGTTCGCTGAAACAAGCCCTTTTCTCCCAATCGAAGCCCTGGCGGCCCGGAAATCCCTCGCTTTGAGGAACTTTTTCCCCGAAAACTATTGACATGTCCGGTTTCCTTTTTGATAATAAGGCCGGTTTTGAAAAAGACCGTTCTATCAACTCACATTCAGATTGAAACCCGAGGAGGCGATAATGGCCGAACCCGATGCTCAGCGACGCGGCGATTCCGCGGACGAAAAGCTCTACACCCTCTCCGAGATCTCGCAGAAAACCAGCATTTCGATGCCCACCCTTCAGCGCTACAAGAAGATGTATCAGGACCGGATCCCCTCGGTGGGGCAGGGGCGCAAGCAGCGCTATCCCGAAAGCGCGCTGCCGGTTTTCGATGAGATCAAGACCGAAAACGCCGGCAAGCGCGGCCGTCCGCGCAAGAACGCCGCGGCGCCCCGCGCGGAGCGTCCGGCCGCCAGCAAGCGCCGTCCGGGGCGACCCGCCCGCGCCGCCAAGGCCACTCCGGCCGCCAAGCGCGCCGGGGGCCGCAAGGCCGCTGCCGCG
>JBJMHA010000019.1:0-32008 GCA_045807625.1 Thermoanaerobaculia bacterium | reverse complement strand
TCGACCGGGACGATGTCGAGGCTACCAATTGGCCCGCCGAGCAGGCGATTCGGCCCGCCGTCGTCAACCGCAAATCGTGTGGCGGCAACCGCACGTCCGACGGCGCCAAGGCCCAGTCCATCTTGACCAGCCTTCTGCGGACAGGTCAGCAACGCGGCCTCAACTCACTGGCTCTTTTCAGCACGATTCTTCGCAGCCCCAGACCGCCTTCCTACCATGACCTGATGACGGCTTCAGAACGGTAAACAGATACGAATGATTTTCCCCAGCCCCACCACCGTGCGGCGGTTGGCGAGGAACACCGCCCCGGAGAGCGCGCCGACGCCCACCGCCGCCATCAGGAACCCCAGGGTGTGCGGGCCGCCGTGCAGCACGGTGGAGGCGAAGACCGGCATCAGCACCGTGTACGGCATGCCGACCAGGCTCACCAAAGCGAGGAGCAGGAGGATGCTGCGGATGGGGGCCGAGCCGGCGACATACCGCCACCCCTCGCGGAGCTCGTGCAGCACCTTCGCCTCCTTGCGGGGAGCCCGGCGCGATTCCGGGCCCAGGCGCATCAGCAGGAGCGAGCCGATCACCGCGAGATAGCTCACGGCGTCCAGGGCGAAGCACCACCCCTCGCCCACGGCGGCGATGATGACGCCGCCGATCGACGGCCCCAGCAGGCGGGCGGCGTTGACCATTGTCGAGTTGAGCGCGATGGCGTTGGGAAGGTCTTCCCGCCGCTCGACCATCTCCACCACGAAGGCCTGCCGCGCCGGCATGTCGAACGCGTTGATCACCCCCTGGACGAGGCTCAAGGCCAGGACGTGCCAGATGTTGATGACCCCGGCGAGCGTGAGCACCGCCAGCCCCGCCGACTGGAGCATGGCCAGGACCTGGGTGATCACCAGCAGCCGGTGGCGGCTCGCGCGATCGACCAGGACGCCCGCGAACGGGGCGAGCAGGAACGAGGGGATCTGCCCCGCGAAGCCGACCAGCCCCAGGAGGAGCGCCGAGCCGGTCAGCCGGTAGACCAGCCAGCTCGTGGCGATGCGCGTCATCCAGGTGCCGATGAGCGAGACGCTCTGGCCGCTGAAGAACAGCCGGTAGTTCCGGTGCTCCAGGGCGCGCAGCATGAAGCCCAGCCCGCCGGTGGCAGGGGTGGTGGCGGGCGCGGGTCTCAGGGTGGGCGCTTCCTCGCTCATGGCGCGAAGCGTACTGCAAGGGATGGGCCCTCAATGCGCCTTCTGGATCACCACCTCGACCCGCCGGTTCTTCTGCCGTCCGGCGTCGGTCGAGTTGTCCGCCACGGGCCGGCTCGCTCCCGCGCCGCGGGTGGTGAGCCGGTCCGCCGGAATCCCCTCGCGTTCGACCAGCCAGCGCTTCACCGATTCGGCGCGGCGCTGTGAGAGCTTCTGGTTGTAGGCGGCGCTCCCCTTGGCGTCGGTGTGCCCCTCGATGTCGATCCGGCCGTTGGGATAGCCGCGGATCACGGTGGCGAGGTGGCCCAGCGCCTGGGCGGCGTCGGGCCGCACGTCGGCCTTGTCGAAGTCGAAGAGGACGTCCGCGGGAAGCTCGACCTTCACCTCAAGGGCGGATTCCGTGGCGCCGAGCGCCTGCATCGCCTGGTGGACCTCCTGAACGGTGGCCACGATCCCCTGGCTGGCGCCGCCGATTCCTACGCTGAGGCCCTGGATCTGGAGCACCGACGGCCGGATGGCGAGGGCACGCTGGGGCCCCAGCCGAGCGGCCGCCGCTTCGGCCGCGGCCTCGGTCGCCGGGTCCCACGGACCGGCGGCGTAGGGGGGCTCGTCGGCCATCGCGGGCAGGGCCGCCAGCGCCAGCAGGGCCACCGCGAACCGGGACGCCATCATCACGAATCCTGGATCGCCAGGTCTTCGAAGGGCGGCACGCCCGGGATCTGGAGGGTCACCGTCTTGACGTCCGGGGGCGGCGCCGGGAGCTTCATCCAGATCGTGTAGGTCTCCCCCGGCTGCAGCCTCTGATACCACTGGTCACGGTAGCCCGAACGGAGGGCGGCGATGTAGTTGCCTTTCTCGTCCTTGAGGACCTCGTACTTCTTGCCGGCCCCGAGGTCCATCACGTAGAGCTCGTTGTAGTGGATGTCGGGCTGGGAGTCGACGTTCCCCTGGTTGCGCAGGACCACCTTGGCGGTCAGGGTCGACCCCTTGCGGCGGAATTCGATGACGTCGGCCACGATCCCCGGCCAGTTGGTCTGCTGGCTGGCGAGAGCGGCGGCAGGGGCAGGTGCCGCCGCGGAGGTCGCCGGAGCCGCCGCGGTGGCGGGGGGCGGCGTCGCGGTGGGCGCCGGAGCCGTTGTGGCGGGAGCGGGGGCGGTGCTGGTCGAAGGCGCGGCGGCGGTTGGCGGTGTGGCGGTGCTCGCCGCCGGAGGTGGATTCTCCGGTTCATGCGCCTTGCAACCCGCGGCCAACACCAGAAGGACGGTCAACGCAAGGAGAAAACCCTTCGATCGCATTGTGCCTCTCCTCCGGTCAGGGCTCGGACGAGCCGATGCGGGAAACAACAATCTCTTCTTAGAATACATCCAGGAGGGTGGCCCCGCAATGGGAGCGAGCGGCTATAATTTTGAGAATGACCTCCAACTGCCCTCGCATCTTCCGCGTGGTCGTCCCCGTCTCCGGCCTGCGGTAGGCGTCCGGATGCCCAGGCGCCTTCTCGCGGCTTGTCTTCTCTTCTTTTCGGCTCTGGAGAGCGGCGAGGCCCAGCCGCTCTCCCAACGGGGCATCGCGAACCTCACCGCCTTCGCCCGCCTGCTCGCGCTCGTCCGGTTCTTCCATCCCAGCGACGCGGTGGCCGCGGCGGACTGGAACCGGGTGACGGTGGCGGGGGTGAGCGCGGTGGAGGGGGCGGAGGACCCGGCGGCGCTGGCGGGGGCTTTGGAAAGGTTTTTCCGCCCGCTGGCGCCAACCCTGCGGGTCTATCCGAGCGGCCAGCGGCCGGAGATCCCCGAGGAGCTGCTGGCGCCAAGCGGCCCCGGGCCGTTCAAGACGGTGGCCTGGAGGCACTTCGGCGGCCACTTCGACAGTCCGTCCAAGATCTACACGAGCGAGCGGATCGACGACCGCGGCCCGCCCGGTTTCGGCACCCTGGTCCAGGCGGTCGCGCCCGGCAGCCTTAAAGGCAAGCGGGTGCGGCTGCGCGCCCAGGTGCGGGCCGAGGTCCAGCCGGGCGGCTTCGCCCAGCTCGGCCTGCGGGTCGACCGCGCGGGCGGCAAGCCGGGGTTCCTCGACAACATGGCGGACCGGCCGATCCGCGACGCCGCCTGGCGGACCTATGAGATCGAGGGGGACGTCGCCCCGGACGCCGAGCGGATCGTCGTCCTCCTCGTCCTCACCGGCGGCGGCAAGGTCTGGCTCGACGACGTGTCGATCGCTCCTGTGGAGGGAGGCGGGGCCGGGACGCTGGCCAACGCCGGTTTCGAGGAGGGGGAGGCCGGCGTCCAGCCGCCCGGGTGGTACTTCCCCTACGAGTCGATCCGCGCCGGCTACCACCTCCTGCTGCGGCGGGGGGAGCCCTGCCGGCTCGGCGGCTGCGCCGAGGTGGCGAGCGACGAGATCGCGACCCCGCGCATCCCGCGGCCGGAGGAGGTGTTGGAAGCTGATCTCGGCGGGGGAGTGGCCGCCGCCGTGCCGCTGGCGCTCTGGGCCGACGCCGCCGGCACCCTGCCGCGCTCAGCTCCCACGGCCGGTCCATGGCGGGAAATCGATCCCAAGGCCGATACGCGGGAGGCGCGCCTGGCGGCCGTGGCGCTGATCTGGGGGATCCAGCAGCACTTCCAGCCCGAGCTCGATCCGGCGGCACCTGAGTGGACCGCCGCCCTTCCCGCCGCCCTGGGAGGCGCGGCGAAGGCCGCGGGTCCGGAGGATTTTCGCCGCGTCCTGCGCCGGCTCCTGGTCCCTCTCCAGGACACCTGGACGATGGAGGTGACCCGCCGCGGCGATCCGCCTTTCGGCTCCCTGCCGGTCTCCTGGGCGTGGGTGGAGGATCATGTAGTGATCACGGGCGCTTCCGGCGATCTCCATCCGGGCGACGTCGTCACCACGCTCGACGGCCGGCCGGCGAGAACGGTCCTGACGGAGGTTGGGGAGTACGTCTCCGCTCCTCCCGCGGCCTTCCGCTGGCTGACCCTCGATTTGCTGTCCGCGGGACCGGTGGGCTCGCGGGTGGAGCTGGGAATCGAGCGCGCCGGCGCCGCGCCGTTTACCGTGACCCTCGCCCGGACCGCCGCCGATCCGCCGCCGGACACCCCTCTCCCCGCCGTGGCCGAGCCCCGGCCGGGAGTGGTCTACTCGGACCTGCGGCGGCTCTCGGACGCGGACCTGGAGAGGCTGCTCCCAAGGCTGGCCGCGGCGCGCGGGACCGTCTTCGATCTGCGGGGACGGACGGACGTCTCCACCGTCCTGCTCTCCCATCTGGCCGAGCGCGCGGCCCGCAGCGCCAACTGGCAGATCCCGGTCGTGATGCTCCCGGACCACCGCGGCGTTCGCTGGATGTCCACCTTCTGGACGATCGATCCGAAGTTGCCCCGCCTGCGCGGCAAGGTGGCGTTCCTTATCGATGGGCGCACCCTCCATTACAGCGAGACCCTGCTGGAGATGGTGGAGCAGTACCGCTGGGCCGAGATCGTGGGCGAGCCCTCGGGAGGGGACAACGGCAGCCGCGACTGGAGCGAGCTCCCCGGGGGCTGGAAAGTGGCCTGGAGCGGCCAGCGCACCCTCAAGCACGACGGCTCGCCGTATCACGGCGTGGGCGTGCGGCCCACCGTGCCGGCCTCCCGGACCCTCCGGGGGATCGCCGCCGGCCGCGACGAGGTGGTGGAGCGCGCGGTGGAGGTGGTGGGCGGAAGGCCGTAGCCCCTACATCGACGCGTCCTGCACGATCTCCCACGCCCCCGCGCGCGGTCGCAGGACGAGCAGGGTGGACCCCTCGGCGGTCTTCTTCTCCGGCTGATCGGGATAGGCGAGCTTCCAGTGGGCGGCCACGGAGACGCCCGGGATGTCGCAGGGCTTTCCCTGCGCCGGGAAGGTGCGGGCCTCCTGCACGTCGAGCGTGAGAGTCCCCATAGCCTTCTTGTCGGGATAGCGGAGCCGGTAGCGCTCCAGCACCTGGTGGCGACCATGGGTGATGCCGCTGGGGGAGAGGAAGGAGGCGTCCTCCGCGTAGACCGCGGTGAAGCCCTCGAGGTCGCCGCGGTTCCAGGCCGCGGACTGGGTCGCGAGGAGCGCCTTGACGGCGTCCTCCGCCTTGCGGGCGCACCCGCCCTCGCCGGCTCCGTGAAGGGCGGGGCCGGCGAGCAGGCCGAGCGCGAGCGTCGCGAGCATCGAGATCCGTCTCATGCGACGCATGCTACCCCAGAATCCGCGGTGGCGCTCCGCGTTGGCGCGAGGGTAGAATCCGCGGCATGAAAAACGCGATCCATCTCACACCGGTCGTGATCAGCCTCTTCCTGACCCTTCCGATGTCCGCCGCGCCGCAATCCCAGAGCGCTCCGGCCAAGCCCGCGGCGGCGGCCCCCGCTCCGCCGCCGGCTCCCTGTACCTCGCCCGAGTCGCGCCAGCTCGACTTCTGGGTGGGGGAGTGGGACCTCTCCTGGCCCGGGCCTGGGGGCAAGCCCGGCGGGACCGCCACCAACCGGGTCGAGAAGACCCTCGGCGGCTGTGTGATCGAGGAGCACTTCACCGCCAACGGGGCGAACGCGATGCTCGGGCACAGCGTCTCCACCTACAACCCGCGGGAGAAGGCGTGGAAGCAGACCTGGGTGGACAACCAGGGCGCGTATATCGCCCTGACGGGCGAATTCAAGGACGGCGAGATGAGGCTCATCAGCCACGGCACCACCCCGGACGGCAAGCCCACGATGGGGCGCATGGTCTTCTACAACATCAAGCCCGACTCCTTCGACTGGCGCTGGGAATCCTCCAAGGACGGCGGCGCGACGTGGAACCTCCAGTGGCCGATCCACTACCAGCGCAAGGGGACCGCGCCCAAGGGGTGAGCCGGTCTAGAACACCCCCTCCATCCGCCCCCGGTAGCGCCGGCTCCAGGTCAGCACCGAGCCGTCCTTCAGCAGGACGCGGGCGTCGCCGTGGAACCAGGGCTGGAGCTCGCGGATGGCTTCGAGGCGGACGATCTCGGAGCGGTTGAGGCGGACGAACTGCGCGGGGTCGAGCCGCTCCTCGATCTCGCGTAGGGTGCCGCGGCGGCGGTACTCCTCCCCCTTGGAGAAAAACGAAAGGTAATTGCCGCCGGCGCGGATGACGTCGATCTCCCCCACGGCGAGCAGCAACTGGCGCCCCTCCTCCTTCTCGGCCAGGATCTGGCGCAGGGCTCCACTCGCTCCAGAAGGCGGGCGCACCGCCGCCAGCAGGCGCCCGATCCGCTCGTCGAGGTCCCCGGGCTCCTGACCGATCCGCCGGCGCAGGCGCTCCAGCAGCCCCTGGAAGCGCGAGGGGGCGAACGGCTTCAACAGATAATCGAGCGCCTCGACCTCGAAGGCCCGCACCGCGTGCTCGTCGTAGGCGGTGACGAAGACCACCAGCGGCATCGCCTCCGCCCCCACCTCCGCGAGGACCCCGAAGCCGTCCAGCCGCGGCATCTGGATGTCCAGGAAGACCACGTCCGGGCTCGCTTCGCGGATCGCCGCCACCGCCTCGACGCCGTCCGCGGCCTCGCCCACGACCGCGAAATCGGCCTCGCGGCCCAGGAGCTCCCGCAGCTTGCGCCGGGCCGGCGGCTCGTCGTCGGCGATCAGGGCGCGGATCACGCGGCGGCCCTCCGCAGCGGCAGGGTGGCGCGGGCGAGAAAGCCGCCCGCCGCGCCGTCTCCCGCCCGGAAGGTCTGGGCGTCCCCATAGAGGATCTGGAGGCGCTCGGCGGTGGCGGCGAGGCCTACTCCGGAGCCGGTCTTGTGGCCGTTCCGGCGGGCGTCCCCGGGGCCGTCGTCCTCCACCTCCAGCACCAGCCGCCCGCCGTCGGTCCGGGCGCGCACGGCGATGGCGCCCCGCCCTTCGCGCTCGGCGTTGCCGTGGCGGATCGCGTTCTCGACCAGCGGCTGGAGGATCAGCGACGGCACCAGGGCATCGATCGCCTGAGGATCGATTTCCATCGAGACCGCCAGCCGCTCGCCGAAGCGGGCCCGCATCAGGGCGAGATAGCGATCGAGCATGGCCAGCTCCTCCTCCAGCGGCACCTCGTCCGACTGGGCCGTGCGCAGGGACGAGCGGAGGAGGTCGGCCAGCCCTCCGAGCATCTCGTCCGCGGCGGCCGGGTCCTCGTACATGGTGGCCGAGATGGTGTTGAGGGCGTTGAACAGGAAGTGCGGCTGGAGCTGGAGCCGCAGGTTGCGGAGCTGGGCGCGGGCGAGGCTCCCCTCGAGCTGGGCCGCCCGCAGCTCCCGCCGCCGCGCCGCCTCCAGGGCGTCCCAGGCGTGCACCCCCGCCACGGTCAGGGTGAAGCCGACCGCCTGGAGGGGGAGCTCCATGAAGTAGCGTAGCGGCATCACCCCGTAGTCGTAGGAGCCCAGGCCGGCCAGGGGGTAGACGGCGAGACGCAACCCCCAGATCAGCGTCGTCACGGCGGGGGCGACGGCGAGCATCATCACCAGATAGGCCGGCAGCCGCCGGGGCCAGGCGCTCCGGGTGAGCGGCAGCCGGCGGACCAGCCAGCGGACCGGGAAGAACATCAGGCCGGCGGAGAACGCCCCCGTGAGCTCGTTGAGCAGGGGCTTGAGCGGCGACTCCGAGCCATGGTTCGCCAATACCTCCAGGTGACGGTAGACGAAGAGCAGCAGGCCCAGCAGGACGACCGCGCCGAGCCAGAGGGAGAGGCCGCGGAGGGTTAGCTTGGGGTGGGGGTTGGTGTCTTGCATCGTGCCCTCTGGGGCGTCATGCCCTTCGAATCCTCACCCTCGGTCCCTCTCCACTTCGTGGAGAGGGAGGGTCCAGAGATCGAAGTCTTCCAAGCTCGGCAAGATCGTCTCAGCTACGTTCCCCCTCTCCACGAAGTGGAGAGGGGGCCAGGGGGTGAGGCCTCGAAGGGCAGACCGCTCCGTTACCCCACCTCAGTTGTACTTCTTCAACCGCGGCCAAATCTGGGCCAGCGGCTCCCGCATCCCCCGGCACACCCAGACGTCGAAGTGCTCGTAGGGCATCGAATAGGGGTGCTCGACGCGCCCGCCGTATTCGACGCTGCGGAAGAGCTTCTGGAGCGTCTCGCGGTCGTCGTCCATCACGATCATCACGTCGCCAGTGTAGCCCCGGGGACCCCAGAGGAAATAGCTGACGTGGCCGCTGATCGCCTTGGGCAGGCCAAGCGCCGGTCCGAAGTGGTCGATCGCCCCGGCCTGGCCGTAGATCTGGCCGAAGATGGCGGCCCGCTTTTGATCCTCCGGCGGTAGCGAATGATAGATCCGCGCCACCGTCTGGGCCATCTCCGGCCAGCCGAAGCGGTCGGCCATGAGCTGCGGCAGCGGACCCATCCTGTGGTTCTCGATCCGCGGCTGCGAGATCCCGATCGCCTTTTGATAGCGGATCAGGGTCTCCGGCGGCAACATCGGCACGAAGACCGGCGCGATCACCACTCCGGAGAGGGCGAGCACGGAAGCGTAGGCCGGCTTCACGAAGCGGCGGCTTCCGATCCAGCGTTCGAGCGCCACGCCCCCGGCGGCGAAGAGCATCGGATAGGCCGGCGCCGGATAGTAGATGCGGCCGTCGAGCAGGAACATCTGGGCCATCACCGCGAGCCAGGCGAGCCCAAGCGCCCGCCAGCGCCGCCTTTCGCGATCGAAGAGGAGCCAGACGAGCCCGCCCACCCAGAGGGGGAGCGTCAGGGGATTGAACACCACCGCCTGCGTGAGCATGAATTGAAGGGGATTGAGCTGCGTGTCCCGCCCGTCCGCCTTGATGTTGGCCAGCATCTCGAAATGGGGGAAGTGGTGTTGCACGTCCCAGATCAGGTTCGGCAGATAGATCAGCACGGCGAGCAGGCCGCCCAGCCAGAGCCAGGGCGAGCGGAAGGCCCGGCGCATCGGGGTGAGCAGCAGGCCCACGACCACCGCCACGCCGAAGAAGGCCATGGTGTGCTTGTTCAGCATTCCGAGGCCGCAGAGGGCGCCGAAGAGGAGCCACCCCTTCTCCCAGCCGTCGCGCTCGATACGGATCACCAACCACGCGGCGGCGGTCCAGAAGATCTGATCGAGAGCGTTCATGGTGTGGATGCTGTGCATCAGCATCCACATCGGCGCCACGATCACCCCCAGCGCCGCGATCCCTTGGGCGAACCGCCGGCCGCCGAGGTCGCGGGCCATCAGGCCGGTCATCAAGACCAGGACGGCCCCGGAGAGGGCGGGAAGCAGCCGGACGGCGAAGAGCGAATCGCCGAGCGTGGCCCGGATCAGCGCCGTGACCGCCGGGAACAGCGGCGGCATGTCCACGAACCCCCAGGACAGATGCTCGCTGCACGCCAGGAAGTAGAGCTCGTCGATGAAGAAGCCGTAGCCGAAGAGCCCGGTGGTGGTGAGATGGAGCGCCAGCTTGACGGCGGCGAGGAAAAGGACGACGCCGAGCCCGGCGGCCAGGGCCCGGCGCTGTATGGCGGCCCCGGCCAGCGGCTCGGGGTGAAGCGGAAGAGTGGTGTCCATGATCGGGATCTCCATAGGTTCGTCCTGCGCCTACAGAATCCCTCGCCGCCGCGGGGGCTTCAACCAATCTGGGATGAGCGGGATTTTGGCGGGGTGAGCGGGATCTGGGGAACCGAAACCCGCCGGAGAAGCCCGCCCCCCCGCGGGGGACGGGCGGGAGCGGTCACTACGCGGGGTGGCAGCCTCTGGCGCAGGCCCTGTCCGCGTAGCACTGGTTGGGGTAGGTCACGCCGTCATTGCAGATCACCGGCGCGAAGATATCGGGACAGAACACGTTCGGGTCGTTCGGCACGCACTTGTCCGCGTGGGCGGCGGTAGCGACGACGCCGGTGAGGACGAGCCCCAGGAATAGCTTGCGAATCATGTTGTGCTCCTTTCCTGAAGGGGCCCCCCGTTGGGGGTGTTGTGGACTGCCCGTCCCCGCCGCGCGGAGGACGGGCGGGGAGGAGGCTAGGCGGGGTGGCAGCCGACCGCGCAGGCCGCGTCCGCGTAGCACTGGTTGGTGTAGGTCACACCGTTGCTGCAGGTCACCGGGGCGTAGATCTGATAGCAGATCGGGTTCGGGTCCGGCACGCACTTGTCGGCGTGAGCAGCGGTGGCGACGGCTCCGGTGAGAACGAGCCCCAGGAATAGCTTGCGGATCATGTTGTACTCCTTTCCTGAACGGGCTCCCCCGGGTGGGGAAGCGTTGAACGCGAAGCACTGTACAGGCCCGGCCACCCGAGGTCAAGTCAGTTACAGATATGCGAGAAAATAAATCTCTCGGCGGGGCCAACGGGAAAGGCCGTCGCCCGCGGAGGCTCCACGGGCGCGGCTGGAGGTGCTTTCTCAGCAGGTCGTGTCGCGGCAGCTATACGTGGCGTAGCCCTGGATCTGCCAGGTGCCGGGCGCGATCAGGGTGCAGGCCGTCGTGGTGTGGACCACGAGCTGGCAGTAGTTGAGGTCGCCCCAGAAGTTCTGGCACTGCCCCCGGGCGATGGTCTGGAGCTGCGAGGTGAGGCTGCTCTGCGCGGTCGTGCAGTCCGAGCCCGATCCGGAGATGACGGCCGTCGTCTCATGGATCGAGGTGTCGCAGAAGGGGCCGCAGGTGATCGACTTCCGGACTCCAGACGCCTGCGGTCCCGAATTGGCCGCGAAGACCGCCACCAGCGCCGGATCCACCGGTGCCGGAGCCACCGCCTGGGCCGAGCCCCCCAGGGCGGAAGCGAGAAGCACAACCACGAAGGCCAAGACCACAACCATGTTCTTCCTCATTTCGTCTCCCTTTCGTAAGTACTGCGCCCAAGGCAAGGGGACGGTATATCGACGACGGCGTATATGTCAAGGCTCTTAGAAAAGAGGAGAGGAGGCGCCCCCGGGCGTGGACCGCTGGGAGCGCCGCCGGTTTAGCGCAGGAGAGAGGATCGATCACATTCCCGGATGTCCATAAGGATCTATTTGATTTTCCTGGATGCGCTGCACGTATTCCCCGTCGGAGATCTTGTTGTCCCACACTCCGAAGACGCGGGCTCCGAAGTAGCCGGCGAAGAAGAGGACGAGCACCGCGGCGCAGTAGGCCTGGAGGCTCAAGGTGCGCCTGGCGGTCTTCATCCCGAGGGCGTCCTTGATCGGGCAGACCGCCACGCAGTCCATGCAGCCGATGCACTCGGGGCTGAGAACGTTGATCTTCTTCGAGACCGGCAGACGCGCCATGCACACCCGGTCGCAGAGCCCGCAGTCGATGCAGGTCTGGGGGTTGCGCTCGATGCGGGTGGGGGAGAGCCAGGAGGTCAGACCCAGCAGCGCGCCATAGGGGCAGAGATAGCGGCACCAGAACCCTTTATAGAGGAGGGACAGCGCGGCGAGCACGAACAGCACCCAGGTGCCGGCGGCGGTCATCTCGGTGAAGAAGAGCGCCATCTTGACGTCGGCCAGCCGGTTGTAGGGGGATTCGAGGAAGGCCCGCAGGGCGGCCGCGCTCATACCGAAGATCGCCCAGAGGAAGAAGGCCATCAGCAGGTACTTGAGGCCGCGCAGGAGGACGTCGAGCCATTTCCAGATCCGGAAGTTGCGCCCGAACATCCGCCGGCCCAGCCGAGCGAGCGACTCCGAGACGAAGCCGACCGGGCAGATCCACGAGCAGAAGGAGCGGCGGAAGAGGATCGCCATCGCCAGCCCGATCAGCGTCAGCATCGCCGCCGCCGGATGGATGGCGTTGAGCGTCCCCGTGCGCGCCCAGTCGACCAGCCCCATCAGGCCGCTGATCGGCAGGAACCCCTCGACTCCGGGGGGCCGGTGGGGCAGGGGCGTCCGCCCCGCCTGCGCGGCGCTCACGAAGCGCGCGAACTGAATCCCCAGCAGGACGCAGACGAAGGCGAACCCCGCCTGCGCCACGAAGCGCATCCGGTAGGTCTTGTCCCCCTTCCGCCCGATCTTCCCGTTCAGCCAGGTCCGTGCTTGTTGGATCCCCGCGAGTATCACCATGGATGTGTCGCCCTCCTCCGGTGTGCTCAGAGTACGGAGAGGGGGGCCGCGGGCGCACCACCCGCCGGAGTGGGGCGGCGGGAGCGGTGGGGTAGTCTATCGGCGGCAGGGCCGGGGTGATGAGGGCCCCTCAGTCGCGATACGATCCCCCCGCTCACGTCGCGCCGTCTACCGGAGGATTCCGAATGCGTCGATTCGCCCTTGCCGTCCTGCTCTCCATGGCCGCTCTGGCTCCCGCCGCCGCCCAGCCCCGCGTCCCGGCCGCGCTGAAGCCCGATCTCAACCAGCCTCTCGACGCCGACGCCACGGCGCGGATCCGCAAATACACCACGGCGCCCGAGTTCAACTCGCCGCTCACGGACTACCTGCCGGCCTCCAGGACCGTTCCCAGCCCCAGCGCCGTCCTCGGCGACGTGGCCGGCGCGCCGGGCATCCTGCCCTATGTGGCGGACGTCAACCGCTACTTCCGGATGCTCGCGGCGGCCAGCCCCCGGGTGCGGGTGGTCTCGATCGGCATGAGCGAGGAGGGGCGCGAACGGATCGCGGTGGCGGTCAGCTCCGAGAAGAACCTCGAGCAGCAGCCGGCGAACGACGCGCGCCTCGCCCAACTCGCCGACCCGCGCCTCCTCAAGCTCGACGACCAGCGAGCCGAGGGGCTGATCACGGCGAGCGTGCCGGTCTACTACATCACGGGCACCATCCACTCCCCCGAGACCGGCGCGCCCACCGCCCTGATGGAGCTCGCCTACCGGCTGGCGGTCGACGAGAGCCCGTACATCCGCTCGATCCGCGACAACGTGATCACTCTGATCACGCCCGTCGTCGAGGTCGACGGCCGCGACCGCATGGTGGACGTCTACCGCTGGCATCTCGCGCACCCCAAGGCCGTGCCCCCCCGCCTGACCTACTGGGGGCACTACGTGGCGCACGACAACAACCGCGACGCCATGGGCCTGACCCTGTCTCTCTCCCGGCAGGTGCTCGACACCTACGTCGCCTGGCACGCCCAGGTGCTGCACGACCTCCACGAGTCGGTGCCGTTCCTCTACGACAACACCGTGGGCGACGGCCCCTACAACGCCTGGGTCGACCCCATCCTCACCAACGAGTGGCAGCTCTTCGGCTGGATGAACGTGGCCCAGATGACCCAGTACGGGATGCCGGGCGTCTTCACCCACGGCGATTTCGACACCTGGAGCCCGGGCTATTTGATGTTCCTGGCGGCGATGCACAACGGCGTCTCGCGCCTTTACGAGACCTTCGGCAACGGCGGCGCCGACACCGAGCAGCGCGAGGTCTCGCCGGACGCGGCCTCCCGCACCTGGTACCGCCAGGACCCGCCCTATCGGACCGTCTCCTGGTCCCAGCGCAACAACAACAATTATGAGCAGACCGGCCTCCTGGTCTCGCTCGCCTTCGTGGCCGAGAACCGCGAGATGCTGCTGCGGAACTTCTGGGAGAAGAGCAAGCGCTCGCTCCGCAAGCCGGAGAACGAGGGGCCGGCGGCCTACGTCCTGCCCGCGAACGACCACCGGCCGGGCGCCCAGGCCGAGCTCCTCCGCATCCTGCGGCTCCAGCACGTCGAGATCTCGCGCGCCGACCGGCCGTTCACGGTGGCCGTGCCGGCGCCGAAGACGGAAGGCAAAGACAAGGAGAAAGACAAAGCCAAAGACAAGGACAAGGACAAGGCGCCGGTCAAGCGCACGTTCCCCGCTGGCAGCTACGTCGTCCGCATGAACCAGCCCTACAGCCGCGCCGCGGACGCCCTGCTCGACCGCCAGTACTGGAGCCCGGACGATCCCCAGAAGCGCCCCTACGACGACACCGGCTGGTGCTTCCCCGCGCTGTTCGACACCGAGGCCGTCCGCGTCACCGACCGCCAGGTGCTCTCGGCGGCGATGAGCCGGGTCGAGGCGCCGGTCCGCCCGCGCGGCGGCGTCTCGGGGAGCGGCTCCACGTTCGTGATCGCCCAGCACGGGGACGACGCGATGCTCACTCTCCGCTTCGCCCTCGGGGACGCCAAGGTCGAAGCCGCGGCCGATCCCTTCAAGGCCGGGGGGCGCGACTATCCGCGCGGCACCTGGCTGGTGCGGGGGATCGGGAAAGACGACCTCGACCGCGCCGCCGCGGGGGCCGGAGTCGAGGCCGTGGCGGTGGCCGACCTGCCGAAGATGAAGACGCGGCCCATCGCCAGGCCGCGCGTCGCGCTCCTGCACACCTGGCTGAGCGCCCAGACCGAGGGCTGGTGGCGCCAGCGGCTCGACCTGCTGAAGATCCCCTACGACTACATCAGCACCCAGGACGTCGCGGCCGACTCCGGGCTCGCCTCCCGCTACGACGTCATCCTCTTCCCGCCCGTGGGCTTCGGAGATCCCCAGCGCATCGTCACCGGCATGCCGACGTCCTGGGGCGAGCCCATGCCCTGGAAGACGACGCCGGAGACCCCGAACCTCGGCAAGATCGACTCCACCGACGACCAGCGGCCGGGCCTGGGCTACGCCGGGCTCGACCACCTGCGCCGGTTCGTGGAGCAGGGGGGCCTGCTGGTCGCCGTCGAGGACACCGCGCAGCTCATGATCGAATCGGGCATGGCGCCCGGCGTGCGCGTCGCCAATCCCAAGGGGCTGAAAGTGGTCGGCACCGTGCTCGACGCGCGCTTTCCCGACGCGACCTCCCCGATCGCCGACGGCCTGGGCGACCGCCTGTCGGTCTACAGCTCCGACGGGATGAGCTTCGAGATCAGCAACTCGGCGGCAGGGGGCTGGCAGCAGGAAGAAGAGGACCGTCCGACCGGCCGCGGCGGCCCCAAGGACACGGACGAGCCGCAGGGCCGTCCCGCCCAGCCGCCGCTCCCCACGCCGGTCAAGGTCGAGCGCTGGGAAGCCCGTCCGCTCCGCACCGAAGAGCTGCGCAACAACCCCGCGGTGATCCCCGAGGCGCTCCGTCCGCGCACCCTGCTGCGCTTCGGAGACGCCGATGACCTCCTGGTCTCCGGCCTGCTGGAAAACGGCGGCCAGCTCGCCCGCCGCGCCGCCGTGGTCGAGGTCCCGGTGGGGAAGGGGCACGTTCTCCTCTTCGCCATCAACCCGATCTGGCGCGGCTCGACGATTGGGAGCCACCCGCTGGTTTGGAATGCGATGTTGCAGCATGGGGCGTTTGGAGAGGCGAAGTAAGAATCGAATGGCAGTCCAAGTTTCTCAAATGTGAGACGTCGGTTATCGCTCCCCTTTGGGGTGCGAGGATGGCATGGGATCGATCGCAACCCAGCCCGTTGGGCTGGGCTCAGGGAGCCCGGGCCGTTGGCCCGGAAATCCCGCGATCACTGGCCTGGAGAGACCCCCGCGATCCTTTCGGATTGGATAGGTCCAATCCCGGCATCAGGTCTTCGGCGCGAGGCTCGGCTTGAGGCCCAAGGGGCCGCTCTTCCTCAGCCCAGGGCATCGCCCTGGGACCGAGGCGCACGGACCCCTCCGAGGCGGCCTGAAAGGCCGCGCTAAGGGAGACCGGTGCCCATCTCCTTAAAGGTAGGCCGGCGGGGGCGGCCCCGTTCCGCCCCCGTCCGGTAAATCACTTGTCAAAGATCACTTTCCGGCTCCATGCCGCCATTTCCCGCGCGGAATGACCGGAGCGGGGCGGACTGTAGCTTCCCGATTCCACCTTGTCAACAATAATCTGATCGATTGACCAGACGATCTTTCCAAAAGGCTTTTCCGGTCTCCCAAAAGACCTTTTGGACGCGGGAAAGAGTCTTTTGCGGGAGGGAATGACCTTTTGGCCGGAGAGTCTGAGAAGTGCCGTCAAAAAAAGGTTGCGCGCCGGGAGGGATTGGGGTTATGGTGCGCCCGAGTCGGGCCGGCGGGAGGGAAAAGCCCTTTTGCCGGGCCACTCTGGGCTCTTTGACAACTGAATAGGCATTGGACCGCCGCGGGAGATGGGCTCCCCGGCGGCGGTCCCTTTTTTCAGCTTAGTGGAGGGGGAAGTCGAGGGTCGAGGTGGTCAGGACCTCTCCGGTCGCGGCGTCTACGACGTCGTAGACCATCACGGCCCAGCCCTGCTGCGCGAGGACGTTCTCCGGAATCGGCACGGTCAGGGTCCCCACCTCGCCGTCGGAGGGGGGCAGCACGGAATCGGCAAGCTGCAGGTTTTGCCACTGCAGGTTCTTGAGAGCGCAGGGACCCAGGTCGTTGATCGCGACCATGTCGGGCACGACCGCGATGCGGGCGTTCTGGATGAGGAGCCCCTGGGCTCCGGTGCTGGCGTTGAGGCTCTCTCCGGGGGCGACCGCGGCAGCGGCGGCGGCGCCGGGGTTGGCGTTGAAGATCGCGATCTGGCCGTTCCCCACGCCGTGGCTGGTCAAGCCGCTGCACGGGACCTCGCCGCTCGGGGTCAAGAAGACGCACGGCGGGCCGACCTCGCTCCAGACGCTCGAACTCGGGTTCAGGAAGCTGACCACCGGATCGTCGGTGTAGAAGCCGAAATGGATTCCCTTGAACACGCCGCACTCCCACCACCTGGGATCGTTCCTGTCGAAGCACCTGCCGTTGACCGTGTCCCGGAAGGTGATCGTCCAATACCCGGGGTGGAGCGGATCTTCTTCGATGACCGGCGGCAGCCACTCCGCGGGCATCCGCCCTCCGGTATAGAAATTCACGGGCTTGGACCCGTACACGGTGATCTTCAAGCCGCAGATCGGATTGACACCCGCGGGGAAGGCGGCGTCCGTGTTGATCCCCGTGTTGGGGCGCTGGGCGGGGCCGGTCGGGCCGGGGTCCACGGTCCCCGCGGTGGCCGCCAGGGCCGTGCCGGCGAGGGCCGGAAGAAGCATCGCGAACAGGAACGCACCCACTTTCGTCTTGCCATGCATAGAGACAGATCTCCTAGGCTCCGCGGCGGTCCGCTGGAGCGGGCTTATGGTTTGAGGAAAGGGAGCGACCGGTCGCCGCCTACACTTCAACAAGTGCTACAAGTCCGAAAAGCGAGACAAGGGTCCGTGGACCTCGGAAGATGAGCGGGCGACTCGCGAGGCCGGTGGTAGTCTGGCTCCATGAGCCACCCGCTGATTGCGCTCCACGGCTGGGCATCCCACACCGCGGCCATCGACCTCCGCATGGTCGAGCCGCTGGACTGTCCGCGGTGCGGGGCCCGGCGGACGCGCCGTCTCTGGTACATGTACGAATACTGTACGATGGGCTGGATCTTCGGTATCGTGAGCCGGAGGATCGGCTACGTGCTGAGCTGCGAGAGCTGCCGCTCGTCGGAGTCGATCCCCGAGGAGGAGGGGAAGGGGAGGCAGACGGTCGAGCCCCGCATCCCCTTCCTGCGGCGGTACGGGCTCGGCCTCGTCCTCGGCCTGCCTCTGGCCTGGGCCGCGGTCTACTTCATCAGCGAATTCGCGCAGCTCGCCTGGTGACGCGGGCGCGGGAAGGAAAGGAGAGCCAAATGCTGGGTGATGCCAACGTCAAGCCGATGCTTCCGGTCAAGGATCTGGAGGTGGCGACGAAGTTCTACGAGGAGAAGCTGAGGCTCCGGAAAGTGGACGAAGCGCCCGGCGCCGCGGTGGTCTACCAGAGCGGCGGCGGCACCCTCTGCGTCTACCGTTCGGAATTCGCGGGGACCAACAAGGGGACGGCCGCGTTATGGGAAGTGGAGGATGTCGAGGGGACGGTGGAGGAGCTGAAGGCCAAGGGTGTAGCCTTCGAGCACTACGACAACCTGCCAGGCTTGACCCGGAAGGATGACGTCCACCTCGCGGGGGATTTCAGGGTCGCATGGTTCAAGGACCCGGACGGCAACATCCTTTCCATACAGAACAGGCCCTCCGGGAGCTAGGAGCGGTCTCCCTCCGCCGCGGCACTCTTCCTTGTGGAGGCGTCTCCGGGCGTGCTGGAGGCGCCGGGCCATCGACCCCCCTTTCCGGAGGACCGCCATGAAGAAATTGACCGAGACCCCGCTCAAGCTCAACCGCGAGACCCTGCGCGCCCTGGCGCCGGCGCCGGCCCAGGAGGTCGGCTTCATCGTCACCTCGACCTGCAAGTCGGGGTGGACCTGCTGCAACTGATCGCTCTTCGATCGGGAGGCCCCCCTCTCCAGGAGATGGAGGGCCTTCCCACGCCTGCGGTGCTATTCTCTGCGCACATTCAAAGGAGACTCGAATGGAACCTCGTGAGGTGACGTTGGAGTACCGCGTGTCTCAACTGGAGCGGCACAACCGGCAGCTCCGCAGGATGGTGTTGGGGCTGCTGCTGCTCGCCCTCTCGCTCGGCGCGGCAGGCCTGGTCGCGGCGGGGCAGCCCGCGGCCAAGCCGGAAGGGGCCGCGCCCCGGGTCGCGAAGTTCGACGAGATCACCGCCGGCCGGGTCAACATCGCGGGCCCCGACGGGGTCAACCGGATCATCCTCTCGTACAAGATGCCGCAGGGGCCCTTCCAGGGCGAGATGCTCACGCGCAACGTCCCCCCAGGGATGGCGGGGATCATCTACTGCGCTCCCAACGGCGACGAGGTCGGCGGCATCGGCGTCTCGGGCACGGAGAAGGGCGGGCACGCGCTGATCACGCTCGACTATCGCAATACGCCGCTCGAGGCGATCGGCTTCGCGACGCATTACGGATCGCAGGGCCAGAGCGCCGGGCTCACGGTGATGGACAGCCCCACGGGCACGGTGGACGTCAAGAAGCTGAAGGCGGCCGACGAGGCCGAGATCAAGCGCCTGCAGGCCATGATGGTCGAACGCGTCACGCTCGGGGTCGACGGTCACGCGGCGGCGCTGGTCTTCAAGGACCGCAACGGCAAGGACCGCATCGTGATCGGTGTGGACGAGAACAACAACCCCGAGGTGAAGGTGCTGGACGAGAACGGCAAGGAGGTCGGGCGGCTGCCCGTGAAATAGCGCCCCTTCGGGGCGCGCCCTCACTCCCCCGGCCCCTCTCTCCCGGCCTCCCCCCCGTCCCGACGGGAGAGAGGGGAGTGGTTAGTAAAACAAATTTGCCCTTTTGTCTTTCTCCCTCTTCTCCCGTCAGGTCGGGGGGGAGGCTGGGAGAAGAGGGCCGGGGTGATGAGGGTCTTACTTCGCCTCGCTCAGCATCACCGGCGCCTCGCGGTAGACCTCCGGGTAGACCCGCTTCAGGGCGGCGATCTTGGGGAGGTCGTTGCGCACGATGTAGGGGTAGGTGGGGTTGTGGATCAGGAAGTCCTGGTGGTAGTCCTCCGCCGGATAGAAACCTTTCAGCGGCTCGATTCTGGTCACGATGGGACGAGAGAAAACCTTCTCCTTGTCGAGCTGCGCCACGTAGGCCCTGGCGACGCGCTCCTGGGCCGGGGTGGTGAAGAAGATCTCCGAGCGGTAGCTGGGGCCGGAGTCCGGGCCCTGGCGGTTGAGCTCCGTGGGGTCGTGGGCGACGGAGAAGTAGAGCCGCAGGAGCTGGCCGTAGGTGATCCGTTTGGGATCGAAGGTGATCTCCACCGACTCGGCGTGCCCCGTCCGCTCGGTGCCCACCATCTCGTAGTGCGCGGTCTCCCTGCTGCCGCCCGAGTAGCCGGCGACGACCTTGGTCACCCCTTGGACGTGCTCGAACATGCCCTGCAGGCCCCAGAAGCAGCCGCCGGCGAGCACGGCCTTCTGGAGCCCCGCCGCCCCGGCGGCGGGCACTTCCACCGCCGGAGCGGGGATCGCCTTGTCGATCGCGTCGGCCCCCGCCCGGCAGGCCCATCCGCACGCCGCGAGCGCCAGGGTCGCGGCGATGGTCTTGATTCTGCTGTGCATCATGGTCTCCTTGAATGCGGGCAAGACGCCCATGATTTCATACGCTGCAACGGAGGGCGGTGGATTCGCGATGGCTGACCTGCTAGACTCAGGGGCAAGCCCTATTACCAAGCTCTTGCTGAGAGGTCATCCGGCGTTGCCTCGATCGGGGAGCCCGCGTCAAATCCCTCCCGCGGTACGGGAGGCCGCAGATCGGTTGTCCGCCCGGCACTCCGTCGCGGGTGCGGCCAGCTATCCGTTCGTCCTGCTGGCGCTGGGGCTGACGGCGGACCTCCACCGGAAGGTCCCCGTCCTCTTCGCCGGCGCCGCGGCCTTCCTCCTGGCCCTCACGGCGCTGCGCACCTATCTGGGCCGGAGGTTCAACCGGGTCTACGGCGCCAGCCCCCGGCGGTGGCGGATCGCTTTCTATTCCACTCTGATCGCGCAATCCCTCTTTCTCGGCTGGCTGTTCCTCGCCGTGATCACGAGCCTCGGTCCCGGGGTGAGGTCGTTCTTCGTCCTCATCATCGTCGCGGTGATCGCGAGCATGGGCGTCCTGCTCTATGGCCACGCCCCTCGCGCCGCCCTGGCCTTCGTCGCGTGCCTGTGCCTGCCGGTGGTCCTCGCCCTGGCCGGCGCCTTCGGCTCGACCGCGTGGCACCTGGGAGGCTGGGAATACCTCTGCCAAGCGGTCTTCTTCGTCTATCTCTACGCCCTGGGGGCTCAGCTCCACCGTGACCGCCGGGCGGACCTCCTGCGCTCCCACCAGCTCGCGGTCCGCACCGCCGAATTGGAGGCGGTCCAGCAGGAGCTGCGCCGAGACCGCGACGAGCTGCGGCTGGCGAAGGAGGCGGCGGAGCAGGCCGATCAGGCCAAGGGGCGCTTCCTGGCCAACATGAGCCATGAGATCAGGACGCCGATGGCGGGCATCCTGGGCCTGATCGGCCTCCTGCGCAAGACCAGCCTTTCGGCGCAGCAGGGCGACTACGCCGAGCTGATCCAGAGCTCGGCGACCTCGTTGTTGCGGTTGATCGACGACATCCTGGACTTTTCGAAGGTCGACGCCGGCAAGCTGGTGCTCGAGCGGACGGCTTTCAATCTGCGGAGCACGCTGCGCGAGACCGTCGATCTGTTGCGGTTCACCGCCGGCAACCACGACACCGCTCTGGAGCTCAGGCTCGGGGACGGCATTCCGGAGTGGGTCTGGGGGGATCCCGCGCGCCTGCGCCAGGTGCTCACCAACCTGATCGGCAACGCGCTGAAGTTCACCCCGGCCGGGACGGTCGAGGTCGAGGTGGAGCGGCGCGCGGACGGCCGGCTGCGGTTCGCCGTCCGGGACACGGGGATCGGCATCCCCAGCGAGAGCCAGGGCCGCATCTTCGGCCTCTTCTCCCAGGCCGACAGCTCCACCTCGCGGCGTTTCGGCGGCAGCGGGCTGGGGCTCGCGATCAGCAAGCGGATCGTCGAGCAGATGGGGGGCGAGATCGGGTTCGAGAGCCGGTCGGGCGAGGGGTCGACCTTCTGGCTCATCCTGGGGCTCGATCCCGCCGCGCCTCCAGGCCTCTCGCTGCCGGAGGCCGAGGCGGCCGCGGCGGCGGCGGGCCGGCGGCCCCGCATCCTGGTGGCGGAAGACAACGTGATCAATCAGCTCGTCGTGGTCGAGCAGCTCGCCGCGATGGGCTACGACGCCGTCGCCGTGCACAACGGATGCGAGGCCCTGCAGGCGCTGGAGAACGGCGATTTCGCTCTCGTCCTGATGGATTGCCAGATGCCGGATCTCGACGGCTACGAGGCCACGCGCCGGATCCGCGAGGGGCCGGAGAAGAACCGGCGGATTCCCATCATCGCGTTGACGGCCCACGCGATGCGGGAGGATCTGGACCGCTGCCTCGCCGCGGGCATGAACGATGCCATCACCAAGCCGTTCGCCGAGGAGGTCCTGGGGCTGAAGCTGGAGCACTGGCTGAGCGCCGCGCGGGGCGCCTCCCTTGAGCCGGAGCGGCCCGCCGGGCCCGAGGCCTCGCCGCTCGACGGCGCCCGGCTCACGGAGCTGCAGGATCTGGGGCGGGCCGTGGGGCGGGACGTGCTGAGCGAGCTCACGGCGGCGTTTCAGTCCCGCGCTCACGTGACCCAGATCCGGTCGGCCCTCGCCCGTGGCGACTGGCCGCGGCTCCGGCGGAGCGCGCAGGCGCTCAAAGGGAGCAGCGCGCTGCTCGGAGCGATGAGCCTGTCCGCGATCTGCGGCGAGCTCGAGCACCTGCCCCCCAACGCCAGGGCCGAGACCCTGGCCGGCTCCATGACGGCCCTCGAAAGGGAATACCGGCGGGTGCTCTCCGCGCTCACCTCGGCGGCTCAGGAGGCGCGCTGAGGTTTTTTCGTAGACCGCGCGCCTGCCGGCGGCAGATGCGCGGCTATTTGTAGAACTATCTTGAATTCAGATTCGTGCTGTGTTAGAAATCGGACCGCGAGGGGCCACACCCGGGTTTGGACCATCTCCAGTCCCCGTTAGCGTCTGTTCTGGGTCGTTCCAGGAGAGGCGCGTGGGGAGCCGGCCAGCTTATGGAAGGAGTCCGACCCTATGCGTACGAAGCTCTCGCTATTTGTCCTCGCCTTTGTAGCACTGCTCCTGCATGCGGGTGTGGGGATGGCCGCTCCGGCAAGAAGAGCGGCGGTGAGATGGGAGGGGAGGCTCGCGGCTCATCAGTCTTCGAAGCTCTGGATCCAGAATCTGAGCGACCGGTCCGCCGGGGTGTTGCTGGAAGATCTCTCGGCGGGTGGCCTGAAGGGGCACTCTCAGGCGGTCTCCATCGAGGCCGGCGGCACGGCCGAGATCCCGGCGCTCCCCGGCGACGGCCACCGGCTCCGCCTCCGCAGCGACGCGGATCTGTTCGTCTTGCAGCTCCCCGAGGGGCTCGAGCCCGCGGACACGGAGCTCGCGGGGGCTCCGGCGGTCCGGCTCGACCGCACCAGCAAGGGGCTCCGGGCCACGGTGAGCCGGGCCGACTGGGTCCAGGGGCTGCTCGAGGGGACCTCGGCGCTCGCCAAGGGGAGCACTGGAGCGGCCTCCGTGGCCTCGGAGCGTGCCGGCGCGCGGATCGAGGTCGCGGTCGCGTTCCTGAAGCCGGACAGCTCGGTGCGCGTCCGGCTGCTCGATTCACGGGGTGAGGAGGTGACCGGGCTGGTGGCCTCGTCCTCCCGGCCGGTCCAGTGGCGGGCCTCGCTCGGCGAGCTGCCGCCGGACGGCTCGGCGCGCGTCGAGCTCCAGGCCCTGCGCGGGGAGGTGCGGGGGACCGCGGCGGCGGTGGAGCCTGGAGCCCAGGAGGCGCGGCGGACGCCGGTGGGGACGCCGGTGAACGCCAAGACCGGCGGCGGCGTTGGCTACTTCAGCAGCGACATCAACTGGTACTACACCCCCGATCTCTACTACTCCGTCGGGGGGGGCCCGGCGAACACTTGCGGGACGCTCTGGGCCTACCGCAACGCGGGACCCTGGACCAGCACCGCGGGCTGGATCTGCACCGACGCCTCGGGGAACGCGACCAAGGGCCCCTGGAGCTGGGCCAACCAGTCCGGCGACGAGACGGCCTATGCCTACATCGACTGGGGCGGGGGTTTGACCACGAATACGTCCCAGCACATCTGGGACAAGACCTGCGCCACCGCGACGATCACGTCCGGCGGCGGCAATCCGCCGGCCTCCCTGTACGGCGCCGGCACGGATGGGGCCTGGGGGGCCGGCTTCGACGCGAGCTGGTCGAGCGCCTTCGCCTTTTTCCAGGACACGGGCACGGGGAATTACTGGACTCCCGCGGCGGGCGCGTACAACACGACGTCGAACGTCTCCGTCTCCTGCTCGATCTCCGGGATGCCCAGCCTGACCGTGACGTGGAGCTGCCCGCAGATCCCGCCCGGGTACACCCACCAGAGCGGGCACTGCTATCAGTGGACGGTCTGCGTCCCCGACGGATATTGCGGGTATTGCGACAGTGTGAGCTTCTGCACCTAGCCCCAGACCGCTGAATCGCGGGCGCTGGCGGACGGGGATCCGGCCGCCGGCGCCCGCGCCTTCCCGCCGCGCCGATCGCGCATACAATAGGCGGTCAGCGCCCATGCCCACCACGCCCCTCTCGCAGCGCCGCAACGCCGCCCCGGCCAGGGGGTGCCTGGTCTTCTTTTTCCTGATCTTCTTCCTCGCCGGCGCGGCCGGCTCCTACTTCGCGCTCTGGAGGCCCCTGTCGCGCCTCTTCGCCTCGCGCTCGTGGACGGAGACGCAGTGCGACGTCCTCTCCAGCCGGGTGGAGGAGGTCTCCGGCTCGGACGGCTCCACCTACCGGGTGGACATCCGCTATACGTGGACCGCCGGGGGGAGCCGGCACGTGGGGGGGCGCTACGACTTCATGGGGGGCTCGTCGAGCGGCACGGCGGGGAAGCAGAGGATCGTCGACCGCTATCCGCCGGGCTCGCGGGTCGCCTGCTGGGTCGATCCGGACGATCCCAACGAGGCCGTGTTGTCCCGGGGGCTCTCGCCGGTCTATCTGATCGGCCTGTTGCCGCTGCTCTTCCTGGGGATCGGCCTCGGCGGGATGGTGTGGACGCTCCGCTCCGGCCGGGGCCAGACCGGGGCGGTCCCGGGGGTGGCGGCCGGAGAGTCGCCGTTCGGCGTGCCGCTCCCGGCGGCCGGCGGCGGGCCGGCCGAGCTGAAGCCCTCCGCCACCCCTCTGGGCATGTTTCTCGGTCTGGTCTTCCTGGCGCTGTTCTGGAACGGCATCGTCTCCGTCTTCGTCTGGCAGATGGTCGCGGGCTGGAAGCGCGGGCAGCCGGACGGCTGTCTCACCGCGTTCCTCGTCCCCTTCGTCCTGGTCGGGCTGGGGTTGATCTTCGCGGTGGGCCGCCAGTTCCTGGTGCTGTTCAACCCGCGCCTGTCGATCACCCTGACCCCCGGCGCGATCGCCCCGGGGCAGAGCGCCTTCGTGCAGTGGCGGCTGGGGAGCGGCGGGCGCGGGGTGAGCCGGGTGCTCATCACCTTCGAGGGGCGGGAGGAGGCGCGGTACCGGCGCGGCACCAGTACCTACACCGACCGCGAGACCTTCCTCGCCCTGCCGGTGGTCGACTGCGCGCAGAGCTACGAGATCTCCGAAGGGGGCTCGGCGAGCTTCACCCTGCCGGCGGGGGCCGTGCCGTCCTTCCGCTCGACCCACAACAAGATCGTCTGGACCCTCAAGGCCAGGTGCGAGCTGCCGCGCTGGCCCGACACCGAGGAGGAGTACGAGGTGGTGGTGCGGCCCGAAGGAGCGGCCTGATGGAGTGGATCCGCATCGAGACCCGCGACGGCGCCAACGCCTTCCTGCCCGGGGAGACGGTCGAGGGGACGGTCGGCTGGCACTTCGACGCGCCGGCGCGGAGCGTCGAGCTGCGTCTCCTCTGGTATACCGAGGGGAAGGGGGACCAGGACGTCGGGGTCGTGGCGAGCCTGCCGCTGCCCGATCCGGGGACGGACGAGATCCGGCCGTTCCAGATCCGCCTGCCGGCGGGGCCCTGGAGCTTCTCGGGCCGGCTGATCTCGCTGGCCTGGGCCCTGGAGGCGGTGGCCGAGCCCGGCTCGCGGGCCGAGCGGCTGCCGATCACCGTCTCGCCCACGCTTCAGGAGATCCTCCTCAGCTCCGGAGCCGCCGTTGCGGGCCCGCGATAACCCGTTCGCCGTCCAGCGGGTCCACGCCGTCCGCTACCGCCTCGCGGGGGTCACCTGGGAGGAGCTTCTGGAGCGCCTGGCCGCGCTCGGCTACCGCGCCGCCCTGGTGGGACCGCACGGCCACGGCAAGACCACCCTGCTGGAGGACCTCGGGGCGCGGCTCGCCGAGCGGGGGTTCCGGGTGCGGACGGCGACCCTGCATCAAGGGGAGCGGTGGCTCGGTCCCGCGCGGAGCGCGGCGCTCTTCCGCGATCCCGGCCCCCGCGACCTCCTCCTGGTGGACGGCGCCGAGCAGCTCGACCCTCTCTCCTGGTGGACCCTGCGCCTGCGGAGCCGCGCCGCCGCGGGGCTGATCGTCACCTCCCACCGCCCCGGCCTCCTGCCGACGCTCTACGAGTGCCGCACCACGCCGGAGCTGCTGGCGGGGATCGTCGCGGATCTGGTGGGGGAGGCGGACCGGGAGGAGGTCGCCGAGCTGTTCGCCCGCCACGGCGGCGATCTGCGGCTGGCGTTGAGGGAGCTGTACGACCGCTCCGCCGGCCTTACTTCGAGGCCTGCTGCCAGAACAGGATCGCGGTCACCGCGAGGCCGATGACGATCACCGCCATCCGGGCCTTCTGCTTGCCGATCCGCTGGGCGAAGCGGGCGCCGCCATAGCCGCCGAGGGTGGCTCCACCCACGATCACCAGCGCCGCCGGCCAGACCACCGCCCCCCGGTAGATGAAGTAGGCGGCGGCCACCACGTTGATGCAGAAGCCGAAGAAATTCTTGACCCCGTTCGCGGCGTGGATGTTCGACATCCCCAGGAAGCCGAGGAGGGCGAGCATCAGGATGCCGATCCCGGCGCCGAAATAGCCGCCGTAGATGGCCACTCCGAATTGGAGGAGCGAGGCGGCCGCCAGCCGCCCCCGGGAGAGGTCGGCGGGATTCTCCACGCTGCGGGGAGCGCGCCGGGAGAGCGCCCCCTGGATCATGAACAGGACGGTGGCGAAGAGGATCAGCAGGGGGGCGAGGGCGGCGAAGACCTTCTCGGGGGTGCGCAGGAGGAGGATGGAGCCGAGAGTGCCGCCGATCAGGCTGGGCAGGAAGAGCGTCCGCAGCCAGCCCGGATTCTGCCGCACCTCGCCGCGGTAGCCGTAGAGGCTCGCCAGGGCGCCGGGGAGCAGCGCCACCGTCGAGGTGGCGTTGGCGGCGATGGATGGCATCCCGGTAAGCAGGAGGGTGGGGAAGGTGAGGATCGTCCCCCCGCCCGCCATGGCGTTCATCACCCCCGCGCCCAGCGAGGCGGCGACCAGAGCCAGAATCTGAAGGGGCGTCAAGGCTCGGCCCGGAGGTGCAGGACAGCCGTCATGGGGGTGGACTATAACCGATGGGTGCCTTGCTCGATCTCTAATGGCATTAAGATTCAATAGGAGGGAGAGCCATGAGCGGAACGGCACGGAACTCGACGGCGGACCTTACCCATTCCGAAGCGGAGGCTCTCGAGAAAGGCTGCTTCGTGCTGGAGCCGGACGCTGTTGGTGGCGAGGATCCGCTCGCCCAGACGGTGGCCGAGTATGCGGCCCTCCTGAAATCGAGCCTTTCGACGGCTGAGGCTGCCAAGCGGCTGGGCGTGGACCCGAGCCGCATCCGGCAGCGCCTGACCTCCGAGCCCCCGACGCTCTACGGAATTCGCATTGGTACAAGCTGGCGTATACCCGAGGTCCAGTTCGAAGGCAATGAGCTGGTCCACGGGATTGGCGAGGTCACCTCACGGCTCGATCCGGAGCTTCATCCGGTCGCAGTGCTCCGGTGGCTCACCACGCCCAGTCCCGACCTTCCAGCCGATGAGGCGCAAGGGCGCAGTATCAGCCCTCGCGATTGGCTCCGGCTCGGCCTGCCTATTCAGCCCGTGGCCGATCTCGCGGCGAATCTTTGAGAAGAGCAGCCCCGTCAGGGGCGAAGGCATGTAGCCTGGGGCGTCAGCCCCAGGAAGGAGAGGCAAACGAATGCCAGAGCCCCGTAGGGGCGACGGCAAATCCTCTCTTGGAAGATTCCGCCGCCCCTACGGGGCTCTGGGGTGTGTGTGCAACGGGCTACCTGGGGCTCGCGCCCCAGGCTACATGCCTTGCCCCTGACGGGGCAAGATTCCACTCTAGGACCCCATCTTCCGCACCGACAGGTCCAGCGCCTGGAGCACCTGGGTGTTGTGGGGATACTTTCGAGCCAGGGGGAAGAGGTACGAGGCCGCTCGGCGGTAATCCTGGAGGTTAAAATAGGCGAAGGCCAGACCCTGGCTGGCGTCGCTGATTCCCGGATAGAGCTCGGCGACTTTCAGCCAGACCGCGATCGCCTCGCCGATCTTCCCCTCCCCCTGGAGACAGGATCCCCGGCCGTTCAGCGAGCGCAGGTGGTCCGGGCGCAGGCTCAGGGCCTGCTCGAAGTAGGACCGCCCCTCCGCGGGCCGGCCCTGCTCGAGGAGCACCGACCCCATGCCGCTCAAGGCGTTCACGTCGTGGGGGGCACCCGCGAGCGCCCTCCGGAAGGAGTCGGCCGCTTCCGTGTAGAGCTTCTGGTGATACAGGCGCCACCCGGACTCCGCCCAGGCCGAGAGGCCGACGGGCTCCGGCTTGAGGAACGACCGCAACGTTGGTTCGAGGCGACGGGCCTGGACCGCCCGCGCCATGCGGAGCACGACATCGCTATGATCGCCGCTCTCGCGCAGCCTCACCAGAGGGGCCTCGGCCTGAGAAAACTTCTCTTGGAGCAGATAGAGCCGGGCGAGATTCTGATCGTCGCTCCCGCGCAGCCACGCCTGCTCGGCTTTCCGCTCCTCCCCTTGCCGCAGGTAGAGGTTGCCGAGCCCGCGGAGCGCACCCACGTTATCTGGATTCAGGGAGAGGGCCCGCTGGTAGGCCCGCTCGGCCGGCACCGACTGATAGGTCCGCATCTGGCAGACGGCCAACACGGTCCAGGCGTCGACGTTATCGGGAGCGAGCTGCACCGTGAAGCTCAAGGCGTAGAGCGCACGGTCGTTGCGCTCTTCCGCCAGGAAGTCCTTCCCCCGTTCGACCAGCCGTTGCGCCTGCCGCTGATAGGGGCCCGGCTCTTCCGCCAGCGGGGGCCAGGACAGCCAGAGGAGGGGGACCAGGGACGCGGCCGCCAGGAACAGGGCGAAGCTCCAGATCCGGATGTCCCCCCGGGGCTTCCGCCTCTCCGGCTTCGGAGCCGCCATCGCCAGCGGATCGGCGGCGGTGAGGAAGCGGTCGAGCCGGTCGGCTTCGCCGTTCCCCCGGAAGAGCTGGAATCGAGGTTTCGCGACTGATTGGTTGCTTCGATTCATGCTCATCTTCCCGAGTATAGAGGGTTTGCGATGTGAGCGCACGCTCCGGAGCCGGTCAGGGCGGTGACAGCTTTCCCAGCGTGCTCCGGAGAAGCGTCTTGGTCTCCTCGTCGAACGGGTCCCGCATCACCGACAGAGCGAGATACTGGTTGGCCCGAGTGTAGTCGCCGCGCTCGTAGTAGACGGTCCCGAGCCCCTTGTAACAGCTCGCGACCTCCATCTGGTCGACGCGGGGGAGGTCGATCACCTGGCGCCAGAGAGTCACCGCGCCCTCGGCCTGCTCCTGGGCCTTGAGGCTCCAGGCAAGGCCGTTCAGGGCGCTGTAGCTGGTCGGCCAGGTGGCTCGCGCCTGCTCGAAGGCCGACTGCGCCTCGCGCGGAGTGGTGCCGATCTTGAGCAGGCACCAGCCCTTGCCGATGAGCGCCGAGCCGTCGCGCGGAGAGTGGCTGAGCGCCCGGCTGAAGGTGGTGGCAGCCTCGTCGTAGCGCCGCGCGTAGAACAGTTGCCACCCTCTGGCGGTCTCCGGATCGCGGCTGGCCACAAAGTCGGGCGCCAGTTGGCGCTGCAGATCGGGTGTGAGCCTTCCCAACCGCAGGGCGTCGCTGATCACCCGGGTGTACCGGTCGCCGGGGGCCAGGCCCTGAGCCAGAGGAGCCGCCTCGGCGAAACGGCCTTTCAGCAGCAGCAGGCGGGCGAGGGCCCGCTTCGCGTCCGCCTTCTTCCAGTATGCCTCGGCCTGCTTCCAGTCGCCGGTGTAGAAGTTGATGTCCCCCAGGATGTGGTAGGCGCGGTGGTATCCAGGATCGATCTTCAGGCATCGCTGGATGGCCGTCTCCGCCTCGGCCGTCTGGCCGGCGTAGAACAGGGAGTAGGCCAGGGCGTCCCAGGTGTCGACCAGATGGGGGGCGAGCTCGGTCGCCAGCCGCGAGTAGCTCAGGGCCCGGTCGATCTCCTTCGCCTTGGCGAAGACCTGCGCCTGGCTGGCCAGGACCCGCGCCATCTCCTCGCTGGAGGGGGCGCCGGCGCGGATCGTCGGCGCCGGCCTCCAGGGGTGGAGGGCCACCAGCACGCCGGCGGCGCCAAAAAGGAGGCCGAGCAGGAGGGAGACCAGGATGAGCGGGAGGCGCTTCCGGCGATGGTCGTCCTCACGCAGAGAGCGCACCAGGGCGGGGTCGGTCAGGAACGCGTCCAGGCGCTCCGCGTCCGACGATTTCCGCTGGCCGCTCCCGCCGAAGAGCAGCCTGAGGTTCTTGAGCGTCAGCACTGGGCTCCGATCCAATTCCACCTGCCTTTGGACGAGCGGAATCGCTCCTCCCTGTCTACGCAAGAGTGAGACCAGAAGTTATAACGGGATTCGTGAAGAAAAGAAAGAGCTTAGGGGGCCGGGAGGCCCCCTGGCGGGGAAGAGAAGGGGCTCAGATCGCCTTGATCAGGCGCGCCGCCGCCTCGGTCCGCTCGCGGTCGTCGAAGACCTCGTCGGCCTCGCCGCTGGTCTCCACGATGACCTGGCGCAGCGAGTCGATGATCTTGTCCAGCCGCGACCTGACGGTGGGGTAGGACACCCCAGCCTGCTCGGCGATCGCCTTCAGATTGCCGCTGGAGAGCACGAACATCTCGATGAAGCGCTGATGCTCCACGGGGAGCCGCGCGAGCCGCGGAGCCGGGAAATCGGCCTCGACGGAGATCTCGCACGATGGGCAAGCCATGCGTGAAACCTGCATGGCTCGCTGGCAATAGGGGCAATGATTGGTAACTGGTTCGGGGGCCATGTTTTTGGTCTTTTAGGTTTTGGAGCTGACGACAAAAGGGTAACAGCCGTCCTCCGGCGGAGTCAATAACGTCCTCTCCCGGAGACGTTCAGGAGGGGCGGAGAGCCGTCCCCTTCGGCATGCCGGAACAAGACATCATCTACTTACGATTGCCTTGAAGGCAACCCCGGCCTGGCGGACGCTGGCCGCCCAAGGCGAGCGGTTTGCAACAGACGGCGATATGAAGAAGCGCGCTTTCGGACCCACCGGCAGGGAGGTCTCCATCATCGGACAGGGAACCTGGAACATGGAGCGGGACGGCCACCGGGCCGCCGTCGAGGCGTTGCGGAGAGGCCTCGACCTCGGGATGAATCACGTCGACACCGCGGAGATGTACGGCTCCGGCCGGGTGGAGGAGCTGGTGGGGGAGGCGATCGCCGGCCGGCGCGGAGAGGTCTTCCTGGTCAGCAAGGTGCTGCCGCAGAACGCCTCGCGGCAAGGCACGGTCGAGGCCTGCGAGCGCTCGCTCCAGCGGCTGCGCACGGACCATCTCGACGGCTATCTCCTCCACTGGCCGGGCCGGCACCCGCTGGCGGAGACCCTCGCCGGCTTCGAGGAGCTGCGCGCGGCCGGCAAGATCCTCTCCTGGGGGGTGAGCAATTTCGACGAGGAGGAGCTCGGCGAGGCGCTGCGGATCGCCGGGGAGGGGAAGATCGCCTGCAACCAGGTGCTCTATCATCTGGAGGAGCGGACGATCGAGCACGCGGTGGTCCCCTGTTGCGGCGAGCACGGCATCGCCGTGGTGGCCTACAGCCCCTTCGGCTCCGGCGACTTCCCCGGCCCGCGCACCCCCGGCGGCAAGGTGCTCGCCGGCATCGCCGCCGCCCACGGCGCCACGCCGCACCAGATCGCCCTCGCCTTCCTCCTGCGCCTCCCCGGGCTCTTCGCGATCCCCAAGGCCGCCCGCGTCGAGCACGCCGCGGAGAACGCCGCGGCGGCGGAGATCCAGCTCACGCAGAGCGAGCTGGAGCAGATCGACGACGCCTTCCCGCGCGGGCGGCGGAGGCGGGGGGTGCCGACGCTGTAAACCCTCACCCCTGCCCCTCTCCCAACCCCTCCCCCCTCCCTCACTGGGCATAGGCGCTAACTTTATCGTTTAAAGTGAGGTTCTAATCGTGTATTCTAGTGCCCATGAGCGATCTTCGGGCATTTACAGAAGAGTGGGAGTTCCTTCGAGCCGCGCTGCCGGCCGTGGATTTGGAGAAGAGCCTTCGGGAGACCGGGGGGGCCCAGAGATGGCGGGCGGTGCGCAGTGCCGATGACCTCTTGCGTTTGGCGCTGGTTTACGGTTTCTGCGGCCTGTCGCTTCGCCAGACCGCCGCCTGGG
>JBJMHA010000018.1:0-85906 GCA_045807625.1 Thermoanaerobaculia bacterium | reverse complement strand
TGCGCAGACGACATGAACCGCTCTACGGGTATAGCATAGAGCACCGCAGGTGGCGCCGTGAGGGTTACAAACGTGAGCACGTTGCGATAAGACCAATTCTTTGGGCGTAACGGCGCGAGGAGAAGCCACAGAATGACGGCGAGCACAAAAACATACGCAATGGACCCTAGACCTGCCAGTTGCCACAGCTCAGCTCTTGGGTTGTCCCAATAGCGCCCAACGCCCGCCAGCCAAGTGAAGAACAAACCAAAAGCCAGATAGGCCTTCCAGTTCGTAGCGACGGCTTGGCTAGGCGCCCGGAAGGTTAAGAGCCGCAGCTCATCGGCAACGATTTTATTCAACATTAGAATTAGAGCGCCCCAACGCCTGAATTAAGCCGAGCCGCGAAGCGGCTTCGGCTTGAATGAATTGTTAGACCGCACTTGCCGCGCCATTTCAGTGTCGCCCTTAGGACTGTGGGTCGAACCCGAAGACGCGCAGTTCTTGGTCGCACCGACAGGCCTTGGCGATACGCGCCGCCCACGCGATGGCCTCGTCGCGCGAAGGCAGTTCCAACACGGTGAAGCCGCCATCGAGCGTGGGCGCCCAAGGATAGCCGCCCATTGCAACCGTGCCGTCAGCAGAGACGAGCACGGGCGGTACGTCTTCGTCGATTCCGCCGCCGAAGACGTAAACACCGGCGGCTTTCGCCTCATCAATCACAGCGTGCGCGTCGCGGCCTACCGCTCCCCATTCGCCATCGGGCACAACCATTGCCGCGCTTGGAAAAGAGATCAGGTATTTGGCCATGGTGCTCCTCCTGGGAATTGACGGCGGTCGTGAAGCGTGTGTGCGGCCTAACGCTCTCACGCTTGAGCGGCCGGCGGCTCATGCCTTGACTAACGGCGCGAAACGGTCGCCCGCCGGTCCGCTCGAAGCGAGGGTTAGGCGACCTATCGCAATGTATTGAACGAGCATAGGTCCTCTCAAGGGGGTCAGCCTGCTTAAGCAACCGTAATGAGATTCGCCTCGCCGATGCTTAAGAGCTTCGCACTTTCAACCGAATCTATGAACGCAATCATGGCGTCCGGATTCTGGCCACTAGCGCCGACCGTGATTGACTCGCCGGCAGATGAGATTGCCAGCACGACCCTCCTGGTAGCAAGATAGGCGATACCTAGCGCCAGCGCTAGGAGGAACGTGCCATTTCGCATAGCACCTTCTCCAGAGTCATTCGCAACTAGAAAAGCACCGAAGACGGCGGCAAGACCAGCAAGGATGAGGAGGATCGGATAGCTCTTGGAGATGATGCCGCATGAAGCAACCGAATCCAGAGTGATGCTTACAATTCTCGTCTGGCCTGACACCACATGTGTGTAACGAACGCGACGGCTTGTGAGCGTGAGATTTGGCAGCTGATTCTCTGAAACAGTCGTCTCACCGGGCAGGAGATTCATCGTCACCCTCCGAAGTGCGAAAGTGGTACGTAGGAAACTAAGCAGATCCAACCGACAGCCGAAGCTCCCTCCTCTCTGTTGCCGTGCCGAACCGCGTCAATCTTGGCTACGTCGCCTAACGTGAAGTTGCTCAGCGGCCAGGAAGCGGAGCTTTCTGGTCCGCTGGAGCAGTTGGGTTGGGCGCATCAGTCGTCTCTTTAATAGCGGCGCGCCCTGATCGCGGCCTCCAAGCGCGTACCTTTGCGATGAGCTTTTGAAAACCTGACGTCGTGATTTCCGATTCCTCTAGATTCACGAGGTTAGCCACCCTGTGGCCTAGGACTGCCTTGCGAAATAAGGTACTCAGCGCGCAGAGGCTACTAAGAAGAACTAGCGAACCGACATGGTTCCTGTCGCGAAGCAGGGCGAGCAAGAGAAGGCCAAGTGCGCCCGCAAAGAGATTCTCAACTAGCGTCATTTCGGCCGCCATCTTGCTGAGGATCTCCGCTGCCTCTGGTTTCTTCTGAGACTGAAGACTGTCGGCCGCCTTCCAGAGATCCTTGGTATGAAGGAGTTTCAGCCGCTTGAAACTGAGAAAATACCAAACCAAGAATCCTACTAGCGCTCCGAATGGTGTGACTAACAGTCCAAGTACATAGCTAAGACCCAGGCCTATGAGTATGGTGGAGGCTTCGGATACCTTGAATTGAAAGAAGAGTGCGCTACCAGGTAGCCGAAGCGCAATCAAAGTGCCGAGCATGATGCCTCCAGGCACAATTCTGCAGATCAGGTCGTAGTAAAAGGTTGGAATCACCTCGGGAATCTTGTCAGTGAGTTCACCCATATCGCTCCTTCAGTCGCCCAACACTTTGGCGCTTCACCGCGCGGACGGCGAAGCCGGCCGTCCGGTGGAAGCGGGGGTTCGCCCTTCCCTAGTTCCGATCATTTGTGAATTTCTAGCGTAGCTTCAATTGTATTTGGATTACAGTCGTCAGTACCGATAATCAGCCAATTGTGATCAAGGTCGCTTTGATGGCTCACATTTACCCACTCAACCTTGGTTGTTTCACTGG
Source organism: Thermoanaerobaculia bacterium (assembly GCA_045807625.1). GTDB lineage: Bacteria > Acidobacteriota > Thermoanaerobaculia > Multivoradales > UBA5704 > DATARR01. The sequence goes on along the minus strand of JBJMHA010000018.1, from coordinate 83,418 downwards.
CGATGACGAACTCAACTGTCACCTTGGAAGGCCCAGTACATCCCCTAAAGCTGGATGAATAGCTATTCCGACCATCAATGTGGACCTGATACTCAGTTGTGCTGTACTCCGGAGGCCGAGTCGGATTCCTGTAGGGTGAGATTCCGGTCGTAAAGAGCAGGTGCGCAGTCTTGCCAATATATTTGCGGGTTTCGAAAAGAGCTATGATCGGCCCCATCCTTGCATCTATACAGGCATAGTGTCCTGTGTTGTCATCGACGCAGTGCCCGCACTCCGACCCACAAGAAGACCTCTCTCTTGTGCTTATGTTGGGAACAAATGGTATTTCGACCTTGGAAGGCTTCAAGGTCACTACATCGACAGGAACCTTCGACGGCCCTCCCATTATTGGACTAAACACGAGTAGAAGCTGGATCATTAATGTACGGCTCATGAAATCACCTCTATCTTGGCTCCCGAATTTTTTATATTCTCTCAGGTCAGTGTTTTGAGCCAGTCAAAGAGGGCCTTTTTCTCAGAAGGGCTCAACTGCCGAATCATCGTCTTTACTCTCTCCAGTGCGTCGGGACGGACCGGACGGAGTTCCTGCACTCCGACAGTGCCAAAGATCTTCACATAAGCAGCATGTATAGGTCGATCAAAGCCTACAGTAACGCTGTGCTGGCCAGGGGGCACTGCGAAGGTCACCTCGCTGGCGAACACTCTCCTCATGTCTCTCCCGGTGTAGATCCTCCTCCCGTCAACTTCCACGAACCCTCCAGTAGTATCATCATCTGTTTTACCCAAGGCACACTCAAAGCCTATTCGGAGTTCTCCCTCACCCTCTGCCAAGAAGGAGACAGTCTTTTCTCTCGCGGTCTCGTTCTGGAAAATATAGAGAGTAGGCTCCCCTGAGACGGAAGCAGCCATTGCAGGATGAGTCACAAAACTCGGGAGCAACGCCCACGAGAGGACCGCAACCACTATTGTGCTACGCCATCTCATTGTGTGTTCCTTTCTGTTCTCGATGCTTCCGATGTCCCAAGCCTTCCTGACGTCGAAGGTCCATGGCGGCGAACGGGGCTGCGCTTCACCGGCGGACGGCGAAGCCGGCCGTCCGAGTGCAAGCGCCGGGTTCGGCGGCTTCATGGCTTGGCTCCCGTGATTGAACCATAGGCAGTGCGAGCCGCAGATCGAACCGCGGGATTCGTGTCTTGCATCAGTACCTCTACGATAGGAATGACATCTCGCCTCTTGAGCCTGCCTAATTGGTAAGCCACACGCTGTCTCACTGCTGGTGATGGGTCTGAGCGCAGGTTCAACAGGTTGACTTGGAGGCCAGGATCCCGAAGTGTAGCGAGAGCGGTGAGCGCCGCCAGTCGATCACTACTATCCTCACTCGCCAGTTTCCTCAGCAGCATGTCTCTATAAAGTGGCCGTTCATCAGGGACGAGCTTCGCCCAAACCGCAAGGATTCGACCTTCTTCGTCACTCAGGAGAGAGCTTTGGATTTGAGGCCGGAGAGGCGGCGACAGCCTCTGAAGCAGTGAGGTCAGACCTGCCTCATAGGAGTCCCGGAAATCAGCGTAGAGCTTATCGCGCAGAAATGGAGGGATCGCGCAGTCTGCAAGTAGAAGAGGAAGAACCCTTACGCGGTCCGCCGAGATCTCGTCAACGATGGCGCTGGCGAGTTCCCTCTTTACCCAGCTTGACTCAACTGAATTAGGTGACAGCACAACAGCAAGCCAAGAGCTCGATTGGATACCTTCTTGGATCTTGGCCACCAGAGAGTCACCCACTCGCATTTCCCATCGATCCCACCACACCCTCAAGCGGTAGTCAACGAGATCCCGGGCAAGTCGCTCGGCAAAATCTCGATCTTGGCTGCTGTAGCTCAGGAAGACGTCTTGTGTGACCTCGCCTTTCATCTGGTCTCTCTAAAGCTTCTCGTTATCTGACGCCCGAACGGCTTTAGGCCTAACCGGCGGTATCGCGCGACAGCGCGGTATCCGTCCGGTTGAGGCCAGGGGTTCGGCGTCGCACCATGAGGCTACCATGGCTTCTGCTCAAGAAACCTGTTCACAGCCTCTACGGTGTCCGGAAAATCGGCCGCCACCAGTTGGAGCCAAGCTTCGATGCGCGTGCAGTAAAGAATTCGACTCTGGCGAAACCATTTGGTGTTGATACCAACGAGCCATACCCGCTCCGGGCTCCAGACGAGTTGCTCATCGTGACGGCTCTGACGCCAAGTTCCACCACCGCTTACTCCATGCGGTTCAGGAGCCTCCATGGGTATGTCCTGCTCATCGCGTGGCGGGTACTCGACGGCAAACTCATATTCTTTTAAAGGCCAAGGCAACCGTTCAGTTTGAGCGGCCATAGTAAGGGCCATGGTCGATTCAAGGTCCAGTTGTCGACCGTGCTCTAGGTCACCTTGTACTGACGCCCAAGGATAGCCCTGTATTATGAAGGGATGTTCCCGTGTCTGACCCGGAGCGACTTGGAGATCACGTAGTTCAACGAACTGTAGTCGGTTCTGGAGAGCAGTCCTTTCGTCAAGTTCTATCCATGCAACGTCCGTCGGCGGCGCTGGCCGGCTTGGGTTGCAACTGCGCGCGACAAAAGATAACCTATTCCGCGACAGCTCAGATGCGGCGCGAAGGTCAATACCGGTGTCATCAATGTCCTTGATATTGTGAGCGGCAGTGGCAAGTAGGTAACGCGAACCGATCTTTACGCACGTAGAGCTACCGGTACCTGGCCTTCCATCAGGTCCCCTCAGAACGAGAGCGATCGAGTGACGCGACAAGTAGTCGCCTTCGGCTCGTATCTGGTACTGCATGATTTCGTCCATCAGTTCTTCTCTTAGACGCCGAACGCTGCTGCCGATGAGCGGCGGCTTGCCGTCCGCTCGATCGGCTGGTTAGGCGCACCCTCACAAGAGTGGCGAGGCCAAAGCCGTTGCCTGCCTTCCCTCAGCCCTCTGGTCAATGATCATCCTGGGGCCCCGCTGCCAAAGCGTGAGGCGAGACCGCTACTTAAATGGCTCACCTTCGCCTGCACCTCCAGTCGTTCGGTCCACCGGGAGGATCGCTGAGCAGCTGCGCCGCAAAGTTACTGCCATGCTGCTCTACGCATGCTTGATTCACGTTGATGTGCGCGTCACCTGGTGTACAACGCCAACCATACCCCGTACCATCAAGGTTCCTGACGCCGGTAAAGTTCCGCCTAGCACAGTAGGCTTGCAAATTGACGTTTCGACTTGCGGGGCTCCCATCAACGGGATTGTCTGGCTCCTTCGGACACCTGAGATCGATTTCGACTTTGGAAGTCGCTCCTAAGACGTCAGTGCCAGGAAGGCTCGCACGCATCTCGACGGTGTGGCGGCCAGCGGCCAAGCCCCCGTGAGCGAGAGCCGGCGTATCACCACAGACGCTAAACAAGAGGTCAACGCCCTTTCCCTGCCAACTGGCACCAGGAAGTACGAGCGTACATATACTGGCGGATGGAGACCAGCGGTCGGTCCCGTCGATAATTGTCTCGAAGTAAAGCTGATCACGAAATGCCCTCATGGCCTCGGGCAGATCCATTTCAATAGGTAACTGCGCGGCGTTCACGCTCACGCCGCAACTGACACCCGCAGCGATCGACAGGGTACCGGTGATCGGCTCACCGATCTTCAACGCCACTGGGCCAGCAGGAGATCTCGCAGCTTGGTCACTGACCGTGACACTGATCCGTTGCTCCTCCAAACTGATCCCGAGAAACGTTTGACATGTTGGCCTTGTAGTGAAGACGTAGCTCTTTCCTATCTGGAAGCCGTCTCGAGGCCGAAATAACCATAGACTCCGAGGCTTATCTTTGGACACCAGTTCATATTTAACTGGCAGGGGTTCTCCCGAAGCACTAACTATCTGAACCGGGAGAGCCTGGTCTGTGCCATTGACCCCCTCGAACTCTCCCCACCAGAGGAGCCCCGGCGAGTTGCTTGGAATGAGGCCTCCTTCGCTCACGAAGCCCCAAGTCGGGAAGTAGCAGGCGCAGCTGCATGCGGCGGATCGCTCCGGCGCAAGGAGGACGAGGCAAAGGAAGCTAACCGTCGCCACCCATCCTACAGAGCAGGCGTAGTCTCGTGACATGAATCCTCCTGCGCCTAACCTATGTATTAACGTTTCACCGCCCCGCCCCCGGAGTCCTTATCGCTGACTGCTGAGCGCATCGAAGTTGGCATGGCGGAGATAGTATGTTCTTGATTCCAGGTTATTTTTATCCTACACCCCTTCATCAGGATCGTCAATACCACAAGACAGGAGCGGGTTTGATTCCTCCGCGATGCCGTCGCTCCGCTTCTGCCACCTTGCCTTATCCAGACCGCATCGAGGAATGGCTATCTATTGCCAAGGAAGGAGCTTGCCGATTCCATGGAGCGTATATGCGCCATGGAAATCCGGGGGCGTGGATGCTTATACGTGCCGGTATGTATGCCCGGCCTTCGAGACGGGCGCGCCGATGTGGCGTCGAATCAGAGAGTTACCGTAGGTGAATCCCGGATAAGCGAAAGCCTTATACGCTTCCGAATGAACGGATAAGGTGGAGCGTCCAATCGGCGGGCAGGCGCTGGCGCAACGGCATCCTCTCGGGGAAACCTCTTCGAGCCGGCGAGGGCCAGGAGGCTCTACAGCAAGTCTACTGGGCTCTTGACTCCCCGGCCACCCCGGTTCAGCACGTGGGTGTAGATCATCGTCGTCTTCACGCTCTTGTGCCCGAGGAGCTCCTGCACCGTCCGGATGTCGTAGCCGTTCATCAGCAGGTGTGTGGCAAACGAGTGGCGCAGGGTGTGGCAGGTCGCCGGCTTGACCAGTCCGGCCATCCGCGCCGCCTGGTGAAAAGCCTTCTGCAAGCTCCGGTCGTGCAGGTGATGACGCCGGCGCTCTCCCGAGCGCGGGTCCAGGGGGGCCAGCCTCTTCACGAACACGCGAGTCTCGTAGCTGTCCCCCTCGAAGGTGTAGACCCCGGCCCCCACGTCCTGGTAGCCCCGGGCCTCGTAGAAGCACAACGCGTGGGCGTTGCCGGTCCAGGCGGAGAGCCAGAGGATCTCCGCTCCTTCCTCCGCCGCCAGGGCCTCGGCCCGGGCGAGCAGCTCCTTGCCGAGGCCTTTCCCCAGGAAGGGACGCTGAACGTAGAGCCGGCTCAGCTCGGCGGCTTGGGCTTCCGGCGGGAGGAGGGGATGGGTTTGCCCGTGGGTGAGCTGCGCGAAGCCCAGCAGGTGATCCGACAGCTCGGCGACCAGGACGCCGTGCCGCGGTTGCGCAAGATGCTCCGCGAAGGCCTCTTCCGAGAGAAAATGCCGGACTTCCCGCGCGATCGCCGGCCGGATGCCTTGGATCGCGTAGGTATCGAGGAAAACCTGCGTCGCCAGGACGCTCAAGGTCAGGGCGTCTCGTTGGACGGCCATCCGGTAGGCGATCTCGGCGCGGCGCTCCAGCGTCTCCATATCCTGCCCGTTTCCCGGTATCCGGCCCGTCGTATCGATCTTCAAGGCGTCGTATCGATACGGCGAGCCGTTTTGGCGGGAGTCAGGGCTTCCCCTCGTCCTTCGCGACGGCGATCCCCAGCTCGCGGAGCTGTTTGGGGTCCACCTCGGACGGCGCGTCGGTCATCAGGTCGGTGGCCGAGGCGGTCTTGGGGAAGGCGATGACGTCGCGGAGCGAGGGGGCTCCGGCCAGGAGCATCACCATGCGGTCGAGACCGAGGGCGATGCCGCCGTGGGGCGGCGCGCCGTAGCGCAGGGCCTCCAGGAAGAAGCCGAAGCGGGCCTCGGCCTCCTCGGGGCCGATCCCCAGGAGCTTGAACAGGCGGCTCTGGAGCGCCGTGTCGTGGATGCGGATCGAGCCGCCCCCCAGCTCGACGCCGTCCATCACCACGTCGTAGGCGCGGGCGCGGACCGATCCCGGATCGCTCTCCAGGCGCTCGACGTCCCGCGGGTCGGGGCTGGTGAAGGGGTGATGCATGGCGAACCAGCGGTCGGCTTCGCCGTCCCATTCGAGGAGCGGGAACTCGGTCACCCAGAGGAAGGCGTGCTTGCCTTCCGGGATCAGCTTGTAGGTCTTCGCCAGCTCCAGCCGCAGAGCCCCCAGGGCGTTGGCGGCCACCGGCGCGGGCGCGGCCACGATCAGCGCCAATCCGCCCTCTTCCAATCCCAGGGCCTCAGCGGCCCCCTGGAGCTCGGCCTCGGTCAAGGCGTTCTTCACCTGGAAGACGGTCTCGCCGCCCTTCCGGCGCAGGGTGAGCACGCCGGCCGCCCCCTGGCGGCGGGCGGTCTCGGCCCAGCCGTCGACCTCCTTGCGGCTGGCCTCGGCGGCGCCGGTCGATCCAGGCAGGGCGAAGCCGCGCACCACGCCTCCGGCCGCCACGGTCTCCTTGAAGCCGCGGAAGCCGCTCGATCCCAGGCGCTCGGAGAGATCGGCGATCTCCAGGCCGAAGCGGAGGTCGGGCTTGTCGCTGCCGTAGCGTTCCAGGGCCTCGGCGTAGGTGAGGCGCGGGAAGGGGACGGGGGGCTCGATGCCGGCCAGCGGGAAGACGCGGGCGAAGAGCCCCTCGACCAGGGCGTAGATTTCCTCCTCGGTGGGGAAGGACATCTCGACGTCCACCTGGGTGAACTCGGGCTGGCGGTCGGCGCGCAGGTCCTCGTCGCGGAAGCAGCGGGCGATCTGGACGTAGCGCTCGAAGCCGGCCACCTGGAGGAGCTGCTTGAAGAGCTGCGGCGACTGCGGCAGGGCGTAGAAGCTGCCGTGGTGGACCCGCGAGGGGACCAGGTAGTCGCGCGCGCCTTCCGGGGTCGACTTGGTGAGGATGGGGGTCTCGACGTCGAGGAACTCCTGCTCGTGGAAGTAGTTGCGGATCTCGTGCGTCGCCCGGTCGCGGAGCACGAAGCTCTTCAGCAGCTCGGGGCGGCGCAGGTCGAGGTAGCGGTAGCGCAGCCGGAGGTCCTCGGCGGCCTCGCTCTTGCCGTCGAGGGGGAAGGGCGGCGTCTCGGAGCGGGAGAGGACGGCCGCGCTTTCGGCGACCACCTCGACCTCGCCGGTCGGCAGCTCGTGGTTGACTTGGGCCGGCTCGCGGCGCGCCACCGTGCCCTCGATCTCGACCACCCATTCGGAACGGACCGGGGAGAGGATCTGGCCGACCTCGGGGCGCTCGTCGGGGCGCGCCACCACCTGGACGACGCCGCTGCGGTCTCGCAGGTCGAGGAAGAGGAGGCCGCCGAGGTCCCGGCGTCTCTGTATCCAGGCCTGGAGCCGCACGCGGCTCCCCACGTCCCCGATCCCGATCGTTCCAGCGCCCCGGCGCTTCATGGCTTCGTCTCCTCTCTCGTCGTCTCGATCGTCCCCTGGCGCTCCGTGCCGGAGCCCAAAGTCTGGCGGTACTGCTCTTTGAGGGTCGCGTAGCGTTCCGCGGTGTCCGCGATCCGCAGCGTCTCCTCCTCGGTCAGCGGACGGGCCACCCGCGCCGGGATGCCCAGCGCCAGGTGTCCGGCCGGGATGCGGTGCCCCGGCGCCACCACCGCGCCCGCGCCCACCTGGGCACCGCGCTCGATCAGCGCGCCGTCGAGCACCCGGGCGCCGATGCCGATCAGCGCGCCGTCCTCGATCGTACAGCCGTGGATCACGGCCTGGTGCCCCACCACCACCCCCTCGCCGATCGCCAGCGGATGGTGGAGGTGAGCGACGTGCAGCACCGCGCCGTCCTGGATGTTGGTGCGGGCGCCGACGCGGATCCAGTTGACGTCCCCCCGGGCCACGGTGTGGAACCAGAAGGAGACGTCGTCGCCGAGGGTGACGTCCCCCACGACGTGGGCGCCGGGGGCCAGGAACACCCGGTCGCCCAGGGTGGGCCACTTTCCCTGGTGAGGATGGAGGGGCATCGCCGGGGCCTCTACGGTTGTTTCTTTCCGGCCGGCGCCTCGACCGGCCGCACCGAGAGGAGGGCCTTCTCGTAGACCGGCAGCATCTTCGGCAGCTCGGCCACCGGAGCGGAGCCGATGAAGTCGAGCGAGACGCTCGCCAGCGGCACCTTGAGGGTGAGGGCGCCGCGCGCCTTGTCCTTCTCGCCGGAGAGGGTCTGGATCAGGATGCCGCGCACGCCGCCGACGTTCCGGATCTCGACGCGCGGCGCCGACCAGCTCGCGTCCTTCTCGTCGTTGGTCTTGATGTTGGCCACCACCTTCTCGGGCTCGGCGAGCGGGACCTGGCTGCCGCGCACCCAGATCAGCCGCGGGTCCTCGGGCGGCTTGGCGTCCGCCGGGCCGAGCCACAGGCCGGGGTAGCCCTCGACCTGGCGCGCCTGCCATCCCTCGGGGACCTCGATCGTGTACGGCAGGGGCTGCTGCCCCTTCGCGGCCGCGGACGAGGGCTTGAGCTCGATGCGGTGGAATTCTTGAGCGAACGCCGCCGTGGACAGGGCGGCGGCGAGAATCGTGATCGCGAAAGTTGCTTTCATGGTCATTCCTCGGAACGGCCCCGCGGGCCGGGGCGCAGAGCATGGCATAAAATCCGCCGGTGTCCAACGCTCCGGCCATCGACGTGGTGATCCCCGCCCTCAATGAGGAGGCCTCGCTGCCGCTCGTTCTGGCCGGCCTCCCCCGCCCTCCCGTGCGCCGGGTGGTGGTGGCCGACAACGGCTCTCAGGACGGCACGGCGCGGGTGGCCCGGGAGGGGGGGGCCGAGGTGGTGGAGGCCCCCCGCCGGGGGTACGGCAGCGCCTGCCTGGCCGGGCTCGACCATCTGCGGCGCACCGGTCCGCCGGAGATCGTGGTCTTCATCGACGCCGACTTCTCGGACCATCCGGAGGAGCTCCCTGGGCTGGTGGCGCCCATCCTGGCCGGCGAGGCCGACCTGGTGATCGGCTCGCGGGTGCTGGGCCGCCGCGAGCGGGGCGCCCTCCTCCCCCAGGCGCGGGCGGGGAACCTGGTGGCCTGCCTGCTGATCCGGCTCTTCTACGGCCACCGCTTCACCGATCTCGGCCCCTTCCGAGCGGTCCGCTGGGAGGCGCTGGAAAAGCTCGGCATGGCCGATCCCGACTTCGGCTGGACGGCCGAGATGCAGGTCAAGGCGGTGCGGTTGGGGCTGCGGTGCGTGGAGGTGCCGGTCTCGTATCGGAAACGGGTGGGGATTTCGAAGATCACGGGGACGATTTCGGGGACGGTGCGGGCGGGCTATAAGATCCTTTGGACGGTGGGGCGGCATATACGAGGTTAAAAGGCCCGTGCCCCTCGGTACCGCCTGCCCTCCGAAGCCTCACCCTCGGTCCCTCTCCACTTCGTGGAGAGGGAGGGCCCAGAGATCAAAGTCTTCCTGATTCGGCAAGATCGGCCCATCTACGTTCCCCCTCTCCACGAAGTGGAGAGGGGGCCAGGGGGTGAGGCCTCGAAGGGCAGGACGCCCAAAGGGAGAAGAGGTTTGAGATGACGACCCACCCCCTCCGCGCCACCACCGCCATCGAGGTCCGCTACGCCGAGACCGACCAGATGGGCGTGGTCCATCACGCCAACTACGTCGTCTGGTTCGAGCTGGCCCGCACGCGCCTGTGCGCGGAGTCGGGCTTCCACTACGCGGACATCGAGCGGCTCGGGTATCTGCTGATGGTGACCGGGGTCGAGGTGCGCTATCACCGGCCGGCCCGCTATGGCGACGTGGTGCAGGTGATCTGCTGGTGTGACCGGCTGGCGAGCCGGGGGCTGCGCTTCGCCTATGAGGTGCGCAAGGCCACAAAAGAGGGAGAAAATGAGCGGCTGGCCACCGGCGCCACCGAGCACGTCTGGATCGAGTCAGCCAGCGGGCGCCCCTGCCGCACCCCCGAGGCGGTCCGCCCCCAGTTCGAGCGGCTGGCGGGGCTCGCGGGCCCGGCTTCGGCTTGACAGCCGCACCTGGGAGTCGTGGGCGGCCATGGGCCTGGTGGTGAGCCAGGAGCTCCAGCCCAGCCGGGGGCCGCAGCCCAGCCGGCAGGGGGGCACCTGGGGGGCGTCGAGCATCAGCCGCACGTTGAAGTCGAGGCCGTCGCCCGCGGCGAAGCGCACGAGCTGGACGAGCGAGCGGAAGCCGCGGCCGATCGGCAGGAAGTCGAGGAACTGGCCGAGGGTGAGCGGCCCGACGGTGAGCTCGAAGCCGGCCGACTGGTCCCAGACGCGGCCGCCCAGCACGGCGCCGCTCCCCAACCCGGAGAGGGCGTTGTGGCGTCCGGTCCAGCCACTACCGATCGCCGTGCGCTGCTCGCCGTCCAGCACCAGCCAGCGCCCCACGAACTGCTGGCAGCGCACCCCCACCCTGAAGTAGTCGGCGAGCATCACCTCCAGGGCCACGGCGGAGCGCCCGCGCCGGGCCAGCAGGCCGGTGTACTGGAGGAGGGCGCGGTCCTCGACCTCCATGCGCCCGCGCGCCCCCTCGGTGCCGAGCCCCAGCAGGGCGAAGGCGGCGCGGGAGAACCCCTCGCCGTCCGGGCGGTCCCAGGAGAGGCCGGGGCGCACCCGCTTCTTGGCCCGGTGGAGCAGCGAGACCAGGCGGTGGTTGAAGATGTCGAGGAAGTCGCGGAAGGCCGGGTCCCGGGCCGACAGGCGCTCCAGCAGCATCTCGGAGAAGGGGGCCGGCAGGGGGCCCAGGGCGCCGGCGAGGCCGAGGACGTTGACCGTCATCCGCGCCGGGTCGCCGGCGACGGCAGGCAGCGCCACCTCGTGGACCTCGGAGGCTGGGAAGTCGAACCCCACGCGGGAGCTGAAGCGCACGGCCTCCCGCTCGGGCTCGGTCCCCTCCCCCACCGGCACGGTCTCCCGCGCCATCCGTTCGAGCAGGCGGACGGCCTGATGGAGCTCGAAGCGCCACCCCTCGGCGAAGAGGAGCCGCGCTACAGAACCGCTTGTTCCCCAGCCATGGCCGGCCAACGTTTCCAGACCCCTTCCCGCTGCTGGCTTTTGAGGACGAGCTGCGTGAACGAATTGACGGAGGTGTAGAGGCTGAAGAAGCGGTTGAGCACCGCCGCCAGCAGGAAGGAGCCGCCGCCGACGTAGGAATTCTCGTCGACGGTCAGCGTCACCTCGGTGCCGCGGCAGAACCCCCGCCAAGCCTGCCGGCCCACCCGCTGCACGGTGGGGCGCAGGGTGAGGTCGCGCAGCCCCTGGATCTGCTGGTGGGCCACGGAGCGCTCGGAGAAGCAGTAGAGCTTGAGGATCTCCCGCAGCGCCGTCAGGCTCTCCTCACCGTTGGAGAACGAGAGGTAGTTGAGCGACAGGTGGGAGATCAGCCGCCAGAGGGTGGCGCCGTCGCTGGGCGGGCTCAATTGCGGCGTCGGCTTGGTCAGGCAGACGATGCGCGACACCGGCACGGCGACGTCGGTCTGCAGGAGCGCCCCGTTGAGGAGCTGCGCGGCGAGTGTCCGGTTGGTGCACAGGGTGTGGGCGTAGACGGTCTCGGCCGGCGGCAGGAACGGCTGGAAGTCGAGATCGACCAGGGAGAGGAGCATCTCCGAGCCGGGGACGTCCTTGCGCAGGCTGGCGGTCCGCCGGGCGTGCCAGAAGGCCTTCTGGCCGCGCTCCGCCATGTGGTGGTTGAAGGAGTAGAACGGCTCGTAGACCTTGGCCCGGTGGCGCGGGTCGGAGGAGCCGCTGACCGAGCGGATCGAATGGATCTCGGTGAAGCGCTCGCGCCGCGCGTCGGGCACCAGCGGGTACTCGGTGCGGCGGTGGTCGAGCCGGATCGGCTCGGTGGCGCGCGGGAAGAGGTTGATCACCGGTGTGGCGCCGAGCACGAAGGTGTCGCGGTCGACCCGCAGCCAGCCGCCGGGGGCCCGCCGCAGCAGGATCAGGATCTCGAAGGCCCGCTCGGAGCCGTGGCGCTCGAGGCCCGCAATGTCCGCGAAGAGGTACTTCTGGGGGAAGACGAAGTACTCCTGGATCAGCCGGTAGGCCGGCAGGCTGAACGGCGGATAGGGGATCACCTCGTCCTCGCGCTCGAAGCCCACCGGCCGCACGGCCTCCGCCGGCAGCCGCACCGGCCGTCTCGCCGCGTCCCCTTCGGGCAGCAGCATCACCCCGGCGCAGTGGCAGAAGAGCGTCTCGTAGAGGGTGTCGACCACCATGCGGTCGCCGTTGAGGTAGAAGCGCAGGCGGTCGAGGCCGAGCTCGGCGAGCGATCCGGCGCGGCTCTCGATGCGCAGCCGCAGCACGGAGACGGCGTCCGGGACGGCGTCGAGGAACGGGAAGCGGGCGGGATTCTCGAAGGCCGCCTCGGCCACCGCCAGCGGCCAGAGGGTCACCGGGTAGCAGGTGCGGAAGCGGCAGAGCGCCTCCCCCTCGGCGGCCTGGGTGAACAGCGGCGTGTGCTTCGGGATGACGTGGCCGCTGGTCAGCTTCCCCCGTTTGGGATCGATTTCGAAGGTGGCGACCGCCATCGAGGGGACGGGGTTGAGGTAGTGGGGGTGGAGGATGTTGAGCAGCTCGACGGCGATCTCGGGGAATTCGCTGTCGAGGTTCTGCTGGATACGGGCGGTGAGGAAGGCGAACGACTCGATCAGCCGCTCGACGTGGGGGTCCGGCGAGACGTCGGCCCCCAGCTCCAGCCGCCCGGCCACTTTGGGGTAGGTCTCGGCGAAGGCCGACCCCATGTTGCGCAGGTAGGCCAGCTCCCGCCAGTAGGCGCGCAGCAGCTCCTCGCGGGAATCAACCGGCAACGCCGCCCACCTCCACCGTGCCGGTCTTGAGCCCGAGGAGCGCCGGGAACGAGACCGGCTCGGCGACCTCGTCGGTCATCAGCTCGGCGTCGATGCGCAGCCGCAGGGAGCGCTGGCCGTCCTCCAGGCGCTCGAAGGCCACGCGCACCCGCCGCAGCCGCGGCTCGAACGCGGCCACGGCGCGGGCGACCAGCCCGGTGAGCAGCCGCTGGTCGTCCTCGTTCGCGGCCGAGAAGGCCGAGAGGTCGGGGATGCCGTATTCGAGCACGGTCAGCTCCGCGCGCTCGGCGAGGCGGTCCACCGGGAGGGAGGAGCGGGTGTTGAGCATCCGCTCCAGCTCCCGGCGGACCGACTCGCGCAGCCCCCGCGGATCGAGGGTCCGCAGGGGCCGCGGCTCGGCGGGTACCTGGGGCTCGCGGTCGACCAGGCGGTCGAACAGCGGCGCGGGGACGTGGGTCTCCATCACTCGATCTTGCGCTGCTCCAGATCGTGCTTGATGGCCTGCTGCTCGCCCGCCGTGCCGTCCGCCTTCTTCTGCGGCTTGTAGGTGTACTTGACGATGCCATAGTCGAGCGAGACGTTCTCCACCGGCACGTCGCCGGCGCCGCCCGAGATGCTGAAGTTCGACACCACCACGTGCTCCATCTCGATCTTCAGGTACTCGATCGGCTTGTTGTCGACGGCGCCGTCGGCGCGGTAGCAGGTGATCGTGGCGGTGGCGAGCTGCTTGCCGTTCCAGCAGAACTTGAGCAGGTCGTCGGTGGACGAGTCGATGTACTTGGTGAAGGTGAAGTTGGAGTGGTTGGCCTGCTCCACCGAGCCGGCGCCCGCGGTGCTGCGGGTGGGCGAGGTCGGCTGGCTGAAGCCGTGGCTCCAGGAGAGGATCTCGATCTCTCCGGCGTGCTCGGCGGCGGTGCTGCCGCCGGTGACGTCCGCCATCTTGATATATGCGTTGACAGCCATGTTCGGTTCCCTCGTTCGTTAGAAAGGTTGATCTCAGATGCCCTAGGCCGCCGGCGGCGGGAGCTGGGCGACCAGGCGGATGGACGTGGTCAGCTCCTCCAGTTGGAAGTGCGGGCGCAGGAAGGCGACCGCCTTGTAGGAGCCGGGCTTGCTGGGGTTCTCGCTGACGTCGACGCGCGCCTGGCGCAGCGGGTACTGGGCCTTGAGCGACTGCCCGGCGTCGTCGCGCCCGAGCACGTAGTTGCCGATCCAGCGGTTGAGGAAGACGGAGACGTTATCCGCCGTCATGAAGCTGCCGATCTTGTCGCGCATGATCGCCTTGATGTAGTGGGCGAAACGCGAGGCGGCGAGGATGTAGGGGAGCATCGCCGAGATGCGGGCGTTGGCGTTGGCGTCGTTGGTGTCGTACACCCTGGGCTTCTGCGCCGTCTGGCCGCCGAAGAAGGCCGCGTAGTCGGTGCCCTTGCAGTGGATCAGGGCGATGAAGCCCAGGGAGTCGAGCTCCTTCTCGCGGCGGTCGGTGATGGCGATCTCCGTCGGGCACTTGAGGGCGACGTCCCCCTCGTCGGTCTTGAAGGTGTGGGTGGGGAGCCCCTCGACCAGGCCGCCCCCCTCGACACCGCGGATGGCCCCGCACCAGTTGTAGAGGGCGAAGGCGTTGGTGATGCGCTGCGCCAGCGCCCAGGCCGGATTCCCCCACAGGTACTTGCGGTGGTCGCGGCCGTCGACGTCCTCGACAAAATTGACCCCCTCGACCGCCACCGTGTCCGGCCCGTAGGGGAGCCGCAGCAGGATGTGCGGCAGCACCAGGCTGACGTAGCGGGAGTCCTCGCTGTCGCGGAAGGAGCGCCACTTGATCAGCTCGGCGCTCTCGAAGATCTTGGCGAGGTCGCGCGGGATGCCCAGCTCGGTGAAGCTGTCCATGTCGAACAGGCGGGGGCTGGCGCCGGAGATGAACGGCGCGTGCGCCGCGGCGGCGACGCCCGAGAGCTTCTCCACCAGGGCCATGTCCTGCGGATGGCGGCCGAATTCGTAATCCCCCACCAGCAGGCCGTAGGGGCTGCCGCCGAAGGTGCCGTACTCGTCTTCATAAACCTTTTTGAACAGGGTGCTCTGGTCGAACTCGGTCGCCTTCTCGAGGTCGTTGAGCAGCTCCTTCTTGGTGACGTTGAGCAGCCGCAGCTTGAGCCGGGTGCTGGTCTCGCTGTTCATCACCAGGAAGTGCAGGCCGCGCCAGGAGGCCTCCAGCTGCTGGAAGCTCTCGTCGTGGAGGATCTCGTTGAGCTGCTCGGAGAGAAGCTGGTCGATCTGCGCCACGCGCGCCTCGATCGAGGAGACGGTGTCCTTGGAGACGGTCATCCCCTCGTCGAGGATCTGGTTGACGAACTCGGCCACGAGGTCGCGGGCGTAGGCCTGCTGCGACTCGTCGCGGGCCATCTTGCCCTCCTGGATGATGCGGTCGAGCAGCGGCTGCTCGGCCGCCGCGGCGGCGGCTTGAGAGGCTTCGGGAGCGGCGCCGGGATCTTTCGGGGTCTTGTCAGCCATGATGTCCTCCTCAGGATCAGGCGGCGGGCGCCGCGGTACCGGCCTTCAGGGCCTTCTGGGTTTCGGGGTTGTCGACGATCTCCTGCAGCAGGGCGTCGAGCTTGTCGTTGCCGTCGAGCTTGCTCAGCAGGTCCATCAGCTTCTGGCGGGCCTCGAACAGCCGGCGCAGGGGCTCGACCTGCTTGATCACCGCGACCGGGCCGAAGTCGTCGATGTTGCGGAAATTGAGCTCGACGTTCAGCTTGGAGTCGTCCTTGGCCAGCTTGTTGTCGGCCCGCAGGGCGAGGCGCGGCGCGCAGGAGGCCAGCACGTCGTTGAAGTTGTCGCGGTCGATCTCGACGAACTTGCGGTCCTTGAGCTTGGGCAGCGCCTCCGCCGGCCTGCCCGACAGGTCGGCCATGATGCCGACCACGAAGGGGAGCTCCTTCATCTGGATGGCGTCGCCGATCTCGACGTCATAGGTGATCTGGACCCGGGGCGGCCGGATGCGGCTCAGTTTCTTCTGTGTGCTCTCAGGCATTGGGTTCTCCTTTCATCTCCTCACATCTGGACGTTGAATCGACATGCTGGATCAGGGTCTCTCCCGCATTCCAAGCAGGGTGTAGATCGTTTTGAGGTCGCCGTCGCTCTGCACCAGCTCCTCCAGCAGCTCGCCGAGCGACATGCCCCCCCAGGCCACGGCGCGCCGCACCAGATAGGGGGCCGGGCTGTGGGGCTCGGTGCGCAGCAGGTAGTCCGCCGCCTCGGCGAGCCGGCGGTAGGCCTCGGCGCGGCTGCGGATGGGCGAGCCGGGGTGGATCTCCTCCATCTCCATGTCCATCCCCTCCCCGGGCGCGTAGTAGCCGTGCGGCGCGGCCTCCTCCGCCTCGCCGTCCGGGGGCCGCGCGATCACCTCCCCCTGGTCCCGCCGCTCCTCCAGCACGCGCTCGGCGAAGTGCTGGAGGGCGAACAGGGCGTCGCCCAGCCGCTGGAAGCTGGGGGCGTCCGCCGCCGCCAGCCGGCCGAGCAGCCCGGCCAGGCCGTCCAGGGCGTCGAGGGCGCGCCGGGAGTCCACGGTGAGGGCGGTGTAGAAGGGGGTGGGGGTCAGGCTGACGCTGACCAGGAAGCGGTCGAAGGTGATCCGCCCGCGCGCCGCGGCGGCCTTCGCCCCCTCCGGGTCGGTCTTGGCCAGGCGGTCGAGGTGGCGGGCGCCGTCGAGGTCGGCGTAGGCACAGACCCGCGCTTCTTCGCCGCTGCCCGGCGCGGTGATGGCGATCCCGCGCACGGCGTCGGGCAGGCGGCCGGCCACCCATTCGAGCGGCGCGTAGCGGTACTCGGCGTCGCCCTCCTGCGGCAGCGGGTGGACGGTCTCCCAGAAGCTCTCGCAGAGGGCGGCGAGGAGGTTGAGCCCGACGGCGGCGCCCGGCAGCCCCTCGAGGTGGATCCAGGCCTCCAGCAGCCAGGCGGCGAGCTGGAGGTCCTTCGAGCGGGTCTCCAGGGCTTCCAGGCAGAGCCGGGCCGCCTCCTTCCAGTCGGCGCGCTTGAGGCCGGTCTTCCAGACCCCCTGGGGGAGCGACGGGTCGTCCTCGCGCCGGGCCGCCTCCACGGCCTCGTAGACGCCGGCGTAGCGCAGGGATTCCCCGGCCGGCTTCTCGGCGGAGATCGGCGTCAGCAGGGCTTCGAGGTCGAGCTTCACGGCGCCTCCATTTCCACCTTCGCCTGGACCTTCCAGGCCGGCGCCGCCGTGGGGAAGGCCGGCAGCTCCAGGTCCCCCGCCGGCGCGGGGAGGGCCGCGGGAGACGCCGCGGCGGCGTCCTTGCCGGCGGTCTTCTCCCGGCGCTCGGGCGCGCGCAGGGTGAGCGCGACGTAGACGCGGGCCGGGTCCGGCTTCGCCTGGGGGTCCGCCTCCGGCCGGGTGGCCACCTCGACGCGGAGCACCTGGACGCCGGGGTCGGCGGGGATCGCGGGGTCGGCCAAGGCCCGCGCCAGGGCGAAGAGGGCCCAGTGGCCGCGCCACTCCTGGACGGCGGTGCGCTCCCGCACGTGCACGCCGGGCAGGCCGGCGCTCTCGACCGGCACCACCGGCGAGTCCTTGGCCCACTGGAGCTCCACGCGGATGGGCGCGCCGTACGTCCACGGCAGGGCCGGCCGGACGTTGGGGTGGCTCACCGCCTGCTCGCCGCTCGCCAGGGACCAGCGGAGGATCTGGTCGGCCCCCTTCTCGCCGCGCCGGTTCTCGCGGAAGCGGACGTTGAGGTCGAAGGAGGGCGCCTCGGGGTGCGCGGGGTCGTCGAGGAAGGCGGCGAAGAGGGCGCGCACGGCGTCCATGCGGTCGACGAACTCCCCCGTCCCCGGCGGCCGGTCGGCCTCGGGCACCGCCCGCACGATGGGCGCGTAGACGGCCCAGAGCTGGAAGAAGGAGCGCACGTCCTGCGGGTCGGCCTCGGCGTCGAGGCGGCCCGGGAGCGCGGCGGCGAAGGGGAACTTGCCGGCCAGGCGCTGGTTGAAGAAGTCGGCCAGCTTGCGGTACCCCTCGGCCGCCTGGCCGCCGGCGAGATAGAGGCAGCGGTCCCACACCTGGCGGCGCAGGGCCGCCCGCCGCTCGAGGAAGAAGTCGGCCGCCGGCTCGGCGAGCACGCGGTTGTTGATGTGGCGGGTGCAGCTCGCGGGCTCGATCTCGGTGAGGTCGCGGGCGATGAAGTCCTCCAGGCCGGCCACCGAGCTGCCGGGCTCCTTGGCGGCGTAGCGCCGGAGCTGCTCGCCGAGGGCGGTCCAGCGGGAGATGGCGGCGCGCAGCGGGCGGGAGGCGGCCTTGCCGCCCAACGCCTGGATCACCGGCCCGGCGTAGTGGGCGGCGATGTCCGCCACCTCGTTGCGCTGCGCCGCGAGATAGGCCGCGAGCTCGGCCTCGTCGCGGGCGGCGTAGGCCTCCAGGGCCGGCCGCTTCCCCCCCTTCCACCAGTCGAAGCCGCCGCCGCGCGGCGTGTAGGGGGCGCGCAGGGCCAGCAGGCGGTCGGCGTCGGCCAGGATCTGCGCCCCCTGGGCGGTGAAGGCGGCGGCCACCTGGTCCCTGTCGGCGAGCAGGCCGAGCCTGGCGAAGCGGTCCGAGAGCTCGGCGATCGGGCCGGCCGCGGCCTGGAAGTTGGCCACCTCGGCGTCGAGCGCCTGCTCGACCAGCAGGGCCGAGGCGAGGTCGGGCTCGGGGCCGGCCTGCTGGGCCTCCGCCACCTCCCCCATCATCCGCGCGCCCAGCCGGTCGCGGGCCGAGATCTGGAGGGCGTTGCGGAGGTCCGGCGGGAAGGGGGCCAGGATCTTCTCGATGAACCCCTCGTAGGGCTTGTAGAGCCCCGCCGCCTGCTGCAGGACGAGGGCGTCCCAGATCACCCGCCCGCGCGGCGCCAGAGAGGTGGCGGCCGGCCCCTGCGCCGCCGCGGCGGCCACGAACCCCTGCTGGGAGAGCCCGTCGAGCGCGTCGGCCAGGAGCTTCGCCTGCGGCGAGAGGCCGAGCCGTCCGCTCTTGGTCTCGCGCAGGACGAGCGGGCCGGTCGAGCGGGTCTCGACGGCGAGGAGCGCGCGGCGGAAGTCCTGGAACCTCTGCGCCCCCTCCTGCTGGAGGGCGTCGGCGGTGTCCGGGCCGAGGAAGATGGTGGCGCGGACCCCCTGGAGGAGCGGCTGCCAGGAGGGGCCGGGATCGAAGGACTCGGCGGACATCCAGGCGAGGTCGGGGGAGGCGAGCGCCTCGTCGGCCCGCCGCAGCCGCGTGCGCAGCTCGATCAGCGAGGCCACGGTGTCGCCGCCCGCGGGGTCCCAGGCCGCGCCAGCCACCTGCTCCACCAGGGCCGCCGACCGCCGCAGCTCGGCCATCGCGGCGTTGCGGGCGAAGAGCTGGTCGAAGAGGGCGCCGCCGAGCTCGGAGGCCTGCCGGGTGGTGCGCGGCCGCTGGTCGAGCGGCCGGTAGCGGGTGTACTCGACGTCGGCGAGCGCCCGCTCGTACAGCTCGGAGCTGTGGAAGAACCCCTTGGGCAGCTCGCGGCCGAAGAGGTACTGGACCACCGCGTTGAGGTCCTGGAGGTTCTCGGTGACGCGCAGGCGGTTGTAGAGGCCGACGTTGGACTCCAGCTCGCGCAGCGAGGAGACGTAGCCGTTGAGGCGCGTGAATTCCGGGGCGCGCTCGACGGGCCGGAGGTCGAGCGGCTCCAGTTGGCTCCCGGTCTGCCCGCCGGCCGCCGGGTCCCAGGCGATGAAGCGGTCTCCCGGCGCCGCGGCGCCCGCGGGGGCGTCCGGCGCCGGGACGAGGCTGGCGGCGAGGCCCACCGGCCGCGACGCGGCGAGGACGCGGTCGAGGGCGCGCCCCAGCTCCTGGTAGAGCGTCTTCAGGATGATCTCGTTGTAGGCGCGCACGATCGCCTGGGTGAGGTCGCGGTTGAACGGGCTGACCCAGGAGCTGGGGATGAACGCCGAGCCGAACCAGTCGGCGTCGATCCTGGACATCCCCTCGAACAGGCGGAAGGCCTTCTCGTGCAGGAAGGTGTGCTCGGCCGCTCCGTTCAGCCGCCGCTGCCGGGTCTCCTCCAGGTCCTGGGCGGTGCTGAGCAGGAAGACCCGCAGGTCCTGCTTGCGCGACCGCAGGTGGTGGGCCCCCCACCAGAGCCCCAGGGTGGAGATCAGGGCCAGGGTCACCACCGCCGCTTGGAGCGCCCGCAGCCGGCGCCCCCCCTGGAGCAGCGCCAGGGAGGTGGGGCGGGCGAGGTCGTGCTCGGGGAAGACCTTGCGGTCGAGCACGTCGCGCACGAAGACCGAGCCGCCCACGGTGCCGGGATCGCGCAGGAGGGAGGCGCCCTGGGCGCCCTCGGGAAGCCGGCCGCAGAAGTAGATGCCGCGGCAGGGGAGCAGCTCGTGGTAGGCGCTGGCGCGGAAGACCTGGTTGAGGTAGGCGCGCAGGGGCACGCGCAGCCGCTGGAGCTCCTCCGGGAAGCAGAAGACGCCGTCGGGGTCCTCCAGCACAGCCTGGTCGCCGAAGGCCTCGATCTGCGCCCGGTGGAGGCTGGCGCCCAGGAGGCCGAAGGCCTCGTCGAGCCACTCGGGGTGGTAGGCGGTCTCCGGCGCGTAGGGGCTCGACCAGCCGAAGAGGTCGCCGCGCAGGTGCTCCGGCACCTCCGCGACGTAGCTCTCGAAGCCGGGGACGCTCTCGCAGCCGGTCACCAGCACGTAGATGGGGAAGCTCATCCCCAGCATCTCCTGGGCCTGGCGCAGCCGGCGGAAGAGGGTCTCCCCCTTCTCCGCCGCCGCCGCCAGCCGGGCTCCCTCCTCTCCGGGCGGGCCGGCCAGCTCGGCGCAGGGGATGGCGAGGATCACGCCGTCGAGCGGGCGCTCCGGCCGGTTCTCGCGCAGCAGGGAGAGGAAGTGGCGCCAGCCGCGCTCGTTGGGGGTGCGGCCGGCGGAGCCCAGCACGTACTCCCCCGAGACGTCGAGCACCACGCCGCGGTCGAAGAACCAGAAGGCGCAGCCGTCCCCCTTGCCGGGGGCCGGCTCCTCGGGCGCTCCCAGGGGGAGGTTGAGGCCGCTGTCCGGAAAGAGGTCGGCCTTGCCCGCGGCCTCCTCCCCCAGCAGCAC
This sequence comes from Thermoanaerobaculia bacterium, assembly GCA_045807625.1. Classification (GTDB taxonomy): domain Bacteria; phylum Acidobacteriota; class Thermoanaerobaculia; order Multivoradales; family UBA5704; genus DATARR01. The sequence continues at coordinate 62,625 of JBJMHA010000018.1, read as the reverse complement.
GTACCAGGGGAGACGGTAGCGGCTGTCGCCGGCCCCCAGGTGGCGGCGCAGCTCGGCCAGGGCCCGCCGGAAGGCGCCCGCCAGCCGCTGGTGCGAGCCGGCGTGGCGGAAGTCGACCACCACCGCCCCCGCCGGCGCCGGGGCCGGCGCCAGCGCCTCGTCCGGCTCCTCGGCCGCCGGCTTCACCCGCTTGCGCCGCGCCAGCAGCGCCAGGGCGGTCACGATCGCCAGCACCACCAGCGCCAGGACGGCGAGCGTCAGCGGCAGATGGCGGGTGAGGGGGGCCAGCAGGTCCACGGTGACGGCTTCCTAGCGGGACTGGTTGATCTGGTCGACCAGGGGCGCCAGGTCCTCGACGACGCCGATCCAGACGCGGTGGGAGACGATGATCCAGAGCAGCGCGAGCACCAGCCCGGCGAGCAGCCAGCGGCGGGCCGCGGAGAGGCGGCGGCCGGCGCCGGAGGCCTCGGCGGTGCTCTGGTAGGCCTCCGGGAACAGCGAGCGCGGCTCGCGCGGGGTGCCCGGATCGCGGTGGGTCAGGAAGGTGTAGAGCTCGCGCCGGTACCAGTCGATCCGCGCCTGGGCCTCGGGGCCGCGCAGCTCGCCCCGGAAGCCGAGCGCCAGCGCCATCAGGTAGATCTTGGCCAGCTCGGCGTCGGCGGGGTCGCGGGTGCGCAGCAGGGCCTCGATGCGGCGGAAGACCTCCTCGCCGGCGCGGTAGGTCTGGAAGAGCTTGAACTCCAGCAGGTTCGTCCGCCAGGCCTCGCGGCCGGGCCAGTCGAGGTAGAGGAAGATCTCGTCGGCGAGCGCCGCCATCACGTACTGGGCCCGGCGGTAGATCGCCGAGGCGTACTCGCCGCCGGAGCGCCGGACCTCCGCCTCCTGGCGGCTGAGCACGCCGAGCAGCGCCTGCCAGACGGTGGCGGGAGCGGCCGCCGGAGCGGCGGCCGGCACCGGCGGCATCGCTCTTCCGGCGCCGACCAGCATCAGGGCGCCGGACGGCGCGCCCGGGCCCGCCACCACCACGCCTCCCGCCCCGCCGCCGGCCGACACCGCCGAGAGGGCGCCCCCCTCGCGGGCGGCGAGGCTCTTCCAGCGCACCACCTCCTGGTAGAAGTCGCGGAAGTGGTCGAGCAGCGGGGACTCGCCGTTGCCACTACTGAAACCGGCCCGGGCGCTCATCGCGGCACCTTCACGTAGAGGACGATCTCGATGACGCGCGGGGTCTCGCCGCGGTCGGCGGCGTTCCACACCTGCAGGATCTGGCCGGGCTGGATGAATTCGGGGTCGGGCTCCAGGGCGAACAGGAGGACCCCGCCCGCCGGCACCAGGTCCCCCTCGCGCTCGATGCGCCGCCGCCGGGCGCCGAGCACCCGGCGGTCGCGCATCCCGGGGATCAGGCTCTGCGAGCCGATCAGGCTCTGCTCCACCCAGGCCTCGGTCTCGTCCTCGGACATCCCGGCCTGCCCCCGCACCCCCAGCACCAGCGGCAGGTTGCGCCAGCTCTCGTCGAAGCCGAGGCTGTAGAAGCCGTGCTCGAAGTAGAAGCGGAACGGGCTGTAGGACTCGCTCACCCCCTCGCTCGCCACGCGCAGGATGAAATCGCGCACGCGGGCGAAGGCGGCCATCGGGTCGGCGTGGTCGTAGGGCGGGAAGATCGGGGGGACCAGCCCGTGCCCCACCGCCGCCGCGTGGCCGGCCACCTCGCAGAGGGCGAGGTAGAGGGCGAACGGGTGCGCCACGCCCGTGGCGAGCTCCGCCTCCAGCCGCGGCAGCGCCCCCATCAGGCTGTGGATCATGAGCTGGGTCTCGAGCATCTGGGCCGGCTGCGCCACCCCCCGCGCACGGGTGCGGTCCGAGAGCACCCCGGCCTTCTTGCGCAGCCGCTCGGCCACCTCGGCGGCGACGCGGCCGAGCGGCGAGCCGGAGGGGACGCGCAGGGCCGGCGGCTCCCAGCTCTCGTCGAGACGGAATTTCTGGTCGGCCTGGCGGACGCGGGCGATGGGGATGGCGCTGTAGCGCTGGGCCGGCGCCTCGCCGACGAGCAGGGCCGGGCAGGGGCGCAGGCGCGGGATGAGGACCTCCCCCTCGCCTGAGGACTCGTCCACCACCGCCCCGCCGTCGATTGAGCGGTAGCGGGGAAGCTCCTCCTGGAGCGGCGAGAGCCCCGGGCGGCGGGCCGGCACCGCCAGGAAGACCGTGGTCCCCCCGCCGTTCGCCGCCGCCGCGTAGGGCTGGAGATCGACCTCCAGCGGCTCCGGATCGCCGGCCTCCCGGGAGACGATCAGCCCGTCGGGCAGCACCGCCTCCAGCTCCTCGACGCGCAGCAACCCTTGAGTGATCGCGGCGCCGTCCAGCCCGAGGCGGAGCACCCCCCAAGGGAACGGGGAGAGGGCCGCCGCGTGGTAGTGGAGCATCCCCTCGTGGCGTAACGAGAGCTGCTGGAAGTGCTGCGGCGCGAGCAGCATCCCCTCGTGCCAGTCGATCGCCTCCACGATCGGGGGAAAATCGCGGCGGGGGGGGCCGGTCATGGCGCCTGCTCCACGGCGACGTCGTCGGCCAGCAGACGGATCTTGAGGTTCTGATGGGGGTCGACGCGGGCGCGGTGGGCGCCGTCGGCGAAGTAGTCGGCGAAGACGAGGCCGCCGCGGGCGCCGGACCCGAACGAGAGGCTCTGCTCCGGCAGGCTCTGCCCCGGCACCACCTCCCAGCTCAACGAGAGCAGCTCCTCGTCCCCCGGGTGGTCCTTGTGGATCTGCTCCCGCTTCTGGAACCAGTCGCGGGCGGTCATCCCGGTGAGCTGCGCCAGGAGGTCCTTGTCGAAGACGATCACCAGCTCGACGGGCACCGGGCTGTCCTGGTTGATCCCAGGCTCCGCCGCCACCTGGACCGCCACGTCCCCTCCGAACAGCGAGCGCGAGCCCGTGCCGCACCCGAGCGCGCCCAGGAGCAAGAAGGCGCCCGCCCCCTTACAGAGGATGCTGGACCAATGAAGAAACCCCTGACGTCTTCTATACATCAGAACGACCAATACTTCGTCCAATCGACAACGAACTAGCCCTTGAGGGAGCCCGCAGACTCTACAAGGTTTTTTGTGGGGAGGCAAGGAAGGGGGATGAAAATCTGGGATTCGGCGACTGAGCCCTCACCCCTGGAGAGGGGAGCTTAGTTGAAGCGGTGGTGCTTGTAGTAGGCCTTTGGTCATCCGTCGGATCGGTCGGATCCGTCGGATGGCCTCTCTTTGAGCCGGGGAGGGCGATGGGAGAGGGGCAGGGGTGAGGGCTCGGGCGGGGGGCTGCTTCTAGGCGGCTCCCCTACACCTCCGCCGCCATCCGCTCCTTCTCCACCTGCGCCGCCACCAGGCTGGCGTAGACGCCGCCGAGGGCGATGAGCTCGTCGTGGCGCCCCTGCTCGACGAGGCGGCCGTCGTCCATCACCAGGATGAGGTCGGCGTGGCGGATGGTGCTCAGGCGGTGGGCGATGACGATGCGGGTGGCCCGCAGCGCCTCCAGCTCGCGCTGGATCTCCCGCTCGGTGCGGGTGTCGAGGGCGCTCGTGGCCTCGTCCAGCAGCAGGATCGCCGGGCGGTGGACCAGGGCCCGGGCGAGGGCCAGCCGCTGGCGCTGGCCGCCGGAGAGCGAGGCGCCGCCGTCGGCGAGGATCGTCTCGTACCCCATCGGCATCACCACGATGTCGTCGTGGATGTGGGCGAGCTTCGCCGCCTCCACCGCCCGCGACAGCGGCAGCGCGGGGTCCGAGAGGGTGACGTTCCCCCGGATGCTGCTGCCGAAGAGGTAGGGGTGCTGCGGCACCACGCCGACCTGGCGGCGCACCGAACGGAACTCCAGCTCCGCGAGGTCGATGCCGTCGAAGAGGATGCGCCCCTCGGTCGGCGGATAGAGGCCCACCAGCAGGCTGGCCAGGGTCGACTTGCCCGCCCCGGACCGTCCCACCAGGGCCACGAAGCGGCCGGGGGGGATGTCCACCGACACCTCGCGCACCGCCAGCGGCGCCAGCGGGCCGTAGCGGAAGCTGACGTTCTCCAGCCGGATCCCCCCCTTGAGGCGGGAGGCCGGCTTGACGGTCGCCGGGTCCTGCTCGCGCGGCGTCTCCAGCACGTCCTCCAGGCGGTCCATGTAGCTGCCCAGGAGCTGGAACTGGAAGGCGTTGGTGATCAGCGTCGAGAGCGGGGTCAGGAACCCGGCCGCCAGCGCGTTGAGCGCCAGCATGGTGCCGAGCGAGAGCTGGCCGTGGAGCACCTGGAGGCCCCCATAGACCAGCACCACCAGCGGCGAGGCCGTCCCCAGGGCCGAGAGGGTGGAGTCGACGAAGGCCTGCAACCGGCCGCGGGCGAGCGAGATGTTGAGCACGTCCACGTAGAGGTGCGACCACTGCTCCACCGAGCGGTGCTCGGCGCCGGCCGCCTTCAGCGTCTCGATGCCGGCGAGGAGGTTGACCTGATAGCTCTGCGAGCGCGCCTCCGTCTGCAGCGAGCGCGACATCAGGTCCCGCGTCTTCTTGCGGGTGAACAGGAAGAGGCCGACCCGGAAGGCGCCCAGCAGCACCACCAGCAGCCCCATGGTGGGGCTCGCGGCCACCAGGAGGACCAGGTAGAGCGTCACCATCAGGCCGTCGAGCACCCCGGAGAGGGCGCCCGAGGTGAGGATCTCGCGCACCGTGGCGTTGCTCCCCATCCGCATGATCAGGTCGCCGGCCGAACGCTGCTGGAAGAAGGCGTAGGGGAGGTCGACCAGATGGTCGAGGAAGTCGAGCGTCATCCGCGCGTCGAGATGGGTGCGCATGTAGAGCAGCAGGAACGAGCGCAGCAGCGACGAGAGGAAGCTAAAAGCCACGATCGTCGCGAGGCCCCCCGCCAGCACCCAGAGGAGCTGCACGTCGCCGCGCGGGATCACCCGGTCGACCAGGGAGCCGATCAGCAGCGGCACCGCGAGGGCGAAGAGCTGCACCATCCCCGAGGTGACGATGATCCGTTTCAGGACGTCCGAATGCTCGCGCAGCAGCTTGAGGAAGCGGTCCCACTTGCGCGGCTCCCCCTCCTGCGGCTCGAAGTCCTCGCTCGGCTCGAAGGTCAGGGCGACGCCGGTGAACGAGCGGCCGAGCTCCTCGCGGCCGACCCGCCGCCGCCCCCCCGCCGGATCGACCAGGTCGGCGCCGTCCGCCGCCAGCCGCTCGAAGACGAGGAAGTGGTTGAACTGCCAGTGCAGGATCGACCCCGGGGCGAGGTACTTGAGGTCGTCGACCTCCTCCACCTTCACGCCGCGCCCGCGCAGGCCGAAGACCCGGGCGGCGGAGAGGATCGCCATGGCGTCCGCGCCGTCGCGCCCGAAGCCGGTGACCTTGCGCACCTCGTCGAGCTTCAGGTGCTTGCCGTGGTAGGCCAGCACCATGGAGAGGCTGGCGGCGCCGCAGTCGCTGGCGGTGTTCTGCTGCACGAACGGCACGCGCTTGCGCCGCCCGGTGAAGGTCAGCTTCTGCAGCGCCGGGAAGCGGCGGTGGAGCGGCTCCGCGGGGGGCGGCGTCTCCGGCGCGGGCGTGGGCGTGGGCTCAGGCATCGGCTCCCTCCCGCGTCTCGAAAAACGCCTTGAGCGCCGGGATCAGCGTCACCAGCACGCGCTCGGAGCGGATGCGGATCTCGGCCTGGGCCACCATGCCGTCATGATAGCTGCGCACCTTCCCCTCCGCCTCGAAGGTGTTGGACGGCAGGTGCGCCTCCACCTTCACCACCGGACCGGCGAATTGCACGGAGTCGCCGAGCCCCTCGCCCAGGTAGCGCCGCGCCTCGGCGGGCCCCACCACCTCGTCCCCCACCGCGTCGACCGTCAGGTGCTGGTAGGCATAGCGGTACCCATGGATCTCCATGCGCAACGACATGCCGCGCTTGAGCAGCGGCCGGTACTCGCCCGGCAGGAAGGCGACCACCTCGGGCCGGCTCTCGCCGCGGACGACCGACATCAGCGACTGCCCGGGCGAGATGTGCTCCCCCACCCGCACGCGGACGTCGCTCACCACGCCGGCCACGGGGGCCCGCACCTCGCGCTCGGCGAGGTTGGAGCGCGCCAGCTCGCGCTCGGCGCGCAACGAGATCAGGGCCTGCTGCGCCCCGGCGTCGGCCGGATCGCGCAGCCGGTTGACGAGCTGGAGCTCGAGCTCGTGGTCGATGCGCTGCAGCTCCGCCGCCTCGCGGGCGCCGTAGAAGCGCACCAGCAGGTGCCCGGCCTCCACCCGCTCCCCCGGAGCGGCGAGCACCTGGCTCACCGTGCCATCGGAGGTGGCGGTGAGATCGTTCCGCCCACCCATGCGCACCACCGCCGGTCCGGAGGCGTAGTCGTGCACCCGCGCGACCAGGGTGAACAGCAGGCCGGCCACCAGCACGAAGATCAGCAGGCGGTAGGTCCAGCGCATCCAGCCGGGATCGACCCGCAGCACGTCCCCCTCGCCGCGCAGCCCCACGTTGTGGTGCTCGACCGCCTCCTCGCGGAACAGCGCCGCCGCGGGGAGCCCCTCGGCGTCCCCCTCGGCGAGGCGGAGCTGGGCGAAGGTGGGCGCGGCCTGCTCGGTGAGCAGGGTGAGCCCCTTGAGGTCCTCGTCATCAAAGGCCCGCTCCTCGGCCCGGCGCACGGCGGCGAGGACGGCGAGGATGCGGCCGTCCGGCCCCAGCACGGGCACCGCCGCGAAGCGCTCGTCCCCCTTCGCTCGCGGGTCGTCGGCGTCGCGGTCGAAGCGCGGGTCGGAGCCGATCCGCTCGATGGCGAGCGGCCGGCCGGTGCGCACCACGAAGCTGACCAGCCCCACGGCGGCGCTCTCGCGGCGCTCCTCCTCCAGGTCGGCATCGCGCGGCGGCTCCCAGAGCGTCTCGGTGGCGGAATCGTAGAGCAGGCAGTAGCCGCGCTCGGCCTGGAGGAGCTCCTCCACCGCCTCGCCCGCGGCGCGCGCCACCCCTTCGGGCTTGCGTTGCGTGGAGATCGCCTGGGTGGCGGCGAGGAGCCGGCGGGCGAACACGGTCCGCCGCCGCTCGTCGCCGTCCCCCCGCTGGGCGGCGGCGCTCCAGCGGTGGCCGGCGCTGCGCAGCAGGGCCATCAGATCGGTCGCCGGCACCGGCTCCTGGCTGAGATAGAAGATGCGGTCGCGGTCGATCAGGTCCTGGAACAGGGTGGGATCGGGGCCGCCGGCGAGGACCAGGTTGAGCCGCGTCTCCGCGCCCGGAGTCGAGTCCGCCTCCTCCAGGAGCCCGCGGGCGCGCTCGCCGGAGACGGCGGCCCCCAGGGCCAGCACGCCGACGGGCTGCGCCCCCAGGAGGCGCAGGGCCTCCCCCTCGGAATTCGCCACGAGCAGGTGAATCTCGGGCCCGAGGTGGCGCAGGCAGGCCTCGACCGTCTCACTGTCAAAGCCGGTCAGCAGCGCGGTGGGAACCGAATCTCGAATCTCGAGCCTCCTTGGCGTCAGCAATCCACAGGGCGGACGCCTGTAGATTGTACCCCCTCCGTCAACCCTTAGTCATTTGAAACCAGGAGCTTCCCCGGGATCTTCCCGGAGGGAGGGGTCACCCTTGGCGCAGCGTATAGACCGAAGTCCCCGGGTTGTAGGTCCGCCAGTCGAACCAGTAGTCCTTGAGCGCCTGGACCCGGGCCAGCTTCTTCCCCTTGAGGGGACCGGCGACCGCCTCGCCGGCGAAGCTCCACTCGCTCCCCGTCTCGGCGTCCACCAGGCGCAGGGGGGCTCCGGGACGGGCGAAGAAGCTCAGAGTCCGGCCGTCGACCGTGCGCTCGAAGGCGCGCACCGAGCGGCCGTCCTCCCCCACGGCGAGGAGCACGGGGACGCCCCCGACCGCGTCCTGCACGGGGCTCTGCCGCTGGAGCGCCGTCAGCGGGTAGGCGCGGGCGGCGCCACCGAGCCGGATCCCCACCACCACGTCGCGGGGCTTCAGCGGATCGCCCGCCCGCGCCGGGGTCACCACCGGCGCCGTAGCGGTTTCCGCCTCCCAATTCTGTGAGAACCGCCGCCAGGGGGCGCTGTCGTCCGGCCTCAGCACCCGGCCGCCGGGGTGCTCGCGCCTCCAGGCCGCGAAGCCGATCTCGTCATAGGGGACGAGGTCGAGCCGCTTTCCCTGGAGAGGCCCGAGGAGCGCCTCGCCCGTCACCTGCTGCCACCAGGACCCCGTCTGCTCGTCCCCCATCAAAAAATTCTGATTGTTGATGCCCGTGAGGTGGAAGCGCAGCCTCCGCCCGTCGACCTCGGATCTCCACACCAGACCGGTGTGACAGAGCGTTCAGTAGGTGACGGCGACGGGCACGCCGCCGACCACGTCCTGCACGATGTGGTGGTAGGCCACCTGGCGGACCGGGTAGGCCGCCGCCTCGCCGTTGCGCTCCACGGCCAGCACCAGGTCCCCGTCCTCCACCCACTTCGCCTCGGCCGCGGGAGCGAACCGGGAGGCGCCGAGGGGAGAGAACATCGTCTCGAAGATGTTGAAACGGGCGAACCAGGCCGCCGCCGCCAAGGGGACGAGCGCCAGCACCACCAGGGCCCGGCTCCACCACCGCCCACCCCGCCAGAGCGTGACCGCCAGCGCCAGCCCGGCGATCAGCGCGAAGGCCGTGGCCAGCGGCGCCCACCGCCGCAGGGCGAAGGCGACGGCGAGCCCGCCGGGTGTCTGCGGCGAGAACGGCCGGATCAGGAACACCGGCATGGCGACCAGGGCGATCACCGCCAGGGTCAGCAGGAAGAGGATGAATCCGGCCCACCTGCGCCGGGAGCGAGACGAATCTGGACGCATCACGGTCTCCTTAAGAACCGGCTGTCTCAATGCAAAAAGGAAGTGTAAGTGTAGCTGAAGCCCGTGATTCCGAAGGCGGGCCTATTAGACGGGCCGAGGCATCTTGCGAAAGCTGGGGCGACGTAGTAGGTTGGAGGTCAAATGCCTTCCGCTCCGCCCGCAAACCGGCCCACCAGGCCGGTCGCGCCTCACGTAGCGGCGGCCGTGCAAGCCGCGATGTCGCCGGCCGTCCGGCCGACACGCCCGGCGGCACCCGTGCGGGCTGCTGGCCAGCCGGCCGCGGCTCCGTCGCCGGTCCAGCTCTCCGCGCCGACAAACCGGCCCCTGGCCGCGCACGTCCTCCAGGCGACCGGCGGAGCACGGAACGTTCAGGCCCGGATCCTCGCACCGCCGCCGGTGAGGAGGCCTGAGCCGCCCCGGATCGCCGCGCCGGCGGTTCCGCGGCCGCCAACTCCCGGCTCGCCCGCCGTCCCAACCAGAGAGATCGGAAAGCCCGTCGTCCAGCCTTTCTTCCCCATGCTCGGGTTGGCCGCGCTCGGCGGAGCGTTAGGGTATGGCTCCGCCGGAGCGGCGGCCAGCATGCTGGCCACGGCGGCCTATACCACCGTCGGAGCGGCCAGTGGATGGGCCGCCGGATGGCTGGCGGAGGAGGCCTATTCACGGTGGTACGGTCCGTCCGTCGCCATCATCACGATCACCGGCTTCTCCATCAATCACCCCAGCCTCTCCCTGTTGTCCGCGGACGATGTCATCATCAAGAACAACTACGACCGGTTGCGAGGCCGGTTCCCCCATTCCAAGCTCGTCGAGCTCGGCGATCTCGAGCCGGAGCCGATCCCGGCCGCGACGCTTCGCGGCGTGACGACTCTCTACATCATCGGCCATGGGGAGGACGACGTGGGAACCGTCGGCATGGTGGATGTCGAGACGATCTACAAGACCCTGGTCACCAACGTCCTCAAGGAAGCGGCGGCGGCGGGCAACACCACGGAGGAAAAGCGGGAGGCCTTCCGCGCGCGCTGGCAGATCCGGGAGATCAATCTGGTCTCCTGCAACAGCGCCTCGCAACGAAGCGGGGCGACGAACATCGCCAGCCAGCTCGCCGCGCGGTTCCAGGCGCTCACCAGAAATCTGGGCTTCCAGGTCGTGGTGCGTGGAGTGGACGGCTTTGCCACCGTCAACCGCGGGGGCGACGTCCTCAACGTGCCTCGCGGCCGGTACGCGGACTGGCAGCGCGACCTCAACAAGCTGAAGCAGGACGCCAAGAAAGACAAGCTGCCGGCGGGTGAGATCCGCCAGCGCAATCAGACGATCCTGGACACCTACAGCACGGGAAGGCGCAACGACTTCGCCGAGTACCGTACGACGTAAGGCTCTGCGGCGGCGGGCTCGGGGCGGCCCCATGGAGCCGCCCCAGACACTGAGAACCCGTCTCTCAACGTTCCGCTAATGCTCGTGCTCCCCGCCGGACGCCGATCCGGTCGCCGTCGACGAGCCGGTGGTCGAGCACTGCGTCGCCGCCGGGATCAGATTCCCCGGCACGCACTCGGGCTGGCCGTAGGGCTTCGACTTGCCATAGTGCGTGGGATCGTCCTTGCAGACCGTCTGGACGCCGAACATCATGCCGCGGTCCTCATGGCCCAGGAAGTGGCAGTGAAGGACGTACTCCCCCGTGAATTCCAGATATCGATGGCGCAGCTCCACCGAGCCCAGCGCCTGGGGGGTCCCCGCGGGCAGGGCGATCGTGTCCTGCCAGACGTAGGGCGGCTTGAAGGCCGTCGTGCCGTCGTTGATCACCTGGAAGGGGTTGGTGTGGATGTGGAACGGATGCTTGAGGGCGCTGCTGTTCTTGACGGTCCACTCCTCCACCGAATTCAGCTTGGTGGTGATGTTGACGCACTTGTCGTTGTACTGGATGCCGTTGATGGTGAAGATCGCGGTGGGATCGCCCGGCCCGGCCGGCTGGCCGCTCGGCTCCGAGGTCATAGCGAAGGTCAGATTCTGCTGGCCCTCGACCTTGTTGGGCAGGTCCCGCAGGTACCAGGGCATCTTGGGCCACTGCGCCACCGTCGGGAAACCGGTGGCGACGGCGGCCGCCTTCTTCCCTTTCGGCTGCGGCTTCGGCGCCTCCACCACCAGGGTGAGGAGGTCGGGCCCGGAGGCCTCGGCGTCGTTGCTCTGGTCATGGCTCAGGCTCCGCAGCGCCTGCTCGCGCAGCTGGAGCCGCCGCTGGGTGTTGGCCGAGAGATTGCCGATGACCCGGTGCCGCACGTGATAGGTGCCGGGCGTCAGGGGCGCCTGCACCAGGAAGTCCGCCCGGTTGCCCGGGGAGACCTTGAACAGCTTGGGGTGGGCAGGATCGAACAGCGGTTGGCGGTCATAGTTCTCGGGCGCGAAGCGCACGCCGTCCATGGCCATCTGCTTGACCGTCACGCCCGAGGGGAAGTTGATCGAGATCTGGGAGGCCACCTGCATGGTGGCGTTGACGAAACGCCAGCGCTGCACCTCGCCCGGCTTCATCGTCACCTTGGGGGTGACCTGGCCGTTGATCAGGGGGGTGGGCGCGGGAGCTCCCGGCGTGAACAGGTTCGTGCTCTGCTGGACCTGCTGGATGACCAGGAGCTTCTCCGCGAGATGACCGTGGTAATAGTTGCGCAGCCAGTCGTCGAACGCGCCCTCGATGATCAGGGCGCCCGGCATGCCGTTGGCTACTTGCAGGGAGACCGAGCCGTGCTTGTGCGGATGATACCAGTGGGTCCCCTCCGCCTGGGTGGGCGGCGGCGGATCGACGTTGTACTGGTACTCGCCATAGGCCACGACGCCCCGCTCGTGCGCCGGGTGGGATTTGTCCGCTTCGGCGCCCTTCTTCGGCCGCGGCCGCAGCTCGAGGAGCACGTAGTCCTGCGGCGCCTGCGGCGAGACGTGGGTGCCGTGGAAGTGCAGGTTGGTGGTGTTGTCGCCGTGGAAGCAGTCCGGCCAGTGCTGGTTGACGTTGACCCAGCAGCAGCAGAGGGCGCTCGGAGTGGCGCCCGCGCAGTTGGCCTGGGTCGGCAGCTCCGACTCGGCCGGGCAGACGGTGCTCGCGGGACAGGCGTTGTTGCAGCCGCCCGGCCCCGGCTTGTCCGGCTCCAGATCGTTGACCAGCAGGACCTTCAGCCGGTCCCCGAGCTTGACCGTGGGCTTGCCGGGCGTGGGGACCTCCTCGCTCTTGCGGATGTGCAGGGTCGGCCCGGGAAAGCCCCAGTGCGGCCTGCCCGTCTGGGGGTCCGGGTAGACGTACGTCCGCAGCGACTGTGCCTGGTATGCCCAGGTGGTCGTATTGTTCGTCGTCGTCGCCACCGGCACGCACTGCTGCTGGATCTGCACCTGGAATTTCGTGTTGAGCACGCCCCCCTGGGCCCGGAGCTCCGGGGGATTGCGCAGCTCCTCCCCCACCGGCACCGTCGTCGGACATTGGATCGCAGCCTCCTGCGCCCGGCCCACCCCTCCGGAAAGCCAGGCCGCGACGAGGCCCAGCGCGACAGCCGTCAGCTTCCTCCTCCATCTACTTGACATGATGTCTCCTTTCTTCAACGGTCCCGGTGGACGATCGTCCCCACGTGCTCCCCGGCGAGCGCCGCCGCGATCCGCGCCGGCTCCAGGCCGTTGACGATCTGGAAGCGGTCGAGCAGGCGGGTGTTCTCCAGGAGATCGAGGACGACCGGCTCGAAGGGGATGGTGGCGAGCCCCAGCCGGCGGAGCTCGGAGACGCCGATCTCCGGGATGAAGCGGGCCCCCGGCTCCCGCTTGGGATCGGCGTCATAGAGGCCGTCCACGTCCTTGACCAGGGTCAGGCTCTTGCAGCCGAAGCACTCGGCGAGCAGGAAGGCGCCGGCGTCCGTGCGGTGCGGCGGGATGCGGCCCACCCCCGGCGGGTGCTCCCAGAGCGAATAGGGGGGCACGCTGCTGAACACCACCCCCGGCGCGGCATGGATCAGCAGCGGCAGCAGATGCCCGAAGATCTCCGGCGGGATGGCGATCACGCCGTAGGGCGCGAGCAGCGTCCCCAAAATGTGAGCGTTGGCCAGGGCGTCCGCCTGCGCGAGCTGGGCCAGCACGCCGGTGGGGAGGCCGAGATCGATGCCGATCGAAAAGACGTGGCGGGTGCGCACGCCGCCGCCGGTGCCGAGGATCAGCTTCTTGGTCTTCAGGCACTCCGCCAGCGTCTCCACCACCGGGAAGACCACCTCCCGCCCGGCGTCGAGGATCGACCGGCCGCCGATCTTCAGCACGTGGGCCTCGGGGAGCATGCGGTAGACAGCCCCCTCGGTGGAGCGCTCCACCGCGCGGTCGAGCAGGCTCTCGCGCATCAGGCGCGAGCGCACGTGATGGCGCGGCTTGAGATCGGTCTCGGGATCGCGGTCGGTCACGATAAAAACCTTTTTAATCAGCCCGCTTTAATCAGCGGTAATGATCGTTCCCACCGGCTCGCCGTCGAGGGCGCGGGTGAGGTTGCCGGGCACCAGGCCGTTGATCACCTGGATCGAGCGGCGCGACTGGGCGTTCGCCATGAAGTCGAAGACGGCGCGCTCGACCACCACGTCCTGGAGATCGCGCTCGCGCAGCTCCGCGACGGTGATCCGCGGGATGAATTTGGCGTTCTTGTCCTTCTTGGGATCGGCGGTGTAGAGCCCGTCGACGTCCTTCACATAGATCATCGAGCGGGTCCCCAGCACCTCGCTCACCAGGTAGGCTCCGGTGTCGGTGCGATGGGGCGGGATGCGCCCCACCGCCGGGTTCTGGTGCCAGTAGACATACGGGGGCATGCCGAAGAAGATCACCGCGCCCCGTTCGGCGAGGTAGAGCGGGAGCTGGGCGAACTGGGCCGGCTCGATGAATGGGATGCCGTGCTTGGCCAGCAGGTAGTTGAGCATGCGGGCGTTCTGCATGCTCACGAAGGTGCCGAGCACGCTGAGCACGCCGGTGGGCATCCCGAGGTCGAGCCCGACGCTGTAGGCGTGGCGAGCACGGGTGCCGGCGCCGGTGCCGAGGATCATCTGGTGGCGGCCGAGGTTGGCCACCACCTCCTCGATCAGCGGGAAGACGGCTGCCCGGCCGCGGTCGATGAAGCTCTGCCCACCCACCTTGATGACGTTCGCCTCGGGCAGGATGTGAATCGGCGGCGGCGCTCCGGTACGGGCGAGGAGGTCCCCGTCCGAGAGCGATCCTTCGACCAGCGCCTGGCCCAGCTCCGTCAGCAAATCGTCATCCATGCTCGTTCATCCTCGCGGACAGCCGCACGCCTTCGAGAACGTAGGCCTCCTCCGACTCCTGTTGCGCGTCGAGGCCGCCGAACACCTGGACCGCCCAGGCCTCCAGCTCATCGAGCACCTCGTCCTGCACCCCCGGCGGGAGGACGACGCCCCCCAGGCCGACCTTGCCGCGCCACCAGGCCAGCGCCTCGCGCGGCGAGTGCCACACCGGCCAGCGCACCACCGCCTTGCGGGGCAGCTCGCGGGCGCCGCGCCGCTTCAAGGCGTCGAAGAGCACCCCGCCGCCGGCGTTGCGGGCGAGGAACCCCCGCTCGCGCAAGAGCTGCCGCATCCGCCGCGACAGCCTCGTCTTGACGCTGTCCGGCCGCCGCTCCACCCAGCCGAGGACCAGCGTGCCGCCCGCCTCCCCTACCCGGACCACCTCCTCCACCACCGTCGTCAGCGGCAGCAGGTGGATCGCCCGCGAGCTGAAGATCGCCCGCGCGGCGCCCGCCGGCAGCGGCCAGGAGCGGGAGGCGTCCGCCTGCACCAGCCCGGCGCGCTCCGCCCCCGGGCGGCGCCGGAAGACCTCCAGCATGCCGCGCGAGAGGTCGAGCCCCACGTAGCGCGCCGGATGATCGAGGAACCAGCGGCCGATCATCCCCGTGCCCGCTCCGATCTCGACCACCCGGCCGCCGGAGCGGACCTCCCCCATGGCGAGGACCGCCGCCGCGATGGCGCGGCAATCCTCCTCCGGCAGACCCACCCGCTGGTCGAACTCCGGCGCTTGGCCGTCGAACGGCGTGGGTGAGCCCGGTCTGGGTTTCGCAGACGGGGCGCTCACGGCGGTTTCAAGTAGGCTTCAGTGAGGCGGAACAATACGCGAAGGGGCGAGGAGAAGACAAGGCTACCCCGCCACCACCCGCCAACTGTGCGTCTTGGCCACCAGCCAGACCGGCGCGCCGGCCGCAAGGCCCAGCTCCTGCACCGCCGCGGGGGTCAGGTGGGCGAGCCAGGGGCCGACCCGGACGTAGACCGAGGTGCCGGCTGGGATCAGCTCGTCGATCGTGCCGGCCACCGCGTTGCGGGCCGAGAGGCCCCGCGGCGGAGCGGTGGCGAGGAGGAGGTCCTCGGCGTCGATGGTGAGCAGGATCTCCGCCTCCGGCGCGAGGTCGGGCGTGTGGGGGATGGTCACCGTCTCCCCACCCTCCAGCCGGACCTCGCTCGTGCCGCCCGCCGCGTCGTGGCCGAGGAGGCGGCCCGGCACCACGTTCTCCCAGCGCCGGCCGCCGTCCAGCGCCAGCCGCCAAGGGGCCCGCAGCACCTCGCGCGCCGGCCCCACCGCCTCCACCCGCCCGCGGTCGAGGAGCACCACGTCGGCGGCCAGGGCCAGCGCCTCCCGCTGGTCGTGGGTGACCACGAGGAGCGGCACGCCGAGGTCCCCACGCACCCGCAGGATGCCCGCCAGCGCCTTGCGCGCCCGCTCGGGATCGAGGCCGGCCGTGGGCTCGTCCAGCAGCAGGAGGCGCGGCCGGGCCAGCAGGGCGCGGGCCAGGGCCACCCGCCGCCGCTCGCCGCCCGAGAGATGCCGGGGGTAGCGCGCCAGCAGCGGCTCCAGGTCGAGCGCGGCCGCCAGGGCGTCGAGCTCCGCGTCCCGCCGGGCGCGCCGGTCCGGCCGGCCGAAGCCGAGGTTGGCCAGCACCGAGAGGTGGGGGAAGAGCGCGCCGTCCTGCGGCACGTAGCCGAGATGCCGGCGCTCGGGAGGGAGGAAGACCCCCGCCGCGCTGTCCTGGAGCACCGCGCCGCCCACCGCCAGCCGTCCCCGCGCCCCGCGCAGGCCGGCGATCGCCTCCAGCAGCGTCGTCTTCCCGGCGCCCGAAGGGCCGAGCACCGCCGCCGTCTCGCCGAGTTGGGCGACCACCTTCAGCTCGAACCCTCCTTGGGAGAGGGCGAGGTCGATGTCGATGTAAGACGTGCTCACCGCGCCAGCGTCCGGTCCCGCCGCCGCACCAGCGCCTCGGAGAGGACCAGCGCCCCGGCGGCGAGCAGCACGGAGATGACGGCGAGCCCGAGCGCCTCGCGGTCCCGCCCCACCTGCACGCGCTGGAAGAGGGCGAGCGCGAGGGTCTGCGTCTGGCCCGGGATGTTGCCGGCGACGAGGATGGTGGCCCCGAACTCCCCCAGGGCGCGGGCGAAGGCGAGCACGGCGCCGGCGGCCACGCCGCGCCAGGCGAGCGGCAGCTCGACCTGAAGGAAGGCGCGGAACGGCCCGCGGCCGAGAGTGCGCGCCACCGCCGGCAGCCTTGGGTCCACCTCCTCGAACGCCGAGCGGGCGCTGCGCACGAAGAGCGGGAAGGCCACCACCGCCGAAGCCAGCACCACCGCCCGCCAGGTGAAGGCGATCTCGATCCCCAGATGCTCGTAGAGCGGCCGGCCGAGCGGACCCGCGCGGCCGAAGAGCGTCAGCAGCCCCAGCCCTACTGCCGTGGGCGGCAATACCAGCGGCAGCGACACCAGCGTCTCCACCAGCGCCCGCAGGCGGAGCCACGGGCGCGACAGGGCCCAGGCCACGGCGAGGCCGGGGATCACCAGGAGCGCCGTGGCACCGCAGGCCACGGCGACCGTGAAGAGGATGAGGCCGCCGGTTTCGGGATCGATGGCGTCAACCTCCCGGGGTCAACGGCGTGAAGCCGTGGCGCGCGAAGACCGCCCGCGCCTTGGGCCCCCTCAGAAAAGCCACGAAAGCCGCCGCCGCGGGCGACCCCGGAGCCACGGGAGCGGCGAAGTAGCGGAGGTCCGGAGCAGACTCGGCGGGGACCCGATAGACCACCTTCACCTTGTTCGAGGACAGGGCGTCGGTCGCGTAGACGATCCCCACCGGCAGGTTCCCCGCCGCCACCGCGGCGAGCGCGGCGCGGACGTCAAGGGCCGGCACCACCTTGGGGGAGAGCTGGGCCCAGACCCCCTCGCGCTCCAGCCAGGTCCTGGCGTAGACCCCGGCCGGCACCGCCGCAGGATCGGCGAGCGAAATGCGGTCGAACCCCAGGAGGTCGCGGCCCGAGCCGACCGGCCGTGATTTCCCCTTCTTCGGCTCGATCACAACCAGCGTATTGCCGAGCAGGGGGAAGGCGTCCCCCGCCCGTACCTTCCCCACCTTCTCCAGGCGCTCCATCTGGGCCCGGTTGGCCGAGACGAAAACCGCGGCAGGGGCCCCGGCCTCGATCTGCCGCGCGAGGTCGTTCGAGCCGGCGTAGTTGAAACGGACCTTGCCGCCCCCGCCGGCCTCATACGCCTTGCCGGC
Source organism: Thermoanaerobaculia bacterium (assembly GCA_045807625.1). GTDB lineage: Bacteria > Acidobacteriota > Thermoanaerobaculia > Multivoradales > UBA5704 > DATARR01. Next base: position 45,299 of record JBJMHA010000018.1, on the reverse strand, counting down.
CTCGGTCAGAGCGTCGGAGAGCGACGCCGCCGCGAAGACGAGGATCTCCCGTTTCTGGGCAGACCCCGGCACAGAGAGGAGGAGGAGGACGATGCAGAGCCAGCGCGCGATCATGGTGCTCACCTCAGAATATCCTCAGAACTGGGCCTGGAGGCGCAACAATACCTTGTTCTGGGTCTCGCTGTTTCCGCCCAGGTCGGTCCGCAGATAGTCGAGCTGCAGCTTGAGGTTGTTCCCCTTGATGTAGTAATTCAGTCCCGCCGTATCGGTGCTGACCGCGCCACCGGACACCTGCCGCGAGGGATCGAACGTCTCATATTTGAGAACGGCCTGAAGCTTCTGCGGCACCACGTACCAGCCGCCCTGAACGTACCAGCCGGCGGAATCGAAGCTCGCCGCCGGCCGCCGGTTGGCGGGCTCGAAGCGGACCCGCAGATATTCGGCCCACAGAGAGAAGGGCCCGATCTCCACCTGGCTGTCCACGCCGAAGCCGTGGCGCTTGCCGGTAAAAAGATTCGAATCGAAGCCCAGATCGGGGAGCGACAGGGCGTTGTCCTCCGATTGGAAAGCATTGCCGCCGGCGGACCAGCTCGCCGAGCCGCTCCCCTTCCAGGGGACGGCCGCCAGCCGCCCCGCCCACAGGAACTTGCCGTTGTCGTTGCCGCTGTTGTTGACGCCGTTGCCGTTGAACACGCCTACCGCGTAGGCGAGGCGCTTGCTCAGGAGGTCCCCTCCCACCTGCGCCCCGAGCTGGCGGCTCAGCGTCAGCCGGTCGTTGACCAGGCTGCGCTCGAGGGTCGGCAGGCGCGGATCGGCGTAGAGCTGCTCGAAGCCGAACGGCGTCTTGAATTGCCCCGCGCGGATATTGGCGAAGGCGTAATGGTTCCAATTGACGTAGCCGTCGGTCAACTGGGCCCGCAGCCCCGAGGTATTCGCGAGGGTCCCCGCGAGATCGAATTCGAGGCGGAAATCGAACTGCTCGGCGAACGTCCCCGTGGCGTTCAGTCGGGCTCGGCGGAGATAGAAACGGTCCTCGCCCGTGGCCGGAAACCGCGAGTCCCCCCGGTCGCCGTCCTCGAACTGGACCTGAAGCAGGCCGCCGAGCGTCAGCGACGCCTCGCCGTTCGTGGCCTGCACGGTGATGCCCCCCTTGTCCTGCCCGAACGCGGACATCGCCACGAACGCCAGGGCACAACCCGACCCCACCATGCGGAGCATGGGCTTCATGGAACTCTCCTTCAGGAACGGTTGGTTGCCGGACCGCAACGGCGAGGGGGAGACTAGCAAAGCCGATATTTTTCGTCAAGCATATCGGCCCTCACTCCGCCAGATACCCGCACATCTCCCGCCATGCCTCGCCGGAGGCGCGGACGCTCTCCTCCTCCATCCGGTGGTAGAGGTCGAGCACCGCCCGGCCCGTGGCCGTGAGCTCGGCGTGCCCGCGCCCGGTGCCGCCGCGGACGGTCTGGACGAGCGGCTCCTTGAAGCAGGCGTTCATGGTGCGGACCAGGTGCCAGGCGCGCGTGTAGGACATGCCGAGCAGGCGCGCGGCCTCGGCGATCGTCCCCGTCTGGCCGATCTGCTCGAGCAGGGCCACCTTGCCGGGGCCGAGCGCGATCTCCTCTCCATGCAGGACCCGCAGGCGGGGCTTGAGCTCGTTCATCCTCCGTCTTTCAGGGCTTCCGCTTCGCCATCCACTCCAGATAGGTCTTGAATTCCTCGGGCTTGCCCGGCGGCGCGATCTCGAGCTTGCCGTCCAGTCGGCCGTCCGGCAGCTTCTTGTAGGAGAGCCGGAAGCGCGGCGCCCGCGTCGCGGCCTCGGAGACGAAAGTCACCGTGTCCGCAGCCCCGGTCTCCACCGCATAGCGGATGACGTGCCCCTCGTTGTCGAAATAGACCGCCCGCGTCCCGCCCTCGCGATAGATCACCATGAGATCGTCGTGGTTGGCGGCGGGCCGTCCGTTCGCCGCCGGGTACTCCGCGTGGTTGCGGCGGACCAAAACGTTGCCCTGGACGTCCGGAGTGAATTCAAAATGACCGCTGCCGGCCGCGGCGGGGCCGTCCGCGACCCACTCGCCCATCAGAAACCGCAGAGCTGAATAGGGATCGCCGGCCGGGGCCGGGGCCTGAGCGAGAATGGCGGTCCCACCGCAGAGAAAGAGGATCAGAAACAGGAGCCGTCGCATTGAGTGTCCTCCGAGCTCAGCCCGCGAATCCCCAGCCGTGAATGAGGCCGCCGATCACCAGGCCGCCGAGGCCGCCGAGGATCAGGATGGGGGGATACGCTTTGGTGATGATCGCGGAGGGCAGGCTCAGCAGCAGCCCGAAGAACAGGCCCACGGCCCACCCCGGCCACGGGAGCTGCACGCACCCGATGACCAGCCCGATGGCGAAGCGGTCCGTGAAGGCCCCCAGCAGCGCCGTCCGTTTGTCCGGGAACGACATGGGGAGCATCGTTCCGACCGCGATGGCGCCGAACACCACGCCGGCGATCACGCCCAAAAGGAGATTCGACATCGGCTTGCCTCCACGATAAAAATGGACCTCAACCGCTCAGCGCACAGCAGGCTGTGGCGTGCTGGCCAGGCCGATCAAGGTGTCGCTGAGCTCGACGGAATAGCCGTAACGGTTGCCGGCCTGATGCACGAAATCGCGGATGGCGTCGAGGTCCGTGGAGCCCTGAAACACCATCTTCCGGCGCCCCTTGGCCGTGTGCACGACGAGGACCAGCCGTTTTTTCAAGGCGAAACGGAGGAGCCAGAGGCCGAGAGGCGTCAGACCCAGAATCAAGAATATCTTTATATTCAGCGTCCCTCCCCAGACGAGCACCGCGAGCAGATACAGGATCGGGATGACTGAGACAGCCAGCACGGCGATACCCAGCAGGATCGTGACGAGCGGACGCTCCGCGCCGGCAGCGTAAGCGAGCTCCAGACCGCGGACCTCGGCGCGAGGCACGAAGACGACCGCCCGCGTCCGGTCCATCTCGCCGATGCCGGCGTCCCACGCTTTCACCGAGTCGTACTGAATTCCTGGATCCTTGGCGGACGCTGTCTCGGTGGTCATGATCGTGAATTCTCCTTCATGAATTCCATGAGAACGAAATCCCTCGCTCCCGGCGGACCCGCAATATGGAGCCGGCAACGCTCGTCTCGCGTCACCTCCAGTTGAAAGCTCAAGAAAGGACAGCAGAGGCGCTCCAGTCCCAACAGCTCTCCGAGCTCGGCCAGGTCCGCCGGGCCGGCCGGCAGGGAGAGCCAGACGCCGTCGTCCGTCTCTGACTCCGGAGTCCAATATTGGCGGAATTTCCGCAGGAGCTCCTGCTCGCGCCGGCGCTGGCTGTCGTCCAGGCGCGAGAGGTCGCAGGCGATGGGGATCTCTGGGCGATTCATAGGCGCTCGGAGTCGGACAGGTTGACTTACGCCGATCCTATGCCCGCCGGCCGGGCCGGTCAATGCTCAGGGCTCGCAACGCCGGAGCGTCCCCTACCCCGCCGCGAGCTGGCTCATCACCGGCGGGGCCGCCGAGTCGAAGCCGACCACATCGAGCATGCCGGGGTCGTTCGGATCGGCGATCGAGTAGCTCGTCGCGGTGAAGGCGACCGCGTGTCCCCTTCCCCCAACGGATACGCATCTACAGGTAGCCTAGCTTCGGAAGGCTCCCCGCCGGGACAGATCCGTCCCGCGGGGACGCAAGGGAAAGAGAGAGCTACCATGAAAGAGCACAAGATCCGGCTGACACTCAGCCGAACCGTCTGGCTGACCGGCGCCGTCCTCGGCGCCATCCTGATCCTCGCGGGGGCTCCCGCCGCCGCCCAGATCGAGCCCGGGTTCTTCCCGGTCACCGGCAAGTGGACCCGCGGCGCCGCCGATTCCGTCGCCTGGGTCGACCTCGCCACCTGGAAGCTGGTGACCCGGCCAGTGGAGCAACCGGCCTGGCCGCCCGATCCGGACCCGAACCCCTGGATCCCGGTAGCCGGCGACTGGGACGGCGACGGCGTCGACACCGTCCAGATCTTCAATGTCCAGACCTGGCAGCTGATCCCGCTCGAGAAAGGGCCGGACACGGACTGGGTGAAAGACCCGGACCCGAACCCCTGGATGCCCATCGCCGGAAACTGGGACGGCCGCGGGGTGGACACCGTCGTCGTCGTCGATCTGCGGGACGGCTCGATCCACCGCCTGGAGGAGGGCCCCATCAAGGTCGACCGCTACATCCCCGCCGCCAATCCCTGGCGGCCGCTGGCCGGCGACTGGGACGGTAAAGGCAGCGACACGATCGCGACCTATCGCGACGACGAGAAAGCGCCGGATACCGCGGGTCGCTGGACCGCGGTGGCCGGCGACTGGCAGGGCCGCGGGATCGACACCGCCGGCTTCGTCGACCGGCTGACCGGCACGCTGGCCGTGCCCGAGGTGACGACCGCCACCGCGGCCCTTCCGCGCTCCAGGACGGCGGCCCGCGGCGCGGCGGAAGGCCCGGCGCCGTCTCTCGACAAGTCCCTGCAGCTCGCGGGTGGCTGTTACCAGAAGAGCACAAATTACTCCAGCGTGACCAAGGTCTTCCATTACGGAGGAGGAGGCTGCATGGTCCTCGTGCTCGAATCCTGGTTCGAATGGAGCTGCTGCCCGATCGACGTCAACGGAGCCTCGTACGCCTGCAGCAAGGTCCTCAAGATGAAGTCCCATACCTACGGCTACTCCAACTGCTGACGGCGATCTACGGAAGCTCCGAGGGGGCCGCCTACCGCGCGCTGGTGGAACAGGGAGGGCGGTGGTGGGCGAGAGGCGATACGGTTAGAATCCCCCGCCGAGGTCACAGCCCGATGAGCGATCCCTTCAAGCCCGGTCCGCGCAAACCGGTTCCTCCAAGGGACCCGGCAGCCCTGAACGGCGCACCCCGGCAAAAAGAGGCCGAAGGGAACGGCCCCGCACCCGTTCCCTCCGGCAAATTCACTTCGCTTGTCAAAGAACACCTCCCGTCCGCCAGGGAAAGCCTCGGACCGCGGGCTCGACGCCTTCTGGTAGGGCGGAGCTACGCGGTCGCGTCGGTCCCCACCTCCTCGGCGGCTCCATCGAGCGCCGTGAGGAAGCCTCTGGACAAACGGCAGTAATGTACATAGAATAGGGACTCGAAAACGGATTGTCAAGAGCCTTCGGCGAGGATCGTCGAGGGGCCTTGGTCCGGCGTCGAAGGCTCTGGAAGGCTTCCGAAGCGGACTTCTTGAGGCATTCCCCGAAAATCGAGAGGCTTTCCCCCGGCTTCAGGGGACGCGAAGAACGGGGAATGCGACGTTCCCCAGACTTCGAGAGGCGTTCCCTCCGCTTCGCGGGGCATTCCCCCGAGCGGGTAAGACGTTCCCTATGATGCGCATGACTTGAAGAGCCCTGCGTGTCACGTTCCCTCCCTGTTGAGGCGCTTGAAGCCGGGGGAATGAGCCGTGACAGACGCTTCGGAAGGCGCGAAGGAGAGGGAATGAGGCCGGGAGAGGAGCTCGCGCCTCAGGAAGAAGGGGGAATGCCTCCCGAAGGCCAGAGCGCGGAGGCCGAGAGGCGGGGAACGCCTCTCGAAGAGCAGGGAACGCGGCTCGCGGTGCACGTTGCGTCGCTCGCGGGCGGCTCCGGGTTCTTTGACAACTGAATCGAACGAGGGAAAGGGCGGCCCGGACGGGGCTCACGCGCCTTCAGGCGTGAGCTCCGTCCTTTTGTCCACCGCTCCATGGAGGGAATCCGGCCACGACGGCGGGGAACCCCTGCGGGAATAGACCCGAAATGAATCCCGGGACTCTTTTCGTACTGCTCACAGGCTTTTTATAGTTTAGTTCATCTTCGTCAGTAGGGGGAGTCGGGCGCAAGAGACTCTCTTTTATCTCGTCAAGGGAGGAGAATCACCATGCTCCGCATTCGGTTCCGGTCGCGCTGGGCCCTCGTCTCAGGATTGGCGGTCGCGGGCTTCCTGTTCGCCGCGCCCCGCCACGCCTGGGCTCAGGGGTGAGTGGCCGCAAGACTCGACGCGCCCGTGCTTGGCGTGCAAGACAACTATACCGGTCCGGACCGTTGGCAGGTCTCGATGAGCTGGCGCTATCAGCGCTCGTTCCGCCACTTCGTGGGCACCGACGAACAGGAGAACCGGGCGGCGGAAGGCAGCCAGGTCATCAACAAGATCCATCAGGCGGAGGTGGGGATCCGCTACAACTACAACGACCGCTGGAGCGTCTCGGTCGGCATCCCCTACCTGATCGCCCAGAGGTCGAGCCCGATCCGCGATGCCAACCGGGTCGTGATCGACCGCTCCATCACCCACTCCACTGGAGTCGGCGACATCACGGTGACCGCCCGGCGCCTCCTCTGGCACCCGCGGGACCACCCGGACGGCAACATCTCGCTGGGGCTGGGCATCAAGCTCCCCACCGGCCAGTACAGCGTCACCGACACTGTGACGAGGCTGATCAACGGCCAGCGCGTCATGACCGTCGAGACGGTCGACCAGTCGATCCAGCCGGGCGACGGCGGCTTCGGCGCCATCGTCGACCTCCAGGCCTTCCAGCGCCTCGGCCAGAGCGGCTTCGCGCTCTACGGCTCGGGCACGTATCTGCTCAATCCGAGCAACACCAACGGCGTGAAGACCTATCGCACCGCCGTGGGTGAGGAGATCATGTCGGTCGCCGATCAATACCTGGCCCGCGCCGGAGCCAGCTACGCGAACGCCGGTTGGAAAGGGTTCGGCGTCAGCCTGGGTGGCCGCATAGAAGGGGTGCCGGTCGAGGACCTGGTCGGCGGCAGCGACGGCTTCCGGCGCCCGGGCTATGCGGTCTCGATCGAGCCGGCGGTGAGCTATTCGCGGGGAGCCCACACGGTCGCGCTGTCGGTCCCCTTCGCCGTCGAGCGCAATCGCGAGCGCAGCTTCACCGACCGCAAGATCCCCGGCCGCCACGGCGACGCGGCGTTCGCGGATTACCTGATCCTGCTCGGCTACTGGCGGAAGTTCTAAGACGGTCCTCAAACCCCCGGCCTCCTCTCGCGGCATGGTATCCTGTCGTCCGGGAGGAGGACCGGAAGCTCGGTCCCCCCTTCCCTTTTACTCTTCATGCGGAATAAGATCCTGGCAAGGAACGACTCCGCAAGGGAGAACGCCATGAGCCAGTCAGCCGCCGCGGCCTTCGCGCCCCTGCCCTTCGAGCTCGTCTACAGCGACGGAGAGCCTTTGGAGAGCGACTGGCATACCCTGGAATTACCTCTCATGCGGCATCTGCTCCGCCAAGCCATGGCGGACCAGGGCCGGACCGACTTCTTCGCTGGCGCGAACATCTTCGTCTACTACTCCGTGGAGCAGGCGCGAGAGGTCGCGGAAGAGATGGCGAAGAGGCTGCCATGGCGAACCTTTCGCGGCCCCGATGTCTTCTGGGTGGGCGGCGTCGACCCCAAGCCTGAGCGCGAGGCCTGGATCGCCTGGGAAGAAGGCGGACGTCTGCCGGACGTCGTCTTCGAGATGCTCTCCCGTTCCTCCGCGAAGAAGGACCGCACTGAGAAGCGGGATCTCTACGCCCGGGTCTTCGGCACGGCGGAGTACTTCCTGTATGAGCCCAAGAGGCGAAAGCTCGAGGGGCTACGGCTGGCGGGCCGCTTTTACCAGCCGATCGAGCCCGATGAGAGTGGACGGCTCTGGAGCGAGCAGCTCGGAGCCTTCGTCGGCCTTTGGCACGGCGAGGTCGAGGGGAAGCAAGACGACTGGGTCCGGCTCTTCCGTCCCGATGGCAGCTTGATCCCGACGAAGGCCGAGGCCGAGCGCCAGAAGGCCGAGGCCGAGCGCCAGAAGGCCGAGGCCGAGCGCCAGCGGGCCGACGCGGCGGAGGCCGAGCTCGCCCGTCTGCGGGCTCTGCTCGAAGAGCGCGGCCGGGGCTGAGACTTCTTCTCAGGCTGCGCTCCCCGCCCCCACCTTCCTTAGAAAATCCTGCAGGGTCTGGCCCGGCTCCGGCGAGAACGGCTCGGCGAGGACTCCCAAATCGGCGATTCGGTCGAGACGGAAGTTGCGGTGGTCGTTCCGCAGCTCGCACCAGGCGACGAGGGTCCAGACCGCGCCCCAGTAGAAGAGGCCGAGCGGCCAGACGGTGCGGGCGGAGGCGGCGCCGTCCTCGCGGGTGTAGTCGAACCGCGCCTTGCGGTGCTCCAGGATGGCGTGGCGCAGCAGGCCCACGTACCGCACCGGATAGGGGCGGTGGCTCGGAGAGTAGAGCGCCTCGCCCGGGTCCTCCAGGTCCGGCGGCAGCACGGCCTCGATCTTGCGCAGGGCGTTGGCCGCGGCCTCCGAGAGCCCGGGGTCGGCCCAGGAGCGGACCATGCGGGCGCCGAGACGCAGGGCCTGGAGCTCTTCACGGTCGAACATGAGCGGCGGGAGGTCGAAGCCGCGGCGCAGCCGGTACCCGACGCCCGCGGCGCTCTCGATCGGCAGGCCGCAGGCGCTCAGGTCCTGCACGTCGCGGTAAATCGTCCGTTCCGAAACCTCCAGCGAGCGCGCCAGGTCGCGGGCGGTCACGACCCGGCGGCGCCGCAGATAGAGAACGATCTGAAACAGCCGGTCGGCCCGCCGCATGGCGCAAGCTTAGCCGAACCCTCGCCCCACCTACCGGGGCGAATGGAAGGCGACCCGGTTCCCCTCGGTGTCCAGGAACATGGCGATGGAGCCGATCTGGTCGGAGAGATGGGTGACGCCCATCACGACCTTGCCGCCCGCGGCCTCGACCCGCGAGAGGGCCCCGGCGAGGTCGTCCCCGGCGCCGAGGTAGACGATCGTCCCCTGGGCGCTCGGGGCGAGGCCCTCGCCCTGGATGATGGCGCCGCCGACCCCGCCGTTCTGGTAGGGCAGGATGGCCATGCTCCTGCCGCTCAGCGACTCCTCCCGCAGGTCGGCCTGCAGGATCCGGCTGTAGAACTCCTTGGCGCGGGCCAGGTCGGTGACGGGGATCTCGAACCAGTTGAGGGCGTTGCTCATGGCGTCTCTCCTCGGGATAGCGGGCTCCGGCGGTGTGCCGGTCCGATGTGAGAGCAGCCTACAGGGGGGCTCCTGACAGCGTGGTGTCAGGAGGGTTGGGAGTCTTCTTCCCTCCGCGTGTCCCCTTTCCCGGAGGGCTTGCGCATCTACAGGCAGCTCCCCGATCGCGGGAGCGGCCATGGGCAGACCCGTCCCGGGCTTGGAAAGGAAATGGTTGCCATGAAAAGGAACGCGAAGATCAAGTCCCGCCTGACCCTCAACCGGGCCGCCTGGCTGACCGGTGCCGTCCTCGTCGCCGTCCTGGTCCTCGCGGGAGCTCCCGCCGCCGCCCAGATCGATTCCGGCTACTTCCCGGTCACCGGCAAGTGGACCCGCGGCGCCGCCGATTCCGTCGCCTGGGTCGACCTCGCCACCTGGAAGCTGGTGACCCGGTTCGAGGAGCAGCCGTCCGTGGCGTCGACCGATCCCCAACCGCAACCCTGGATTCCCGTGGCCGGCGACTGGGACGGCGACGGCGTGGACACCGTCCAGATGCTCAACGTCCAGGATTGGCGACTGATCCCACTTGAGAAGGGGCCGGGCACGGATGTAAAGGACCCGGACCCGAACCCCTGGATGCCTGTCGCCGGAGACTGGGACGGGCGCGGAGTGGACACCGTCCTCGTCTTCGATCTGCGCGACGGCTCGATCCACCGCCTGGAGGAGGGCCCTGTCAAGGTCGACCGCTACATCCCCGCGGCCAATCCCTGGCGGCCGCTGGCCGGCGACTGGGACGGTAAAGGCCGCGACACGATCGCGACCTATCGCGACGATGAGAAAGCGCCGGACACGGCGGGCCTCTGGATCGCGGTGGCCGGCGACTGGCAGGGCCGCGGGATCGACACCGTCGCCCTCCTCCACGGGCCGACCGGCACGCTGGTCCTGCCCGAGGAGACGACCGCCACTGCGGCCCGTCCGCGCTCCCGGACGGCGGCCCGCGGCGGGGCGGGAGGTCCGGCGCCGTTCTTCGACAAGGCCCTGCAGCTCCCGGGTGGCTGTTACCAGAAGAACACGGATTACACCAGCGTGGTAAAGGTTTTCCATTACGGAGTTGGAGGCTGCATGGTTCTCGTGATCGAGTCCTGGTACCAGTGGACCTGCTGCCCGATCGATATCAACGGAACCACGTACTCCTGCGGCAAAGCCCTCAAGCTCAAGACGCACTCGTACGGCTACTCGAATTGCTGACGGCGCGCCGGACGCCTGCGGTGCTCAGACCTGTCCCCGGGCTCGGAAAGGAATGGATGCCATAAAAGAAACGCGCCGGTCATGTCCCCTCCCCCGGCCGGATTGCGCATCTCCAGGTAGCCACACTTTGGAAGGCTCTCGCCGGGACAGACCCGTCCCGCGAGGATGCAAGGGAAAGAGAGCGAACGTCATGAAAAAGAACGCCAAGATCCGCCTGACCCTCAGCCGCGAGACGCTGCGGAACCTCGGCGCCGACGAGACGTCGGGCGCGCGGGGAGGGGCCTCGGGGACGCCCCAGTGTTACCAGACGATCTTCTGCACCCAGGGCTGCCTGACTCAGACCTGCCCCACAAATTGCGGCCAGACCTACTGCTACTACGTGTGACCGCCTCTCCCGCGGCTGCCGCCTGAGAGCCGCGTCCCGGACCGCCACGGCGCTCCGGGACGCGGCGTCCCACTCTGGATCTCAATCTAAAGAAAACCCTTCAATTCGCAAGGATGGCGGCCCGGTTTCGGGCGGCGGCCGGGGCGTGTCCAATGAAAAAGAGGCGGAGCAGATCAGTGAGAAATACAGTACCCTCAACGGACACTAGAGGTCATGATCCAGACTGCCATGTCCACGTCCAACGTGACGACGTTGATCACCGCCGCGCATGAGGGGGCTCCGGGGGCCGAGGCGGAGCTCTTCTCGCGCCTCTACGCGGACCTCAAGCGCCTGGCCCACGCCCAGCTCTCCAACGGGCGCCGTCCGGGCGACACGCTCGACACCACCGTCCTGGTCCATGAGGCCTACCTGCGGCTCTCCGGGGGGGCGCACCTCGACGCCCAGAGCCGCGCCCACTTCTTCAACCTCGCCGCGCGGGTGATGCGCAACGTCGTGGTCGACTTCGCGCGCCGCCGCGACGCCGAGAAGCGGGGGGCCGCGCTGCGGGTCTCGTGGCCGGAAGGGCTGGACCCGGAGGCCCGCAGCGAGGGGTCGGAGGTGGACCTGCTCGCCCTCGACGCCGCCCTCGAACGGCTCCAGGGGGAGAGCCCGCGGCTGGCGCGGGTCGTGGAGCTGCGGTTCTTCGGCGGGCTGGCCCTGGAGGAGATCGCCGGCCTGCTCGACGTCGGCGAGCGCACGCTCAAGCGGGACTGGCGCAAGGCCCGCGCCTTCCTCCTCGCCGAGCTCCAGGGCGATCACTGACCATGGAGCCCGATCCCGCCCAAGCGCCCGGCGCGCGCTGGGAAGAGCTGTTCGACGAGCTCGTCGAGCTCAACCTGCCGGACCGCGCCCGGCGCCTCGACGGGATCGCGGAGGCCGATCCGGCGCTCGCCGCCCGCTTGGCGCGGCTGCTGGAGGCGGACGGCGAGACCTCCGATTTCCTCGCCCGGCCCGCGGCGGAGATCCTCGGCGCCGGCGCGGACGGCTCGTCTCTGCCGGCCGGCACCCGCGTCGGCTCCTGGCGCCTGCTGGAGCTGCTCGGGCGCGGCGGCATGGGCGAGGTCTATCTCGCCGAGCGTGACGAGGGGACCTTCACCCAGCGGGCGGCGCTCAAGCTGATCAAGCAGGGGATGGACTCGCGGGCGATCGTGCGGCGGTTCGTGCGCGAGCGCCAGATCCTCTCCCGGCTGGAGCACCCCGGCATCGCCCGCCTGCTCGACGGCGGCAGCGCCGAGGACGGCCGGCCGTTCTTCGTGCTGGAGCGGGTGGAGGGAGTGCCGATCGACGAGCATTGCCGGGCCCGCGGGCTCGTGCTGGAGGAGCGGCTGCGGCTGGTGCAGGGCGTCTGCGCGGCGGTCGACAGCGCCCACCACAACCTGGTGGTGCACCGGGACCTCAAGCCGGCCAACATCCTGGTCACCGCGGACGGCACGGTCAAGCTGCTCGACTTCGGGATCGCCAAGCTGCTCTCCGGCGGCGAGGAGGAGGAGGAGACGGCCCACCTCACCCAGCTCGGGGCCCGCGTCCTCACCCCCGCCTACGCCGCGCCGGAGCAGATCCTGGGCGAGCCGGTCACCACGGCCACCGACGTCTACGCCCTCGGGGTGCTGCTCTTCGAGCTGATCACCGGCGCGCTGCCGCACACCCGCGAGCAGCGGTCGCTCAGCTCGCTGGCCAGCGGTATCGAGCGGGAGACGGCCGAGCGGCCGAGCGGGGTCTTGCGGCGCGCCGACACGCGCCTCGCCCGCCAGGTGGCGGGGGACCTCGACCTCATCGTGCTCACCGCCATGCGCCGCGATCCGGCGCGGCGCTACGCCTCGGCGGCGGCGCTCGCGGACGATCTCGGGCGGTTCCTGGCCGGCCGGCCGGTCCGCGCGCGGCCGGACAGCCGCGGCTACCGGCTGCGCAAATTCATCAGCCGCAACCGGCTGCCGGTGGCGGTCGCGGCGCTCGGCCTGATCGCGCTCCTCGCCGGGCTGGGGATGGCGCTGTGGGAGGCCCACGCCGCCCGGCTGGCGGCCCGGCGGGCCGACGCCGAAGCCATGCGGGCCGAGCGGGTGAAGTCGTTCCTGCTCTCGGTCTTCCGGCAGTCGGACCCCGACCAGGCCGACGGCGCGGCGGTATCCGCGCGCGAGATCCTGGAGAAGGGAGCGCAGCGGATCGACGTGGAGCTCGCCGGCGAGCCCGTCATGCAGGCCGAGGTGCTCGACGCCGTGGCCAACATCGAGGCCAATCTCGGCCTGACCGAGGCGGCGCTCGCGCACGCTCGGAAGGCCCTCGCCCTGCGCGAGGATCATCTGCCGCGAGGCGACGTGCGGATCGCCCAGAGCCGCGTCCTCCTCGGCGAGGCCCAGAGGATTCACGGCGACCTCGCCGGCGCCAGACAGACGCTGGAGAAGGCCTTGGCGGAGACCGTCGCGGCCGGGGGCGCGGATAGCCTGGAGGCGGCCGAGGCCCAGCGCTCCCTTGCCGGCACCCTGCACGACCCCGCGGACCGCCCCCGCGGCATCGAGCTGCTGCGCCAAGCCCTGGCGACCATTCGCCGGCGATCGGGGGACGGGAGCATCGAGACGGCCGAGACCCTGTCGCAGCTCGGCAACAAGCTGGAGGAAGGGGAACAGTACAAGGAGGCCGAGAAGGTTTACCGGGAATCGCTGGCTCGGCTCGAGCGCGCGTTCGGCCCCCGCCATCCGAAAGTGGCGATGGCGCAGACCAATCTCGCCGGCCTGATGGACCGCCTGTCCCGTCCGCAGGAGGCCCGCAAGCTGCTGGAGGCCGCCATCGCCACGCAGCGCGCCGTCCTCGGGCCGCGCCACCTGGACCTGGGCCAGACGCTCTTCTCCTATGGGCTGCTACTGGAGGGGCGGCAGGAGCTGAAGGCGGCCGACGCGGCGCTCGAAGAGGCCCTGGGCATCTTCGGGACCGGCCGCTACGAGGGCGGCTACTGCCTGCGCTACCTCGGGCTCTCGGCCATGGATCAGGAGCGCTTCGAGGACGCCGCCGGGCTGTTCACCCGCGCCGCCGACACTCTCGGGCGCACCCTCGGGCCGGACGACTTCGAGCGCTGGCGGACGATCGCCAATCTCGGCTGGGCCCACCTGAAGCTGAAGCAGATCCCGCTGGCGCGCCAGGAGCTCTCCCAGGCGGTGGCGAGCATCGAGCGCGTCGCCGGCCCGGAAAGCTACGCCCTCCGCCTGCCGCTCAAGGAGCTCGGGCAGACCCTGACCGAGGCGGGCGCCGCCGGCGAGGCGGTGGCGACGCTGGAGCGCCTGCACAGCCTGGAAGGCAAGCTCTTCGGAACCTTCCAGCATACCGACGTGGCCGGCTCGGAGCTCCTGCTGGCCGAGGCACTGCTCGCCCGCGGCGCGGCCGGCGACCGCCAGGCGGCACGCCGGACGCTGGACGAAGCCATCACGACGTTCACCCGCCTGCAGCCCAAGGATCTGCTCTTTGGCAAGGTGCTGCTCGCCAGCGGCAAGCTCGCGCTCGCCGAGGGGGACCGTGCCCGGGCCCGCCGCGAGTTGGCGGCAGCGGAACCGATCCTCCTCGCCCACGTCCCGCCCACGCACGAGAAAATCCGCGAGGTGCGCCGGTTGCTGGCGAAGGCCGGACGCTGATCCAGTGGGCAAGAATACGCGTACCGTGAGCATGCTCGAGGCCATCAACGCCCGCGAAGGGGACCTGGCGCGCGCCGGGGACGGGGAGCTCCGCGAGCGGGCCCTCGCCGTGCGCCGGCGGGCCAGCGAGGGGGAGGCGCTCGACGGCCTGCTCCCGGACTGCTTCGCCCTGGTGCGCGAGATCGCCCGCCGGACCCTCGGGGAGCGCCCCTACGACGAGCAGATGCTCGCCGGCATCGCCCTCCACCAGGGCAAGCTGGTGGAGATGCAGACCGGCGAGGGGAAGACCCTGGCGGCGGTGGCGCCGGTCACCCTTAACGCCCTCACCGGCCGCGGGGTGCACGTGCTCACCTTCAACGACTACCTGGCCCGCCGGGACGCCGGCTGGATGGCGCCGGTCTACGAGCGCTTCGGGCTCACCGTCTCCTGCGTGCGGGAGGGGCTCGGCGTCCAGGACCGGCAGCGGGCCTACGGCTGCGACGTCACCTACCTGACGGTGAAGGAGGCCGGGTTCGACTTCCTGCGCGACGGCCTCTGTCTCGACCGCGGCGATCAGGTCCACCGCCCCTTCCACCTCGCCCTGGTGGACGAGGCCGACTCGATCCTGATCGACGAGGCACGGATCCCGCTGGTCATCGCCGGCCATCTCGACGAGCCGGGGGCCGACCTCCGGCGCCTGGCGGACATCGCCCGCCGGCTGGAGCCCGGCCTCGACTTCGCGACCGACGAATACGCCCGCAACATCTTTCTTACCGACCGCGGCGTGCGGCGGGCCGAGGAGCTGCTGGGTTGCGGAAACCTGTTCGCGGCGGAGAGCCTGCGGCTCCAGGCCGAGCTCCGCAACACCCTGCACGCCGAGGCCCTGCTGCGGCGCGACGTCGACTACATCGTGCGGGACGGCCGGATCGAGCTGGTGGACGAGCTGACCGGCCGGATCGCCGAGAACCGCCACTGGCCGGACGGCCTGCAGGCGGCGCTGGAGGCGAAGGAGGATCTCCTCCAGCAGCCGGAGGGGAAGGTCCTCGGCACGATCACCATCCAGCACTACCTGCGGAAATACCCGCGGCTCTGCGGGATGACGGCCACCGCGCAGCCCGCCGCCGCCGAGCTCGCCGAGGTCTACGGCCTGGAGGTGCTGACGGTGCCGCCCCACCGGCCGTGCCTGCGCGTCGATCATCCCGACGTGATCCATCTCTCCCAGGAAGGCAAGCGGCGGGCCCTGGTGGCGGAGATCTCCCGGGTCCATGCCAGCGGCCGGCCCCTGCTGGTGGGCACCGTCAGCGTCCAGGAGTCGGAGCGGCTCGCCGGCGACCTGCGGCAGGCCGGGGTGGATTGCCGGGTGCTCAACGCCAGGAACGACGCCGCGGAGGCCGCCGTCATCGCCGAGGCGGGAGCGCTCGGCGCGGTGACGATCTCCACCAACATGGCCGGACGCGGCACCGACATCCGGCTCGGCGGGGCCGGCGAGCGGCAGCGGGAGCAGGTGGTGGCCCTCGGCGGGCTGTACGTCCTCGGCACCAACCGCCACGACAGCCGGCGCATCGACGACCAGTTGCGGGGCCGGGCGGGGCGGCAGGGGGACCCCGGCTCGTCCCGCTTCTTCATCAGCCTCGAGGACGCCCTGCTGCAACGCTGCGGCATCGAGCGCCTGCTGCCCGCGAAGCTCCGGCGGAGCCTCGCGGAGGAGAGCGCCGGCGGAACGATCGACCACCCGGCGGTCCGGCGCGAGGTCGCCCGCGTGCAGCGCATCGTCGAGGGGCAGCACGGCGACATCCGCCGCCGCCTGCTCGGCTTCTGGGAGCAGCTCGAGCACCAGCGCGCCACGATCCAGAGCTGGCGGCAGGAGGTGCTGGAGGAGCGCTCGGAGAGCCTGCTGGCCGGGCGCAGCCCGGCGCGGTGGTCCCGGCTCTCGGAGGCTTACGGCGCGGATCTGCTGCGGGAGATCGAGCGGCGCATCACCCTGCTCACCCTCGACCGCTGCTGGAGCGATCACCTGGCGGAGATGCAGGCGGTGCGGGACGAGGTCCACCTCGTGCAGCTCGGCGGGCAAGATCCCTTCGTCGAATACTGCCGGACGGCGAGCTCGGCCTTCGAGGCCCTGCTCTCCCGGATCGACGACACCATCGTCGAGATCTTCGAGCGGATCGAGATCATGGCCGCCGGCGTCGACTGGGAGCGCGAGGGGCTACGCGGCCCCTCGTCGACCTGGACCTACCTGGTGAACGACAACGTCTTCGGCAACAACACCTTCCTGGGCCTGGCCAACCGCGCCTCGTTCGGCCTGTGGGCCGTGCTCGTCTGCTGGTGGCTCCTGGTCCCCTGGGCGCTGGTCCTGCACTGGCGGCGCTGGCGCGAGGGGAAGCGCGGCGAGCCGGAATCCTGAAGCCTATCCGTTCGCCTTCAGCTCGCCGACGATCATCCGGATCTGCTGGTCCGGCTCCTCCATCAGCGGGATGCTCCCGGCCCCCCGGTGGCCGCCGCCGCCGTAGCGGGCCGCGAGCTCGCCGACATTGGTCTTGCAGGTGCGCCGGAAGATGCTGTGGCCGACGAGGAGCATGGGGAAGGCGCGGTTCGGCCCCCAGTGGATGCGCACCGAGACGTTGATCTCGGGGTAGAGCGCGTAGACCAGGAAGCGGTTGCCGATCGGCGTGTGGTCGAGGTTCCGGAAATCGGTGACGACGACGTTGCCCTCCACCCGGCTGTGGCCGCGCAGCTCCTGGCAGAAGCGCTCGCTCTCGCTGTCCAGCAGGTCGCAGCGCTTCTTCACCGCCGGATCGTCGAGGATGGCGGAGATCGGCGTCTCGGCGCGCAGCAGCTCGACCAAGTGCAGGAAGTAGCGCTCGAAGGTGCCGAGGCCGGTGCGGCCGTCGATGGTGAAGCCGAGCTTGATGTAGCTCTGGGGGTCGAGCACGTCGGTAGGGGTGAGGCTCGCGGAGTCGAGGCGGTCGGTCTCGCGCACCAGCTCCGCGAACTGCGGCATGGCCGCCTCGCCGCCGTAGTATTCGTAGACCAGCCGTGCCGCCGACGGCGCCTGGGCGAACGTCCCGCGGAAGGCCTCCTGCGGGATGTTGGGCGTCGCGGTGTGCAGATGGTGGTCGAACCACATGGCGCACCCCGGGTGGTACGGCAGGTTGGCGATGATGTCCCCCGGCCGGATGTCCGCCCGCCCGTCGCTGATGTCCTGGGGGTGGATGAGGGAGATGCTGTCGATCTCCTCGTTCAAGGAGAGCAGCACGGCACACGTCAGACCGTCGAGGTCACCACGAGTTACGAGTCGCATAGTTTGTGTGCGAAGTGTAGCAGAAGGCCTGTGCTCAGGCCCACTGGTAGGCCCCGTCCTCCACCATCCCGCCGGGAAACTCCCGCACGCCGGGCAGCTCCGGCAGCGGGCCCCGCAGGCCGAGCGCGAGGAGGCGGCGGTCGACCGGCAGGACCAGGGACCGCCGCGCCAGCCGCTCGACGGCGGCGGCCGCCTCCTCCGGGGATGCCGCGAGCCCCTGCCGCTCGGCCAGCACCGAGGCCAGGCGGTCCGCCACGGGAGCATCCTGGGCGGCCAGATAGACCGCCCGATCCAGGCCGGCGAGGCGGAAGCTCCGCTCCACGGCGCAGCTCCGGGTGTCCTCGAAATCCAGCCCTTCGCCGTCGTCCTCCACCGTCAGCACCGGCGGCTGCATCCAGAACGCGATCTGCCAGGCGCCGACCCACTCCTGGATCGCCCGCACCCCGGGGCGCCCTTCCAGGATCTCGCCCCCCTCGCCGGAGAAGGGGTCGGGCCGCCCCGCGGCGGCGAAGTAGTAGGTGAGGTCGAGAAGCTCCTCGTCCGGCAGCGGATAGACGTACGGGGCCGCGGGCGCCGGCCGCAGCGCGAGGCCAAACGTCTCCGGCCGCTGGTGATAGGGGCTGAAACGGTCGAAACGCACGCGCGTCACCCCGCTCGGCGGCTGCAGGTGCTCCAGCGCCGGGAGCCAGGGGACCATCTCGGCGTACCAGGCGTCCTCCTCGCCGGGGAAGCCCCAGAGGAAGTTCCAGGAGAGGCGGACCCCCAGCTCCCGGCAGGCCTTGAGGAGCTGCACGTTCTGCCAGGCCTGAATCCCCTTGTTCATCAGCTCCAGCACGGCCGAATGGAGGCTCTCGATCCCCGGCTGCAGCCAGAGGATGCCTGCCCGGCGCAGCGCCTCGACCTGGCTCCGCCGGAGGTTGGCCTTCACCTCGTAGAAGATCCGCCGCCGCTCGCCGCCGTCCGCCGCCAGCGCCGGCAGCAGGCTCTGGAAGTAGCCCATGTCGAGGATGTTGTCCACGGTCTCGAAGCGGGAGATCCCGTAGCGCTCCTCCAGCTCGCGGATCTCCTGGTGGACCCGCTCTGGGGACTTCGAACGAAAGGTCATGGTCGAGCCGTTGAGGCCGCAGAAGGTGCAGTGGCGGACCGCCCCCCACCAGCAGCCACGCGAGGTCTCCAGGGGCAGACCCGGCAGCACCGCGGCGGCATGGCGGAAGCGGCCGAGGGCGCGGAAGTAGTCGCCGAAGTCCGGCACCGGCAGCGAGTCGAGGGCGCGGAAGACCGGCCGCTTCGCCTCGGCCGCGGCCTCCCCCTGGCGGCTCGCCGGGCCGTGGACCCCGGCGGGAAGCTCGGCCGCCGGGATGTCCCGTCCTTCCGCCAGGATCCGCCGGCAGAGATCACCGACCAGGGCGTCCGCCTCGCCCGCGACCACGTAGTCGACCCAGGGGAAATTACGGTGGGTGGCGCGCCCCATCACCCCTTCGCAGTTGGCGCCCCCCAGCACGGTGATCACCCGGGGGTCGAGCTCCCGGACGTGGCGCAGCAGGGCGAGCGAGGCGGCGTGCTGCTCGAAGGTCGAGGTGCAGCCGACGACGCGGGCGCCGGTCGACAGCACCCGCCGGGCCGCGCGGCCGATGAAGCCGTCCACCGCCCGCCGCACCGTCCGCAGGTCCTCCCTCAGGCGCCCGGCGCCCTCGGCGTCCCGGTGATACCCGTGCACGGAGGCATGGCGCGCCGCGATCCGCGCGAGGTACTCCTCCTCGGAAGCGCGCGCCGCGTCCCGGAAGGCGGCCTCGGCGAAGGTCCACTCCCCCACCAGGAAATCCTTCGGGAGCTGGGAGGAGCAGAGGTGGTAGAGGCGCAGCCCGATCCTCTCGGCGAACGTGAGGTTGGGGTAGAGCACCGACGTGGCGATCCCCTCCCGCGACAGCACGGCCTTGAGCAGGCCCAGGGCGAGCGAGGGGCGGTTGAGCGAGGCGTACGGCATGTTCACCAGGCAGACGTCCGCCCGGGAGGGGCCTGGGGTGGGGTGCTGCGTCTCCGGCATGGTCGCTCCAGAGAGTAGGGTGTCGCGAAGGGGCCCGGAGGGGTCCGGGCCCCGAAAACGTCACATCGGGATCAGGCGATCGTCGGGTCGGGGCAGGTGTCGAGCGGGCCCGTGCAGCCTACGCAGATGGAGACCTCCTGCGAGTCACCGATCAGGCACCGCTTACCGGTTTGATAGGGGAGATACCCACCCCAGGCCTTCAGGCCGGAGTCGTCGAGGGACCGCAGGGTCTCCCGGCTCAACACAAGTTTCTTGACGCTCTTCTTCACGATCGAAACCTCCAGGGATCGGGCCCGCGAGGGCCAGGTTTGTGGGTCGTGAAGAGGTCCGGCCGGTCCCTCTTCGATGGAGGGTACGGTGGTTTGGGGAATCTGGATGATGGGGGGAGGAAAGAGCCTCGGGAGGCATCACATGATCCGGGGGCCGATCGAGGGATCCTCGTAGCTCTCGTCGAGCTCCAGGGTATCAAGGACGAGCTCCCAGACTGGCGCGAAGCGCTCCAGGTACTCTTCCCAGAAATCCATGGTAAGGAGCGCCTGTACGGTCCGGCGGCGGGCGATGCAGAGGCGGGTCAGCGCCGGGCGCTTCTCCCCCGGATCGATGTAATGCCCCTGCTGCCAGGCGATCTCGATGCCGAAGCGGTTCATCTGCACGGGAGGGTCCCAACGATCGATCTGCCGGGTGCCCCCTTGGATCGCCGTCTTGAGGAGGACGGCCAGCGGCAGATCGGTCCAGTCGATCGGCGGGATCCGCATGTAGGAAAAGGCGAGAACGCAGTTGTCGTTCGGCCGCCGGCGGTCGCGGAACTTGATGCTGTCCAGGTCCCCACGCACCACCCAGCTCGCGGGATAATCGAAACGTGCGGCGCCGCGGTCGGCGACGAAGATCTTGCACCCCGGCCGACAGCTCCAGCCGTGGTTCTCCTGGAGATCGAGGGCAAACTTCTCCCACCGGGGCTGCCGGGTTCTGCGCTTTTTCATCGGCGGATACAGGCTATAACAACCGCAGTTGCTCCGGCCGCCGCGCCGGCAACACCGGCTCCTCGCGCAGATCGAGGAGAGCCACTTCGAGATCGGCCAGGAAGGGAGAGGGCCGGGCTTCCACCGTCTCGCCGCGCAGAGTCCGCCGGCGGCTGTGGAAGAGAAAGAGGCGCGAGCGGGCGCGGGTGATCCCCACGAAGAAGAGCCGGCGCTCCTCGGCGGCGTCGGTCTCCAGACCCGGGCCGGCGAGCGGCAGCAACCCCTCCTCACAGCCCACGAGGAAGACCACCGGAAACTCCAGCCCCTTCGAGGCGTGCAGGGTGAGGAGCGACACCCCCTCGGCGCGCGGGTCCCAGGCGTCGACCTCGCCGCCCAGGGCGATCCCGGTGAGGAAGCCCTCCAGGTCGTCCCCGGCGCGGATGGCGAGCGGCCGGAGAAGGTCGGCCGCGGCCAGGAGGGCGGGGCTGGGAGCCAGCTCGGCCACGGCGCGGTCGAGGAGGGATTCGACTCGCCCCTCTTTCTGCCTCTGGAGCACGGGTATCAGCGCCCGCACCCCGGGCTGCTCGGCGAGCGAACGGTGCGAGCGCTTCTGGAAGGGGATGCCCGCCCGGCTGAGCGCCTCGATCAGCGGCGGCGTCTGCGCCTCGGTGCGGTAGAGGATCGCCACGTCGGCGAAGGAGAGCTCCGCCGCGTCACCCGCTCCCACCCGGCCGCTGTCGAGCGAGAAGTAGGAGGTCCCGCCCAGGAGACGCTCCAGGGTGTGGACCACCAGCTCCGCCTCCGCCCGCTCGCTCGCCGCCCGCTGGATCACGATCCGCTCCGCCGGGCCGTTCCGCGCCGCCACCAGCCGGCGCTCGGGCACCAGGCTCCCCGGCCGGATCGCCTGGCAGGCGGCCTCGACCAGGGTGCGCGTCGAGCGGTAGTTGCGGGTGAGATGGACCACGCGCGCTTGCGGGTAGTCCTCGCGGAAGCGGAGGAAGAATCCCACGTCCGCGCCGCGGAAGCCGTAGATCGATTGGTCGGGGTCGCCGATCGCGCAGAGGCTCGCGTCCGGCGGGGCCAGGAGCCGGACAAGGGCATACTGGAGGGCGTCGATATCCTGATATTCGTCGATCGAGATCCAGCGGAAGCGCCGGCGGTAGGCCTCGGCGAGGTCCGGCCGCTCCCGCAGGAGCGCCAGGGGCTTGAGGAGGAGGTCGTCGAAGTCGAGGAGATCCCGGGCCGCCAGGGCGGACTCATAGGCGGCGATCCGGCCGGCGAGCTCGGGCGAGGAGATATCCTCCCGGCGCCGGCCGCAGCGGACCTCCCCCATCTCCTCCAGGAGCCGCTCGGCTTTCGCGGGCGTGAGATCGAACAGCCCGCGGACAATCTCCGCCCGCTCCATCGGAGTCGCGACCCGGAGCTCCGGCGCCAGGCCGGCCGCTTCGGCCTGCTCGGTCAGGATCATCAATCCCAGGCCGTGGAAGGTGGCGACGAGCGGCCGGCCCGTCCCGGGGGGGAGGAGGGCGTCCAGCCGCTCCTCCATCTCGGCGGCGGCCCGGCGGCTGAAGGTGACGGCCAGGCACTGCTCGGGTGACGCTCCCCGCCCGGTGATCAGATGGGCGATCCGGTGGGTCAGGGTGCGGGTCTTCCCGGTCCCCGGCCCAGCGACGATCAGGAGGGGGCCATCCACGGTTCCAGCCGCGGCACTCTGCTCGGGATCGAGGGGGGCTGCTTCCTCAGCAACCGGGTTGACCTTAGATCCGACGGATCGGTCGGATCCGTCGGATCGTCTTGGTGGCGGGGTGGGTACAAGCCCCAGCCCTGGGGAATTTTCTGTAGGGTTCGCGAACAGCGTCCCCACCAACCCCCGCCCGCGGATCTCGTCCGGCTCGAAGAGGCGGATCACTCCGTACTCGCCGTCGTACCCGGCCTCCCGCCGCACCCGCCCCTCTCGCAACCTGAAAAGGGCTTCCCGCAGGAGCCCTCCTCCGGCCCGCTCGACATCCTCCAGGGGGAGGCGCTCCAGGATGTCGATCTCCGGGCCGAGCCGGCCCACGAGCTGCGAGGCGGCGGCCTCCACGGCGCGGGACTTGGGGCCCACCCCCTGGATCTCGCCGAGGATCTCCGGGAGCTGCACCAGGCTGCGGAACGGCATCGGACGCGGCGGCGCGGCGTCCTCGGGGCGGTCGGCCAGCTCCTCGACACGGTGCATCACGCCGACCGTCAGCGGCTTGCCGCACGAGGGGCAGCGCCCCTCCAGACGGCGGGTCTCCGGAGGCTCCAGCCGCACGCCGCAGGCGCGGTGGCCGTCCAGGTGGTACTTCCCCTCCTCGGGGAAGAATTCCACCGTGCCGCCGTACCCCTCCCCCGTCTCCAGCGCCCGCCGGATGGCGAAGTAGTCGAGATCCGTGTCGAACACGCAGGCCTCGCGACCCAGCTTCGGCGGAGAGTGGGCGTCCGAGTTGCTGACCAGGGTGAAGCGGTCGAGCTGGGAGACGCGCCAGTTCATCGGCGGGTCCGAGGAGAGGCCCGTCTCCACCGCGAAGATGTGAGGGGCGAGATCGCCATAGCACTCGTCGATCGAGTCGAAGCCGGACTTTGAGCCCAGCGCGGCGAACCAGGGGGTCCAGATGTGGGCGGGGATCAGGTAGGCGTCCGGCCCGCTCGCCAGCGCGATCTCCAGCAGGTGGCGGGAGTCGAGCCCGAGGATCGGCCGGCCGTCCGAGGCGATGTTGCCGATCGTCGCCAGCTTTTCACGGAAGCGCCCCGCCGTCTCCAGATTGGCGGCGTAGATCAGGTGGTGGACCTTCCGTGTCCGCTCCCCCTTCTTGTAGATGGTCGAGATCTCGACCTCCAGCAGGAAGCGGGTGGGCCCGTGGCAGGCGGCGGGGAGTTGGCGCTCGACCTCCCGCTCGATCTCGGGACGCAGGCGGAACAGCCCCGGCTCGGCCGGCACGAGCTTCTCGCGGATCTCCTCGAACCAGGCGGGGTGAGTGAAATCGCCGGTGCCGACGACGGTGATCCCCTTGCGCCGCGCCCAGAGGGCGAGGTGCTCCAGATCCGCGTCCCGGCTGGTGGCCCGGGAGTATTTCGAATGGACGTGGAGATCGGCGTAGAAGCGCACGGTGACTTAAATGCGGAACATGAGCACAATACACTGTCCCCCGCGTTCTGTCCATCCGTGTCTTTATGGCGCCGCGGCGCCACAAATCGCGCCCGGGAACCGAACGAGGGAGTACCCGGTCCAAAAGGGCCCGGGCTTGAAAGCCTGAGGGGCTTGCGCTCCACCGAGCGTTAGGATTCTTTTGGAGGTGATGAGGAAATGGATGTGCAGGAAGCGAAATTACGCGCCACCGCGACCTACAACGCGGCGGCTGAGCTCTTTGACGATCCCCGGCTCTCGTTCTGGGACCGGTTCGGGAGGCGCACCGTCGAGCGCCTCGACCTCGCGCCGGGAAGCTCGGTGCTCGACCTCTGCTGCGGCGCGGGGGCCTCGGCCCTTCCCGCCGCCGAACGGGTGGGGCCCTTCGGCAAGGTGCTGGGGATCGATCTGGCGGAAAACCTCGTACAGCGGGCGCGGGTGAAGGCGTCGATCCGCCGGCTGGGCAACCTCGAGCTGCGGGTGGGCGACTTCGACCGGCTCGACCTGCCGCCGGGCTCCTTCGACGCCGTGCTCTGCGTCTTCGGCATCTTCTTCATGCCGGACATGATGGCCGCGCTACGACGGATGTGGAGGTGGGTGCGGCCCGGCGGCCGGCTGGCGGTGACCGTCTGGGGGCGGAACGCCTTCCAGCCCGCCGAGGGGATCTTCTGGGACGCGGTCCGCGCCGAGCGCCCGGACCTTGCCATGGAATTCAGCCCCTGGGACCGCATCGCGGACCCCGACGCCCTCCGGGGTCTGTTCGAGGAGAGCGGCATCCCGGACGTGGTGACGGAAGCCGAGCAGGCCTTCCACCCCACGCCCGATCCTGAGGACTGGTGGACAGTGGTGATGGGCTCCGGCTACCGCGCCACCGTCGACGCCCTGGACCCGGCGGCCCGTGAGCGGGTGCGTGCCCGGACCCTGCGAAATTTCGCGGCAACCGGTGCCCGGCGGATCGAGGCCAACGTGGTCTACGCCGTGGCGGCGAAGTAGCGTGTAGGCTCTTGCCCGTGAACGTCGACCGGCAGTCCCGGGAGAAGATCTACGCGGTCATACGGCGCATCCCCCGGGGGTGGGTGGCCACCTACGGGCAGATCGCGGCATTGGCTGGCCTGCCCCGGCGGGCGCGCATGGTCGGCCAGGTTCTCCGGGCGACGCCCCAGGAGGTAGACGTCCCCTGGCAGCGGGTCGTCAACGCGCAGGGCACGATCAGCCCCCGTAGCGACAGCATCGGCTGGACCGAGGGGTACCAGCGCCATCTGCTCGAGGAGGAGGGGGTGGTCTTCAGCAAAAGCGGCAGGATCGACCTCGACCGCTTCCTCTGGGACCCGGACCGGCCCGGGCGGCGCGCCCGCAAGCCCCGCGGCTGACGGGCAGTCATCGCCCAACAGGGACAAGAGTCCACTGTCACGGGGCAGCTATCGCCCAAATTTGGGGAAGACTGATTCTCGGTGGGCAGCCATCGCCCAAATTGGGGAAGGCCAAGTTCTCAATGGGCAGTCGCTGCCCAAATTGGGGAAGGCCGGGTTCTCAGTGGGCAGTCGCCGCCCAAATTGGACGGAGGCAGGTCCTCACGGGGCGACGGCTGCCCAAAAAGGACGAAGGCGGGGACTCGTTGGGCGATGACTGCCCCGTGAGATCTGGCGACGGTCCGCCGAGCTCCACCTACCGCCCCGCCGAGAAGGTGTCGCAGTTGTTGATCGAGCCGGAGTCGAAGCCGGTCTTGAACCATTGCGAGCGCTGTTGGGCGGAGCCGTGGGTCCAGGTCTCCTGGTTCACGCGCCCCGTGGCCTGCTTCTGGATGCGGTCGTCGCCTACCGCGGAAGCCGCGTTGAGGGCCTCGTCGACGTCCCCCGCCTCGAGGATGTTGCGCTGCTGGGTCGAGTGGCCCCAAACGCCCGCCAGGCAGTCGGCCTGGAGCTCCAGGCGTACCGAGAGCGCGTTGGCCTCCTCGGCATTCTGGCGCTGGGCGCGCTCGACCTTGCCGCTGATCCCCAGCAGGTTCTGCACGTGGTGGCCGAGCTCGTGGGCGATGACGTAGGCCTCCGCGAAATCCCCCGAGGCGCCGAAGCGGTCCTTCAGCTCCTTGTAGAAGCCGAGGTCGATGTAGACCTTCTCGTCGGCCGGGCAGTAGAACGGCCCCATCGCGGTCTCGGCGGTGCCGCAGCCGGAGCGCACCGCGTCCCGGAACAGGACGAGCTTGGCGTGCCGGTACTGCTGCCCCTCCTGGGCGAAGATCTGCTCCCAGGTCTTCTGGACGTCGTCGAGGACGAAGGAGACGAACTGGACCTCCTTGTTCTCCTCGGGCGAGGAATTCACCGGCGCCGTCTGCCCCGCGGGGGCCGGTGCCCCGCCGCCGCCGAGCAGGGCGAAGAAGTTGCGATGGAAGACGAGGCTCAGCAGGAGCAGCACGACGAAGCCGCCGATGCCGATCGGGACGCCGCCGATGCCGAGGCCGCGGCCTCCGGAGCTCCCCCGCTGATCTTCAAGATCCGAGCTTGGTCCACCTGGTGTCCAGCGCATATCCGTTCTCCTCTCTCGGGCGGGAGCACAAGCAAGGAAGAGGCCAGCCCCTCCCGCTCTCTTCACTCTCTGGGCTGTGGATACTCTACCGCGCCAGCGGCGAGATCGTCCCCGTCATCCGGCAGCGGGCCCAGACCGCGCCGCCGGAGACGCCGACGCCGAGGAGGCGGACGGGCTCGATCTTGACCTCGCCATGGAGGCCGGGCGGGAAGAGCCCCCGCACGGCGCGGGCGGTGCCGCTCTCCGCCTGGCCGAGGAGCGGCGCGAGGTCGAGGCGCGCCGACCTCTGGAGCCGCTTCAGGATCTCGGCCCGGTGGAGGCGGTCGGCCAGGCGCAGGAAGAGGTTGCCCGCCGCGAGGTCGTACTGGAGGTCCGCCAGGCGCAGCACGCTCGTCCCGGGGTCGAGCGCCGGGCGACCGCGGAGCACCAGCCGGCCGTCCCGCCCCCCGGTCTGGAAGTCGAGCGCCAGCACCATGCGGTCGCCGTCCACGCCGAGGCCGGCGCCGGTGATCTCCATCTCCCGGTCGCGCCCGAGGCGGAAGCGCTGCCCCCGCAGGGCCCGGTCGGTCCAGCGCGACAGCTCCTCGGGGCTGGCCTGCACCGGCGCCTCGAGCTCGAAGCCTCCCCCTCTCTCCGCATCGACGCGGAGAGGCGGCAGGAGGGTGACCGCCGGGGGCGCCACGGCGGGGCCCAGGGAGAGGGAGAGCTGGCCGGCGATGCCGATCCCGGTGTGGAGCACGCCGTCCTTCAGGGTGAGCCGGGCGAGGGAGATCTCCAGCGGCTGGAAGCGGACCCAGAGATTTTCATCCTTGACCGCCCGGCGGGAGACGTGGAGCGAGCGCCAGGCCTCCTCCGCCTTCCGCCGCAGGGCGAGGCCGGCCAGCAGGCGCCCGGCCGCCCGCTTCAGCTCCTGGTCGAGGACGGGATTGAGCTGTTCTTCGAGCAGGCCGCGGAGGCTCAATGGAAAGAGGCCCAGCACCTGGAGGTCGGCGCGGTCGAGCTCGATGTGGGCCTCAGGTCTGGGGTCGGGCCGCCAGTCAGGGGTGATCGCGGGGGAGGCCGTCCCCCGCACCCGTCCGCTGAGATCGACCGTCTCGTGGACGGGGAGCCCTGCGAGCTTGCCGCCGATCGTCAGGCTCCCCCGCACCGGAAAAGTGAAGGTGAGCTGACCGCCGCTGAAGCCGGCCTCCACCGGCCCGCGCTCGAGGGTGTAGCGATAGTAGTCGTCCTGGAGGGCGCTCGCGATCTCCCGCTTCCGCTCGTCGCTCACCCGGGGCGGCAGGCTCTCCTCGACGGTCCGCCGCACCTCGGCGAGGGGGATCTCGACGGGGAAGAAGAACGACGCCTTCCCCGCCTTAGCCGGCGGCAGGACGGGCGCGGGGGCCGGCGGAGCCTGGACCCGCGCGCCCGCGCATCCGGCGAGCAGGGCGGCGAGGAGGAGAGCGGGGCGCGCCTGCGGTTTCACCCGGGTGGTGCTAGCTTCCCGGCTCGGCGGCCGGGGCGCAGGAGGAGGCCGCTCCGCCGCCGGTCGCCGCCAGCTTGATCTCGAGGCGGCGGGTCAGGCCGGAGAGGAGTCGGCTCCCGGGGCAGGTGACTGGGGCGTAGCCTTGCAGGGTGGCGGTCACGGTATAGACGCCCGAGGTGAGATCTTCGAAGTGGAAGCTCCCCTGAGCGTCCGTAGCCTGACTGTGGTTCCCCTTGCCTCCGGCGGCGAGCAGCGTGATTGTGGCCCCCGGCATGGGCTTCCCCTGGGCATCCTGGACCTGCCCCTCGACGGTCCCTCCCGCCGCGAGCGCGGCGCCGGCCGTGGCGAAAAACGCGGACAGGGCCAGGACGAGGAGGACAGCGCGGCACCTCGAGCTCATCGGTTCTCCTTTGCTCTGCGTCTCATCCTAGTCTTTTCCCGCCGCTTCCGCCATCAGCTCCGCCCGCTCCTACGTCACCACCCGCGGATAGAGCTTCGCGCCGAGAGCGACGAGCACCACGGTCCAGAGCAGAAGGATTCCGAAGTCGAGCCCCAGGCCGAAGGCGCTGGTGGTGCCGGCGACCATCAGCGAGCGCAGGGCGTCCACCTCGTAGGTGAGCGGATTGACCCGGGAGATCCATTGCAGCCAGCCGGGCATCATCGAGATCGGATAGATCGCGTTGCTGGCGAAGAACAGGGGCATGGTCATCACCTGGCCGATCCCCATGAAGCGCTCCCGCGTCTTCACCAGGCAGGCGACGATCAGCGAGAAGGTCGAGAACAGGGCGGCGCCGGTGAAGGCGGCGGCGATCAGGCCGAGCAGGGGGAGCGGGCTCCAGCGCATCTTGACGCCCAGGATCGTGGCGAGGACGAAGATCACCACCACCTGGGGGAGCGCCCGCACCCCCGCCGAGACCGCCTTGCCCAGCACCAGGGCGGCGCGCGGCGTGGGGCTGACCAGGAGCTTGTTGGTGAGCCCGAGGTCCCGCTCCCAGATGATGCCGATGCCATAGAAGATGGAGACGAACAGCACGCTCTGGGCCAGGATGCCCGGCGCCATGAAGTCAAGGTAGGGGATGCCGCCGGTGGGGATCACCCGGGCGCGCGAGAAGACCTCGCCGAACAGGAGCAGCCAGAGCACCGGCTGCACCCCGCGGGTGATCACCTCCGTGGGGTCGTGCCGCAGCCGCCGCACCTCCAGCTCGGCGATGACGAGCGTCTTGTAGACGAGATCCCGCGGCCAGCGCAGCATGGTCTGTCCCTTCCCTGGCCTTACCCCAGCCGGCGGGCCGTCCGCCGCCCCCGGGAGGTCTCGCGGAAGCTCCCACCCTCCGCGGGCGGCGCGCCGAGCGGATCGCCGGCGTAGTGCAGGAAGACGTCGTCGAGCGTCACCTCGGTCCCCGCCGGGCGCCCCAGGGAGGCCTTGAGGCCGGCCGGGGTGCCGATCGCCGCCAGGCGGCCCCGGTGCAGGATGGCGAGCCGGCCGCAGAGGCTGTCGGCCTCCTCCATGGAGTGGGTGGTCAGGAAGACGGTGGTCCCCATCTCGCCGCGCAGCCTCTCGATGTGCTCCCAGACCGCCGTCCGCGCCAGCGGGTCGAGCCCCACCGTGGGCTCATCGAGGAAGAGGAGGCGCGGCCGGTGGAGGGTCGACTGGGCGATCTCCAGCCGGCGGATCATGCCGCCGGAGAATTCGCGGACCAGCTTGCCGGAGACCTCGCTCAGTCCCACGAGCGCCAGCGCCGCCTCGATGCGCCCGGCCCGCCCGGCGCGGGGGAGGTCGTAGAGCTTGGCGAAGATCAGGAGGTTCTCCCAGGCGGTGAGCGAGCCGTCCACCGAGAGGGCCTGGGGGACGTAGCCGATCGCCCGCCGCACCGCCGCCGCCTCCCGGCGCACGTCGAGCCCGGCGACCCGGGCCCCTCCCGAGGTCGGCGGCAGCAGGGTGGTGAGCATGCGGATGGCGGTGGTCTTGCCGGCGCCGTTGGGGCCGAGCAGCCCGAAGACCTCCCCGGTTTCGACGGCGAGGGTCAGGCCGTCCAGCGCCGTGAAATCGCCGAAGCGCCTGGTCAGCCCCTGGGTCTCGAGGATCGTCATGGCCGGGCCGATTCTATGTCCCTTCCCGATCGGCTATGCTTCGCCGGATGCTTGCCGCCGCCACCGCTCCGGCCGACCGCCCCTGGGACCGCCGCGCTCCCGAGCGCGAGGGACCGCCGTCCGCCTGGGCCCTGCTCCCCGGGGACCTCGCCGCCCAGGGGTGTCCGGGCCGGCCGGAGCACGTGTTCGCCCGCCTCCAGCGGGTCCGCACCTGGCGGGAGGACGGCGGCCTCTTCCTCTCCCGCGAGATCCGCGCCTGGCTCGGCGGCAACGCCGACCTCGCGCTCCCCGAGATCCTGGAGCGCCACCCCTCGGCCGACGGCTCGACCAAGCTGGTGCTCGGGCTCGCCGGCGGCCACCGCGTGGAGGCCGTCCACATGCCGCGCGGCCACGGCGACCCGCGGGTCACCTACTGCGTGTCGAGCCAGGTGGGGTGCGCCCTCGGCTGCACCTTCTGCGCCACTGGCGCCATGGGGATCGTGCGCAACCTCACGGCCGGCGAGATCGTCGGCGAGGTGCTGGCGCTGATGCTGCACCTGGGCCCCCGGCTCGGGGAGCACGTCCACATCGTCTTCATGGGCATGGGCGAGCCGCTGCACAACCTCGCCCACGTCCACCGGGCGATCACCGTGCTCTGCCACCCCGAGGGGGCCGGCCTCTCCCCCTGGCGGATCACGGTGAGCACCGCCGGCCTGGTCTCGGGGCTGGAGAAGCTGGCGCGCATGACCCCGCGGCCGCAGCTCGCGGTGTCGCTCAACGCCACCACCGACGAGGCCCGCTCGGCCACCATGCCGGTCAACCGCGCCTGGAACCTGGCCCGCCTGCGCCAGGCGCTCGACGCCTGGGAGCTCAAGCGGCACGAGCGCATCCTCTTCGAATACGTCCTCCTCGCGGGGGAGAACGACAGCCTGGAGGACGCCGACCGCCTCGCCGCCTGGCTGGGGGACCTCCGCCACCGCCACAACGTCAACCTCATCCCGATGAACGAGCACGCCCGCGCCGGCTTCCGCGAGCCGGCCGAGGAGCGGGTGCAGGCCTTCGCCGCCCGGCTCCAGGAGCACGGCTGCTTCATCACCGTGCGGCGCAGCCGGGGGCGCGACGTGCAGGGGGCCTGCGGCCAGCTCGCGCGCCCGGCCCCCGTCTGATCAGAGCGACTTGAGGAACAGGACGAGCTGGTCCCGCTGCGGCGGCTGCAGCCGGCGGTAGCTCTGGATGACCTGCCCCGCCTCGCGGGAGTGGCGCTGGATGGCGTCCTCGTAGCCGACGCTCGCCAGGTCGTGCATGAAGCGCGAGCGGGCGCGCAGCCCCCAGAGCGGCGGCGTGCGCAGCTTGCGGGCCGTGGCCTGGCCGCCGTTCTGCACGATGCCGTCCCCCGTCCCCACGTCGTGGAGCATGAAATCGCTGTAGGGGTGGATGATCTTGTCCCCCAGCGCGGGCGGCACGGTGAAGGTGCCGCCGTTGATCACCGTCCCCGCCGGCGCGGTCTGGACCGTGGGCACGTGGCACAGGTCGCAGCCGATCTGGTGGAAGATCGCGGCGCCCGCCTGGGCGTCCGGCGAGCCCGCCAGGACGGCGTCGCGGGCCGGGACCTTGGCGGAACGCATGAAGCGGACGAAGGCCTCGACGTCGGTGCCGCGGGGGGCCGAGGGGGTCGCCGCGTCCTCGGGATCGGGGACGGCGTCGAACGCCGCCACCGACTTGCCGCTCGAGCTGTTCTCGCTCGGCTGCAGCGGGCTGGTGATCCCCATCTCGTTCAGATAGGCGTCGGCGGCGAAGGAGAGCAGGCTGGCGTGCTGGTCCTTCCAGCCGAAGCGGGCGATGCGCGTCTGCCCCGGCGCCTCCGCCAGCGGCACCCGGAGGATCGTCCCCTTCATGTTCGGCGGCTGGGCGGCCTGCATGCGGGTGAACGCCTCGTCGGGGATCGCCTCGACGTAGCCGTCGCCGAGCGTGCTGAGCGAGGAGCGGAAGGCGACCACGTTGTCCTCGCGGTTGGCCTGCTCCTGGAGCGCGGGGTCGAGCGCCCGGTCGTTGATCAGCGAGCCGCCGGGGTGGTCGACGAAATTCCCCGAGGGGTCAACCCGGCCCACCCGCAGCTCGGTGACCTGGCTGCCGGCGCCGCTCACCGGCGTCTGGTGGCACTCCCCGCACCCTTGAGCGTTGTAGACCGGCCTCAGGCCGTCCCCGGAGTCCTCGTGCTCGTCGAAGGTCGCGCGGTCGAGGTCGAATTGCGTCTGCGGCTCGAAGCCGTTGGTCAGGCCGTCGTACCCGGCCGGCGCCTCCACGGCGGCGACCGCGTACACCATCGGGGCCGCGAACACCAGAATTCCCAACACCAGCCCTTCGGGGCTCACCACTCGCCGAGCCCACCGCCGCGCTCTCGTCATCGGCCAATCCTCCTTGGGAAAACCTGCTTGTTCCCTCTTCAACACCCGGAGCGGGGAAATCCTGCGGGGCCGGATTCGACTTTTTTTACCGGACGGTTGTACCGTTCGGCTCAGAGGAGGAGGCGCCATGCCCAGCCTTGAAGGAGCGAAGGTCGTCGTCGCCGGGGGAGCCGGCGGGGTGGGAGAGGGGATCGTCCGGTCCCTGCTGCGGCAGGGGGCCCGCGTGATCGTGCCCTCCCGCAGCGAGGAGAGGCTGCGGACCTTGGAGGAGTACTGCCAGGGCCTCCCCGGCGAGCTGATCACCCTGGTCGGCGACCTCAGCGGCGAGGAGACCGCGCGGGCCCTGCAGAACCAGATCTACGAGCGCTTCCGCGAGCTCGACGTGGCGGTGGCCTCGCTCGGCGGCTGGTGGCAGGGCAAGCCTCTGACCAGCGTCGACATGGAGACCTGGGACCGCATCCTGCGAGAGAACCTGACCTCTCACTTCCTGGCCCTCAAGATGCTCGTCCCCCTGCTCCACCCGAAGACCGGCAGCTACGTCCACGTCAACGGCTTCAGCGCCGAGCAGGCCTACCCCATGGCGGGCCCGGTGGCCCTCGCCGCCGCGGCGCAGAAGTCGATGGTGCTCACCCTGGCCGAGGAGCTGGAGCCGACCGGCATCCACGTCTACGAGCTGATCCTGGGCCCCATCCAGACGCGGGAGCGCCTCCTCCGAGGGCCAGGCCAGCCGGACTGGTACACCCCGGAGGAGGTCGGCGAGCACATCGTGGGCCTGCTCACCCGCCGCGACGACGAGGTCGTCCACCGGCTGCTGAGCAAGCGGGAGGTCTGGCAGGTGAACTGAGGGCGCTACGCCCGCCGGATCAGCCGCAGCAGCAGGAGCAGGACGACCGCTCCGATGAAGGCCACGAAGATGGTGCCGGCCAGCCCTCCGAACGGCGTGTGCCACCCCATCTTGCTGAAGATCCAGCCGCCCAGGAACGCCCCGATGATCCCAATGACGATGTCGCCGAGGAGCCCGTACCCCCC
Source organism: Thermoanaerobaculia bacterium (assembly GCA_045807625.1). GTDB lineage: Bacteria > Acidobacteriota > Thermoanaerobaculia > Multivoradales > UBA5704 > DATARR01. Next base: position 12,123 of record JBJMHA010000018.1, on the reverse strand, counting down.
TCCGACGACGAACGAGGCCAGGAGCCCCGCGACCAGCCCGACGATGATCCAGGCCAGGATGCCCATCTCATTTCTCCCGTGACAAGGGCCGGCGCGCCGGCCCGGGGTTTAACCCTCTACTACGGCTGATCCGTCGAGAAAGCAGGGTCTGTGCCAGGCGCCAGCACCCGCACCACCCAGGTCCCCTTGGTGTTGGTGACCGCCGTCTCCTCCAGCAGGCGGCAGCTCTCCAGGAGCCGCCTCACGATCACGTCCGCCCGGCGCGAGCGGAAGGTGGAGACGATGAAGACCCCACCCTCCTCCAGGAAGGCCTCGTAGCGGCGGACCGACCCCACGGGGTCGTTGAAATAGTAGACGCACTCGTTGAAGACGATGGCGTCCCAGCGCCCCGGCGGGGGCGTGTAGGTCTCGGCGTCTGCGGCGGCGAAGGAGGTGGCCGCGTCCCGCCGGCCGGTGGCCTGGGCGATGGCGGTCTCGGAGAGGTCGACCCCCAGGAAGCGGGAGTAGCCGAGGGGACGGAGATGGTCGGCGAGCAGCCCCTCGCCGCTCCCCACGTCGAGCACCGAGCCGCCGGGCTTGAGGTGGTGGAGGTAGCCCGCGATGACACTGTAGCGGGCCACCTCGTCCAGCCGCCGCATGAATTCCCAGCCACCCTGGCGGTACTGCTCCTCCCAGGCCTCCTTGCCGAGCGGAGCGTCGCCGCGGCCGGTCGCCGCCTCGAAGGCGCGCACCCGCGCCGCCAGCCGGTCCGCGAACGGGAACCGGCGTCCGAACAGGAACCGGTAGTAGAAGAGGTAGACCGGCTTGAAGGCTTTGCGGGCGAGGGACATCTATCCGATCCGCTGGACCACCGGCGGACCCTCCAGGCAGCGCAGCCAGAGCGAGCCGTGATGGGTATCGAAGTCCCGCCGGTCCAGCGGCTGGTAGCCGGGCACCACCCGGCGGAGGAAATCCTCCCGGTAGTGCCGCAGCAGGGGGGTGGACATCGCGATCTCGACCCGCGGGTTGTAGCTGAGGTACGCCTGCACCAGCATCGGCTCGGTGAACAGCATCGGCCAGCGGCGGTCGAAGACGTAGGCGTCCGCATCGCACGGCACGTGGTAGGGGAAGTGGATGTCGTGGATGTGGACCAGGACCCCGGGCTTCAGGGCCGGCAGCACCTCCAGGACCAGGTAGGGCACCTCGCCGTCGATGCGCACGATGTGGGTGGTGTCGATGAACAGGACGTCCCCCGCCTCCAGCCGCGTGTACTCCTCCACCGCCAGGTCCTGCGCCTCGCGGGGGATCACCTCGATCCCCTGCCCCTGGAGGCCGCGCGTCGCCTCGGTCATGAACGGATCGACCACCGTCATCCGCACCGGCCGCCCCTCGGCCGCGTTCCTCGCCGCGGCGAGGAGGGCGTAGTCGGTGGAGAGCCCGGACCCGACCTCCAGATAGCGCGCCGGCTTGTGGCGGCGCAGCATCAGGTAGAGGGTCAGCGCGTCCACGCGGGTGAACCCCGGCCCGTGCTTCCTCGCCTTGAGCTCGTCGTAGGAGGGGAGCGCCGCGTATTCGGCGCCGTAGGCGGCGATCATCCCCTCCAGATCCACCATCATCGCGGGGAGATCGAAAGCGATCCCCGCCATCCCGCTGGGCTTGTGCCAGCGCCCGGCGTGGCGCCGGAGCTCCGAGACCGGCCGCAGCGGATGGTAGTAGTCGGAGGTGGGGGCCACGACCCAGCCCAGGCGGTTGATCGTATCGATCAGGGCGCGGTGCGCCCGGCGCAGGAGGGGCTTGGGCGGAGGCTTGGACACGGCGGGGCGGATTATACGAGCTTGCGGTGAAACTCCAGCGGCAGCCGGTGGTAGACCGGCCAGCGCACCGGCCGCCCCAGGCGCAGGAGCTCGGGCACGGTGACGAACCGGAAGCTCCCGGCGAGGCGGTCCAGGAGGATCTCCAGCGCCTCTTGCATGGGGGCGCGGTCGCGGTAGCGCTCGGCGTCGGCCACGTAGAGGGTGTCGTGGAAGAGCACGATGCTCCCCCGCCGCAGCCGCCGCAGCACCCTCCGCACCAGCACGTCCGCCGGATCGTCCCGCCAGTCCTCGGCGACCACGTCCCAGCAGACCACCCGGTGGCCGCAGCGCAGGGCGTCGAGCCGCGAGGCGAGGCTCTGCTCGCCGAACGGCGGCCGGAAGAGCCGCGCGCCGCCGTGCGGGGCGAGGGACTCGCCGCACCAGCGGATCTGGGCCCGCCGGTAGCTCCCCTGGATCTGTCGGAAGGACGGGTGGTCCCAGGAGTGGTTGGCCACCGCGTGGCCGGCCGCGGCGGCGCGCGCCACGATCTCAGGATGGCGCTCGGCGCTCTTGCCCACCAGGAAGAAGGTGCCCCGCGCGCCGTGGCGCTCCAGGATGTCGAGCACCCGCGGCGTCTCTTGCGGGTCGGGGCCGTCGTCGAAGGTGAGGGCGATGGCCGGCTCGCGAGTGGCGACCCGGATCAGGCTCCCCAGCGGCAGCGTGCCCCAGGAGATCAGCCCCTTCACCAGCTCCTTGGCGCGCGGCGCGCCGGAGGCGAGCTGGGCCTCATAGGGCAAGGGGGAGGGGGACCGGTCCTGGCTCATCAAAACGCGCCGAGCCTAACAGATTGAAAGTTGCACATTCCAGGTTGCAACCAAAGGGTCAAAGAGCCTAGTATCGGCCCGTTCAGGAAGTCGCTGTCGCCGCATCGCCGTACCGGGGTAGACCCTCAAGGCACCGAGGCCGTATACCCGAGAAGTATGAAGGAGGCCGTCGGCATGAAGAAGTCCCTCGCCTGTGCTCTCTCCCTCTCCGCGCTGTCCCTCGCCGTCCCGATCCAAGCCGCCACCCTCTACGTCCCCGTCCTCGAGCCCGTGAGCGCCGCCGGGGCCCCCCTGGCCACCCAGCTCTGGATCTCCAACTTCGACGGCGTCGCGCGCCCCTACTCCACGGCGCTGCTCGCGGACCGTGAAGGGGTCGAGACCAAGGAGGCCGGCGCCACGGTGCCGGCCCGGCGGGCGGTCTACATGGACCGGGCCGCCGCCCAGGGGGAGACCGGCCTGCTGGCGATCGAGGCGATCGACGCCGACGCCGAGCTGCTGGTCAACGCCTGGGTCAAGAGCGGCCGCGGCAAGAACGTCCACTACGCCGGCCTGCCGGTGATCTCGTCCGAGACGTGGATGGCGGCCGGCGCCGAGGCCTACCTGAACGGCGTCGGGCGCCAGGGGAGCCGGGACGTCACCCAGCTCGCCCTGATCAACCTCGGCGAGGTCGCCTCCCAGTGCGAGGTCGACGTCGTGGCCGAGGACGGCTCGCTGGTGCGCAACGCCGGCTTCGTGGAGGTCCCGGCGAAGTCGATGAGCCGGATCGAGGACGCCCTCGGCCTGCGCGGCGAGCCCGCGGTGACCGCCAAGGTCTCGTGCGACCAGCCGTTCTACGCCCTCGCCGCGCTGGCCGACAGCAAGACCTCTGAGGTCTCCTTCGTCAATCCGTCCGAGGCGGTCGAGAAGGCGGTAGCGGTCCGGACGCGGAAGGCGGCCGCGGCCGCGACGGGCGGCTCCAGCGTGATCACCTTCGATCAGGACGGGCTCTTCCACACCGCCACCCCGAAGAACGCCAAGAAGGTCCTCCGCGTCCCGGTGCCGCAGCAGCTCAACGCCACGAAGATCCTGGCCGAATTCGACGTCGTCGCCGGCCCCTGGAACCCCCGCCTGCCGAAGGGCGCGCACAACCTGGTCTTCTTCCACCGCGGCCGGTTCCGCGGCAACACCCTGGCCAACATCAACGCCTTCGGGCCAGGGAACAACAAGGCCAAGTCGGCGCAGAACGTCGACCTGCCGGCGCACCAGACCACCAGCGTCCAATTCGGCTTCGCGTTCCAGCAGGGGCAGACCTATCACATCAGCAACCTGTACGACGCGGCGAGCAAGAAGGTCACCTACGGCATCTACCAGAACGGTGTCCTGCTCAAGGGCGGCCAGTATGACGCCACCTCGCGCGACCGCCTGATCACGGTGCCCTGGGCCGGCTTGGTGGCCGAGTTCGGGAACTACGACAACCAGCCTCTCCCCGAGGTGTCGAGCCTCGGCTGGAAGTACTCCAACTTCCACGTCGAGATCGTGCGGCCGAACAATTAGGCCTCGCCTTTCCTGTAGGGGCTGCCCTGCGTGGGCGCCCCTACAATCCCCCTCCCCCTTTTCCCTTTATTCATCCACATTTGTGCTCTTGCGTCCGGTCCCGCAGGGCGCTATCATGCAGAAGCTTCTATTTGTTGCAGCACGCAGACCTGTCCTTTCAGGAGGATGGAACCGATGCGGAAGTCGCTCTTCGGGGCCCAAGCCGCGGCCCTCGCCGCCGTTCTGGCGATCGGCACGTCCGCCGCCGCGTTCGCCGGCGCGGTCTACGTTCCGGTGCCCGATCCCATCAGCGCCGCGGGCAGCACGCACGTGGTGCAGCTCTGGATGACCAACACCGGCACCACGCAGGGCACCTACACGGCCACGGTGCTGGACGCGGAGGCCGACGGCACGCAGCGCCCGTCCCAGGGGCCGCCGGCCTCCCAGGTCGCCGCCGGCCGCACGTCGGTCCTCAACGGCATCGGCACGGTCGGCAAGGTGGGCCTGCTCGAGGTCTCCACGACCTCCGCGGTGTCGGTCGAGGCCCGCATGATCAGCACCTCCCCGAACGGCCTGACCACCTCCGTGACCCCGGTGCCGCTGATCTCCTCGGACAACCTGTTCGCCGCCGGCGAGACGGCCTCCCTTCTGGGGCTGCGCCGCGACAACCTCCACGGGGACTACACCAACCTCGGCGTCGTCAACCTGGCGAAGCAGGCCGCGCAGTGCGAGATCAAGCTCCTCCGCGCCGACGGCACACAGATCGCCGCCACCGCGACGGTGACCTTCAAGCCGCTCTCGCTGCGCTATTTCCCCGACGCCTTCGGCCTGCTCGGCGAGCTCCAGGCGGCCGACGCGCGCGCGGAGGTGAGCTGCAATCAGCCGTTCTACATCTTCGCGACGATCTACACCGCCGCCAGCTCCGAGATGCTCTTCGCCACCCCGGCCGCCACCGGCGCCTCGACGCTGCCCGGCCCCGGCGACAGCGGCGGCAACGGGGGAGGCGGCGGCGGCAATGGCGGCGGCTCGGGTGGGACGACGACGATCTTCACCGCGTCCGGCACGTTCCACACCGCCACGCCGGGCCACGAGAAGAAGACCTTCAACATCACGCTCCCCGCGCCCCTGTCGCTGCGGCGGATGGTGATCGAGATGGACGTCATCCCGGGCCCCTGGAACCACGCGAAGTCCCCCGGCAACCACGCCGTCCTCTGGCTCTACCGGGGGAGGTTCCGCGGCAACACGATCGCCAACGTCAACGCCTTCAGCCCGCCCAAGACGACGCTCAAGGCGGCCCAGAACCTCGAGCTGCCGCCGGGCAACACCACGCAGGACGAGCAGGGGATCCCCTGGGTGCAGGGGCAGCGCTATCACCTGAAGTACACCTACGACGCCGAGCACGGCACGGTGACGGTGGTCCTCTCCACCGGCGGGACGACGCTCAAGACGCTGACCTATCCCAGCACGGCGCCGAACCACGTCCTCGACGTCCCGGCGACCGGCCTGACGGCGGAGTTCGGCCACTACGCCGACCAGGAAGGCCCCGAGGTGGCGAGCTACAACTGGAGCTACGCGAACCTGCAGATCACGGGGGTGCCGTACTAGGGCGGCGCGGCCGCTACCCGGGCGTATCGTCCGCGGGGGCGGGGTTGCCGCCGGCCGCCGGCTCCTCCTCTTCCTCGGCGGGAGGGGGCGGCGCCTCCTGGAAATCGATGAACGGCGAGTCCGCCCGCACCCAGAACTTCGACCGCCGCCGGTAGCCGTAACCGGGCAGGACCTTCGCCACCGGTCCCATGCCCCGCTTGATCCCCCAGATCTGGAAGAAGGCGTCCGGCCGCTGCTCGGTGAGCAGCCGCTGCTCGTTCCACTTCGAATGCCCCGGCCGGAAGGTGTCGAAGTTGTCCTCGTCGAGCGGCTTGGCCGGCTCCATGCGGGCCACCACGCGGTCGTTGTAGCCGAGGATGTCGATCATCTTGTAGTTCGAGAAGTACGCCGGGATGCCCGCCCAGGCGGTCGCCACCACGGCGCCGGGCCGCACGAACCTCTCGAAGGCGAGGATCTGGGCCACCACCCGCTGGTGCCGTATCGTCATCGGCGGCCGGTCGACCAGGGCGACCTCGCGCCAGTTGTCGTTGGCGCGGTCGGAGAGCCAGAGGCCGTTGACGAGCAAGAGGGCCACGACGGTCGCGGCGCCGAGGACGAAGCGCCCGGCCGGATCGCCGTCCGCCACCTCCCTCCCCCGCCTCCACGCCGCCAGCGCCTCGTTGAGCGTAGCGTTGAGCACCACGAAGAGAAGCGGCATCACGAAGGAGATGAAGCGGTTCGCCCGGATCGGCAGGTCGTCGTCCCAGGCGTCCCCGCCCACGTAGACGCTGTAAACGCAGTAGAGGACGAAGATGCCGGCCGGCAGGATCAGCCGCCGGTTCCGCCGCAGGAAGGCCGCCGTGCCGAGGCCGGCCGCCAGCAGCACCAGCAGGTGGTTGCGGACGAATTCCGCCAGCACGGCCGAGCCGCGCAGCAGGCGCACGGCGAGCGGCACGCCATAGAGCTTGAGGTAGTAGGTGTTCGGCAGCAGGTCGTGGTAGTAGAGCCCGCGGAAGATGCCGTAGGCCAGGGTCATGCCGCAGAAGAGGGTGAAGCCGGCGAGCCAGCTCCGGGTCCGGATCTGCCGGAAGCCGCGATGGAGCAGGACGTAGAGCTGCACCACCCCCACCAGCGGCAGCATGTCCATGCGCAGCAGGAAGGCCGCCGCGCAGACGGTCCAGAGGGCGAAGCTACGGTCGCGGTCCGAGTGGGCCGTGGTGAGGGCGAGCTGAACCGCCACCACCGCGAGCAGCGCCTGGAGGCCGGTCTCCATCCCCATCAGCGACCAGTAGGCGAGCGGGTAGTAGAAGGCCGTGAGCACGGCGGCCGGCAGCCAGTGGACCTCCCCCGGCGGGGAGAAGTGGTCGAGCATCATCCGCCGGACGGCGGCCACGGTGCCGGCGAGCGCCAGCAGGGAGAGGAGCTGGATCAGGAGGCTGCGGTCCTTCAGGGCGATCGGCAGCGCGTTGACCGGCACCATCAGGAACATCCAGAGCGGATGGGTGAACCCCTCGACCGGCTCGCCGAAGCGGGCCCATTCGAGCCCGTGCCCCTCGACCAGGTTGCGGGCGTAGGTCATGGAGATCATGGCGTCGTCGAACAGGCAGTAATAGCGCTGCCCCTCCACGACGAAGGACGAGCGGTGGATGAACCAGCCGGCCCAGAGGCTGAAGATCAGCAGCAGAACGGCCAGGCCGAAAGGGAAAATCCGGGAGGATGAGTCGGACATGGTCTTCCTGGAATGCGACGAAAACGCGGTCATTGTGTCACAGCGGCCGGCTCCTCCCCCTTGAAGAAGGCCCGGAACGGCCGCCAGTAGCGCGCGGCGAGCGCTCCGGCGGCCAGGGCGGCGGCCACGAGGGAGGCGAAGAAGCGGACCCAGCTCCCCGGCGCGCCCACCCAGGCGGCCAGGGCGAAGAAGGGCAGGGGGACGAGGTAGAGCAGGGCGAAATCGCCCACGAGGGTGCGGAACCGGGGGCCGAACAGCCGCGCCACCTCCCAGGCCATCACCAGGTTGCCGGCCAGCAGGTAGTTCGCGGCCCCCATCCCCGGCGCGCCGTAGCGCAGGGTGAAGAGGATGCCGAAGCCCACCAGCGAGACGAGGTTGAGGATCTCGATCCAGAGCCATCGGCCGTCCCGGTGCCCGGCCTTGAGCATCTCGCCGCCCAGCATAGTGAACTGGTCGAAGAAGGGGATGAACGCCAGCACCCGCAGGATCGGCGCCGCCACGATCCACCTCTCCCCCAGCAGGATGCCCAGCGTCCGCTCGGCGTTGAAGAACAGGAAGTAGCTGGCCACCACCTGGCAGCCGAGGAGCTGCACCGAGCCGAGGCGGAAGAATTCCACGAACCGCGGCCGGTCGTCGATGTAGGCCATCAGGGTGGGGAAGAAGGCGCGCGGATAGACGATCGTCGCCACCAGGAAGGCGATCCAGTACGAGCGCACGTAGAGCCCCGCCGTGTGGGTACCCCGATACCAGTCGACGATGTAGATGTCGATGTAGGTGACGAGCTGCAGGGTGATCCAGATCAGGAACAGGAAGAAGCTCCTGCGGACGAGGCCGGCCGCCTGGTCCCATTCGACCTTGAGGGGGATCTTCCCCCAGGCCTTGGCCCGGGAGTAGCCGGCGAGGAGCGCGGCCCCCACCAGATCGCCGATCACCAGGCTCCAGTGCTGCCACCCCCACCAGGCGAGCGCCATCGAGACCGCGCCCATCACCACGCCGCGCCAGATCTCCGGCGCCACCAGGTTGCCGATCGTCAGCTCCCGCTCGAAGAAGGCGCGCGGCACCACCGCCAGGCCGTCCAGCAGCACCCAGACGGCGAACACCCGCAGCACGAACGGCAGGCCGGGGTTGAATGGCCCGAAGAGCGGCGCCAGGGCCACCAGCGCCAGGGTGATCAGCGCCCCCAGGGCCACCGTGATGGCGAGCACCGTGCCGTAGGGGCGGCTCTTGTCGCGCACCAGTTGGTAGGGCAGGCCGAGGTCGCGCACCGCCGAGGCGACGGTGACGATCCGCAGCGCCAGCTCGTAGAGGCCGTGCCCCTCCGGCAGGATCAGCCGGCCGAGGGCGATCTTCACCCCGAAGTTGATCCCCAGCCGGGCGAATTGGATCGCGTAGGAGGCGAAGGTCGAGCGGAGGACGCGCTGCTCGGTCGAACCCTCACCCCCCGGCCCCTCAATGGGAGAGGGGGAGAAGATTTCGTCTAGAGGAGGCTCGCCCAGCGCGCCCATTGCTCGGTGAGGTCCATGCCGGTCTCGAAGTCGAACGCCGGCCGATAGCCCAGGAGACGTTTGGCCTTGTCGATGCGGACGCGGGTGCGGGCGCGGAGGAAGCGGATCAGCTCGGGGGTGAGCGGATGGATGGGCAGCTCGTCCTGCCGCGGGGTGGGGCGGCTGCCGCTCCGCATTTTGGTCTTGATGCGCTGCTGCACGGTCTCGGGGAGGATCGTGCTCGCCATCTCGCGCAGCCAGACCCCTTCGCGCGTGCGCTCGATGCGCTCGCGCACCGGCTGCTCCCCCTTGAGGATGCGGAGCGCCTCCCCCACCATCCGCGGCTGCGCCTTCTTCCAATTCTTCCAGAAGGCGAGCGCCTCGGCCTCGGTCATGTCCACCGTCCGCGGCTCGGTCCCCAGCATCCGCTCGAAGCGGCCGTAGAGCTCCCGCCAGGTCACCGGCTCCTCGCCGGAGATCAGGAAGGCCCTCCCCACCGCCCCGTCCTTCACCGCCGCGAGCAGCATGGCGCTCACCAGGTCGTCCACGTAGACCGCGTTCCCCAGGCCGTCGCCGCCGTTGACCAGGATCTGCCGGCCGGTCTTGAGCGCGCGGATCACCGCCTCGGTCCACACTCCGCCGTAGGGCCCGTAGACGGCCGTGGGCTGGAGCACGGCCACCGGCAGCCCCGAGGTGAGGGCGATCTGCTCCGCCTCCATCTTGCTGTCCGAGTAGGCGTTGCCGAAGCGGCGCCGGGGGGCCGTCTCGTCGAGGTCGCCGTCGCCGGTCTCGCCGTAGACCATCAGCGTGCTCAGGTGGACGATCCGCCCCACGCCGGCCGCCCGGGAGGCCTCCAGCACCCGCCGCGTCCCCTCCCGGTTCACCCAGGCGCGGTGCTTCTGGCTGCCGGAGGTGCCGTAGGCGCAGTGGAAGACGACCTCGCATCCCTGGACGGCGGCGGCCAGGTCCGGAGCGCTGCCGATGTCGCCGCGCAGCACCGTCACCGGGAAGCGGGCGAGGCGGGCCGCTCCCGCGAGATTGCGCACCAGGGCCCGCACCTCGGCGCCGTGGTGGAGCACCAGCCGCTCGACCAGCCGGCCGCCGATGAAGCCGCCGGCGCCGGTGACGAGCACCCGGCGGCCGGTGAGCGCGTTGCCGATCCCGGCGAGCGGAGCGAGGCTCAAGCTACCTGCTCCTTGGCAGCCGTGGCCGGCAGCACCGACCAGGGGAGCTCCAGGAAGCGGCGCTGGGCGTAGCAGGACTCGATCAGCGCCAGCGACCGCCGCCCCTCGGACCCCGGCACGAACGGCACGCCCCGGCCGCGGATGGCGCGGGCGAAGTCGTCGATCTGGCGGATGAACGTGTCGAGGAAGTTGAGCCCCGAATTGAGCCCCTTGTCTCCGGCCCGCCGGGCGTGGCCGGCGAGCGCCACCTCGCTGCCGGCGATCGACAGCCGCACCTCGGGGTCGGAGTCCCAGATCCCCACCTCCAGCCGCGCCCGCTCCCCCTCGAAGACGCAGGTGTTCCGCAGGTTGCGCGTGCGGCTGATCTCGACCTTGCCGGCGAGGCCAGCGGCGGTGGCGAGGGTCATCTCGCAGTCCGACTCGACGCCGCCCAGGGCATCGTCCCGGTAGTCGGTGGCGGTGAGGTCCCCCAGCCACCAGAGCAGCAGGTCGAGCACGTGGACGCCGAAGTCGGCCAGCACGCCGCCGCCGGCCATCTCCTTCTTGAGCAGGAAGTCGGTGGCGAAGGGCCAGCGGGGGATCACCCCCTGGCGCAGGTCGAAGCGCCGGATCTCGCCGAACAGGCCGTCGCGCAGCAGGTTGCCCACGAGGAGGGAGGAGTCGAAAAACCGGAAGTCGAGCCCCACGGCGAGCACGGCGCGGCCGGCGCGGGCCGCCTCGATCATCGCGTCACACTCGGCGACGGTCATCGCCATCGGCTTCTCGACCAGCACGTGGACCCCGCGCCGCAGCAGCTCGATCGACACCGGCGCGTGCAGGCTGTTCGGCAGGGCCACCACGGCCCCCTCGACCTGCCCGGGGAGCTCCCGGTAGTCGGTCGCCACCTCCGGCACGCCGAAGCGGTCGGCGAGCTCGCGGGCGCGCTTCTCGTCGGCGTCCACCAGCACCGCGGCCTCCACCCGGTCGGACGCCGCGATGGCGGGCACGTGATGGATCTGGGCGACGGCGCCGCAGCCGACGACGGCGAGGCGGACCTTGGATGTATTCGGTTTCGTCATGGGACGGCTCTGGGGAACGGCGACGCCGGAGCGGCGGCGTATATTACCAGAGCCGCGTCCGCTCCCGGATCGCCGCCGCCAGCTCCGCCGGGGTGCCCACGTCCCGGTACGACCCTTCCGGGAACTCCACCCCCTCCACCCGCAGCTCCGCCTCGACCGCCGCCCGCACCACGGCGCCGATCTGGAATTCCCCCTCCCCTTCCGGCGCGCTCCGCACCGCTTCATGCAGGAAGCGGGTGAAAACGGGGCTCCAGACGGAGATCAGCCAGTTGTAACGGAGCTCCGTGGTCTCCGGACGCACCTCGACCCGCACCACCCGGCCGGTCTCGTCCAGCTCGACCATGTCGGTCGTGCGGTGCCGCTCGGTGGGAAACAGCCCGAGGACGAGATCGGCCCCGGTCGCCGCCTGCCGGGCGATCAGGGGGACATAGGCGTCCACCGGCTCGAAGAGGACGTCCGGGAATCCGAGGGCGACGATCGCCTCCTCCACGAAGGGGAACGCCCGGTCGAGCGTCTCCGGCACGCTCCGCGACCCCGGGATCGAGAGGTAGGCGAGCGCCACGTCCGCGATCTCCCCGGTCCCGAAATAGCGGGGGACGTCCTGCTTCGACTCATGGAGCACCATGAAGGCCCGCCGCACCCCGGCCGCCCGGAACCGCTCCAGCAGGTAATGCCCCGCCACCTTGGGAGCCGGCCCGCGAGGGGTCTCCCGGAAGCCGATCGGCAGCAGCTCCTTGCTGCAAGGCAGACGCCCCAGCCGCTCGGCCCGGCCGGCGGCGGGGATGAGGCCGACCAAGCGGAACCTGGATGGGACCAATTCGAGGGGCTCATTGAAATCGTCCGACATCCTCTTGATGATGCCCTTCGCACTACCGAAGATGCGTTGGCGTGGCTTGTTCACGGCTCCGATGCTAATACATTGTCATCGAGAAATGCGGATGGTCCTGTAGGGGCGGGCCGAATTTGGCGCCCGGGG
>JBJMHA010000017.1:0-25510 GCA_045807625.1 Thermoanaerobaculia bacterium | reverse complement strand
GACGAACACGGTACCTATATGGATCCCCGAGTTTTTTATATGCGCCCTCTTTGGGGAAGGTTGCATCCCCGCGAGGGAAGGTACCGTCCCCGGCGGGGACGGTACCTTCCCTCCAGAGGGTCCTCACGATCCCCAAGGGGGAAGGTACCTTCCCCCTCGGGGACGGAGCCGGGAAGCTCGGGGACGGTACCTTCCCCAAAGAGGGTCCTTACGATCCCCGAGAGGGAAGGTACCTTCCCTCTCGGGGATGATCAGCGCCCCAAAGAGGGTCCTCACCGTCCCCTCGGGGGACGATGGCTATTTCTCCCCGAGCACGCGCGCTCCCAGGAGGCGCCCGACGTGTTTCTGCGCCGTCGGTCCGGCGGCTTCCACCAGCAGCGCGAGGCTCTGCGGCGTCCGCGCCAGGTAGGAGAGGAAGTGGCCGGCGAGCACCGCTTCGGGATCGAAGCTCCGCAGGCTCCCCACGATCTGCCCTCCCACTTCCAGGCTGAAACCCTGCGCCGACGGCTCGGGACGCAGGCGGAAGAGGTCGGTCCGTCCGAGCGCCGGCCAGAGCGCCTGGAAGAGCAGCGCCGTCTCCCGGTGGTGGAAGAGCGCCAGCGGCAGGTCCCCGCTCACGGCGCTCTCCCAGGAGCGGTAGAGGGCCAGCATGCCGTTCTGCTCGACGAGCTTGAAGGGGCCGGAGGTCTCGGCCTCCCGGGACGTCGAGGGGTCGTCCCGCTCCTGGACCGCGGCGAGATAGTCCTGCGTGAAGGCGTTGAGGGGCTCGGTCGGCTGGTCACTCATGAGTTTTCTCCAGTTCTCCCTTCCGGGTGTCGAATCACCGAATAGCGCGATCGGAGTCTTCGCTCGCGCGGAGGAAATCGCGGGCGTCCGCGACGCTCCACTGAGCCCCGTTATAGGGGCTGAATTCCTATTTGTCAACCATGATCCTGAGATTTCCCACCTTGTGAGTCCGCGCAGCACGTTGTACTATTCCCAGCAGAATGGACTCAGAGACTCAGCGGCTGGTGAATCTGGTGAAGGTGAGCCTCCGGATTCTCGGTGTATCGAACCGGGAGCTGGCGCGGCGTCTGGAGATGAGCCCGAGCTACGTGAGCAAGCTTCTCTCGGGCGCGAGCGAGCTCCGGCTGGATCATCTGATCCGGATCTGCAAGGTGACCGGTCTGGATCCCGGGGAGTTCTTCGCGCTGGCCTATCCGGTGCGGTCGAGCCCCACGCCCACCGGCTTGCACCTCCGGTCGTTGATGCAGGGGAGCTATGCGCCGCCCCCGCCACCCCCGTCCTCCAAGGTGTTCAGCGAGGAGCAGGTGCAGGAGATGCTGCAGGCCGCGCTGGCGAAGCTGATGAAGGGCGGGTAGGGGGGGCGGCCCTGTGTGGCCGCCCTGGGCGGGGGCCTGTTCCGGCTCCGCGATCCCGCCCACCCAGGGCGGCCACACAGGGCCGCCCCTACATGCGGCTCAAAATGTAGGGTGCGCTGTGCGCACCTTCACCGGCTCTGGTGCGCACAGCGCACCCTACGCGGAGGATCTCCGCCCCGCGGGCGGGCGTCCGGCCTACGGCTCTTCCGGCGGGGTGGCGCGGGGGCTGCGCTCTTCCTTGTGGAGCTGGTCGATGAGGCGCTGGAGCGCGGTGAGGCTGAGGTAGCGCGACTCGGCGGCCTTGCGGACCATCAGGAGGGAGGCCACGAGCTCGCGCCGGATTCCCAGGGCGAGGAAGACGTCGGCGCATTGGAGGACGATCTCCTCGGCCTCGGCGAAGCTCCCCTGCTGGAGCCAGACGGCGCCAAGCTCCAGCCCCGCGAGAGCCGCCTTGTAGCCCAGCCCCGCCGCCTCGAATCCCTGCTTCACCTCCCGCAGGGCCTGCCCGGCAAGACCGAGGTCCTTCAAACTGACGTGGATCTGGCCCTCGAGCCAGCGGAGCTTCAGCGCGTTGATCCGGCGGCCGCTGATCTCAAGATTGCGCTGCTTCAGATCATCGAGCGCCCAAAGGGCGTGACTGAACTTGCCGGAGTCCATCAAAAAGCGGATTTGAGACTGCACTGCGGCAAAGACAAGCGTTGGCTCACGCCGTTCGTCGATCGTCCGTAAGCCCTGTTGAATTCCCTGGACAGCAGCCTCGGAGTTTCCCGAGTAGCCAACGAAGATGCTACGCATGATCACAGCACGCCCGGCGAGGTGGTCGTCCCCGTGCCACCGGTAAATGGCTGCCACCATATCCAGCGTCTCACAGGCCAAGTCGAAGAGACGGCGGGCTGCCTGCTGAGAGGCGAACACATCGAAGAAACGTGCTCCGAGGTGACCATTCAGGGTGCCTCGGAGGAGGTAGAAGACGGCTTGGCTCAGGGTTTCATCAGCCCGGTCGAGCTCGTCGGCTACGCGATAGGCGTTCGCCAGCTCCGTCAAGGCACGGCAGCGCAGGTCCGCGGCCTTTTTCACGCCGATCTCGCCTTCGTCCAGGCGGCTCGCATGCAAGGTTGCGGCGAAAGCGAGCTGGACCATCTGGATGGGGTCTTCATGGCGGAGAGCCCAGCTCCGTTCCAATAGCGCCTCGAAGAGGAGCATCCCCGAGAGCTCGGGCGGCGCGTCTTTGAGCGCCGTCAGGCCGCCCACGGTCAGGAGCTGGACGGTCTCTCTCTTGATGTCCTCCGGCGTTCTGTCGGAAAGGCTTCTCACTCCCAAGAGGGCAAAGGCCCTGGCGATAGGCGCGTCGTAGTCGTCCGGGTGGAAGGGAAGAGGGATCTCGCGGCCCTTGGGGTGGAACCTGGCGGGGACGTACGGCAGCAGCACCTGCTTGCAGGCCTCGCAGCCGTGCAGCAGGTGCATGATCACGGTCCGAGCCTGCTTGGCGGACAGATCGCCCAGCAAAAGCCCCTCCAGCTCCTTCGGAGTCGGATGGTTGTGGTCCACGAGTTCCTCCCTTGGCGGCGCATTCTCTCACAGGATGCTACTGCGTGAACACTCCTTGAGCTCGCCGAGAACGCGTAAGCCGCCGTCCCGGTTTGGGCTTACTTAACCCCGTTGGGATTAATCGCGCTGCCCTCATCCGACTGGGTTCCGGTAGGCGCGGGAGTTGTCGTTCCCCCATTGGGATTGATCGCACTCCCCTCTTTCTCCTGCACCCCCCCTGGCTTTTTCGGAGCGGCCCCGGGGAGGAGGTGGGCCAGCCAGGTCCAGGCGCGATCCCAGGCGCCAGCGATGGGGAGTCTCCAGGGTTGGACGGCGGCGTGGGAGGGGGACGGGGCAGCCAGGAAGAGAGCCGCCAGCAGGGCGGCCGTGGCCAGGACGATCCGATTCCGTTGAGACATCTCGAGCTCCTCCTCGGCCCGTGGAGCGGTCCCGGAGCCTGGATGGCCCGGGTGCCCGCGGGGCGATCTCTCCAAATCAAGTGCCCCGGATCTCGCGAACAGGGGCGTAAATCTCCCCCCTTTGCGACGTAATTCTCCCCCTTCCTTTCGCGGCCGTCGATTCCGCGAAGACAGGGCTTTCATGCCGGCGAACGAAACGGAAAATCGTCGGGAGACACCAAATGATCCTGTCTTGTCGAATCGATCAACGGGATTCGGAATGGGCGCTCAGCGGGCTCATTCGTATTTCTTGTTGACTATTAGGAATGAGACGTCCACCATATGCAGCCATGAGCGAGCCACGGAAGCACCGCAGATCGCCGAAGGAATCGGTGAAGAAGAAGTTTGGGACGGCCCTCTCCAAGGCGCGGAGGCGCCGGAGGTGGTCGCAGAAGGAGCTGGCGCGGCGGCTGGGCATGTCGCGGGACCGGCTGGGCAAGTGGGAGAGGGGGGTACACACCCCCAGCCTGGAGGACGTGGCGCTGCTGAGCGAGGTGCTGGGAATCCCCTTCTGGGAGCTGGGGCTCGGCGACGCGCCGGAGGAGGCGCTCTCCTCAAAGGAGCTGTTGGAGCTGGCTCGCTCCTTGGGGGTGATGAGCCGGTTGCTGCGGCCCTGGCTGGCGAGGCTGCGCCCCGAGACGGTGAGGAAGGAGAGTTAGAAAGGTTTTTACCCGGCGCCAATGACGGCGCCGGCTGTTAGCAAGGAGGTGCGAGATGAGAGCACAAACGAGAGGGGCCGCGCGACGGAGCGCGGTGGCCCGCCGGACGTCGAGCCGGCGGTCCGGGAGGCCCGGCGGGAAGCTCAAGCCCGAGCGGGTGCAGGAGGAGCTGAAGTCCATGCCGGGCTGGCGGCTGGTGGCGGGCGGCAACGCGCTGGCCCGCACGCGCAAGCTGTTCCAGCCGGGCGCCGCGGCGAAGTACGCCGCGTATGTCGCGGATCTGGCGGCGGCCCACGGCCAGCCCGTCATCCTCGGAGTCACCGCGTATCAGGTGGCTCTCACCCTGCAGCGCCCGAGCCACAAGGGCATCGACATGGCGCTGATCAACTTCGCCCGTCAACTGAATTGACGAGCACAACCTTCAACGAAAGAAAGGAAAAGAATCATGCCGAGATCATCGATCGCTGACGCCATCGTCGCCTGGGAGAACGCGGTAGCCAACGCCCGCGCGAACGCGATGGACGTCCCTGGAATGGAAGCGTATCTGGCGCCGCTGGAGAAGATCCTGACGGACGCCAAAGCTCTGACGGCCCGGCTGGAGACGCGCAAGGGCGTCAAGCAGGAGGAGACGAAGGACCGCAGGGCGTTGATGCAGGCGGGGAAGGTCCAGGTCTCCCGGATCCGCTCCGCGATCAAGGCCTTCTTCGGGCCGAGCAGCGAGCGGGTCATCGAGTTCGGAGGTCGCCCGGTGCGTCCCCGGACGAAGAAGGTGAAGCAGGTGAAGTCGGAGCCGCCCGCGGTCACCCCGACGGTCACCCCCGGGGCGCCGCCGCCGGAGTCGCCGAAGCCGGCGGCGATGGACGGGACTCCGAAGGACGAGGCCCCCCGAAATCCCACCACCGCATAAGTAGTAGGCCGTTAGGACCGGGGGCGTGCGGCTAACACGCCCCCGGTTTTTCAGGGAGCAGGGATATGGTACTTCAGATTGACTTCACCCCGCCTTGATCAGATTGGCGTCGCGGGCGAGGAGCCAGGTGCCGGCGGGGGTCTTGCGGAAGACGGTGAGGGTGTGGCCGGCGCGCTCGGTGCGGTCTCCGGTCTCCGTATTTGTCATGACGACGGTAAGGTGGGTCCCCCTCGCGGAATCAGGTTGCCGGAGTATCCTGTCATCCACCATGAAGAGCCTCAAGGTCCTTCTCTACGTCCTCGTCATCGCCGGAGCGGTCGCCGGCTTCGGATGGTTCTTCGTCTCGCAACTGGGCACCGGGCGGACGGACCGCCTGGCCGGGGTGCTGCTCTCGCCGCCGCCGGGCTATGCGATCGTCGAGCGCGGCGAGCTGGCTCCCACCGCCGCGGCGGCCGAGCTGGCGGACCGGCTCCAGGGCCCCCCGGCGGGGAAGGTGGGCGTCAAGTTCCAGCGCGCGGGTGGCACCGTCTACTGGCTGGCGGACGTCCCCGGCGATTCGCTCGAGGAGCTGGCCTCCGGGCCGTCCGGCACGCGGGTGCGGACCGTCTGGCGGGGGAGCCTCCGCGCAAGGCTGAGCTGGGCCCGCGCGCATGGGGATTTCGAGGCGCCGGGGATGCCGGCGGGGGAGAGGCGGAATTTGTATCACTGATTCCTCTCTCCGGAGCGTCCGCGGCCTCTCCCGCCCGGGATTGAAATCCATAGGACTACACACATCTTTGCCCTCTGGGGCCGCCTGCCCTCCGAAGCCTCACCCTCGGTCCCTCTCCACTTCGTGGAGAGGGAGGGCCCAAAGATCAGCGTCGCCGAATTCGGCAATAACAGCTCCTCTTCGTTCCCCCTCTCCACGAAGTGGAGAGGGGGCCAGGGGGTGAGGCCTCGGAGGGCAGACCGCACCGGCCGTGGAGGAGTCGATGTTTGTAGTCCTATGGATTTTCAATCCCGGGCGGATGAGGCCGGCACTGCCACCATCTGCCGGAACAGCTCGTCGAGCGCCAGCTCGGGGGTGGCGCAGAGGCCGGCGTGGACGGGGGAGACCTGCACCATGGTGCTGCGGGGGGCGACCAGCCAGTGGAAGCGCTCGCGGAGGGTGAGGCGGGCGATGGGGCCGGCGTCGGGGGAGCCGGCGCAGATCCTGGGGATGGCCTGGAGGTGCTGGCGGACGAGGTCGGCGTCGGTGGCGGGCCAGAGGGCGCGCAGGCGGGGCTCGTCGAGCTCGACGCGGGCCGCCAGGAAGTCCCGCTCCAGGCAGAAGAGGATCACCCCCGCGTTGATGAATTCCCCCCGCTCGACGCGGGGCACCACGCGGACGACCGCGTAGTCAAACGAGCTTTGCGCGCGCACGCACCGCCTCCTCCACGAACTGGGGCGCCGCGTCCAGGCGCCGCGTCAGGAAGTCCACGTACCCCGCCCGCCGGCCGTCCGCGCCGGTGCCGGGATCGGGCGTCAGCCAGTCCTCCGGGACCTGCCCGACGATCTCCGCGAGCAGGGCCTCGCTCAGGAGCGGGCGCAGGCGGCGGCCGGCCTCCTCGACGTCCGTGGCCCAGGGGAGGAGCACGTGGTCGCGGATGGCGGGGAAGCGGCTGACGGCCATGCGGTCCAAGTCCTGCCAGTTGTGATGGAAGTAGAGCGCGGCCCCGTGATCGATCAGGTAGAGCGTCTTGTGCCACCAGAGGAGGTTGGGGTTGCGCGGGGTGCGGTCGACGTTGGTGACCAGGGCGTCGAACCAGACCGTGGCCGAGGCGAGGGCGGCGTCGACCGGCTCGCGGGCGGCGGCGTCGAAGGTGATGGAGCCGGGGAGATAGTCGAGCCCGAGGTTCACCCCCACACTGGCCTTGAGCAGGTCGCGGATCTCGGGGTCCTCCTCGTTGCGGCCGAGCGCCGGATCGACCTCCACGAGGACGAGCTCGGGCACCTTGAGACCCAGGGCGCGGCCGATCTCGCCGGCGATGAGCTCGGCCACCAGCGCCAGCGGCCCCTGCCCGGCGCCGCGGAACTTGAGCACGTACATCCCGAGGTCGTCCGCCTCCACGATGGCCGGCAGCGAGCCGCCTTCGCGGAGGGGGGTGACGTAGCGGGTGGCGCGGACGGTGCGTGGCATGGGCGGGGGGAATCCTATCGCAGAGGGAGGCGCGCCCCCGCCCGAACCCTCACCCCCGGCCCCTCTCCCGACCCCTCCCCCCTCCCTCACCGGGAGAGGGGAGAAAGACCGTTTCGAGTTTGATTTGGTTTTTCTCCCTCTTCTCCCGGTGTGGGAGGGGGGAGGGGTCGGGAGAAGAGGGTCGGGGTGATGAGGGGTCTGGGGGCGGGAGGGCTCAGGTCCCCGCCAAAAACCCCACCGCCGCCCCCACGCACCGCTCATCCCGCAGCAGCCGCAGGTGCCCCAGCCCCTCCACGGGACGGAGCTCGGCTCCCGGCCAGCGGCGGGCGAGCTCGGCGCCCTCCTCGAAGGGCACCTCGCGGTCCTCGCGGTCGTGGAGGATGAGGAGCGGCGCCGTCATGCGGGGGGCGACGTGGCCGGGCGCGATGCCGTCGAAGCGCACGTCGAGCCACTCCTCGGCCTCCCGGAGCATGCGGTCCATCACCCCCTGCGAGACGCCGACGCCGGTCCGGAAGCGGAGCCAGAAGGACTCGAAGCCGAGCGGCGGCGCGAAGAAGACGGCGCGCTTCGCCGACAGGCCGGAGGCCATGGCGTAGGCGGAGCCGGCGGCGCCGAAGGAGTGGGCCGCGATGCCGTGCACCGGCCCGAAGAGGGAGGCGGCCCGCGCCAGCGCCGAGGCGAAGTGGACCAGCGAGGAGACCCGGCCTTCCGACTCGCCATGGCCGGGGAGGTCGAGCGCCACCGCCCGGCAGCCGGCTGCCACGAGAGGGTCGACCAGGGGCGTCATCTGCCCGGCGTGGCCGCCCCAGCCGTGGACCAGGAGCACCGCGGGCCCTTCGCCCCAGGCGCGTCCTACCACCCGCCCGCCGTGCGCCTCCATCTCGAAGCGCTCGCCCCGGGCCAGCACCGCCCGCTCCTCGTCGCGGACGCGGGCCCGCAGCGGCGTGAAGAAGAGCTTGCGCGCCACCCGGGCGGCGGCGCCGGGAGCGAGCGCGCTCGCCACCCGCATCCCGGTCCGCAGCCAGGGGGGAGCCGGGACGGGGCGGAGACGACCGGTCGTGCTTTTTTCGGAGGAGATGAAGGAGAGGGCGGCGTCCATGGATCGCATGAGGGATCTCCTGGGGAAGAGGGTTCAGGGACGGCTGCGGGCGAGGAGGGCTTCGAAGGCGGCGCGCGCCCTCGCCTCGGCTTGGGGGTTCTCGAGCAGCTTGGCGGCCTGCTGGAAGACCATGCCGATGCCGACGAACTCATAGGCGAGCTGATCGGTGTCGAGGTCGGCGCGGAGGTGGCGCTCCTCGACGGCGGCGCGGGCCGTGCGGGCGACGGTGTCGTACCAGTCGCGCTGCGACTGCACGAGGAGGTCGCGCACGGGCCCGGGGCGGTCGTCGTACTCGTGAGTGAGGGCCATGAAGAAGCAGCTTCCGCTGCGGCCGTTGCCGTGGATCCAGTCGAGGTGAAGGTCGAACAGCCGGCGCAGGCGGGGCTCGCCGCGGGGCTCGCGGAGGGCCGGCGCGATGACGTCCTCGATGAAGTGGTCGATCGCCCGCTGGAGCACCTCGACCTGCAGGGCCTCCTTGGACCGGAAATGGGCGAAGAGGCCGCTCTTCGACAGGCTCATCCCCGCCGCCAGGACGCCGAGGGAGAGCCCTTCAAGCCCCACCTCGCCGGCCAGCGCGAGGGCCCGCTCGACGATCTCCTGCTTGGTCTGCTCGCCCTTGCTCAACATGGCGAGGGAGAAAATAGCACGACCGGTCGGTTGTGACAAGAGGAGGCCGTGGACCTTGCCCCATCGTTATCAAGGCTTACATGTAGACACTTGATTTTAGATATTCGCCTATGCTATCTACGCGCAAGTGTGCTTGGATGTGAGGGAGTACGACCCATTCGTACTTCCAACTCATAAGGAGGAGCTATGCAGATCAAGAGGTTTAAGTCCGTCGCGTTCATGGTCGCCCTCTTGCTCCTGTTTGGAGTGAGCGTCGCAAGCGCCGCCGACCGGGGAGAGAGGCTGTTCTCCAAGCCCGGCAAAAGTCCTGTGCATATGCTGAATGTGGGAAAGCGCCAGGGCCAGGTTGGTGTCGAGCATTTCTTGAAGACGCTCGGCGACTCCTCGTGTGAATCGAGCTGCTGCTGGGCGGAGGCCAGCTGCGATGGTGCCACCACTCGTTGCAGCTCGAGCGGATGCTCTGCGACGTGCAGCGATGGCACTAAGGCGTCGGTCAGCTGCTGACACGACGTAAAAGACATCAAGGGCTCGGCGCCGACGAGGCAAGAGAGCGGACGCTTCACTGCTTCGACCGGCGCCGTCTGCTGCCCGGGCTTCGTGGACAAACATGGCTTGCTCATACTTCCAACTCATAGGAGGAGCTATGCAAATCGAGAGGCTCAAGTCCGTCGCGGTTATAGTCGTCCTCTTGCTCCTGAATGGAGTGAGCGTCGCGAGCGCTGCCGATAGGGAAGAGAGGCTGTTCTCCAAGCAGCCGGGCAAAAGTCCCCGGGCTTTGCACGTAGGGAAGCGCCAGGGCCGGGGTGGCGGCGATCTCCAGCATTTCTTGAAGTCGCTGGGCCGCGCCGCGTGTGAAGCGGACTGCTGCTGGGCAGAAGCAGATTGTGACGGTGCCGAAGTCTCTTGTGCGGACTCACTCGGATGTGAGGCGTCGTGCGGTGACGGTAGTTATGCCGCAGTCGAATGCTACTAGATCTAAAGATGGCCTCAGGCTCGACGCCGGAGAGGCGAGGACCGCCTCACTGCTTCGACCGCCGCCACCCGCTCGCCTGCGCCTCATCCTCGGTGCAGAACCAGCGCTCCCCGGCCTGGGGCTCGACGGTGACCTCGTCGTAGTGCTTCTGGCCGGGGAGGTGGTAGACGCGGTCTCCGGTCTTGCGGTTGATGTTTCCCTTGATGGCGCAGCCGGGGGGTGGAGCGGCACATCCGTTGGGGCATCCGCCTCCCGGTCTGCCCCCTCCGCGCTCCCCGGAGGCGCCCGGGGTGGAGAGGAGGGATTCTTCCGCGCTGGTCGTCTTGGGGCTGGCGGGAGCGCCGCCGGAGGAGTAGGGGGGGCTCTGGCAGCAGTAGGACTTCCCCTCGTAGCCGTAGATCTGCCCCTGCGCGCACGACAGGTTGGGGCCGTACTGGCAGCCCTTGGTCTCGATCCAGCGGATGAGGGCGTCGGCCGGACAGAGCCCGCAGGTCGGAGGGGAGCCCGGCGCCGGGGAGGCCGGGCTCGCCTGGCAGATCGACGGCGGCACGGTGCAACCTGCCCCAGGCTGGCGGGAGGCGCAGGCAACGGCGCACAGACAGGCGACGGCGAGGGCGAGAGCGGTCCGGGGGCGCTTCATCGGAGAATCCTCCTGTAAGAATTGTAAAGCCAGAGCCTCCGTGGCACCACGGTTGCAGAATCCTTCCGCACCATGGAACGCTCGCAGTCCCTGGACCGCCCGCGGAGGATCTCGTTCCTTACGCTGGCCCTGATCACGGCCGCGCTCTACTTCGGCCAGGACGTGCTGATCCCGCTGGCGCTCGCCCTCCTGATCAGCTTCATCCTCACGCCCCTGGTCCAGCGCCTCCAGGCGATGCGCCTGGGGCGGGTGCCGGCGGCCCTGCTCGTGGTCGTGCTGGTGTTCGGAGGGGTCGCGGCGCTGGCGTGGACGATGGGGCGGCAGCTCGTGAGCCTCGCCGAGACGCTCCCCCGGTACGAGCAGAACATCCGGGCCAAGGTGGCCCTCCTGCGCGGCGGCAGCTCCGCGGCGCTCCGCCAGGCGCAGCAGACGGTCGAGCATCTCCGGGAGGATCTGGGCGTGGGGGCCCCCGGCCCACCCCCCGCCGCGGGGGCCCGCATAGAAGGAAGATCCCGCGGCGCCTCGCCGGCGGCGCCGGCCGCGCCGGTGCCGGTCACCGTGGTGGAGCCGCCGGAGACACCGCTCACGGTGCTGCGGACGACGCTGTTCCCCCTTCTGGGGCCGCTGGGCACGGCGGGCCTGGTCATCGTCTTCGTGATCTTCATCCTGATCCAGCGCGAGGACCTGCGCGACCGCCTCCTGCGCCTGCTGGGCGAGGGGCGGCTCAACGCCTCCACCCAGGCGCTCGACGAGGCCGCGCAGCGGGTCAGCCGCTACCTGCTGATGCAGAGCCTGATCAACATGGGCACCGGCACCGCCGTCGGCATCGGGCTCTTCTTCATCGGCGTGCCGAACGCCCTCCTCTGGGGGCTGTTCGCCGGCGTGCTGCGCTTCATCCCCTACGTCGGCCCCTGGGTCGCGGCCTCGCTGCCGACCCTGATCTCGCTGGCGGTCTTTCCCGGCTGGGAGAAGCCGCTGCTGACGATCGCGCTCTTCCTGCTCATCGAGCTGGCCAGCAACAACGTCGTGGAGCCGCTGGTGTACGGGTCCGAGACCGGCATCTCCACCCTGGGCATCCTGGTTTCGGCCGTGTTCTGGACCTGGCTCTGGGGGCCGGTGGGCCTGCTGATGGCGACGCCGCTGACGGTCTGCCTGGTGGTGATGGGGCGCTACGTGCCGCAGCTCCAGTTCCTGGACGTGCTGCTGGGGGACCAGCCTCCCCTGCCGCTGGAAGCACAGATCTATCACCGCCTGCTGGCGCTGGACGCCGAGGAGGTGGAGGAGCTCCTGGAGAGCGGCCTTAAAGGACGCACGGTCGCCGAGCTCTACGACGGGGTGCTGATCCCGGCCCTGAGCCTGGCCGAGCGCGACCGCCACCGCGGCGAGCTCAGCCCGGAGCGGGAGGATCTCATCGGCGCCACGATCCGCAACTGGATCGAGGATCTCTCCTCCCGCCCTCTGGAGGATGGGGGCCTGGGCGTCGAGATCGTCCACATGGGGGGCCCTGAGACGGCCCCCCGCCTGGTCTGCGTGCCCGCGCAGGACCTGGCGGACGAGCTGGTGGGGCACATGCTCGCCCAGCTCGCGGCGGGGGGCGGCGAGCCTGCGCCCGTGCTGGAGCACGATCTGCCGCGCCCGGAGGTGCTGAGCCGCCTGGCCGAGCTCGGCGCCGAGCAGGTGTTCCTCTCGGTGCTGGCGCCGTATTCGTACACCCAGGTGCGCGAGCTCTGCCGGGACCTGCGGGCCCACTTCCCGGGGCTGCGGATCGTCGTGGCGCTGTGGGACCTCCGCGCCGAGGCCGAGCGGTTCCGGCGGCGCCTGGCCGCGGTGGGGGCCGACGAGGTCGTGGCCACGCTGCAGGAGGCGGTGGGCGCCATCCGGACCGCGCCGGCGCGGGCTTCCGATCCGGCGTTCCTCGCCGCGGAGCTGGGGCGGGCGTTCCGCGACGGCGACCTGCCGCTGGCCGAGACGCTGCTGGACGAGGCCGGACCGAAGATCCCCCTGGAGACCCTCGTCGTCGACGTGCTGCGGCCGGCGCTGGCGGCCTTGCGCCGGGACGCGGCGGCGGGCCGCATCGCCGCCGGCGCGGAGGGGCTCGCCCACGGCCTGCTGCGCGACCGCCTCGCCGTGCTGGGGGAGATCGCGCCGCAAGGGGAGGGATATCGGGCGCTGGCGGTCACCGCGCCGGGGGAGGAGCCGGAGACCGGTCAACTGCTCCTCACGCTCCTGATGCGCCAGGCGGGCTGGCGGGTCGTCTACCTCGCCCAGCTTCCGGACGAGGGGCTCGAGGAGGCGGTCGCCTCGGTGCAGCCGCACGCCGTCCTCTTCTCGGCGGCGCTGGCGCCGGGCGCCGGCCGGCTGCTGAGCCTCGCGGAGGAGCTCCGCCGCGAGCACCTGGAGCTCCTCTTCGTCCTCGACGGCCCGGGGTTCCGCCCCTCGGCCGTGACGCGGCTGGGCGGCGCGGCCGTCCTCGCGGGCGCCGACGTCCGGAAGACGCTGGCGGCGATCGACCGGCGGCTGCCTCCGCTGGATGCCGCCCCTTCGGGGCTGACCCTCACTCCCCAACCCCTCTCTCCCCACCTCCCCCCCGCCTGACGGGAGAGAGGGGCTCTGTAGGGGCGCCCCTGTGTGGGCGCCCTGTTTCATTCCGGGCAAGTTGCAGGGCGGCCACATAGGGCCGCCCCTACGAAAGAATCGTGCGGTCAACCTCCCTCTTCTCCCCGGCAGGGGTGGGGGGAGGCCGGGAGAAGAGGGCCGGGGTGATGAGGGCCCACCTGCCGAGAACACAGAATCTGACAAAAAAGTAGAATCATCTCAGGAGGTGCCTTCTTTGAGCAGTGTCGTCTGGACCGTCGCGGCGGCCGCGTTGCTGGCCCTGATCGTCTGGGCCCAGCGCCGGGTGCCGCTGCTGCCCTATCTCTACTTCTGGCGGTTCCCCATCGGGATCGGCCTCGCCCTGGTCGGGGTGGTGCCGTTCTCGCTGCTGGCCGCGCCGTCGCTCCTGCGCAACCTGTTCGTGCTGGCGCCGCGGGAGATCCTGTTCGTCTCCTGGCTCGCCACGCTCACGAGCTGGGTGGTGGAGATCACCATCGAGGTGATCCTGCGCTACGCCCCTCTGCGGTTCCAGGCGGAGCCATTCCCGGTGGCGCCATGGATCCGCCGTGGGCGGGTACCGCTCTTCGCCCTGCTGGCCTGGCCCATGATCGGGACGGCGGTGGCGCTCTCGTCGCCCCCCTGGGGGGCGAGCCTGCTGATGGCGCTGGCGGGGATCGTCCTGGCGGTGCTCTCGCTCCTGGCGGCGGCGGTGATCCGCGTCCTGCTGCGCGATCCGGCGGAGCCGCCGCCGAGCCTCCTGCTACCGATGAGGCCGGGCTGGCTCGACCGGCTCCCCGCGCTGCGGTCCCCCAGGCGCCATCCGCCGGCGCCGGCCGACGCGGGCCACGGGCACGGCTACGTGAACCCCGCCACGGACCGCTTCCGGCCCGGGCACCTGATGGGGGCGTCGTTTTTCGCGATCACCGCCGGCCTGTACGCCCTGGGGTTCTTCCTGCTGCGGCCCGACCGGGGGTCGATGCCGGCGCTGGGCTACGTGCTGCTCATCCTGACGCTGGCGGGGTGGGCGCTCCCCGGGATCTCCTTCTTCCTCGACCGCTACCGGGTGCCGGTGCTGCTGCCGCTGCTCGCGCTCTCCTACGTCTCCAGCCAGGTCTTCGACACCGACCACTACTACAAGCTGCTGGTCCCCAAGGTGCGGCCGGCACCGGGGCCGGCCGGGGCGGCGGCGCCGAAGGTGCTGGTCCCCGCGGTCTCGCCGGGCGAAGCGTTCCGCGCGGCGGAGGCGAAGAACCCGGAGCCGGGCCACCCCGTGGTCGTGGTGGCCACGACGGGCGGCGGCATCACGGCGGCGCTCTGGACCACCCGGGTGCTCACCTCCCTGCAGCGGGAGATCGGGCCGGATTTCAGCCGCTCGATCCGCCTGATCAGCTCGGTCTCGGGGGGGAGCGTGGGGACGATGTACTTCCTCGACGGCTTCACGCCGCAGGGGCCGCCCGCCCCGGCGGGACTCGACCGCATCGTGGCCGCCGCGGGGAAGCCGAGCGTGGACGCGGCGGCCTGGGGGCTCGCCTATCCCGACCTCTGGCGCGTCTTCTTCGGCTTCCTCGTGGCCCCCAACAAGACCCTCGACCGCGGCTGGGCCCTGGAGCGGGCCTGGCGGAGCCATCTGCTGCACCGGGACGCCACGCTGGCCGACTGGGGGGCGGGGAGCTCCGCCGGCTGGCTGCCGGCGGCGGTGCTCAACGCCACGGCGAGCGAGACGGGGGAGCAGCTCCTCCTGACGCCTTTGGGTTGGGACCATCCCTGGAAGGGGCGTTTCTTCTCCACCACCTATCCGGCGCGGGACCTCCACGTGTCGACGGCGGCGCGGCTCTCGGCCACCTTCCCCTGGGTGAGCCCGATGACCCGCGCCCAGAACGTGGACGGCCGCCCCGCCGCGCCCGGCTTCCACCTGGCGGACGGCGGCTATTTCGACAATTTCGGAGTCGTCAGCGTGGTCAACTGGCTGCGCTCGCTCCCGGACAGCCAGTGGCAGGAGCTGAAGCAGAGGGGGTTGCTGCTGGTGCTCATCCGCTCCTTCCCCGACAACCCGGAGTCCCCAGGCCCGCGGGCGAGCCAGCACGAGGGGTGGCTCTGGTCCGGGTTGGGCCCGCTGCTGACGATGTACAACGTCCGCACCTCCGCCCAGGCCTCCACGGGGGACGTGGAGATGGCGCTGGTGCAGAAGGTCCTGGCCTGCAACGGCGTCGGGAACCTCGAGGTCGTCTTCCAGCTCCAGCAGAGCTCCCCCCTCTCCTGGAAGCTGACCGGCGAGGAGAAGAAGGCGATTCTCGCCGGGTGGGACGAGGAGCGGAACCGGAAGAGCTTGGAGGATGCTCGGGGGTTTTTCCGGCCGTGAGGACCACGAAAAACTCCAACCACGGGTTGGAGAAATCAGTTGGACCAAGCACCTGAGGTAGACTTGCCTCAGGAGGGCACACCATGAGCGCGGTCCGGCTGGAGATTCCTGAAGAAACACTGATCAGCTTGAAGACGGATGCGGAATCCTTCGGCCAGGATCTCAAAATGCTTGGGGCCGTCAAGCTTTTCGAATTGGGGAAGCTGTCGTCCGGCCGAGCAGCTCAGCTCGCGGGCATGACGCGGGTGGAGTTCCTCCTGGCTCTACGCCATTTCAAGGTCTCTCCTTTTCAAATGACCGAAGAGGAGCTGCGGCAGGACGTTCTCAATGCCTGACCGCCTGGTCATCAGCAATACCTCTCCTCTGCTGTATCTCCATCAGGTTAGCCATCTCGAGCTGCTCCCTCGGCTGTACGGGCAGATTCAGATTCCTTCAGCCGTGCGGGAAGAGCTTCGTGCCGGGGCGGAGTTGGGCGTCGCCGTTCCAGACATCGGTACCCTGGACTGGCTGCGGGTTGAGCTCCTTCGCGATACGTCATTACTCCCTGTCGTGATCGATCTCGGTCCAGGTGAGGCGGAGGCTATCGCCTTGGCAATAGCCCACCCGGGAAGCCTGTTGATCCTGGACGATACACTTGGACGGAGGATCGCCCGTTTAAACCGTTTGACCTACACGGGCACACTGGGAATTCTGGTGAAAGCCAAGAACCAGGGCCTGCTTCCAAGCGTTTCTCCCGTGATAGAAGCTCTCCGG
The DNA here is from genome assembly GCA_045807625.1 of Thermoanaerobaculia bacterium. Classification (GTDB taxonomy): domain Bacteria; phylum Acidobacteriota; class Thermoanaerobaculia; order Multivoradales; family UBA5704; genus DATARR01. The sequence continues at coordinate 9,394 of JBJMHA010000017.1, read as the reverse complement.
AGCACCACGATGTACTTGACGGATTCGCTGATCGAGACGGTTCTCAGAGAGGCAGGGGAAGTTTAGCGATACGGGGCTGATGTTGAGGTGCCCCCGGAGCGCTCACAGCACCTTGAAATCCGCCGCGGCTTGGGCGACGGTCCTGGCCGCGGCCTGGAGCTGTTGGAACAGCGCCTGCCGGCGGACCAGGGTCTCATACCGGATCTTCTCCAACTCCGCCGGCCCTGACTGGAGGGCCCGCTGGATCTGGGACTTGCGGTCCGCGATCGTCCGGTCCAGGGTGGCCAGGTCCGCGGGGTCGATCCCTTGGGTGGGATCGAAAACGAACTTCGCCTCGAGGGACCGGCGCCAGCTCAGCAGCGACTGGGTGAGGAGCTCGCCAAAGCCGGGGATGCGAAGGACGTCCCGCTGTCGGACGTCCCGCGCCGTCTCGATGCCGTAGGACTGGAGGGTCACCGTGCGGCTGGGGCCGATCCCCTGGATCTTCGCCCTGTCGATGCGGTACCGGTCGAGGAACCGGTTGAGCTGGGCGGCCCGGCGCCCGGCTTCCAGCTCCGCCAGCTTCCTCTGCCGGAACGCCGGGAGGTCCCGGTATTCGTTCCCCAAGCGCTCGAGCTCGGTCCGCCGGTTGACGAAAGCGGATTCGCCGGCTTCCCGGGTCCAGGCGTCCTGAAGCTTCTCCAGGAGATCCCGTGAGCCCCGCAGATGCCGCTTCGCGCTGTCCCGGTTGGGATCGCCGGCGGTCAGGGCGGCATAGGCCAGGCCCGCCATGAGGACGAGGATCGTGGCTCCGGTGCAGGCTCCGATGTAGATGCCGAACGCCGCGCCGAGGGCGAGCACCAGGGAGGCCTTGACCCAGCGCAATTTCTTCCGGGAAGCCGCGAGAGCGGTGGGGGATGGAGTGGCCGGGTAGGCCGCGGGAGCCGGCATGGGCGGGGGCGCTCCCGGGCCGGGCGCCGCGGCGATGCGCGCCCAGGCGGAGGCCAGGTCGAAGGGGAGGGAGGAGAGGCCCGCTTCGAGGGGAATCGAGGCGATGTAGAAGAAGACCAGCCCCGTTTGGGCTTCGAGACCGCACCAGGGGCACGCGGCCAGGCCTTCCGGAAAGATGTGAGCGGTGTTGCGATCGCACGTCCGGGTCTTGACGGATTCCAGCAGCGCCGCCCACTCCCGGGGCCGGGGACGCCCCCCCGCCAACCCCGGCCGGGCGGCGAACGCTCTTTCGAACAGCCCGGCCACGGGCCTGGATACCGCCTCGAGGTCGAGGGTGTTCGGCGGTTGCCGCATCTGCCGGGAGCCGGCCGAGGCTCCATAGGCGAACCGGTTCTCGCGGATGGCCTTTTCGAGGGGCATGTCTCCCGGGCCCAGGTATCTGCCTGAATAGGGGTGGCGCCCCATGAACAGGATCTGGAAGATCAGGACCGCCAGGCCGAAGGCGTCGTGGTCCTCGGTGCGGAGCACGCGCAGCGATCCGCCCTGGAGCTCCGGGGGGACGTGGGTCGGGACTCCGACCTCACAGAGGTAGTGCCGCCCGCCGGCCTGGATCTGGAAGCTGTCGCAATCGATGAGGCGGACCGTGGCCTGGCGGGACACCAGCACGTTGCCGTGGTTGACGTCCGCCACCAGGTGGCCGTGCTCGTGGACCACGGCGAAGGCCCGGGCCATGTTGGCCGCGGAATGGAGCAGGAAGCTCCACGTGGTGCCGGGAAAGGAGTGGACGCGGCTCTTCGGGCTGTAGAGGTCGTGGGCCTCCCGATACCCCGAGACCCTGGGCATCAGGAAGCCGATGATCTCGCCCCCGGGTTTGCGGTGGCAGGTGTCGACGGGCCAGGCGGCGACCTTCTTCAGCGCCTCCGTCTGCAGGCGCACCATCGCGGACAGCTTCTCCGCGTGCTCCGGGGTCAGGGGCTTGTGGTAGAGCTTGGCGAGCAGGCGGCTGTCGGCGGAAAGGCCGAGGACTTCCCCCTCTCCGCCCCTCCCGACGCGGTGTCCCAGAGCGAGGGGCCGGCCCTGGCTGTCGTAGATCGCCGGTGGTGACTTCAAGGTCCGATCAACGGATTCTACCGTCCCTCATTCCACCTTCCGCAACCCCTCCGGCAATGCCCCCAGCAATCCGGCCTCGAACGATCTCGGATCCGCCAAAGCCAGGCGCTCGGCCATGCCGTGGGCGAGGACCTCGTGCTTCCGGATCTGGTCGAGGCGGGTGGCGATGTCCTCCATGGTCTCGTCGCGGGTGGTCCAGCGGCGGCGGTCGAAGCGGGCGAGGTTGAGGGGGACCGTGTAGGCGCGCAGGGTCTTCTCGCGGGCGAGGTTGAAGAAGACCTCGAAGTAGGACATCACCAGCTCGCGCAGGCTGCGGAAGACCGGGTCGCGGTAGCGCAGGCCCACGAAGTTCGACTTGGCGACCGCCCCCCAGCCCCCTTCAATCTTGAAGACGGCCAGGACGTGGTCGTCGTCGTGCCCTTCCCAGGGGAGCAGGTCGACGATCCGCGGCGGGAAGCCGATCCGGCGCAGGGCCGCGGCGGCGAGGACGGCGCCGTCGAAGCAGTGCCCCTTGCCGTCGCGCAGCACGCTCGCCGGGCAGCGATAGACCGGCTCGGCGCTGTAGGTGATGCCGTTCAGGAATTCCTGGATGGCGGGCGGGCTGTCCAGCCCGGACGGGAACGGCAGATCGGGGTCTTCCCAGCGTCGAGTCACGAGTCCTCCTCCATGGAGGGGGGAGAATAGCGCGGAGTAAGATGGGTCCGGGAGAGAAAAGGAGCGCCATCATGAAGATCCTCAGCTTTCGCGAAGCCCTGCTCACAGCGGGCCTGCTGCTGCTCGCCGTCCCGGCCTGCGCCCAGACGGGCAAGCCGCCGGGCCCACCGCAAGGGAAACCGTCGGTCCGACCCCAGCCTGGGAAGGCCTCGCCCGACGTGGAATCGATGATCCCGAACGCCTGCTACCGGGGGATCGAGCCGGAGAAGGAGGTCTGCCTGAAGGACGGCCGGTCCGAGGGGCCGCCGGTCGTGGTGCTGGCCCCGGAGAGGGCGGCCGGCGATCTCGACGGCGACGGCGCTCCCGAGACGGCCGTGCTGCTGGTCAAGAACCCGGGCGATCCGCTCCAGGAGACCTATCTCGCCGCCGTGGCCCGGCAGGGGGGCCGGATCGTCAACCTGGCCACCACTCTCCTGGGGAACCAGGTCCGCGTGCAGTCGCTCACGGTCTCCGGCGGCAAGATCCGCCTTCAGGGGAGCCGCTCCGCCTCGGCCCGGACGGCGATGATGCCGGTGAATCTGGTGTTTTCGCTGCGGGACGGGAAGCTGGTCCAGGAGGAGATGTAGGGGGGCGTACAGAGGATCTGGCCCTCTGGGGAGTCCTGCCCTTCGAGGCCTCACCCTCGGTCCCTCTCCACTTCGTGGCGAGGGAGGGCCCGGAGATCGAAATCTCCCAGATTCGGCAAGATCGGCTCAGTTACGTTCCCCCTCTCCACGGAGTGGAGAGGGGGCCAGGGGGTGAGGCTTCGAAGGGCAGGCGCTCTGAGAAAAACAGACGGCCTGGATCCTCGCGCCTACCCCGCCTTCGCCTCCAGCACCGCCTGGTCGCGGAGCTTGGCGGCGGCGGGGGAGAGGGGGGCGTCGGTGAGGATCTTGTTGATCCGCTCCATGGCCTTCACGGTGTCCCCCACGCTGCGGTAGAGCACGACCTCGCCGTAGAGGTTGTCGGCGAGGACGTTCAGCCGCTCGATCACCGGCACGACGTAGGGGCCCTCGGGGTAGCGGCGCAGGTACTCGGCGCCGTTCTTGATGTCGTCGTAGGACTTGGCGATGGCGGCGAGGCGGTCCTCGGCCAGGCGCTTGAGCTCGGAGTCCTTGGTCTGCTCGGCCATCTGCTGGAGGGCGGCAAGCTCCTGGAGGTTGGGGGCGAGGACGCGCAGCCCGCTGGCGGCGCGCTTGCCCTCGGCGCTCTGCGGACCGGCCTCCCAGGCCTTCAGGTACTGGGTGACCGCCTCGGTCCGGTTGCCCAGGCGGCTGTAGGCGTCGCCCAGGGCCAGGGCCACCTCGGGCACCTGCGTGGCCTCGGGGAAGTTGGAGAGGAAGCTCTCCAGGAACGAGGTCTCGTAGACTCCGCCGTCGAGGATCTTGACCGCGCGCGGATAGAGGTCCTTGCGCTTGGCCTCCAGGTCCGAGATCTCGCCGTCGAGGGCGGAGATCAGGTCGCTCTTGGGCTCGACCGACTTCACCACCGCCAACTCCTGGCGGTACATCCGGAGGACGGCGCCGTAGTCGCGCGACAGCACCGGGCGGGCGAGCTCGTCGTCGCGGCGCTTGTGGAGCTTCTCGAGGCGCAGGGCGTCGGACTCCTTCCCCTGCGGCCAGGAGGCGAGGATGGCCCTCTTCATGAAGTCGGTCACCCCCTCGTCCGGCTTGTGGTTCATCCGGAGGTAGGTGGTGAGCACCGTCTGGGTGCGCTTGCGGAAGTCGTCCGCGGATTTCCGGGGCTGGACCGCCCAGGTTCCCTTGCGGGCCTCGGCGGCGCGCTGGCGGGCGTCGGCGAAGGGGTGGGTCTGCCAGTAGCCGTACTCCTTGAGCTGCGGGGCGCGGCTGTTCATGAGGTCCCAGAGCCGGCGGGCGCCGTCGGGGCTGTAGCCGGCCGCCGCGGCCAGGTGCTGCCCCTCCTTGTCGGCCTCGTCCTCATAGTCGCGGCTGTAGCTGCGCAGCAGGAGCTCGCTCACCACGAGGCTGGCCGCCGCCGCCCCCTGGATCAGGTTGCCGTTGGGATCCGGGTAGCCGTAGCCGCCGAGCCGTGGATCGTAGGGCGCCTGCGCCGCGGGGAGATGGCTGCCGCTCCGCGACTCGCCGATGGCGACCCCGGCCACCAGCAGGTTGCCGAGCACGGTCATCAGCGTCTGCTTGCGCTGCATGTGCAGGGAGTGCTCGTGGACGACGTGGCCGATCTCGTGGCCGAGGACGTTGGCCAGCATGTCGTCGTCGAGGCCGAGGTCGAGCATGCCGGTGGTGATGAAGATCTGTCCGGCCGGCAGCGCGAAGGCGTTGGGCTCCGGCATCTTCACGATGCCGAAGACGAAGGGGTACTTCTGGAATTCGGACTGCTGGGCGAGCTCGTAGCCGATGCGGTTGACCCGGGCGAGCCGTTCCGGGTCGTCCGGAGCCCCGTACTGCTTGACCGCCTCGGCCGCCGCCTTGAGGCTCTCGTCGAAGAGCTTGGGATTGGCGATGGTCGTCGGGCCCTGGGCTTGGGCTTGAGCCTGTCCCGGCCGGGCCGCCGCGGCGGCCAGCAGGAGGATGGCGAGGATGTGTCGGATTTTCATGGCCTTCCCCTCAATACGGTCCAAGAGTACCTCATCCAGGTGGGGCTCTTCCCCGGGAACAAAATCCCGGGGGAGAAAAGTCCCGGGGCCGCCCCTACAAGATCTCCTACGGCGGAGGGAGAAAGACCGCCCTGTAAGGGCGGGTATTCGCCAGCCTGGGGTTTCAACCCCAGGCGGGGTGATGAGGGGTCTTGTGGTAGCTTTCCGCGCATGAGCGACTTGACCATCGAGGTAAACACCACGAAGTCGTCCATGGACGAGATCCGGCCGGCTCTCGACGCCGGGCTCCAGAAGGAGTTCCCGGGCGGCATGCTGAAATGGCGCTGGGAGGGGGACGTCATGCATCTCTCCGGTCCCGGGGCGACGGCGACCATCGTCTTGGAAAACGGCCGGCTGGTGGGCCGGGCCCATCTCAAGCCCCCGGCGAGCCTGATGAAGCCGGTCATCGAGAAAAAGATCGCCGATGTGATGAAGAAGGTCGCCCTGACCTGACGGGCCCCCAAGCCCCCTCATCGCCGTGGCCCCGCCTCCGAGCCTTCCCGCCGCGTTGCTCCGCCGCGCCGCAGCGGACCCCGAGGAGCCCTGGCTCTTCCGAGCCGAGGGGTGGGACTGGGTCTGGCATCCCTGGCGGGAGCTCGCCGGCTGGATGGAGCGCTGGCGGGAGCCCCTGTCCGCCCTGCCCGCCGGCTCCCGCGCGGCCTTCCGGTACGACGCGCGCCCGGAATCCGTGATCCTGGACCTGGCGATTCAGGCGGCGGGATTGGTGCCGGCGCCGAATGGGGGGAGAGAGGATTCTTGGTGGATCGAGAGGCAGGGTCTCGAGATCGAGACCTCACCCCCTGCATCCCTCTCCAGTCGCCCTCCCTCCGGCTGGACGGTCGCGGAGATCGTCGCGGCGGGGGAGCGGCTTCTGGGAGAGATCGGGGAGACGGGGAAGCGGGAGATCGTAGTGCTCGGCGGGCCGCTCGAAGATCCCCTGGAGCGGACCTTGATGGCCTGGGCCACGCTCTCCGGAGCAGCCGTGGTCCTGGAGCCCGATCCGGCGCTCCGGGCCGCCACCGCCGCCCGGGTGCGGCCGACGGTGTTCCACGGCACCCCGGAAGAGATCGCGGACCTGCGGGCGCGGGTGGGGAAGGTGAGGAAGGGGCGTCTGCCGTTCCGGCGGCTGCGGGCGGTGGTGGTGTCCGGAGAGATTTCCGAAGAAGAGGCGGCCTTCTGGCGGGAGCGCGGGGTGCGGACCCTCATGCCTCCAGTCCCTGCTATTGGCTAGACATCATCCTCCTCGTCAGGAAGCACCGGTCTGCTCCTCTTGAGCCACTCTCCTGCCGTCAGGACGATTTTGGCTTCGGAATGGACCACGCCGGCTTTTATGACGGTGCGGCGAATCACTCCGATGAACGCCTCGTCCTGGTGTTCCTCGATCAGGCGGCGGATCGATCTCAGGGCCCCCAGAACGAGCTCGGCTTTCTCTGTGCCGGTGAGGACGCCGCGGATGATGAACAGGTGGCCTCGCTCCGCCATGATGGTGCCCACGGCGATGGAATCGCGCCGTATGTTCTTATCGTGCGAGAGCGCTATCCAGCGCTGCCGGGCGGCGAATGCGAGCCACTCCTGATCTGTAACGTTGCTCTCCTGAAAATGGTCGCTGTAGCGTTCGACCAGAAGCCCGCTTTCACGGAGCAGCCGGGGAACCAGCTTACCCAGGTCGCGGTCGGTGAAGAAGATCGGCTCAGGCTGCGATCGGGAGGGCTTCGTAGCGGATCGCCTCTTCAACCTCTGCTACCTCAAGGTCGTAATCTTCAGCAAGGGATGCTATAGATTCGCCTGCCTCAAAGCGTTCAGCGATGCTGGAGGTTCTGATGGATTTCCGCTCGATGACGGGGCGCCCGAAAGCGATTTCAGGATTGATCGTGAGGAGCTTGGGCGAATGGAGACCCTCGGCCCTGGTGAAAGGAAACATCCTCAGCGGGAGATCTCTGTCATCCCACTCGACTCGCTCCAGATACGCGCCCAGGATCTCGGGTATGGCCGTCTGGCCGCCCTTGCCGACGTTGATCAGCGTGTCGAGGTGCCGCAGGAAGATGCCGCCTCGCAGCGCTCTCAGATCTTTGCTGAGCAGTATCCGGTCCACGCCCAATTTACGATGGGCGCAGTCGAGAGCCACGCGTACCTCCTTCATCTTCACCTTGTACTGCTTCCGGAGAGCCTGAAGGACGAACGCTTCCGTGAGATTGGCGAAAGATAGGCGCGGATCGTTGGGATCGGGCCGGTGAATCAGGTGATCCCACCATCTGGGCCCCCCCTTGACGGTATCGTACGATCGTCCCGCGACCCAGGACTTCAGCGTCGCCGGCGACATCCGAAGATAGCGGGCCGCCTCCGGTATGGAATACCGCGGCACCTCGACCACTCCGGAGCGATCCTGGGCATAGCGAAAAGGGGTCCCCACGTCTCTGAGTATATCCATACGAACCGTTTCGCGCCACACTTTCGCCTCCTCTAGGGACGAGGGCCCTTTGCCGCAGAGCGGCATCATCGTGGTATATAACGGCAGCGAGGACGAGGAAGGAGACCGCGAATGCCCGCCACATCGGAAAGCGCCACCCCCCAGACCGCCCCACCGCCCGCCCCTCTGCGGCCGCCGAATACGGCTTCCGCCCTGGAGGAGATCACCGTGCGCGCGGATACCGTCTGGACCCGCGACCACAGCCAGCCGATCAAGATCCAGGCGGTGGAGCGGAGCCAGCTCAAGGGAGCCCACGGCCGGGTGGCGATCGTCGACGGCTGCCGGACCCCGTTCATCAAGTCGGGGACCGACTTCGCGAACATGGACGTCATCGACCTCGCGAGCATCGCCGCCTCGGAGCTGGTGGCGCGGACGGCGGTCGATCCCGACGAGATCGACCTGTCGGTCTTCGGCGTGGTGGTGCCGGCCCTCTTCGCCCCTAACCTGGGACGGGAGGTGGTCTTCCGCACCTCGCTGCCGTTCCGTATCCCGGGGGTGACGGTGAACCTCGCCTGCGCCTCCTCGACCCGGGCCCTCACCTTCGCCGCCGGCTCGATCCTCTCGGGCGAGGCCAACGTGGTGCTGGCGGGCGGGGCCGAGTCGCTGACCAACGTCCCCATCCAGTTCTCGCGCAAGGCGGCACAGACCTTCATGGCCGCCAGCCGCGCCAAGACGCTCCCCCAGAAGGTGGGCGCCTTCGGCAAGCTCCGGCCGGCCGACCTCGCGCCGGTGGCTCCGGCCATCGCCGAGTACACCACCGGCCAGACCATGGGGGAGTCGGCGGAGAAGATGGCCAAGGAGAACGACATCTCCCGGCGGGCCCAGGACGAGATCGCCCTCCTCTCCCACCAGCGGGCCGCCGCCGCCACCGAGGACGGCCGGCTGGCCGCGCAGATCGCGCCGGCCTTCCCGCCGCCCGGCTACGACAAGGCGGTCACCCGCGACAACGGCGTCCGCGCCGACAGCTCGATGGAGGCGCTGGCGAAGCTCAAGCCGGTGTTCGACAAGCGCTACGGCACGCTCACGGCCGGCAACTCCAGCCCCTTGACCGACGGCGGCTCGGCCCTGCTGGTGATGAGCGAGGAGAAGGCCAAGGCCCTCGGCTACACGCCGCTCGGCTACATCCGCTCCTACGCCTTCACGGCGCTCAATCCCGGGGACCAGCTCCTCCAGGGGCCGGCCTACGCCGCGCCGGCCGCCCTCGACGCGGCGGGGGTGAAATTCTCCGACGTCGACCTGGTGGAGATGCACGAGGCCTTCGCGGCGCAGATCCTCTCCAACATGAAGGGGTTCGCCTCGAAGAGGTTCGCCGAGCGGGAGCTGGGCCGGAGCGAGCCGCTGGGGGTGGTCGACCTCGACCGCTTCAACGTCACCGGCGGCTCGATCTCGATCGGCCACCCCTTCGGCGCCACCGGAGCGCGGGTGGTGACGCAGCTCCTCTACGAGCTGCGCCGCCGCGGCCAGAACCTCGGTCTGCTGACGATCTGCGCGGCTGGCGGAGTCGGGTTCGCGATGGTCGTCGAGCGGGAGTAGGGTGGTCTCCCCTCTCGCCGGCACCCTCGTCGTCGATCTCTCCCGAT
>JBJMHA010000016.1:0-6223 GCA_045807625.1 Thermoanaerobaculia bacterium | reverse complement strand
GGCCACGCAGGTCCCGCCCAGGAAGATCTCCCCGGTGACCCCCGCCGGCACTGGCTGGAGGCTCGGGCCGAGCAGATAGACCCGGGCCTTGGCCGTGGGCCGGCCGATGGGCAGCGTGCGCGGCGTGACGTCCCGCTCGCAGAGCCAGGAGGTGACCGAGATCGTCGTCTCGGTCGGCCCGTAGCGGTTGAAGAGGCTGGCCCCCGGGAGGTGCCGGTAGAGCTGCCCCGGCAGCGCCGCCGGGACGGTCTCGCCGCCGGTGATCACCACCCGCAGGCTGCCGCACCGGTCGAAGCCCTCCTGCTCGAAGAGGACATAGAGCAGCGACGGAGGGAAGGAGGCGTAGGTGATCCGCTGCTCCCGGATCAGCCGCACCAGGTACTCCGGGTCCTGCTGGCCGCCGGGGCGGGCGAGCACCGTCCGGCCGCCGTTCACCAGCGGAGCGAAGATCTCCGCCAGGGAGACGTCGAAGCCGATCGTCGTCTTCTGGAGGAAGGCGTCGCTCTCGTTCACGTCCCCCGCCCGGGCGTACTGGAGGCGGTTGCCCAGGGCGCGGTGGGAGACCACCACCCCCTTGGGCCGGCCGGTCGAGCCCGAGGTGTAGATGACGTAGGCCGAGTTGTCCGGCAGCACCGGGACGGAAAGGTTTTCTTCGCTCTCGCCGCTACAGTCGGGCAGATCTTGAGTCACCAGCAGCCCGATCCCGGCGTCCTCCATCATGTAGCTCAGCCGCTCTTCCGGCAGCGACGGATCGAGCGGCAGGTAGGCGCTCCCGGCCTTGAGGATCGCCAGCAGCCCCACCACCATCTCGAAGGAGCGCTCGGCGCGGATGCCCACCAGCACCTCGGGCCCCGCCCCCCGCCGCCGCAGGTGGCGGGCCAGACGGTTCGCCCGGGCGTTCAGCTCCCGGTAGGTCAGAGATTCCCCTTCGAAGACGACCGCCACCGCGTCGGGGGTTTTCTCCACCTGCGCTTCGAAGAGCTGGTGGACGAACCCCTCCTCGGGGTAGCCCACCGGCGGCCGGTTCCATTCGACCAGGATCTGCTCCCGCTCCCCCGCCGTCAGCAGCGGCAGCTCTGAGACCCGCCGCGCCGGATCGGCCACGAGACCTTCCAGCAACACCTGGAAGTGCCCTGACCAGCGCTCGACCGTCTCGCGGTCGAACAGCGCCGTGCTGTAGACCCAGTGGCCGAAGATCTGGGAGCCCGAATCGAACGCCGTCAGCGTGAGGTCGAACTTCGAGACCGGGAAGTCATCGCTCTGGGGCGCCAGCGTCAGCCCCGGCAGCTCCAATCCCTCCTCCCCTCCCAGGCTCTGGAAAGCGAGCATCACCTGGAACAACGGCGAGTAGCTCAAGTTGCGCTCCGGGGCCAGCTCCTGGACGATGCGCTCGAAAGGCACGCTCTGGCGCGCGTACCCCTCCAGGGTCACCGCGCGCACCCGGTCCAGAAGCTTCGCGGCGGCCAGGTCCGCCGCGAGAGACGAGCGCAGGACCAGGGTGTTGATGAAGAAGCCGATCAGCCCCTCGATCTCGCGGCGGTCGCGGCCCGCCACGGGGGAGCCCACCGCGAAGTCCTCCTGGCCGGAGTAGCGCGCGAGCAGCGCCTCATAGGCCGAGAGCAGGATCATGAACACCGTCGCGCCTTTCGCCCTGGCCAGGGCGTGCACTGCGGCCGAAAGTGGCTCGGGGAGGGCGAAGGGGACCATCGAGCCGTGGTAGCTCTGGAGGGCCGGACGGGGCCGGTCGCCCGGCAGTTGCAGCACCGGCACTCCGGCCAGCCCTTCGCGCCAGTAGGCGAGCAGGGCCTCTAGCACCTCGCCGTGGAGCCAGCTCCGCTGCCAGAGCGCGAAGTCTGCGTACTGCACCGGCAGCTCCGGCAGGGGTGAGGGCCGGCCGGAGGAGAAGGCCGCGTAGAGCGTTCCCAGCTCCCGCAGCAGCACCTCCAGCGACCAGGCGTCCGAGACGATGTGGTGGAAGGTGAGCAGCAGCACGTGCTCGCCTTCGTCCAGCTTCAGCAACGCCAAGCGCAGCAGCGGTCCGGAGCCCAGATTGAAGGGCCGGCGCGAGATCAGGGCCGAGACGCGGCGGATCTCGTCCTTCGGATCGGACAGGCCCGACAGGTCCAGCAAGGGCAGCGCGGGTCGCAGGTCTTCGCGGACCACCTGCACCGGGCGGCCACCATGCACGGAGAAAACGGTGCGCAGAGATTCGTGGCGGCGGACCACCTCGGCGAGCGCCCGGCGCAGGGCGGCGACGTCGAGCGTGCCGGTCATCCGCACGGCGTTGGGGATATGGTAGACCGCCGTGCCCGGCTGGAGCTGCTCCAGGAACCAGAGACGCTCCTGGGAGAACGACAGGGGAAGATCCCCGTCCCGGGGACCGGGGACGAGCGGGGGCAGCTCGAGCCCGCCCACGGCCCGGGCCGCCTCGACCCGCGGCGCCATCTCCGCCACCGTCGGCGACTCGAAGAGAACCCGCAACGGCAGATCGACCCCGAGCACCTCGCGCAGGCGCGACAGCACCCGGGTGGCCAGCAGCGAATGGCCGCCGAGGTCGAAGAAGCTGTCCCCCCGGCCTACCCGCTCCACCCGCAGCACCTCCGACCAGATCCCCGCCACCAGCTCCTCGGTGGGCGTGCGCGGCGGATCGAAACCTTTTTCCTCCGGGGTCACGGTCTCGGCCGGATCGGGCAGCGCCTTGCGGTCCACCTTGCCGTGCGCGGTGAGGGGGACGGCGGGGATCTCCACCAGCGCCGAGGGGATCATGTAGTCCGGCAGCCGGTCCTTGAGGTACTCCCGCAGGTCCGCCGCATCGATCCCGCTCTCTCTTGGGACCACGTAGCCCACCAGGCGCCGGTCGCCCGTATCGTCCTCGCGCGGCAGCACCACCGCCTCGCGCACGGAGGGGTGTGACCCCAGCACCGCCTCGATCTCCCCCAGCTCGATGCGGAAGCCCCGGATCTTCACCTGATGGTCGATCCGCCCCAGGTACTCCAGGTCTCCGCCGTCCAGCCAGCGCGCCAGGTCCCCCGAGCGGTACAGCCGCTCGCCCGAGTCGCCGAACGGGTCCGGAACGAAACGCTCCGCCGTCAGCTCCGGACGCCCGAGATACCCCCGCGCCACTCCCGCGCCGGCCACGTACATCTCCCCCGCCACCCCCGCCGGCACCAGGTTGCCGTGGCGGTCCCGCAGATGGACGCAGAGGTCTGGGATCGGCACCCCCACCGGGCTCTTGCCTACCGCCGCCAGGTCCGCCCGCCGCACCACCCGATAGGTCACGTGCACCGTCGTCTCGGTGATGCCGTACATGTTGACCAGCAGCGGCTTCTCGTCCCCATGCCGGTCAAACCACGGCGCCAAGCTCGACAGCTCCAGCGCCTCGCCGCCGAAGACCACATAGCGCAACGCCAGCTCGCCGCCTCTCTCCCCGTCCGCCTGCGCGAGCTGGCGGAAGGCCGAGGGGGTCTGGTTGAGCACCGTCACTTTCTCTCGGACCAGCAGCTCGTGGAAGGCCTCCGGCGAGCGGCTCACCCAGTACGGCACCACCACCAGACGGCCGCCGTAGAGCAGCGCCCCCCAGATCTCCCACACCGAGAAGTCGAAGGCGAAGGAGTGGAACAGCGACCAGACGTCCTCGGGACCGAAGTGGAACCACTCGCCGGTCGCGGAGAATAGCCGGGCCACGTTGCGGTGGGTGATCAGCGACCCCTTGGGCTTGCCCGTCGAGCCCGAGGTGTAGATGACGTAGGCGAGGTTGTCGGGACCGGCGACAGGCTCCGGATTCTCCGCGCTCTCCTCACTGGTCTCGCTCAGACAAATCGCCGCCACGCCCGGCACCAGCTCGCGCAGCTCCTCCGTCGTGACCAACACCTCGATCCTGGAATCCTCGGCGATGTAGGAAAGGCGGGAGGTGGGATACCGGGGATCGAGCGGCACGTAGGCGCCGCCCGCCTTGAGGATGCCCAGCAGCCCTTCCACCAGCTCGAAGGAGCGGTCCACGCAGAGGCCCACCCGCGACTCCGGCCCCACCCCCAGCCGCCGCAGGCGGTGCGCCACCCGGTTGGCCCGGGCATTGAGCTCGGCGTAGCCGCGGCTCTCCCCCTCGAAGGTCACGGCCGGAGCCCCGGGGGTCCGCGCCGCCTGGGACTCGAAGATCTCGTGCAGGCAGAGCGGGCTCGGGAAGTCGACCCCCGCGCGGTTCCAGACCGTGAGGAGTTGCTGCCTCTCGGCCGGCTGCAGGACGTCGATCTCCTCCAGCCGCCGATCGGCCGCGAAGGCCAGGAGCGCGGCCTTCCAATGTCCGAGGAGACGCTCGACCGCCGGCGCCTCGAAGCGCTCGCGCTCGTAGTCGACCCGCAGCACCATCTCCCGGTCCGGCCCCACCACCAGGGTCAGAGGGTAGTTGGTGCGCTGGAACACCCCCTCCCGCAAGCTCTCCACGAACCCTTCGAAGACGAAGATGCTCTCGAACAGCGGCGTCGGGCGCGGCACGTCGGACCATCCCAGCACGTCCACCAGCGGGCTGTGCTCGTACCGGCGCATCTCGACCTGCTCCGTCTGGATCTCCTGCAGCCAGGACAGCGCCCGCGCGCCGGCCGGCACCCGCACGCGCAACGGCAGGGTGTTGATGAAGCACCCCAGCATCGCCTCCATCCCGGGCAGGCCCGGCGGCCGCCCGGAGACCGTCAGCCCGAAGACGAGATCCTCCTCGCCGCTGTAGCGGGAGAGCACCAGCGCCCAGGCCCCCTGCGCGACCGTGCTCAGGGTGAGCCGGCTCTCCTTCGCCCAGGCTTTCAGGGCTTCGGTCTCCGCCTCGGGGAGCACGGCGATCTCCATGCCGCGTCCGAGGTCCTCGCGCCCCCGGCCGGCGGGCCGGTCCACCCCGAGAGGCGTGGGGGTGGTGAAGCCGCCCAGCATCCGTCGCCAGTAGCCTTCCGCCTGCGAGAGGTCCTGCTGGCGCAGCCAGTTGACGTAGTCGCGGAACGGGCGGCGCTGCTGGCCTTGCAGCGGCCGGCCCGCGGCCGCCTGGGGATACAGGGAGTCCACCTCCTGGAACAGGAGGCCGAACGACCAGCCGTCGAGCACCAGGTGGGAGTACTGGCAGATCACCCGGTAGAGATCGTCCCGCAGCCGGATCGCGCTGAAGCCGATCAGCGGCGCCTTCAGGAGGTTGAAGCCGAGGCGGCGCTCCTCGACCCGGTGCGCCTCCAGCCGGGAGCTCTGCTCTGCCGCCGGAAGACCGCGCCAGTCCAGCAGCGAGAACGGCAGCTTCACCTGCCGGTGGACGATCTGGACGGGCTCCTCCAGCCCCTCCCAGACGAAGGAGGTACGCAGGACCGGGCTCCGGTCCACCAGCTCCTGCCAGACACGCTCGAAAGCGGTGGGATCGAAATGCACGCCGAAATCGCTCTCGAATACCTCGAAGTAGACCCCTTCTCCGGGCGCGTAGAGGATGTGGAACAGCATGCCCTGCTGGACGGGGGACAGCCTGTAGATGCTCTCGACGTTTTCCTTGCTCATCTCCGCTCGGTATTCCGTGTCGGTCTGATCTTGCTTCCGGGGACTGCGCCCGCGCCTGAGGTGGACGGGCCGTGAGGGCGCCCTTCGGGACGACCGGGGACGAGATGGGTCTGTGTAGGGCTACAACAATACCGTGCCCGAGAAGCTGCTCTCGGGCGCGCCTCTTCCAGAGTGCGGCGTACCGCGTGGAAGGAGACGCGGGGCGGACAGGAACCGGTCAGGTCGCTCTCGCCATGGCCACTCCATGCTCCTTCAAGGCCTCGCTCGCTGGCCGCTTCGACGCCTCGATGCAGGCGGCCAGATGCTCCCCCAGCGCCGCGACGTATGGCGGCAGGTGCATGGACAGGTGGCTTCCGGCGACCTCGTGGACCGCGAGCCCGCCGAGGGCCAGCGGCTCCCAGGCGGCGTCCGCCCGTACCCCCTCGGCGGCGCGGATGTAGACCGCGTGAACGTCCGCCGGCTCCGGATGGTAGGCGCGCAGGGCCCGTCGGTTCGCCTCCAGGATCGCCACCAGACGCCGCAGGCCGGAGGCCTCCATGCCGGCCGGCAGACCGCCCGCCTCGCGGCCGCGCGCGAGGATCAGCTCCAGGCGCCGCTCCGGGTCGAGCCGGCGCAGCTCCTCCAGGGAGACCTGGGTCCGGCCGCCGGTGGCGTAGCGCAGCACGTCGAGCTCGGCCTCCCCCTCCTCGCTCTCCCGCATCTG